>PKXJ01000031.1 GCA_003132305.1 Acidimicrobiaceae bacterium | reverse complement strand
TACGCCCTCGGCGATCTTCAAGATGTCGGGCTTGTACTTGGCACCCTGGGTTGAATGGGACATGACCATGGCGAGCGCCGCCATGTTGATGCCGTCATACAGGTGGACCGTGCCGTTCGCCGAGAGAAGCCCCGGGAAGCTCGGGACGCCCGAGACCTTGCCGGCCTGCGCCAGAACCAACTTGCGGTACAGCGGGTACGCCGGACCGGACGCGTTGACCGTTTGGTTGTCCGCGTCGAAGGCGGAAATGAAGTTCTGAACACCAATCGGACCCGACGTGACGCCGGAGAAGAAGACCGGGTCAATCATGGCTGACGTGCCAATCGTCGGGATCATCTTGTTCCCGTTGAGTTGGTAGATCTCCGACAAAAGGGCCACGCCCGCCGCTCCGAGCGCCTCCATAAGGATGGCGTCGGGGTGCGCCTGGACGATCGCCTGCGCCTCGGTCTGGAACGTCGACGCCGACATGTCGAGCGTCTCGTTTGAGACCACCGTCATTTTCGCGCGCTTGATGGCCGCGAGCGCCGGAGTCACGAAGGTCTGGCTACCCGCGTCGTTGCCGAAGGCCAGGGCGATGTTCTTGTAGTTGTGGCGCTTGGCAATCTGCACCATCGCCACCGAGTCCGCCGCGTCGGGCGGAACGAGTCGGAAGAAGTACGGGTAGTGAACCGCGTCGAACTCGGACTGTCCCGTCATGCAAAACGACACCGTCTTGTGAGCACCGAAGATCGGCACGACCGTCGCCGCCTCGTCCGAGGTGCACCCGATCACGAGCACCAGGTTCGACGTCGTGGCGTACATCTGACGAACCGCGGGCACCGCGTCCGCGGGGTCGCCTCGTGTGTCGACCGTCTTGCACTTGACCTGCTTGCGGAGCACGCCGCCCGCCGCGTTAATCGCCTGGGCCGCGGCGTAACACGCGGTCTCGTACTTCGGACCGAGTGCCGCATCCGCGCCGGTGAAGGGCGCGACCGAGGCAATTGTGATCGACCCTTTGAACGACGTCGCACCCGAAATGCCCTCCGCGACCGGTAACGTCACCATGGAAGCGACGAGTGCCAGCGCGGAGGCGACGAGAACGAGCCGCTTTTTGCTGTGATCGACGAGTCGTCCCCGTCGTGCCATCTTTGAAAACCGCATCCTGCCCCCTTAAATAATTTGGTTTATCCCTGCTTGACGCAGTTCTTCGCCGTTAGAAGTTCGTGGTGTCCACTTCCAACGGGCGCCAAGGCCAGTCGGCCGGCGCGTCCTTCTCGGCGATCACGGTGTTGGAAATAGTCCCAACGCCTTCGACGAAGACTTCGATCACGTCGCCCGGTGTCAACCAGACCGGCGGCGTCCGCGCGAAACCCACGCCGCCTGGAGTGCCGGTCGCAATGACGTCGCCCGGACGCAAGCACGTGAAGCCCGAGAAGTACTCCACGGCGCGCGCGACGCTCACGATCATCATCGACGTGCGCGCCTCTTGCATCACCTCACCGTTCAACGTGGAGCGGATGGCCACGTCGGAAATGTCGACCTCGTCGACGGTCACGACTTCGGGACCGATCGGCATCGTACCCTCAAAGTTCTTGCCCGGCGTCCACTGTGTCGCCTTGCGTTGCCATTCGCGCGCCGAACCATCGTTCATGGCGGAGTACCCGAGGATTGATTCGAAGGCGTCCTTCGCACGGATGTAACGGCCACCCTTGCCGATCACGACGGCGAGTTCGGCCTCGAAGTCAAAGCACTCCGTGAGAGCCGGGGCGACGAGATCGTCGTAGGGGCCGATGACACTGCCCATACCGCGCACGAACGACTCCGGCCACTTCGGTACTTCGCGTCCGCCCTCGATGGCGTGATCGGCGTAGTTGACACCCAGACAGAGAATCCTCGGAGGGTTCGGCGTCGAGGGAGCGAAGTCGGTGTGGTCGTACTCTTTGCCAACGCCGCTAGACGCCTTTCGAGCCGCGTCGAGCGCGGCGTCGCCACCGGCGGCCAGACCGTCGATGCTGACGAGGGTGTCGTCACCGGAAACGTCGGCGAGGTCCACGTACCCCTCGCGACCACGAACGTGGAGCCGCAGTCCCCGCGAAGTTCGGATCGTCGCCAACCTCATAGTGTTTCCCCCCAGAGAATCAACCAATTTGGTTCAATTGGTCGAAATAATTGAACAAAGTGAGTGTAGGTTACGACGCTGATGATGTCAATCGCAGGTGCGAGAATACTCTCAGAAAAGTACCGACATTGCGAATGATTGGTAGCATTGGTTGTTCCATTAGCGGCGAATGAACGAGGAGGCCCGACGTGCAAACAGTGTCGAATGACCAGTTACTCCATGTCGCGGACGACATTCTCAGTTCGGCGGCGCGCAGCGGACTACGAACTGGAAACCGTCTGCCCACGGAACGAGCGCTCGCGACCGATCTTCAACTTACTCGCACAACCATCCGAAACGCGATGGCGCTGCTCGAAGACGAGGGCGTGGTCTCGCGAGAAGTTGGAAGAGGCACGTACCTGCGCAGTGATCCGCGCCACGGATTGAGTCCCGACAACGGATCCACTCCTCATCCATCAATAGCCATCGCCGTGAGTCCCGCCGACGTCATGACCGCCCGCCAACTCATCGAACCGGCGGCGATTGCGTCAATCGTGGAGAACGCAACGATAAACGACTTCGACGAGATCGAGCGGTGTCTGCGCAGCAACGAGGGTGCCGCTGACTACGACGAGTTCGAGAAGTGGGACTTCGCGCTTCATCGCGCACTGATCCGTGCCGCTCACAACCCCCTCATGGAGAGCATGTACCAACTCGTCGAAGCGGCTCGCCAGGGCGAGACGTGGGGAAACCTGAAGCGCCGCAGCGACTCGACGGAGCGGCGCGAGTGCTATCGGAACCAACATCGAGCGATAGCTGAAGCCCTGCGCAATCGAGATGGACGCGGAGCGCGAGAGGCGATGCAACTACATCTCGACACCGTCGAAGCGAACCTCCAGAATAGCGCTCAGAGTTAGGTACTTCTCCCCCGCGGTGCGTCACGGCGAGAGGTTAAAGAAGCGAACGTGCCAGCACGAATGAAAAACGTCGCGTCAAACGAGTGACGGGCCGTCATGAAAACTCATCGACGCGGCAACTTCTTCGAAGAGCGCTCGAGCGCGCGTCAGTTCATCGTTAATCGAAAGTACCAAGCTCAAGAGGACGCGAGCTTTCAGCCCGTCGAGCACGCCGGCGGAGATCACCCCCCTCGACAGTGCGTCCAGCTCCGAGCCCGGGTAGCCGTACGTCCCTTGGAGCAGTTCACCACTCCCCGTGCGTGAGGCGAGGACCACCGGCATTCGCGCCGCCAAGATCTCGAGCGCGGGCACGAGGCGGCTGGGCACGTGACCACCGCCGAAGCCTTCCACCACGACGCCCGCGTACCCCAGTGACGCGATGTGATCGAGGGCTCTGGCGTCATCGCCGAGCGAACACTTGATCAACGCGACCGCGGGTACTTCTCCCTCGGGGACTCGCCCGATGGCCGCGAGCGGGGGGACGCGAAAAACGACGCGAACTCGATCCTCGATGAGCCAGCCGAGCCGACCGCTGCTTGGTGATCGAAACGTCGCGAGATTCGTCGTGTGCGTCTTTCGAACAAAGCGCGCCGCGTGGATCTCGTCACTAAAGACGACGAGCGTGCCGAGTCCCCTGGCGTCACGCGACGCCGCGACTCGCACCGATCCGAGAAGGTTGGCTGGCCCGTCGGGACCCGCGACCGTCGGGTTGCGCATCGCACCGGTCACCACCACGGGCCGAGAGTCGCGCACCAATAGATCAAGGGCGAACGACGTCTCTTCTAACGTGTCGGTGCCCTGGGTGACGACGGCGCCATCCGCACCGGTTTCGAACGACTGCTCAATCGCGCGCGCCAACGCCACGATGTCGGTGAAGGTGAGGTCGCACGAGGGAATCTGTCGAAAGTTCACCGCCGTGACCTCGGCGACGTCGCGCAACTGCGGTACGGCCGCGACGAGGTCGAGGGCCTTGAGTTGAGGGGTCACGCCGCTGGACGAATCGCTACTTTTCGTTGACGCGATGGTGCCGCCGAGGGAGAACACCGTTATCCGGGGCCCTCCAGTCCTATCAGTCACAGTGTCGCCTCGCGGTCATCGAAACTAAAGATTAGAACGTTCGAACTGCTTTCACCCTGAATGGCTCGATGTCGACGTTTAGGCCACTATCTAATGTCCGGGCCGTCGCCGTTTGGCGTCAAGAGTCCTCGCGACGGGTGCGGCGTCGGCGCACTACGGACACGTCTTCTTCACCGAGAGCCTCCTGTTCGTCGACGTCAACGTCGACCGTGGGGCGAAAGAACTGCTGAGCGATCAACGTCGGAACGAACGCTGAAAGGATGATCACCGTCACCAGCTCGGTGTACTGCGTCCCGTTGATCAAATTGTTCGTCAGGCCGTACAGCGCGGCGATCGAGCCGAACGTGAGACCCGTGGCCATGAGTAGCGTGGTGTACGCACGTTCTCGCTGGGGGAGACGAAAGTGCGTGGCCGTGGGCCAGACGCCAAGAAATTTCGTCATCATCTTCACGACGAACAACGCCCCAATGACGCCCGCTCCAGTCACGAGCGCGGACGCGGAAATGAGCGTACCCGCGCGCAAGAAGAAGAACGGTGTAAGAAACGCGAACGCAATGGCTCGAATTCGGTCCAATATGACGCGGTCGTTCATAAAGACGCCCGCCACGACGAGTCCAGCGATGTAGGCCGGCAGAACCGCCTCGCTGCCAGCGGCCGTCGCGAGGCCACCGAGGGCGAGAAGGACCACGAAGATCAACTTGATCTCAGGTTCACTCACTCGATGGCCCAGGTTCGCCACGGTCCAGCGCAGCGCACGCGGGAAGACGTACATGGCGAACGCGG
The DNA here is from genome assembly GCA_003132305.1 of Acidimicrobiaceae bacterium. Classification (GTDB taxonomy): domain Bacteria; phylum Actinomycetota; class Acidimicrobiia; order Acidimicrobiales; family RAAP-2; genus RAAP-2. The sequence goes on along the minus strand of PKXJ01000031.1, from coordinate 241,991 downwards.
TGACGACGACAAAGACTAAGAGCAGCCAGCCGTACGTCGCGAAGAGGCCGCCCAGTGCCAACACCGTACCGAGGTCGGTCACAAAACACGCCGCGAGAATTAACTTTCCGATGTCGTGGCGATTGAGTCCGGTCTCGACCATGACGGCGTACACCACGGCCACCGACGTCGTTGAGAGCGCAATGCCCGCAATCTCGGACGCGTGGAAGTTCCAATCGAGGACGAATCGGGCGTAACAGTACGCGCCTATCAGGGGCAGCACGAACGACACCGCCCCGAGCGACAGGCTCGCTTTCCAATGTCTCTTTAGTGAGATCGGATCTATCTCGGCGCCGGCGAGAAACGTCAACAGTATCGAGCCCACGCCCGCGAGCAACGTCGTGTAGTCGGTCTGTTGGACGTGCTCTTGAATCCCGGGAATATTGCCAAAGATCGCGCCCACGAGAATCTCGATAAGGGCGACCGAGACGCCGATTCGAATACTGATGAACGACGCCAGTAGCGCCATGGCGATCCAGATTGCTAGTACGTAATAGACATTCATCGCTACCTCCTGACGTGGCAGGGGTACCGAGACACGGCCCTACCAGCTGACTGTTATTGCTGGTAGATGCCATTAGCTGGGGGTTAGCCAGCGATTTAAAGAGCGGGCCTCATCGCTCAACTCTGATGGTACCAATATCTAAAGTCACTGCGTCACCTCGTTTCGATCCGCCGAGCGAGCCGCTGACGTGGTCTCGACCAGGGCTCATCTTGTTGCCGGGGTCGAGAGGCGCCCGTGAACTCGAACGAATGCATGGATTTCTTATCCCCTTCGATGAGCGCGAACTCCCCGATAAGAAGGTGAAGACGTTTTAGTGGGTTCTTACGCCCTCGGTAGAGCCGACTCATGAACGGCCTTCATACTGAACAGAGTCAGTAGTTCGTAGAAGGAGCTTTCCGTGGATTGGAACGTCGAAAGCGAAGGAGGCAGTCGGACCGACCCTTCTCCAAAGGACCCCGCGCGTCGTACGTCGGGTTCGAGAGTTATACGAGCGACCGCCGCGCTGGTATTGGTGGTGGCGATCGGTGGCTTTGGATTCTTTCTCGGCCACGACATCATGAGGGCGCACGTGGCGACGCCCGCGCGCTCGAGCTTCGTCAGTCCCTACTTCCCCTCCGGCGGTCGCGGCAACTTTTCGCCGACTCTGCCGACGCCCGCGTTTGGGTCCAGCGCACCTACGCAGACTCCCGCTGACACCAAGATCGCCACTTCAGTGGATCCCGGCCTGGTCGACATCACGACCAAACTTTCGTACCAAGGTGCGACGGCCGCGGGGACGGGCATGGTTTTGTCATCCGGCGGGCTCGTGTTGACGAACAATCACGTGATCGACGGGGCCACGTCCATCACCGCTCGTGACGTCGCCAACAACACCGTATATAAGGCAACCGTCGTGGGCTACGACGCCACCGGCGACGTCGCCCTCCTTCAACTGCAAAATGCCTCGGGCCTCACCACCATCACCACCGGTAACTCGGGCGCGGTCGTGGCCGGCGAGAAGGTTATCGGCATTGGTAACGCCGGCGGGGTGGGCGGCACGCCGAGTTACGCCTCGGGTTCGGTGGTGGCGCTCAATCAATCGATCACCGTGACGGACCAGGCGAGTTCCACGAACTCCGAGCGCTTGACCAAGATGATCGAGGTGAACGCGGACATCCAGCCGGGAGATTCCGGGGGGCCATTGGTCAACAGCCAGGGTCAAATCATCGGGATGGACACGGCCGGCTCGTCCAGCCGTGGCGATCCAGTCTTCGATCAAAGCAGTTCGTCGTCAGGGACGGCCTACGCGATACCGATCAACACCGCCCTGGCGATCGTCAAGTCCATTGAGAACGGCAGTTCGTCGTCGACGGTGCACATCGGCGCCACCGCGTTCCTCGGGATTGAGGTGGGACCGTCTTATTCGAGCGGCGCAGGCTTCGGGTCAGTAGCTGGTGCGAGCGGTGTGGTAGTTGAGCAGACCATTCCCGGTTCTCCGGCGGCAAAGTCCGCACTCACGCCGGGCGACGTCATCGTCTCGGTAAACGGACGAACCGTCACGACGACGACGTCGCTCGATGAAATCTTGGCGATCTACAAGTCGGGCGAATCAGTGAAGATTGGCTTTGTCAACCAGGACGGCGTTCATTCGACCCTTAGTCTGCGACTCGGATCCGGGCCGCCACAGTAACGAGACGCGTCATCGCGTAGGTCGTCGTCGCGTCAATGGATCGTTACCACCCGACCGGTGCCCCGCGGTTCGCGATGAATGCCAGCACGGCGAACATCACTTTCGCCACGCGCCCAACGTAATCCGGAGTCCTCGTTGGGTGCGTGGCGACGACGGATGACGGAGCGAGCCGTCTCACCGAGCGCCTCCTCTTCGTCCACCGAGCGTTTGAGGGTTGGGCGAAAGATCTGTGATGCGATCAACGTGGGGACGAACGCCACCAAAGCCGGGCGAAGGACTTAGGGTGAGCGAAGCATGATTCCCCTCTCAGTACTCGAGCTCGCCACGGTAGCGACAGGTTCAACACCGGCGCAGGCGCTACGAGAGACGACTGAAATGGCGCGGATCGTCGAGCGACTCGGCTACCACCGGCTCTGGGTCGCGGAGCATCACGGTATGTCAGCGATAGCCAGTTCGGCTCCCGCGGTGCTCATCGCCCACCTGGCGAACGCCACGTCGACCCTGAGAGTTGGCTCGGGCGGCGTGATGTTGCCCAATCATTCCCCCCTCGTCGTGGCCGAGCAGTTCGGGACCCTCGAGGCACTGCATCCCGGCAGGATCGATCTCGGTCTGGGCCGGGCGCCCGGCACCGATCCCCATACCGCACGGGCTCTTCGACGCGCCGCCGACCTTGGGGCCGACACTTTCCCTGATGACGTCGTGGAACTGATCAACTACCTTCTACCTCGCGAAGGTCGCCCGACGTACCCTTTCGCCACGCCGGGCAGCGGCTACCTCCCCGAGGTGTGGTTGCTCGGCTCGTCCACCTTCAGTGCGCAACTGGCGGGAATGTTGGGACTGCCCTTCTCCTTCGCCTACCACTTCGCCCCCAATCTCCTCGACCCGGCGCTCAGCATCTATCGATCAACGTTTCAACCCTCGCGCTGGCTCGAAAAGCCTCGGGTTATGGTCGCCGTTTCAGTGCTCTGCGCCTCCACGACCGACGAAGCGCAGTGGCTCGCGGGCTCGACGGCACTCAGCATCCTCCAGCGCCGTTCGGGCCAGGTTGGCCTGCTGCCGTCCCCGGAAGAAGCCGAGGCGTATCCCTTTACCTTGGCGGAGAAAACGATCATCGATGAGGCCCTGGCCACCCACGTGATCGGTGATCCAACGAAGGTTCACGAAGGACTCGACCTCCTTCAGCGGAGAACCGAAGCGGACGAACTTATGCTCTCAACGCGCACTCATTCGCACGAAGCACGAGTGCGTTCGTTCACGCTGGTGGCCCAGTCGTGGGGACTCGCTCCAGCGAAGAGCTGAGGCACCGCCGCCACTGACGTGCCCACGGTTCGCGTCACCAGAGGGGCGAGATTGCCCGCCAAAACCGCTGGCTCGACGATTGCTGCTCACCGCGAGAAATCAGACGGAACGTCCTAGTTCCCCAAGGTCTCAGTTTCGCTTTTCCGGTTTCAAAAAGGGATCCACCCTGTCCTTCTTCTTGCGAGCATCCGTGATCGCACGCCAGAGTGCCCGAAGGTCGGTCGTCGCTCGGTAGTGGCGTCCGCGCTTCTCGCCCACGGCCTCGAGAAGTCCGTTTTCCGAGAGTTGGCGCAAGTCTCGGCTCGCCGTGACTTCCGTGATCTCCTCGGTGGACGTGCCATTCAGTGACGCTCGATAGGTGGCACTACGAACGCGAAGACCCACTGACGCGTCGTAGAGAGCTACCACGGTTCGATCGGGCAGTCCCTTTGACGCGACCAGCTTCTCAAGCTGTCCCCAAAGGAGATCATTTTCACCGACTCGGCGCTTTAGAGTCTGGGCCTGTCGCAGATGTGCCGTCAGCATAAATCGCACCCACGGACGAGCATCGCGATCGGGCTGCCAGGATCGCGCGCCCACTTGACCGAGCACGTCGAAATAGTCCTGCGCGTTTCGACCGAGATACTCATCAACACTGCCGTAGGTCGGTGTAAGAACTCCTTGCTTCGCGAGAACGAGGGCGTGAAGACACCGCGCGATCCTTCCATTGCCATTTTGGAACGGCCGAATCATGACGAGGTTCAGGTGCGCCAGAGCGCCACGTACCAGCGCGGGCGAGCCGTCAGATGATTGAAGTGAATCCGCGAGCTCGTTCATCAACGTTGGTACGTCACCCGCGTCGGGCCCCATGTATATGGTCTCGCCGGTAGCACGATCCAGTACCGACGCGGGACCTACGCGCCAACGACCGGGGCGATCCTTCGTGTCGTGACTTCCCATGATGAAGTGAAGGCCCTTTACGAGTTGACTCGAATAGGCAAAATCGCCGTCGCTGGACAACTGCGCCACGTACGTCATCGCGTCCCGGTATCCCTTAAGGACGAGACGCGCTACCTCGTCAGTGTCAATCGGAGGCTCGCCGAGGTCGATCGCTGTAGCGTCATCGAGCAAAGCGTGAAAGCCGTCAATGCCGTTAGAACCTTGAATGGCTCGAGCGAACTGGAATCTCTCCAGCGAATCTGACCACCGACGTGGTTCCTGAAGTCGCAGACGAAGACTCGCCTTCAACTCTCCGATTCTCGCGAGTACCGAGATCTCATCGTCATCGAGTGGTGGTGCTTGAAATAGCATGAATAATGACCTCGCAAGCATCAACGTTCATGTTTGATTGTAATCAACATCCTAGAGAAACCTTGGTTTAACCCGACATTTCTCGACGCCGGGGAACACCGACCGCACTTAGCGGCGAGGTGACTCCACCAGCAGGCGGCGTTCGCCTTCAGAAATCAACACGACATTTTGTGTCGAAATCTATTCGATTTCGACGACTCTGCGTACCTGTGCTACGAGGTCTGATACTTATGGTCATCGGCAGCGGCCTCACACGCCGTCCTAAATGAGCACGCGAAGTTGAAGCAAACGTGCGCCAATTGAATCCACAAGTGGATATTTTTTTGCAACCGGTCGTTCACGCCGTCATTTAAGGGACGTCGCAACCTTCATTCATTTCGATTGAGAAGAGTGGGGGGTTGAAGTTGACAGATCGACAAGCTCTTGGACTCGTGAGACCGACACAACATGCAGTCGCGACGACTTTCGCGCGATCGTTTCACGACGACAGCGACGCCGACGACGTTGCGACAAAGTGCGCGCGTCAAAGTCATAAGTAATTCGTATTCCCTAGCATTGAAGTGACTCGACACCCTCGACAAAGTGATTGACAAAATTGTCGCAACGCAATCACACTCCACCAATTTATGGGGTTATTGGTGTACTTTGGCTTTCGTCGGTACTTCAATTTTTTCGCAATCCATTTTCTCTACATCAAAAATAGATTACGTAATAGAAGTTATTTCCTAGAGCAAATGCGGGGTGGTTGTGGCTTTTAAGAGAAAGATTCGCAATGAGGATGTCAGTGTGAAGGGCCCCGTGGGCGGGGCCGTCGGGCTTCTGAACGGTGTTAATCCACAGGACAACAATTCCGTCGGGAATTCTCAACCCTCAAGTGAGTCGTCGTACTCGACAACTATCACCCCCGCTGGCGAATCCGAGGTTCGCACCGTTCGCCTCGGCGAGAAACTCATCGCCTCGAATCTCATCACCGAAGCCCAACTCGATCAGGCACTCGAAATGCAGCGCGACGCCGGAGGTCGATTGGGCGAAGTTCTGGTAAGCCTCGGCGCGCTGAGCGAGCAGTCCCTCGCGCACGCTCTCGCAGGGTTCTTTGGATTCGAAGTGGCGAACCTTCGCCGCGACGTCGTCGATCCGACCGTCCTCACCCTCGTCCCAGAAAATGTGGCGAGAGAGACCATGTCCTTTCCCGTTCGCTTGGAAGATGACGTTCTCTATATCGCGGTCGCCGAGCCGAGCGATGATCTGAAGTCGCGACTCGCTCAGGCGAGTGGCAAGACGGTCCAACTACTCATCGCCCCCAGCGCTGACATTCTCTGGGCCATCGACACCAACTACCACGCGCTCGGCAGTGTCGATAAGTTGGTCCAAGCCTTCGAGTCCGTCGAGGGATCTCGCAAACGCAACGTTGAAACTTCCGAACCTCTCATCGTCGCCGACGACGCACCGGTCGTTCAGGTCGTGGACCGAATCCTTACCCAGGCCATGCGCGACCGCGCGTCCGACGTGCACATCGAACCAGCTGACGACATCGTGCGCATACGTTTTCGTATCGACGGCGCGTTGAAAGAGGTACTCCAACTGCCCGCCACGATTGGGCCAGGCCTCGTGAGTCGAATCAAGGTCATGGCGAACATGAACATCGTCGAACGTCGTCGCCCCCAGGACGGTCAACTCACGATCATGATCGACGGCAAGGAGGTCGACGTGCGCGTCGCCACGACCGCGACGATCATGGGCGAGAGCTGCGTCATGCGACTACTTGACAAGACGCGCTCGGTGCTTCGCCTCAACGACCTCGGCATGCCCGTCAAAACCCACGCCGCGTACTCAAAGATCGTGCGCTCACCCTTCGGCATGGTGTTGTGCGCCGGACCAACCGGCAGTGGTAAGACCACGACGCTCTACGCGACCTTGAGTGAGGTGAGCAATCCCACTATCAACGTCATGACCATCGAGGACCCCGTCGAGTACATCTTTCCCTCGATCAACCAGATCCAGACCAATGAGCAAGCGGGCTTAACGTTCGCGACCGGTCTTCGATCAATTCTGCGCCAGGACCCTGACGTGATCCTGGTCGGCGAGATCCGAGACGTCGAGACGACCCGCGTCGCGGTACAGTCCGCGTTGACCGGGCACTTCGTCGTATCGTCGCTTCACGCGACCGACTCCGTGTCGGCGTTGCACCGTTTTCTCGACATGGGCATCGAGTCGTTCCTCATCGCGTCGTCGGTTCTCGCGGTCGTTGGCCAACGGCTCCTTCGCCGTATCTGTCCGTCGTGCAAGACGACCTACACCCCTTCCGACGAAGAGATGATCTTCTATCAAGAAGGCGGCGGGACAGAGAAGGAGACCTTCTATATAGGTGTCGGTTGCAACTTCTGCGCGAACACCGGCTACAAGGACCGCATTGGTGTGTATGAGCTACTCGTCATGACTCCGGAACTGCGGCGCCTCATCGTCGGTTGGGCCACCCAAGAAGAACTACGCAACATGGCTGTGAAGCAGGGAATGAGCACCCTCCGCCAAGAGGCAATCAACTTGGTAACGCAAGACGTCACTTCAATCGCCGAGGTCATCAGGAGCATGTACACCCTATGAGCAAAGACAAGACTCTCACCGATTACCGCTACAAGGCACTGGACGAGTCCGGCAAGCAGGTATCGGGCACCGAATCGGCCGCCTCGACCGGCGCCGCGCACGTGGCTCTGCTCGCTCGAGGCCTCCAGCCCCTCGAGGTCGGCGCCAAGAAACAATTAATGAAGTTCGAAATCACCCAGAAGAAGGTGCCTCGAAAGGACTTGACAAACTTCACGCGTCAGCTGGCGGTCTTCATGCGCGCGGGTATTCCGATCATGGAGGCTCTCGAGGTCATCACCGAAGAGACCCAGAACAAGATGTTGAAGGTCGTACTGCTGGAGATGGTGGAGAGCCTTCGTGCCGGTGACACGTTCGCCGCGGCCGCGGCCATCCATCCCGAGGCTTTTCCCAACTTCTACGTGGGAATACTCGAGTCCGCGGAGTTAACCGGCAACCTGGACACCGTGCTCAACCAACTCGCCGACTACATCGATCGTGACTCCAAGGCTCGCGGCAAAGTCACGGCGGCCCTCATCTATCCCTCGGTCGTCGCTTGCATGTCGGTGGTGACGGTACTGGTCCTCACCGTGTTCGTCATGCCGCGCTTCGAGGTCTTTTTCAAGAGCCTCAACGCCAAGCTTCCCTTAATGACGCGCCTGTTGCTGATCGTCACGTCGGCAATCGCAAAAGATTGGTACTTCGAACTCGCGCTCGTGATCATCCTTGTGGGTGGCTTCATGACAATGCGCCGCAGTGATAAAGGTCGCAGCATCCTTGATTCATGGATGTTGAAGATTCCCGTTGTTGGTGACCTCACCGAGACGGCCATCATCGAACGAGTCTGTCGAGTTCTCGCGTCCATGCTCCGAGCTGGTGTTGACCTCCCTCGTTCGATGGCGGTGACCGCCGAATCCGCGAACAACGCCGTGTACAAAAAGGCCCTGGAAGGCGTTCGCGAGGCGATGATGCAGGGTCAGGGACTCTCGGGGCCCATCAATCTGACCGAACTTTTCCCAGCGGCGGCTCGCCAGATGTTTCGCGTCGGCGAAGAGACCGGAACGCTCGATCAGCAACTCGAAGTTGCTGCCGCGTACTACAACCGCGAGCTGGAGACGAAGTTGGAGAGGGCCACGGCTCTCTTTGAGCCCGCGATCATCATCTTGATGGGTGTCGTCGTCGGATTCGTGGCGGTGGCCCTTATCTCGGCGATGTACGGCATCTACAACCAGGTTCAAGTTGGATGAGCACTGAGGAACCCCGCCGCAGTGTGAAGAGGCCGTCGGGTCGGGCAAAAACCGGCCTCATGTCGAACTGCTGGCGCAAACGCAGTCACAGAGGTGACGAGGGTTTTACCCTGGTGGAGCTTCTCATCGTCGTGACCATTCTTCCTCTGATCGTCGGGGGACTGGCCGTCGGGTTGCTATCGGTCTTCTCGCTTCAGTCCAGCGTCTCGAACCGACTCGGCGACACTGGCAGCTCCCAAGTCGTCTCGTCTTACTTTGAAAATGACGTCCAGAGCGCGTCGGAAATCACCACCGCGGCCAGCAACAGCTCGGCCGAGTGTGGACCAAGCAATCAGGTTCAACTACTCGGCCTGGAGTGGAATCCCTTTGCCACGGGCGGCGCCTACCAGACCGTCGTTTCGTACGCCGACGTTCAAAACGGGTCCACGTACTCGCTGGTGCGCTACTACTGCTCGAACGGGTTTTCGAATAACTCGAGCGTTTACACGTCGACGACTATCTCGTACAACGTCTTGCAACCCTGCACCGCTACGGTGACGTCGAACTGTCAAATCCCGCCAACGATCTTTCCCGGCACCGTTGCCACGACGGCGTCGAGTGCGTGGACGCTCACGCAGCCCGTCACGAAGGTTGAATTCGCGTTGGCTGCGCCGAACAGCACCGAGTTGAACGGAAGTTTCTTGTACACGCTGGCGGCCGTGCCAGCCGCCAGTGCGGCCGTGACGGCTAACAATGGCGGGCCATTTGCTCCCGCGGGCACGGCCGGTTGCAGCTTCGCGAGTCCCGGCACCGGAACGTACGCGTCAACGCTGTGCATGGTGGACTTTTCCACCTTGACCGGCAATAACTTGACCGCGGCCGAACAGGGGTGCTTAGAGATGTCGGTAGCCCTGCCCGCCGGCTCCACCATGTATTTCTGCATCGGCATCACGGGCACCGTGGTCAAGGCTGCGCCTCTGCCCACCTGGCAAAACGCCTTCTTAGGTAATTCGTGCACCGGTGCTGGCAACAACTGCACGAGTGGCACGCCCTTCTACACGGGCATCGCGGGCGAACCGGCGCTCTACCAGACCGCCGCTGGTACGACCGTCATCACCATAAGTCAGATCTCGGTCGTCAACGCACAGGGAGTCCCGGCGACCGGATGGGAGGTCGTGGGCGCGGACGCGGAGTCGACGGACACCAATGAGTCGATCTCTTTTCACTCCAATAAGCCGCTCACCATCATCAATAACGGTGAGGCGTATGACACGACGAGCGATCCCGTGGGCAACGCCTGTAACTCGGGTGCCTCGCTGACGGAGACCCCGGACCACTTAACGGTGACCTGTGTCGGACTCACCACCGCCGTCGTGAAGAGCGGCACCACCATGGTGTGGGCACCGACGCCACAGACATTCACTACGACACTGGTCGGCGGTGGCCTTGAGGCCATGGCGTTTGGACTGCTTTTGTCATGAGTTTCGTTACTGCACCCTTCGTCGTCACCGACTCCGCTTCGACCGGTTCCTTCCGTGCGCTGGACGCCACTACCAACTTCAAGTTGGCGACGTCAAGGACGCACCAGCCGTGAGACGCACTTCTCGACCCGTAGTCGAAGCGACGGCACGTACGACGCCTCGTACGACGATCTCAAAGCGCGCTCGTCGATCTGAGAGAGGCGACACCCTCATCGAGGTACTTTTCTCACTGGTGGTGCTGGGGACGGCCTCGGTCGCGCTCCTCATTGCATTTTCCACGTCAATCGCCGCTTCCGGCGAGCACCGCAATTTGACGAACCAGGACACCGTGCTCGCTACAGCCTCCCAAGAGGTCATCGCCGAACTGGACAATCAACCACAACTATTTGCCCAAGCGTGCTCCAACCCCATCTCTACCTACCCCTACTACTCCGCTACGGGCATTCCACTTCCGGCTCCCTACACCGCTAACTACAACGTTCAATACGTCAATACGCTCTACAGCTCGACCACGACGCCGCTTTCGGCGATCCAGTACTGGAACGGCAGCGTCTTTCAGTCCACCTGCGAGAACAACGAACCTCAGTTAATAACTATCGGCATCTCGGGTACCTCCTACACCAACAGCTTCGTCGTCCAATACCCCATCGCCAGTGTGGGCCAAGACTTGACGGACCCCGCCACGGGGCTCATCTTTCTCGTGCAGCCGGTCGGGGGTTACGCCGGCAGTCCCTTCACCCAGCAACCTGTCGTCGAGGTCTCTAACGGCAGCAGTGCCGTCCCCACCGACTTGTCGCCGGTCATCCTGACCCTGACGACGGGCGCCGGGACACTCGCGGGCTGCACCGGTAACGAGATCTTGGGTGTCGTCACCTTCTCAGGCTGCACCGTAGGCACGGGTGGTAGCGGTTTTCAGATCACGGCGACCGACGGCAATCTTACAGCCGTCAGCGCCCCCTTCAACGTCACCAACTCCAACTTCTACTTGGGCTTCAGCACCCAACCTAAGGCCGGACCCTCCGGGTCGCCGTTCACGAACCCGCCCGCGGTGACGGTGTACAACACGTCGAACAACCTTAAGGACACGGCGTGGAACGGAACGATTACCCTGGCCTCTTCGGGCGGCCAGTTCACGAACTGTCCCGGTTCAACGAACTTGACCGATAAATTGACGGTGACCAACGGCGTCGCGACGTTGCCGTCGACGTGTGACTTCTCAGGCGGCTACTTCTACAACGCCAACTCTTCACCCCAGGTCACAGCAACCAATTACACGATGACGGCGACCGCCAACCCGACCGCCGGAACGGACGCCGCGGTCCCGGCGTTGAGCCAGGGTTTCTCAGTATCGAGTTTCGGTACCGCCTCGCAGCTCGCCTTCTCTACTCAGCCGACCGGTGTAGCCAGTGCCTCGGCGTCCGATGCGTTCACGGGCCAACCTTCCGTGGTAGTCGAAGACGCCTTTGGCAACGTGGTGACCTCGGCGGCGAACGCCGTCGGTCTGTCGATGTACCTTGGCGGAGCCAGTGAGACGCTCTCGAACTGTAGTGGTTCCTACAGCCAAGGCACTGATACGTTCTCTGGCTGTAACGGGACCGCGTACAACACCGGTCTGCACCTCGTGGCGACCAGCACCGGCCTGACGTCCGCGACCAGTGCCAACTTCAACATCACCAACGTCGCCACTCAGCTGTTGTTCACGAAGTCCCCCGTCGCCGGCGCCTCGGGATCGGCCTTGGCCGTCCAGCCGGCGCTGGTGTTCGAAGACGCGGCGAACCGCGTAGTGACGGCGGCGCCGGGGGCCGTTACCTTCACGGTTTCGCCCGCCGGTACTGGCGTCGGGTTGCACACCTGTACCGGATTAGCGCCGAACTTGGGCTACGTGAACGTCGCGAACTGCACGTTTACGGGTGTCGTGGGTACTGCCTACACGTTGACGGCTACTGCGGGCGGCTTGACCTCAGCACCGAGCGCCTCGTTCTCTCCGACCGGTCCCGGCGCTGCTAGTCAGTTGGCCTTCACCCTTCAGCCCGTCGCGGGCCCCGCCGGAACCGCGCTCACGACACAGCCCATCGTGAAAGTGGAGGACTCGGCCGGCAACGTAGTGACGTCCTCAACGGCTTCGATCAACTTGACCGCGTCGGGGGGCACGCTCTCGTTGTGCACGGGACTCACCGCGGCGGCGGGCGTTGTCAACGTGTCGAACTGCACGTTTGGCGGTCTCGTCGGAACGCAGTACACGTTGACGGCGGCGTCGGGCGTACTGACGTCGGCGGTCAGCGGTAATCTCTCGCCCTCCCAGGCCGGCGTCGTCACCACGATCTGGCTGAGCGGATGCCCGGCGGCCATTACGGTCACGAAGACCTGCACCGTCACGGCGACCTTGGAGGACGCGTACACCAACGTTGAGCTGTTAGACAATTCGAGTGCCGTGTCCTTCAACGAGTTGACCGGCTTCGCTGCAATGACGGGTTTCACGAGCAATACGGTCACGGGCGGTCAGGCGAGCATTGTCCTCTCCGCCGCCAGTGCGGGATCGGTCACGTTCAACGCCACCAGTGACTCGGTGACGTCTGGCACCTACGCCATCACGGTGAACGCCGTGCCGGCAATCTCGACCTCCTCTCTCGCCACCGCCACCCAAACCCAGATTGGCTACTCCCAGACCCTCGCCAGCACCGGTGGCACCGCCCCCTTGACGTGGTCGATCACCGCCGGCGCGCTTCCGACGGGACTGAGTTTGAACCCCGCAACCGGCGCGATCACCGGCACGGTCGGTAACACCGCCTCAAGCCAGACCTTCACCGTGACCCTCTCTGACGCCGACGGCATGACCGCGACGAAGTCGCTCACGATCGTCGTCAACATCCCGCCGAGCGTCACGACCGCCTCACTCGCCACCGCCACCCAGGGCCAGATCGGCTACTCCCAGACCGTCGCGGGTACGAACGGCACGGCTCCCTATACCTGGTCGGTCACTACCGGTTCGCTGCCCTCGGGACTCGGCCTCAACGCCGCGTCTGGCGCGATCACCGGCACGCTCGGCGTCGCGGCCACGAGCCAGACCTTCACCGTGACCCTGACCGACATCAACGGCGTCACCGCCGCGAAGTCGCTCACCATCACCGTCAACGTTTCGCCAAGCATCTCACCAAACTCGTTGCCCTCGGCCACCCGGACCGGCACGTACAGCCAGACCCTCTCCGTCTCGGGCGGCACCCCTCCCTTTGGCTCGTGGTCGGTCTCCGCGGGCACTCTGCCCACGGGACTCAGCTTGAACACCTCAGCGGGCGCGATCACCGGCACCGTCGACCCCGCGGCCACCAGCCAGACCTTCACCATTCAAATCACTGACGCCAATGGTGTCTCCGCGACGAAGACGTACACGCTCACCGTCAACGCGGTGCCGAGTATTGCCACCGCCTCACTCGCCACCGCCACTGACGGTCAGGTCGGCTACTCCCAGACCCTCGCGGGAATCGGCGGCACCACGCCCTACACCTGGTCGATCTTGAGCGGCACGTTGCCCACGGGACTTAGCCTGGCCCCCGCGACGGGCGCGATCACCGGCACCGTGAGTGGCTCCGCCACCAGTCAGACTCCGACCTTTATGGTCACCGACACCAACGGGGTCACCGCTACGAAGGCGCTCACCATCACCGTCAACGCCGCGCCGAGCGTCACGACCGCCTCTCTCGTCGTCGCCACCCAGGGCGAGATTGGCTACGCCCAGACCCTCACCGCGTCGGGCGGCACCTTGCCCCTAACCTGGTCGATCTTGTCGGGTTCACTGCCCACGGGACTTAACCTGGCCCCCGCGACGGGCGCGATCACCGGCACGGTTGGCGGCTCGGCCACCAGCCAGACCTTCACCGTCAAGGTCATCGACACCAACGGCGTTTCCGCCACGAAGTCGCTCACGCTCACCGTCAACCTCGCGCCGAGCATCACGACCTCTTCACTCCCCGGCGGGACCAAGACCGGTACGTACAACCAAACGCTCACGGGCACCAACGGGACGACCCCCTACACCTGGTCGATCACTACTGGCACGCTCCCCACGGGACTGAGCTTGAACGCCGCGACGGGCGCGATCACCGGCACCGTCGACCCCGCGGCCACCAATCAGACCTTCACCGTGACCCTGACTGACGCCAACGGCGTCACCGCCACGAAGTCGCTCACGATCACGGTGAACGGCCTACCGAGCGTCACGACCGCCTCGCTCAACGCCGCCACCGACGGCCAGGTCGGCTACTCCCAGACCCTCACGGGCACGGGTGGCACCGTCCCCTACACCTGGTCGATCACTACCGGCATGCTCCCACTGGGACTTGGTCTCAACGCCGGGACGGGCGCGATCACCGGCACGGTCAATGGTGCCGCCACGAGCCAGACCTTCACCGTGACCCTGACCGACGCTGATGGCGTCACGGCGACGAAGTCGCTCACCATCACCGTCAACGCCGCGCCGAGCGTCACGACCGCCTCTCTCGTCGTCGCCACCCAGGGCGAGATTGGCTACGCCCAGACCCTCACCGCGTCGGGCGGCACCTTGCCCCTAACCTGGTCGATCTTGTCGGGTTCACTGCCCACGGGACTTAACCTGGCCCCCGCGACGGGCGCGATCACCGGCACGGTTGGCGGCTCGGCCACCAGCCAGACCTTCACCGTCAAGGTCATCGACACCAACGGCGTTTCCGCCACGAAGTCGCTCACGCTCACCGTCAACGTCAAGCCGAGCATCACAAACGCTTCGCTCAACGCCGCCACCGACGGCCAGGTCGGCTACTCCCAGACCCTCACCGCGGCGGGCGGCACCTTGCCCCTAGCCTGGTCGATCTCGAGCGGCACGCTGCCCACGGGACTTGGCCTAAACGCCGCGACGGGCGCCATCACCGGCACGGTGGGTGGCTCCGCCACCACTCAGACTCCGACCTTCATGGTCACCGACACCAATGGGGTCACCGCGACCAAGGCGCTCACGATCACCGTCAACGCCGCGCCCACCATCACCACCGCCGCACTGCCCGGCGCTACCTTGACCGGCCCGTACAACCAGACCCTCGCGGGCTCGCTCGGCACCGTCCCCTACACCTGGTCGATCACTACCGGCACGCTCCCACTGGGACTTGGTCTCAACGCCGGGACGGGCGCCATCACCGGCACGGTCAATGGTGCCGCCACGAGCCAGACCTTCACCGTGACCCTGACCGACACCAACGGCGTCACCGCCACGAAGTCACTCACCATCACCGTGAACCCCGTGCCAAGTGTCACGACCGCCTCACTCCTCACCGCCACCGACGGCCAGGTCGGCTACTCCCAGACTCTCGCGGGCACCGGAGGCACACTCGCCTACGCCTGGTCGGTCACTACTGGCACGCTCCCGACGGGGCTTGGTCTCAACCTCGGGACGGGCGCGATCACCGGCACGGTCAATGGTGCCGCCACGAGCCAGACCTTCACCGTGACCCTTACCGACGCCAACGGCGTCACCGCCACGAAGTCACTCACCATCACCGTGAATGCCGCCCCGGCGATCACCACCGGCTCGCTACCCGGCGGCACCAAGCTTTCCCCTTACAACCAGACCGTCGTCGCCACCGGCGGTACGACGCCCAACGTCTGGTCGATCTCGAGTGGCACGCTGCCCACGGGACTGAGCATCAACGCCGCCACGGGCGCGATCACCGGCACGGTCGGCGCGGGGGCCACCAACCAAACGTTTACCGTCAAGGTCACTGACACCAACAACGTCGCCGCGACGAAGTCCTTCACCATCACCATTAATGCCGCGGTGGCGATCACCACCGCCTCACTGCCCGGCGCCACCGTGACCGGTACGTACAATCAGAGCGTCATCGCCACCGGCGGGACGACACCCTTCGCCTGGTCGATCACGAGTGGCGTCCTGCCGACGGGGCTGAGCCTCAACGCCGGAACGGGCGCGATCACCGGCACCGTGAACATCGCGGCCGTGAACGAGACCTTTACGGTCCAGGTCGTCGACACCAATGGGAGTACCGCCTCGCAGTCGCTCACGATCGTCATCAACGCCTTACCGACTATCACGACTACCTCCCCGTTGCCCGGCGGCACCAAGAACGTCGCATACAGCCAAACCCTGTCGGTTAGCGGCGGTACCGGTCCCTACACTTGGAGTTGGTCGGGCACGCCCACCCTGCCCGGCGGACTTACCCTCGACGGCGCCACGGGCACGATCAGCGGGAGGCCGAACTCTAAAGCTACGTTCACCTTCACCGTGACGTTGACCGACGCCGACGGCGTCACCACGTCGAAGGCATTCAGTCTGAAGATCGCATGAGAAGCCGACACGTCGCGAGGGCGCAGTGCGCGGGCGGACGCAGTTCGCTGGGTCGAAGTGCCGAAACTCGCGCCACCACGAGCCGGTCTCGAGGCGCAAGGTTGTTTCGAAGCGGTGACGCCCACAGTGAAGCTGGCGCCGTACTGATATTGGCGCTGGTGTACATAATTGTGATAAGCCTCACCGTCGCCGCTCTCGCGTCCTGGTCCACCAATGACCTGCACAACACTGGCAACTTCAAAGCGACGAGTGAGCTTCACTACGCGGTGAGTAGCGCCACCAACACCGCTATCCAGAGCATCCGCTACGCCCCTCTGCCGTCCTCGACCCCGCCCCAAAAACAGGCCACGCCCACGCCGCCGGGAAACTGTTGGACCCCGACGGGCAGTCCAACTTCTTCGCAGGTGACCATCAACAACTACACCGTGGACGTGTGGTGCAGCACTTACGAGGATCTCTCGAATGGCAGTGGCAATACGCGAACAGTGACGTTCTACGCGTGTCTCAGTACTTTGACCTCTGCTCAGTGCCAAAATGCACCGATGCTGAAAGCCGTCGTCATCTTTGACGACTACCCCTCGGGCGGTGGCGTATTTGTCCCTGTCCAGTGCAATCTGGGCGTCGGTCAGTGCGGCTACGACCAAACCTTGATTTCATGGATATGGGGTTAGTCCCGCCGTCTCGATCCGCGAAGACTCTCCCGGACAAACGACTACGCGCTGAGCGAAGAAGCCTCGTCTCACGCCCAACATTCCTTCGCTCTTGACTCATTAGTGGGTCTCCGTAAATGAGCGGGGTCTAGTGCTCGCGAGAGCAGGTACTTGGCGACGGACACTCGCTCTCTGGCGGGGTGTTCGCTAGTCAGGGACCACACTGAACCACCAGGAGACGCCGTTGCGGTCGCTGAGCCATGCAAATCCCTGGGCGAAGGGGTAATCGATCCGGCGGCGTGAAGACGCTTCCATGATCGGAGAGCCGATCGAACAGAGCCCTGAAGGTCCCCTCGTCCTGGCAGTCGAAAAAGAATGACACGGCGGGGGTGAACCCCCAGGCGTGCACATCAGGGCTGTCGATGCAGCGGAGAGTCTGGTCAGAGATCCGAAAGGGGGCGCCCTTGACCGTGCCTTCTCTGCCTGGGTCGTCCCGTCCGCAGCGGTCGAGGTGAAGGATCTCGGCGTCGGGAAAGGCGGAGACGTAGCAGCGCATGGCCCCCTCGGCCTGCCCGATGAACATCGGAAACGGCGTTCGTGCCATGAGCCGACTTTACGGACTCTTTGGAAATGAACGGGGCGCAGTAGCTGCTTCGCCGCCAAGCCCGATTGGGACGTGCTGGCGACGGTCACACCTCGCTTAGATCCGAAGAGCCTCATTATTCACGGGGGACCGCCTCCTTCAAGAGGGTGCACCGCAGACGTCGGACGAGAAGGCACCAAATCCCTAGTTAGGTCGGGCGCGATCGGGCCAAGGGCGCGAAGGGCGTTGATCCACACGCCGATAGTGGCGGAATCGGGTACCAGCTCCGGATCAGGGAGTGAACCTGGACGCGCACGAGACCGGCCACGGGTTGGGTCGAACGACGTGACACCAACGAGCGCTGACAAGAGATAGTGTCGGCATCCAGCGCGTCGCCTTGAAGAGGCTCGCCGCGATCGACGTGCGATGGATCTTGGCCCAGGTCGTCGAGCAATCCTGAAGTGCGAAGCCCCTTCAACTATCACTTTCTTGAGTTGACGCGCCTTGCACGGTCCACGTTCTTCTACCGATACATCGAACGATGGTCCTTCGCCGAGGGAGAACGACTCCGGCGCCTTTCGCTGTTTCGCGACGACGTGTCCAACGCAGCGTTGATGACCGGCCCGAGCGTTTCCCTCGAACATTGGATGGTCGCGAAGAGAACAGCCCTTCTCACCGCGCGCAAGGGCATCGCACTAGAACCAGCGCGACGATCGAATGAAGTGCCTCACTAACTGTTCTGATAGCGCCTCCTCCAATCGCGCAGCACTATCCCGCGTCGTCTTCGCAAAGGACACTTCATGCGACCAGACCGGTGACGCTGGCGGCACCTCGTACTTCAACGATGGGAATAAAGCCCGAAGAGAGTGCCGGGTCTTGCACGTAGCTAACCTCCACTCGCTCGACGACGAGCCGAGCGTCCGCAAGAGCTCGGCGAGATTGGGCCCGTCGTGACGCCAGCAGAGTGAGGAGGCACTGAGTTCATCGCTCCAGCCCTTCGCCGCGACGCGAATGATGTCGTTCGTAACCGAGTCCGATGGTCGATGATAAATCGTGGGCCAACCAGGCAGAATGGGTGGGCGGATTCGGGAGTTGCTGGTTCTCGCGCGAGGGGCACGAGCGGCCAATCGACCGCTCGTTCACTGGAAGCTACGGCCTTACGTGGCAACGGGTGCTACGAGAATGAAATCTCTTAGCACCCGAACACGCGTCGGCGAGACCGTCGAGCGACTGCCACTAGGAACCACTTAGTGAAGTGCCAACCGCAGCGCTAATCACTACTAGCACCCTCGTGCGTGAGCAGTGACACGATCAATCTCTCGCCATCGCAACGCCAGATCGTCGATTCACAATTCGACGTTGCGATGAAGCACATTGTGACGCGAACCACCAAAGAGTCAACGTGAGCGATCGCGCCGTTTATGGCCTTTTTAGCAATCACTACAGCAAAACAACTAATAACGATTCGACTTCAGCACCATCTATCAGGAGTTTTGATAAGGAATCGTGCAAAAACTTGTTCAGAATGTGTTCAAATCACTCAAAGTTCCTCGTCTAAAATTCGCATTAACCGTTTGAGATATACAAATCGGTGAGAAAAACAGGGAGTTTCCGAGTGTCGGTGCACCCATTAATGAATAAAGGGAGTAAGAATATGGTTTCGACCTACCAACGCCTCAAGCGCCGTAGGGATGTTGGGGAGATCGACGGTTTTACCTTGATCGAACTTCTCATCGTCATCGTGGTGCTCGGTATTTTGGCTGCCGTTGTTATCTTCGCCTTAGGTGGTATTACGGGCAAGACTCAACTGGCGGCTTGTCAAGCTGACGGTGCCACGGTATCAACGGCAATTTCTGCCTACCTGGCTGAAAACCCCGGCGCGCTGTCAACCGTGACGACTGCTGAACTCAGTGGCACCGCCAATGGTGGTCCGTACATCCAGTCATGGCCCAGCGCGACGAGTTACATCTACACGTTGCCCAGTGGCGTTTTGACTGTTCAGGCGGAAACTGCTGCTGGCGCCGGCACCGGAGCGCTTGTTCCGTACCTGGGCCCCGCCTCGTGTGGACCAGCCGCTGCCAGTGCCACAAGCATTGGTCTGTAAGCGTCGTACTTAGGTATTAGTTGTTGACCGACCAGAGCGCCCAGCGTAAAAGTTGGGCGCTCTGTCGGTCTTATTCCAAGATAGAGAGTGGCGATGAGCCCAGAACCGTCTTCAACAATCGACCCATGGTTACAAGCTCTCTGGGATCAGGGAGGATCTGACCTCCTGCTGTCGGGAGGGTCGGCCCCTCGAATCCGGGTAACTGGAAAACTTCAGCCCCTGAGTGGTGCTCCAATCCTGTCCGGATCAGACGTCAAGGACATCTCTCTGCCATTACTTACGCCAAGCCAGCGCGACACCTTCGAAGAGTACCTCGACGTCGACTTCTCCTTCTCCTGGGGCGATCGAGCTCGAATCCGCGGCAGCGTCTTCACGCAACGCGGTCAAACGGCGCTCGCGCTTCGCATTATTCCCACGAAAATTCCTACTTTTGAAGAGCTCGGCCTGCCGTGGGCTGCCAATTGGGTGGCCGAACAGCCCCGCGGCTTCGTGCTCGTCACCGGACCTACGGGTTCGGGAAAATCAACCACCTTGGCGGCGATTGTTAACCTGATCAATGAGAACCGCGCCTGTCACATTTTGACCATCGAGGACCCCGTCGAATACGTCCACGATCACAAAATGTCCGCGGTCAGCCAACGTGAGGTGGGACTCGACAGCCCCTCATTCGATCGAGCTCTTCGCTCGGCCCTGCGCGAAGACCCCGACGTACTGCTCATCGGCGAGATGCGCGACATCGACTCAATTCAGATCGCCCTCACCATGGCCGAAACCGGTCACCTCGTTTTTGCAACCCTGCACACCAACGACGCGCCCCAGGCGATTGACCGCATCATTGACGTGTTCCC
This sequence comes from Acidimicrobiaceae bacterium, assembly GCA_003132305.1. Lineage (GTDB taxonomy): Bacteria > Actinomycetota > Acidimicrobiia > Acidimicrobiales > RAAP-2 > RAAP-2. Next base: position 221,392 of record PKXJ01000031.1, on the reverse strand, counting down.
GGCGTGGCGCCAAGAGCAGACGAGAGTGCAGTTGGCTTCCTCGCTCAGCACCGTGATCGCGCAGCGGCTCATCCCGAGGATCGAAGGGGGCATGGTCGCCGCGTACGAGGTGCTCATCGCCACGAACCCCGTGCGAAACCTCATTCGCGAAGGACGCACCAATCAACTTCAGAACATAATGTTCACCAATACTTCGGAGGGTATGCAGACCTTGGAGAACAGCCTCGCGAAGCTCATCGTCGACGGCGTCATCACCTACGAGGACGCCATGGCGAACACGGCTCACCCGAAGGAACTCGTGCGAACCCTAGAAGCAATGGACAAGTCATTCATTAAGGTATAACTGACTGGGTGAGTCTTCATCGCGGTCCGACACTTCCCTATCGCGTCGTCGCCGGCGTGACGCCGTGTCCGTCGGGCTGGCTCGTGCAAGGGGCAAAAATGGCGGGCTCGACCTTTGCTCCCGAGTCCCCGCGGGTCTACGAGACATTCCTCGACATCCTCGACGAACACCCCGCGTTCGAAATCATTGTGATCAACGCGCCAATTGGCTATCTCGACACGCCCCAGATGGGCGCGAGAACCTGCGACCGAGAAGTTCGAGCCCTGGTGGGCCGGCGTGGCTCGACCGTACACAATGCTCCCTCTCGAGCAGTCTTAGACAATCTCGTCGAGGTGAAGGAAGCCGGCCTCGACGCCGTGACCGCGACCATGCTTCCGCACTACCGCGAAGTCGCTAAGGAGATGTCGCCTTTTCGTCAACGACTGATCTACGAAGGGCACCCCGAGCTGAGCTTCTTTCAGTTGAATAAAGACTCGTCGATGCAACGCTCGAAGAAGATTGAAGCCGGGCGTGACGAGCGCTTGGAAGTCCTCGAATCACACTTCCCCGCAATGGACAAAGTTCTCGACGACGAGATCAGCGACGTATCCGAGAAGCACCAATTCGACGCGTTGGCCCTTCTTTGGACGGCTCGGCGCGTCTTCGGGCACGCGGCCAAGCGCGTACCTTACGAACCAGAGTGGGACAGCGAGGGTCTGCGCATGGAGATCGTTTACTGATCGTCCCTGACGACGTGGTTCATCTACTAATTCGCGGCTGGACACGACACGCACCACGTTGGGCGGCGAATGAGGATCAGGTCAGTCGTCGCCTCATCGCCACCTCAAATGATCGAAAGCAACTCGGGCCAGAGTGCGACGGGGGCAACTTTGCGCAGCGGTATCACGGCGAGCGCTCGCGCAACGGGGACGAGCACCACTGGTCAGAGCCAATTCAGAACGTGAGTGATACGCCACCGCTCCGGACGACACTCCAACCTTCGCCTTTGGACGACGCGTCCTAGTGAATGCTGGAGAACCAAGAAGTGACTTCGGGTCCGGTAAAGACCGCGAGCGCGGCGCCGAGCGCGAGGAAGACGCCGTAGGGGATCGGTTGGTCGCGGGTCATCTTCTTCATCGCAATGAGCGTCAGCCCGACGACCGCGCCGATGAGGTTGGCGGCGAAGAAGCCGAGAACGACGTAGCGCCAACCGAGCCAACCGAGCCCGAGGCCGAGCAGAAGGGCGAGTCGCACGTCACCGAAACCCAGAACGCGCGGGCTCGCAAAGTTCATCAGAAAAAAGACGACGAACCAAGAGATTGAGCAGATCGCCGCCACGAGCAGGTTGTGCCACTCGCCGGTCACGGCCGCGGCGAGTACCAAGAGCCCGGCCACCATCGCGAGCGTCGGATAGACGACCTTCTTCGGCAGCACCAGGTGTTCAAGGTCGATGCAAGCCAGTGCCAAGAGACCGGCCAGGAGGACGAGAAACGCGGGAAGATCCCAGTTAAAGCCCAGTCGCGCGGCGGCTCCGGCGAAGAGCGCGCCTCCCGCCACTTCAACGAAGAGGTACCGAGGCGAAATGGGCGAGTGGCAGTTTCGACAGCGGCCCCGTAGGAGCAGCCACGAGAGAACGGGAATATTGTCGCGCTCCTTGATGGCAACGCCACACGAGGGACATCTTGAGCGCGGCGAAACGATGGACTCGTTTCGAGGCACCCGGTAAATCACCACGTTTAGGAATGATCCGACGGCTAGTCCGAAGAGGGCGCAAATGCCAATAAGTACACCTAACATTCAGCGCTTCTCTCTTCGGTTTCGAGGTAGTCGAGCTTGGACGGATGACGACTTCTCATCCCGTGAAGACGTGGACAAAAGTCAAGATCGTGGCCACGGCGGCTTTTCGAAACTGATTCAACGAATCGGTTGTCCGCCATCCTTCTCGTCACACCTGGACGCGATGCTCCCTTAATTATGCACCGTATCCAATTATAGTTTGGGGAGCATCGGTGTAGCTCCGAATTGGTTACAGTACAAGTTCGTAGAGTCGAGAGGACCCCAGTGGGAAACGTCGTAGGTCACCGGTACAGATACGGCGCGAGTTTCATCGATCAAGGGTCGGGCGTGCGCTTTGAGGGTCATCACCCGATGGAGCGACCAGATCTCTGGCAGATCTACCTGGACGGGGCCGAGGGCATCTACCGCAGCCGCGGCTTCGAAGAGGCGCTGCGGCGACGCGATTTCGAAGACGGAAACGGCGTTCCCCTCTTCTTCCTCGGTTTCGCGCCCAATGGTGAAGCCGTCGCCGGCGTACGATTCCACGGTCCCATGGAGAGCAGCCACCAGGCATTTCTGATTGAAGAGATGGCCGAGTCCCCCGAGATCGACGAGATCGCGAGGGTCATTGATAAAGAAGTGCGTTTAGGCGCCATCGAAAGCAAGGGCGCCTGGTCCAAGGGCGAGGCCGTCAACGGCGTGCACCTCGCGATGACGCTGTCGAGGTGTTTCATTCACGCCATGAACTGGCTGAGTGCGGAGTTCGCCATCGCGGCGGTATCGGATCGCCTGCTGCCGCTCGCCGAATTCATCGGCGCCAAGATGGTGGGCACCCAATCGGTGCCGTTTCCCGACGACCGCTACCGAACCATCGCCGTCTGTTTTCGCCGAACGTTGAGCTACGAGTTAAGTTCACCGGAGAACCAGCAGGCCCTGCGCCTTGAGGGCGAGCAACTTTCGCGTGGCCCCATCTCAATCGGCGCGGGTGTGCTCGAGAACGATTCAACGAGCACCCAGTCGAGACGACCTCTGGTGCTGGACGTCACCGAGCGAGCTCAGCGCGAAGTGTTGCGGGTCTTGCGCGCCGATCCTTCCCTGCAGATTGTCGACCGCTTCGAAGAACAGCGTGAACAGCTCTCTCAGATAAAGCCATTGCCCTCACGCAAGCTCTTCGACGAAGGGCAGCGTTGGGTCTACTACCCGTGGCGTCGAGCGGTGGTCCGGTTGCTCGGACCCCGCGCTTTTTCCGCGGTGCGACTCGATCGCAATCACAACAAAGTCACCCGAGACGAACAAGCTCGCCTGCGGACGCTGTCCGTGGGCGTCGTGGGCGTCAGCGCAGGCCACTCGATCGCGCACATTCTCGCGATGGAGGGATTGGCGGGAGAGATTCGATTGGCCGACTTCGACACCCTTGAGTTGTCAAATCTGAACCGCATACCCGCGAGCGTGCTCGACCTCGGTGTCAATAAGGCCATCGTGGCGGCACGGCGCATCGCCGAGATCGACCCGTACTTGCGCGTCGTCGTCCTGCCCGAAGGGGTCCACGCGGACAATCTCGACAACTTCCTCGACGGCCTCGATCTGGTCATCGAGGAGTGCGATTCGCTCGACATGAAGTTCCTGGTCCGCGAGGCCGCTCGCACGCGCGGCATCCCGGTAATCATGGAAACGAGTGACCGGGGTGTGCTTGACGTCGAGCGCTACGACCTAGAACCCGACCGGCCGATATTCCACGGACTCTTGGGCGACGTGGACTCGTCGAAACTGGCCGGTCTGTCGTTGGCGGAGAAAGGTCCGTTCGTTTTGCGATTGCTCGGCGCCAGTGAGATCTCGTCACGCGGGGCCGCGACGGTCTTCGAACTCGGTCAGACCGTCACTGGGTGGCCCCAGCTCGCGAGCGAAGTGACGCTCGGCGCCGTCACGACCGCCGCCGCGGTTCGCCGCTTCGGTCTCGAAGGAGATCTGCCGTCGGGACGAATTCGCTTTGACGTCGAAAAGATTCTCTCCGGACTTTCGCCCGTTGAGGTCTCGACCACGGGCGAGGCGGCGCTTCGCACGCCACCGCCCGAAGACCCGCCGCTAGAGAGTGCCGATCCTATCGAGCTCATTGTCGACGCCGCTCGACGCGCTCCTTCGGGCGGCAACGTTCAACCGTGGCGCTTCGAAGCCAACGACGACGAGGTTCGTTTCTACGTCGTGCCCGAGCGCAGCTCGAATTCGATGGACGTTCGTTTGCGGGGGAGTTACGTGGCGCTCGGCGCCTCGCTCTTCAACGCTCTGGCCACCGCGGCGTCGCTGAAGAGACTCGGGCAGGTGAAGCTCTTTCCCGAGGGAACGAACTCTCACCACGTTGCCACGATGTCGCTCGGCTCACAGATGGACGCGGGCATGGCGCGGCTGCAGCCCGTCATTCAATCACGCTCGGTGAACCGTCGCATGGGAAGCCCGACACCCATCGACGAGGCGACCGTGGCCATGTTGAGTCGAGGAGTGGAACGCGAAGGTGCTCGACTGCGCTTCGTGACCGGACGCGACCAGATAGAAGAGTGCGCGAACCTCCTCGCCGAGTCCGATCGACTGCGTTTTCTCATCCCGACGGTCCACGACGACATGCTCGGTGAGCTGCGCTGGCCCGGACGTGACTCCCTCGAAGAGGGTATGGACATACGAACGTTGGAAATGGATCCGGCCACTCTCGGCGCTCTTGAACTTCTGGGTCGCTCGGACGTTATGGAGCACCTCGTTGACTGGCGCGGGGGTGAGTCGCTCGGTCTGCGTACGCGAGCGATGGTGAGTTCGAGTTCGGGCATCGCCGTTATCACGGTGCCGCGCGCCGATCCGACGTGGTACGTACGTGGGGGAGCGGCCATCGAGCGCTTCTGGCTGAGCGCCGAACTACGGGGTCTCGCGGTACAGCCCGTGTCGCCACTCTTTCTTTACGCCACGGACGAAAAGGACTTGTTGCGACTCGGCGGCGAGCGCCACCTGGACGAACTGTACGAGCTCTCGACGCGCTTTAACAAAGTGTGGGACCTGGACGATGGCGAGACCATGGCGATGGTAATGCGGGTTATTCACGCTGCTCCTCCCTCGGTGCGAAGTGTGCGCCGGCCCCTCAGTCACGTCCTCTCGCGAGATCTCGCGCCAGTTGGGTCGAACGGACCCATAAATACTAATTATTTGTGAGGTTTCACGACGAGTGGGCCGTAGTACGCCCTAAACGTCACCGATTCGTTGCGAATTAAGTTCTTTCGGTTGCGAATAGGTAGTGATATTCTCATATTTCAGGCTATTTATGAGGTGAAGGCGGTCGTCCGTGGGAGATCTCACGCATGCAGACGCTTGGAAAGTCGGTGACGAGGCTCGCCTCGTCGTCGAGACGCTCCGTCACGTCACGCCGCGAGCTGAAATTGTTGCCGTCATTACCAACTCTGACCGGCCAATTCCGGGCTTTGACGTTGATCCAATCATTGGGCCTAGGGCGAAAGAGGCCTTTGACCTGATCCGCGAACGCGTCCAGGGCCAACTCGTTGGCAAAGAGGGCCTGGGGTCATTTTCGTGGACGATTTTAGATACTGAATGGGGTGTACTCGTTGAGCCAATCGAACTCCTCAACGGCAGCATCGTCGGCGCCCTCATCGTCGCGCGCCACGGCCGGGTGTGGTCCCAGAGAGAGGTCTCAACCGCGCGAGCCTTTGGTGGGTTATTCGGAAAAGTGGCCACGCAGACGACGCGAGAAGGTGTCCTTCTTCACCAGCGGCGATTGGACGAACTCGTGAGCCAAGTGGCGGAGCGACTCATGTCCACCACGGCCGACACTCGAAGGGAGGTTCTCGGCTGGACCACCCGCGTACTGGCGGAGTTTCTCAACTCCGACGTCGCCTTCCTGCGGCGCAACGACCACGTGCGAGGTCTCAGCATCCTCGAAGCGGAGTGGCCGATTCGCGACGACTTCACCGGGCCCGATCCACTGGGCGAAGTGCGATTCGACGCCGACCCGATCTTCATGGCCACGAAGGACCTTCGCGAACCGTACCTGCCCGGCGTCGAGGACGCCACCGAGGAGTTCTTGGATCGTGTCGAAAAGGGATCGGGTGAAACCCTCGTGGCCGGAGCCGCCGTGCCGTTACTGCTCGGCGATTCGACGTGGGGAGTCCTCGGTTTTATCCACTTCGAACTGCGAAAGTGGGTGCCCGCGGAGATCAACGCCCTCCAGGCCGTGGCGTCAATGCTGGTGCAGTTGCAGGCCCGAATCGACGCGGAAGAGCGCACGCGGTACATCGCGCACCACGACGACCTCACCGACCTCCCGAATCGGCGAGCACTGCTGCGTGAGTTGAAGATTCGTCGAGACGCGAACCGCGACACCGCCGTCATGATCATCGACCTGGACCGGTTCAAGGTCTTGAACGACTTCCTAGGTCACGCCAACGGTGACCGACTGCTCATCACGATCGCCGATCGAATTCGCACCAGTATTCGCGTCAACGACTACTGCGCTCGACTCGGGGGCGACGAGTTCGTGGTCCTGCTCGACGAGGCGCACAGCGCCCTGGAGGTGCTCGCCAGCGCCTATCGCCTCCTCGAACTGGTGGCCGCCCCGGTGGACCTCAGTGGTCAGCAGTTCAGCCACACCGCGAGCATCGGAATCGCGATCGCGGCGGCCCGCTCCGATCAGAGCGATTCGGACCTGCTCGCCTGTGCCGATGGTGCCATGTACGTCGCCAAGGCTCGGGGACGCAACAAGGCGGTGCTGCACGACGAGGACATGCGCGCCACGCTCGACGAACGTTCTCGAATGGAAATCATGCTTCGCGACGCGCTCGACCAAGGCGAGCTGCGCTTGCACTACCAGCCCGAGGTGGACATCCGCAGCGGAGAACTGCTCTCCGTCGAAGCGCTCGTACGCTGGCAACATCCGACGCGCGGTCTCATGAACGCGGCGGAGTTCATCACCGTGGCCGAAGAGACGGGACTCGTTCTCACCATTGGACGATGGGTCTTCGCCGAGGCGTGCCACCAACTGGCGGCCTGGCGCAAAGAGTTCCCCAATCTCGAACTCATTGTCCGAGTCAACATGTCACCGGCCGAGTTCGCGGCGACGGACCTGGTGGAGTTCGTGGAGAACTGCCTTCACGTCAACGACATCCCGGGCGATCGTCTCTGCATTGAGATCACCGAGTACGCCGTGGTGGAAGAGCCGGAGAAGACGGCGAACATCTTGCGCGGATTCCGCAAGATGGGCGTCGAGATCGCCATCGACGACTTTGGCACGGGATTCGCGTCGATGACCGAGCTGAAGCACTTGCCGGTGGACCTCTTGAAGCTGGACATGAGCTTTGTCGAAGGCATCACCAGCGACGACTACGACCGCGCTATCGTCGAGTCGATTATTCGCCTGGGCGGCGCGCTCAACCTGGGCGTCACCGCGGAGGGCATCGAACACAGTGCGATCGTCGATGAGCTCCTCGTCCTCGGGTGCCACCGGGGCCAGGGATATCTCATCTCTCGCCCGGTCGAAGCCGGCGCTCTGACCCCAATGCTCGCGGCGGGGCGGGTGCCCCTCTCGTTGCTTCACCCCACTGACGAAGCGGCGCTCGGATTGGCGGGCACGAAGTCGTGAGCCCTTTCATGGAAGGAGCGTCGAACGAACCCGAAAGCGCCAGTCAACCTTATGAGCCCTGGCTCTTTCAAACGATGCTCGACGAGCTCTCGGTCAGCGAGTTAGGCATTGGCTTTATCTACTCGGTGCTCGACCTCTTAGTCGAGCGCTACGCGCTCAGTGACGCCGTCGTTATTCTCGTGCACGAATCCTTTGGTGCTCAGATGTTTCGCGCCGGCGGCGGTGGCATCAGTGTCGAGATGGCGTCGCGGCTCGGGACTGCTCCGGGCGTGTACTGCGAACCCGACATCGTGCCCCTCGTGGAACGCGACGCCATGCGTACTGCGTGTCAACTCGCGCTCTCCTTGCACCTGGCGCGCTTTAGCGCGGCCCACGACCCGCTCACCAATATCGCCAATCGGCGAACCTTCGACAGTGCGCTGCAGGCCGCCACCGTGCGCAGCGCGCGCTACGGCTGGGCGTTCACGCTGGTCCTCGCGGACCTCGACGGATTTAAGGCCGTCAACGACACCCTGGGTCACCCCTTCGGTGACGATATTCTTCGCCAGTTCGGGCTCGCGATGCGCCGCTCGGTGCGTAGTGGTGACCTCGCCGCTCGCATCGGCGGCGACGAGTTCGCCGTCATTCTCTCGAACGCCGACGGGCACGACTCTTCCGGCTTCACCGACCGGCTCCGCAGCCACTTGGGCTCCGCGCGCGAACATGTAGGCTTCACCATTGGCACCGCGTCATCGCCTCGCGACTCAACTGACCCCGCCGAGTTATTCCGTATCGCCGACGCCCGACTCTACGAGAAGAAGGGTTTGAATCACCGATGATGTCTCCAACTGAAGAAGATTTCGAACTCGAACTTCGATCCCTGTCGGGCGTTTTGAACGTCGAGATTCGACACCGCGACAACGGTGACGTGGACGCGGTGACCCTCGTCGTGACGGGCCAAGACCCCAGCGCCATTCGCGTGATGGCGACTCAGATCGTCAACCTGTACTACACCGAAGCCACGGTCATCGTCGAAGACGCGAGCAAGGCCATTTCGCCCCGAGAGGTCCAAGCCGTGCGCGTGGCTCTGGTTCGCACCGCCTTCAACCCGGAGAACGGATCCTGCGAAGTCGAACTTTCCTACTCCGGACGAATGGGCGTTGGTCGGGCCGGCAGCGGACAGCTCTTTGGAGGCGCCGAAGCCACCCTCGCCGCGTTGCGTGAACTCGGGTACAACATTCCCTTCTATCTCTTGACCGTGATGAGTGTCGCCACCGTGCGGGGCTGGCCGGTCATCGTCACGCTCCGACCGTTCTCTGAAGGCGCGGACATGTTCGGCATCGCCAAATCCGACGACGACGTCGCCGCGGCCGCCATGGCCACCCTCGACGCGTTGAACCGGTTCCTCACCAAAGCTCCGAGTTTCCAGTAGTCGAATCTCCAGCGCGGCTCGACGTCGGTGTCGGTCGAAATCCCGTGATCGACTCGTCGGCCCTTCGCCGGGTGGCGCTCTCTTCGCCTTTAAAAACTGTCTTTCTGGAGTGATGAGCGAGCGAAACTGGGGCATCGGTGAACGAGAAATCGCAATTCTTGACCAACAACGTCCAAATTCCATGACCGGTCTTCCTAAGATGGACTCTATGCAGACTCCTACCCGTCGCGCAGCATTCACGTATCCACGCCGCTTCGACTCGTGCGCCTTAAACTCGCCGGGACCACAGGAGTCCCAACGCGATCAGACTGGTCAAAAGTGACGAAGATTCTCGTCGTTGACGACGATACCGAGATCACCAAGTTGCTCGACACGTTCCTCTCGGGCGAGGGATACGACGTGGCCGTCTCGTCGAACGGGGCTGGCGCTCTCAGTGCGGCCTCTTCTTTAGATCCGGACCTGGTCATTTTGGACATTGTCCTGGGCAATGAAGACGGTCGCGAAGTCCTACGCGAGCTGCGCTTGATCAGTGACGTGCCCACAATCTTTTTGACGGGACGGGGTCTCGAGACTGAGCGAATCGCCGGGCTCAAGCTGGGGGCCGACGACTATATCGTGAAGCCTTTCTCCCTCGGCGAGGTCTCCGCACGAATCGAGTCAGTCCTACGTCGTTCGGGCATCAACACGTTGCAGCATCAAATCGACGCGCCCAACATCGTCTTCGGTGATCTCCAGATCAACGACAGCACGCACGAGGTGAGGCTCGCCGGAGAGCTGTTGGATCTCACCTCCAAGGAGTTCGCCCTCCTCAGTTTCATGGCGTCGTCTCCTCGCCAGGTGTACTCGCGCGCTCAGCTGCTAGAGCACGTGTGGTCGTCGTCGAGCGAGTGGCAAAATGAGGCCACGGTGACCGAACACATCCGTCGATTGCGCGCCAAAATCGAGGTCGACGCCGACCACCCTCTGTGGATTAAGACCGTGCGGGGCGTCGGATATCGTTTCGAGCCCCAGGCAATGAACCACGCCGTGAACCACGCCGTGAACCACGCGTAGAGTTTCATCCAACGCGCAGTCCCGTGGTGACCGCTCGTCCACCAGAGCGCTCTCGAGAACGGGGCGTCACGCGACGAAATGTTGGTCCAAGTTCACTCGGAGCGCTTAACGACGAGAAAGCAAGTCGTGAACTTGGTCGATGAGGGCACTCGGGCGAAAGGGTTTAGCGAGGAACGCACTCGTTCCGGGTAGTAAGCCGTTCAACACCGTCGATTCGGCGGTTCCCGACATCAGCAAAATCCTCAGAGCCGGATTCGTTCGCTGTAGCGAGGCGGCCACCTCGGGTCCCGAGAGTTCTGACATCTCCACGTCACTCACGAGGAGGTCGATGGTGCCGTCGAAGCCTGCAGCAACTTCCATCGCCTGTTCACCCGTTTCTACGGCTAGTACGTCGTAGCCATTTCGACTGAGGACCTGGACCATGAGCCGACGCAAGCCCCCATCGTCTTCAGCCACTAATACCGTCGCGGACCCACGAGGTCGCTCACCCTCGGGCGCCGAGCGCTCACCGACGACAGCCTCGTGATTGGTGGGGAAAAGTATCTCGAAGGTAGTTCCGACGCCGAGTTCACTCCGACAAGAGATGGCCCCGCCGCTACCTTCCACGAGCCGACGAGCCGCCGCGAGTCCAAGACCTGTTCCCTTAAAGGGACCCTTCGTCGTGAAGAAGGGATCGAAGCAGTGTTGACGGGTCTCTTCGTCCATCCCCACACCCGTGTCCGCGACGCTGATAGCGACGAAGTCGCCTTCGGCGAGGTTCAACTCGTCGGCCCGTGCCCGGTCGATCGTCGTGGCGTCGACGGTGACGAGTAGTTGGCCCCCCGAGGGCATGGCGTCTCGTGCGTTGATGGCGAGGTTGAGCATCATCTGTTCAAATTGACCGGCGTCAACTCGAATGGTGCCGGCGTTGGAGTTGAGCGACCACTGTGATTCAATGTCCATGCCCACGATACGTTCGAAAACTTCGGCGTTCGACTGCAGAGCCTCGATGGGATCGAGCACGACGGGTTCGAGCGAATGCGTTCGACCAATGGTTTGTAGTTGGGCCGTCAGCATCGACGCCCGCGAAGCTGTCGCCTGAATATCCTTGACCATTTCGAGCGAGCGAACATCGGAGTCCAGGTCCTTCGCGAGGATTTCGGCGTAGCCGGAGATCAACGTCAACAGATTGTTGAAGTCGTGGGCCACGTTGCTCGCCACCCGTCCACGTATCTCCATCTGTTGGGCGTGGTGCACTTCCGCTTTTAGTTGTCGGTGGTCGGTCACGTCATCGACCAGCATCAAGATGCTCGTCGCCTGGTCATCGGGCGACGGCAGAAGAGCCGCCGACGCCGTGAGGTCGCGGCGCCTTCCTTTGATCTCAACGTCGATCAGGTCGCGCCCACTCGACCCCGCACCGTCGCGAACCTCTGACCAGAGGGCCGCGAGCTCGCCGGAGGCCGCGTCGGGGAAGCGGGGCTCGTGCCCGGAAGCCGCCTCGAACTGGGACCAGGCGAATATCTTGCTCGCGGCGCGATTCCACCATCGGACCCGCCCTTCGAGGTCGACCTCCACGATGCCCGCGGGCGCCGTGTCCACAAGAATTCGCAGTCGAGTTTCACTGCTTTGAATCTCTCGACTGAGTTCCGTGGCGCCGAGGGCCGTGGCGGCCATTTGGGCGATCAACGTCAGGACTTCCCTATCTTCATCGAGGAACTCGCCGCCGTCTCTTCGAACAGCCAAAACACCGAGGGCCTGGTCTCGTCGCTCGAGCACGGGGGCGACGAGCCAATCACCTTCGATCCACGGCACGAAGGTGCCACGCGAACCCGGCACGTCGCCCACGGCCGCGAACTCGTCCGGGCCGACGCAGATCGCTAGCCGGCCACGTTGGGCCACTCCTCGAAGCGGAGCCATCGACCCAGACTCGAGTGAAAGTACGGCCAAGTCGGCGTCGAAGACTCGCCGCGTGCTACCCGCCAAGTTCTTCAAGATGTCGTGCTCGTCGCGCATGCTCGCCACGGTGATCGACGTCGCGATGAGCTGGTGGAGCTGGCTCGCGATCCGCTGGGTACTGCGAACGGAGTCCCGGGTGTCTTGATCGACGAAAGAAGCGTCGCCCCTTTTGGCGCTGCTTTTCTTTCGACTCTTGACCTTGTCACGTTCTCCGGCCACGTCGGTCACTTTCCTGGACGGCGCGTCACGCGGGCTTAGAGAGGCTTTCCAGAGAAAATTGCGAAATCTTCGAGGTAACGGTCGATCTCTTCGGCCTCGTGGGGCTTCGAGAAGAGGAATCCCTGTCCGACGTGGACGTTCTCGTGTTGTAGGCGCTGACGTTGCTCGGAGTCCTCAATCCCCGACGCGATGACTTGCAGATGGCGTTTTTCGCTGCGCTTCACCAGTCCGTGAACGAGCGACGCCGCCTCGGAAGAGGTCGACAGCCCCGCGATGAACTCCCGGTCGAGCTTGACGATATCGATAGGAAACTGCTCGAGCTCGTCCATGGCCGAGGTTCCCGGCTCGAAGTCGTCGACCGCGAATCGTACGCCGAGGGTCTTTAGTTGTTCGAGGCGAACCGCGGCCACGTCCCGGTCGCCCAAGAGCGTTTTCTGGGCAAACTCCAAGACCAAGAGCGAGGGATCAAACCGGCTGGACGAGAGCGCGTCCGCCACGTCTTGAAAGAACTGCGTTAAGTCGAACTGCCTCTTCGACACGTTCACCGAGACGTTGAACCGGTAACCCCGGTCGTGCCAAGCCGCACCTTGGGCGCAGGCGGTGTTGAGAGCCCAGCGTCCCACGGGCACAATCTGACCACTCGCCTCGAGCTCGTCAATGAAGCTGTCGGGACTAAGGTCGCCGAGAACTGGGTGTCGCCAGCGAATGAGGGCTTCGACACCCGCGAAAGCGTTGGTCTGTAAATCGATGGTCGGTTGGTACACCAAGAAAAACTGTTCGTGCTCAATCGCCTCCGCCAGTTCGAGCGCCAGGTCGCGGGAAGCCTTCTCGGCGTCCGCATCAGCCGGTTCTCTTTCCATGACGTACCGCTTCCTTGGAGTCCTCAACAGTTAAGCGAGAACCGCATCCGTATCACACACCTCGGAGGTGACGCTACCAGTTCGATGACAATTCTAGAGTGCCGCGTTCCCCGTTCAGGCTCAACGGACGCGGCCGTGAAGAGTTCTCTGCAAAGCGACGGCGTAGCGCCAACGTCGCCCACGAACTTCGAGAAAAGTGCGTAAATCGAGACCCAGAACACTTCACCGGCCACGTGCTCGCGTTATCGCCCCACGCGGCCTGGCGTACCTATTCATTAGTGGCCGCTTTCACGCCCACCACGAGGATCGGTCGACCCGCACGTTGGCAGTTTCTCCCTCAACCAAACCCGTGTTACATTCCTCCGGTGATGAAACTGACGGTGGTCATTGAGAACGAGACCCCCCGTGAGGGCAACTCCACGGGCAACGAGAGCCACTTCTCGTGAGGGTTCTCGTCACCGGGGCCGCCGGCTTCATTGGCTCAACGACCGCCGAACTCTTGTTGGCGGAGGGTCACGAAGTCGTGGCGCTCGATAGTCTCATCTCGGGCCGAGTGGAGAACGTGCCCGTCAAAGCCACGTTCGTCGAGGGCGACTGCGGCGACGGAGAACTCGTTCGCTCGCTGGGATCGTTTGACGCCTGCGTTCACTTTGCCGCCCGGATCGAACCCGGTGAGTCGATGAAGTACCCGGAGGTGTTCTTCGCCAACAACGTGGCCTCCACTTTTCGCCTGCTCGACGCGTTGGTGGAGTCCGGAGTCGAGCGATTCGTCTTTTCGTCGTCCTGCGCGGTGTACGGCGATCAGGTCGAGATGCCCATCGATGAAAGTCGATCGATTCAGCCCCATAGTCCCTACGGACAGTCCAAAAGAATGGTGGAGGAAGGGCTCCACTGGCTCGTGGCGTGCGGACGCCTGCGGGCCGCGGTGTTGCGTTACTTCAATGCTGCGGGTGGGACGTTAGCGCATCCCGAACGTCATCGGCCAGAGATTCACCTTATTCCTATAGCGTTGGACGTTGCCGCTGGTCGTCGAAGCCACCTCGACATCTACGGCGACGACTATCCGACACCCGACGGAACGTGTATTCGTGACTACATCCACGTGAGCGACCTTGCCGCCGCCCACGTGCTGGCAATCTCGGCCCTTGATGTTCATCCCGAGCTGATCCTCAATCTCGGTTCGGGCGTTGGCTACTCCAATCGACAGATCGCCGAGACCGTGCAACGAGTTACCGGGGTCGACTTCGAAGTTCGCTACACCGAGCGCCGACCCGGGGATCCAGCGGCGGCAATCGCGAGCAACGAGCGCGCTCGCGAACTCCTGGGTTGGCAACTTCAGCGCTCGGACCTTGAAGTCATCGTGAGCGACGCTTGGGCGGCCCACCAGTCGCTTTAGCGGAGCCAACTGATCGCACAGCCACTTCACCTCGCTAACGTCCCAAAATCTGAACGCTTTGAATTTTCTCCATTGTTGTCACCAGGTTGGGCGCATCTTTGTCTTCGGCCCGAGGAGGTCCATCGTCCCGAGAACTTGAAGATTCCAAGTTCAGTTGTTTCGTCTCGAACAGCCGTTACGTGGTTCCTTTTGGCGGCACGTTGATTGTTAATGAGCCACTGGTACAGCCCCTCTCCGGGTGTGCACAGTCTCATCTAATCGTCAATTTGGCCGTCGAAAACGGGGCACAATCGTCTCTTTTCCAACGCAATTGTACCCGCATATTCCCTGATCATCTGGGTTAGTAAACGAAGTTGAGCGTTAGTTGGGACTGCGTAGGTTGCGTCGTGATTTTGGTCTGTGAATTTGTTCAACATGAACAAGGGCACACTCAGTCAATTCTTCAAGGGCAACACTACGCACCGCTTTCCCAAGATCATGACGCTCGCCGTCACGTCTTGTGTTCTCGTGACGATGATCACTATTGACGCGTCAGCGTCGAGCTTCGCGCAAGGCGATCCCTCTAATCGGACGAACCTCGAATCGACGCTGACGTCGACGTTGAGCTTTAGCCAATTGACGGGGTCCGCGGGCCGTTGGCATCCCTGGTCTCCCACAACGGACCCGACGGCGACGTCGAGTGGCGCGTCGTCGACGACGTCCTCTGGGGCCACGACAACCTCCGCCTCTCCTCAAACGACTACGACCGATCCGCCCACGACGACTACGACCGATTCGCCCACGACGACTACGACCGATTCGCCCACGACGACCACTACCGATCCGGCGCCCGCTCCGACGCCCAGCCTGAACTACCCAATAGGTACGGCGGATAGTTCTGAGGCGTCGGGCTACGCTCCCCCGGGCGCCTCGGCACTCACTGGCTTCACGCAAAAATACGTGACTGACTTCAATGGTTCGACGCTGCCGTCGGAATGGGATGCCTACCAGGGACAACCAGGCGGCGACCCGGGTGGTCAGTTCGACACCGGTCACGTCGTGGTGGGTGGAGGGATGCTTCAGATCAACACCTACCAAGACCCCGCGTTCAATAACGATTGGGTTACCGGCGGACTGTGTCTCTGCGGCCTCGCCAGTCAGACTTATGGTGCCTATTTCGTGCGTTCTCGCGTGACCGGTGGTGGTGCGACGGCGGTTGAGTTGCTCTGGCCCAACGGCAACGTTTGGCCTCCCGAAATCGACTTCAACGAGTCGTACGGCAGTACGTCGGGCACCTCGGCAACGGTTCACTTCAATTCTTCGAATAGCACCATTGGGCGATCGGTGAACGTCAACTTGACGCAATGGCATACTTGGGGCGTAATTTGGACGCCTAACTCGATTACTTACACCGTTGATGGAAACGTATGGGGAAAGGTGTCGACAGCGAGCGCCATTCCAAATATTCCAATGCACATAAGTCTCCAGTCGCAGACGTTTTGCGCATCCGGTTGGGCATGCCCCACCGCACCATCGTCGCTACAAGTTGACTGGGTCGCGCAGTACGCCACTAGTTAATTAATGATCGTGATGGCTACGCAGCAGTCTTAAGGAACTTGCCCACTGGTTGTGGTGGGCGATTCGCCTCGGTCACGATGGCGTTGAGTGGCGAGCAGTCCTAAACAGGGGCCATCATCGAAAGAGGTCTCACCACACTCGTGAGGATAAGCCCTATGAAGGAATTTCTGCCATGTCGGCAGTTGGAGCGGACCTTCGAGACGACTTAGTGGAGGTGACTCGAAGAACCGAGACCCCTGAGGTCGACGTGAGTCATCGTCTTTTGTAACGCTGAAACAACGACGCACGCTTGAACGAGGTGCGGCGCGTAGTGATTCCGCTCGGAACAGTAGTTCTCGAGTTCGTTCACGCACAAGTCCAAACTCTCCACGGGAGCCGGTACCTCCGCGCACGAGGTCCAGCGTCGTGATATCAGTGGCGCAAGTCTTCTTACGTGGTGACTGACCAACATCAGCGAACACCAAGCGTGCCGGGGCTAGCGCAACTGCTGCGTCGTCAGAGACGTTGACTCGAAAAACTCCGGGAGTTGCGCTCGATGAAGTGATGAAAGCGCCGATCACGATTGGTGCGCGGTGCAACGCCATGTTCCTCCGATCGCCTCCGCGCACCATGGTGCAACACGCGTTTCGACGTTTCGCTTCACAGCTTTCCCGTCCGCTCAAGGGCAGCGGAACCCCGGTCCGGATGGGTCTCGCCGCCTCTTCCGGTCACACCGCCTGGTAGTCGTTCTTCTCACTTTTCCCTAACGAGTCGCTCGAACTACAACGTTGAAACACGAGAAGTACCCTGCCTCACGATGTTCACGTGGGTCGGGTGGGCCAATCATTGCCGACGTCAGGAACGAGGACTTGCCACGTCAACGAGCGACGAATTTGGCGCTCTTGACGCAACGACGAAAGCCGCCTATAACTAGGGGCCCAACCCGTCACCTGAAGTGGCGGGGCCCCAAAATGGCGTGACCGATTGACGGATTTTAATCCAAAACTATTGTCCTTTCATCGAAATTGACAATGGAGCAGAACTCTGCCACCATTTACGAGGCAGGGGCTGATAAGGAGGAAAGGTTTGCACCCGCTCAACCCTGGGACGCCCAGGACCGTTGACCCCGGTCCAAAACGATATTCGTCGCCGGAATTAGCGACCGTTTCGGTCATCATCCCCACCTTAAACGAAGCCGACAACCTCGCCTTTGTTATAAATACAATCCCGCTGTGGGTTGACGAGATAATTGTGGTTGATGGTCGCTCCGAAGACGACACGGTACGTGTCGCGAAAGTGTTGCGACCCGACGTTCGTATTGTCGAGGAGTTTCGGCGTGGAAAAGGGGCCGCCCTGCGATCCGGTCTCAGCGTCGCGAAAGGTGACCTCCTCATCATCATGGATGCCGACGGGTCCATGGACGGCGCGGACATCGAAGCCTTCCGCGACGCACTCTTGGCTGGCGCGGACTACGCGAAAGGGAGCCGTTTTTGCGCTGAAGGGGGCTCGGCCGACATAACCCCTCTACGTCGATTTGGCGACTGGGGTATCTGTCTACTGATACGAACGCTCTTTGGCGCGCGCTACACCGACGGAACGTACGGCTTCAAGGGAATGTGGGCAGACTGTCTAGACACCATTCGGATCGACACGGACGGCTTCGAAGTTGAACTACTTATCGACATCCGTGCTCACCGCGCGGGTCTTCGAACCGTCGAGGTCGCGTGTTTTGAAACTCACCGTATTCATGGCAACAGTAATCTGAACGCCTTTCGTGACGGCTTACTGTGCCTTCGCGTAATTTTGCGAGAGAGACTTCGAAAGTATCATGCTCTACCAGACTGAGAACGAAATGACGACGACCGCGATCGATGATCGTGATGTTCAACACGGCGTTGTCGTCGCCGGGCCCAGTTCGACGCTGACCATACCGGGGATCATCGTCTCCGAAATCGTGTCGGCGATCGCGATGACCACGCCGGTCCTGCGCATTGAGGCGGACCTCGGAGCTCATCCGACCGTACGACTCGATAGAGCGCCCTCGTTGGCGGCGGCCCACGTGGCGCACAGTAACGCCAACGTCGTCCGACACAAGGCCCCGATGGGTGCTCGGACGCGCAAAAGTGCGTTTCGGTTCTGGATCGGTCCGGAAGTTCATACCGCCATTGCTTACGCGTGGCCCGGAATCGACAACAGCTGGATTCGCCAGTTCGTCGACGTCGCGAAGGCCGCCGGCGCGTCGACGACGGTCATCTGCGCGAGTCTTCCCGAGTCGAACCAAGCGAGGGCTGTCACGCTCGTTGACACTATTTATAAGGCAGATTTAGTCATCGTGGGGGACGCGTCAGAGGCCAAAGAGCTGGCGTCGATGTTCGGCTCTTCGGGTCCGAGCGTCGAATCGCTGCGGGCCCTGTCACTGGGGGGCCGAAGTGGTCGCGCCCCAAGAGGCGTCATAACGGCATTTCTGCAGAAGGAAGATATTAACTCCTTGGCGGTCCTACTGGCGGCTTTTGACGCCATCCCCGACGCGCGGATCAGTGGTCACAAACTTCAAGTAGTGATGCGATTCGCCAGCCGGGAGGTCCTGAGCATTGTTGCAAATAGCTACCACGCCAGTCACGTGGAGCTCATTGGTGATGATATTTCGTCCTCGGATCTTCAAGAGCTCTGTGACCTTTCATCGGCCCTCAGTATGGCGGACCCGGTCCATGACTCACGGGCATTCTCCACCGCGATGGACTGCGGAATCGCGACGGTCGTGCTCGCCAACTCTAAACGGCCTCCCGTGGGCCGCGGCTATGTAGGAGGGCTCCTGGCGAACCATAGCCAACCAGCATCGGTACACGTTGCCCTCTCGCACGCACTTCGACTTAGTGACTTGGGATTCCCAAGTCCTACGGCGTGGTGCGAACTTGCTGATCGGTTAGGGGCGACGCAGAATGACACGAATCGCGCCGACGCGGTTGTTTCACCACGAAGCCGAGACAACGTAAATCTGAAGAGATCTCTCGAAGCAGTCCGATTCCTTGAGTCCACTACATAGTTCGCATGAACGTCTCAGTAGTCATTTGTGCCTACACCCTGGACCGGTGGGATGCCCTCGAGGCTGCCGTACGATCGTGCACGGAGCAGTCGGTCACGCCTTCAGAAGTCATCGTCGTCATTGACTACAACGAAGAACTTTATGATCGAGCGTCACTCGAGCTGAACGGCGCTGAAGTGGTATCTAATCAGATGACCAAGGGCCTCTCGGGCGCGCGCAACACGGGCGTGGCCAAGTCCTCTGGCGAGATCATTGCGTTTCTCGATGATGATGCCTTCGCCGAGCCAAGGTGGCTCCAAGAGTTAATTGCTCCAATGAGTGACCCCACCGTCGCGGGTTGCGGCGGGTGGATACTTCCCTACTGGGAGATCAAGTACGCGCCTTGGTTTCCCGAGACGTTTTATTGGATCCTTGGTTGCAGCTACGCAGGCCTGCCGCCTGAAGGTGCGCCGATACGAAATCCAATCGGCGCGAACATGGCCATTCGACGAAGCGTCTTCACCGCTGTGGGCGGATTCACCTCGGGAATCGGCCGAGTTGGCTTGACGCCCCTCGGCTGCGAAGAGACGGAGCTCTGCATTCGTTACACTTCGAGCTTTCCAGACGAGCGCTTCCAACTGGCGCGCAGGGCGGTGGTTCACCATCGGGTGCCAGCGTCCCGACTCACTTGGCACTACTTCTGGTCGCGCTGCTGGGCCGAGGGTCTCTCTAAGGCCGCGGTATCGTCCCTGGTGGGCACGGGCTCGGGTCTGTCAGCCGAGCGCAAACACGTCACGAAGTCGCTGCCTCGAGAGATCTGGGGGAACGCACGAATGTTCACTCGTCAGCCCCGCACCGCCTTGACGCGAACGGCACTGGTGATTGCCGGAACTTTCATCGCGGCGGCGGGACTATTTCGAGGACGAGTAGCCCTGCGACGATCTCCCCTGAAGGCAGTCGACGGTGAGAACGATCTCTTACTAGGGACGTTAAAAGACGGCGCTGGTTCTCGCTCGCTCGAGCGACCGCCCAAACGTCGTTCGAAGAATAATCTCACGACATTTCGCGAGCCCGAACACGCGAGGGATGAATCGCCTATCTATCCACGTCAATGGCGTCCACTCGTCCAAGTCCAAGTTGACGTTGACGCGAAGACGCCGGTCGTGGCGATCAATTCGACACCGGGCCAGCGAGTCTGGGTTGAGGTGGTGAAGCAGGGCCAGGTCGTTGGCGTATTCGAAACGCGCGCGGTCGAAGAAGGTTTGTCGGAGCAGTTCGTGAACGAGTTGAAGAGAACCTTTTCGAAGTCCACTTCGTCACTTCCTCAATTCCTTCCCGACAAACAGCTTCCGCCCGCTTCGGTGGTGGTGCCCACCATCTATCGTCACCCTGCGCTTCTGTCTCGAACGGTGGAATCATTGCTCGCCTTGAACTATCCGGAGTTTGAAGTCATCATCGTCGACAACCGAGTCGGAGATCCTGTCGAACCGCTGCCAGCGTTTCCCGGAGGCGAACGTGTTCGTACCATCAAAGAGTCGAGACCAGGAGCATCGGCCGCACGAAACCGAGGGATGGCGTTGGCGACGGGAGAGTTCGTCGCGTTCACCGACGATGACGCTTTCGTCGACCCGAACTGGCTCAGGGCCTTGGGCACTAGATTCGTCCTCAGCCCCGAGGTCGACGCCATTGGCGGTCTGGTGCTTCCAGGAGAACTGGCGACGCAGCCGCAGTTGTGGTTTGAGGAGTTCTACGGCGGATTCACGCGCTCCTTTCACTTAGAGATTATGAGTGTCGAACTCCTGGCGGGGGTCGACCACATGTTCCCCTACGCACCCGGCAAATTTGGCGCCGGCTGCAATATGGCGATCCGTCGATCAACGCTCGAACAAAGGGGGGGGTTCGATGTTTTGTTGGGCGTGGGGACGCCAGCGAGAGGCGGCGAGGACTTGAAACTCTTCATGGATATCGTCCTCGCGGGTGGTGCGGTCGCCTTCGAGCCGGCCGCGCTGGTACGCCACACGCACCGAGCGTCCGAGGACGAATTCATGGACCAGGTTTTCGGCTACGGCGTAGGTCTCAGCGCCATGTTTACGGAGCTAATAGTCAGAGATCCTCGGCGCATCGTTGAGATCGTCCGTCGCATGCCGGAAGCTTTCAGGCTCATAACGAAGCGACGTGGGCTTCGCTCGCCCAGCTCTGACCCGAGCTACCCATTGCGTACAAACTTCAATCAATTGTTGGGAATGCTCTACGGTCCGTTGGCCTATTTTCTAAGTTCGGTGAGATCTCGAAGGTCAGCTTGACGTGTTCACCCGCGCCCTTTGGTTGTTTTTTCTTCATGCCGGTCGCACCAACGTCCTGATGTGTCAGACTTCATTAACCCGCATTGCTGGTGGACCCCGCATATTCTAATTGACGAAGCGTGAGCGGTAAACGGATGTTTCAATGAAATCAGGAGAGAGTTCAACCCCGCAAGAGGACGACCATTCGCCGCAGACTTCCGAGCCAACGGACTTCGGCGCGGAGCTCGCGGAGTTGTCTCTACACGAATCTGGTATCGGTTTTGTCTACGCGGCCCTCGATCTGTTGTCGACCCACTACCAACTGAGTGACGCAATACTGACCGTGGAGGGCGACTCCATTGGCTCACAGATCTTTCGACTTCGTGGCAACGCCGTTAGCGCCGACGAGGCGGCGCAGCGCGGAGGCGTGCCGGGTCTCTTCTGTGTGCCCAATTCGGTTCCCGACGTCGCGCGCGAAGCCCTGTACGAGGCGTGCCAACGTACACTCTCTCAACGCCTCGTTCGACACAACTTGAAGGACGAGGCTCCGGCCCCACTTCATCGCTACGCGCCTAGCGCTGGGCGTAAGACCATCAGCGATTCCCACGCGTCTCTAGACTCTGATTCGAACGTGACCAATACCTCGAGGGTCCGCGACCACCGTCAGATCGTTGAGCTCATCGCGACGTGGAACGCACGAACCATCATCTCGATGTCGTTGTTGCTACTGGACTTAGTGACACTCGCCATGACGATGGGGAACATTCACGGTCCCTCTCGCTTCGTACTCGGCCTTCTCTTGGGGGTCGTTACGCCTGGTTGGTCGGTGGTCGGACTGCTGAAACTTCGTAACGCCGCGTTGGAAGTGGGACTGTCCATTGCCGGGAGTCTGGCAATCATCATGGTCGCGGGTCAGATGATGTTGACGCTCAATCTGTGGCATCCAGTTGCCTTCGAAGAGTTGACCTGCGTGATCTGTGCACCATTCTTGGTCTGGCATGCTCGAGACGCCCATCGAGTTCAGCGACCATTGAGATGACCTACGTCTTGCTCGCTAGTTCTAGCGGCTGGGTTGACGCACCAGTTGTCTTCACTGTCATGCTCGTGTGCCTTGTTCTCGCGAGCGTGCGAGCTTGGCGCGCGGTCTCTGGCGCGGCGCACTCACGATGGATGACAATTGTGCTCAATTCGTCGCTCGTCGGTCTGCTCGTGCTTTACATCGTCCTCGTCATTCTCAGGTTCAAGACTCTTGCTTGAACTCAGCCCACTGACGGCACAGCCAAAGACGTTCCCGTCATCTCGTCAGCGCTCTGGCGTCGGCCTCGGCACTTCTCTCGGACTTGCTGGCCTGGTTCTCTGGATGGTCACCGTCCTTCAGGCAAACTTCCTTCGAATGGGTCCCTACGGACTGGTCTCCGTGCTCGGATGGACGTACTTCGTCGGACTCTTTCTGGTCGTCGTGGGTTTCGCCGCAGAACTGCTTCGAACACCCTTGAAATCGAATCGCCTGATCTTTCTTATTATCGTCCTCGTCGTCTTTCTCTACGGCACGGGACCGGCGATCGAGCCCGTAGCGACCCTCTCGGATTCCTGGCTTATTGCCGGATTCGTTCAGTACGTAGTCCAGCACGGACACCTGCTCAACAGCTTCGACGCCCGATTCTCCTGGCCGGGGGGACTGACCCTCAGCGCCGTTCTGGTCGCGTTCGCGGGACAGGCGAACGCCTACGGATTCTTGCGGTGGTTCCCGCTGGTGATCGAGTTGGCCTACCTGGCACCGTTGCTCGTCATTGCGCGTGTTTCGGGCGTAAGTAAGAGAGCGGGTTGGCTCGGGGTCGCCCTTTACTACGCGACAAATTGGATCTTCCAGGACTACTTTTCGCCACAAGCGCTGAATTTTCTATTCTTCCTCGTCGTCATCGCCGCGGTGCTGGCTTGTTGGCAGCCAATCCGGGCAAACATTCAGCCTCCGCTCCGACACGTCTGGCGAGAGCGAATAGCTCAGATACGGTCCATCGCCACACTCTCGCGCTTTGAAGGACACGACGCCACTAGTGAGTGGAGCAGTGGGGCCATTTTGAGCGTCCTCGCCCTCGTGGTGCTGATCTGTCTCGCGTCATCGATGAGTCATCAACTGACGCCCTTCGCCATATTGTTGGCGCTCGGAGCCTGTCTCATCACGAGACGCCTTGGCCGACCAGAGCTCGTCGTCGCCGTGGTACTTCTCTCCACTGGATGGCTCAGCTTAGGCGCCAGTAATTTCTGGGCCGGCCACCTCAATCTCATCTTCGGGTCGGCGGGACAGTTGGGCAGTACCGTCGCATCCAACGTGACCAGTCGCGTCACGGGGAGTTCTAGCCACTTGATCATCGTGGAACTCCGCATCCTCGTCACGGCCGCCCTCCTATTTCTCGGTGGAGTCGGTTTTCTCCGGCGATTCACCGACTCGCGCTTGCTCGAAGTTCTTGCGGCGGCGCCATTCCTTCTCGTCCTCGCCCAGACGTACGGTGGCGAAGCATTCCTGCGAGTTGTCTTTTACGCCCTCCCCTTCATAGCTTTGTT
Organism: Acidimicrobiaceae bacterium; assembly: GCA_003132305.1. Lineage (GTDB taxonomy): Bacteria > Actinomycetota > Acidimicrobiia > Acidimicrobiales > RAAP-2 > RAAP-2. Next base: position 197,392 of record PKXJ01000031.1, on the reverse strand, counting down.
GGCCGCGTCGGCCATCCTGCCAAGTCACCACGGCTCGATTCGTGGCTTGGTTCCACGACGTCGAATAGGCCGGTTCGGCCGAACGGCACTGCGCGTCGCCGTCGTCATCGTCGTGCTCGGATTCTCGATCGCAACGACGGTGGCGCGAGGTGGCAATGACGCGTACGACTCATTTTCACGCGGCGAGCTGGCGGCGGTAACTTACGCGTACGCTCACGCTCATCGGGGCGAAACGATTGGATCGGTCGACTATTTCTTGCCCATCGAGTATCAACGTATCAACACCGTAGGTATCCTCTCCGTCGACGACGGAGGAAGTACCGTGCACCACGACGAGTCCCTCCTACTAAAGGCTCGGCCGTCGTTCATCATTCTCAGCACCTCCCAGGAGGCGTGGGGTGAACTCGTGGCGGGTTATCCACGAGGTTGGGAGGCCGCGGTCGAGCAGGTACTCGTCACGCACGGCTACAACATTACGGCGTACTGGACGACGGCCACGGTGCTTACACGAAGTGCCCTTCCGGCGAAAGTTCGGAAAACGTCGAGCGTCACTTGAGTCTCGCGAGGACGATGAACGTCGAAGACCAAGGTTGTGAAATTGTGATTTCCCGAAGGAGGCTCCTATTGTGGCGCGATTCGGCGCCGAAGCGAAAGGACCCGGCGGAAGGACGCGTCTGTCGATCGTGGGCACGATGGCCGTTCTGCGCAAATCCGACGAAGTTCTGAGCCGATTCTCCTCAAGCGAGGGGGTGAACGACGTGCGCCGACCGTCAGTTTGTTAGGTTTTGTGTGACAGAAGCTTACCTAGTGCTGCGGAGCCACGACGATTCTTCAAAGCCGGGCCTCTCGAGTCATTCCGCAAACGACGAACCATGTCGAAGAGTGGGGAGTGCGCGAAGTGAGTTTGATCAATAGTCGGCCAAGAGGGGTATTGACGTTGAAGTGGACAGTTCGTTCGTGAGTCGGAATGCCGGTCCGGCTCGTACTCCGTTGGTCACGGGGCGTCGAGCGTGGAGTAAGGATTCTCCTCTACTGAGATCACTCGTCGCCGCACTCCTCCTTGCTCTTCTTCTTGGCGTATCGCCGGCGTCGGCCACGCAGCGAAGTGGCGACACGTCATCACGAAGTCAAGTAAAGAATACGAAGCGCACGTTGTCGCGTTCCGAGCCAAAGACGACGTCGCTGAATGTCTACCCGGTTGGCACCCCTAGCGGTGCAGAGCCCTCGGGCATGTCTCCCCCCGGTGTCAGCGCGTTACCGGGATACTCCCGTACGTACGTCAGCAACTTCACCGGCTCGTCGCCCCTCGCGGGCTGGAACGTCTACTCGGGAACCCCCGGCGGGGCTTCCAACACCGTGTGGGCAGACTCGCACGTGCAGGTGCAAGGCGGTCTCCTCCAACTGAACGCGTATCAAGATCCCGCTTTCAATAATGAGTGGGTTACCGGAGGCCTTTGTCAATGTGGCGTAGCAAAAACGTACGGAGCATACTTCGTGCGTTCTCGCCTGACGGGCCCCGGGCCGACCCAAGTTGAGTTGTTGTGGCCTACAGGATCCACTTGGCCGCCGGAGATTGACTTCAACGAAACGTTCGGGAGCGCCACCACCACCACGGCAACCATCCACTACACCTCAGCGAATCTCCAGGTCCACAGCACGCTCAATATCAACATGACCGATTGGCACACGTGGGGCGTCATTTGGACGCCGACCTCAATCACGTACACCGTCGACGGGCAAGCCTGGGGAGAGGTTACCGACGCTTCAAAGATCCCAAATCAGCCGATGAGACTCGGCCTCCAACAGCAGACGTTCTGCTCATTCGGTTGGGCGTGCCCGGTGACTCCTGAATCCATGCAGGTCAACTGGGTGGCGGAGTACAGTTCCGTGCGTCAGGATACGGTAACCGTCGGCTCATTCGCCACAAACTCTTCGTCACTGTCGACTCGTCTCAAATTACAGATCTCAAATCTCGCCCAGACGATCAAGTCCAAGAATTACAATCTGGTAACGCTAGTTGGCTACAGCGACGCCTCGGGAACTTCTGTACGAAGATTCGGCACGAGCAGAGCTCGAGCCGCCCACGTGCGCCAGTACTTACGCGAACAGCTCGCAGCTCTCGACGTCAAGGGAGTGATAATCGTGACGGCCGGCGACCCGAGTACCCGCGCCACTGCGTCGAACACGATGACTGCAGATACCACGGAGCGCGGCAAGGTTGTCGCTCAAGTCTCCTAGAGTCGTGAAGACATAGTTTCAATTGGATGTCCGCACTTCTCATGCGCAGGTCCGAGCTCAAAGAGCAGACCGGGGCTGGGTCTAACGAACCACGAGGATTCTGAAACCTCATTCGCGACTTCAACACCACGAGCGTGGTCCGACGCCGTTGTCTGACTTGAGGTGCATCGACTAACTCGGTCATCGGAGGTTGAGCGACGTCATCGAACCGTAGTCAAGCGGCGCCACGCACTCGACTTAACCACCATGGGCGTCGCGATCGGCGAGTTCTACTCGAAACTGTCGTCACCTTCGTCGAGCAAGGACTCTTTCACACCGTGACCTTGCCGCGACCGCAGTCCGTGAAGGTTCGTCCTTTCGCTCAATGGCGAGCGCACGATGAGTTCAGAAACGAAGTGATGAGAGGATTTCAATGCGAGAGGTGAGTACTTACTACAGACTTTCGCTTTAGGTACACTTTCAACGACATGTCGAAAGTCTTCTTTCTTTGCCCCGACGACAATAGGCCCTACGGCGGTGTGCGCGTTTTGTACCGTTGTGTTGACACGTTGAACGTCGCGGGTATCTCGGCCACTGTGGTCCACCGGAAGGTCGATTTTCGCTGCACGTGGTTCGAAAACAAGACCTCGGTAACGCCCGCGAGCGAGGTTCGCTTCACTACCGGTGACCTGCTCGTCCTACCCGAGTGGTACCGCGAATCAATCCCAGAAATCGCTCCGGGAGTTCCTCACCTGGTCTTTAATCAAAACCCTCACGAGACATTTACGGGATCAGAGATCACCAAAGGGTCGTGGAAACCCGTGGTGAGCGCGGACACCGTCGGCATCGTCGCGAACTCGCCCTACACATTTGAATACTTAAGTTACAGCTTTCCCCATATTCCCATCTACCGAATAACGCTCGGAATAGACCCCGGAATCTTCTTTCCGCCGGAGGGAGAGAAGGAAAAGAGTATTGCGTTCATGCCCCGGAAGCGGCGTCGGGAATTGGTACAACTCCTTAGGGTTTTAGACTTGAGAGGTGCCCTGGGCGGCTGGACGTTACGAGCCATCGACGGCATGACCGAAGCAGAGACCGCCCGAATTCTTCGAGATTCGGCCGTGTTTCTTTCACTGAATGATCGTGAGGGTTTTGGGCTACCGCCGTTAGAAGCCATGGCGTCGGGTTGCATCGTGGTGGGATTTCATGGGGGATGCGGTCGTTTGTATATGAGGCCGGGTACGTCCCTACCGATAGACGACGGAGAGATAATCCTCTTCGCGCGTGAAGTAGAGTCGGTCCTCGAACGCTTCGGCAGCGATGACGGGCTCGACCGGATGAGTCAAAACGCCGTTGAATTAGTGCGTAGTGAGTTCTCGATTGAGAGTGAAGCGGCTGACGTAGTTTCGGTTTTTGGCGGAGTTCTCGAGCGTGTCGCTTTGATCGAGCCGAAGACCCGCGTGCTAAATTCAAGTCTCCTCAAGCGGTCGAGGTTCCCTCCGCTGAAGGAGATGTTGGCTTACGCGAGGATGACCAGGAACCAGATCTAATGCTCAGTAGCCACAAGAGTATTCATGATGCGTACATTTCGCGCTCATTCTCTCGAAGCGAATGCTCCCCCGACTCCTTCCCTAGGGAGACGGGCCGAACCTTCATTCGAGAACTGTTCCGCGCAGATTGACGATGCGCAAACATCCGTGCGAAAGTCGCGTAGCCCACGTCGACAAGATCAGCCAACGAGGAAGCGAGATCCTTAGCGTTCGGCTGGTCGAAGCAGGCATCGAAACGAGCGTCCTATGAATGTTCCCACTCATTCACTATTCTCTTAACTATCATGAACGCCCGCCCAGACGCTGATCTCACTCGGTCGTCGTCCCGGAAAGCTACTCCGAGGAGAAAGGGTTTCAGAGTTCTTATCGCCTTAGTCGTTGGTGTTCTCCTCGGAGGGTCCCTTTGGTTCGGACTGCGATCTGCGAACCTAGCTCGACCTTCTTCCGTCACGCCGTACCCGGTGGGTGTTGTCAACAGCGCCGAGCCCTCCGGTGAAGGACCACCGGGAGCGAACTCGCTCACGGGCTACAGACTTAGCTACGCGAACGATTTTACGGGCAACTCACTGCCAACGGGATGGTACGTATTTAACGGAGTACCCGGAGGCGACCCTACCGGAATGTTCGCGCTGAGTCATGTAGTGGTGAGTAATGGCGTACTGAGCCTCAACACGTTCAAGGACCCACTTTTTAAAAACATTTGGGTGACGGGCGGTCTATGCCAGTGCGGACTCGCCAGAACGTACGGTGCGTACTTCGTGCGTTCTCGAGTGACCGGAACGGGGCCCAATGAGGTCGAGCTGCTCTGGCCCGCCAACAATGTGTGGCCGCCGGAGATTGACTTTAACGAGAGCGGCGGCTCGATGAATTCAACATCGTCGACGGTTCACTACAGTTCCTTCAACTACATTGATCAACGAACAGTGGCGGCAGAAATGAATCAGTGGCACACCTGGGGCGTTGTATGGACACCGACCTCGATTTCTTACGTAGTCGACGGAAGGGTTTGGGGAAAGATATCCTCCCTGGGCGAAATTCCCAACAAGACACTTACCCTCGACCTTGAGCAGCGCACTTTGTGCAACCTGGGCCGACAATGCCCTAGTCAACCGGTCTCCATGCAAATCGATTGGGTGGCCGAGTACGTGTCGAAGTAACGGTCCACTTGAATCGCAAGTTGTCATAGTGCGATGAGGTCGAAGACAGACCAGACGACTTCCCCAGGGCAATCCTGGGCTCAACTCCACCGCCCGCCATTACCTCGATCAAGCGACCCGTCGGCCGGTTGCCTTAAATGCTTCCAATCGGCCGCGTTGGGGTCATCTTCTCTGATGGACCCGCGTCACTGTCGCGTTTTCGAACTCTCTCGAACCGAACGTCCTACTCCTTGAGTCCGGCGAAACTCTTCTAAAGTGGCTCAATCTTGCCGCCGTCCTATCACGAGATTGGACACCCCGAATCTGCGAAAAACGGGCCAATGATCTATCGCAGTGATATGACGTCGAAATCGCTTAGTGAATGCTTCTGGCATCCACGGGTAAGCCTCGAGCACCGGCATAATAAAGCCGGTCTCGAGAATTGTGAAACCTCGCGATTCGATCTTATTTCTCATCTCGTGTGGCCAGTAGTTTCTAGCGGTCACCCAATCATTCGTGATCGAGCGAGGCAGCCACGGGATGATCAGCGTTGGTTTGTTCGATGACCATCGACCTATCTGCACTCGATGCCCTTCGAAAGGAAACCACCTATTAGGGGAAATGACAATGATTAGGCCACCTGGTCTAAGTACTCGATATACGTCATCAAGCGTTTCGTCTTCATTGTCGACGTGTTCTAATACCTCGTTCATGAATACTCCATCAAACGAGCCTTCGGTGAAGGGAATAGAAGCCCCGTCGCTCACGTGAAAAGGGATATCGGGATGTCGCTCACGAGCCGCCTGCACTCGATCCTCTTCAACCTCCACTCCCGTCACACTCTTGGCGCCGACGTCGAGCAGTCCAGCGCTGTAGCCACCGTCGGCGCAACCGAGATCTAACCAGTCGCCACCATTTACGTATTTCGCGATTCGCGCGAGACGATACTGAAGATTGAACGGAAACGCCGTGGAACTTCCGGGTTCGATCTTCACGAGGGCTGGTATCGAAGGACCAGTGCTTCGCCGATTGGCGTCATGGTGAAAGTCATCCTTTGAGCATACCGAAGCGAACATAATTCGAGTGATCTCGACACTTGGTCCTGCGATATCCAATAGCTTGACGCACCAGCCGCGCGACTGATTGTCTTGTTTTCAATCGGTCGAGCTCGCCAACATGAGTACGGTCGCAACTCAGCCACAACACTCCATCACTTCACTCATCCCTGGGCGGTCGCCACACGGTGAGAAGAACGTTGCTGCAACAATCAAGCGTGGTGAGATCGTGTCTTCTAGCCCCCGTCAAGTGATGCGAAGAGTCCTCTGATCGAGCGTCGCGCTCGAGGTACCTCACAACATCCAAGGACTCTCACGGCCGAGTCTGGTCACAACTCGCGCCACGAGGGCGATCGCTGCCACTTCCACCAGTAGCCATTGACGGTCTGCAATTGCCAAAAGTTGGCAATGCCTAATTTAGATAGACGCTCTTCCATGCGTTGCATTTCCGGTGCGGCCAAGTACGTTCTCGCGTTTCTACTGCAGTGAACCACACGACATGCGTCAATTACGCCGCTTCGAAAGCGTCCAACTTTGGCTTGGTACCACTCCGCTTCGATGCCCCAGCCCATGTCATTGTCATCAGGAAAAGGCAGAATCTCCTTAGAAAACATCCAGTCGGCGATTAGGAGCGGACCCTGCTCGACGTAGTTCGTGTCGCGGGCAATCAACAGGGGTCTGGAAACATTGAAGATACTGGTCCACCAACCAAAAACACTGTGGCTCGGTTGAGCGAGAGAGAACGCAGCGCGTTTCATGATATCGATGGTCTCGGCGAGACTGCCCTTTATGAAGAACGTGTCGTCATCCGCCAAGACAACCCACGACCCCTCCTTGATGGGTTTCGCGTGGTACAACCGGTTGATATTGGCGAAACGAGTACCCGGTCCGCTCCCAATGGTCTTGTCAGCTAGCTCGGGGGCAATCTCATCGAGCGCCCACAATCGAACGTCGGCGTCCGCTCCAACTTGGCGAACGAGAAGTTGTACGAGTTCCACGTTTTTCGCTCGGTAAACCATAAGCAAGAGCGTCGCTGGAAGTTGGCTCAAGAACGGGTCATCGGCCGGCGACGCGAAAGAGGCGTGGCGAAGTGCGTTTCGTCGAAGCAGTGCTCGAAGTGGTTCGACGATCACTGACAGCGTAATGAAGAACTTCCGCAGAATCTGTCGAAGAAAGTTACCAAACTTAGAACGTTTCGGAAGAGTCACAGGGGCCGGTCGGTGAAAACTAATAGCAGCAGGTTTACCACGATTTTGATGACCACCCGCAGAAGCTAGTTGCCATGAGCCAACGGCTCATTCTTCGTGAAGGGGCACGCCCGTGCTCAGCCAAGTCCGACGAACTCGAATTAGCGTTTGCCCATGAGTAATGGCCGCAGCAACCCGATGGTGTCCGTCGACAATTTGGAATAAGGAACTGCTCGGAACGCGTGCCACGAGAATAGCGTCTTCGACGCCTGATCCCCCTAGGATGGTGACTCTTGCGGTGTCTCCCAGCACCCAATCCAAGAAATTCCTTACCACCTGAAGCAGCTCTTGCTCGCTTCGCATTCCGAAAAACTCGCCCGATATCTTGACATTTACTTGGGCAAAGCTCCAGTAGTTCGAGCTCATAATTTCGGCGTCGGTGAGCGCTCGATCGGCGTTCATCGCTGACTCCAATAGTTCAACGTGTGGACTCTTTAACATCGGCGTTGACCCATACCAGGGATCGCGCGTCACCTTGGCGAACGCGACAGGGTCGAGTCCGATCTGGCATCCCATGAGGAGCGATTCAGGAGCTAGCGCGACGAACCCGGGGCGGTGAAGCAGTAGAGAAGTAAGCCACGTAGGCACTCTCGGATTCCAATACACGTGACGACGGGGTGCAGTGTTCTGGTGTAGCGCGCTGGCGGACTCCTTGAGCCCGAGCGAGCGGCAAAACACGGTGCGCCGTAGGGCGCGAACGCGACTCCTCAACGTTTCGTTCACCACGGCACTCCAAAAGCGCTCCGCAAATGGCCACTTTCGTTCGCTTCGCATTCGTGGAGCGAAAGTATCATACTTTCCTCCTTCCGTCGACCGCCGATTGACCATTACCTAAATTAAAATCTACGCGAAGAGTGCTGACGCCGGATTGAAGTGGGCTGGTCTAATGAGACGCTCTACAAGATCTATAGGCTGGGAAGACCGGCGCTGAACATCGCGTCGGCCTGTCGGTGTTGCACGATGGCCCCCGCAACCAATCACCGAGCGTTCCGGATTCGATGGGAGAGAGTTAGCGTTCATTGATTGCAACTTCGTAATGTCATTTCCACGCGCTCCGCTTGGATGTTCGCCAAGGGACCGAAGCGCTCTGTTTACCGGCGTCGTATTTTCCGAGTTGTAGCCTCGACCGTATGATTGCAAGACGTCCCCTCGTTAACTTGGGCACACGAACTCGAATTGATACGATTCGGTCCGGGGAACGCTCCGAGGTCCTCGCCGAACCCAGCGAACTCCCTTCACCGCCGGGCCGCGGAGCACCCACGCATCAAGTCCCCGCGGTCGCCCTTTCTGAACGGTTAATCCGAAGGTGAGAAGTAGAGAGCGCGAAGGTCGCGAATGAGGCGCCCTCGCGTCGGGGGTCTCCTCCAAAACGCCGCCGCCCTCATCATCTCCAGCGCGGTCTCGGCCGTCATCGGCCTGGTGTTTTGGGGGACGGCCGCGCACGTATCGACCCAAACCACGGTTGGCCGTATCGCCGCGGAAATTGCCGCGATGACACTTCTCGGTCAGCTTGCGCAGTTGAGTTTTGGTGCGACCTTCGAGCGTTTCATACCTGTTGCGGGCGTCCAGACGAGGAACTTCGTGGCGCGCGCCTACGCCATGTGCGTGGTGGTCGCTCTCGTCATTTCGCTGGCGTACGTGTTTTTAGGACTCGGCCACCGTTTCTTGGCTCCGACGTTGTTTTGGCGCGGCTTTTTCGTGGTCGCGGTCATCTTGTGGACAATATTTTCGTTGCAGGATTCTGTGCTCGTCGGGTTACGCTCCGCTCGATGGGTGCCAGTAGAAAACATCTTCTACTCCCTGGCGAAATTGGCGTTGCTGCCATTGTTCATCATGATTTCGGCGAGCCAAGGAATCTTCGTTGCCTGGATGTTCCCGGTTGTGTTCTTGATAGTTGCGGTCAATTGGTACTTATTCAAACACCGAATACCGATCCACCAGGCAAAAACTTTGTCGAGCGAGAAACTGCCCTCGACTCGTCAGTTGATTGTTCTCTCGGGAGCGCGCTACGCAAGTCTGCTCGTCAGCGTCATCACCTCGTCCATCACGACGCTGATCGTCATAGATCGACTGGGTGCCGTCGCGAACGCGCACTACTTCATACCAGCGCAGATCGCGGGAGGCGCCGCGCTCGCACTCAACAGCATTATGAGGTCGTTCCTTGTTGAAGCTTCAACCGAGCCGGACGCCTTGCGACACTTCGCTCGCGTCACGCTGCGAGCGACGGTCGCGCTACTTCTTCCAGCGTTGATCATTGGGCTCATCTTTGCCCCGCAGATCCTGGACATCTTTGGCCGAAGCTACGCCGACCAGGGCGCGACACTTATGCGCATGATGCTTTTGTCCTTGCCGGCCGTCGCCGTCACTTCGTTCTACGCCATGTTCGCTTGGCTGGACAAGCGCGTCTGGTGGTTCGCGATTCGCGAAGTGGCGAGCGCGATAATTTTCTTTGGCGTCTTACTGGCTCTGCTCGGCCACTTCGGAATTCTCGCGATCGGCATTGCTTCTCTGATTGAGTCGGGAGTTCAGGGGTTCTTCTTTCTGCCAATATTGATCAAACGCTACCGATTGGCCGTGAGCGGAGGGGTCCCGGCGCGTGGGCGTACTCCGAACGATCTGCCGACGATTGAGCCCTAGTGGGGTCGCAGAGCATTCGGACGCACTAGGAACTATTCCACTCCGAACGACTCCGAAGGTACGCTCGGGGGCCCCGCAAGCAGGCGCGAAACTCTCGCTTGGATAGCTCCGGAGGGAAGAGGGGGTCTCGTGCTCGAACCTTCGGGCCCACCGTCGACAGTCCTCGGAGCCTTCGCGCCCGCTCAAAAACTAACTTCCTCAGCGACAACAGGAACTGAACGCTAAGGCCAAACACGTGGCGCGGATCATCGCGAACGAGGGACGTGAGCATCGCAGTAAAGCCCGTACCCTCACCGTCCATAAGAGTCAACAGCTCTACGTACTCGCTTCGATGTCGGTGGTGAACAACCGCGGTCGGTTCGTAACCCACCGAACCACGCGTCCATAGGACCGTGATAATCGCGGCGAGATCCTCACCCCCGCGCGCCGGCGTGCCCGTGCCGAGTGCGACGTCGAAACCACCGATCCGTCGGAGTGTCGACGTTCGAAATGCCATGTTGGCACCCGCCGCGTACGCGCCCGCACCGTAAACCGGAAAACTGTCACGCACGGCGCCCGTCAAATCACGTGCCAGGATTCGACTACCTCTCAACATCCGACTACTTCGACCATCGGCCTTCAGGATTAGAGGAAGAAAGGTTCGCTGACCGTTGAATCCGTTGTAGTACCGTTCGAACCAGATCTGCGCGGGGCTCTCCAATTCAGCGGGAAGAATTAGACCGGTTACCGCGTCCAAATCTGGGTTCAGTGCTAGGCGTGTTCCCAGGGCGCGCAACCATTGAGGGTCGACACGAACGTCATCGTCGGTGAAGGCGACCACGTCGCCGTCGGCATTCGCTACTCCTTCGTTGCGAGCCGCAGAGATTCCGGATCTGGATTCACGAATCACGCGTAACCACGTTCGACCGTGCACTAAAGCGGGTAGTGGATCTTGCCCCGGGACAACCCGGCGGTTGTCGACCAGTAGAAGCTCGAAGTTCGGATAGTCGAGTTGTTCGATGCTGGCGATGCAGCGCCTAAGTTCCTCGATCCTTTCAACAATGGTTGGCACGACGATGGAAATACGGGGGAGTTCACGGTCGGACAACGCGAGCAGAACGGAATCGTCCGTCAACGTTCCTTTGAGTTGCGTCACCGCCTCTCGCAGATGATCTTGAATGGACGCCGCGTCGGTCAAGAGGTCGATGACGACTTCGCCTCGGTAGACCCCCTTTCGACTCAGCAAAACGTAGGCGGCGCTGTAGTGGTCGTTGGCTCGAAGATCCGGGAGTGGCTGATCAATGTCCACGGTCAAGATTCTGAGGGGACTCGCCCCCTTGACCAAGCTGGTCAGTGAATCAGGGAGATCGGCTGAGTGCGCGAACGCCGCGCTCGCGCCACTCTTTGCCGTTCTCCTCTTCATCGACATTGACACCCAACGGGACCCGCTTCAGGCACTGGCGTCACGTCGCGCCGCGCCCTCGCGAACAAGGGGAAGTAGACGCTCGCCGAAGTCGATCGCGTCTACCAGCGGGTCGAATCCCTTGAGCAGCAGTGTGGTGATGCCGAGGTCGTAGTAGCGGAGCATCGCTTCGGCAACTTGCTCGCACGTGCCAACGAGCGCCGTTGAGTTGCCCGCCGCGCCCGTCAGCTTCGCTACCTTCATCCAGAGGCGCTCATCGTAAACGTCTTGGTCGGCAGACATTTCGATCAATCGCTTGCGACCGACCGACGTGGTACCGCTCGTGTCGCGGTTGACCGCGTAGGTGGCGTTTCGTTCCCCGCCGAGACCTTGGTAGGTAGCTTTATGACCGGCCATTCTCTCCTTGGCCAGTTCGATCCGCTCTTCCGTCTTTTCGGCAATCCACTCCGCCTTCTCCCACGCCTCAGCTTCGGTGTCAGCGATGATCGGCCGTAGCGAGATGCTGTAGCGAAGAGTGCGCCCGTACTTCGCGGCGACTTGATCGATGGCATCCTTCCGAGCTTTCACCGCCGCTCGTGGCTCCCCCCAAAAGGCGTAGATGTCGGCTTGCGCGGCGCCGACTTCAATGGCCGGCGCGGAAGCGCCCGCGAAGTAGAGAGGGATGCCCCCCGGGGTGAGCGGCTTCACTGAACTGAAGGCGCCTTCGTAGCGAAAGAACTCCCCTTCAAAATCAAACGGGGCATCCTCGCTCCAGAGGCGCCGCGCGATCGCCATCACCTCGCCGGTGCGCCGGTAGCGCGCGTCGTGGGGCACGAAGTCGCCCTCTCGACGCTGATCAGCCTCGTCGCCACCGGTGATGAAGTGGATGCCGATCCGCCCGCCCCCCGTGAGGTGGTCAAGGGTGGCCGCCATGCGCGCGAGCAGCACCGGCTGGACGAAGCCGGGCCGGTGCGCGACCATTACCTTTAGATGATTGGTGCAGTGCAACACCGTCGCGGCCACCGCCCAGCCTTCGGGGGCCACCGCCCCGTAGCCCACGAGGACGCGATCGAAGCCCCCGTCGTCGTGGGCCCGTGATATATCCACCAGATAATCGGGGTCGATCACCGGGCCGTCCATCCAGTCGACGACTGGACCGTCGACGAGAGGCCCCTTAATTTCAGAGGCGTCTCTCGTGCCCACCATTCCGATTATTTCGACTGGCATTGCCTTCACGTCCTCCGTTCCCGTGGTCAACAAAGTAGTCCCGTGCAACCTCGCCAAGCGCTGAGTTGTCAATCAGGCAATCATCCGGTTCAACGCTAACATTCGCTTGGTGGCTACGGGCACGATCGATTCGAAGTCCAGCGAGAAGCGGCCACTTGTCGCCGTAGGTTACGGGCCGCGCTGCGTACCGGTGATGCAGTTGACTGAAGCTGCCGCAAACATCTGCGACTTGCTCTGGTTGATCGACGGTTCCCTGCCGGAGATGCTTCAGATCACCGAACTACTCAACCGCTTCGGTCCAGTCGTGAACGTCAGCGGGCTCGGGGTCGACCAAATCCTGAAGGAACTCGCCTCGCCCTATGAACCAGATGGGCTGGTCACGTACCTCGACGCGAACATGTCGACGTACGCGCGGGTCGCCGAAGCTTTACAGGTGCCGTTTCACTCCTTCGAGACGGCCGTCGCGCTCACCGACAAGTTCGAACAGCGTCGCGTGTTGAGCGACGCCGGTCTCGCCACGCCCGCGTGTCACGTTATCGGGCCCGACCAATCCGAGAAGGATCTCGCTTCCATCGAATTAGACGTGGGCTGGCCCGCGGTCCTTAAACCACGTTCGGCTCAGGGCAGTCGCTACACCTTTCTCGTCAATGACCGAGAACACTTGGCGCGGTACCTCACAGCGATCGGTCCCGATCGACCGGACATGGTCCTCGAGGGATACCTCGCGGACGATCCGGCACGAGCCAACGACCCCTACGCCGCCTACGTCTCGGTCGAGAGCGTCGTTTCGAAAAACGTCATCAGCCACTTAGCCCTGACCGGCCGTTTCCCCCTGGCCGAGAACTTTCGTGAGACCGGATTCTTTATTCCGGCCGATCTCGATGACGTCGACCAATCGGCCGCACTGGAACTCGCCACGTCGGCGATTGAAGCCCTCGGCGTGCACACCGGCTGTCTGCACACCGAGATCAAGTTCACGCCCGACGGTCCGCGAATAATCGAGGTCAACGGACGCGTCGGCGGCGGCGTGCCCGAGATGCTCGATCGGGCCGCGGGAGTACCGCTCGTGGCGATGACCTTGCGCGTGGCCCTCGGTGAAGCGATGCACTTCGACGCGCCCGTCGCTACCCATTGCATTGGTTACCGGTTCTTCTTGCAACCCCCGGCCGTTTCGGCCACGGTGGCAGCGATCACTGGCCTCGACGCGGTGAGTGACCACCCCGGCGTCGACACGATCACCGTGCACCAAGGACCCGGGGCCGACCTGGACTGGAGGGACGGGTCACGGAACCACATAATGGCGGTGGTCGGTGCAGCCGGGGACTACACCGAGTTGCAAGCGGTGAATCGACTGCTCAACCAAGAGGTAACGGTCACCTACGCCAACGTGAGCCACTACTAGTGACCGTGCGGCTCGTCCCAGCCGCGTCCTCGCGTCACGACCCGCCCGAGACGAGTGACCGAGCTACGCGTTGGACCTGTGCGTTCGTGAACAATATGCCCGACGGCGCCTTCGACGCGACGGAGCGACAGTTCCTAGGTCTGCTCGAAGCCGGTTCGGGGTCCGACATCATCGAGGTTCGTCGTTACGTGATGCTCGGCGTGCCGAGGGGCGCGCGAACCGCAACGAGGATCACCGAGCAGTACGCTCCCGTCGCGGCCGCCTACGTCGACCCGCCCGACCTTTTGATCGTGACCGGATCGAACCCGATAGAGCCCGAGATTCGCGACGTGCCCTACTGGGAGGATCTCGTCGAACTCCTCTCGTGGGCCCGTGAGCGTGTTCCGTCCATTCTTCTGTCGTGCCTCTCGGCTCACGCGGCCCTCGCCGTCTTCGACGGCGTGGAGCGACAACGTCTGACGGCAAAATGTACCGGCCTCTTTCTTCAGGAAGTCGACGTTGCCAACGCGCTTTGTTCCGGGCTGGAGCCCGAGGTTTTCCTACCCCATTCGCGCACCAACACCGTTCCGGAAGAGGCTCTGCGCGACGCCGGCTATCGGATCGTGATACGTTCGGACGCCGTCGGATGGAGCGTGGCCACCCGAGCGTTTGACGGGTCCAATCTGGTGATCGTCCAGGGACATCCCGAGTACGAGCCCGCCAGCCTGCTGCGCGAATACAGGCGCGACGCTGAGCGCTACGTGCGCCACGAGCGCGACGACCTGCCTCCCCTGCCGTATCACTGCGTGGCCCCCGAAGACTGGGAGCAACTCAAACAGCTGCACCGTACGATTGTCGGGGGCCGACGTGAACTAGAACCCCTAGCGTCGTACCCCTTCGAAGAAGTCAGCGCGCGGGCTAACTGGCCCTGGCGTTCGATGGCCCAACGTTTTTACGCCAACTGGTTGGCTGGCGAGACGAAGAGGAAGGACTGAGTCAATGCATGACGAGACCATCGCCATCCATGGTGGTTACCAAGGCGACAGCACGCGGGCGGTAGCGGTGCCCATCTATCAGACGGTCGCCCACGACTTCATCGACGCCGAACACGCCAACGCGATCATGGACCTCGCGATACCCGGATTCCACTACAACCGAATCAATAATCCCACGAACGACGTCCTCGAAAAACGCATGGCGGCCTTGGAGGGTGGCACGGCCGCTCTGGTCGTGGCGTCGGGCATGGCGGCCGTGAGTTACTCGATCTTGACCGTCGCCCTCGCCGGTTCGAACATCGTGGTGGCGCCCCAGCTCTACGGCGCCACGTACACGTACTTCGCCCACGTGTTATCCACCCTCGGTATCGACGCGCGCTTCGCCGTCGACGACCGAGCCGACTCCATCGCGGCCTTGATCGACGAGCGCACCGCGTGCGTCTTCTTAGAGTCCATCGGTAATCCTGCGGGCAACGTGGTGGACTTAGAAGCGGTCGCCGACGTCGCGCATCGCGCCGGGGTGCCACTCATCGTCGACAACACGGTCGCCACTCCATTGATGCTGAAGCCGATTCACCATGGCGCCGACGTGGTCATCCACTCGCTGACGAAATTCATTGGCGGACACGGCACGACGCTCGGTGGCGTGATCATCGACGGCGGCTCGTTCCCTTGGACCGAGCACGCCGAGCGTTTCCCTACCTTCAATCAACCCGAGCCAGCGTTTCACAACGTAGTCTTCGCCCGCGACTTCCCGGAGCGAGCGTTCGTGGTGCGCGCTCGTTCGATCCAACTGCGCAACACCGGCGCCACCCTTTCTCCCTTCAGCTCGTTTCAATTTCTCCAGGGGCTAGAGACGTTGGCCGTTCGCCTCGAGCGTCACGAAGCCAACGCGCGTGCCGTCGCCGACTACCTCCGGGACGACGCGCGCGTTGAGTGGGTAAGTTTCGCCGGTTTCGCTGATCATCCTTACCACCACCTGGTACAGCGCTATCTGAACGGTCGCGTGCCCTCGATCATCACCTTCGGCGCCGTCGGCGGCTACGACGCCGGTCTGGCGTTCTTTGACTCCTTGCAACTCTTCAAACGACTCCTCAATCTGGGTGACGCGAAGTCGCTCGCAATCCACCCGGCCTCGACCACGCATCGCCAACTCAGTGCGTCAGAGTTGCTGGCGACCGGAACGCGCCCCGAGGCCATTCGGCTCTCCATCGGGCTTGAGCACGTGGACGATCTCATTGAGGACATCGATCAGGCACTGGCTCGGGCGACGGGATGAGGGCCAGCCCCTTGCGAGGCCGCGAGGTCATCCGATGATCGATTTCACACACTGCTGCGCATCGTAAACGGCTCGCAATCGACTGCGCGGTGAGGGCAGATAGTGCGTGAAGTAGCGCACTCCTTCAGTGAGGACACCGAGCAGCGAAAGGTTCGACTGAAGTCGACCCTCGGCGTCGTAGGGATGGAAGTCTTCGCTGATCGCGACGCTCCCCACCGTCGTGTCCCCGTAACTGAACTGGGTCAGACGTCCCTTGGCGTACATACGACTGAGCAGGGCCGAGCTCGATCGGGCCAGGGACGGCAAATCCAGGTGACCGCGCACCACTACGTCGACGGTGGCCTCGGTCGCGTGCGCCAGTCTCGTGGATCTTATGAGGACGGTACCTTGGGCGGTCGCGGTGACGTCGGGGTGGGGTCCAAACGGGACGCGGACCACACCGGCGTCGAGCAGACCGAGGAGTTGTTGCGAGCGCAGCGGCGGCGGACCAGCCTCGAGGCGATTGATTCGACCGCGCACGTTGGACTGGAAGTCGATGTACGACTCGAGAGAGAGCCCGCCGAACTCTATGATCTCGCGAAGTTGGTCCCGCAGGATGCGCGTCACCTCGAGGGCCGCCTTGACCGGACTGCCCCCGACCGCGAGCGCCTCGTCGAGGTCGGTTTCGATCATCTCATGGACGTGGGACTGGTAGTCACGACTGGACTGAAAACTCGCTCCCGCATCGGCGAACACGTAGTCGGCGGGATGGAAGCTGCCGTAGATCGGCTCGAGCCCTTCGACGACCCGATTGAAGTTACCATCGGCCCAACCAGCGCGCAGTTGCTCTCGGACCAACGCAGCGGCCGAAGCGCTCCCCTTCAAGAAAGCGGCGTGCGTGTAGTAGCGCCCCTGCATCTCGGCGTAGAGGAGTGGGAGGAGATCGTTACGAAAATCCACGCGCCGGCGAAGCGGTGAGCCCACCGGATTGGTCAGTTCCTTGAACGCGGCTGGCGTGCACACGATGGGCTCATAGTCACCAGTGGGATCCACCCCATGAGCCGACTTCGCGCAGTAGGGAACTCCAGATCTGGAGTAGAGATAGATGTCCGGCTCTAGGCCACTTGGCACGTAGTGTTTGCGGTCACCGACGTCCTCGTAGGTGCCCCCACGACCGATGGTGAGCGCCGTGAGCAGATCGAAGCCCACCAGTCCCATTCCGGCGATGGCGATGGAGGCGCCGGGCGCCACCGACGTGTCGAAATACTCAACGGGATACGGTCGCCGATAGCGGACGTCGGTCGCGTTGTTCAGGGGTTCGTCGTTATAGGTATGTCCCGACGTGAGCACCACGTGGTCAACGCTGATCGACGTCCCGTTGTCGAGCGACACCGTCTCTCGGCTTCCGATCTCTGGCGAAATGTCGGTGGCGGCGGCGTAGTGACGAACGATCTCCAGATTCGCCGGGGCGTCGTCGATGAGCGTGTCGTAGAACCAGGCCAGGTATTCGCCGAGGACCCGTCGAGGTAGGTAGTCGGTCGGAAGAATCGATACACCGTCAGGTCCAATCCGGCATTCGTATCCCACCCAGCGATAACCCTTTTCGACGGCCCACTCGTAGAGACCCATGGCGTAGGGCGGTTCTTCGCCACTGTCGGGCGACGCGTACAGCGAGAGCTGCCCGCAGGGGTTATTGAGCACGAGGTAGTCGGGCTGTTCTGTGGTGTAGACCCCGCCGCCCAGTTGACCCGGCTCTACTAGATGAAGGCGGATGGAGGTCGTCGTCGTGCGGGCTCGGCTCACCGCTCTCTCCAGTACGCAGAGGCCCCAAGAACCGAGCCCGACGATGGCAAATTCGATCATCGTACGGCGCGAGTAGGGCACCGAACGGGTCCCGCGCCCGCGTTCGCCGAGCGCGCCGCACCCCTATGACACCACAACTTCATGCTTGGGGCGGTCCCTTCTCTCACGCAGTTAAACCAGGTTAGGCCGTCGATTTACGCGCAGCGTGTAGATAAGATTGCCCGACGCTCCATATAGGCTTCGTACCTTTGCGGGCCTCTAGGGACAACGTTGACGAGGAGGCGGGTAATGGCGGGTGACGCTGGCACGCTACAAATTGGCACGTTGAACGTGCACCGGCTCGGATTCGGGACGATGCAACTCACCGGCCGCGGCGTCTGGGGCCCGCCACGTGACCACGCCGGTTCCCTCCAGGTCCTACGTCGCGCCGTGGAGCTCGGCGTCGACTTCCTCGACACCGCGGACTCCTACGGACCCAACGTGGCCGAAGAGCTCATCCACGAGGCGCTCCACCCGTATCCCGAGACGCTCAAAATCGCCACCAAGGCGGGATTTACCCGTTCCGGGCCAGACCAATGGGAAGAGTGCGGACGGCCGGACTACCTGCGTCAACAGTGTGAGGGCAGCCTTCGTCGCCTCGGCGTCGAACGGATCGACCTCTTTCAACTTCACCGAGTCGACGCCAAGGTTCCAGCCGACGAGCAGTTCGAACTACTAAAGGCGTTACGTGACGAGGGCAAGGTGCGCGAAGTCGGACTCTCCGAAGTGAGTGTCGCGCAGATTGAAGCGGCCCAACGTATCGTCCCTGTCGTCAGCGTGCAGAATCAGTACAACATCGCTCAAAGGAGTGCGGACGATGTTGTTGACTACTGCGAGCAGCACGGAATCGGCTTCATACCGTGGTTCCCACTGGGCAGTGGCAAACTGTCCGCGCCCGGTGGTCCCCTCGATGAGGTCGCTCACGTACTCGGTGCCACCGTTTCGCAAGTCTGCTTGGCTTGGATCCTTCGCCGCTCTTCGGTGATGGTGCCCATTCCCGGCACCAAATCGCTCGAGCACCTAGAAGAGAACTGCGCCGCAGCGAAGATCGAGCTAAGCGACGTCCAGTATCAAGAGTTGACCAACGCGCGTAAACCCTTGCGCCGCTGGGCGATGGGCGGCTGAACGAAGTTGGAACAGTGGTGAGTGCAGATCTGGTGATTCGAAACGGCGTCGTGGTCGACGGCACTGGTGGTCCTTCGCGCCGGGCCGACGTCGCCATCGAAGGCGATCGGATCGTCGCGGTTGGCGGCGATATTCTCCAGGGCCGTCGCGAGATTGACGCGGAGGGCCTGCTCGTGACCCCGGGGTTCGTGGACCCCCACACCCACTATGACGGGCAAGCGACGTGGGATCCGTGGCTCGCGCCCTCCTCGCACCACGGCGTGACGAGCGTCGCAATGGGTAACTGCGGCGTGGGGTTCGCCCCCGTCGTCCCCGATCGCCACGACGAGTTAATCGAGATGATGGAGGGGGTTGAAGATATCCCCGGGACCGCTCTGCACGAAGGACTGCGCTGGGACTGGGAGTCGTTCACCGAGTATTTCGACGCGCTCGAGCGCCAAGCGCGCACGATCGACGTGGGCGCTCACCTTCCGCACGCCGCGTTGCGCGCTTTCGTTATGGGCGAGCGCGGAGCGGATCCCGGCGAACAGCCCAACGAGGGTGAGCTGACCACGATGGCCCACTTGCTCGAACAGGGACTCGACGCGGGAGCGCTCGGAATCTCAACGTCGCGTACCGAGCGCCACCGCACCGTTAGGGGTGAGAACCTCGGGACGCTCCGAGCCCGTGAGCCGGAACTTCAAGCCCTGGCGTCGGTAATGCGAGCGACCGGCAAGGGCGTCTTCCAGCTCGTCTCGGATAGTTATCGCACCACTAACGACGACTTCGCCGCCGAGGAGTTCACACTTATCGCCGAATTCGCTCGCACGAGCCAGCGTCCGGTGAGTTACTCGGTACAACAAGACCTTGAAGCCCCCGAGCGATGGCGCGATCTCGTCGCCCTCGCCGAGTCGCTCGGGGCCGAGGGACTGGACGTCAAGGCTCAAGTCGCCCCGCGTCCGATCGGCGTACTCCTCGGTCTCCAAGCGTCAGCCAACGTGTTCACCCCGACGCGGGCCTACGGTCTGGTCGCCGATCTGCCACTCGCGGAGCGGGTCACTGCGCTCCAAGACCCCGCCCTTCGCCAACGAATCCTCGACGGTCACGCCACGCTCACCTCCGGGGACGACGCCTTCGCGGGGCACGCTTTCTTCGGTCGATTCGATGACATGTACGTCCTCGACGATCCGGTCAACTACGACCTGGACCGAGGCCAGTCGCTCGGGGCCACGGCGCGACGTAGGGGACTCAATCCGCGCGAGTACGCCTACGACGTGCAACTGCAGCTTGACGGGCGTCAACTTATCTACACGCCCCTCTTCAACTTCGTCGACGGTAACCTCGACGCGGTCCGCGAGATGATCACGTCTCCCGTGGCGATGTTCGGACTCTCGGACGGCGGCGCGCACTGTGGCGCGATCTGTGACGCGAGCATGACGACGAGCTACATGACGCTATGGGCTCGTGATCGAAACAGCGAGGAGAGGATTCCGATTGAATCGGTTATTCACCAGCTGACTCGTCGCCCGGCGTCACACTTCGGTTGGTTCGACCGGGGCCTCGTCGCGCCGGGCCTACTCGCCGATCTCAACGTCGTCGACTTCGAGGGATTGGCGTGCGCGTCGCCAAGGATCGTCACGGATCTCCCTGCGGGTGGGCGTCGTCTCTTGCAGGCGGCGTCGGGGTACCGCTGGACCATTAAACGTGGGTCGGTGACCTTCGAAGACGGCCTCGCTACGGGTCAACTTCCCGGGACGCTGGTCCGCGGCGCGCAACCTGATCCTCGGCGAAGGGGAAGTTGACGATGCCCGACGTACTCGAAGAGATCATCGATCATGCTCGTCGCGGACCGGACCTGCTCGACGACGCGTGACGGCCAGTCGCCCCCACTCGGCCAGCCTTAATCACCACTGATGCGTACGAGCGACGCGACGAGGCCGTAGACGTGACGCAACTCGACGTGATCGGCGACCGTGCCCGCGACCGAAAACACGTAGCCGAGATTCCCCTCTCGCCAGTCAACGTTCTGGCCCGGGCCACGATTGAGAATGATCTCGTCGACTCCGGCAACTTTTTGAAGCTCGTTCAATCCCTCCACTGCAGTGATCGTTCGAAGCTCCTCCGGGGCTTGAACGTAGAACAAGTACGCCAGACGATTGCAGGGTGGCATCTCGTCGCAAACGACCTCCTCGCCCAACGCCAGGCGCATGGCGAGAGATAGCATCCGCACACCATTGGCCGAAGCGAGCAGTTGCGGCACTCCGCCGCCAATGCGACCGTTGACCTCGATGACGATCGGACCCGTGGGCGTGAGCTTGATCTCGGTATGCAGACAGCCAACGACGACGCCCATCGCCGTGAGTGCCCGACTCGCCACTTCGAGAACGGCCCGTTCCTGCTCGTTGTCGAGCGCGCTCGGGATGAAGAATCCAGTCTCTCGAAACGGTGGGGCCGGCGGCATTCGACCGTTAATCGCGAGGTGGGTTACGTGGCCGTCGCTCACGAAACTCTCAACCGACACGTAGCCAGCAAAACCCTCTCCTCCAGCTGGGTAGGTCGCATCCGGGATGAACTCTTCGAGGACAAAGTCGCGGGGATGGTCATCGAAAGACCGGGGCAACGCTCCGAGCGCGCGAAGTTCGTCGGGCGTCGTTATGGGGATGGTGTCACGGCTTCCGGCGCCCAGGCGCGGCTTGAGTACTGCGGGGAATGAGGCCTCGCTCGCGATGGTTGACCACGCCGTTTCTTCCTCACCGTGTCGAACCAGCCAACTCCTTGGCACGCTGAGTCCGCCTTCACGCAAGGCTTGACGTTGGACGTGTTTGTCAGTCAGTCGCGCCGCGGTCGCTGGTGAGAGGAAGGTCAGTCCCAGACGTATCGCGACCTCCGCCGTCCAGAGAAGTGAATCATCGGCCAACGAGAGTATTCCCTGGGGAGCGTGTTCCGCAATCTTCGACGCTGCTTCGTCGATCGAGAGTCCCGCCACGTCGACGCAAGGACCGAATCTTCGCAACAGCCTCGTCATCGATTCCACTTCGGGGTGGGAAGTGTCGACGACCCAGACCAGGTCACACAGCCCATTCGCCGCGTCGGCGAGCGCCATCGCTCCAAAAGAGCGAGGGTTATACACGAACGCCAACTTTGGCCTCGGACTCGAAGAAGTGAAACTATCCGTGTCCGTCGCCGCGCCTCGGGTCCGTTCGTTCGTCAAAGTCGACCCCGCGTCCATGCTCGTGTTCGAATCATCGCTGACCGCAACATTTGCTCGAGCGAACTCCCAGCCACTAATCGTCCGTGCACATTCATTTCGGATCCGTGCCGGATACTGCGCGCGCAAAACGCTCGAGAACGTTGCCGTCGAGCAGGGACACGGCTCGAGCTCGGCCTTTCGCCCCGTGTAGCCCGTGGTCGAGTCCGGGGACGAACTCAATCTGATAGTTCTTCGTCTTGCCCATTCGCCACAAGTCAATCGAGCGCAAGAAGGGTGTGCGGGGACAAGGAGACAAATCATCGAAGCTGGCAAGCACGAGCACGTCGGTCCCGTCGTCGACGAGTTTGCTCAGCACATCGGTCGGGTAAGCGGAACGAAGCATCATCTGAGAGAACCGGGCCAACGTAGCGGCAACCCACTGGTGCGACAGCGCCAATCGCTTCAGGTGAAGGCCCAATGCTCGCACCGACGTTCGCCGTGACGCCTCCAGGCGAGCGACGCCGTGGAGATAGTCGATGAATACGGGAGGATTGATGGCGCAGACCCCGCGCGCGTGCACCGCCAGCGCTCCCTCAATGGCGACGTACGCACCCGAGCACAGGCCGATGAAGACCACGTTCGACGGGTCCTCAGGACTCAGGGTCCGTGCGACTTCGACCATCTCTCCCGTCCATCTTGAGTCGTACGCGACGCGAGCGAGTTCGTCGAGCCGCGAAGGACTGTCCCCGTACCCGCTCAAGTCGACTCGCACGCAGCGCAGACCGTAACTAGCCCACCGTCGCGAAAGTTCGACCCACAGTCGCGCCCTCCCAACGTGGTCGTCGTTCACCGAGTTCAAAAGCACGATCCAGGGACCACGCGCGTCACCCACCGGCTCGCTCAGCACCCCGAAGAGCTCGCTCGGACCGAGTTCGAGGCTCCTCTCTTCCACCGTGTACTCACCAGAGTCGCGCGACACCACCGCGGTCGTCATCGTGCCACTGGCGTCGAACGGTTCGACCGTGTCGGAGGGCTCGCCTAACCAGTTGACGATTCGATTTAGGGTTAGATCAGGCATAACGGCGAAGAACGCTTCGACGTCGATCATTGGGCCCTGTTCGAAGGTGCTCTCCCAATCAACCTTCTCTCGATCGAGGCGAAGGCGCAGTTTCTTGGACATCACGCGGTCGCCCCGCTCGACGACCATGACCCGCTCGGCGAGTGGTCTTGGACTCACGTCGGTCAAGCTCAGAGCGCGCAGCGCTACCGCGGCTCGTTGAGTAAAAACGAACTCCGAGGTTTCGACTGATCCGTCGGGGTCAATCTCGTAGTCGTCTCGACGAAGACCCTCGAGTGCAGTGAGTTCGCGCAGATAACTTCGTCCCGATTCACAGGGGTCCCACAACACCATCGACTTGAACCGCAGGTCATGTGTAGCGGCCGCTGCACCCACGAGCGTGGCTCCGAATCTCATGCCGACAGCAGAGATTGACGAAAGTCCGAGCGATCGCAGAAACGCCGCCGCGTCAGCCACGCTGTCGACCCATGCCCGATCTCGATCCGGATCATCGAAGTGTCCACTCGAGTCACCGGTTCCGTGATAGTCGAAGCGGAGCGTAACGAAGCCCCGGGCGGCCAGGGATGTCGCGAGGCTTTTCAGAACGCGCCTCGCGGGGAATGCTTCGCGTCCGATCGGTGGCGCCAAGAGCACCCCGCCTCGCGCCAGTGCGTTCGAAGGACTGGTCAGCCAGCCAAAGAGCGGCTGCTCCTCGGCCCCGAACCACAGCGTCTGTTCGAGCCGCGGGCCCGCGTGCTCCGACGTTGTCACTTTGGTCCCACCGAACGGAACCTGTGCTCGAGGGACCGTCGTCTCCGGCTCTCTTTGGCGTTGTCAGCAAGCATTACGAAGTTTCCTGTTCGACGTTTTGATAGAACATTCTTGCGCGGGATGCCTAGCCCGGAGCGATGACGACACCTAACGACGTCAGCGCCTCTCGAATCGCCGCCACCGACTGGAACGTACCCTTTCTCAAGAGCGAATCCGGAAACTCGACGTCGAACTCGTCTTCCAGGGCCAGCATGACGTTCACGCTGGCGTGTGACGACAGCCCGTTCTGATACAGGTCGTCGCCATTGTTTAACGTCGACACCGGCACCGGTAGGCGTCCATGCTCTTCGAGCACGTTTCGTATCTTTTCGTCGGCGTCGCTCATCTGTCCGTCCTAGACGGACGCCGCGCCACTCTCGCCACCACCGTCGCGAAGGCGACGCCTCCACCGTGGCTGAGGCTCAAGGACATCTCTCTAATACCTTGGCGACGAGCGAGTTCGGCCGCCTCCCCACGCAGCACGATCTCCGGGCGCCCCCCCTTAGCGCGCTGGACTTCAATCGACCTCCAAGACGGAACGGTATCTTGGGAGTCAAGAATCTTCAGTACTGCTTCTTTCGCGGCAAATCGCCCAGCCAGTCCGCTGGCTGCGGTCAGAGGATTTTCGCCACAACTCTCAAGTTCGATATCAGTAAAGAGTCGGCGCGTATAGCGAACCCCGAACCGTCGCATTGACGTCTCGACCTCTTCAATGGGCTGGACGTCAGTCCCCACGAGTATCTGCATCAACAGCCCCCGGGTTAGCTAGGCATTCATCAGTCTCTTCACTAAGGGCCACCTCACAAAAGTGCCGACTCGGTCGCGGTTTGGTCGTCGACACAGGGTCTCCCATCTGCAAAGTGAAACTAGCAACATGTTAGTTGTCAACGCCCTAAAGCCTCAAGACCGCGGGTGTAACGCACGGCGGCGTCGATCGAGCCGATGAGGTGCTTTCGAGTCGCTGCTTGATCAACGGGGAGGAACTCGCGTTCTTGAGGTCCAATGAATCGCAAACGCAGAGAGCGATCTCCTCACCCAGGGGTCGATGACGTCACGTACTCAGCCACCCAGTTAACCTGCATCGAGGTTGGGGCAGTGGGACATTGACGTACCTCTTGACACTGTTGAATCTGCTCCAAGTCGAGCGTCATTCGCACCCGGGGAATCTCTGAAGCGACGTTCAATGACCCCCAGATCCTTCCGTCAACGGTGTAGACAATGAACTTGGGTGTCCAGATAACTCCCCAGGTATGCCACAGGGTCATGTTGATCCTCAACAGGCTTTTAACGATGTGATTGGTAACTCCGTAGTGAACTGACGTGGACGTCGACGTGGCCGACCCGCCGGTCTCGTTGAAGTCAATTTCGGGTGGCCACTTATTCGTGGCGGGCCAGAGCAACTCCACTTCATTGGGTCCGGCGCTGGTCAGTCGAGAGCGCACGAAGTACGCGCCGTACTTACGAGAAACTCCGCATTGGCACAAGCCGCCCGTGACCCAGCGATTCCCCGCCGCCGGATTCCGAAAGGTATTGAGCTGCAAGAGACCGTTAGCGACTACCACGTGAGAAGCACCAAAGAAACCTCCCGGATCGCCGCCTGGGACTCCATTGAATACGTCCCACCCCCGAGGAATGGCTGACCCCGTGAAGTCGCCGACGTAGTTCAACTTGTAACCAGCTAGGGCGGTCGTACTGGGAGGGCTGTATCCCGAAGGCTCCGCGCTGTCGAGTGTACCGACCGGAAATGAGCCATTAAAATCAGCGAGTATCACCCGGTTCGGACCGCTTTGAGCATTCGCCATTGTTGGCCACTGCACTACCAATGAGGCGATGGTCGCGACGGCAAACGTGATGACGACGGTCGGACGCCACGTGGCATGCGCGAGACCAAACACGAACCCTCGACGAGAACGTTTCCTGAAAGAGTTCATAACCACCCGGGGCTAGGGAAAATTGAAATGAATCTAGAGACTAGCGCCGTTACCAACATCTCCAGATGCCAGCCCAGTTTAATGAGCGGCGGGTGTACTCTGAAAACCCTGGGAATCAAAGGAGGGTGACGTTGATTTCAGTGGCGAAGGACGCGCGCATTTTCGTAGCGGGTCATGCCGGTCTTGTTGGATCGGCGGTCATCCGTAAACTAGGCGTCGCGGGCTTCACAAATCTCCTCGTAGCTCGACGCGATCAACTCGACCTGCGCGATCAAGCGGCGGTCAACTACTGGTTCCGGGCCAACCGGCCCGAGTACGTATACCTCGTAGCCGGCACGGTCGGTGGCATCATGGCTAACTCCACCCGCCCGGCAGAGTTCCTTTACGACAACATGATGATTCACGGCACCGTCGTCCACGCGTCGTATTTATATGGCGTAACGAAGTTGCTATACCTCGGCAGCTCGTGCATCTATCCCCGCGACGCCACCCAGCCGATCACTGAGGACCAGTTGCTCACCGGTCCGCTGGAACCCACCAACGAGTCCTACGCCCTGGCGAAGATCACTGGCATCAAGTTGTGTTCGTCTTATCGCGCGCAGTACGGCAGCAACTTCATCTCGGCGATGCCGACCAACCTGTACGGGCCGAACGACAACTTCGACCTCAACAGCAGTCACGTCCTGCCCGCACTCATTCGCAAGTTTGATGACGCGAAGGCCAGTTCGGCGACTGCGGTGGAGATCTGGGGGACGGGCAGTGCCAAGCGAGAGTTTTTGCACGTCGACGACCTCGCCACAGCCTGCCTCTTCCTCATGGAGCATTACGACGAGGAGGGCCACATAAACGTCGGCACGGGTGAAGACCGCAGCATCCGAGAGTTGGCCGAACTCGTTCGCGACATTGTCTATCCGCAAGCCGAGCTCGTGTTCGACACGACCAAGCCCGACGGCACGCCGCGCAAGGTGCTCGACGTCTCCAAGCTCCGCTCACTAGGTTGGTCGCCCACGATCGACCTGGAAGACGGCATCCGCTCCACGTATCAGTGGTTCCTTCAAGCACAAAAAACCGGTGCTGTGCGTGGAGCAGAGATAGTGCTTGCTCCGAGCTGAGTGCGGCGCGGCTAATCGACCCGACTCACTCGGTCTCATCGGCCCGTTACATCCGAGGTTCGCAGAATTTCGTAATTTCGAAAGTTCGAATAATTAGAGTGGAGAACCTTGCCAGATGAATCCGGTGTCGCTTCAATCGCACCAACTGAACCCGTGACGATTGCAGTCTTGCTCACCTGTTACAACCGCCGAGAACATACCCTGGCGTGCTTGGACAGTATTCATGCCAACGCAGTTGCTGGAGTCTCGGTCAACGTCTACCTCGTCGATGACGCGAGTACTGATGGTACGGCAGAAGCCGTCGCGGTTGCGTATCCCGACGTCCACGTCAGCGTGAGCTCGGGCGACCTGTTCTGGGGCGGAGGAATGCGTCTCGCCTTCAATCGAGCGGTTCCCGCGAGCCCCGACTTCTTGCTATGGATCAACGACGACGTCACGCTCTACCCAGACGCGCTTGCGCGATTGCTCATCGCCTCCAACGCGATACCCGCTGAACAGCGAGAACGCTCAATAGTTGTTGGCTCTTCTCGCGATCCAATAACGGGTGAAACGACATATGGAGGAGTCGAAAGGACCGACCGACTGCGTCGGATGGCCTTCTCTCTCATCGAACCAAAAGACACTGTTCAACCATGTGAAACCATGAACGGGAACATCGTTCTTGTCCCCCGCTCCGTGTATCAAATCTTGGGCAACATCGATCGAAGATTCACCCACGCCATGGGTGACTACGACTACGGACTTCGAGCTGGCGTCGCGGGATGTCACGTGTTCATTGCTCCAGGTCACTTGGGCACGTGCCGTCTGAATCTGGCCGTTGGTTCATTTTTCGACACGCAACTGAGTCGTCGCGAACGGATTCGCCTCGCTTTCTCGCCGAAGGGTCTTCCGCCCGCCCAATGGGCGACACTGTGCCGTCGCTACGCTGGCCCGCTCTGGCCCGCTAACGCGCTCTTACCCTACGTTCGGATGATGGTGCAGCGACGACGATGAAGGTCAAGCTCGCCGAGGAGACCATCGCCTAGGTCAGGCGATCGCGCGGCATCGACTTCAGTCAAAACAACGACAGACAACAACTATCGCTCTCGAGGTGCGAGGAACCCGAAAACCTCCCGCTTCTACGGCGCGCCGCCGATGGAGACATGCCACGAGGCGAGAACATCTCATTGGTCGAGAGCTCACCGTCTTACGACGCTAGACATTAGGTAATCTTTCCTGTGGCCCGTGAACGAGATCGATCCGAGGGCGCGTCTGGGGCTGAGGGGGGACGAGCATGAACGAAGCGACCATTGGAAGCGCTCTCACAGAAAAGCGTCAAGAGCTCGGTATCACGAGAGTGCAGGCGGCCGACAAAGTTGGTATGAGCCGCACGACCTACAGTTCGTACGAACGCGACACGCAGCGTCCGTCGATCGACGTATTCCCCGCTCTCGCAGCATTTTTAAACGTGACCATTGAGGAGTTCCTAACTCTTTACGGTGCGACGGCAATTGCCGCACTGCGACCTTCGTTGGAGAAAATTCTCTTCAAGCCGGACGACTCGTCAAATCACTTAGATGAAATGAGTGAAGAGCAAGTGGTTGTAGACGAGACATATTGGCTGGGACCCGCGGCAGCCATTCCGGACCCTAGAGCGATTCAAGAGGTGCCCGATGTTGCAGAGGCACACGACGTACTAGACACAACGGATTCGCTAGAAGTTCCAGAAGTGCCGGAGGTTCCGGATGTTCCCGAAGTCCCGATGATTCCTGACGTGCCGGACCTGCCAGACGAACGCGATGTTCTAGAGGTACCAGAGGTGCCGGAGGTACCCGAGGCATCGGAGGTTCCCCACTTTAAGAGCGGTGAAGGGCTTGAGAATGAACTAAAACCGAAGAAGAAGAAGGAGAAGAAAGGGAAGAAGAAGAAGAAGAAGAATTGAAAGATGTCGTGTTCACAGAGCACCGAGACGCTGCCGATTTACGTCGTGAATTGAGAGACCTCGAATGTGGGCGATTTGATAATGGAAATATTGCCGTAGTGGTATTCGGACACGAACTCCAGTGAACGGGTCGATAGATACTGAGTTCCGATGCATAGTGGCTCGTTCAGTATTCGATAGAGAATTCGAACTTCCCGGTACACAATAAAGCCCTCAATCCTGTCAACATCGATTCAAAGACAGTAAATTGTGGCTCTCGTTCTCAGTTTGCCGCCTTTACTCTTTCGCTTACTTCGTACTAGGTTGCGCACATGACGATGGGGGCGCTTTCGATGAGGGTCGCGGCGCTGCTTTGCGTCGTGCTCCTTCTATTCGCGGCCATTACGGTTGCGCCGCCCCGAGCGTCGGCGGTCCCGGCCCCTCCGACCGCCGCGATCACCTCGCCCAACTCGGGCAACACCTACGCCGTGGGCCAAGTCGTAGACACGAGCTTCTCCTGCTCCGACCCCACGGGTCCGGGCATCGCCACCTGCACCGACAACAACGCTGGCTCAAGCCCCAACGGCGTTCTCAACACCGCGACGCCGGGCAACTTCACCTACACCGTCACTGCCACGAGTACTGACACCCCGAGCCAGACCGGCACGGCGCAGATTACCTACACCGTCGCGGCCGCGCCCGCCGCCGCGATCACCTCGCCCACCGCCTCGGGCCATACCTACGCCGTGGGCCAAGTCGTCGACACGAGCTTCTCCTGCACCGATAGCGCCTTCGGGCCGGGCATCGCCACCTGCACCGATAACAACGCTGGCTCAAGCCCCAGCGGCGTACTCAACACCGCGACGCCGGGCAACTTCACCTACACCGTCACCGCCGCGAGTAGTGACGGCCAGACCGGCACGGCGAGCATTACCTACACCGTCGCGGGCGCTTCGGGCGGCGGCGGCCCGGGCGGCGGCACTACCATCACCCAGACGTCGCCAACTTCGGGCGCTACGACGCCAGCGTCGTCGGCCGCTCTCCCGCCGGTACCCATCACCGTTGTCAACAACACGGGCCCGGTGACCTTCACCGTGACGAGCAGCCCGGTCGGACTCACGCTCAGTGGCAACCATATTTCCACGACCGGCAGCCTCGCCTTAGGCGTGTACAAGATCTCGGGCACCGACCGCGACACGAACGGTGACACCGGCACCTGGACGTATACGCTCACGGTTTCGAACGCCATCACCCAAACGTCTCCGACCACGGGTTCCACCACGCCGAAGGCCTCAAGCGCGTTCGCGCCCGGTCTCATCACCGTTGTCAACAACACCGGCGCGGTCACCTTCGTCACGACCGTGTCCAGCACTGGTCTCGCCGTCAGCAGTGCCGGTGTCATCACCACGACGGGCGCGTTGGCCGTAGGGTCGTACACGGTCTCGGGTACCGACCGCGACGCTAACGGCGATGTTGGCACGTGGACCTACACGCTCACGGTCGGCAACCGCTTGATCACTGTCATCTTTAACGCCAACGGCGGTACCGGCACCATGTCCGCGGAGCTTGACAACACGCCAACGGCGTTAACGAACAATCGATTCACGCGTGCGCGATACACCTTCGCCCACTGGAACACCGCCGCCAACGGATCAGGCGTGAGTTTCGCGAACGGTGCCACCTATCCATTCAAAACGTCCACCACTCTCTACGCCCAGTGGGTAGTTGCCAAGCCAGTAGAAAGTACCGTGACGTTCAACGCCCACGGCGGCAAAGGCTCTATGCCAGCGGAACGTCACGCCACGCCAAAGGTGTTGACGATCAATCGATTCACGCGTGCGCGATACACCTTCACCCACTGGAACACCGCCGCCAACGGATCAGGCGTGAGTTTCGCGAACGGTGCCACCTATCCATTCAAAACGTCCACCACTCTCTACGCCCAGTGGCGCCACAAGAGGGTCGTGCCGCCGGCGACAGACTTCACGTTTACCTTGGGCCCCTTCGCATCCAAATCATCGTCACTTTCAGCCTCCTTAGAGGCACAGATCGGTAGTCTGGCGAGTGAGATCAAAGCAAAGCGAGACACGAACATTGCGCTGGTGGGCTACGGCGACAAACTAACGTCGGCCGATGAACTTAATGAGTCGCTATGGGCGGCGAACTTTACGTTGAGCGCGCATCGAGCCAGTGCGGTGGAGACCTATCTGAAGCAGCGTCTCGCGGCCGTCGGCGTAAAGAGGTACTCCATTACGGCAAAAGGAAATGGAGCGGTTGCCCCAACCTCGGGTGGAGCGGCGACCAAGCAAACCAAGAGCGACCTCGTGATCGCGACCCTCACGTAGGGTGACTGCTGAGCAGTTCCACCGTCACCCATCAGGCTCCGCACATAATCGATTACAACCTTGAGTACTGCCATTGCGATACCCATAAAGGGCGCGTCGAGACTGCCGACTGATCGCTCTTACACAAGGCGTTGACTTCAATAATGAAGTTGTGACGCAAATGCACATCTAAATCAACGTCGCTTATCACGATTTTCATTCGCGTACCCTCTGCGTTTTTAGGGGTTTCATCAGTCGTTGCGCCTGGGTGTCAACACAAAATCTGGAGATCTGGTTCCGCGCAAACGAACTCACACGAAAGCCACAAATGGTGAACATATCAATGACAACTCGGCCATTTTTCGAAATTCTTCGTCAATGATGTCTGCACCCTCCGATTTATCGGGGGCGTTTCTCAGTGCTCAGCTGAGGTGGTCTTCCCCAACATGCCCTTGCGGGGGCGGGCCACGTCCGTGCACTTCCAAGTGCTTGTTTACTACAGACCGTGACGTACGCGTCGCTTTCGCGCAGAGAATCTTTGACTCCCTGGGCGCGTTCTGCTCCCTCAGCCGATCAACAGCGCGATCACTCAACTCTGGCTACGAGTCCCGAGGGAACAACTTCGAAATCAGCGGATTTCATCATGAGCTCGCCACTGCTCCGCCATCAAGGGATCACGAGTTACACCCCGTTCTGACCAATGTCCGTCGAAGCGCAGCATGATTCAAGCAATCTTGCATAGTACGTTAGACGTAGTAGTCTGGAGGCCATGACCAAACGAACACCTTTAGCTATTGACGAACTGGGCCGCCAGAGCGAGCCGGCGGTCCTCATCTTGACGAGCCTCGCTTCGGGTTCAAAGCACGGATACGCACTCGCCAAAGACATCAAGTCGTTTGCTGGCGTCGACCTCGGTCCGGGCACACTCTACGGAGCCATTACGAGACTCGAGGAACGCGGACTCATCGCCCCCACTCCGAGCGAAGAGCGTCGCCAGCCCTACGTCATCACGCCCAGTGGGCGCGCGGCGCTCGAGTCGGCCGTTCGCGATATGCGCGCGTTGGCCGATGAAGGAACGCGGCGTCTACGACTCCGAACCTTGAATCAGCAACCTCAATCTCGTCCGATCGTGACTGGAGTCGCACCATGAGTGAGACCGACCGCTACGAAAAGATAGTTCGGTGGTACCCCGCGAAGTGGCGCGCGCGCTACGGCCAAGGTCTGGCCGCACTCTTGGAAGATACCTACGGCGCGAAGGCGGTACCTCTTCGAATTCGAGCGGCGCTCGCCCGAGCGGGCGTCGCAGAACGTGCTCGAGAGGCCGGGGTCGTCGGCAGTTCAACAAGTTCGAATGAGCGCCTGCGCGTTGGATCTCAACTCGTTCTCTGTGGATGGTCCCTCTTCCTGGTGGCCGGAGCGATATTCGCCAAGTTCAGCGAACACTGGAACGTTACGATGCCCACGGCGCATCGCACGCTGCCCACCATTGGTGACAACGCCGTGCAGTGGGCCGGCGGAGTAGGCGCACTCGCCGTGCTGGTCGCCGGCGCGTTCGTTGTTCCCGCCGCGCTCCGACTCGTGAGAACAGAAGGTTGGTTGTCGATCCGACGCCCGGTGCTGAGAGTCGTGTTCGCGATTGGTGCCAGTGCCGTGTTAACCGCCGGGCTGGCCGTGTGGGCGCATCACTTGAACTACCACCAGCGCAATGGCGGCATGGTCCCGTACGAGATTGTCTTTCTCCTCACGTGCGCCGCGATCGTCGCGACGATTGCAATCGGCACTTCAACGGTGATCACCGTCACTCGCCAACTCAACTTTTCACGACAGACACTTCGCATCCTGTCGTCAACGGCCCTCGGTCTCACGTTGTTAATGACCGTGACTGCCTGCGGGACTGCGGTCTGGTGGGCGAGCGAAGCGACGTACGCTCCTCAGTTTCTTTCCAACAGCATTGGCAGCGGTTTGCTCTTGACCTCGAACTCCTTACCACCGACACTTCTGGTGGCCGGGGCTCTGATGCTCTTCGGCATTTCGACCGCCGTCATGGGTTCACTGCGCGTTCTCGGAGGTTTCAAGACTGCGTAATTCGTCATCGATCGTTCGGTTCAACATTCCCGCGCCGCGTGACGCACTCTAGAGTTGACAAATGGCAACGAGCGAAACGCGCAACAGCGGAGTTCGTCTCACGGACCTCACGAAGTCGTACGGCGACTTTAAGGCCGTTCGCGGCGTCAACATTTCCATTCGTCCCGGTGAGACGCTCGCACTCCTCGGGCCCAACGGCGCGGGAAAGTCAACAACCATCGACATGATGCTCGGGCTGATCCGTCCCGACTCGGGAACGGTCACGCTCTTTGGTTCGTCACCGGCGGACGCCGTTCAGGCGGGCGTCGTGGGCGGCATGCTCCAGACCGGTTCACTCCTGGGGTACCTGAGCGTGCGAGAGCTCGTCGCCATGGTCGCGTCGTTGTATCCCCATCCCCTGGACGTGAGCGAGGTACTTCGTCTCACCGGCACCACGGAGTTCGCCGATCGAGCGACCACCAAACTCTCCGGCGGTCAGACCCAACGGGCACGAATGGCCATTGCCCTCGTCGCTGACCCCGACCTGCTCGTGCTCGACGAACCTACGGCCGCCCTCGACGTGGAGGGACGTCGGGACTTCTGGACGTCAATGCGCGCGGTCGCCGCGCGCGGTAAGACCGTGGTCTTCGCGACGCACTACCTCGAAGAGGCCGACGCGTACGCGGACCGCATTGTCTTGATGGCCCGGGGACGAGTCGTTGCCGATGGTCCCCCGACCGAAATTAAGGCTCGAGTCGGTGGGCGAACGATTCGAGCGACGCTGCCCGGTGTCGACCAGAGCGCTCTGGTCTCTCTGCCCGGCGTCACCAATGCCGACCAACGCGGTGACGCGCTCGTGCTCACCTGTCCCGATTCGCCCTCGTCGGACTCGGCGCTACGGGCGCTGCTCGCTCTCTACCCCCAGGCCAGCGACATTGAAGTTCGTGGCGCCGGACTGGAAGAGGCGTTCTTGGATCTCACCGGCGATGATGGTGATGTTCACGACGACGTAACCAACGCATGAGGCGCTTCACGTATCTCCGTTTCGAACTGCTACGCACTATTCGCAACCGTCGCTTTCTGATCTTTTCGCTCGCGTTTCCGCTCGTCTTGTTCTTGACCATTGCGGGTGCTCACCAGAACCTGTCCCTCGAGGGCATTAGCTTCCCGCTCTACTACTTGAGCGGTATGGCCGCGTGGGGATCGATGAACGCCGTCATTTCGAGTGGCGCACGCGTCGCGCAAGAACGCTCCATTGGCTGGACCCGTCAGTTGCGTATTACTCCCTTGAAGACGAGCGACTACTTCACCGCGAAAGTGCTCTCGGGCTATCTCATGGCGCTGTTCAGCATTGTCGTGCTCGCGCTCGCCGGGACCCTCATCGGCGTGCGGCTGAGCGCCGTGGAGTGGTTGACCATGCTGGGGCTGCTGCTGGTTGGACTCATTCCCTTCGCGGTACTCGGCATTCTCCTCGGCCACCTCGTCTCGGTCGACTCGCTCGGTCCCGCCATCGGTGGTGGGACGTCGCTGCTCGCCCTCCTCGGCGGGGCCTACGGACCGTTGGCGACGTCGGGAGTGTTCCTCACCGTCGTCAAGTACCTCCCCTCGTACTGGCTCGTCCAGGCGGGCCGGTCGGCCCTCGGTGGGGGCAACACCTGGCCAGCCCAGGCCTGGATCGTGCTGGCGGTGTGAAGCGTAGTGCTCGCGAGAGTAGCGGCGCGCGTGTACCGACGCGACACCGCGAGGGTCTCGTGACGGCGTTATAGACCGGAGAGTTTTCGAATTGGCCGAGCGAGGGCCGAGTTGTCGTCGTCGCCG
Organism: Acidimicrobiaceae bacterium; assembly: GCA_003132305.1. Classification (GTDB taxonomy): domain Bacteria; phylum Actinomycetota; class Acidimicrobiia; order Acidimicrobiales; family RAAP-2; genus RAAP-2. The sequence goes on along the minus strand of PKXJ01000031.1, from coordinate 162,156 downwards.
TACCCCTGGGCGATCAACCCGTCTTCGAACGTGGCGGCTAACGCGCTGACGGGAAGAACGGCCCCGACGCTTTTCGCGAGCTCGAGACCAATCCCCAAGTCCTTTCGGTGTAGCGAAATCTTGAAGCCCAGGGGATAGTCGTCACGAATCATTCGCTCGCTGCGATTCTCGAGGATCCACGAACCGGCGGCGCCTCCCTTGAGAGCCGACAACACGAGCGCAACGTCAAGTCCGGCCTTAAGGCCGAGCGTGACGCCCTCGGCCACGCCTAAGTAGACCCCCGACAAGATCACCTGATTGATGGCCTTGGCCCACTGACCAGAGCCCACCGGCCCCAAGTGCGTTACCGTGTGACCCATCGCGTCAAGGACGCTCCGAGCTCGCGCGACGTCAGTGAGTTCTCCCCCGACCATGATCGAGAGCGTTGCGTTCTTCGCACCCTCCGAACCTCCCGACACCGGCGCGTCGAGCATCGCGACACCCTGTTCAGAAAGCCGCTCCGCGAACTCGCGCGCCTTGAGCGGGCTGAGCGTCGAGCAGTCAATGAAGAGCGCGCCGTCAGCCAGGCCTTCAGCGAGCCCCTCCGGACCAAAGAGGACGGCCTCGACCTGGGGCGAGTCGGTCAAACAAGCGACGATAACGTCACTCGAGCGCGCCAACTCAGCCGGAGTGGCGGCCACCTTCGCTCCGAGCTCTACGAGGGCGCCGTCTCGCCCCGCGCTGCGATTCCACACCGTCAGGGGAAAGCCGGCGCGCGCCAGATTCGCCGCCATAAACGAACCCATCGTCCCGAGCCCGGCAAAGCCAATTCGTGCCGGTCGAGCCTCACTGCTCTCGGGGGTTGCGCTCACGACATTCCTTCCCAAGGCGACACACTTTGATTTCGTGTCGACGGCTCACCAAAGTGTACCTAGGTGATTCACCATTAGTTCTTGTGACACCCCACGATGACGGGCCCTCAACCTCGTGGGAAACCACAAAAGTGCACCGACGCGACTCGCTACATCAGCGCGACGTAGAGGTCGCAGAGATTCCAGCCCGTGTGACCACCTTCCAGCAACTGTCCCAGAGCGCGCAGCGCCGAGTGGGTGTCGTTCGCTTGGGCTACGGCCAGCCAGTCAAGGCCGGAAGTCAGCGCGCGTTCCATGGTCGAGCGCTCCACCCACGCGCCACCCACCCCTTCGATGAAGTCGCGACCGTCCGACGCTCGGGCCACGAAGGCGGCGTCGCGATCAAATTCAGCCAACACTTTCGCCATGTACCACGCGAACTCTTGGCACCGCCCGCCCATCCCCACGCCACCCACCCGTACGGTGACCTCGCCAACGCCCAGCACCGCCACCGAGTCGCTCGACGCGACCTCGCGTCGAAGCGCGTCGGCCCAGCGTTCACTGACGACCGCGACGTCACCGTGCACGTGGCTTCCCATGTCGAGCACGCGGTAACCACGGCGCCGCGCCTCCGCGATGGCGTAGCCGAGCATCATCGCGGGGTCCGCGAGGACGGCGTTTTCGTGGTGACTGGTGATAGGAGTCGCCAGCGCGGAGGCGCGATTGGCCGAGGCTTCGAGAAGTCGATGACCCAAGGGCGTCTTGCTGAGACCAATCCGGTCGATCAGTGACGTCACCTCCTCCGCCGTGGGTAGGTAGTCGTACGTCATACCCGACGCCACCCACTCGACACCCGAGATCGCGTTGTCCACCAGAATGAGACTCTGCGAGCGAGCGGTGCGAACGTGGCGAAGGACTCCCCCGCCCGCAATCGCCGAGCTCGACGCGCGAATCTTGTTGAGGGTCGTGATGTCAATGCCCGAAAGTATTGCCGCGTCCCAGATGCCTCGAAGGTCTTGGAGCGTTACTGGTGTTTCGAGTAGGACACAGAGGCTCGACGCGCCACCCGACAGTAAGAAAAGTGTGCAGTCGGCGGGGGAGGGTTCCTCGAGGAAGGTCACCAGCGCATTGCCCGCGTTCAAACTTCCTTCGCCCGGCACTGGATGCTCGCCCACGACGAGGTCGGGTGTTCGGTCGTTGAGTGAGGCGCTCGCCTCGTCACAGACGGTGAGTCGACGGCGAAGCCGAGTCCCGAGAATGGCGATCGCGGCCGCGGACATCTCTCGCGACGCCTTGCCAAGGGCCACGACGTCGACGCCGACGCCCGGGTCGAGCAGTCCCGACGCGTTGAGTCGTCGCTCGGTGAGACTCACCAGATCCAGTTCATTGAGCCACTGCGAGCTCACTGCCTGGGCGTCACTGACGAGTCGTGAGGTCACCGGCGTCGATGCTCTCTCTTCATACCTTCACCGGCCATCACTCTCGATCCAGCAAAACCGCCCATCGTTCTATCTTGACCGAGAACGCGCGTTCGAGGGATCACGATATCGAGGGTCTTTCTGATCGCCGACGCTGAAGGCGTAGACGAACGCCGTGACGAAGTGGCCGGGCGCACGACGGCGAGTGAGGGCTTGAGCAAACTTCGTCAACAGCGTTAGTCTGAGAATGCAGATGGGAGTCTCCATGACGACGAATTCCGAGCCCGTGCACCTCAATAATCACCACCGCACGACTTTGACCAAGATCTTTCAACACCCGGTGAGCCACAACCTCGAGTGGAAAGAAGTTCTCTCGCTCATGGGAGCGGTGGGAACCGTCGAAGAGAAGCACGACGGCAAATTCACGATAACCCTGGGCGACGAAACTGAGGTACTCGAACGACCCCGGCACAAGGACGTCAACGCGCAAGAAGTCCTCGATCTGCGCAGAATTTTGACCAGCGCGGGTTACGGACCCAAAGCAAGTTAATCGTCGCCTTCGCAAAGCTCGAGCGAAAGTGTCCCACCGCAGTCCAATGCGAAGAATGCACTAAGAATCGCCCCTTTGGCGCGGCTTGACCTTGCAATGAGACGTGGGGTGGCGTAGTACTAGATAGGAAACAAACGAGAGGTCACTTATGCCATTCAGATACCAACACCCCGGCATGGGGTCGGGGCGGGGACTGCTCACGCTGTTGTTCATTCTGATCGTCGTGGCTGCGGCCGCGTGGTTGGTGATGACCCTGTTGCGCCAGCCGCGTCATACTCATTACGGTCTCGCCCCCGCGAGTGACGCGTCTTCGCCACAACCTACAGACGCCCTCAAGATTTTGGACGAACGATTCGCGCGAGGAGAGATTGACGCCGACGAGTTCACGCAACGTCGCGATCTACTTCGAAGTTCTTCCTAATGTCGTCCGGCTAGCTCCCGCACCGCTAAAAGGACCCTGACTACCACGACTTGGGTAGCACCGCAGCGATGGCTTGAGCGATAAGGGCGTAACCCGCGTTGTTCGGGTGGTCATCTGGTCCAAACGGTGCCGCGTAACACATCCAGGTCAACTCGCAGGCCTTATTGACATTCTCTGGGATTTCTCCCACGTTCGACAACGTGACGCGTGTGTTGTTGTCGGTCTGGGATATCGCTGGTACGTTCGCTGCTGGAATACCCGTGCTGGCGAAAGCCTGACCGAGCGCCGCGTTCATCTGGTCAAACGCCACGAGTGTGGCCGTCGCGATGTTTGGACCCGTGGCTCCGTCGAGAAAGTAGGCGAGGAAGGGGTCGTTGTACTCGACACCGACGAATCGAACGTGCGGACCGGCCGCCGCCTTTAGAACCTTTACGACTTTGGGCATATCGACCTGAACGGCAGCGACCGCGGCGCTCACGCACGCTTCATTCACGGCCGCGCCTGAAATACAGACTCGAAGGTTGTTGAAACCAAGGTCGATGGTGACGAGACCAGCTTCGCCCTTGTTGGCTTGTAAGTAGCTAACGGCTTGGGTCAACTGTGTCTTGGGAAGCTTGTAACAGTGGTCAGTAACGCGCGTGTTGAGAAAAGACTGAACCGTCTCACCGGGACAGCCAATCTGGTCAAGCGTGAGCGACACCCCTTTAATTTTCTCGAGCTCCAGCAGGTCGTTGGCGTAACCGGTGTTGGTGCGACGCCCGTTGTAATTGACAATGCCGGTCGGTTGATAACCAAGCGACGCTGAAGCGCCCACCGCGACGTAGAAGGCCGAGAACCCCTTAGGGGCGGCGGTGGTGGTCGTAGTTGCCGGTGCCGTCGTGGTCGTCGTCGATCCCGCCGCGGTAGTCGTCGTGGTTTCCGACGCGGCACTCGCCAGTTGGGGAGCGTACGAACGGCCCCCGAGGTAGATCCCGACCGCGATGACCATAACCACGGCCACTAACGTTACGTATCTCACTCTTCGATGCATGAACTTCCTCGGGGGTCTCTACTCTTCGTGCCGCGCCGACACGCCGCAGTTTCGCCGAAATTCACCGGGACGACAAACTACTCGTCCAAGCCTTGGCGATTACCCCCAACTATAAAACAGATTTGACGTCCGACCGGCTCGGTAGCTCGTAAGAATGCGCGTCTTTTCGACTTTCATCAGCGAATCTCAGCCCATTACCAGAGAAGTTGAAACCTCCAACGTCGCCGCGATCGACGGGAACTGACGAACTTGTCGTTAGTTCCCGTCGAGCGTGGCCAGGAGCTAAGCGGTCCAAACCACCGTGTCGAGATAACCAGCGTCCAAGGAAAACTGCACGGACGCGACGGTGACCGCCGTAGGAAGCTGAAAAACAACACAACCAGTCGCGGTGTCGCCCGTCGGAAGTTGAAACTCTCCGAACGTGAAGTTCGTACACTGCGAAACGGTGCCAAAATCAGCCGAGTACGTCTGGCCGTCGCTGCCGACGACGGTCAAGGCCACGTTGGCGTTGCTAACAACCTCCCCGTTGCTGGGATCCGTGTTCGAAAGATTGACTTCGACCGCGACAAACCGGTAGCCGGCGTCGGGAAGTCCCGAATTCGCTCCCGCCGTCGCCGGGTCAACAATCTGACTGACCGTGGCCGACAGGGTGTCGCCGTAAAAGTCGTGGACCACCTGCGCAGCCCCAATGGCTACTGGCGTTGACGTTGAAGCGACGGGGCCAGAAATTAACTGTGGGAGTCGGAGATCTGCTCGCACGAGAGTCTCGCCTACGAGTTCCTTGTTGCCATCACTTTGAAACGTGTCGAGCAAGAGTGCCGCGTTCGAGGCGGACGTCGCAGCGAAGAGCGCTACGTAGTCCGTGCCGAAGGCGTTCACCTCAGCGATGTACGTCACGATGTGCGCTTTTGCGGCCGAGGGCCACTTGTCCTTACCGAGGGTGCCAGTGAAAGTCTTAAACGTATTTTTCAGGTTTGCCAGGTCAGCAGTCTGTTGGGCGGCTGTGGTACTACTCGTCCACGCGCCAATCGCCGTGAGGTCGATCGTCAGTGAACTCTGTAGCTTCGCGTACGCCGTAAGAAAGGCCGTACGGGCCAAACCAATCGAGAGGGTAATCGTCACCTTGTTCGATGATCGAGATTTCGGACTTGCGCCCGACGAGTTCTTCGCCACAACCGTGAAGGAGTAGCTCCTGCCGCCCTTTAGACCCTTGACGACACAACTCCGTGACGCCGTCCTACAGGTTCGACTCGAAGGGTGCGCGGTCACGACGTAGCTCTTGATGGCGGAGGTACCGCTGGACGTTGGCCTGAGCCACCGGACGTAAGCCGAGGCGGTCTTCGCGCGCGCGCGCACTGATCGCGGAGCCGTAGGTCGCGACGACGCCGCGCCAGCCGCGCTCGCTGGCACGGCCACCGCCAGCGTGAGCGTCACCAGTGCGACGCCGATGAATAATCCCTGACGCCACGTGCTCTGCTTCATCGATCGAATCTCCTTCGCTGTGCTCTAGGGTATCGACTCGCCAAGGAGGCAAGAAACAATCTTTGCGGTCTCATCGACGCCGCTCGGTAGGCTCTCAGCGAGGAGGACCTATGGCAAGCGAACACTGGCAGTTGGAACCCGATAAGCACGACTTTCCGGCCGCGAACGCGTATCTCAGTCTGATCTGTGACACGGTGATGGCGGAAAAACTCGTCGAACTACTCCGGGGAGCGACCGCGACCATCTACGAAGCCAAAGACCTGCTTCGAGCGAGCGGACTCGCGGTTCTCGAAAAGAACAACACCCACGTGGCGAAGGATTTCGACAAGGTGAAAAATGGCGACAAACTCTCACCAGTCCTGCTGGTTCGCGGAAAGTTCGTCAAGAACCGCTCACTCGTGATTGTCGACGGCTATCACCGGATCTGCGCGAGCTACTGGATAGACGAGAACGCACAGATCCCCTGTCGCATCGTCGACGCACCAAACTAGAAACCTGCGTCGCCTCGAGCATCCCGACAACTCGGTTCCAAAAGTTTCCCCCGCGTCGTTCTTTCGTGTTTACAATGGACGCGTGCGGCGACTCATTCCACTCTCCATCGTTACGGTCCTCGTCGTGTTGGCCGGGTTGACCACCGGACTTTCAATCGCCCAGTCCAGTGCGTCGGCGACGCCCGTAACTATGGCTCTTAGCTGCTCGAAGAACGTCGGATCGAAGCCAACGTCGTACGTGCTCTTCTGCGCCGACGCCAACGCGATGCTGACCTCTCTCCGGTGGACCGACTGGGGCGACGCCACGGCGTACGCGACGGGTGAGGCCAAGTGGAACGACTGCACGCCGACGTGCGTCGACGGAAAGTGGAAGCAACAGTCCGTGACGGTCTGGGCGTGGCGCATCGAGAACGGTCAGTACACGCGCCTTTCGAGTAGCGATTCGAAGCTACTCTCGACGATCACACTGTCGAGTTATCCCGGTTGAAACTCGCTTAGGACGTCGCGCAGCGGTTCAGCGCACTGAACTGGTCGCCGTTGCATTCGTATACTGAAGAGCGATCGACGCCGCGGCGACAAACGTTCTTCGTAACGTGCACGTGTCCGGCGACGACGCTTCGACACTCTCGAAACTGGAGCACGCCCGATGAAGTTTCTGCGCAGCACCACTCTGGTCGCCGTCCTAGTGACGCTGGCTACCGGGGTGCCCGCGACCGCGAGTTCCGCGCCCATGTGGAAGAACGCGAAACAGGTCACGCTCCCCCGAGGTGCGCAAGGTCTACCCCAGGGATATCTACCGACACTGACGTGCGTTTCGCCCGGCAACTGTGAGGCCGGTGGCGCCTACGCCACCCGTAGCGGCGTCGAGGGCCTCATTCTCAACGAGGCGAACGGCGTCTGGACCGCGCCCCTTACCTTGAAGGCGCCGGGGAACGCCGCGATCATCGCTGGCGTGACGATCTACGGACTCTCGTGCGGCGCTCTCGGTAACTGCGCGGCCGTTGGCAGTTACGACGACCGGGCCGGCAACGTAGAAGCGTTCTTTGCCAACGAAGTCGGCAAGAAGTGGTCGGCCGCCACGCAGGTAACGTTGCCGGCGAACGCCGTCGGTACCGGTCAGAACGCCTTGCTTCGCTCCGTTAGCTGCTCGTCGGCCGGTAGTTGTAGCGCCGTGGGTGACTACCAGGCCAACAACGTGCTCGCTTCACGTGCCGTGGGCTTCGTCACGAGCGAGGTACACGGCACCTGGCAGCGTGCGTCGGAGATATCGACAACGTCGACGCCCAACTTCAATCCCCTCATCACTTTGAATCAGATTGCGTGCGCCTCGAGCGCCAACTGCGTTGCGGTGGGCTCCTTCGTCGATGCGAACAACGTGACCCAGGGGCTCTTGGTGAGTGAGATCAGGGGCGCGTGGTCGCGTGGCGTCTCGCTCTCACTCCCCCTTGACGCCAGCGCGTACGCCGGAGCGACCTTGAACGAGGTTGCCTGCGCCAAGAGGTCGGGCTGCGCCGTCTTGGGAACGTTCAATACCAGCACCGGAGCCGTCGAAGGACTGAGCGCCAGCGAGCTCGACGGCGTATGGTCACGGGCGAATGAACTCACGATGCCCGCGAATGCCGGCGTCAACCCCCACGTCTTTCTCTACGGCTTCATGGGTATTGCGTGCGCCGCGACGGGTAACTGCGCGGCGGGCGGTCAGTACCGCGATGGCGCTGGCAACTACCAAGGCTTTCTCGACAACGAGGTTGCGGGCACCTGGGAGAGCGCCGTCGAAGTCTCGCTACCAAATGGCGCACCGTCCGGTGGGAAAAATGGCGGCGTCATCACGCTCACGTGTCCTCGCTCGGACAGCTGTCGCGCGGGCGCCGCCTACCTCGACGGTGCGGGCAACTACCAAGCGCTCGTCGTCGACGAAGTGAACGGCGCCTGGATGACCGGGGCCAAGGTCGTTCTACCCGGTGGCGCCACCACCGTCGGCGTCGACGGGGGCCTCTACTCACTCGTCTGTCTCACGACGAGTTCGTGTACGGGAGTGGGCAGTTTCCTTAGAGGTTCGGCGACCTACGAGGGCTTCACCCTGGCCAGTTAGCGCTGCACCGACCGGGAATCCGAGGGGGGTTCCCGGGCGCTCAAACGGTGACGACGAGCTCTCATTCAAGGTTTCATCTACTGGCCATCTCTAAGTACCCGGACTTTCACCCTGCGGTAACCCAGCCTTTTTACGTTGTTTTTGTGGCACGCCAACGAACTCAACGTCCCCTTGATGGCTTCGAACGTGCCGCACTTCGCAACAACCGTGTGCCGGGTCCGTCGTGAGCGCCATGGTTGATCAACAGGGCCGCAACGTCATTCTCATCGTGGAAGACGAAGAGAGTTACCAGGACGCCCTCAACGTGGGCCTCAGCGTCGAGGGCTTCGTCGTCGTCGGCGCGACGAATATTGCCGAAGCGCGAGCACTCCTCGTCTCCGCCAAGCCCGACCTGGTGTTACTCGACGTGATGCTGCCCGACGGATCGGGTATTGACTACTGCCGCGAGTTGCACGACACTACCCACATTCCCGTCATCATGGTCACCGCTCGAACCAGCGAAGTCGACGTCGTCCTCGGTCTCGAAATCGGCGCGGCCGACTACGTCACGAAGCCCTACCGACTACGCGAGCTGGTCGCTCGCATTCGAGCGGTGCTGCGTCGTCCCCTCGTTTTGAATGAAGGCGAAATCGTCGACTTTGGTGAGTTAAAGATGAACTTCGTGCGACGTACCGTGACGCGACAGAACAAGGAGATCGAGCTCAGCCGCAAGGAGTTCGACCTGCTGGCGCTCTTCGCGACGCACCTCGGTCAAGTCGTCACGCGCGAGGTCTGTCTCGACACTCTGTGGTGGGGGCTGGAACTCTCCGACACGCGAACGCTCGACACGCACGTCAAGCGTCTTCGACAAAAGATCGAAGACGATCCCGCCAATCCTCGTCACCTCATCACTATTCGCGGCGTCGGGTTTCGATTAGACGCTTAGTCTTACTTTGTGCAGAAAAACGACCTGGCCGCTGACTTCACGCTCCTCGATCAAGAGGGGAATCCTCGCACGCTCTCGACACTCTTGGTGGACGGACCGGTGGTCTTGTTCTTCTATCCCGCGGCGCTGAGTCCCGGGTGCACCAAGGAGTCGTGCCACTTTCGCGATCTGAAGAGTGAGTTCGATCGACTCGGCGCCCAACCCGTGGGCATCTCCATGGACAGTGCCGAGCGTCAGGCCGAGTTCGCCCAGAAGAACAGTCTCGACTACCCGCTGCTCGCCGACGTGGACGGCGAGGTCGCCCGCCAGTTCGGCGTCAAGCGATCATTGAACTTCTTGAAGGTGAAGCGCGCCTCGTTCGTGATCGGCCAAGATCGTCGAGTGCGCGAGATCATCACGAGTGAAGTCAGCATGAACGCGCACGCGGACCGCGCCCTGGCGGCCCTTCGCGCGTAACGCTCAGCCGGCGATGAGTACCGGCGCCGGGTCCTCGAGAAAGTGCGCGACGTGGCTGAGCGCGCGCGACGCGAGCGCGCCGTCGACCTGACGGTGATCGAAGGTCATCGCGATCTGCGCGACGTGACGCACGACGACCTCGTCGTTCACGACCCAGGGAGCCTTCGCGATTTGACCGACGGCGAGAATGACCCCGGTACCCGGTGGAAGTATCGCCACGGCCGCGTCAACGCCAAATGGTCCAACGTTGGTGATGGTCAGCGTCGTGCCAATCATCTCGTTCGGGGTCGTCGTGCCATTACGGGCCTTTTCGACCAGTACGTTGAGCGCTTGAGCCATCGCGACGAGGTCGAACTGATCGGCGCCCTTGATGTTGGGAACGATGAGCCCGCGAGGCGTGTCGGCGGCAATGCCGAGATTTACGACGCGACGAACGATGACCTCGCCCGCGGCCGCGTCGAAACTCGAATTGATGCCCGGAAAGTGTCGCGCCGCGTCACAGATCGCGAGCGCCGCGATGGTGAGCGGTGACAGGCGAAGGTCTTGAAGGTTCGCCTGTTTCTTTAATGAGGCGAGCAACTCAACGGTTTTCGTCGCGTCCAGGCTGACCCACACGGCCGCGCGCGGCGCACTGAACGCGCTTTGAACCATGGCTTCGGACATCGTGCGCAGAACACCCTTCACGGGTATGCGCTCTTCTTTGGGGCCCGTCGCCCACGACGCCAACTCTCGGCCCACGAAGCGTGACGTGGTGTTCGGTCCGGTGATGGGGGCGCTCGTTCGAGGAGGTGCCGCCACCGGCGCGCCGCTGAGGGCCCGCTCGACGTCGCCACGGGTGATCAGGCCGTCGCGGCCAGTTCCCGCCAAGGCGGCGAGATCAACGCCGTTTTGTTTCGCGTAGAGACGAACCGGCGGTGTCGAGCGCGGCGCCAGCGCGGCGATCGTGTTCGTAGCCACGGCTGGCTCTGGTGCGGCGGGCGGGGCGGGTGCGGGCGTGGTAGTTGGTGGCGTCTCGGGGCGTTGGGCACCTTGGCGACGGTGCTTGCGCGTAGCGACGCCGTCCTCGTTCGCGACACCGTAGCCCACGAGCACGGCCTCACGACCCTCGCCAATGGACGCTGGCTTCGCTGCTTCCTCGGGCTCGACTTTCGCCACCGCGGCCTCCGGCGCCGCCGGAGCCGCGCCACCGCCGAGCTCAAACGTGATGAGCGGCTGGTGCACCTCCATGACGTCGCCCACGTTGCCGTGCAGTTTCACCACCGTGCCCGCGTACGGACTCGGCAGCTCCACCGTGGCCTTGGCCGTTTCGATATCGACGAGTGGCTGGTTCAACGTGACGACGTCTCCGACGTTGACCTTCCAGGTGACGATCTCCGCCTCGACGAGACCTTCGCCGACGTCGGGTAGTAAGAAGATCTCTTCGCTCAACTCTCGAATCCCATCACTCGGTCGACCGCGTCCAAAATCCGGTCAACGGTCGGTCGGTAGTCTTCTTCGATCCTCGAGGGCGGGTACGGCACGTGGTAGCCACTGACGCGCACGCCGGGGGCGCGCAACGAGTAGAAGCATCGTTCGCTAAGTTCCGCCACGATCTCTGAACCGATCGACGCCATGTGGGGAGCCTCTTGGACGACCACCAGTCGTCCCGTCTTTTCCAACGAGGTGGCCATGGTGTCCAATTCGAGCGGCGCGAGCGAACGCGCGTCCACGACCTCGAGGGACGTCCCTTCGACCGCGGCGGTGTCGGCCGCGCGAAGGATGGTCTTGATTGAAGAGCCGTAGCCAATCACCGTCACGTCCGTGCCCTCGCGGCGCACGACCGCGTCAAAGAGACCGACGGGCGGACTCTCGAGATCGACCTCACCCTTCTCCCAGTACCGGCTCTTGGGCTCACAAAAGACGATCGGGTCGTCGTGTTCGATGGACTGTTGAATCATCCAGTAGGCGTCGTTGGGCGTCGAACACGACACGACGCGAAGTCCGGCCGTCGCGGCAAAGTACGCCTCGGGGCTCTCCGAGTGGTGCTCGATGGCACCGATTCCCCCTTGGAAGGGAATACGGATAACGAGACCCATCGTGTAGACCCCGTCGGAGCGCTTGTGGAGTTTGGCAACTTGCGAGACGATCTGGTCGAAGGCGGGGTAGACGAAACCGTCGAACTGGATCTCGCAGACCGTGCGGTACCCACGAATCGCGAGGCCCACCGCCGTGCCGACGATCGCGGACTCCGCGAGCGGCGCGTCGATCACGCGGTCCTCGCCAAAGTCCTTCTGCAGGCCGTCGGTGACGCGAAAGACGCCGCCGAGCTTGCCGACGTCCTCGCCCATGATGAGGACCTTCTTGTTCTTCTCCATGGCCCGGCGAAGACCTTCGTTGAGCGCCTTGGCCATGGTCATCGTGGTCGTGGCCATCAGTGCGATCCTCCGCTGACACCTAGTTCGATCATCTCGCGGCGACCCTCTTCAATCAACGGGTGCGGCGCGGCGTAGGCGTTATCGAACATCGTGATCGGATCGGGTCGATCCATCGCGAGGACGTCCTCACGGAGTTTCAACGCCATGGACTCGGCCTCGGCCGTCACTTCGTCAAACTTGGCAGTCTTCACGTGATACTCACGCACCAACAAAGACTTCACGCGCTCGATGGGGTCACGGTGCTTCCAGACCTCGACCTCGGCGTCGATGCGATAGCGCGTCGGGTCGTCCGACGTCGTGTGCGCACCCATGCGGTAGGTGTAGGCCTCGATCAACGTCGGACCACCACCCACGCGCGCGCTTTCCAAGGCGCGCTTGGAAACTTCGTAGACCGCGAGCACGTCGTTCCCGTCCACGCGCACCCCGGGGAAGCCGAAACCGTGCGCGCGGTGATAGAGCGGAATCTTGGACTGGACCGTGGACGGCGTCGAGATGCCCCACTGGTTGTTCTGACAGAAGAACACGACCGGGGCGTTGAACGACGCCGCCCAGACGAAGGCTTCGAGCACGTCGCCCTGGCTCGAGGCGCCATCGCCGAAGAAGGCCATCGCGGCCTCCTCGGCCCCGTCACGCTGGATGCCCATGGCGTAGCCGACGGCGTGCAAGGTCTGAGTGCCGAGCACGACCGAGGGTACCGAGTGGCGGTACTTTTGCGGGTCCCAGCCACCGTTGCTGACGGCGCGAAAGAGTCGAAGCATGTTCTCCGGCGGCACACCGCGACACCAGGCGATACCGTGCTCGCGGTAGGTCGGGAACGTGAAGTCCATTGGGTTAAGAGCCCGGCCCGCGCCAATCTGCGCGGCCTCCTGGCCCTGGATCGGCGCCCAGAGCGCGAGCTGTCCTTGGCGTTGCAACGAGGTCGACTCGGTGCACAGTCGTCGAACGATGACCATGTCGCGATAGAGGCCAAAAATCTCTTCGCCGCTAAGCGTCGACTCGTACTCGGGGTGCGCAACGCGCTCACCCTCAGGTGTCAGTAATTGGACAAGTTCTTCGCCTATCATGAACGCTCCTCAGGCCACAACCCCCAACGGAATACCTTACTCTCGTACCAGAAAGAGGCGCCACGCCTTTTCGTCGACGTAACTCCGTTACGAACCAGTCGAAATTTCCGCTTACTCTTGATCGGCCAATTCGTCTCACTACTCGGCGGTAACCTTGCGATCGTCTCCGTGGTGTACCGGGTCTACCAACGAACCAGCTCAAGTCTGCGGGTCGGCGTCGTCAGCTTCACTCAGTTCCCCCTTTCTCGTCATCAGTTCGCTACGGTGCCGAGCGCAGGGCGGCCGAGGTTCTGGCGAGCGCGCTCTAGGAACTACGAACGGGAATCGATCGGCGCTTCGCGTTCGTGACCGTCGCGAGCTGACCGCAGGCCGCCGCGATCGATCGGCCTCGGGTGTTGCGCACCGTGGCGTTCACGCCTCGACGTTGCAGTCCGTCTCGAAACTCCGCCACTCGTCGCGCGCTGGAACCTCGAACGAGGTAGCCGGGCGTGGGATTGAGGGGAATCAAGTTGACGTGCGCGTCGAGCGAGTTCGCGTACGGCGCGAGCTCGTCCATCGCTTGATCGGTGTCGTTGACCCCGTCGATCAGCGCCCACTCGAAACTGAGTCGCCGCCCGGTCGTCTCGAGCCACGTCGAGCAGGCCGCGTGCAGACGCTCGAGGGGATAGCGGCGATTGAGGGGGACGAGTTCGTCGCGGGTCTCATTGTTGGCCGCGTGCAGCGACACCGCCAGCGTGAGGGGCAGTCCCTCTTTCGCCAGTCGCTCGATCGCCGGCGCGACGCCCACCGTCGATACCGTCAAGTGGCGCGCGGAGAGTCCTCGGTACTCGTGGAGTCGTCGAACCGCGCCCACCGTCACGTGGTAGTTCGCGAGCGGCTCGCCCATCCCCATGAAAACGACGTTCGACAGTCGCGCGGGCGCGGCTTCACGGGTCGCGAACATCACCTGCTCGAGCACTTCACCGACGTTGAGCTGGCCACTGAAGCCAGCCTGTCCCGTGGCGCAGAACGTGCACCCCATCGCGCAACCGGCCTGCGACGAAACGCACACCGTCACGCGATCGTCGTAGTGCATCAAGACCGTTTCAATGGTTGAGCCGTTCTCGAGTCGAAAGACCCACTTTCGCGTGGATCCGTGATCGCTCGCGACGTCGTTCGCCACCTCGAGACTGGGCGGAAACTGATTCCGAAGTCGTGTGCGCAGGGACTTGGGAATGGTGGTAATCGCTTCGAGGGCGACACCATCCACCCAAAGTCCCTGCCAGAGTTGGTCGAGCCGGTAGCGGGGCTCTCCCGCCAGAAGAGAGGCCAGTTCCTCCCTGGAGTATTCGTAGATCGACGCCACCTTCCAACGCTAGAGGACACCAGACAAGCGTTCGACACACGGGTCGCTTCGATCGGCCACGGGCTCGTCACGACTTCTTAAGCACTTCTTCCATTCGCTTTGCGCAGTCCTTCGAAACCCCGGAGATACTGAATCACGTTGAAGGGACAACCGCAATGCTCACTGTTGGCTTATCCGTTCTGCTGGTTGATCTCGGCGTCTCCGTAGGTCTCGGCCTCCCCTTAATCGGAGCCCGTCGAGCGATGGAGGACCGGCGCGAGTTAGCTCTCGCGGAGGAACTTCATCGCCAACGCGAGGTCATCGCTGACTACGAAGCGACGATTCACGCGTATCGCCTGTACGCGCAGAACGACCCCGAGCTCTCCGAGGCGTCTCGGTAGTTCTCCCCCAGTGGCGAGACCGGGCGACCGGTCTCGCCACGACCCTCTCGATGTCTGCTTGACTCTTTTACGGTTCAGCCAACTGGTGAACGAATGACAGGAGCAGCATGGAACTACACAACACCTCGGCCGTCGTCACGGGTGGCGCGTCGGGTCTCGGCGAAGCAACCGCGCGCGCCCTCGCCGAGCGCGGCGTCAAAGTCGTTCTCGCGGACCTCAACGAAATCGCTGGCACAGCCATCGCGAAAGAGATCGGCGGCGCGTACGTGCACTGTGACGTGACCAACACCAACGAGGTCATCGCCGCTCTCGAAGCCGCAATAGCCATGGCGCCACTGTGGAGCGCCGTCAACTGCGCCGGCATCGGTTGGGCGACGCGCACCATTGGCAAGGACGGCGAGTACGACTCGGCGCACGACCTCGACGTCTATCGCAAGGTCATCGAGATCAACTTGATCGGCACCTTCAACGTCTGTCGACTCGCCGCGACGGCCATGAGCCACAACACGCCCGACGCCGACGGCATGCGCGGCGCGCTTCTTAACACCGCGTCCGTCGCCGCCGAGGACGGCCAGATCGGCCAGGTCGCCTACTCGTCGTCCAAGGGCGGCGTCGTGGGGCTCACCTTGCCCCTCGCGCGCGACATCGCGCCCATCGGCGTAAGAGCGAACTGCATCTTGCCGGGCCTTATCGACACCCCGATCTACGGCACGGGCCCGGCTTCCGACGAGTTCAAGGCGCGCTTGGGCGCCGGCGTGCTCTTTCCGAAGCGACTCGGCTACGCCAGCGAGTTCGCGTCTCTCGCCGTCGAACTTTTGTCGAACAGCTACATGAACGCCGAGTCGGTGCGCATCGACGCGGGCATTCGCATGCAGCCTAAATAGGAAATCTCTTGCTTCTCGCGTGAGGTCACTCTCGCCGAGGGCAGGCGTTGAGTGCGGATCGTTCCGGTCCATCGTCGACGACGAAGCGACGCTTCGAGGTTGGCTGTAGTGCTCGCACGGCCTTTCGGCGGTGGCGACGCGGAGGCCTACCCTTACTGCCATGAGCTGGGTTGATCTCATCATCGCGGTCGTGGTCGTCTTGGCCGGATTTCTCGGCCTCGTGGAAGGCGCCGTACGTCAGATCTTGAGGTTCACGGGTTTCGCGGTGGGTTTCTTTCTGGGCACGCTTCTCTCCCCGTCGCTCTCGAGGCACATCACCCATTCGCACTTCCGTGCCGTAGTGGCGCTGGCCATTATCTTCGTGATCTCGATCCTGGGCGCAGAGTTGGGCAGTTTCGTAGGCTCCATCGTCGCCAAGGCCGTTCGCACGCTGCGCCTGGGTATCGTCGACCGGATCGCGGGTGTCGTGGTGGGCGCCGGGGGCGCTCTCGTTGGTTGTTGGCTGGTGGCCGGACTACTGGCTTCGACCACGTGGGGATCGGTGGCGAGTGGCATCCAGCAGTCGAGCATTCTGTCGGCGATGGACCACGTCATGCCGCCCGTCCCCTCGCTGGACGCGAAGGTGCAGTCACTCTTTCGAGACGTGAACCTTCCCAGTGTGTTCGCGAGCGTCGTGGCGCCCACTCTCGGGTCGTACGTGAACCCGAAGAGTTTGGGCCCCCTTCTTCCTTCGCGACGTGCGCCGAGCGACGTCGTGAANNACCAACGCGCACGTCGTGGCCGGCCACACAAGATTCAGCGTGAACGGAGCACCCGCGCAGGTGGCCCTCTACGATCCCAACAGTGACCTCGCGGTCCTACGAGTGCCGTCCCAGAATGCGTCGCCGCTTCAATTTCTGCGCACCACACCCCGTCGCGGCACGCGAGTGCACGTGGTCGGATTCCCACTCAACGCGACGCGAACCAGTGCGCCCGGGCTTATCGACGGCGAACTAAGAGCTCAGGGACGCGACATCTACAATCAGACAATTCTTTCGAAGACCGTTCTCGTCGTCGAAGTCAACGTGCAATCTGGCAATTCGGGCAGTCCGGTCATGGACGGCTCCGTCGTGGCGGGCGTCATTGAGTCCAAGTTGATCAGCCAATTGAGCACGGCCTACGCGATTCCCGCCAGTGTCGTAGAGCGCGACGTCGCGAGAACGCCCGCGACCGGGACGGCGTCAACCAAGAACTGTCTTACGTAACCTGCAGCTCGTTCAGCGAACTAAAGCACTACCGCGCAGTGGAGACAACTTTCTTGGCGAACACGATGCACGCGCGCCGCGTCGTCCGCCACGGCAAAGGATCGCCGGTGATCTGAATTAAATCTCGCGCGCTTCAGCCACGTTGTCGAATCGAGCGAACTCGCCGCGCCACGTAAGGTGCGCGGTGCGCGTGGGTCCGTTACGGTTCTTGCCCACGATGATTTCGGCGTCAGCCTTCATGTCGTTCGACACGTCGCCGTAAATCTCTGGGCGATACAAGAACAAGACGACGTCAGCGTCCTGCTCTAACGAACCCGACTCACGAAGGTCCGACATCATGGGTCGCTTGTCGGCGCGTTCTTCGAGTTTTCGAGAGAGCTGCGAAAGAGCCACGACGGGACACTCGAGTTCTCGCGCGAGGATCTTAAGAGACCGACTCATCTCCGAGACCTCCACCTGGCGGTTCTCGGCGCGGCCACGACTACTCATCAACTGCAAGTAGTCGATGATCACGACGCCGAGGTCGCCGTTTTGTTGTTTGATCCGGCGAGCGCGAGCTCGCACGTCCATAATCGTGAGACTCGGGTTGTCGTCAATGAAGACCTTGGCGGACTGCAGGTAACCAAAGGCCTCGTGGGCCCGGTTCCAGTCGGCTTCGCTTAAGTCACCGGTACGCAACTTTGAAGAGTCGATACGCGCGGTCGAAGCAAGAATGCGCTCGGCCAACTCCTGGCGACTCATCTCCAACGAGAAGAAGAGCGCGGGACGGTTCACCACCGCGCCGACGTGAATCAAGATGCCAAGTGCGAAAGCCGTCTTACCGGTGGCCGGTCGAGCGCCAACGATGGTCATCGAACTCTTCTGGAGGCCTTGAAGAATCACGTCGAGCGAGCGATAACCGGTCTCGAGACCGTTCAACTGGCCCCTGGTCTCACCACGTTGCTCGAGAATGTCCGCTTCGCTCAGGAGAAGCCGCTGCAGGGGCGACACCGAGTCGATCTTGCGGTCGTCGCCAATGGCGTTGATCTTGCGTTCGGCTTCGTCAATCAGGCCAACCACGTCGTCCGTAGCGACGTAGGCGTCGTCGACGATTTCGCCCGCCACGGAAATGAGACGGCGTTGTTGCGCCTTCTCACGAACGAGTTCGGCGTAGTGTTGCGCGTTCGCGGCCGAGGGCGTGTTGATCTGCAGTGAAGAGAGTACGGCCAACTCAACGGCGACGGCGCCACGCTCTTGGAGCTTCGCTTGCACCGTGACGTAGTCCACGGGTTCGCCGGCGTGCGCCAGCGCGATGATCGCACTGAAGATCTGACCGTGCAACGGACGATAGAAGTCCTCGGGCTGCACGTTCTCGAAGGCGACGCTCACGGCCTCTGGCGACAGCAGCATTGCTCCGATTAATGACTCTTCGGCTTCGATGACACTGGGAGGTACGCGGCTACCCAGAACCTGGCGGGCGCGGTCTGTTTCAATCTGTGTCATAAGACCCCAACGGTTGTCGACAACGGTTGTGCTTCGCAATAACAACAACATGTTGTATTCCTGTGGTTAACCCCATGAATTACATGCTGGCAAAGGGGTGTAACAAGTAATTTGCCGGGGCCCCGGGCCCCGGCAAAATGCGATGTGGCAGGTGGGGCGTTACTTCGCCACCACCTCGACGTTCACGTTCGCGGTTACACCGTCAAAGAGCGTCGCCGTTGCGGTAGCATTTCCCACCTCTTTTAAATGCTCGCCAAGAAAGATCGCGTGACGATCGAGCGAGATGCCCGTCGCGGTGCGAATCGCGTTGACGATATCGGTCTCGCCGATGGACCCAAAGAGACGACCGTTCGCGCTCGCGCGCGCCGCGATGGTCAACGTCGACTGTTCGATCAGCGCCTTTTGAGCCTCGGCGGCCTCGCGACTCTTCGCGTCGAGGACGTCGCGGGCCTTACGCATCAGGGCCGCCTGGGTCTCGGTCGAAGTACTCGCCACGAGCGCCGCTCCGGAAGGCAGTAAGAAGTTACGGGCGTAGCCCGACTTCACGGTCACGATGTCGCCGCGACGTCCGAGGCCGTGCACGTCACTTCGTAGCAGGACTTTCATTCACCGACCTCCACTGACACTTCGACCTCGAAGACTTCCGCGGCCGTGCTGGCGTCTTCGAGGAGCACGCCTTCAGCCACCGGAGCTTCAACCGGCGTGTCCGCACTGTCGCGACTCGGGCGCGGTCCGCGCGGACCACGGTCGTCTCGTCCCTCTCGTCCGTCTCGACCCTCCCGGCCACGACCGCCGCGACGCTCGGTTACGGTGCGCTGCGTGTAGGGCAAGAGCGCCAGTTCGCGCGCCGTCTTGATGGCGTCGCTGACGTCACGCTGGTGCTGCTGGCAGTTGCCCGAGACCTTGCGCCCACGAATCTTGCCGCGGTCCGAGATGTACTTACGAAGTTGGGCCAAGTCCTTGTAGTCAACCCGATCGACCCCGTGTTGACAGAACGAGCAGGGCTTCTTCTTCGCCCCACGTCGGATATCAATCTTCGGCGCACGCTTGGGTGGCTTGGGATTATTAATACGTGGCATTAGAAGGGCTCCTCATCGAAGGCGTAGGTGCTTGGTTCGTTCGTTTTTGGCGCGGGGCGATCGGTCGACTGGAAGTTGGACCCTTCCGCGCGAGGCGTCCTCGTGACGACCGCGGTCGCAAAGCGAAGTGACGGCGCAATCTCGTCGGCGTTTATCTCGACGATGGAACGCTTGTCGCCGTTCTCCGTCTCCCAGCTGCGCTGCTCGAGACGTCCCGAGACAATCACCCGGTTGCCCTTGGTGAGGGAGTTCGCGGCGTTCTCGGCCATCGAGCCGTAGCCCGTGACTTCAAAGTACGAAACACGTTCTTCCCACTCTTGGGTCTGGCGGTTCTGCCAACGACGATTGACGGCGATCGAAAGTCGAATAGCCGCCTGACCGCTGTTCAAGAATTTAAGTTCGGGGTCACGAGTGATGTTCCCGATGACGGTGATGGTGTTGTCAGCCATAGTTTCTCCTTAGTCTTACGCGCCCGAACTTACGCCTGCGCCGTGACACGGCGAGCGGCGGTTCGTACGTGGCGACGAAGGATCTTGAAGCGAAGGACTTCGTCCGAGAGCGTCAAAATGCGGTCAAGCTCGACGACGGTCGTCGATTCACCGCTGAACTCCACTAGGACGTAGTAACCCTCTTTGCGCTTGTTGATTTCGTACGCCAAGGGACGCTTGCCCCAACGGTCGATGGTTCCTGGGGTTCCCGCGTTGGTGCGAATGGTTTCCAACGCACGATCGAGAGCGATCTGGATGGCTTGCGCGTCAACGGCAGTGTCGAACACGATCATCGTTTCATAGGGCCTCATGGCCGGTTCCTTTCCCTCTGGTCCGGTCGTGCCGGGCTCTGCGGAAAACAGAGCAGGGTTTGATTGGTACTTCCCCACACTTGTGGGAAGGAGAAGTCTACTGCCTCGACCGAAAGATGGCTAGTTGACCAAGTCTTCGGGGTTGGCGTAGACCTCGCTGGGCCCGGGAAACTCGCCGTTTCTCACGTCGCTGGCGAAGTGAGCGAGCGCTTCAGTAATGATCGGGCCGAGGTTCGCGTACTGGCGCACGAACTTCGCGGGCGTTCCCTTCGTGAGACCCAAGAGATCGTGAAAGACCAGCACCTGTCCGTCGGTGTCGGGTCCCGCGCCAATGCCAATGGTGGGAATCTCTAAGCCCTCGGTCACGCGAGTACCCACGACGCTCGGCACGCCTTCAATCACGAGCGCGAAGACGCCCTCGTCTTGGAGGACCTTCGCGTCGAGTTGAAGTTGTTGGGCGGCCTCGCGAGTCTTCGCCTGCACCTTGAAGCCGCCAAGGGCCAGGACGCTCTGCGGCGTGAGACCGAGATGTCCCATCACGGGTATCTCGGCGTCGAGGATGGCGCGAACGACTTCTCGTCGAACACGGCCGCCCTCGAGCTTGACGCTGTCGGCGCCACTTCGAATCAGCGCCGCGGCGTTGCGCACGCTGTCGGCGACGCTGAGGTGATAACTCAGCCAGGGCATGTCGGCCACGACGTGCACGTCGGGCTTTGCCGCGGCGACGGCGCGCACGTGGTGACTCATCTCGTCGATCGTGACGTGCAAAGTGTCCTCGTGACCGAGTACGACGTTGGCGAGTGAGTCACCCACCAAGATCAAATCGACCCCCGCGGCACTGGCGAAGCGCGCGCCGGGTTCGTCGTAGGCCGTCACCATCACGAGAGGTTTCGCGCCGTCTCGGCGCTTTCGCCCGCGTATAACGGGCGCGGTGAGTTTCACTCCCCGACCTCTTTAACGAAGTTGACGATCCTCCTCGCGCGATAACTGCCGGCAATCCACTTTCGAACGAGGTGGTGAAAGGAGCACGCGACGCACACCTCAACCGCGTAACACTGAACCGGATCTTCGCGTCGCTCGAGCTTCAACAAATCCGCGCGCGACGAGGGACACGTGCCACCCGACGGCAGACGCGCGCCAAAGACGTAGGTCACTTCCACCAGCTCGGCGTCGCTGCACACCGGACAGGTCTCGCCAGTCTTGCGTCCGATGTTGCGCGCCGCGCGCAACAGCTCGGGGTGCGCGTCGCAGATGTCCTCGCAACGAAGTTGGCCCGCGGCGACTTTGGCGAGTAGCGCGTGACGCACGAGTCCGAACTCGACAACGGCCCCGTTAGCCGTGCTCGTGCGGAAGCGCTTATCCATTACTGGCGACCTTACCTCCGGTTAAATCACTGGAGCAGTACGGACCGTCACGTTCGATATATCGGGCTGATATACTTCATCGCGTGTTAGATATTGCCATTCTGGGCCTCCTCATGGATCGTGATCACCACGGCTACGAGATTCGCAGCCAACTGCGTGGCCGACTCGGCGTGTGGGCCAACGTCTCCTTCGGATCGATTTACCCCGCGCTCGCGCGTCTTGAACGTCACGGGTTCGTCGAAGCGGTCGCGCCAATTTCACCGCGCCAGAGTTCACTGTCGACCGGTTCTCTTTCGGGTGAGCGTGCCTCACTTCGTTCGCTGCGCGCGACGACGGGACTGGGTCGACGCGGGCGCAAGGTCTACCGCATCACTGATCGCGGCCGCCAGGAGTTCGTGACGTTGCTCGGCGACCCTTCCACGCTCGACGACGGTAAAAACTTCTCACTACGGATGGCCCTCGCCAAGTACCTCACCCCGAGTCTTCGGGTGCGTCTCTTAGAGCGCCGACGTAACGACCTCGTGGAGCGCCTGGTGGAAGTTCGCGCCGGCTCGCACAACGAAGAACTCGACGACTACGCGCGCGGCGTGATGGAACACGCCGCCCGGGGCGTCGAACTAGATCTCGCGTGGATTGACGATCTGTTAACCACCGAACGTAGTAATCAGCAGACCTTCGCCAACGACGCGAAGTAGGAAAGGAAAGCCGTGAAGAAGATTCGTGTGGCTATTGCGGGCGTTGGCAACTGCGCCAGTTCACTCATTCAAGGCGTCACGTACTATCGCGACGCGAAGGTCGGCGACCACGTCCCGGGTCTCATGCACGTAGTGCTCGGCGGCTACCACGTCAGCGACCTCGAGTTCGTCGCGGCCTTTGACGTTGACGCCTCCAAGGTTGGCAGCGACCTCGGCAAGGCCATCGACGGCGGACAGAACAACACCATCAAGTTCGCCGACGTTCCCTCGCTCGGCGTGACCGTGCTGCGTGGACCGACGATGGACGGCTTGAACAAGTACTACCGCGCCGCCATAGAAGAGTCGCCCCTCGAGGCCGTGGACGTCGCCCAGGTGCTGCGCGACGCGAAGGCCGAAGTACTGGTCTCGTACCTGCCGGTCGGTTCAGAAGAAGCCCAGCGATTTTACGCCCAGGCCGCGATCGAAGCCGGTGTCGCCTTCGTCAACGCCATCCCCGTGTTCATCGCCTCGGACCCCGTGTGGGCCAAGAAGTTCGCCGACGCGGGCCTACCCATCATTGGTGACGACATCAAGAGCCAGGTCGGGGCCACCATCGTTCACCGCGTGCTCACGCGTCTCTTCGAAGATCGCGGACTCACTCTCGACCACACGTATCAACTCAACGTGGGCGGCAACATGGACTTTAAGAACATGTTGGAGCGCGAACGCCTGGAGTCGAAGAAGGTCTCCAAGACCCAGGCCGTCACCTCGCAGTTGGAGCTCAACGACCTGGACCCCGACGACGTCCACATCGGACCGAGCGATCACGTGCCGTGGTTGCAGGACCGTAAGTGGGCCTACATCCGCATGGAGGGTCGCAACTTCGGTGACGCGCCGCTCAATATCGAACTCAAGCTTGAAGTCTGGGACTCGCCGAACTCGGCCGGGGTCGTCATCGACGCCGTACGCTGCGCCAAGGTCGCGCTCGATCGCGGAATTGGCGGACCGTTGCTGGGCCCCTCGGCCTACTTCATGAAGTCGCCGCCCGTGCAGTTCCACGACGACGAGGCTCACGACATGGTCGGAGCCTTCGCCGACGACGGCGCCGAGAATCCCGTGTGGCCGTAAGGCGCTTTCCTAAAGGAAGCCCTGCGTAGCGAGGATTCCTACTCGCCGCGACACGACGAGTAGTCAGCACTCCTAGAGCCAGACATTCTCTCAAGCCTCGACTAAGGCGAGCACGGCACGCTCGACGTGAAGGTGGACCTGTCTTCTCAATTCGGCGCGATCGCGCGTCTTCACCGGCGAAGTACTAGCGCTCTCTCCATACTTCCTCGTCGACCTCGTCGTGATCAGTCCGCGGCCTCTTCGACCCGAAGGCTGCCAATTCACTTCAACCGTGCCCAGCGCGAGGTTGAGGCTCACGGCGCCTGTCTCGATGACTTCGTCCGTCGCGCGTTCAATGAGATCCAACAACCAGCCTTCGACCTTCGTGCAACTCGGATCGTTGGGCGCCGCCTCGAAGCCCTCGATTCGCTCGTCGGCGAGCACACGCTCGATCAGTTGGCACGAACCTCCCACGTAGGTCCACGGCAGATCAATTTCGCTGGCGACGCACCACGAGTGGTCCGCCGGCCACCACAGATTCGACGTCTGGGGCCCGAGGCCGTTCTCCAACTCGATGGAAGCCCCTTGGGCGAGGAGGCCCTCGAACAGTCCGTACTCGCGCCAGGGAAGCTCTACTAGCCGCGGCGGCTGCGCTGGTTCTGGTCCCTTGATCGGCGGATCGCCCAGACGAACAAACGGCGTACCGCCGCCGAAGTAACCAATCCAAAGGCAGAAGTAGCACGTCTCCGCGGTTCGTGTGTGCGACGTCAGATCCTCGATCAACGCTTCGGCGTCGGGCAGAAAGAGACCACCCTGGCGCGGACCTTGACCGCGCCAGGGTGCCTCGCTCAGCGGTGCAGTTTGGGGCAGTGCGACGTCGTGCCACTGGATTCGAGGATGCATCGACACACCACTCCAGCGAGACACGTCGCTCCATCGAACGAGTCCGACGCCGTCCCTTGGAACCTGGGCCGGGTGCAAGATTCTGGCGTACGCCTCGAAGCCGCTCGGCACTATCGACGTCACTACGCAACTCTCTGGTGAAGTAAGTCGTCCGCGGATCCAATCCGCCGACGAGACGTTGGCGCTCATCGCCGGGGCCCCACGGTTTGTCACTCCTCGATAGTTCCACAAGGACGACGTCGCGATCTCAAACCTTGGTGAGTGGGCCCGATGCCCTGACGAAACAAATCGCGCCACGCGCGCTCGGCGGCTCGTTCACTCCGCCATTTCCTAGGAGAAGCCCGCGTCGCACCGGTTCAGTGCGCCTGACTCTCCCACCAGTGTCGAAGGCGCGCGGCGGCCTCGTCGGTGCTGATCTCTCCCTCGTCGAGGCGGACTTCCATGAGAAAGTCAAGCGCTTGGCCTACGGCGCGACCAGGCGCGATGCCCAGTAGTTCCATGACGGCGACACCGTCGAGGGCCGGACGAAGACGACTCAGGTCCTCTTGTTCGCGAAGGGCGCCGATGCGATCTTCGAGCTCGTCCATTCGCTCGGCGAGGTCGGCGGCCTTGCGGGCGTTGCGCGTCGTGCAGTCACAGCGCGTGAGTTCATTGAGCTCATCGAGCAGAGGACCGGCGTCTCGCACGTAGCGTCGTACGGCCTTGTCGCTCCAGCCCAATTTGTACGTGTGAAAGCGAAGGTGTAGTTCGACCAACATCGAAACGTCGTCGATCATCTCCGAGGAGTACTTCAGCGCCGACATCCGTCTACGCGTCATCTTCGCGCCCACCACGTCGTGGAATCGAAACGTGACGCCCTCGTCGCTGATCGCGCGCGTGTTGGGCTTGCCGATGTCGTGAAAGAGCGCGGCGAGGCGAAGGACCAGCGACGGCGAGGTCTTGTCAACCACGGCCCAGGTGTGACGAAGGACGTCCTTGTGCTGGTGAATCGGGTCCTGTTCGAGCTGGAGCTTGGGCAGTTCGGGAAAAAAGTACTCCGCGAGACCCGTGCGCACGATGAAATCAAGACCGAGCGAGGGCTGTTCGGTGAGTAGGAGCAGGTCGAGTTCGCCCCGCACGCGTTCGGGCGAGACTTTCGCTAACTGCTCGGCCATCTTCGTCGCGGCCGCTTCCAGGGTCGGATCGATGGTCATGTTAAAACGTCCGGCGAAGCGTGCGGCGCGCAGCATCCGAAGGGGATCGTCACTGAAGAGAATCTCGGGATCGACGGGCGTACGCAACACGCGGTCGTTGAGGTCGTGAAAGCCGTGGTAGAAGTCGAACAGGGTTTGTACGTCGGGCGTCTCGGCGTTAAGGGCAATCACGTCCAGCGCGAGTGCGTTGATCGTGAAGTCGCGCCGACTGAGATCGGCTTCGAGCGAGTCGCCCCACTCGACGGAGGGTTTGCGCGAATGGTCCACGTAGGACTCCGAGCGAAACGTGGTCACTTCAACCTTGATCCCACTGCCGCGCAGGGTGCCCCCTATAGTCCCAAAAGCCTTTCCCTGCTGCCATAACGCGCTACAGACCTGCTTCATGAGTCGCTCAATATCGTCGGGACGGGCGTCCGTCGTGAAGTCAATTTCAAAGTCGTCACGTCGACTTACGTCGAGTAACGCGTCGCGAACCGAGCCGCCCACGGCGTAGAGAGAGAAGCCCGCCCTTTGAAACTCCTCCGTCAACGGACGCGACAAAAGAGCGAGTTCACCGAGTCGATCGTGGGCGTTGGCAAAGGAAGTCACTGCGAATGAAGGGTAGTGGGCTCCCGAAGCAGAGGCCTCACGAAGGTAGCCTGTAACAGCATGTCCCACCGATTTACGACCTGGTGGCGGGCGCTCAGCGTCGTACTCCTCAGCCTCGCAACGGTGACGTGGCCCTCGGCCTCGGGGGCTAACACGACGCCACACTTCAGCGTGGTCCACCAAAACGCGCTCGCGACCCTCTCGGCGCGCGGTACCACGCACTTCGTCACCACGGTGCGTCTCACGCCGGCGAAAACCGGCGCCAGCGCGAACGTGACGATCTATCCGGCCCTGACCACGCAGTCCCAGTTCAGCCCGATCGTGAGCGACGCGGGCGTTACCACGACCGCGATCTCGTCGACGGGGACGTTTGCCCTGAACTGTCTTCAAGACGGCGAGGCGACCTTCAGCGTCTCGATCTACACCACCAAGCTGAAGTCACCCCTGCGCTCGTGCCACGACGTCACGCCGCGCCTTCATCTCAGCTGCGCGAGTAGTGGATGCGCCGGCGTCTATCCGCTTCGTTTTCGACTCGACGTGAACGGCACGTCGATAACGAAATGGTCGCTGTTAGCTCTTAAGACGACGTTCATCACGAAGCCCCTACAAGTCGCACTGTTGGAAACGATCTCGCGGGTTTCGTTACAACACCCCAAACGCGCGATGGGCGATCTAGACACGATTGGTCACTTCGCCTCATCTCCCTTGACACTCAGCGCCGACTACGAATCGTTGGTGGCTATCGACCTCAATCAAAGCGCCAACGCGGCGTGGCGCAGTGCACTCAACAAGGCTCTGGAAAGCCCCCAGCATCGCGCCGTGGACGCGCCGCCGGGCTCGATCGACTTCGCCGGGCTCTCCGAAAACGGTCTCACGACCCAGGTCCCCCAGCAACTGTCGCTCTCCGCGGGCCTCATTAAGGCCCTGACCGGCGTCTACGTGGACAGTCCCGTGCTCTTGAGCGGCGCGCAGTCGCCCACGAGTCTCCTAGCGCTCGCGGGCGCCGGCGTCAGCGACGTGGTGCTGCCCGAAAATGATCTCAGCACCGCTCCCTCGAGCACGCTCACGTGGGGCGCCCCCTTTCACGTCGAGGGTGCCGGCTCGCTGACGGCACTCAGTGTCGACACTCCCCTATCGAATCTCGTGGGCGACACGTCCATCGAGCCGGGACGCCGCGCCGCTCTCACGTTGGCGTCGCTGGCCTTCTTACACTTGGAAAACCCCAACGCGCCAGCGAGTCGCACCGTCGTCATTGAACAAGCCATTGGATCGACATCCACGACCTTCGTGGCCGATCTGCTGAGTGGACTGCGAGGCGATCCCTTCAGCCAGCTCGCGTCACTCACGCCGTCGTTCAACTCTTCACTCGTTGGCGCGAACGGCGCGCCCACGACGCGAACGCTCGCCACGTCGTCCAGCACGTCCACGTGGTCGGCGCGCAACGTCACGGCATTGTTGACGTTGATCGGCGCGGTCAACTCGTACTCTCAGGGCATCAAGTCCGGCGAAGAGGCCATCGCCCTTCGCGTCGGGGTCGCTCGAACGGAGATCCTCGGGGACGCGAATCGACGCCAAAACGCCATCGACACCGCCATCAACCAGTTAAACGCGCAACTCGGCCAGTTCTCAATTGACGCGAGCGCCATCACGCTCGCGGGACAGGGCACGTCGCTGCCCATCACGGTCATCTCGCGCGCGCCCTACACCGTCGACGCGGTCGTCCATCTCGTGACGGACGGGGTCTCTTTCCCCAAGGGCAACGCGGTCGGAGTCGCGTTGAGCTCGCCCACCGAATCCATCCGCGTTCCTACCGCGAATCCGCGGGGTAGCTCCCTCACGCTGCAGGTGGTGCTCACGACACCGAACGACCAAGTGGTGCTGGCTCGAACCGCGATTCAGGTGCGCATCGCCGGGACGTCGGTCGTGGGTTACTTGCTCACCTTTGCGTCGCTGTTGGTCCTCGCGCTGTGGTGGTGGCGCACGAACCGTCGACGCCCGAGGGGCCGTCACGCCCTATGAGCGTCGCCTCCTCACACTCGTCACGCGTCGCCTCCATGGCGAGCGGCACCTTGGTTTCGCGCGTCACCGGTCTCTTTCGCGTACTCGTGCTGGCGTGGGTGCTCGGCTTCACGCCAATATCGGACGCCTTCAACCTCGCCAACACCGTGCCCAACATGTTGTTCGATATCGTGCTCGGCGGCATCGCGACGGCCACGTTCATTCCCGTGTTCGTCGAACGTCTCGCCCTCGACGGTGAGCGACGGGCGTGGAAGTCCATCTCGAGTGTCATTACCGGTGCGGTACTCGTTCTCGTCGCGGCGTCGGTGGTGTCGTGGTTCTGCGCCCCGTGGATCATCGACGGCTTTACCGCTCTTCAGCACACGTCGTCGGTGAGCTCAACGAAGGTCTTGGCCCAAGAGCGGGCCGTCGCGACCGAACTGCTTCGTTGGTTCGTGCCCCAGATCTTCTTTTACGGCATCATCGGTATTGCGACGTCCCTGCTCAACATCCGGCAGCGCTTTGGCGTGGCGACCTGGGTGCCGGTCGCCAACAACGTGGTCTGCATCGCCGTTCTGGTGTGGTTCCACCTCGTCGATCCGACGCCCGTACTGTCGGCACTGAGTGGATCGCACGATCTGCTCTGGCTCGGACTCGGTACGACGCTCGGTGTCGCGGTCCAGTTTCTCTGTCTCGTGCCCTCGCTCGCTCACAGTAATCTCTGGCGTCTGAGCCCGCGGCTCGATCTCCAAGATCCCGCGGTCAGGGCCGTCGGGCGTCTCGGCAGTTGGACGCTCCTCGTGGTCCTCGCCAATCAAGTCTCGTTGTACGTGGTCCTCGCCTACGCCTTTGGCATCGGCACCAGCGCGCACGCGGTCAGCGCGTACACCTACGGCTGGGCGTTCATGCAGATGCCCTACGCCGTCGTTGTGGTGTCGGTCCTCGGCGCCCTCACGCCCCAACTCGCTGGTTTCGCGACGTCCAAGGACTTCGCGGGACTGAGCGAACGACTGCGCTTTGGACTTCGTCAGTCGCTCGTCATCATTATCCCGTGCACGTTGGTCCTCATCATTCTCGCCCAACCCATCGTCGCGATTCTCCTCAATCACGTGAACGCCGTGCACCGGATCTCCGCGGGCACGGTGCTGGCGGTACTCGCGGCGGGACTACCGGGGTTCACCATCTTTCAGCTCGCCGTTCGCGGACTCCAGGCGATGCAACGCGCTCGCGAAGTCTTCCTGCTCTACGCCTTCGAGAACGCGCTCACAATCGTGCTCTGCGTGCTGCTCGGTCGCCATTCTCTCGCCGGGCTCACCGCGAGCGTCTCTTTGGGCTACAGCGCCGCCGCCGCCGCGGCCCTCGCGGTGCTGGCTCGTCATCACGTCAACATCATCTCGGGCGTGTGGAGTGTGCACGTCCGCCGAAGCCTCTGGTCCTCGCTCGTGGCGACCGTCGTGATGGCCGCCGTCTACGCGGTGCCGTCGTGGACGAGGGGACCAGGACTCGTCACGCGCTTTGGCTTCGCGATGGTTGCCGGTGTCCTCGGGTACGGCCTCGTCGTCGTGCTACTGCGTCGACGTCTTCGACGAGGTCCCGCAAAAAGTGCAAGGCTTGAACAGTTCTAGGGGGGAAATGGCTCGAATTCGTGTGGTCACCGACAGTGCCAGCGACCTCCCCGAGGACTTCGCCAAGCGACTGAACATCGACGTCGTTTCGCTGACGATTCGCTTTGGCGACGAGGAGTTCACCGACCGCGTCGACCTGACGCCGGAACTCTTCTGGGCCAAGTGCAAGGACTCGAAGTCTCTGCCCGAAACGGCCGCACCCTCACCGGGCGCTTTTCAAGCGGCCTACGAACGCGCGAAGGCCGACGGCTGTGACGGGGTGATCGTGCTGACCCTTTCCTCCCTGCTCTCGGCCACGTACCAGTCGGCCACGCTCGCGGGCGAAACCGTCACCGAGCTCATTGATGTTCGCGTACTCGACACGTTGAACGTCTCCATGGGTCAGGGCCTTGTCGTTATCGACGTCGCCGAACTAGCGGCCACCGGCGCCACTCTCGATCAACTCGTGGAGCACGCGAACTCACTCATGCCAAGAGCCGGTGTCGTGGCCACCCTCGACACCCTCGAACACCTCATCAAGGGCGGACGAATCGGCGGCGCGAAGGCGCTCCTCGGTCAAGTGCTCTCGATCAAGCCCCTCGTGGAACTCAAGAACGGCGTCGTCGCCGAGGCGGGCCGTCAGCGCACTCGCGCGAAAGCCCTCGCGGCGGTCGCCAACGTCGCGCGCTCGCACGCGCCGCTTCGCCGTCTCGCGTTGATTCAGGGCGCCTGTACGGACGTCGAGGCGCTGGAAGCCCTCATTAGCGACATCGCCAGCGAGCACCCCTTGATCGTCACGGACATCGGCCCCGTCGTGGGTGCGCACGGCGGCCCCGGCATTATCGGTCTGACGTGGATTGAAGGGTAACGAGTGCGCGCCACTAAGTTCATAGCGTGACTGAAGCCAGCGAGCAACGAGAACCTCGAGAACCAGACCTCGTTGACCGGCTGCTGGCGGCCGTTGACCACCTGCTCGACGTCGTGCACGACAAGGTGCTGCGCCCGATCATCATGGCCGCTCGCGCGTTGGCCTACGGCCTCGTTATCGTGCTGGCCGCGGTCGTGTTCGTGGTCGTACTGGTCATTGGATTCATTCGACTCCTCAACATCTACGCCTTCAACGGCCACGAGTGGTTGAGTTACGCCGTCGTGGGCGCGGCGTCACTCATTTTCGGGCTCGTCATTTGGCGACGACGCCGTCCTCTCAAATTAAGGAAGTAATGCCCGAACACACTCGTGTCCTCATTATTGGCTCGGGTCCCGCCGGGCTCACGGCCGCCATTTACAGTGCCCGCGCGCAGCTAAGTCCGATCGTCATTGAGGGCGAACCCTCGTCGACGAGCGATCAACCCGGCGGCCAGCTCATGCTCACCACCGACGTCGAGAACTACCCGGGGTTTCCCGAGGCCGTCACCGGACCAGAACTCATGATGAAGATGCGCGAGCAGGCCGCGCGCTTTGGCGCTGATCTGCGTGTCGACAAAGTGCACAAACTCGACACCACCGTCCGTCCCTTTCGTGCGTGGCTGGCTGGCGACCGAGACCCCAGCATCACCGCCGACGCGGTCATTCTCGCGACGGGTGCTCGTTCTCTCATGTTGAACGTCCCCGGTGAAGGTCAGTACTTGAGCCACGGACTCTCCACGTGCGCCACGTGCGACGGCTTCTTCTTTCGCGGTCAAGACGTCGCGGTCGTCGGCGGCGGCGACTCGGCCCTCGAAGAGGCGCTCTTTCTCACGCGCTTTGCGTCCAGCGTCACGCTGATCCATCGGCGCGACTCACTTCGCGCTTCGAAGATCATGCAACAGCGGGCCTTCGCGCACGAGAAGATCCGTTTTGAGTGGAACACTCAAGTCACGGAAGTCTTCGGCAGCGACAAGGTGATGGGCCTCAAGGTTCGCGACACGAAGACCGACGAGGAGCGCGTCCTTCTCGTGACGGGTGTCTTCGTCGCCATCGGACACGTTCCCAACACCACGATCGTGACCGACCAGGTCGATCTCAACGAAAACGGCTACGTGCGAACGGGCCTGGGTTCTTTCACCAACATCGAAGGCCTCTTCGCCGCCGGCGACGTCCAAGACGAGGTCTATCGCCAGGCCGTGACCTCAGCCGGTTCTGGCTGTATCGCGGCGATTGACGCGGAGCGCTGGCTCGAGGCGCAGGGAATTTAAGCCCCGTCGCTAAAGTGGTTGTCGCGACGCCGACGAGGCGTTCTAGGAGGTAACTATGAGCGAAATCATCACGACACTGACCGACGCCACCTTCGAGGAGGTCATCGGTGCGTCCGAAAAGCCCATTCTCGTGGACTTTTGGGCCGAGTGGTGTGGTCCGTGCAGAACGATCGCTCCCATCCTGGAAGAGTTCGCCGTGGAGCAGTCGGACAAGTTCGCCATTGGCAAGTTGGACGTTGACGTGAACGTCGCCACCGCCACCAAGTTCTCTGTAATGAGCATCCCGACGCTGTTGTTGTTCAAAGACGGCGAGGTTGTCGCCCGACTCGTCGGCGCGAAGCCTAAGGGCGCGCTCTTGCAAGAGATCACTTCAAACCTGTAGTTCACCTGAACTTCGATTCACTTAGCCCAGGCGCCACGGGCCCTCGTGTGCGCGAACTCAAAGAGCGACTGAGCGCGCTCGCGCTCGCGCTCAACGCCACCAACGAAAGTGACGACGTCTTTGACGTCGAGACCGTGGCGCTGGTTGAAGCCTTTCAGCGCTCTCGCGGACTCCCCCTCACGGGCGTTGTTGATCTGACGACGTGGCAACGACTCGAAGAGGCGCGTTGGCAACTCGGCCAACGCCTCTTGTACCTCACGAGCCCTCAACTTCGTGGTGACGACGTCGCCGAACTTCAAGTACTGCTCGCCCAACTCGGCTTTAACCCCGGACGTGTCGACGGCATCTTCGGCTCGGCTTCGTCCGACGCGCTCAGCGAGTTTCAACGTAACTGTGCACTTGAACCTTGCGGCACGTTAACCAAAGCCAGCCTCCTGGCGTTGCAGCGCGTGCGGGCCACGAGCGCCAATCGCAGTCTCGTGACCGACGCTCGAGACCTCGCCGGATTCGATCCCTTAGCCATTGGCTCGGTCCTACTCTGTGGCGACGGTCCCCTCGTCGAAGAGCTCGCGCGAACCCTCGGCGATATCGACTTCGTCCACGTACTGCTCAACACCACCCAAGAAGAGGCGGCCCTCGCCGCCAACAGCCACGACGTCGCCCTGGTGTTGTCCTTTCAGACACTCGAGCACGTTGAAGGCATCCACCTGCACTACTGGGCCAACTATCGCTCTCACTCGCACCGCGGGGAGATCCTCGCGAGCTCCCTCGCTTCATTCCTCGCCCACTTACCCGACGTTCCAAGGGTCGAAGTGACGGGTATGGCGTTACCGATCCTGCGCGAGACCACGATGACGACCATTCACGTCGAGCACGGCGACGTCGCTGAACAGGTACTTCACCAAGTCATCACGGCCCTCGAGGGCGTAGTCGAGCAAGTTATCCACAGATTTGAGTAGAAATACCTTTTTGAAAAGGGCTATTTAGAGGGTAAATACCCTTCAATTTGGCCGAAACCGAAGTAACCCACAACTTCATGCACAACTTGGGGAAAACTTCAACAAGAGGGTTAAGTTGAAGGTTGAAGGTCACTTAGGCTTCGCGATAGCGCTGTAGAGCCGTTCGAGGTCGTCGAGGTCCGCAAAGTCAATGATTATACGGCCATTACGGCCTTTGAGGTCGACGTGAACACGCGTATCGAGGTACCGTTCGAGGAGTTCTTCGAGTTCGGCCACGCTGGCGTCAGGCACCGGACGCAGTCGGGGCGCGCCGTCGGGCGACTTGGCGGCGGTCTCCGCCGTCACGATGGGCCTTGGCTCGAGGAACGTCTTGACGGTCTCCTCCGTCGCGCGAACTGAAAGTTCATTCTTTATCACTCGCGCGACCAGCGTTGCCTGCCCGTTCGGGTCACTGACGGCTAAGAGCGCCCTCGCGTGACCCGCCGTGATCTGCGCAGAAGCCAGCGCACCCTGCGCGACATCACCCAACTGGAGAAGTCGTAACGTGTTCGTAACATACGCTCGGCTCTTGCCGACTCGCTGTGCGACTTGATCGTGGGTCAGGTCAAACTCGTCGACGAGTTGCTGGTAGGCCGCCGCTTCCTCTAGGGCGTGAAGGTCAACACGATGGAGGTTCTCCACCACGGCCTGTTCGAGTGAAAGTCGGTCGTTCACGTCATCTTGGAGCAGAACCGGCACCAACTCGAGCTTCGCGATGGCCGCAGCACGCCAACGACGTTCGCCGGCGATCAGTTCGTACTTGCCGGGCTCGCCGTCAACGGGTCGGACAATGATGGGTTGGAGCACGCCGAGCTCTTGGACCGAAGC
Organism: Acidimicrobiaceae bacterium; assembly: GCA_003132305.1. Classification (GTDB taxonomy): domain Bacteria; phylum Actinomycetota; class Acidimicrobiia; order Acidimicrobiales; family RAAP-2; genus RAAP-2. The sequence goes on along the minus strand of PKXJ01000031.1, from coordinate 127,957 downwards.
GGCCAATGTCTTGAGGCTGTCGTCGTTAAAGGTCTTTCGAGGCTGAAACTGATTCGGCCGGATGGAGTCGACGGGCACCATCCGCAGCGGCCCCGACGACGGGGCCTCAGTGCTCACGTCGCTCGACGTCGTACTGTTGTCGGGGATGAGGGCTCCAAGCCCCTTACCCAACCCTGGTTTTCTAGCCATTAATGATCTCCTCTGCTAGCGCTCGGTAGGCTTTGGCGCCTTTGGACGATGGGTCGAACACGGTTATGGGCTGACCGAAGGAAGGAGCCTCAGCCAATCGAACGGTGCGTGGAACAACGGTTCTACAGAGTTCGTTCTCGAAGTGTTTCTTGACTTCCTTCGCCACGTCCACTGAAAGGGTGTTGCGCGAGTCGTACATGGTCAAGATAACCTTGGTGATCTTAAGGGTGGGGTTGAGGTTCTTCTGAACCAGGTCAACGATTCGTTGTAACTGGGTCAGTCCCTCGAGTGCATAAAACTCCGTCTGAACAGGCACCATGATGTCCGTGGCCGCGGCGAATGCGTTGATCGTAATAAGACCTAGCGACGGGGGACAGTCAATGAAAATATAGTCAAACTCACCGTCGACTGAACTAATTGCCTTTTTGAGGCGCAGTTCACGCGATATTACCTGGGTCAGCTCTTGTTCTACGCCCGCCAAATCGAGTGTTGCGGGCGCCACGAAAAGGTTGTTAAACCCTGTCGGCTCAACGATATCGACCATTGGAACATCGTTCAAGAGGACGTCGTACACCGATCGCTCGAACTTGCGACCATCAACGCCAAGGCCCGTAGTGGCGTTTCCCTGGGGATCTAGGTCAACAACAAGTACGCGTTTGCCACGCTCAGCCAGCGCAGCACCGAGCGAAATAGTGGTCGTAGTCTTACCTACTCCCCCTTTTTGGTTGGCTACAGCGAATATCGTCATTGTGCTGGCGTCCGCCATGAGCCTCTTCCTAAGAGTAGGTACGTACCGACACCGCATCGCACCACTGCCATTCAACTCGCTTTTCGTCGGTGCGTCAAGTACTAATGTTTCACGTGAAACATTCGAGTCAGAGAATAGGTCCATGTTTCACGTGAGACCGATGGCGCCTTAAGAGGAGTTAATCACAAGTGTTTCACCGGATAACTCGCAAGGGGGCCGACTAATTTCGCTTGAATGTTTCACGTGAAACATCTCTGGCAGCACCCCTTGGGACTCCAAAGAGCATGGGAGAGGCCCCTCTCAATAGATCCCCTTCGAGGAGACGTGCTACGAGAGAATCAGTCGAAGTTCGGGTGATTGTTTCACGTGAAACATTGATTGAAGGACTACCCGAAAGTTCGACCGATCTGGAATGGCGTTGGTCAGTCGACCCACAAGTACCGGTTCACCGCCAGAAGATCTGTCGAACCCCGCGTGATTGTTTCACGTGAAACATTAAAACAGGGGTCTTTTCTTAGGTATTCCAGAGGGCCGGGGGTATTCCTTGTCGGTAGAACTCTCTTTCACGAGGACCTCGTACGCCGTACCGTACCGTGAGCGCCCCTGCGCGGCCAGGCCTAGAAGGCTAAGACCGCCTTTACTCCAACGCTCGTCAGGGCGCTCACCGGGGGGTTCTGAGACGATGAGGACTCCCCCAATCTTCAGAAATCTCACCGCACACTCGGCGGTGACCGCCGGAGGTCCAAATGAGCGAGCCGTCACCAGATCGAACTTTCCCTCTAACTCAGGCCAGCGAGCCGCTTGCTCAGCACGCGCGATTACTACTTCACCCCTCTGGGGAGCTCCTGGCCCGGCGAGCGCTTCGCTGAGAAAATTGCTCCTTTTGGCCATAGAGTCGAGAAAAACCTCGTGGCAGCGCCAACGATCCAGGAGTACGAGGCCCGGCAAACCCCCACCGCTTCCAAGATCAAGAAGATGCTCTGGGGGAGTCACACGAATCGCTTCCCAGCAAAGAGCGAAGCCTTGCGCGTGCGCGATCTGCGGCTCAATTGCCTGTGGGCCCAAATAGCCCCGCGCCCTCGATTCCTCGAGGGCGCGGGTCAACCAATCACTATTCACTTTATAATTATGCCGGAGAGACCACCACGAAACGTCGAGGGTCCTCACCTTCTGAGCGAGTCACGACACTTTCGCTCTCGGAAAGGGCGTCGTGCACCGCTTTACGGTCCGCGGCCGACATCGGCTCTAGCGCGCGTTCTTCACCGGTTTCCACGACTTCCAGCGCAACCTGCTGCGCGAATCGGCCGAGGGCCGCCACGCGACGCTCACGGTATTGGGCGACGTCCACGAGGATCCGGTCGGTTCGACTGGGACTCTTGGACTGCACCACCGTACGGGTGACTTCTTGTAGTGCCTGCAGCGTCGTGCCCCGTGGTCCCACGAGAACGCCTAGTTCGGTCGCGGGATTCGCGTTGACCGACAGTTCGACGGTCTCCGCGTCGAGCTCTTTCACTGAGACTTCGGCCGTGATGTCCATCGACGTCAAGAGCCCTTCGAGGAACTCCTTTGCGATAGCACCTTGCTCGGCAAGCGAAATGCCCTCTGCCATACTGTCCTCCTTCGATGGACTCTTTTCAGACTGTTGGTTCTTTGTGTTTGACGCCGATCGCGTTGAACTTCGATCTCTTTCGCGACGTACTTCGCCTTCAGGCTTCTTCTCAACACGGGGCCGCTCGGCTCGTGCACCGTTGGCACGGGGACGGTCGCTACGCTCACCAGATCGTCTCGAGCGTTTCGGGCGGGGCCCGCTAGGGCGTACTCGTGCGCGAACTCGAGCCTCGCCACGGACTCGACCAAAGAGGCCGGCCTTAGGCTCTTCGATAACCTGCACTTCTGCGTCGTCGCGGTGAACTCCCAGGTGCGCGAGCGCGCGGTCCATCGCTTCATCAACTGTTTTTCCTGTGGTCTCTACCCACTCCATGAGTTAACGCGCCTTTCTCTTACGCTTCGCCTTCGAGCGAGGCTGACTTTGCGGCTTCGGAGCCGGTCGCGACTGACTCTTCGAACTGTTGTTCGACCGTGGCTTATTAGCGGGATTTACGATTGGGGGTTTGGCCTTGGGTTTTTCCACCACTTCGCTGGGCGCCTCAATGGGCTCGCTGGCGGGAATCTCTCGTTCGCCCACAGGGAGTGCGTTTCCGCCCTTGTTGGGATTGGACACACCCGTACGGAACATCATGTCTTGAGTAATTATGCGTATGCCTGTCGAAATAATCATATACAACACCACCGCCGCTGGAATCACTAAGTAGAAATATGCAAAAACAATCGGCAGCACTCGCTGCATCATCAACTGTTGCGACGGTAGGGCCTGACCCCGCTTGCGACTGAGATTGTTCATCTGAGCCATCTGGAAATATTGAAACCCCACGGCGACCACGACGAAAACGAAGAAGGGGATTGCGGCGAGCGTCGAGCCGTGACTGCTTATCGGAAAGGGTCGAAGGCTGAGGTCCATGCCCCAGACGTTGATGTGTCCCACTGAGTGGATCAAGTTCTCGTACATCTTGGAGCTGTGCGGGATATAGCGCGGGTGCGAGGTGATGACGCCTGCCTTGGAGGTGACCGTGAAGGCTAAACCCTTAATGACACTGTAAAGAATGAAGAGAAACGGCGCCTGCAGCAGCACCGGCAGGCAACCGCCCAGGGGATTGACGCCCTCTTCCTTGTAGAGCTTCATCATCTCGTCATTCAACGTTTGACGATTTTCAGGGCCCTTGTACTTCTGTTGAAGCTTCTTGATCTCTGGTGAAAGTCTCTGCATCGCGATCATCGACCGGGTGCTCTTCACCGTAAAGGGCGTCAACAACCCCATGATGATGATCGTCAACAGTGCAATGGCGATTGCGTAGTTCGGTATCAGGCCGTAGAGAAAGGCCAGCATCCAAGCAACGAGGTGAAAGATTGGCTGGAAGATCCCACCAACGAAGTGGGTTATTGAGTGCATGACGTGGAACTCCTAGCTTGCTCGGGTTCTGGTACGAGATCAATCCCGTGCGGACCAAAGGGACGACAGCGCAGTAGTCGTCGCACCGTCAGCCACGAACCCCGAGTTGCCCCGTGGACTTCGACCGCCTCGAGGGCGTAGTTCGAGCACGAGGGGTAGAAGCGACACGGCGACACGCGCCCCGAAGTCAAACGTTGGTAGTAACCAACGAGACTCAACAGCACGCGCGTCGCGACCGACTTAGTGGACGCTGGCTCGGTCAAGGGCTTGGTGGAGGTGGTGGTGGAGTTCTTCATATGGGAGGTTTCCTGTCTCAAAACCACACCTGATCAGGTACGCACCAGGTTTTGGTTGAGGGTCAAGGTCGTCGATAAGTGCTCGAAGTCGCCGGCGGATTCGATTGCGCACGACCGCGTTTCCGACCTTTCGACTGATCGCGTACGCCACGTCCACTGAACTGCTTTCAGAAGAACCGACCACGAAACTGATTCGTAGTGGCCCACTCTGACCTCGTCCAGTAGGTGTCGCGAAGCGCGCGAACTGCCGGCGGGTGCGGACCCGACCGGGCACCCTAGCTAGACCGTCAATTGGTGACGGCCCTTGTTACGACGCGCCTTGAGGACGGCTCTACCCGCGCTGGTGCGCATGCGCGCGCGAAAACCGTGCGTTTTAGCCCTCTTCCTCTGGTTTGGCTGATATGTACGCTTCACGAAAACCTCTTCTCAAAATATGCTCTGCGCTTCGCGTTACCCCCTGGGGGTCGCTGGCGCGCTACAGCGTGCAATCTTACCCCACCGACCGAACGGCCCCGGCGGCGCGAAGTAAATAGGTGTAGGGTGGCTCTCCCTACCGCAGAACAGACGGTTTTCGTCCGAGAACTGCTTGTGGATAATGTCAGATGCGAGCTGTGGAGGACGATCGTGCAAAGTGGTGAAGAAATATGGACGGCCCTTCGAGACTCCTTACGTGGCAACGCTTCTGACGCAGTTTGGGCCGCCGGCCTCAGTACCCTTCGCCTTGTGGATTACCACGACAATGTGCTCGTCATTGGCGCGCCGAATCAGATCCAACTTCTTCGCGTTCAACAACGCTACCTACCCTTCATCACCGAACAAGCCCAAAAGTTAGTAGGAAGTCCCGTCCAGATTTCCCTCACCGTCACCGAAGCGTCGAACGCGACGAACCTCAAAGAGCCCGTCGCTGAGACCGTCGAACCCCCGACACCGCTCGTCACGTACGCGTCGAGCGTCGATCAGCCGGCCCGTCTTGATCCCCGCATGACCTTCGACTCTTTCGTTCCCGGTCCGTCGAACCGCCTGGCCTTCGCTGCCGCGCAGTCGGTCGCCGAAACCCCTGGACGGGCCTATAACCCCCTGATGATCTACGGAAATTCCGGTCTTGGCAAGACGCACCTCCTGCACGCCATTGGCAACTACGTCCAAGAGAACTACCCCGGTCGAAAGGTCCTGTACGTCTCGACGGAGACCTTCTTGAACGACTTCATTCGCGCCATTCAAACCCGCACCCAGCTCTCCTTGCACGAGCGCTATCGCGAAAACGACGTGCTGCTCATCGACGACATTCAGTTCATGGAGACGCGCGGTGAAACGTTCCACGAAGAAATCTTTCACACGTACAACGCGCTGCACGGTGAAGGTAAGCAGATCGTGTTGACTTCGGACCGTTCCCCGCGCGACCTCGCGGGTCTGCAAGATCGTTTCCGTAGTCGTCTCCTCCAGGGACTCGTCACCGAGATCGACCAACCCGACCTCGAAACCCGTATCGCCATCCTTCGGTCGAAATCCGAACGTGAAGGCATCGCGCTACCCGACGAAGTCGCCGAGTGGATTGCCCAGCGGGTGCGTGACAACATCCGCGAGCTCGAGGGATCGATCACGATGCTGCGGGCCTTCGCCAATCTGCGCCAAGAGCCCATCACCCTCGAACTGGCGAAGGCCCACCTCACGAATCTCGGACAAGAACAGGTAGTTCTGAAGCCCGAGACCATCCTGTCGGTCGTGGCCGACTTCTACGGTCTCTCAGTCGAAGACGTGAGGGGATCCAAGCGGCTGCGGCCTTTAGTGCACGCTCGCCACGTCGCCATGTACCTCATTCGAGACCTGCTCAATAACTACTCCTATCCGATGATCGCTCGTATCTTTGATGGACGAAACCACACGACCGTCATTAGTGGAGTCGAGAAGATCAAAGAGCAGCTGACGTCAAATCCCGAGATGCTGTCGCAAATTAATCAGTTAAAACGTCGTCTTCAAGGGGAGAATTAAAAAACGAAATCTGTGCGCAACGTTGGTGTCCGCCTGTTGATTAGGGGTTGACAACCACCCAGTACTCCACATGACCTCAAGGTTGAGGCCTGAGGGTTGAGAGAGTTACCGGCAGTCTTGTGGGTAGGGTGAGGTCCCGAAAACATGTATCAATCAGGGGCGTTCCAGCGCTCGTCACATATCCACAGCACTACTACTACTAAGACTTCTCTACATTGAAATACACACCGTAACCTCAGTAGCAAAGAAAGGTAGCTCTATGAAGTTCAAATCAGAACGCGACATCCTCGTCGAGGCACTCACTGCCGCTAGTCGCGTTGCCGCCACTCGTCTCATTGGTGCTTCTTCCGGTGTCCTGCTCTCATTGACCGGAAATCAACTCGTCGTGACCGGAACGGATCTGGACATCACTGCGCGTACGACGGTTGACGTCATTGGAATTGAAGACGGCTCGACGGTGGTGCCGGCGCGACTGATCGTCGACGCGGTGCGCTCCCTTGAGGCCGGCGCGGTGACGGTCGCCAGTGGCGAAGACAACGTGGAGATTTCTCTCAGTCGCGCGAAGTTCTCGCTGCGAACCTTTCCGGTGGCGGACTACCCAAAGCTGCCCCCGGTCTCGGGGCCGATCACGTCTATCGCCGCGCTCGACCTGGTGCAGGGTCTCAACCAAGTGGTACGTGCAGCGGCGAACGACGACGCTCGACCGCTACTGACGGGAGTGCTGTTTACTACGGAAAACGGAACTCTGCGGCTCTTCGCGACCGACTCGTACCGCCTCGCGGTGCGAGACGTTCCAGGCGTGCAGGGGATCAGCGGATCGCAGGACCTTCTCGTGCCGGCGCGCGCCCTGCAGGAGCTGCAGCGCGCCGCCGCGTCACTGCCGGCCGACGCGGAAATCGGCGTCACCCTCAGTGACGCCGAAATCTGTTTCGTCGTGGGTAGTACCAGCATCGCGTCGCGACTTATCGACGGGAACTATCCCTCGGTGCTGCAGTTGATTCCGGCGAGTTTTCCCAACCAGCTACGCATCGCCAAGGACACGCTCCTGACGTCACTGAAGCGCGCCAAGCTGCTCGCGAAGGATTCAACGTCGTCGGTACGTCTGACGATGAAAGATCGAAATCTAGAGATTCGAACCCAAAGTCACGACGCGGGCGACGTCGAAGACAACGTCGACGCCGACTACAACGGTGATGAGATGACGATCGCCTTTAACCCCGGTTTTCTCATCGACGGCGTAGAGGCGGTCTCCGGCGACGAGGTCGTTCTCGAGATGTCGGACTCGGTACGCGCGGCAATGGTCCACGGCGTGGAGGACCTGCGTTTCCGCTACCTTCTGATGCCCGTTCGAGTTCAGTAGTTGGGTTGACTCTCGTGGGTCTCCACGAACTCACGCTTCGTAACTTCCGACTCTTCACTGAGTTTTCCTTCGAGCCAGATCCCGACGCCATCACGGTCTTCCTCTCACCCAACGGGACGGGGAAAACGTCCGTATTGGAGGCGGTCAACGCGCTCGCGACGGCGTCCTCGTTTCGCACGAACGCCGCAAGCGACATGATCCGAAATCGTGAAGCCACCGCGGAGGTGCACGGCGTCGTATTCCAAAGAGAGCGCCGGATTCAGGTGGACTTGACGCTGACGCGCGGAGTGCGCAACACCACGAAGCGAATGTTGGTGAACGGTCAGCGCCCACGCTCGAGAGCGGAGCTTTCCGAAGCTTTGCCACTCACGGTGTTCACTCCTGAAGGCGTCGACGTCGTGCGCGGTGGACCCGAGAATCGCCGCAGCTATCTCACCAATCTGTTGACCGACGTCGAGCCACTGACCGGTGAGATCATCGAACGCTTCAACCGCGTGCTGAGCCAGCGAAATGCGCTGCTGCGAGGCCTCGAAGGTAGTCGCCCCTCGGCTTCTCAACAGTCCGAGTTGGAACTTTGGACGAGTGACTTCTGTGAAGTGAGTGAGGAACTTCTCTTCCACCGCCAATCGCTGCTCAGTCAACTCTCGCCACTCGTCGCGCGCTTCTATCAAGCGCTCGCCCAGAACACGAACGACGTTGGTGTGCGCTACGAAAAGTCGTGGCCCGAGAGTTTGAACGACGCGCTCGTCGTTTCCTTCGACGACGATCGCTTTCGCGGCTACACCACGATCGGACCGCATCGCGACGACATCGAACTTTTACTCGAAGGTCGAGACGCCCGGCGTCAAGCCTCGCAGGGAGAGCAGCGTTCCCTCGCGCTGGCCTTGCGTCTCGCGGGCCACGAACTGGTGCGCCAGCAACGTGGCGTCGACCCGCTTCTTCTCCTCGACGACGTCTTTAGCGAACTCGATCCCGTGCGCAGTAATCGCCTTTTGGGCCTGCTCCCGTTGGGCCAAACGCTGGTCACGACGGCGTCACCGCTGCCGGGAGCGCTCACTCCCGCGGCCGTGATCGATCTCACCCGAGTGTTGTCGTGAACGGGCGAGGCGACGAACCAGCCGCCCTAAGCGAACTCTTGGACACGCTCGCGGGACGCCTTCGACGAGTCGATCTTCGCTTGATCGATGAGGCGCGCCAGCTGTGGCCGACCGTTGTGGATCCAGTGCTCGCGGAGCACTGTCGCGTCGAACTCATCAAGGATGGTGTGCTCATCGTGAGTGTTCCTTCGGGTGCGTTCGCGCAACAAGTGGTGATGCAGAGCCCTTCCATCTTGCGGGGATTTTCGTCGTTCGGAAAGCGTGCGCCATCGTCCCTAAAAACAGTGTTGAAGTAAGTCAAAAAACTCATCGAAACACCTGCTTAGAGTGGCCGTTTGCGGCTGGAAGTGACAGCGCGTCGGGTAGGATGGAACCGTCATTTCATTGACGACGCCAGCACCAAAAAGTGCCCAAATTTTTGTATCGAAAGGATTCCTGCGTGGCCGATAAGACCAAAGGATCTGCTGGTTACGGCGCTAGCGACATCACCGTTCTTGAGGGCTTAGAGCCAGTGCGAGTTCGCCCGGGAATGTACATCGGTTCGACCGGCCCGGCCGGGCTTCACCACCTCGTCTGGGAAGTCGTCGATAACTCCGTCGACGAGGCAATGGCCGGGTTTTGCACGAGAATAGACATCACCTTGCTCGCCAACGGCAGTTGTCGAGTGGTGGACGACGGGCGCGGTATTCCCGTCGAGGAGCACCCTCAGTACAAGGGTCGATCGGCGGCTGAAATCGCGCTCACGATGCTGCACGCCGGCGGAAAGTTCGGCGGCAGGGGCTACAAGGTTTCCGGAGGTCTTCACGGCGTTGGCGTCTCGGTAGTGAACGCACTTTCGACCGAGTTGCTGCTCGAAGTTGATCGCAACGACAACCACTACCAACTCATGTTTAAAGACGGTGGCAAGCCCCAGGGCAAGCTCAAGGTCACGGGTCCCGCGCCGCGCGGACGAACCGGCACGACGGTCACGTTTACCCCCGACCCGTCGATCTTTGAAGAGGTCGAGTTTCGCGCGCAGACCGTTATCGAGCGTTTGCAGATCATGGCCTTTTTGAACCGCGGTCTCGAGATTCGTTTCGTTGACGAACGTAAGGGTCGCGAAGCGAAAGAGACCTTTAAGTACAACGGCGGCATCGTTGACTACGTTCGCCATCTCAACAACGCCAAAGAGTCGCTCTTTCGCAAGGTCGGTTCCTTCGAGCAGTCCGAGGAGAACCAGGAGGTCGAGGTCGCCTTCCAGTGGAACACCGGTTACTACGAGAGCATCTACTCCTTCGCGAACGGCATCACCACCATTGAAGGGGGCATGCACGAAGAGGGCTTTCGCAAGGCCCTCACCAACGTTGTCAACCGCTACGCCCGCAAGCGCAACCTCCTAAAGGAAAAAGAGGAGAATCTTAAGGGCGAAGACATCCGCGAGGGCTTGACGGCGATCGTCTCGGTTCGTCTCCGTGACCCCCAGTTCGAGGGCCAAACAAAGGGAAAGTTGGGCAACGTATCGGTTCGCTCGCTCGTCGAGCGCGCTACCAACGAAAAATTGGCCGACTGGTTGGAAGAGAACCCCCGCGAGGGAAGCCAGATCGTCGCTAAATCCATTCAAGCCTCGAGGGCCCGTATGGCGGCGCAAGGGGCGCGTGACCTCACTCGCCGAAAGAACGCGCTCGACGGCGCGGGACTGCCCGGCAAGCTCGTGGACTGTTCGTCGAACGAACCGCGCGAGTGCGAGCTCTTCATCGTCGAGGGCAACTCGGCCGGTGGCTCGGCGAAGGACGCGCGCAATCCCCGCAACCAAGCGATTCTGCCAATTCGCGGGAAGATCTTGAACGTCGAAAAGGCGCGCTCCGACAAGATCTTGCGCAACACCGAGATTCAAGCACTGGTGTCCGCGATTGGCGCGGGCGTCGAAGGAGAGTTTGACCTTTCGAAGATTCGTTACGACAAGATCATCTTGCTAGCTGACGCCGACGTGGACGGCAGTCACATTCGCACCCTGTTGTTGACGTTCTTCTTTCGCCAGATGACCGAACTGGTGAACAACGGACACGTCTACGTGGCCCAGCCGCCGCTCTACTCAACGTTGGTGGGCAAGGAGAAGGTCTACCTTCGAGACGACGCCGCGAAGGCGATCTTCCTCGCCGAGTATCCCGATCACAAGANNACTATGGACGCCACGAAGCGCGCGCTCTTGCAGATCACCGTCGAGCAAGCGGCCCTGGCCGACGAAGTCTGCTCAATTCTCATGGGTGACGACGTGCCCCAACGCCGTCACTTCATTCAAACCAACGCGAAAGACGTTCGCTTCCTAGACATCTAGGAACGGGGGAGCATGGCACGTACACCTAAGGGACCAGGCGCTGGCGGCGAGTCCACGAATGAAGAAGTCGTCGGCTACATCGAACCCATCGAGATCAATTTGGAGATGGAGCGCTCGTTCCTCGAGTACTCGATGTCGGTCATCGTGTCGCGTGCCCTGCCGGACGTGCGCGACGGCCTCAAGCCCGTGCACCGTCGCATCTTGTACTCGATGTTCGATCAAGGACTGCGGCCCGATCGGCCCTTCGCGAAGTGCGCCAAGGTCGTCGGTGACGTCATGGGCAGCTATCACCCCCACGGTGACAGCGCCATCTACGACGCGATGGTGCGCATGGTGGTGGATTTTTCGATGCGCCACCCGCTCATTAGTGGACACGGCAACTTCGGGGGCACCGGACCCGACGAGGGGGCCGCCGCCATGCGCTACACCGAGTGTCGTCTGGCCCCGCTGGCGCTGGAGATGCTCGACTCGATTGACGAAGAGACGGTCGATTTCGAAGCGAACTACGACAACTCCACCCAGCAGCCCATCGTGCTGCCCTCGAGATTTCCGAACCTTCTCGTCAACGGCTCCCAGGGCATCGCCGTCGGCATGGCGACGAAGATTCCTCCGCACAACCTGGGTGAGGTGATCGACGCGACGCTCTACCTGCTCGCCAATCCCGAGGCGACCCCCGATGACCTCATGAAGTTCGTGAAGGGTCCGGACTTTCCCACCAAGGCCCAGATCCTTGGTCGACAGGGCATCCTCGACGCCTATCGAACCGGTCGTGGTTCGATCAAACTTCGCGCCGTGGCGGAGATCGAAGAGACCGCCAAGGACACCCGCATCGTCGTCACGGAGTTTCCGTACGAGGTCTCCGTCGAGTCGATCGAAGAGAAGATCTACGACCTGGTGAAGAACGGCGACCTCGAGGGCATCGCCGCCGTGCAGAACGACTCCGCGGGACGCCAGGCTCGGCTCGTCATTCGCCTGAAGCGTGACGCCAACGCCAACGTGGTATTGAACAAGCTCTACAAGAACACTTCGCTGCAAACGTCCTTCGCGGTGAACATGCTGGCCCTCGTGGACGGGGTGCCGCGCACGCTGAACCTGTCGCAGGCCCTGACCCACTACATCGCGCACCAGGTCGACGTCGTGACGAGGCGTACCCAGTTCCGTCTGCGCAAGGCCGAAGCTCGCGCGCACATCGTCGAAGGTCTCTTGAAGGCCATCGACATGTTGGACCAGGTCATCGCCACGATTCGCGGATCCGACGACCGCCCCGCGGCGCGACTAGCCCTTATGGCCGGGCCCTTCTCGTTCAGTGAAGAGCAGGCGAATCACATATTGGACATGACCCTTGGTCGTCTCACGCGCCTCGGCCGCAGTGAACTCGAAGAGGAGATGGCGAAACTGCGCGAGACCATCGCCGGGCTTAGATCCATCCTCAAGAGCGACACGAAGTTGCGCGCCGTGATCGCCGACGAGATGACCGTGCTTCGCAACAAGTACGCCGACGAGCGGGTCACGCAGATTGTGAACGATCCCGGCGAACTCGGTGTCGAAGACCTCATCCAAGAGGAAGAGATCGTGCTCACGATGACGCGCGCCGGCTACGTGAAGTCGGTCGCGACCGACGCGTTTCGTACCCAGGGTCGAGGTGGTCGTGGCGTGCAGGGCGCGAAGTTAAGGGACGAGGACTTCGTCGACCAGATAATTCACACCACGACCCTCGCGCACCTTTTGTTGTTCTCCAATCGCGGACGGGTCTTTCGCCTTCGCGGGCACGAGATTCCAATGAAGGAGCGCACCGCTAAGGGCACCGCCGTCGTGAACCTCTTGAATCTCCAGCCCAACGAGTCGATTCAGGCCATTGTGACCACGGACGACTTCCCCAAGGACAAATTTCTCGTCTTCGCGACCGCCAACGGCACCGTGAAGAAGACCGCCTTCAGCGAGTACGACAAGTCACGTCGCGAAGGCTGGATCGCGATCAACCTGCGAGCGGGCGACGAGGTCGTGCGCGTCGTTCCCACGAGCGGCAACGACGATCTCATGATGGTGACGTACCGCGGCATGGCGATTCGATTCAATGAAGTTGAGGTCCGTGAGATGGGCCGTGACGCGACGGGCGTGCGCGGCATCAAGCTCAGGACCGACGATCGGGCCATCTCGCTCGACGTCGTGCGGGACGAGGCCGACCTCTTCGTGGTGACCGACACCGGTTTTGGCAAGCGAGTAAAGACCGAACGGTTCAATCGTCAAGGGCGCGGGGGACAGGGCGTTCGCGCGATCAAGTTGACGGCCGCGCGCGGCTTCGTGGTCGCCGCCTTCATGGTTCACCTGGACGATGAGGTGCTGCTCGCTTCGAGCGGCGGGGTGTTGATCCGCACCCCAGTTCGCGAGGTCTCGTCCCAGGGTCGTGACGCGACGGGGGTGCGCGTGATGAACCTCGACGAAGGACACTCGGTGGCGGCCGTCGCGGTGGTGCCGACTGAGCAAGAGGACTAGGCGCCCCGGCGCTCCCACGCGCGGCGCAACACGTCCACGAACTTGTCGACGCCCTGCGCGCCGAGGATCATGAACTTGCTGTCGACGAGCACTGCCGGAACGCCGGAGATACCGAGCTCCTGCGCGGCGGCTTCGTCGGCGCGCACGTCGAGGGTAAACGCGTCGGTCGCCCAGAGCGACGACGCGTCGGTGACGCCGACTTCCTCGGCGAGGCGACTCAACTGTTCGTGGTCACTGATGAGCCGGCCCTCGGAGAAGTACGCCGCGAAGAGGCGCTGGGTCATCTCGTGACCGAGGCCCTGCGTGATGGCGAGCGCGATGAGTCGATGAGCGTCGAAGGTGTTCGTCGGTCTCGCCGTCGCGATCGACCAGGTCATACCGAGCTCGTGCGCTTGCGTTTCCAGGCGCTGATGAAGAGCCTCGGCCCTTTCGACCGGCATTCGGTACTTCTCGGCGACGAGTTGCGCCAGTGACCCTTCGAGATTCTTGGGCGCGCGCGGGTCGAGTTCGAAGGCGTGATGGTTGAGCACGACGTCGTCGCGGTGCTTGAAGAGTTCGAGGGCGAGGGCCAGTTGGCGCGAGCCGAGGTAGCAGAAGGGACAGACGACGTCGCTCCAAATATCGATAGAAATCGTTTCAGCCACTGCAAAATCGTGGCACAGTTTGGTAAGTGAGGCAGAATGGTGGTATGGGAACCCGCGGATTGAGAACCAGTGAGGCGCGCGCACGCGACTCCACGGCTCACGAACGTTCGGCGGGTACCCTCAGCACCGAGTCATTAGGTCGCTAAATGCTCATCGTTCGAGATTTAGGGATAGAGATTGGCCCGCGCCGTCTGCTCGAGCCCGTGTCCTTCGTTGTCGGCAACGGCGAGAAGGTCGGCCTCGTCGGTCGTAACGGCGCGGGTAAGTCCACGTTGCTGTCGGTGCTGCTCGGGTACCATCCCGAGCACTTGCGCGTGACGGGGACCGTCTCAACACAAGGCACCTTGGCACACCTGCCCCAAGAGCCCGTGGCTGGAGGGCTCGGCGTCGAGCCCATCGGGCTCTCGCACGTGCTCTCGGCCAGAGGCATCGACAGTCTCGACGCCGACATGCAGCACGCCCGACACGCGTTGGCGGCTGATCCCACCGAAGAGACCATCGCTCGCTTCACCTCGCTCGAAGAGGAGTTTCGCGAGCGCGGCGGCTACGAGGCCGAGTCCGAAGTGGCGCGTCTGGCCGACGGACTCGGACTAAAGGAAGATCTACTCCTCGAGGATTTGAGCGCGCTCTCGGGTGGTCAGCGTCGACGCGTTGACTTAATGCGCGTGCTCTACGAACAGCCCGCCACTATGGTGCTCGACGAGCCGACCAATCACCTCGACAAGGCCGCCAAGCGCTGGCTCTTTGACGAACTCGAGCAGTTTCGAGGAACCGTGCTCGTGATCAGTCACGACCTGCCCCTGTTGGACCGGTCCATTGATCGCGTGCTGGCTCTACGCGACGGGCAGCTTCGAGAGTACCGGGGCAACTACACCAAGTTCTTGCAACTCGAAGAAGAGCGCCGCCTCTCCGAAGAGAAGATCGCCGCGCACCAAGACGCCAAGATCGATCAGTTCTCCAAACTCGCCGACTCCATGCGGGGCCAGACCGAGAAGCGCGCCCGACTGGCCAAGGTGTTAGACCGGAGGGTCGAGAAGCTGAAGGACAGCCGCATTGAAGTGACCAAGAAGGAGAAGAAGGTTACGTTCAAACTGCCACTGCCGACGAGGAGTGGTGACGTGCCCATGACGGTAGAGAACGTTGCCGTTCGCTACGGCGCACTGGAGGTTTTGCGCGACGTTAACTTCATCACGCGGCGCGGCGACCGCATCGTCATCGTTGGAAAGAACGGAGCGGGAAAGTCCTCGATGCTGCGCTGCTTGGCGGGCACGCAAGAGGTCCAAGACGGCGTCGTCAAGTTCGGCGCCAACGTGATCGTCGGCTACTTCGCCCAGGAGAACGAGCAGTTGGACTTCACGAAGACGGTCTTGGGGAATCTCGACAACTCCACGGTCGAGTCCGACGTGCAACGGCGCTCGATGCTCGGCGCCTTTGGTCTTAAGGGTGCGGCCGCGCACCAGATGCCCGCGACCTTGTCGGGTGGCGAGCGCGCGAAGCTGGCGCTCGCGATTCTCGCCTCCTCGAAGGCCAATCTCTTGCTGCTCGACGAACCGACGAACAACCTGGATCCGGCGAGTGTCGACGCGCTGGGCGAAATGATGCGCCAGTGGAAGGGCACGATCGTGGCCGTGAGTCACGAACGGGGCTTCGTCGAGGCGCTCGAGCCCACGCACGCGGTGTTGCTGCCCGAGGAGTACTTCGACATCTGGGACGAGGAGTACATGGACCTCATCGAGCAGCGCTAGAGCCTTAGTAGAGGTGTCGCTCTGAGGCCCAGTGTGAGAGCTGGTGACGGTTCGAGAGTTGTAGTTTTCGAAGCACCGACGAGACGTGGCTCTCGACGGTCTTGGTGGAGATGGCGAGCTCTGTTCCGATGTCTCGATACGAGTAGCCCCGGGCAATGAGGCGCAGCACTTGACGTTCGCGAGGCGTGAGTAGATCGAGATCGGGATCCACGTCGCCGGGTTCGAGGTTTCGGCCCTCGAGGGAGAAAGCGTCCAGGACGAATCCCGCGAGACGCGGTGAGAAGACGGCGTCGCCGGCCGCGACACGATAGATCGCGTCGAGCAGATCGGGTCCCGAGATGTTCTTCGTCACGTAGCCTCGCGCTCCGGCTCGGATGACGCTGATGACGTCTTCGGAGGCGTCCGACACCGAGAGGGCCAGAAAGCGAACGTCGGGACACTTCTCGCTCACCGCGCGCAACACGGTGAGTCCGCCCCCGCCGGGCATGTGGACGTCGAGCAGTACCACGTCGGGCGTTCGCTCGATAATCATTTCGATGGCAACGTCCACCTCGTCGGCCTCGCCGACAATGTCCACCGAACCGGTCAGTTCGCTACGGATGCCCGTGCGGATGAGCTCGTGATCGTCAACGAGAAAGACCCGTGGTTGTCCCGTCGGCGTCACGGGGTCCGAGGTAGGGAGAGTTGCACCTCGGTACCAACGCCGATCGTGCTCTTGAGCGACGTGGTGCCTCCGTGTCGGGCCATTCGTTGTCGAATGGAGAGCGCGATGCCCTGGCGATCGTGAGGAATGGCGTCGACGTCGAAGCCCTGACCTCGGTCGCGTACGAAGAGTGATACCGCATTGGTCTCGACTTCGGCGAAGATGGACACCAACGTCGCGCCGGACCACCGCGCCGCGTTAATGGCCGCTTCGCGTCCCGCGGCCACGAGGGCGAGCACGTCGGGGTTGGCGGCGCAGTCGCCCACGATCACGAGTTCGACCTTGACGCCGTAGTCGTTTTCGATCTCACCCTCGAGGGTATGCAGCTGTGACGAGTAGGTACCGGCTTCGTCGTCCGTCACTACGTGTTCCGGGTCGAAGAGCCACTGGCGAAGTTCACGCTCTTGATTGCGGGCCAGGCGTACGACGGCGCCCTCGTCGCCGGCGGCGCGTTCGATGAGGGTGAGGGTCTGTAAGACCGAGTCGTGGAGGTGGGCGGCGACGTTGGCGCGCTCCTCAACGCGCACCCGAGCTCGTCGCTCGCCCGAGAGTTCGTTCAACGTCGCGAGCCACCACGGCGCGAGCAAGATGAGCACGCCCAAAATGAGGATGATGGTGCCAAAAAGTACGGGAGTCGTGCCGCCCCAGTAACCGTGGAGCCGCGACAAGGTGCGCAGGCCGAAGAGCACGAGGACGGTGCCCAAAAGCACTCGAAACAAGAGATTTTTCTTACTCGGCGACGTGGGGATTCGAATGAGCGGCGCCGACCTCACGAGTTCTTCGAGGTGTCGGTGTTCGTCGGGCGTTGCCCCTCGCCAGACGCCGATCACGCCGGCCAGGCTGAGCAGAAACGGCCAGGTGTAGATCCCGAGACTGGGAATGCCAAGGCGGTCGAGCACGATGATAAAGGCGACGACCAAGATGAGACCGAACAAGACTCGGTGCAGTTCGCGGCGTCTTCCGAGTAGTCGGTGCGCAATCGACTGTGCTTCGCTCGCTCGAGGAAGTGTGAGCCAGAGCAACATGTACAACAAGAGTCCGACGCCCGAAACGAGCGCCAAGAGTGAGAAGATGATCCGGACCGTTCGCTCGTTCACGCCGAGACGAATCGCGAGTCCGCCACAGACGCCGCCGAGAATCGCGTTCTTGACGCCGCGGCGAAGTGGGCGATACGGCGTGCCGATGACCGCGCGAGGCGGCGTCTCGATGGCCACGTCCCTCCTCTCGTCGAATAACTGGTGAATCGTCCCCCAATTCTTCCACGGGAGAGGCGCGATTGCTCTAAGGGATAACCCTGAGCCAATGGTTCGCGATCGGGGCGAACTTGGGGGTTCGCCCTGATAGTCGCCGTGACGAAGGGAACTTACATTGGAGGGCATGGACCAACCCGAAGACGTGAAGAACGGCGACGTACAAACCGAAGCCACGTCGCTGCATCGGAGTGTGACGAAAAAAGTCTTTGGCGGTGTCGCCGGGGGTATCAGTGAGCGATTTGACGTTGACGCCAACATCGTTCGTGTTGTGTTCGTCGTGCTCGCGCTGGTGTACGGGCTCGGTGTGGCGATCTATCTCGCGATGTGGGTTCTCATCCCACGATCTCCCACGAGCGGCATCGACGAAGTCGTGCCCGTCGAGGAGGTGAATCACGCCCGCGCGCGATGGCTCAAGTACGCGCTGCCCCTGGGTGTCGTCGTTCTCGTCGTGATCTTCTTCACGACGATCCACGGTGTTCCTCGATTCGGTAAAGGCCTCGCTCTCTTGTGGCTGATCTTTCTCGTGGTGCTCGCGATCGCGTCTCTCAGTTCGCCGGCCCGACGATTGACGTTTCGTCGATTCTTGGCGCTGGCGTTCTTAGCTTTCTTGAGTCTCCTGATATTGGTCACGGGATCGTTCTTGTTGGTCGTGCAGGTGATTGGCGTGCCGCTCAAGGGGGGAAGCGGCGTGCAAGAGTGGCGACCCACCACGACCGCCGAAGTGCAACACGACTACCACGGTGCCTTTGGTCAGTCCACGATCGACTTACGCAACGTGCCCTTTACGCCGGGCACGTGGTCAATCACGGCGACCCAAGGCGTCGGCACGCTCATCGTGGACATACCACCGAACGTCACCGTTGATCTACGCACGCACGTGGGAATCGGCACCGTCCAAAACAATCAGCTGTACATCGCGCGTGTGCCCGCCACAACGTCGACGTCGCGCGCGCGAAAGACGAACCTCGACCTCAATCTCCAAGTTGGCGTGGGCGTAATCGAACTGTTTCACTATTTTCGCTGAGCTGCTCCGCGCGAGTCTTCGCGCCTAGTAGTTGATGACGCCGTGGGTGCCGCCGCTAGTGGTGCTGTTGGTGACGCGAACGTAACTGGGATCGACGGCGAGTTCGTACCACGTGCCACTCGACGTGGATCCGTCAAGTTTGGTTTCGACGCCGGTGTAGTCGTACACCGGTAGCAGCCACAACGAGCCGTCGGTCAGTTGGTAGGTCTCAAGCGATAATGAGTCGGCGTTGAGTGTGACGTCCACGATGGGCGGACCCGAAGGTGTCGTCGACGTGTTCGTGCCCCCGGCGTTCAGGTCAGTGCCCGTCGGCGGGCTCGCCTGCGGTGAAGTGGCGGGGTACCTACTCTGCTGCTCGACGTTGAGGGCGGCCACGCCGGCCGCCAGACTCCGTAAGGGGTAGACGAGCGACGAGCCGACACTGAAGGCTGGCCCCGAGGCGTTCACCACGTTGTTGTTCGCGTCGACAGAGAAACTCACGTACTGGTCGGTGCTCATTCCGTCAACGGCAACGCTGTAGGTGACGTCGGCGGTGCTCGTCGAGCCCGGCGTCGTGGTGTTCGACGTTGACGTCGTCGTACCGAAGCTCGGCGCCGACACCGTGTAGCCGTAGCCCAACTTCGCTAGGTAACTCTGCACGTCGTTCGCGAGCGTTGACTGACTCGGTAGATCGCTCGGCAAGAAGTCTGTCGACATCGTCGCCGGGGACGCCGCGTAGGACCACTCGGGCACCCAGGAGTTCGCGTAGTCGAGTGAACTGCCCGACGGACCCGTTACCGTCCAATCGACGCGGTCAGCGCTGGTGTTCACGGGCGAGCCCGATACCCCAAAGATCTTCGCGACGCGAACCGCTTCGTTCGAGCCACTGCTGGGAATCTGCAGTTCGTAGGAGGAATTCGTAGGCGTGGTCGCGGTCAGTGCGGGACCGGCGGTGAAGTTGAACTCTTCGTAGATCTGCATGGCGCCCATAGTGGGCAAGCTCGCTCTCTTGAGTGAGTGCGCCCCACTCGTACTTTGGATTGCCAAAATCGGCAGACCGGTCCCGGCTCCCTGAAACATCGCGACGCCACCCGCTGTCACCATCGCGCCAGCGATCAAGATGCTCGCCACCTTGAGTTCGATGTTGCGCCACAGGCGATTCTTCGTCCGGTCCGGCTGCGTGGTGATCTTTGAAATGAGCGAATCGAGGTCTCGATGTTCGTACGGCTGTCTCGCCGCGGGATCGAGCGCGGCGAGGCGATCTTCAAAGTCACTCACGGGTGCTCCTTCGTCCTCTTACTTCGTTACTGTCGCGGGCCACGTGAATCTTTCAGCGAACTTCCGCGGCGCTCAGTAGTTCGCGGAATCGACTCTGTGCGCGCGAGAGCCGCACGGCCGCCGCGTTCGTGCTGATGACGAAGTACGTACCGAGGGCGTGGGTGTCGAGTCCGTCCCACGCGTTCAACAACAACACTTCGCGGTCGTCGTCACTTAGCGCCGCGAGGGCGTCACGAACACTGGTGTCGGCGACCACGTGCTCCTCGGCCGAGGCCTCGTGCGACGCGGGCAGGAGGGTGGCCTCGAAGGCGGAGCGTCGGTTCTTCGCGCGTCGGGCGTTGCGCAACACGTTCCGAGCGACGCCGAGCATCCAGGGCAACTCGGCGTCGGCGGGGACGCTGTCGAGTCGGCGCCACACCACGACCAACGTCTCTTCGACGAGGTCGTCGAGGTCCGAGGGCGTCAGTGGGTAGAGACGCCGGCGAAGGTAGTTACCTACCGCTGACGAGTGCTCACGTACAAGTCGAGCGAAGCGATCCTCGTCTTGAGAGCCCATAACGTTCCTCTGTCCGTAAAACCCTGATTCTTACCGACAAATCAGCCACGTTGTCAGGTTTTGGAGGGCTGCGCACGATTCGTCGAGACGTAGGAGATGCAACGGAACCCGTCACCCTCAGCGACGAAGTGCGCGACGTCATCGCGTCGGAAGTTACCGCCATGATAGGGATCGCGGTGGCTACGTCTTCGAGAGCTTATTTTTCGAGCAGTCGAGTCTCGTCGGCACTCGTGAGCCACCGCTCGGGCCACGCCCGTTCACCCCACCACGACGCCACGTCGTCGACGCTGTCACTGATCGGGCGAAGGTCGAGTCCGTTCGAGAGAGCGAGCGTGCTGTCTATCGCGAGAATGTTCTCGCTCTGCGCTCCGCTCCACAGCGGGAACTTGCCCTCGAGTCTCGCTGCTAGGACGTCTTCGGCGCTGACCTCGCGCAAGGTCGTGGCCGCCGGAGCGACGTGCGAGGCGATTTGATCCACCATGTTGAAGAAGTGATCGCCCGGTTGAGGTCCGGCCACGTGAAAGGCTCCCCGGAGATTCTCGTCAGCGACGCGAACGACAAAGTTGGCGAGGTCACGCGCGTCGACGTACTGCATGTTGTTGGTGCGAGGCCCTGGCACCACGATTACGCCGCCTCGGCGAGCACGTTCGACCCAGTAGGGAAAGCGAAGCGTCGCGTCGAACGAACCTATGACGAACGTCGGCCGCACCATGGTGGCGCCGTCGCCGAAGAACCGTTGCGCCGCCCGTTCACTCGCGGCCTTTAACGGTCCGTACGTCGTTCCGGTCACGGGGCCGTTCGGATCGGCTGCGTCGTCACCCCATAACGAAGCCGTTGTCTCGTTGGCCCCTTCGATCCCGGGGTCGTCGTAGGCGGAGATCGAAGAGATCTGAATGTAGTGGCCGCCGCGGTCCCCGAGCGCGTTCGCCAAACGTTCAACGTCGCTCGGGCGATAGGCGATGGCGTCGATCGTGACGTCAAAGGTCCGACTCTCCAGCGACGAGAGATCGCCTTGGCGATCGCCGACGATCCGTTCAATCTTTTCGGGTAAGTCGTTAGGAGTCACGCCGCGATTTAAAACGGTGACGTCGTGTCCGTGGTGCCACGCGGACCAAGAGATCGCTCGTCCCACGAAGGACGTGCCGCCAACAATCAGTATCTTCACGACGACTCCCTTCGATTGACGACTCCACGCTAGAGCCCGAAGTTGTCCTTTACGAACGTCAGAACGAAACGCGTGCTCTCCAAATGATCTGGATCGATCTTCGTGGCCAGTTCGTCGTTCAGACTGTCGAGCACCTCGAGAACGGTCCCGGCGTAGGCGCGACCCCTTGACGTGAGTTGAACGATCCTTCGTCGCGAGTCGCCAGCGTCAATGTTGACGAGGGCGAGATCGCGCTCAACGAGTCCACCCACGACCTTGCGCGCCGCTTGACGAGAGACGCCAAGCGCCGAGGTAAAGGTGCTCAAGGGAAAGGGGCCACGGACGAGCCAGCGAAGTGCGAGGGCGTCACTACGGCGATAGTCGTGGTAGCCGAGGCGAGCGACGCGACGGGCCATCTCGCGAATCCAGCTCTCGCGCGCGAGGGCCAGCACGTCACCGAAGAGTGCTTTTGTCAGGGCTGGCGACACGGAGTCAGTGTAACAATTAGGCAACTGAGTTGCATATCGAGAGATTCTGTGTCACGATGACGTGACGTCCTTGGAAGAGGGGATTACGTGAGCACCAAAGAGCCAGCTAGTTTCAACAACTCCGCGCGACGTCGAGTCGTCGCCATGGCACTCGTCAGCGTCGTCGTACTCGCGTTGGGCGTGTCGAACGTTTCGCGATCGACGCCGGTGAGCGCGGCGTCGACACCGAAGTCGAAATGTGGTTCAACGTCTCCGAGTTCGACGACCTTGTCACTCGTGGTGAGAGGGCTTCAGCGAACGGTCATCGTTCACGTTCCAAAGAGTGCCGGGGGTAGATCGTCCCTGGCGCTCGTGCTCAACCTTCACGGAAGTGGCAGCACCGCGCTCGAACAAGAAGAACTCACGAAGATGAACGGCACAGCGAACGCGGACGGCTTCATCGTGGCCTACCCTCAAGCACTCTTTCCCGACGGGACGGGCTTCGACTGGAACGTACCCGGTGTTCCTCTTGTTCACGAACGCTCCGTGAAATCGAAGCCCCCCAACGACGTCAAGTTCCTCACGTTACTCGTGGGCATTCTGGAGCAGAAGTACTGCGTGAACGCAAAGAAGGTCTACGCGACGGGGTTCTCGGGAGGGGCTCGCGAAGCCAGTCAACTGGCCTGCGATGATTCATCCATCTTCGCGGCCGTAGCCCCGGTGAGTGGGCTGCGCCGTCCCACGCCGTGTCCCACGAATCGGTCGGTACCGGTTATTTCCTTTCACGGATTGCTCGACAAGATCGATCCCTTCGCTGGCCACGGCGAAAAATACTGGACGTACTCAGTGCCCTCGGCCGCCCGGTACTGGGCCGAGCAAGATCACTGTGCCACGAAGGCGACTGCGTCAACGCCGGCCAAGGGCGTAAAACTCATTACGTACTCGAGCTGCGCGGGTGGTGCCATCGTCGAGCTGTACAACATCATGGGCGAAGGTCACGAGTGGCCTGGCGGCCCCACACTTTCCACGAGTATCACGTCGCTCCTCGGTCCACAGTCCAACGCCGTCAGTGCAAACGCTCTGATGTGGTCGTTCTTTGTGGCGCACCCACTTCCGTGAGGGCGCGCACTTCTCGTGTTCACCCGTGAGCGAACACAGATTCGGCACTTACATAATCACTCGAGGCTCTTTGAAGTTGAAAGGGACTTCGTCACTGGCGCTGGATGTCTAGAGGAAACCGATTCGATCGAGGGGCCAGAGACGAAAGAACGCCTTTCCAATGATGCTCGAGCGAGGGATGCTGCCCCAGAAACGACTGTCACACGAGGCCGGCTGATTGTCACCCATCATGAAGTAGTGGTTCGCCGGGACCGTGACGTTGCCAATGTGTCGCTCTAGGGGCTCGTTATGCGCCCAGGGCTGCGCGAGCGGTTTAGTATTCACGTAGATGGTGTTGCCTTTCGAGGAGAGGTGTTCGCCCGGCAGACCAATCACCCGCTTGACGAGGTCGGTCACGTTGTCGCCGCAGTCATTCAGCACGGCAAGCGGTGCCTTGAAAACCAGAATGTCACCGCGATGGATGGTTCCGAATTGAACGCTGAGCTTCGAGACCACGATGCGATCCCCGATCTGGAGGGTCGGTTCCATTGATCCCGACGGAATGTAAAAAGTTTGAAAAACGTAGGTACGTATCAAGAGTGACACGAGCACCGCAATCGCCACCACGATGCTCCATTCGAGCAACGATCGGGATCGAGACCTCGTTCTTCTGGTGGGACCCTCGTCAAAGTCGAGGGGTTCTAGAAGAGACACAGGTGCAACTCTACTTTCGATGACCACGTTGCCGTTTTTGCGCTTCTTCGAGTGCGACACATCAACGTGGCGAATTACTCACTTGGCACACTAAGTAGTAACGACGGATTTCGTCACTTCCTCTTTCGATGAGGGCGCCTTGGACACATTACGAACCTGTGAAACAAGGAGAGAACTTCGGCTCGGTCAGCTACCGAGCGATCTCCCAGATATGTCCGCCCGGGTCAGTAAATCTGGCGGCGCGTATGCCCGACGGACGGTCCACGACACCGTTCAGTAGCGTCCCGCCGCGCCGTGAGGTCGCCACAGACGGCGTCGACGTCATGAAGGCCGATGGTGAATTGGAAACGCGAGGTGGCGTCACGACTGGCAACCAAGGCGGGGTCGATGAGCTCGTGGGCCGCTGGGGTTATGAGCAAGTTGATGCTGACGTCTTGGAAGTTAAAGACCGCGGAGTTTTCGTCTTAGTACGCAATCGGCAAGTCGAAGACGTCCTGGTTGAACGACTTCGCGCGGTCCAGGTCCTCCACGAACAAGGAGATGGCGCCGATACTCTTCGTCCACTCGGTCATTGCGGCCTCCTTCACTTTGGCTCGACGGGTTGAGTGTCGAGACCCTTGCGTCGCTGCGGCCTCTGGCGTCACCCTTAGCATTTGTCCAGTCGGCGCAAGTTCGCGCACCTGCTCGATGGGAACGCCCGGTTTCGTACGGGTCAGTGAGTTATCGGGTGCCGACGTCAGCGTGAAGCCAGGTAGGCCCGGCCGACTTCCTTCAATCGTTGGTGCACGCCACCCATGGGATCGATACCGGGGAGGTAGCTCTTCTTCAGTTTCGCGACCACGGTGTAGTTCGTGTCCACCACGTTGGCGATAGGTGTCTGGGCGGACTGCGCAACAAACTGGTAGGCGTCCATGATCGAAAGGCCCGTTAGTTCAGCGACCCAGTGAACCAGTTGCGCGTGGCTGATGCGAAACGCGTCCTCGAGGGGCCGCGTGGATCCCGTGGTCATGATTTCGGTGTCACTCTCAACGCGTGGCCACGCCACGGGGCCGGCGCCCTTAATGAGATCC
The DNA here is from genome assembly GCA_003132305.1 of Acidimicrobiaceae bacterium. Classification (GTDB taxonomy): domain Bacteria; phylum Actinomycetota; class Acidimicrobiia; order Acidimicrobiales; family RAAP-2; genus RAAP-2. The sequence goes on along the minus strand of PKXJ01000031.1, from coordinate 102,789 downwards.
ACGACGACCACCGTGTCCATCGCGGTCTCCACGGCAACACCACAGGTCTCACCCTCGCCTTGGCGGGCGTGACCGTCACCGAAACTGAAGAGCGCACCCTCCACGTTGACGCGGAGATAACACGTGACGCCCGCGCGCATCTCGGGCGTGTCCATGTTCCCGCCCCAGTCACCGGGTGTGAGCGCCGAGCGTGCTTCGCTGAGTGCCGGCGCGACGCCCACCGTGCCGTGCATCGGGTCGAGCGGTAGTTGATAGATCGCCTCACTGTCGCGCGCTTCGTATCGAACGGTGCGGGCCTCGGAATCAATTCCGTAGATCCACGTCATCTCGGGGAGCGGACTGTGCAGCATCGCGGTGAAACCAGTCGCGGTGAGTGCGCCAAAGAGTGGCACGGTCGTACTAACGCCGAAGGTGTTGCGCGGTTCAATACTGGCGAAGTGCACGGCGAGCGTGTCGCCGGGCTCGGCACCCTCGATGTGGAAAGGACCGGTCTGGGGGTTGAGATACCTCGGGTCGCACACTTCACTAGCGTGATCATCGATTGTGCGAATTTTCCCGGCGAAGCAGTCCAGCGTACTGGTGTCGAGAACTGTTCCTGGTCGCAAGGACTCGCGCGCGTCGACGCCACCAAAGGTGTAGACGAGGCGACTGGGATCGCCCTCGTGATCCACCTCGTAGTGGACGACCGATGGGGTTGCATTGCTCGTGCTCATGACGTTCCTCTCTCTTGACGAATGTTCAATCCTTGCACGGGGTGGCGAGCAGCGTTTGTTGTGCTATCGGTGTGGAATTGACACCCGAACGCGTCAGCGGCGACACCTAGGAGCTTCACCACAAAATAGTTTCGCCGATCGATTGGCCGATGGTTAACGTGCACTCAGTGGCACTTTCCGACCAGCGAATCAGTATCGTCTCGGCTCCTTGGGATTCAGGGCGAGTTAGGTAACCTCTCGTGCGCCACGGTCTCTTCATCGCACCGTTTGACGAGCTGGCCGACCCGCATCGGATGATGGAGTTGGCGGTAGCGTCCGAGAGCGCGGGCTGGGACGGGATCTTTCTCTGGGACCATTTGGACTACCCCGCGCCGGTGGAGGCGGTTCTCGATCCTTACGTATGTCTCGCGGCGATCGCGTCGGTTACTACTCGCATTCAGATCGGACCAATGGTCACGCCGCTGACCAGGCGGCGCCTCGCCGTGGTGGCGCGCCAAGCGGCCACGTTGGATCTTCTGTCAAACGGTCGGCTCGTCATGGGGTTTGGACTGGGGGACGACGCGGACATCGGGGAGCGATCGACCTTCGACGAATTTGATGATGGCCCCGCTCGGGGCCGAGCGCTGAGCGAAGGCCTTGAAGTACTCACTGAACTTCTCTCGGGCCAGAGAGTCGATCATTCCGGGGATTTTTATCGGGTGGACGGCGTCGCCTTCCAGCCAACGCCATACCGCCCAGGCGGAATACCGTTCTGGCTGGCCGCGCGCTGGCCGCATCGAGCTCCTCAGCGACGTGCCGCGAAGTATCAAGGGATCGTGGTAATCAAGATGACTAATCCTGGCGACGTCGTCCAACTGCGTGAGCATCTTCGAGATGACGGCGCCGACTTGGAGAATTTCGAGATTGTGGTCTGGGGAGGCGACATTGCGACCACGGACGTGAAGGCCTGGCAGGAAGCGGGTGTCACGTGGCTTCTGCGATCCGAGGGCCCTTTTCACATGCGGTACGGCGAAGTTTTTGATCGAGTGTCATCGGGACCATAACCATGACTTCACTTCCACAAACGTCTTCAGCGCCACTCTCTCGACGCACTTTGGAAAGTGGCTTGCCTTTCATGATTGACAACCTACGAAGCGGGGGACTTGGACTATTCCTTGGTGGGCGAGGGGGACTTGGTGTCCCCGAGGTGTACTTTTGGATACCTCGCCACTTTCCAACAGTGGTGTGCCCTCGTGGCGAGTCGGCCCTTGAGAGCGAGATGAAGTTCGGTCGCGCGCTGCCCATCGACGAGATCTATCGACTCACTTTCGCTCGCCGTCGCTGACGGACCTCAAAGCGATGGTGCAGAATGTCGACATGGCAATTCCCTCGGGGACTATCACGCTCCTCTTCAGTGACATCGAGGGCTCGACCAAGTTGTGGGAGCGTGCGTCCTCGGCGATGGACGAGGCGCTGCGTCGTCACGACGAGATCGTGCGCGACGCCATCGAAACGGAAAGTGGCTACGTTTTCAAGACGGTGGGCGACGCGTTCTGCGCGGCCTTCACGACGAGCGACGCCGCGGCGCGCGCGGCCGACACTTTGCAACGCGCGCTGCGCGAAGAGTCGTGGCCGGCGGGCGCGGAGATCCGGGTGCGAGCGGCGTTACACACCGGGGCGTGCCAAGAGCGTGACGGCGACTACTTCGGTCCCACCGTGAACCGCACCGCGCGACTCCTCGCGATCGGCCACGGCGGTCAGAGCCTGGTTTCGGGGGCGACCGCGGAGCTCCTGGGCGACCTGCCCGGGGAATGGGGGACTCTCGAGGACCTTGGCCAGCACCGACTGAAGGACCTCGGGCGGCCCGAACACGTCTGGCAGTTGACGCTTCGGGGCGTGTTCGACGAGTTCCCGCCGCTGCGCTCGCTGGACAACCCCGAGCTCCCCAACAACCTGCCCGCGTTGCTGTCCTCCTTCGTCGGACGCGAGCACGAGCTCAACGACGTCCGCGTCCTCGTACAGGAGTCGCGGCTCGTGACCCTCACGGGTTCGGGCGGGTCGGGCAAGACCCGTCTCGCTATGCAGTCGGCCGCCGAGTTGCTCGACGGTACCGGTGAAGGCGTGTGGCTCATCGAACTCGCTCCGGTCGCCGACGAGGGGCAGGTCCCCCTCGCCGTAGCCAGCGCGTTGGGCATGCTCGACGGCATCGAGATCTCCCCCCTCGACACGCTGTTACGGGCCCTGGCGGCGCAGGCGGTGCTGATCATCCTCGACAACTGCGAGCACGTGATCGACGCCTGCGCGAAGTTCGCCGACGCGGTGATGCGCAACTGCCCCAAGGTGCACATCCTCGCCACCTCGCGCGAGCCCCTCGGGGTAGACGGTGAGCGCGTCTATCGGGTGCCCTCGATGACGCTGCCGGGCGCCGACGTCGAGACCATCGAGGACCTCGAGGAGTCCGACGCCGTGACCCTGTTCGTCGGACGCGCCGCGGACTCGGGCTTCTCCTTGACCAACGAGGGTGCGCCGCTCGTCGCGTCGATCTGCAAGCGGCTCGACGGTATCCCCCTCGCCCTCGAGCTGGCGGCGGCCCGCCTGTCATCGATGTCCTTGGTGCAGCTCAGCGATCGCCTCGACCAACGCTTCCGTCTGCTCACCGGTGGCAGTCGCAACGCGATGGCCCGCCAGCAGACGCTCCAGGCGATGGTGGACTGGTCGTACGGACTCTTGAGCCCCATGGAGCAGTCGGTACTGCGCCGATTGTCGGTCTTCGCGGGGGGCTTCGAGCTGGAGGCGGCCGAAGCCGTCGCCTCCAGCGAGACGGTCGACGAATTCGACGTCGCGAACCTGCTGCACTCCTTAGTTGAGAAAAGTTTGGTCGTCGCCGACCACGACAGTGTCGCGTTGCGTTTTCGTCTGCTCGAGACGATCCGCCAGTACGCCGCGCAGGAGCTATTGAAGACCGGCGGTGAGACGGAGGTCATCGAAGCCCGGGACCGCCACGCCGCGTACTTTGAAGCGTTGGCCACGACGGCCGGTCGCGACTTCATCGGCCCCCGTCAGGCGCACTGGCTCAAGCAGTTGGACCTCGAAATGGACAACTACCGGGCGATGTTGACCCACCTAGCGTCTGATCCCACGCGAGCGCGCGAGATTCTGCGGGTGGTGACGAGTCTTGAGATCTACTTCCAGAGCCGGGGTCACGTCGAGGTGATCCCCTTCCTCTTGAACGCCATCAGCGACGTCGGAGAGGCCCGCGACGTCGAGGTCGCCGCCTCGTTGCTGGCCGCGAGCACGTTGATCGGCTGGCTGTTCACCTCGGACCGCGCCGAGATCGCGATCTCGAGCGACTGCGCGGTACGTGGACTGGAACTAGCGCGTGAACTTGGCGAGCGCGACTTAGAGGCCCGCGCGCTCGGACTGCGCTCGTTGGTCGCGGACTACAACCAAGACTCGGTCGCCGCCGCCGCCTACATCGAGGAAGCCCTCGACCTCGTGCGCACGAGCGACGATACGCGCCTGAAGGCCCAGATCCTTTCATGGTCGTCGAATCACCGCATCGCTCATCAACGCGGGTTGACCCTTGCGCAGCGTCACGACATCGAAGTAGAGACGATCGCCTTGGCGACGAAGATACAAGACGCCATGTTCACCGCGAGTCGTCAGGGCGCCCTGGCCTTGATCAAAACGGAGCAGGGGCAGTTCGAAGACGCGATGGCGTTGTGGGAGGAGGAGATCGCGAGCCTCGAAGAACTCGGGGCGCACGAACTGCTGTTCTCTCCACGCAACAACCTGCTGCTCGGACGCTGTCACGCGCGCGCGTTCGACGAGGCGTTGCCGCTTTTGCGCTCGTGTCTTAGGGCCGAACGCCGCATTGGTTTCCGGCGCGAGATCGGTGACCTCATCTTCACGGCGGGGTGCATCGCGTCGGCGCGCGGCGACGGTGCTCGCGCGGCGACCTTGCACGGGGCCGCCGACGCGCTGAGAGAAGAGGCCTACAAAACGGGTCAGCTCTACAAGGACAACGCCGAAGTCGTCCTCGAGGAAGAGAGCTTTGCTCGAGCCCGAGCGTTGCTCGGAGACGAAACCTTCGAGCGCGACTACGCCTCGGGCACGGCACTTTCGAAGGCCGAGGCGTGCGACCTCGCGCTGCAGCTCTAGCGAAGCAATCCTCCGGCCTCCAGCGTCTTTCGAGCCCGTCGCTGCAGTGCCGTCCTCGCCAGTGCGCTAGTGCTCAACCATTGGTCGTGGCCTACGCCGCGAGGGCCCGTACCGTGGTGGGCGAGGGGGTCTGGCCCACCTCTAGGCGTCCTGTTGGACGCTCTAGCGCTTTCCGATGACTGCCGCACCTCTTTTGAGGTGTGGTGAAGTCATGGGTTCAATCGAGTTCTCAACCGCACGCCAGCGCTACTCGAACTTTGTCGCGCGGGTGGAGTTGTCTGCTCGTCGATGAGATCATTACTTTGTCGCGCGGCGAAGTGTGGTCGCACCGACCACCAGTGCCGCAAGTACGTACGCAATCATGATGGCAAACTGCTCTACGTAGTACCAAGTGGATTGTAAAGGGGCGATGGCGTGTATTGCGGCTGTCATTGGCATCACGTCGGCGACGACGCGAAGGACGGTGGGAAGTTGGCCGACAGGAATGACGAGACCGCAAAGCAGTAGTTGGGGCAGAATGAAAGCGGGCATAAACTGAACCGCTTGAAATTCCGAGTGGGCTATCGCGCTAAGTGCCAGCCCAAACGCGGTGCCGAGCAGGGCGGCGCAGAGCGCCACCACGCTTACGCGCCACGGCACACCCTGGTGGGCAAGTCCGTACCAGGTGTAGGAGAGAACCGAGACGAGGAAACTCTGAATGACGGCGAGTCCTCCGAACGCGAAAGCGTAGCCCGCCACGAATTCCGCCTTGGTAAGAGGCAACGTGAAGAGACGCTCGAGGGTTCCAACGGAACGTTCACGCAAAGTGATGACCGACGTGACGAGGAACATAACGACGAGGGGAAAGACGCCCAACAACTTCGGGCCGATTGAGTCGAATGCACCGGGATCGTTAGTCAAGCTCCACGCCAAAAGACCCACGAGCGCCGACGGGACGAGCAACAGTAATCCAATTGTCCGTGGATCGTGGCGTAACTGCTGGAGGATGCGTCGCGTGGTTAACAACGTCCGGCGAAGGCTCATTTGACCTCTTCAATCAGACGCTCGAATGCACTGTCGTAGCTCGTACATCCAGCAACGCTTAGCAGTTGCGCGGGCGAGTTGTCGAAGAGGATTGACCCGTTTCGTAGCAGCAGGAGTCGAGCGCAGCGTGCCGCTTCGTCAAGAACGTGGCTCGACACCATCACGGTCGCGCCCGTCGCGGTGAGATCCTCGAATGTACGCCACAGGTCACGTCGGAGCATTGGGTCAAGGCCCACAGTTGGTTCGTCCAGAATCATTACGGGCGGTGAGCCGAGAAGGGCAATGCCCAGCGACACTCGTGTTCGCTCACCGCCTGACAGTGATGACACGAGTCGATTTGAGAAGGACGTGAGGGCGACTACCCCCGCTACCCGCGTGACTTCCGAAGAGGGCTGATGGAGCACGCCGGCGAAGTAGCGAAGGTTCTCCTCTACGGTGAGGTCGACGTAGATGGCGGAGTTCTGGGCCATATAACCGATTTGACCTCGCAGTGAGGGTGAGCCTGGCGGTGATTGCAAGACCTGCACTGATCCGCTAGTGATCGCTTGGACGCCGAGAAGCGCACGCATGAGGGTGCTCTTGCCGCTGCCACTGGGTCCGAGTAGGCCAATGAGTTCACCGGGCGCAGCAGAGAATGAGATGGACTTCAGTATCTCGTCGTGTTGGCGTTTGACGCAAAGATTGACCACGTCAAACGTTGGTTGCCTGGACGCCTCTATAGGGATGGACGCTACCATCGGTCAGAATTTGTTGAAGTGTTTCGAGAACGGCCCCGCGCTCTGGTCACTCATGTACGGAGCAACTTTTGGAAGGGCTCCAAGTGATGCTCGAGAATCAAACTTTGGTGGGCGAGAAGGGATTGACTCACTCTCTGGGGTCATCTTGGACCCTTCATCACTTTCTGAGAACTGCCGCACCCTTTTGGGGTGCGGTGTAGTCACCTCGTCACCGAAGGTGTCGAGGGTTCGACATCATCTCGAATGGGCCCTCGCCGTTCTGCCGTTCGAATGGACCGTAGAGCGATCTCCGTCACTTCGGAGCGCTCGGTGACGGTGTGCTCCCGCTCTTCAATCGCCAATAGCGGTACCGCGGCATCAATTAGTTCCGTTAGAAATTCGAATCGGACCGCGTGATACTCCTCTAGGTTCTCATTTCACGGCAGATCATCACCCCGAGCGTCGTGCGGTCGCTTGTCAAAATTCTCAATAAACGCGTTTCCTGGTATCACGTACCCTCCGCTCATCTCCGGAGCCGCAGGGCGATTCGACGAGTGTTCCCACCCGATTGCGACCTCCTACGGATCGGCGGGCCACTGATTTGCTTTTCGGACCAATCGCGGAGTGGAGGCGAAGGACCCCGGGCCCTTTCGCGATGGAGGGCTAGCATCCCGCTATGGACGCGGGCGAAGAGTCGACTAGCGAGGGTGCCATCCCCGCTGAAGCATCGCAGCGTGTCACATTTTTCGTTAACGGGACTGCCCGGTCAGTGTGGTCGACGACGACACTGCTGTCGGCGCTTCGCGGGGAGTTGGGTCTCACGGGCGCGAAGCCGGGCTGTGGGGAGGGGGCGTGCGGATCGTGCACGGTGCTCGTTGACGGCCAACCAGCAAAGGCTTGTCAGCAACAGGTCGCCGACATAGTGGGACGGAGTGTCACNNCAGTGCGGCTACTGCACGCCGGCGATGGTCCTCGCGGTGGTCGCCCTCTTGCAACGTGACCCGAACCCTGACCCCGCCGCCGTTGACGACGCCCTGGCGGGCAACATCTGTCGTTGCGGCTGCTACCCGCAAATTCGCCGCGCGCTGCGCCGTGCGGTCGAGCTCGGCGCGAAGCGCGCTGTTGAAATTCAGGTGCCGGACACTCGAGCGACGGACCGTCGGGAAATTCCCGACCCACGTTCGCCCGGGCGACGCCCCGCTCGGCCGTGGGACATGACCGAGCCGCAGGACTGCGACTGGTTCGAAATACTCGGTGACGGACTCGTAGTGGTGCTGCGACCGCCTCCTTTCGAACCGGACAACTGGACCACCGGCGGCGGCGCCTGGCTGCACGTCGGTGATGACGGACTCGTGACGGCCTTCACCGGCAAGGTTGACGTCGGCCAGGACAACTGCACCGCGCTGCGACTCCTGGTCGCCGAGGAGCTTCGCATTCCCTTGGCGAAGGTTCACCTGGCGATGGGTGACACGGACCTCTGCCCCTACGACATGGGCACCTTCGGCAGTCGCTCGATGCCCGACGCCGGCGGCGCCCTTCGCAAGGTAGCGGCCTTCGCACGCACCGTGCTGCCCGTGGCCAGCGGCTCACGCCGCGTCGAGGTTGTCACCGGCGAGCCCGAGGTGACCGCGCCGACGGAGTGGCGAGCCGCGGGAAGGGGCCACGTGCCCGAAGGAACGGTGGACGCCGTCACCGGGTCGCGCCGGTTCATCTCGGACCTCACCCTCCCCGGCTTGCGCTATGGCGCGGTGCTGCGCCCCCCGGTGGTGGGGGCGACGCTTCGCCATGTCGACGCCACGGCGTTGGAGGGCCGTGATGACGTCGATGTTGTTCACACGCACAAGGTAACCGGCGTCGTCGCGGGCGATCCGGCGACGGCGCGTATCGCACTGGNNACCGGAGGCTGGGGCCACGCGGTGCATGACGAGCGCGGGGACCCTGACGCGGCTCTGATCGCCGCACCGGTGCGAGGCCGGGCCACCTACACCACGGCCTACATCGCACCAGCTGCGCTCGAGACGCGCGGTGCGCTGGCTGCGTGGGACGACGACGGACGCCTGACGATCTGGGTCGGAACCCAGACGCCATTCCCGACGCGCGCCCAGGTTGCCGCCGAACTGGATGTCGCCGAGGAGCGGGTCCGGGTTATCGTGCCGCCGACCGGCGGCGGGTTCGGCGGCAAGCAAGGAGGCGGCGTTGCTACGGAGGCGGCCGTCATGGCTCGAGAGGTCGGTGTTCCCGTGAAGGTCTCGTGGACGCGACATGAGGAGTTCACGTCCGGCACACTGCGTCCGGCCGCGGTAATCGACGTGGCCGGCGCCACTACAGCGGACGGCTCGATCACCGCCTGGACGTTCACTAACTTCAACTCGGGCTCGGCGGGGATCGCGACACCGTACCGGGTGGCGAATCAGCGGATCGAATACCAGCCCGCGGCCAGCCCCCTCCTCCAAGCTTCCTACCGAGCTCTCGCGGCCACCGCCAACAACTTCGCGCGAGAATCGCAGATTGACGAACTCGCCCACCGGCTCGCCATGGATCCGATCGAATTCCGCTTGCGAAATCTCGACGACGAGCGACTGGCCACGGTCCTGCGGGCCGCGGCCGAGCGTTTCGGTTGGCTCGCGGGCGCTGGCGCCGGCCAGGGCATCGCGCTGGGTTTCGAAAAAGGTGGCCGGGTGGCCACCGTGGCCGGGGTCGAAAGTGTCGACGGGAATCTTCGGGTCACCCGTCTCGTCACCGCGTACGAGTGCGGAGCCGTGGTGAATCCCCAGACCGTGACCAATCAGATCGAAGGGGCCACGGTCATGGCCCTGGGCGGAGCACTGTTCGAGGCAATCCATTTCACCGACGGCGTCATCACCAACGGCTCCTTCTGCGCCTATCGCGTTCCACGGATCAGCGACGTGCCCCCCATCGAGGTAGTGCTGCTCGATCGTCCGGACCAGCCATCGGCCGGAGCGGGCGAGACGCCAATGATTTGCGTAGCCCCGGCGATCGCCAACGCCATCTTCGATCTCACGGGCGTCCGGTTGCGAACGCTGCCGCTGAGCGCCGGTGGTTTGGTGCGGTTCGCACCGTGAGGGCCCGCACGGTCCCGTCGAACGGGCCCGAACCCGTAGCTCGGTAATCAGCTCCAGACGGCGAGGTCTTCTGCGGTGTCGATGTCTAGGTAGTGACCCTCGCACGCGACTTCGCGGACCAGATCTGGACGAGCACGTATCAGTTCGCGAGCGCCGACGTCTCCAGAGATGGGGAGTAGCGGCCAGACGGCGCGGGCGAGACGAACCGGTGGGGTTCGATGGCCGGCCAGATTGGCGACGGCAATGGGGCTTTCGGCCTCGGCAACGGCGACCCACGCGGACGGGGGCACGAGCGGCTGGTCGCCGAGTCCCACCACCACGACGTCATGGCCTCGCCGCTCGGCTTCCGCGACGCCGGCGCGAAGCGAGGAAGCGAGGCCCGACGCCCACTCGCGGTTGTGGACGACCACCTCCTCCGCGAGCACTTCGCGGAGGTCTATCGGACCCACCACCACGATGATCTCGTCGAACTTCGCCCCGCCGACGTGACCGAGCGCCCATGCGACCAACGGTCGGCCTCGAAAAGGGGCCAGGAGTTTGTTGCTGACGTCGATGAAACGAGTCGACCCTCCGGCGCAAAGCAGTATGCCCGCGGTCACGCGCGCGCGTGATGGATTGGACCGGATCCGTCGCGCAGGGAGGGGACGGGAATACTCGCCCGCAGGGCGATGATCTCGGCGACAATGGCGACCGCCGTCTCTTCGGGGGTCCGCGCACCGATGTCGATGCCAATCGGTCCCATGACGCGCGACAGTTTCGCGTCAGCGACACCCGAATCGCGCAACCGCTCGATGCGCTCGGCATGAGATCGTCGCGAACCCATCGCACCTATATAACCCACTTGTGAATCGAGCACCGCCAAGATGGCGGGCACGTCGAACTTGAGGTCGTGGCTCAGTACGCACACCGCGTCTCGCGGACCTAGGCGATCGGCTACCGTCGCCAGGTAACGGTCCGGCCAGACGGCGACCACTTCGTCCGCTTCGGGGAATCGCAACGCAGTGGCGAACACTGTGCGGGCGTCACAGACCGTAACCCGGTAGCCAAGTATCTTGGCCACCCGAACGAGCGCGGCGGTGAAGTCCGTTGAGCCAACCACCACCATGCGTGGCGGCGGCGTGAAGACTTCGTAGAACACGGTAACGCCACGGCTGCCCGGCTCACCATTGGCTGGGTAACTGCGAACGGTGTTTTGTCCGGTTTCGAGCGAGTCAAGCGCGTCGCGCAAGACGGTCTCGTCCAGCGTGGGCTCGCCGAAGGATCCTAAGGGAGTAGTCCCGAGTCGAACGACGATCTTTGCGCCGAGTGTCGGCGACGGAGCCGGCGGCGACGTCGTGTTGGGGGTCGAGACCGGTTCTTCGGGCGAGAGTTCGACCACGGTGGCGAGCACCGCAGGTTCGTCCGAGCGCAGGCACTCGCGCACTGCTGCCATGGCGCCAATCATCAGTCAAGGTTTCGCATTAGTCGACCGGTTCGATGAATATTTGGATCGTGCCGCCACAGGTGAGGCCCACGGAGAACGCTTCGTCGTCTGAGTAGCCAAAGGTGCACAACTGCGCCGTTCCAGAGACCAGCACGTCGAGTGCGACCGAGACCACGGCCCCCTCGACGCAGCCGCCCGACACCGAGCCCGAGACCTCGCCTCCATCGTTCACCGCCATGGCCGCGCCGGAATCGCGCGGCCCCGATCCCGTCACGCCAATGACGCGGGCGAGGGCGACTCGGTGTCCGCTGGCCTGCCAGCGTTCGATGTCATCGAGTACCGATCTCATGGCCACCATCTCATCCTGCTCGCGAGGGAGCGTCGGAGCGATTCACTGTGCAAAGCCTACTGAGCAGTTCCGTTGCATTAATTGAACTGTTGAAGCGCGCTGATTCGTGCGCCGCGCGCGCCGTTACGTGAGAGTTCGAGCTCCTAGTCCGGGCGATTCTTCGCACAGGGCGAGCAGGTACTTCCTCGTGACAGTGAAGTTGTCGTGAAGGAACAGGACGCGCCGCGGGTTGGTGAAGATGGCGTTACATAGTGGGCGAGGGGGGACTTGAACCCCCACATCCTTTCGAATACAGGCACCTGAAGCCTGCGCGTCTGCCAATTTCGCCACTCGCCCTGAGACCTTGCAACAATAGTCGAAGGGTTTCTCGGGACCCCTTGCACCTCCATTCACTTGGGACCGACCGGTACAGTTGAGGTTGCCATGGTTCTCAAAAATGTAGAAAACGGATTGGAGCGACTCTTCGAGCGAACTTTTTCGCGACCCTTTAGGAACGCGCTCCAGCCGATTGAGATTGGCACGCGGATCGTGCGCGAGGTGGATCTGACGCGTCGCCTTTCCGGTCAAGGCCAGATCTCGGCGAACGTTATTCGCGTGTGGTTGGGTCCGGCGGACGCGCAACGATTTGAGGGGTTTCAAAAGGCGCTCGTGACCGAACTCGAAGAGACCGTTCGCCAACACGCCGTCTCCGAGGGCTACTCCTTCGTCGGCCCGGTGAAAGTCGAAATCTTCATTGATGACGATCTCAAGGCCGGCCTCGTTGAAGTGAAGAGTGAGTTTGTCGGGGGCGAGAGTCAACCTCGACTGATTGTCAGTGACGGCCGGTCCTTTCCCGTAGGTGACGTTCCCTTAATTATTGGCCGGAGTCCCGAAGTCGCGGTGGTCGTGAACGACGCCAACGTGTCTCGCCAGCACGCCGAGGTGTGGCGCACGGCCGAGGGAGTCGCGGTGCGCGATCTGCAGTCCACCAACGGGACGTTCGTGAACGGACACCGAATCTCGGCCGTCTCACTTTCGCCCCGTGACGACGTCACGGTGGGCGCGCTCCACTTTCGGATTGAGCTGGCTTGAGCCTCATCGCCGCGTCGACCAACTACGCGGCGGTCATACGCCCGCTTCAGGTACTGGTGATGGTCATCGCCGTGTTGTTTTTTGCTCGAGTACTGCGCGTGGCCTCCGTGCAGGCCCGTCCCGCGGACTATGAGCCGAGGAGTCGCCGCCGCCGCGGGACCCTGGCGCTCGAGTTCATCGAACCGCTCGACCGAGAGGGTGAGCGAGTCGACGTGAACGTCGGCGTGACCATCGGTCGCAGTGACGCGTGCGATCTGCACCTCGAAGACACGTATCTTTCTTCGCGTCACGCGCGAATCGCGAACGACGACGGTGACCTTTCGATCGAGGACCTGGGGTCGACGAACGGCACCTACGTGAACCAAGAACTCGTGAAGGGTCGCGTGCACTTAGAACGTGGTGACGTCGTCCAAGTGGGCGGCGTCCTCTTTGAGGTAGTTCGTTGACCCGATGGCGCTACGCCGCGGCGACCGACATTGGGCTGGTGCGTCAGACGAATCAGGACGCCCTCTACGCCGACGACACGCTCGCGATCATCGCGGACGGCATGGGCGGGCACGCGGCCGGCGAGGTGGCGGCGGCCATGTCGATCGAACTGGTCCGTGAAGGCTTCCGCGCGAGCCAGAGTGTCGAAGGTCTCGTCGAGGCGATTCAAGGCGCCAACACGGCGGTCGTCAATGACGCCCGGGAAACCCCCGAGCACTTCGGCATGGGCACGACGATCATTGCGGTTGGACTGACCTACGACTTCGAAGACGTGGTTGTGCCCACGTTGGTGCACGTGGGTGACTCGAGGGCCTACCAACTGCGTGACGGTGCGCTGCGGCAACTAAGTGAGGACCACAGCGTCGCCGAAGAGTGGGTTCGCATGGGTCGACTTACACCAGAAGAGGCGGCGGTGCACCCTCGGCGTCACCAGTTGACGAGGGGCGTGGGTGTCGAAGACACCATCGCCATTGACGTGGCGTCAATCAGCGCCGTCGTCGGTGATCGACTTCTCCTTTGCAGTGACGGTCTCTCGAACGAACTCGACGGCGACACGTTGGCGCGACTGGCGAGCAAGCCCAACGGGCTCGAAATGGCCGTCGAAAGTTTGGTGAGCGCGGCCAAGGTCGCGGGTGGCCGTGACAACATCTCGGTGATTCTGATCGAGTTCGACGAGGTGAACGTTTCCGCGACACCAATTCGTCGCACCATGAGCACCGCGCCGCCACCGGTAGTCACGAACACTCGCAACTCCAGTGGGCGGCGCCACGGGCGTTGGCTCACGTGGCGCGTGGGGTTGGTGGCACTAATATTCGCCGGGGTGATCGCCGGCGGAGTCGCGGTGATTCACTGGTACGCGTACTCGACCTACTACTTGAGTACCGACGGACCGACTATCGCGGTGTACCAGGGCCAGCCCAGCGGCGTGTTGTGGTATCGACCGGTAATGGTGTACGACACGGGCTTACTAGCCACTCGACTTCGACCGAGCGACGCTCGGCTACTCGCCGCCACGATCAGCGAGCCTTCCGTTCACGCGGCGCGGCGCTACGCGAAGTCTCTGAACCGGGCGTGGCACTTGAGCCGGCCGAAACCCGCCACGACCACGACCACCACGACCCTACGAGGGGCGCCGACCACGACCACGACCGTGAAGAAGGGTTAGCCGTGTCGCGTCGACTCAGGTTTCTGGCTACGGTAATTTTGCTGCTCTTCGCCGTCGTGGCGGCGCAGTCGGCTAACCTCCAGTTCTTTCGATCCAAGGCGCTCGACGCGTCGCCCCTGAATCCGAGAAACTCTGAAGCGTCGACGAACGCGCCACGCGGCAAGATCTTTGCGGCGGACGGGATAGTTCTCGCCGACTCTGTTACCACGGGTAAGCGTCAGAACGTCTTTCGTCGCGTCTATCCCCTGGGCGCGCTGACGTCGGGTATCGTCGGGTTCTCTTCTCCCACGTACGGCACGTGGGCCCTCGAAGCGGAGTACAACAACTACCTCTCTTCACACACGCAACCGGCGCAGAGTTTCGAACAGCTCTTAGCGCCCACGAGCGCCGCGGACAGCGTCACGTTGACGTTGAACACCGCGCTGCAACGCGTGGCGGTCGCCGCCCTCGCCGGCAGAGACGGCGCGGTGGTGGTCTTGGACCCGAGTAATGGCAACATTCTGGCGATGTACTCGAACCCCACGTATAACCCGGCGCCCCTCACGTCTTCGAGTTACAACGTCGCGAAAGCGGCGTGGACGAAGGACAACAAGAAGAACGCCGAGGGATTCCCACCACTCGGTGTCGTCGCGACCCAGCAGACGTTTCCTCCGGGTTCAACGTTCAAAGTCGTCACGACCTCCGCCGTGGTGGCGCTGCAGCCGCAACTTCTCTTGAAGTCATACCCGGTGCTGACCCAGACGGCGTTGCCCGACACCACGAAGAAGTTGGCGAACTTCGGCTTTGGATCGTGTGGCGGCACGATCGCCTATATGTTGCCGCCGTCGTGCGACACGGGCTTCGCGTTGGTGGGGCTCGACGTGGGCGGTCCCGATATGTCAAAGATGGCGGACAGTTTTGGCTACAACGAAGTTCCACCGATTGACCTACCCGGAGCGGTGGCGAGCAACTTTCCGCCAGCGGGGTACTTCACGAATCACCTGCCGCAGTTGGCGTACTCCGCCATCGGACAGGAGAACGTCCGGACCTCGGCGTTGATGAACGCCCTTGTCGCGGGCGCCATCGGAAACGGTGGGGTCATGATGACGCCGCACTTGATGAACTACGTGACGGGACCCGACGGCACGATCATTAAGCGCTACAAGCCCACGGTGTGGAAGACCCCCTTGACCGCGGCCCAGGCGGGCCAAATCGTTCCCCTCATGGTGGACGTCGCGCTCTACGGAACGGCCTACGGCGTCTTTCCGACCGCGGACGACGTCGCCGCCAAGACCGGAACCGCTCAGGTCGGCAACGGTGCCAAGAATACTGACGACTGGATGATCGCCTTCGCGCCCGCGAACCACCCGACGATTGCTGTTGCGGTTGTGTTACCGTTCCAGACTGTTGAGAAGACGGGGGCGATCGTTGCTGGTCCCGTCATTCGATGCGTTGTCGAAGGCGCGCTCGCGATTCAGTTCGGAAAACCGCCGCCGCCGGACCCGACGTGCCCGAAGTGACGAGGTCTTTACTGCGATAGCCAGAGCGTAGGCTTAGCCTGGTATGGAGCCCGTCAACGACCTACGCCTGTACACAAATCGTTACCAAGTCACTCACTTGATCGCCCGCGGGGGCATGGCGATGGTGTACCGGGCAGAAGACACCCTGCTCAATCGCGCCGTGGCGCTCAAGATTCTCTATCCCGAACTCAGCGCGGACCCGCTGTTCGTTGAGCGGTTTCGTCGCGAAGCCCAGGCTGCCGCGAATCTCTCCCACCCCAACATCGTGCCGGTCTTTGACTGGGGAGAGGACAACGGTACGTACTTCATCGTGATGGAACTCGTGGACGGTACGTCGCTCGCCGACATGTTGCGGGGCTCCCACACCCTCTCGGGGGCGCGCTCCGCGAAGATCGGGGCCCAAGTCGCGGCCGCGCTCGGCTACGCCCACCGCAACGGCGTCGTGCACCGTGACGTGAAGCCCGGCAACATCTTGTTGACGAAGGAAGGTCAGGTCAAGGTCACCGACTTTGGCATCGCGCAGGCCGTCTCGAGTGAAGATCAACTGGCGGAGGCCGGTTCGGTCATGGGGACCGCCACGTACTTCTCGCCAGAACAAGCTGAAGGTTCTCCCGTCGACGGAAGAAGCGACGTCTACTCACTGGGCGTGGTGCTCTACGAAATGCTCGTCGGACGACCACCCTTTATCGGTGACACGCCCGTCGCGGTGTCGAGCCAGCACGTCCACGGCACGGTGCCACCGATGTCCGAGTTCTCGGACTCGGTGCCGCGTGACCTCGAAGCCATCGTGATGGAAGCGCTGTCGAAGTCGCCGGCCCAGCGCTACCAGTCGGCCGATGAACTACGCGCCGATCTGATCCGATTTTCCGAAGGACAGCCGGTGCAGGCCGCCCAACGGGATCTGGCCTTCTTTGGCGCCGACGCCACGCGCGCCGTCCTCGCGGTCCAGGGTGATAGAACGATGGCCGTCCCGATCATGACGGGACCGCGCACCGACTTTCGCCGCCGCCGCCGCGGCTACTGGGGTCCGGCCCTCATTGGTGTACTGGTCGCCCTGCTGATTGCGGGTGGCGCGTTCGCGTACATCCAGAGCAATAAGACCACCACCCTCTACGTGCCCTACGTCGTTGGTCAGACGGACCTGTCCGCCACGCGACAGCTTCATAACGAGGGCCTCGTGGTTTCTTCGTTCCCGGTCCATTCAAAACTTCCAAAGAACACGGTGATCTCCACCAATCCCAAGGCGGGGAAGAGTATCGCGAAGGGCGGCTCCATAAAGTTGACGTACAGTCTGGGCCTCGCCACCACGCCGGTGACGATTCCCGATCTCACGGGTTATTCCCTGGCCGACGCGGAGAATATGTTGACCGGCATGAAACTCGGCTATCACCCTGAGTACACGTCCAACGCGACGCCCGGAGAGATCCCGAACACGGTCCTCGCCGAGACGCCCCCGAAGGGAACGAAGTCCCACACCGGCGTCGTGGTGATTCTGTTGTTACTGTCGCCGGGCTCGAAGTACGCCATTACCTCCGTAAACGGTGATACCGCGTTGGCGGCGACGGCGTCATTGACCAAACAGGGTCTCTCGGTGAAACTGCCCCCTAGTCGAGTGTGTTCGAACACCGTCGCGCAGGGTATCGTCGTCAACACCAATCCACCCGCCGGAGCGCTCGTGACGGCCAACACGCCGGTAGCCCTCATCCTCTCATCGGGACCCTGTCAAGTTTTCGTAGCCAACGTCATCGGCGACACTGAAAGTGCCGCGTCGTCGAAACTTTCAGGGCAAGGACTTGTGCCGAACTACACGGCTGATCCGACTGCCGTGTGCGCGCCTGGCGCTCCGCAGACGGTGGCCACGCAGAGCGCGCCACCGGGTTCATCGGTGACCTTCGGCTCGACCGTGAATCTGACGTTGTGCCAGATCACTACTCCCCAATAACATCTCGCTATAACATCGAGACCTATGGCGAAACCCCCGTCGAAGCAGAACCCTAAGAAGTCAGTAGGGCGCTACGTCGACGCCGAGGCGCGCGGGCGCGTGACTCGGCGCCGTCCCGTTGGGTCCGATCACAGTCCCCACTGGTACGGCTGGCTACTCATCGATCTCATGATCTTTGGCATGCTCGTGATCACGCTGAACTATCTTCAAGTGCTGCCCGGTTCGACGTCGTCGTGGTACTTGGCTCTCGGCCTGGTGTCGATGTTCGCGGGCTTCTATCTCGCCACGCGTTACAAGTAGTTCTCGCCGAGGCGAGTCGCGAAGGAACTAACCGAGTCGTTCGATAATCGTCGCGTTGGCGAGACCGCCTCCCTCGCACATCGTGAGCAGTCCGTAGCGCCCGCCGGTGCGCTCGAGCTCGTTGAGCAACGTGGCGCACAGTTTTGCTCCCGACGCGCCGAGCGGGTGACCGAGCGCGATCGCTCCACCGTTCACGTTCACCTTCGCGAGGTCCACCTTGTGTTCCTTTTGCCACGCCAATACCACCGACGCGAAGGCCTCGTTGATCTCGACGAGATCGATGTCGTCCAGGGTTAGTCCCGCGCGCTCGAGCACTTTGGTGGTAGCGGGGATGGGACCGGTGAGCATCGTCACGGGGTCGACCCCGGCCAGCGCGAACGAGTGAAACTTGGCGCGAGGCGTGTAGCCGAGTTCGCGAGCCTTCTCTTCACTCATGATGAGAACGGCCGACGCACCGTCGGTGATCTGGGAGGAGTTGCCGGCGGTGACCTTGCCGTTCTCTTTGAACGCGGGCTTGAGGTTGGCCAACGACTCCACGCTCGAATCGGGACGTATGCCCTCGTCACTCGTCATGAGTTCGTCGGTCGCGAGCCCGTCGTCGTCACGAACGTAGACCGGAACGATCTCGCGCTCGAAACGACCTTCGGCCGTGGCTCTCGCGGCCCGACGGTGACTCTCTACGGAGAACTCGTCGAGCTCTTCACGTGAGATGCCCCACTAGTCCGCGATCATCTCCGCGCTAATGCCTTGATTCTTTAGTCCGCCCACCGGCTCGTAGCGCTCGGCGACGCGCGGACCAAAGGGCCAGCCAGCGTCTTTGCCAATGGACGATCCCATTCCGACGCGGGTCATCACTTCGACGCCGGCGGCGACCACCACGTCGTAGGCGCCGGACATGACGCCCTGGGCGGCGAAGTGCAGCGCCTGTTGCGAGGAGCCGCACTGGCGATCAATCGTGGTCGCGGGCACCGATTCGGGCCAACCGGCCGCGAGCACGGCGCTTCTACCCACGTTGAAGGCCTGTTCGCCGACCTGGGAAACGCAACCCATAATGACGTCGTCGACCAGGCTCGGATCGAGGTTGTTGCGAGTGACCAGTGCTCGTAGGGCCTCGGACGCGAGGTCGACGGCGTGCCAGTTCTTCAGTTTCCCGTTGCGCTTTCCCCCAGGGGTGCGAACGGCATCCACAATGACCGCAGTTGGCATTGCTCTCCTTCACTTGAGGTGAGTAAAACCCACCGCGCGAAGCCTAGGCGTGCGTTCGCACTATCGTCGCGGGCGTGAGTGACGTGGAAAAGAACATGGACCGTTGGCTCGGCGATGGCGGCATGGACCTCATTGGCGCCGTCGGAGGAAGCTTCGAGCACTACGGCGTCGACGGTGAAGACCTCGGTTGGGCCAGTGGCCGCTTTCTCCCGAGTGAGCTGGCCTGCAATCCCCACGGCAGCGTCCAAGCCGGTGTGCACGCGCTCCTGCTGGACGCGGCGATGAACTTTGCGATCAACGCCGCTCTGCGCGCCCGTGATCGCGCGCAGGCGACGATTGAGATGACGACCGAGCTCCTTCGCCCGGCGCTGCTCGGCGAGCCCTACCAATTTCGGGGCCAGGTCGTGCGTCTCACGCGACACGTTGGTTTTGGCGAGGCCGTCATGACCAACGCTGAGGACAAGCTGGTGAGCCGTTCGACGGGTACGTTTCTTCTGCACCGCGCCGACTAGTGACGGAGCACCGGCGGGACGTCTCGTTCTCGCCAGACGACGACACCCACGACGATCGCGATCAACAGCGTGAACATGAGCGCCACGTTGCCGGGCCCCCAGTTCAGCCCTCCGCGCACTTGCGAGACACCTAGGTAGTCGGAGAAGGACGCCCCGAGCGGGCGCGTGAGAATGTACGCCGCCCAGAACATCGCTACGGCGTTGAGGCGAAGGACCCGGTAACCGAAGGGCGGCAGACAGAAGATAACGGCGAAGAGAATGCCCGATTTCAGATAACCGAAGTTAAAGGTGTAGGCCGTCATGTCACCCACCGCCGTGCCGAGCGCGAACGTGATCGTAATCGCGGCCCAGTAGAAGAGTTCTCGTCGAGTGGTGTAGATGCTGTGAATCGAGAGCGTGTGTTCAACTCTTGACCACGCCACGAAGGTGGCGACCAGCAGAATCGCGAACGACGACGCCGAGACCACGTAGGGAACACCGAAGCCAACGTGCAATACGTCGGCGCACATCGTGCCAAAGACGCTGACCATGACGACCGCCGCCCAGTAGGCCGTGGTGAAGAAACGTGGAGCTCGAAGTTGGTTCCACAGAACGATGACGAAGACCACGCCCCCGCCGAGCACGGCGAGTTCGGGGTTGATTCGATGAACAAAGTAGTCCGACGTCGACTCACCCATCGCCGTCGTGAGGAGCTTCAAGAACCAAAAGACGCCGTTGATCCTCGGCACTTTGCTCGAGCGAAACGTTCGATAAGCATTGAAGGGCATGTGACGATGAATTCTAGAACTTGGCTCGTGCGAGCTCGGTCAGTTCCGTGGGATCACGGTGGAGTGCGCTCGAAACATCGACCAATGCTCGTGGCTACGAACCAACGTCGCCACGTCGCCAACGTGAAGAGCGAACGAGTCGATCGGGTGCGACGATCTTCGTCGTTGGTGACGGCGCACGACGGCGTCAATCAGACCCGAGGGACGTTAGAAGGCGTTGATGAACGTTCGCCGTGAAGAACCGAGGGGATTCGCTCGCTCTTTAGCGGTCGCGCTCTTCGGCCTCGCGCTCGTGCTCGATGAGCATTTCTTGGGCGCTGTCGTCTTCGGGGTCCGCGGCGACTCGAATCTCCTCGGCGGCAACTGGTTGCTTTTCCGCTTGCATACCAATGACCGGCAACCCAAAGGCCATCCGGGACGAAAGGGAACCATCCGGTGACGTCGTCTCGTCTACTTCCGCGATCTCTTCGAGGGGATTAGCGGCCTCACGGTGGTGAGGACCGGAGCTGGCGTCCGGCGTAGCCGAATCTCTGTTTTTCCTAAAACGCCGGAACAGTCTCATTACTCGTAAGGTATCGCACCGAGCGCGCTGGCGTCGGGGCCCTTAACTCGGCTCGACGAAGAGGTCGCTGGGACTTCGTGGTGGGGCTAGTAAGAATCGAACTTACGACCTCGTCATTATCAGTGACGCGCTCTAACCGACTGAGCTATAGCCCCGCAGGGATACCAATCTACACCAGCGTCGCGGGCGCTCTAGGAGTTGGGCGGCTCCCAAAACTTTGAGGACATGGACTGACTCGCGGTACCGAGCAACGTTCCGTCGCGGCTCCACAGGTACCCCGTGCCCTGAGCGAAACCCCCGGCGAGCGCGTGCATGTGAATTTCAATGAGGACCCACTCCGTTGGTTCTAACGACGCGACGCGAATGGTGTTGTCGAGGCTTCGCCCCATCGTGCTGCGTCCGAGCGGTTGCGAGGCGCCACCCGAGACGAGATCACCGAAGATGGCGAGCGTCGCCGCCGACGGCTCTAAGTGGCTGGCGACGCGCGCCCATAACGCCGACACTGGCGAGCCGGGCGTGGCGTCGAGTTCGTCGAACGTTCGGCCCAGGGCCACGCGGGTCTCGAGGTGATTGAAGATTGAGTTGTCGAAGCGTTGAGGCATGACGCGAGCCGGGCAGTCTTCGGGCGCTGGAACGTCCGGCATCCTCAGCCACGGCGTGGGCGAGGTGAGTTGTCCCGTGCCGAGCGCGGCGTTCACGGTCAGAATCTCGCGATCGTCCACGTACGTCGTGGCCCGGCCCTGGGTGACGCGACCACCCACGACCGCGAGGTCCACCTTCACGAGGACCTCGGCACCGAGCCGGGCAAAGGAGAGGTAGTGCGCGGCGGCGTAGATGGTGGGACGCTCGCTGGCTTCTTCGAGCCCCACGATGCCCGACGCCAAACCACAGCCACCGAAGAGAAACCTTCCCGGCGTGACGAGACGTTCGGTGACCAGAAAGCGCCACGTCGTCTCACTTACGCGCTCGATACCCAAGAACTCCTTGACGTCCACGCTGGCCGAGGTTACTGGAAGTGCTTCGCCGCCCTTCGTGGTCGTGTTGTCCACGAGTGATCGAACAGGCAGACTTGAGTGGTGATTGATCCGCGTTTCGTCTATCTCGCGATGTTGCTCGCCGCCGTTGGCGGCTACGGCTACGTTCGCGCGACGTTGCGCGGCGTGACGTCCCCCAACCGCGTCACGTGGTCGCTCTGGGGCCTGGAGGGCGTTCTGGCGTTTGGCGTCGAGATTCAACAGCACGTGGGCCTGGCGTCGTGGATGACCTTGATGCTGGGACTCGTCCCTTGCGTGGTCGTGTTCGCGTCATTCAAGAATCGGCACAGCGTATGGAAGATCGGCGCCTTCGATATCTTCTGCGGGGCGATCTCCCTCGCGGGGTTGGTGTTTTGGGCGCTCATCCATGAACCCACGATCGCGTTGATCTCCTTCGTCGGCGCCGATCAGGTCGCGGCGCTACCGACGCTGAGAAAGTCGTGGATCGCGCCCAACACCGAGTCACCGTGGGTCTTCGTTATGGGATGTCTTAACTGCGCTCTCACGATCTTGACGCTGAAGGTCTTCACGACCGAAGGCGCCCTCTTTCCTGGTTGCATAGTGGTGACCGACTTCGTGATGACGGTGTTGATCGTGACGAGAGTCGGACCGCGCTTTCGAGGCAAGTCGGTCGCGGCGGCGAGAGCCAGTACCTAGGACCCATCGGGCAATAACGAGCCGGGGCTGGATTCGACGGTCCGGGACCGTTACCGTAGCGACGTGGCCGCGCTCTTACCCTTCCACTTGCATCCTTTCGTAGCGACTGTCATCATCGCGGCTGGAGTGGCCCACCACTTGTTGGTCACCTCTTCGCACCAGCGCCGGTTGGCCCGTTACGCTCTTCTCGCGTTGCTCGTGGTGACGGTCTGGCCGATCGGCGACATCGCGGCGAAAGTCTCGCTCAGCGTCGCCACCGCGCAGCGCCTAGTCGTCATGTTGTTGGTGGCGCCGCTTCTGATACTCAGTTTGCCCACCACCGCTCTGGCTCGTCTCACTCGTCCGACACCCGTGGACTTCGTCGCTCGAAAGCTCGCGCACCCGGGTCTCGCTCTCGTTGTCGTGACGGNNTGGTGGTGCTCGCCGTGGGCGTCTTGTTGTGGATTCCCGCGCTCGCCGTGATGCCCGGGACGCATCGACTCTCACCGATCGCTCGAGCGGGCTACCTGTTCGGTTCCTCGATCGTCGTGACGAGTCTTTCGTTCGTGTGGATCTTCTCGCGTCATCCCTTGTACTCGGATCTTCACNNCGCTGTTGCATATGACACCACTGTTCGATCAACAGCTCGCGGGCTTCGTCGCCAAATTCGGGTGCTACCTGCCGATGTGGTGGGTGGCTTTCGTGATCTTCGCTCACGCGGAAGACCACGGCGTCCCGGTGGAAGAGACACCGTTGCACTGGGCCGACGTCGAACGCGAACTCCTGNNNAGCCTGAGGTCGTGGGTTCGATCCCCATCGTCTCCACTCGTTTTACCGCCGCGGCGAGCCGCGGCTACTCCTTGGCGACGCTCTGGTAGTGCTCTCGCCAGATCACTCGATAGATGCGGGTCTTGCGCGGTATGGAGCGTAGCCCCGGGATGAAGGGCACGAGGAGCAATACGACCGACAGCGCCATCATCAGGCCCCAGACGAGCACGTCACCGTTGCCGCTCGCGTTGAAGGGTGGAATCTGGTACCAGAAGGTGTACAGCCACAGCCAGGCCTGGCCGGGATAGTTGCCCGTCTCGTTCATCATGCCCCACTGGTCACCCGTGAGGTGTTGGTGATCGGCCAGGCTCGCCAAGTAGCTGCCGTCGGCCAAAAACAGAAGCGGCAGCGTGAAGTCCGTGGTGTAGAAACCCGCCTGCGTGACGAGCGCCTGGTCCAACGCGCCCGATCGGGCCATCTCGGTGAGATTGTTGATCAGTACGGGCAAGGGCCCCACGTCGCTGGCCGTCACCGTGACTTGTCCGTTGACGAAGGTCATCTTGGCCGACGCCTTTGTGTAACTCGAAACCCAGTGCGAGCGAGTGGCTGAAGAAGCGCTCGACCACTGTTTCAGACCAGTCGACAAGTCGGGTTGGGCGGGGAGCGACTTCAAGGGATCGATAACGAAGTCGTTGACGGTGTTGATCGGGATTCGCGCGCCGACCCACTTGGCGAGTTGGAGGGGACCTAGCTGCTGCCCGGTTGAGGCGTTGTTGTACGGCGCGCCGTACTGCGCCGTACCCGACGTCAGATTAAGTTCACTCAGGGCCGTTGCCGCGAAGTCCAGCGGCGTCGCGTTGGACCAGGTCTTAATGGTGATGGCCAGCTCGTCCGGTGAACCAAAGACGACGGCGAGGATCAGCGTCAAGAGTCCCACGACGACGAGGGCGATAGTGCCCTCTTTGATGATGTCGTAGGGACTGTGGCCACCCTTCCAGGGTGCGACGTCGACGTCTGGGCGAAAGCGCTTCGACATCACTGGCTCACCTTGACGGGCTCCTCAAAGGGCGGCACGACGCCCTTGACGCGAACGAGAATCACGTGAAGACCAGTTAAGACGATGGCCGCCAACGGCAAGAGCACGATGTGCCACATCAACATCTGGCCCAGGTTCAAGACGTTGAAGTACGCGCCCGCACCGGTCGCGTTGATGCCGTCCTTGGCCTGGGTGGAGATCCACTGTGAGTCAAAGTTGCTCTGACTTACGTACCCGGTGAAAGCGGCCGCGATCGACGTCAAGAACGTCACGACGCCGGTCATCCACGTCAGCGCGCGTCCTCCGCGCCAGGCGGCCATGAAGTACTTGCCCCATAGGTGCACGACCATGGCGAAGAAGAAGATCTCCACGCTCCAGAGGTGCAAAGAGTTCACGAAGTGGCCCACCGACGAGGTGTGCCACCACTGAGGACCGCGCAGCGCGAGGAGACAGCCCGAGGCGATGACGACGGCGAGCGCGGCCAGGGTCGTGACGCCAAAGACGTAGATCCACGACGACACGTACGTCGGTTGCGTGTCGGGGAGCAGCTTCTCGGGAGGAAGGAGGCGCACGAAACGCCGACGCAAGCGAGTCGTCCATTGGCGTTCTATCTCGGTGTAGGTCACTGATTCTCCTTACGTCGACGCCGACCAGGGAACGGAGCGAAGATGGCGGCGATGAACGTGAACACCATCAACACGATCACGACGAAGTTGGCGACGCTGATCTGAATGAAGTGCCAGTGCAAGTAGTGCCCGAGCGTGTCGAGAGGTAAGAGAGCGGCAAAGTGAGTTAGCGACACCGTTATCTCTCCTGTTTCATCTCGTAAAGCATCATAGGCCAAAGCAAGGTGGTAACGACTAGGGCCAAAGGTCCCAAAAGTCGTCCCTCGCGGTCGGAGCGATTTTCTCCACAGGTCGCGCCGATGGGTGCGCGACCAGATTCGCTTCGATGCGCCTGTGCAAAACATCGCGTCCGCGGGCTGTTGATTACGCCACGACTCTCACACCGACTGCTGATGCGTCGGGACAACAACACCGCGTGCCGCCGAGCGAAGACGTCACGGCCGACCAGCCGATCACTACCGACACCGCGGACCTCTTTAACCGCCTAGGGGTGCAGGCCCTCTTCGTGGGAAACGTGCGTAGCGGGTTCAAGTTGAAACGTCGCGTGCTCAATGGCGAAGTGTTCGGTGAGACACGATTGCAACGCGTCGAGAATTCGCGGCACGTGACCGCTATCAAAGCAGCGGTCCTCCACCACGACGTGCGCCGAGAGGGTCGGAAGATCGGACGCCACCGTCCACGCGTGAAGATCGTGAACGTCGAGGACGTGTTCGACCTTGACCAAGTGAGCTCGGACGTCGCTCAGACTCAGGTTGTCCGGGGTGCCTTGAAGGAGGATTCTCCCGGCGTCACGCAAGAGGCCCCACGCCGAGCGGGCCATGAGCGCGACGACGAAGAGTGAAGCAATCGGGTCGGCCCTCTGCCAACCGGTCGTGACGATCACCAGTCCCGCAATGGCCGTTCCGATGAAGGCGTAGAGGTCGGTCACGACGTGCAGGTAGGCACCACGAATGTTGAGATTCCGTCGATTGGCCTTCGCGAGGACGTAGGCCGCGACCACGTTGACGAGGGCGCCCACGATCGCCACGACGAGAACCAGGCCACCGGCGACGTGATGGGGAGTGATGAGTCGTTGAATGGCCTCAACCGCAATGAGGAGGGCGACGGCGACGAGCGTTACGCCATTCGCCGCCGCGCTAAGAATCTCGGCGCGCTTTAGGCCGAAGGTCCAGCGTCCCTGGGCTGGTCGCTTCGCGAGACGCAGCGCCCACGCGCTCATGGCGAGCGCCGACACGTCACTCAACATATGCCCGGCGTCGGCGAAGAGGGCGAGCGACGTACCAAGAATCGCGGCCACTACTTCGCCGACGAGGAACAGAGAGATGAGAACTAACGCGATGAGTACGTAGCGAACGTCACCGCCGGGTGCCAATGAATAGGAGTGGCCGTGGGACTCTTCTTCAGTCACGGGGGGCCACAGTCCTGATCCGTGACGCGTCATTGTTCATGGCTTCATTGTCGCACGAGGCCACTTCGTGGTTGCGGCGTGCATCTTTTGGCGTGGGCGCCGGGTCGATCGAGTTACGCGGCGCTCGCCGCTGCGGGAAGTGGCGTTCTCTTCGTTCCGGGCACGCGGTCGCGGGCGCTTTGGCGCACATTGAACTGGGTGAGCCCGATGGTGAGCGAGATGGCGCCAGCCACGTGGAGTTCCACGAGCCAGGCCGGCAAGTGCGTGAGGTACTGCGTCGCGCCAATCGTGGCTTGGATGAGCGAGATATAGACGAGGCGACGAACGCCAAGTTTCAGAGCCGTTGGCGCGCCACTGCGCCAAATGGCGAGGAGGAGCCCCACTACCAGACCGATGAAGAGCACCGCCGCGAGCGAGTGCACCCACGCGGCCGACGAGAGGGCGAAGGGCAAACGTCGCGCGACGAGTTGGCCCTGGGAGTTTCCGGCGTGGGGTCCCGAGCCCGTCGTCGCCGTACCCGTCAGCACGAGCACCGAAAAGGGTATCCACAGCGCGCGCGCCACCGCGCGAAAGTAGGGATCGCGCACGTCGTTTCGGGCGCCTTCGCCGTAGAGATACTTCGAATGGTGATAGAGCAGGGCGGCCAGAACCACCATCGTCAGACTCAAGAGCATGTGCAGGGACACCAAGTAGGCATTGAGCTCGGAGTAGACGACCAGGGCGCCGAGAATCGCGTCGGCGACGACGCCGAGGACCAACGCACCCGACAAGATGATGAGGTCGCGGCGCCGTTTTTCTCGAAGCCACGCAGCGAGGAACGTCGCCCCAATGATCACAATGAGCGAAATCGTGACTAATCGATTGCCGAACTCAATCTTGGAATGAATACTTGACGAACTGGTGATTCGATGTTGAAAGCAGGTCGGCCAGTCGGGACAACCGAGGCCCGACCCCGAGAGACGAACGGCCGCACCGGTGAGGACAATGACGATCATGGAGATGAAGGAAGCGAGGGCGAACCAACGAAACACTGGACCGGTCACGCGGCGACGTAGCGAGGCAAGCACCTACCTAGCCTAGGGAATTGCCCGACCCGTAGAATATTCCCCGTGACTGTTTCCGCTACTTCGTCGTTCTCGGCGAGCGACGTCCTGAAGGGTTACGTCGCCCTCACGAAGCCGCGCATTATTGAACTTCTTCTCGTGACGACCGTGCCCACGATGATCGTGGCGGCGAACGGATTTCCGAAACTGTGGCTCATCGTGGCGACACTTATCGGCGGCACGCTCGCGGCGGGTGGCGCGAACGCGTTCAACATGGTGTTCGACCGCGACATCGACGCGATTATGGAGAGAACGAAGCGACGTCCCCTGGTGACGGGCGTCATGTCGCCTCGTTCAGCCGCCCTGTTCGCCGGCGCGCTCGAAATCGTCGCGTTTCTAGTACTCGCGATCTGGGTCAACCAACTCTCGGCCTGGCTGGCCATGTCCGCGACGGCTTTCTACGTCGTCGTCTACACCATGATCTTGAAGCGCCGCTCGAAGCAGAACATCGTCATCGGGGGCGCGGCTGGCGCGGTGCCGGCACTCATTGGCTGGTCGGCCGTGACGAACTCCCTCGGCTGGACGCCGGTGTTGTTGTTCCTCGTCATCTTCATCTGGACGCCGCCGCACTTCTGGGCGCTGGCCGTTCGTTATCGCGACGACTACGCGGCCGCGCACGTGCCCATGATGCCCGTCGTCGCGTCACTGCGTCGCACCACGCTGGAGATTCTCATCTACTCGGTCTTGATGTGGGCGCTTACGCTGATCATTGGCCCGAGTGCGCATCTCGGCTGGGTGTACGCGGTGTCCGCCACGGTGCTTGGAGCGATGTTCACGTTCTACGCGCTTCGTCTCTATCGACACGCTCGAGTCGACAAGGCCAACGTCGCGGAAGCGATGCGCCTGTTTCACTTCTCCATCACGTACCTCTCGGCCCTCTTTATTTTGATGGCGGTTGATGTTCTTGTCCGAAACCATTGAGACTCCCCCGAGGCGCCCGTCTCGCAAGATGTTGATTTCCGTCGGCGTCGTCGCGGCGATTGTCCTGATTACGGTGGTCTCGGTTCTCACCGGAGGACGGGCGACGAACTCGCCCACGAACGTGTTGGTGGGCAAGAACGTGAAGGGATTTACACTCGCTGGGCTCAACGGCGGGAAAGTCAGAGCGCCGTGGGAGTCCGGTCATGCTGGTGTCTTGATCTTCTTTGCGAGTTACTGCGGACCTTGTAAGAGCGAGATGCCCCAGATCGCCACCTACATTCGCACACACAGTCCGAGTCCCGTGGAGGTCATCGCGGTCGACGCCGACGACAAAGTATCGCCCGCAAAGTCCATGATAAAAAAAGACGACGTCACCTTTCCGGTGGCTTCTGATCCCAACGGCAACGTGACGACCGGTATCTTCGGTTTTGGCGCCTTGCCCGAAAGCGTCTTTGTGAACGCCAAGGGCGTGGTGACCCAGGTCTATATTGGCGCGATTCCAAAAAAGCAACTGGCCGGCGGCATCGTGAAACTGAAGTCGGCCTAGTCGAAGCGAAACGTCCGCGCCGCGAGCAGTGGCGCGACGATGGCCCAGGCGGCGAGCGACAGCCAGTCCGCCCGTGTGGGCGTGAGACCCTGTCCCAGCACGCGGTGAAGCGCCTCGGCCATCGCGCCCGAGGGTAGCGCGATCACGATCTTTCGAACGACCGACGGCATTGACGAAAGGGGCACCACAATCCCCGAGAGCAAGAGCAGCACCAGGTAGAGGCCGTTGCTCGCGGCAAGATTTACTTCCGCACGAAGTCGTCCCGCGAGCGCGAGGCCGATGCCCGCAAATCCGACGGTTCCGAGCAGCAACGCGAGTACGACGTCTAGGGCGCCGACGAATCCGCCGTCGGGGCGCCACTTCAAGAGCAGCGCCACGGCGCAAAGAACGACGACCTGAATCGCTTCAGTGACGAGAACGCCCGAGATCTTTGCGCCAATAAGTCGGCGCTGTCCGAGGGGCGTCACGTGCAGACGTCGTAACACGCCCGATGAGCGTTCGAAGCCCGTCGCGATCGACAGAGCCACGAGTGAAGTGGAGAGCACGCACAGCGCCAAGATGCCCGGCGCGATGAAGTCCACGCGATGCTGGTCCGGGGAAGCGGTGACGTGGGTGAGTGAGAAGAAGAGCAGGAGCAACACCGGGATGCCGATGGTGAGTAGGAGCGTCTCACCGCGACGAACCGTCATCGAGACTTCGGCACGGGTCTGGGCCCACCACGCTCTCACGACGACGCGTCGCTTCGTACTTCGCTGATGAGTTCGAGGTAACGCTCTTCGAGCGACGCCCGTGTTCGAAGCGACACCATGGAAAGCCCGAGGCCGGCGAGATAGTTCGAGATCAGGGCTATTCGTTCGGGCGTGGACGTTACCGCACAACGAAGCTGTAGGGGATTGTCGAGTGTCACCTCGCAGCCCAACAGGGCTCCGAGGGCCAACGGATTCACGGGACCGGATGATTGGACAATCATCTCGGGCGTTCCCGCGAGTTCGTCGAGGGTGCCCTGGGCGAGCACACGACCTTGGTGCATGATGACGAGGCGAGAGGCGAGACGCTCGGCTTCGTTGAGCTCGTGGGTCGTGAGAAAGAGAGCGCACCCGCGGTCTCGCTCCAAGGTAATGAGTTCGCGAATGACCTGGCGTCCTTCGGGGTCGACGGCCGTCGTTGGTTCGTCGAGCACGAGGGCCCGCGGCCGCCCGAGGAGAGCCAGAGCGAGCAACGTACGCTGCTGCTCGCCACCACTCAACCGTCGCCAGGGCGTCTTCGCGCACCGTTCGAGGTCGAGCAGCGCGAGCAGTTCACTGACGTCGCGCGGTGCGTCGTAGTACGACGCGGTGAGTCGCAGCACGTCACGCGGCGACATCGGCGCCCACACACCGCCTCGTTGGAGGAGCGCACCGGTTCGCGTGACGACCTCTCGGTGATCGCGCGTCGGGTTTAGACCGTGCAGGCGTACCGTGCCCGCGTCGGGAGAACGAAAGCCGAGCAACGTCTCGACGAGTGTCGTCTTGCCCGCACCGTTGGGACCTAACAGGGCCACGACTTCGCCGTAGTTGACGGTGAGCGTGACGTCGTTGACCGCACGAAGGTCCCCGAAGTTAACTTCGAGATGGTTGACGTCGACGGCGAAACTCATCCCTGACGAACCTAGACGGTTCCAAGAACCCATTGACGACGTCTATGTAGGCTTCATCCATGATTGATCTCGTCCAACTACGCCGTGAACCCGACGCCGTGAAGGCGGCCCTGGCCCGCCGGGGCGTCTCGTCGGACACAATGGACGAGATTTTGGCACTCGACGTCGAGCATCGTCGACGTCTCCAAGAGGCCGAAGGGCATCGGGCCCTGGTGAAGGAACTCTCTCGTCAGGTGGGAGAGGCCCGACGCCACAACGACGCCGCGGGCGCGGACTCGATCGCCGCGGCGAGCCGGGCGCTCGGCGACGAGGAACGTCTCTTGAGCGAGGCCAGCGAAGCGGTCGCGACGAAGCTGCGCGACATCATGCTGATGGTGCCGAACGTTCCGGACCCCAGAGTTCCCGACGGTGTCGATGAGAGCGACAACGTGGAGCTACGTCGTTGGTGGGTCGACATGGATAAGGGAACACCGATCCCGACCTACCGCGACTATCAACGCGTACCCCACTGGGAGATAGGCACCGAACTCGGAATCTTGGACATGGAGTCCGGCGCGAAGATCGCGGGATCGATGTTCCCGCTCTATCGCGGCGCCGGGTCACGACTGTTGCGCGCGCTGGGTTTCTTTGCGCTCGATCGTCACGCGGATGCCTACGAAGAGATTCGCCCGCCGAGCTTCGCCCTGACCGAGACCATGATGTCGACCGGCCACTTGCCCAAGTCGGCCGACGACATGTACCTGATCGAGCGCGACGGGCTCTGGGCAATACCCACGAGCGAAGTACCCCTGACCTCGTTGCACCGAGGCGAGATACTCGACGAGGCGTCGTTGCCCGTGCGCCTGACGGCGCAAACGGCGTGCTTTCGCCGCGAGGCCGGCGCCGCCGGTAGGGACACGAGGGGGCTACTGCGCGTGCACGAGTTCGACAAGGTCGAGCTCTTCGCGTACTGCACGCCCGATCAGGCCGACGAGGCCCACGCCGACATCTTGCGTCGAGCCGAGGAACTCCTGCAGGCGCTCGGCCTGACCTATCGACTCTTGAATCTCTGCACCGGCGACCTGGGTACGGCCTCGGCGTACACGATCGACCTCGAAGTCTTTAGTCCCGGGGTCGATCGGTGGCTGGAGGTCTCCTCCGTCAGTTGGTTCCGTGACTTTCAGGCCCGGCGGGCCAACGTGCGTTATCGAAGGAGTGACGGTTCGACGGCGCTGGTCCACACCGTGAATGGCTCGGCGCTCGCGTGGGCTCGCATCTGGGCCGCGCTCGTCGAGACCTACCGTCAGGCCGACGGATCGGTGGCGCTACCCGGCGTCCTCGCTCCCTACATGGGCGGCGAAACGACGATTCGACCTAGGCCTTCGTAACCTCGAAGCGATAGCCCACGCCACGCACGGTCGTGATGTGGGTGGGGTTCTTAGGCTCGTCCTCGATCAGCGTGCGCAGGCGCTTGATGTGCACGTCGAGCGTCTTGGTGTCGCCGACGTAGTCGCTGCCCCACACGCGATCGATGAGAACTTCGCGGGTGAGGACGCGTCCGGGATTCTCGAGCAGGAGGCGAAGGAGGGCGAACTCCTTCTTGCGCAGTTTGATCTCATCGCCGTTCACGAAACAGCGTCGCGCGTCGATGTCCATGCGAATGTTGCCGAGGGAGATCTCCTCATCGACTTCTACTTGATCAGGTCGCTGACGTCGACGAAGTACGGCGCGAATACGAGCGACGAGTTCACGGAGCCGGTAGGGCTTGGTGACGTAGTCGTCGGCGCCCATTTCGAGCATCAACACCATGTCGACCTCTTCACCCTTGGCGCTCACGATGATGATCGGCACGTTGCTCGTTGCGCGCATTGACCGACAGACGTCGAGTCCGGACATTTTGGGCAACATGAGATCGAGCAGCACGACGTCGAAGGTGGCCTTAGCGAAAATAGCCAGGGCCTGTTGACCGTCACGCGCGATTGTCACGTCGAAGCCTTCGCGATCAAGACCAATGGTGAGTGCGTCGATGAAGGACTCTTCGTCCTCAACGATGAGGACGCTGGCGCGCTGCTCGCTCGGCTGTTTCTTCGTCATTGCTGGTTGAGCGGGAGTTCCAGAGTAAAGGTCGAACCCTCGCCCTCTCGTGAGTCGACGAGCACCGTGCCGCCGTGATTTTGTGCCACGTGTCGAACGATACTGAGCCCGAGCCCGGTGCCTCCAGTTTCGCGCGCTCGGCCCGGGTCGACGCGATAGAAGCGCTCGAAGATTCGCTCCAAGTCCTTCGCGGGTATGCCCACGCCGTGGTCGCGGATCTCGACGTGCACGCAGGGCCCGATGCTCGCGCCCTCGTCACTGAGCGAGGCTTCGACCCGATGGATGGCGATGTCAACCGTGCCGTCTCGAGGCGAGTAGACGACCGCGTTCTCCAACAGCGCGTGCAGAGCTGAAGTGAGTTGACGTCGATCCCCAAAGACGACCTGATTGGTCTCGGGTTCTTCGAAATTGATTTTCACCTCGTGCTGTTCGGCGGCGGTGCGAATACGCTCGATCGCGTCGGCCACGATCAGCGAGACGGCGATGGGTTCACGGGTAGGAGAGCCTTGTCCTTCAATACGCGAGAGATCGAGAAGATCTTCGATGATTCGATTGACGCGAAAGGCCTCGGAGTTGATGCGCTCGGCGAGTCGCTGCGCAACCGCGGGGTCGCGCTCCACCTGCAACGTCTCTGCCAAGAGTCCGAGTGCCCCCATGGGGGTCTTCAACTCGTGGCTCACGTTCGCGATGAAGTCACGCCGAATGTCTTCGAGACGTCGACGTTCCGAAACGTCTTCGATGACCGCGAGCACGCC
The DNA here is from genome assembly GCA_003132305.1 of Acidimicrobiaceae bacterium. Lineage (GTDB taxonomy): Bacteria > Actinomycetota > Acidimicrobiia > Acidimicrobiales > RAAP-2 > RAAP-2. Next base: position 69,289 of record PKXJ01000031.1, on the reverse strand, counting down.
GAGCGAGCGGCGTCCGTCATCGATGACGGTGGCGCGAATGGTCAAGGTGCGCCGTGGGGGACCGTAGATGTCGATCGAGCGCTCCGCCATGCCGCTCGCCCAACCTTCGGCGAGTACGTCGGTGACGGCCTGGGCCGCGATGGCGTCGCCGTAGCGACTGGCCATCAAGTTCTCGGCTTGGGTGTTACGAAAGATGACGCCACCGGCCTCGTCACAGAGAACGAGGCCGAGCGGCAAGGTGTCGAGTGACCGACGCAGTCGCACGGACTCCGCGCTCGATTCGCTGACCGCGTTGTGGGCCGCGCCGGTGACCTCTTCGAGGTAACTCAACGCGGATTCGACCTTGCCGTCGTCGTTGTGGGGTTCGGCAGCGAGTCGCGAGGCGAGCGCGGTCAGTCGTTGGGCGATCGCGCGATGTCCACGGCGGCGAAAGAGGAGTATGCCCATCACGACGCCCATGACTAAGACGCCCGCGGCGGCGCCGTAGAGGGCGAGGGGAGGCCAGAGCGAAATCACGTTTTTTGTCGAGGCAAGGAGCACGTAACCAGTCTCGCAGACGCGCTCACGCGAGTGGCGATAGCGACCGTTGGGGACTCCTCTTCGAAAGTGAGACCACCATGTTCTTCGCCAATGTGAGCCTGAGCCCTTCTACTTCGGACCTTCCGGGAAGTGCCGCGCTGCAGTCGATTGCTGACGGAATCGCCTCGTGGGCGCTGATTGGCGCGCTCGTGGCCCTCCTACTGGGTGCGGCGTTGTGGGCGGTGGGAAGTCACACGCAAAACATGCATCAGTCCTCGCAGGGTCGTCGCGCGGTACTGACGTCGCTCGCGGCGGCGATACTCATCGGTGCGGCGCCTAGTCTCATCAACTTCTTCTTCAACGCGGGACTACGTGTTCACGGATGAGCGTCCTTCGTTGCATTGTCTCGCCCGCGTCGTGCGTCACCTCGGTTGCAAGGTCAACGACTAACGATCTCTTCAACGCTCTGACGAGCTGGATCGTCGCGAGCGTGCAGTGGTTACTCGGTGCCGTTGGAAAAGTGTTGATGACGGCGAGCGAACCTTCGACCGTTCTTAGTGGCGCCAAGGCGGAGTTCACGACGTTGCTCGTGTTGGCGCCCGTGCTCATGATGATTGGTCTCTTGGTCACAACGTTGCAGGCGCTGCGTCACGGCGAAGCCTCGATGCTCTGGCGGGTCTATTTGGGCGTGGCGCCGGCCTGCGTGGCGGGCATCGCGCTGGCCCGGCCCCTCGCGTCACTGGTGCTCCAGGCAGTCAATCAGATGTCCGCGACGGCGGCGAGTTCGGTGGCCCAACACGAAGCGTCGCTCGCCAAGGCGCTCACCGGCCTCACCCCCTCGACGCCCGGCTTCGGGGTCTTCTTGCTCGCTTCTCTGGTGGTGATTGGCGCGATGCTCTTGTGGTGCGAACTCATCGTGCGCACGGTAGTCCTGACGCTCCTGCTCGTTCTCGTCCCCATTGTGGTGCCGTTGTCGACGTTTCCCTCGATGCGGCGACTCAGTTGGCGTCTCTGCGAAACGTTTCTCGCCGTGGCGGCGAGCAAGTTCATCATCGTGGTCGCCCTGGTTCTCGGGTTAGGTGAGCTGCAAGGTTCCTCGGCGACTGAGGTCATCACCGGCGCGGTGACGTTGCTCCTCGCGACGGGCACGCCGTTCCTGTTGCTTCGAGTGATTCCCTTCATAGAGCAGTCGGCTCTGCACAATCTCGAGGGTCTACGCTCGCGCGCGACGCGCGCGGTGACGAACGCGCCTTCGTCACCCGTCGCAACCGTCGTTCGCTCGTTGGCGCCGCAGGTTCCCGTGCCCGGTCCGCCCGAGCGCGCGGAGGACCTCGGCCTAGAGACGTGGCCGGGCACGCCGGAGACGCCGATGCCCTCGTTCGACGGTGAGCGGCCACCACCACCAATCGGCACGCCTCGCCTGCGCGGCGGTCACGTGGCGTATCGACGTGACGAAGGAGGTCCCGTCGTCGGGTGGCACTTCGATGAGTGAGAACCTGCGTCTCGGTGAGTCGGACGCCGACGCTCGCTGGATCGGAATTCGTCGTCATCAAGCGGTCCTCGTGATCGTGGGCGTGGGACTAGCGAGTGATTGGGTGATGAGTCCGCGCGCGCCGCTCGTGGAAATCATCGCGGGCCTCGCGCTGGTGGTCGGTGCCGTGCCGTGCTCCGACGGACTCACCCTGAGCGAGCAGTGCGTCGTCGCGCTTCGATTTCTCTTTCGTTCGCACTGGCACGAGCTCAGCGTTCGAGAGTTTGGTGACGACGTTGTTCTCTGGGCTGTTGGCGAAGTGGCCTTTCGAGGGCACAAGCTGATCCACCGCGGACGACTCGATCTGTCGGGACGCGACGTGACCATCACCGAAGCGCTCGCGGCGCTTGCCGACGCCAGTAGCGCGGCCCGTGCCGGACAACACTTTTCCCAGCACGTCGTGACGACGGGCGACGACGTGGCCACGTTGTTGACACTCCCCGTGGACGTACCCGCACCCGACGGCTGGATCTTGAACAACAGCCTCGCGCTCGAGGTGATTGGCGTGACGCACTACACGTCACTTCGGGTCCTCGAACGATTCACCTACCTTCGAACGACGCAGCAACTCGCGCGGATCTATCGCGTGCGAGACTTCTCCTCGGTTCCTCCCGCGCGTGGTCTCTTGGAACAACTTCTGCGTTCGACCACGCCGCTCGACCTGGCCCTTCACGTTGACGTCGTAGCGGGCGCGAAGGCCCAACGCCTCGCCGCGAGAGCCGTGCACCGCTTGGGCAGTGACGACGCGACCTCGAGGGCCGCGGGCTTTCGACGAACGGCCCGTTCGTCCCGGAACTTCGAGCGTCTCTCACAGCGCGAAGCGCTCGTGGCGAGCGGTCGGTCGTTGCTGCGCCTCGCGGTCTTCGTGATAGTTCGCGGCGAGTCCCTCGACGAAGTACAACAGCGAAGCGCTCTCGTGTGGCGTCACGCTCATGACGCGGGACTGCGCCTGGAGCGAGGATGGGGTCTGCAGGCCCGGTGGTACTACGCACAACTGCCCGGAGGGCCGGGTTGGTGAGAGCGTGGACGCACTGGGCGACGTCGAATGATCTCGTGGGTCTGCGTGTTCCCGCGCACGACGCGGGCACCGGTCTTTCGGGCTCGAGTCTCGGCGAAGCGCAACACGGCTCGTCCTTCGTGTTCGACGTCTTTGACGCGTACGGCGCGGGCCTCGTGTCGAACCCCAACGTCATCGTGGCGGGCTCTATCGGAGCGGGCAAGAGCACGATTGTCAAGATGCAACTCGAGCGCGCACTTCGTCGTGGGCGTCGAGCGGTCGTTATTGACCCCAAGGGCGAGTACTCAGAACTCGCCGCGTTGCACGGATCGGTGCCGGTGGCCCTCGGTCGCGACGGGTGGTGTAGCCCCTTTTCTCGTGACGAGCGCGAGGGGCGTAATCTCCTACGGGCCCTTTTCGCGAGCGCTCAGGGCTCGCCGCTCACCAGTGATCAACACTTCGCGCTCGACGAGGTCTGGCAGCGGCTGCCAACACGTCGCCCCGCGCGCGTGCTCTGGTCGCTCTACCAACTCTTGGCGGTGTACTTGGAAGCCGCGACACCGAGCGCTCCGCGTTCGCTCGCGTTAATCCTGTATCGCTTTATCTACGGCGATCTCGCGGGACTCTTCGACGGCGAGAACGATCCCCTGGTCTTCTCGGGGGATCTCGTGGTTCTGGATCTCTCCGCGCAGTGGTCGTCCAACTCACTTTCGCTGGCGGCGTTGAGTGCGGTCGCCGCGGCCCAACAGGTCTTTGTCCCCGGCGGCGAACTGGGCTACCTCGTCATCGACGAGGCGTGGGCGCTGTTGAGCGACGCCGACGCGCTTCGCTGGTTGCAAGGTTCGTGGAAGCTCGCGCGAGCGAGAGGACTTTCGCACGTCCTGGTGCTGCACCGCTGGAGCGACGTCGCCGCGGCCGGTGACGCGGGCAGCGCGCAACGCGAGCGCGCCCAGGGACTGCTTCGAGAGTGTGAAACCGCGTGGCTCTTTCGCCAGCCGCCCGACGAAGCGCGCGAGATGGGCGTCGCGCTCGGTCTCTCAGCGCGCGAAGAGCACTATCTGAAGGCACTGCCCAAGGGAGTGGCGCTCGTACGCTACGGTTCGCATCGATCCGTCGTTCGCGTGCGACCCGACGCGAACGATCTTCGCTTCGTCGACACCGACGCCGCGATGCGCGACGTCTCGTGAACGATCGACCGATTCTCGGACGTCGATACTGGCAGGGAGTGTCGCTCGGTCCCTACGTCACGATTGCGCCACGAAGCTCCCTACTGATCGTCGGGCCCACGCAGGCCGGTAAGACGACCTCGCTCGTGGTGCCAGCTCTCCTGCGCTGGAGCGACGCGCTCGTCGTTACGAGTGTGAAGAGCGACGTCGTGCAGACGACGCTCGAGTGGCGTCGAACGATGGGCGACGTTCAAATCCTCGAGCCGGGCCGCGACGTCGGCTTGACCTGGGATCCCTTAGAGGGCGTCACGACCCTTCGGCACGCCACCCGCGTCGCGCGTGATCTCACCATGGGAACGAACGATCGTGGCGACACGGAGTTCTGGAACGCGCTCGCGACCAAACTCGTGGCGGGACTCATGATCTTGGCCCGAGACCGCTCCCGGTCCATCTTTGACGTGGCGACCGTGGTTGAACGTCACGACGTTCAGTCGTGGCTCAGCGATCGATACCCCTCGCCAGCCAGCGAGGCCGTGCGAAGTTTTCTCGATCACGATCCCAAAACCCTCGACGGCGTGTTCACTACGGCCGAGACGATGCTGATGCCCTGGCGATTTCGCCAACCCCTGGCCCGCGTGCGAAGCGTCGTGGCCGGCGCGAACACGCTCTATCTCTGCAGTCCTCGCGGCGAACAGCGTCACTACGAGCCACTGTTTCGTGGAGCTCTGCGCATGGTGCTCGAGGAGCAGCAGCGTCACGTCGACGAGGGTACGTCGCGGCGAGTCTTGATGGTGCTCGACGAAGCAGCCAGCGTCGCGTCACTCGACGAACTCGATCAACTGGCCGCCACCGTGAGTGGGCTGGGCGTGACGCTCGTGACGGTGATCCAGGACTTCGCCCAACTGGTGGCCCGCTGGGGTCCGCGGGCCGCGACCATCGTCAACAATCACACCACGCGCGTCGTGCTCGGCGGGCTGGCCGACGCGACGGTGGGCACGTACCTACCCGAACTCCTCGAGACCAAGCCCGACACCAGGTACGTGCCGCTGCGTCTTCGCCCTCGAGGTACCGCGATGGTGGTGGCCGGCGGTCGACGTGTCTTCACCGTGCGCCTTCAACCATGGTGGAGAGACCGCCGGCTGCGTGACCGGGGGGTTCGTGGGCACTAACTACGATTTGCGGATGGCCAATCAATCGCTGCTGGTTCAAGAGCAGATCTTTGCGATTGATATTGGCGCGACGAACATCAAGTTTGCGCACGTCAACGATCTTGGGGAGCTCGTTCGAGGGGTTCGTCGACGTCCGACACCCTACCCCTGTACCCCCTCGCGTTTGGTGGAGTTCTTAGAGGAACGCATCGTCAAGAGTGGGTGTCGCCGCGTGGGTGTCGGTTTCCCTGGAGAGTTCCGCGACGGCCACGTCATTCGCCCCGGCAACCTTTCGCGCCCGGGCGGCGTCGTGACGGAAAAGGATCCGACGCTAGACGAACTGTGGCGCGGTTTCGCGCTGCAAGACGCGCTCCGAGAGGCGAGTGGGCGTGACGTTCACGTCGTTAACGACGCCACGATGGCGGCGCTGGGCTGCATTGAAGGAAGTGGGACGGAACTGATCCTGACCCTGGGCACCGGACTCGGACTGGCGCTGTCGATCGACGGCGAGCTTCGCCGAGAGCGCGACGTCGGCGCGGAGATATTTCGCGAAGGCAAGACCTACGACCAGACCATCGGCGAACGGGCGCGATCGCTCGACGACGCCCGCTGGAACCCGACGCTGGTCGAAGTCGTGGATCGTTTCGCCAAAGAGTTTCACGCCGACACCGTTCACTTAGCGGGCGGCAACGCGAGACGCGTCGTGCCCACTGAGTTTGAACACCTCGCGTACCGCGTCGTCATTCACGGGAACGAGGCGCCCATGCGCGGCGCGGCGCGACTCTTCGCCACCACGTAGTTCGTCGTGGCCGGTTGCGGCGCTAACTCTGGGCGAGGTCGACCGCACTTGCGGCGAGGACGCCCGCGGCCACGCGGCACGCGCGATCGTCGATAGCAAAATCGGGACTGTGGTGCATGCCGCTCGATCCGTCGGCGAGGGCCCCACCGACAAAGAGATAGCAGCCCGGCACTCGGTCCAAGAACTCCGACACGTCGTCGCTCGGCGTGACGGGGGGAAACGTGATCACGCTTTCGGCGGCGGTGACCTTAGACGCACTCGCCACGACACTCGAAGCCACGAAGGCGTTGTTCGTGACTGCGGGTGTGGTTTCGTTGAGTTCGAGTTCGCAGCGCACGCTAAAGATCAGTTCGACCTCCAAGAGAAGTTCACGAAGTCTCGCGATGGCTTCAACTTTTTGATCCGGCGTGAAGGTGCGCAGCGTTCCGCGCAGCAGGGCGCGGCGAGGAACCACGTTGTTCGCGGTGCCGGCACTCAGTACGCCGGCCGAGCAGGCGCAGTCGGTTCCCTCAAAGGAGAGACCGTCGACGACACCGCCGAGTCGAGGGGCGAGGTGGCTGATCGCGAGCACGACGTTGCCCTCGGTCGTGGACATCGCGCCGTGACCGCCTCGACCCATGAAGTGCACGCTGAGCGTCTGACCGTCACTCATCAAGATGCCCGCTCGGGTCGCCACGACGCCGACGGGCGCCAGTGACGTGACGTGCGCCCCGATGACGAAGTCCACGGGATTGTCCTCGAGAACGCCGCCCGCGATCATCACCTTGGCGCCACCGATGACCTCTTCGGCCGGTTGGAACAACAGCGTGAACTCGCCAGCCAGTTCATCTTGGCGGCGCGCCAAAAGGTCCGCGACGCCGAGGAGGCTCGCCGTGTGCACGTCGTGGCCACAGGCGTGCATGACGCCTTCGTACTGTGAAATATAGGGAAGGCGTCCCTCTTCAGTCACCGGCAGCGCGTCAATGTCCGCACGAACCATGACGCTCTTTCCGGGCCTTGCGCCGACCAGTCGAGCGACCGCGCCGGTCTCGGTAGGACAAGGTCGCAGTTCGAAGCCGAGCGCGACAAGTCTTTCCTTTACCACTTGCGTCGTGCGGCGTTCCTCAAACGAGAGTTCCGGGTGGGCGTGGAGGTCGTGGCGAAGTTCAACCATTGGTTCGTACACCGTGTCGAGAAGTTCGGGTAAGTCATCGGTGAAGGATCGAGCCATAGTCGCATGGTAGTTATTTCAACGGGACTCCTCGAAACGACGTCGGCTAGGATGGTGGGCCAGCATCAACGCGGCTGTAGCTCAGCGGATTAGAGCATCGGTCTACGGAACCGAGGGTCGGGGGTTCGAATCCCTCCAGCCGCACCATTCACATCTTCAACTAGGGCCTAAATAATGGAGGCTCAGTTGAGTGGGTGTGCGATCGTGGTCATACCTACCCGGCCACAGTTTCCAATCGCACCCTGCTGAATCGTGGGTGGGCCCTCAAGATCTCGGGCGAGGACGAGCGACGCCAGCGCGCGCGCTTAGAAGAGGTGCGCCAGAACCGCAACGACGACCACGTGCGCAGGTGCCTGTCCACGCTGGCTTCACAGGCCGCCGACCCTGAGGTGAATCTCATGCCCGCGCTTTTTGAGGCGGCGAGGAACGACGTCACGGTCGGCGAGATGATGTCCACCATCGCCGGGTCTTCGGGCGCTACGTCGAGAGCGCGTCGGTATAACCCTGCGGGTGCTCGTCGTCAAAGTCCGCCTCCGACGGGCACGACCGGGGCATCAAGGTTGTGGCGCGCCTGCTGCGCGACGCCGGGATGGAGGTCGTCTACACCGGGCTCTTCCAGACGCCAGAGAGCGTCGCGGTCGCGGCCATCCAGGAGGACGTTGACGTCGTGGGGCTCTCGATGCTCTTGGGCGCACATGACCCTCGTGCCGCTGGTGGTGGCGGCATTGCGTGAGCGCGGCAGCGACATCCCGGGGGTGGGTGGGATCGTGCCGCCCTTGGACATCCCCCAGCTGATCGAGTCGGGGGTGGCCGGGGTTGATAGGCCCGGGCGCGAGCGGCGAGTCGGTCGTGGCGACGAGCACCGAGGCGACGGGGCGTTCCTAGCGCTCGTGGCTCGAGGAAGTCCCCGGACCAGGGGGCAGGCAGGGCTCTCGCAGGCTGAGGCGAAGGGAACCCTGGCGACGGACCACAGAGCGCGAAACTGCGTCGCCGAACCCTCTTCACGTTTCAGCGCCGCCAACGCCGAAACGATGACTGGGCTGAAACGTGCTTCAGCGTTATGGAGCGTGTTACGGCGAGCAGACCACGAAGGGGGTCAGTGTCCCACCGCTATTGACGGCGTTGAACGAGTACGCGACCAACCATCCGGTGGCCGGAGACGTCAGACTGCCGCCGGTGGGCTCAGAACTCACCAGCGTCACGTCGCCAGGGTTCACGTCGGACGAGTCGCCGCCCCCACTGATGGCGTAAGTGCCCACGGGGCAAGTGGCGGTGAGTTGGATATCGTCTACTTCGGTAATAAAGAAGGTGAGAGGCCCACCGGTGACCACGAAGGAGTTCGTGGCGCTGGACGTCCCATTCGTACCAGCAGCACCAGCAGCACCAGCAGCACCAGCAGCGCCAGTGTTACCGGTCGCGCCAGCAGCGCCAGCAGCGCCAGCAGTGCCAGAAGCACCAGCAGCGCCAGTTGCTCCGGTCGCACCAGTTGCTCCGGTCGCACCAGTTGCTCCGGTCGCACCAGTTGCTCCGGTCGCGCCCGCGAGGCTACTGGTGCCGTTCGTGCCGTTGGTACCGGCCGCACCAGCTGCACCCTTCGCACCGTGAAGTTGAGCTCTTGCGGCGCGTGAGAGGTTGCCGTAACTGATGGAACCTGGCTTGATCTGCGACGATCGGATGATCAGCCATTTGGCCGCCGCACTGGATAATCCTGGGGCGACCAGGGTCCCCGCCAGCCCCAAAGTCAGGACCGCCGCGGAACCGACGGTGAGAATACGCATTTTCTTGGTATGAAAGCCCATTATTGATGCCCCTTTCACCCGTAGAACGACTTGTTCAAAGCAAGGTGACCATTCGAGCATGCTACGTGGGTTATGCGGGAATCTTGTGTTTGATGCCTTGAAGTTTGGAGCCGACTGACTTCGTTGGTGGACTCGTGACCTCGTGCGTCAATGTCACCAGTGATCGTAGTGCGGAGGTGTAACAAGAGCGCGGCGAGTCGTTCGTGGGCGTGACGGTGTCAGCCTGGATCACTAGGCGTCGATCATCAAACGTTGTTGGCTAGACCGCGAGTTGCGTCACACGGTCGACGAAGCGAACGCCCTCGATCAGTTCGCCGAGTCGTTCGACCGCGGTGATGCGGTGCCAGCGCTTCTGTGCTTCGAAGGCGAGTTGCAACATCATGGCGAGCTCACTGTCCTTGGAGAAAGCACCCTTCACCCGCTTGGTGCGGTGGCGCAACGTGGCGAACGTGGACTCGATGGCGTTGGTGGTGCGAACGTGCAGCCAGTGCTCGGCCGGAAAGTGGGAGAAGGCGAGGAGTTGCTCGCGGTCCTTCGTTAGACAGGTGACGGACCGTGGATACTTGGCCGCGTACTTATCTTCGAACAGTGCCATGGAGCCACTCTGAGGTGGATGTACGAACTCTTGCGCTCACTGACCTATGCCTCCAGATCTGGAAGTTGCCATAGTTAAACTCGCAAGCGGCGCTGTACCTATCGATGTACTTATCGCGCTGCTCACCGGTGCACGTGGATGCACACTCGACAAGCCAAATGGGCTATATCTTCAATGAAATCCCCCAGTTGTTGATTTTGGAATGTACCTACGGAACCGAGGGTCGGGGGTTCGAATCCCTCCAGCCGCACTTAATTGTGCTTGACCCCGATCTGATTCGCTACCGTAGCCCCATGACCAATCCACGTGTGCCCAGTGGCGTAGCGCACAAACTTCCCGGAGATCTGCGCGAGGCGTTGATTGCTAACCCCACGGCGCTCGACGCCTGGAGGGACATCACACCGTTAGCCCGCAACGAGTTCATCTGCTGGGTGGTGGATGCCAAGCAGAAGATAACGAGGGAACGTCGCATTCGTCGAACCCAGGAAGAACTGGAAGAAGGAAAGCGTCGACCGTGCTGCTGGCCAGGCTGCAAGCACCGCGAGCGCAGCGGAAGGTAGCGGTTGGCTCGGTCTTTCTTTGGCCGCTCACGCTGTACTTATCGTGTCGAACACCCGTGAACGTCGGTGAACACTTCCTTAGAGGATTGCGTTAGATTCTCTAGTGAATCCCCTAGTTGATGACTATGGAATGTGCCTCCGGAACCGAGGGTCGGGGGTTCGAATCCCTCCAGCCGCACCCTAACCTCCAGCCGCACTGACCAACTCCGGGTTTAGGTTATGCGACCGCCCGAAACGCTGGCTTTGACGATGCGAACGCCATGCGATGGCGGTCGCATCGGATTGGTTCTAGTGCGTGGCCGATCGCCAGGCCGCGACCACCGACGCGGCGAGCAATGCTTGGCCCGCCGCCGTTGGGTGAAGGAATCCGGAGAGAGCCCTCATTGCGGTGTTGTTGAGATGCAGACCGTTAATGCTAGGTGAGGTCCCCGTTGAGCAGTCGAGGGGCACAAAACCCGGTTCGATTGGGGCCAGTGAAACCTCGAGGTAGCCCTCGCTGCGCAGGCTCTTGACTACCACGGACGTTTCGCTCTGGAGATAGCTGTTGAGTTGCCCTAACGCGACGCTGCTGGCGTTGGCGAACGCGGGGTAGAGCGACCCGGTGGGCGTACTGGTTGTGGTCGAGCCTTCATTGGGCAACGGCGCTGGCGACAGTAGGCAGGCATCCGAGCCTGCGGGGCCTAACAGCGTGGGATACGGCACCACGATCAGTCGGGGCCCGGTGACCCGGTGTCTGAGGGCGCCTTCCCTGTGGAGTATCTGAAGATACAGCGCGATGAGTCGCGTTTGGATTGCCGAGGGCTGGCTCAGCGGAAGAGTCAACGCAGTCACGGGATTCGAGAGAGCGCCAGTCGTTGGATTGACGCCAGCGCCAAGAAGATTCGCCGCGCCATGAATCGTGCCAGCACAGAGTGCTGCGCCACTCATGCCACCTAGGTACTTGATCGTGGGGGAAGTGATCGAAGCAACCGCGCCAATGCACGAGCTGATCAAACCCGAGAAGGGAAGGTCGTTGCCGCCAGCGGTGACCGTGGTCAGGGCGGCGTGGCGAAGGTCACTCGGCCGCGCGGACGCGACCTGACCGCTGATCTGCTCGATGGTCGCGCCCGAGCAGGCGAGGAAGCGCAAGGTGACCGTACGCAGACGGCGCGCGACAATGTTCGGGTACGCTTCGGGCGATCGGTCGCAACTTCCGGAACCGGCAAGGAATGGGGCGAGACCCTCGCCCGAGGAGTACGAGTCACCCAAGGCAATGTAGAAGTGCTTGGGAATCGCTCTAGTTGACAGCGCCTCAACATTGACCGAGGTCTGGATCGTAAGTGCTAGCAGGAGCACGAGCGTCCAGCCAGACAAGAGAGCACGTCGACCTGTCATCGTTCCCCCTGACGATACCTAGCATTCGCAGTGACCTTAGGCGACGAAGACAGTGAACTTGCGGGCTCTCCCCGATTCTGCATCTGCGGCGTTTACCGCACAGCGAAATCGATGATGCTGTGTCTCGTGATGCAATTCGTGGTCTTGCCGTCAACACGTTCCGGACACCATTTCGGTGGCGATAGCGGCGACCTCAATTGCGTCTACGACACTTAGAGGAGAGTTGAGTTCTCCGTTACCAACGGGCCACTGTCCCAAATCACACACGAGGGCGCGCCACTCGACGTGTCCGTACGTGACCTATCAATGGTGTCGCCAGGTGCACATGTTCCTCGGGTGTGCCGATCGATCCGGGTCCCTTTCGCGACGTCTTGGTGCTTCCGTTCTCCTCGCTCAAGGCGGCGTCGGCAGTGTTGAGAAACCCTGCGAACAAGAAGCGGTCCGTGATGCTCACCTACGACCAGTTCCGCTACGCCTTCGCGAACGCCGTTGACGAGGGCGAAGCCAAGCGACTCTACGACACGGTCCCGGTCCCGGGGTCTGGCGTTCCCCTCTTTCCAGCAGCCTTTGCGAACCTGAATCCCTCGACCGAGGCACAAGTGGACTCCAAGAATCCGGCTCGCGGACCAATGAAGTTGATTTCCGGCGAGAGGGACCACACGGTTCCCTGGGCGATTGCCAACGCTTCGTATAAGCGCCAACGTCGAAACGAATTGGTCACCGAGATCGAAGAGATCGACGATCGGGGCCACTCGCTCGTCATCGACAGTGGTTGGGAAGAGGTGGCGCGCGTCGCCAAGAGTTTCGTCGACCATTTCGTTCTGTCGTAGCGCCAGGTTTCAGTCGGTGTAGAACTTGGCTCCAAGGACCACAATCACGATCGAGAGAACAATTGGCGTGATCACGGGGCCTATCCACGTGACGGGGATGAGGAAGAAGACGTCCTTCGTCAACAAGCTGCGGGGCCAGGCGTCCTCAATCCGCAAGAAGAGGTAGTACGCCAGGTCCCAGCACCCGAAGGTGATCAGAAACGCGCCCAGACGACGACGCCAATCCCTGGCCGCGACGAACGCGACACAGGCCAGCATGACGATCGTCGCGGCCTCGCGGGTGACTTCAATGTCACTAATGCGGTTACTGACCGCTAGTGAGTTAATGGGTGAAACAAAAGTGATGAATCCGAGGTTCAAGTAGACCTTGTAGTGAGAGATCGAGTAGTTCTCGTGAAAGCGCATGAGCGCCCTCAGGTAGTACACGACGGCGGCCTCGACGAACCCAAACGCCGCGCCAAAGACGATCAAGACGATCAGATTGACGCGTCGGAATTGGTTCTCTGGCGTGAGGTGACGCACCCACTAAGTGTAATGAAGGGAAGAGAGAGCACCGTTGGCGTGAACGCGCGTCGAAAGCTCGGTTATCGAGCGAAGATCAGTCCAAGTAAGCGGTCATGTTCACCCGTCGGTGAACTTCACTCCACACCCCATGCAGTAGTTCTGTCCCGGAAGGCGCATCTTGCCGCACGACGGACACTTCAACGAGGAAGAAGTTACGTTGTCCTCGGTGATCGAGGGTGACCAACCGCCGACGTAGATATTGTCCAATGTCGTGGTCGGTTGGCAGAGAAGGTAAATCTCCCAGGGAAAGAGGATCCAGGCAAAGTACCACCAGCCCGATCGGCCCGTGTCGTGAAGGCGCCGAACGTTCACGGCCAGGGCGGGCAGGAAGAGCGCGAGACTCCAGATGGTCAGGAGTGCGGACACTTTGATCAAGCGAAACACGCCGTCGCCGACGACGTTGAAGAGGAAAAACCACCAAAACTCGGATCGTGAGGCCACGCCCGAGAACGTGACGTACTTCTTAAAGCACGTGGTGACTGCGGTCGGAAAGTTCAAAGGCACCTCTAAGGGGTCGTTCGTCGTCAAATGGTACGGGAAGTTTTCTCACCCTACCTCGCGCTCGTTCAAGTTCCTTGGACCGAGCAAATGGACATCGACGTTCCGGAACGATCTCGACTAACTCGTCGACAACGCAATCGTCGGTTGGATGGCTCACTCTCTCGCGACGGCGAGGGCCAAGAGGGCGAGTAATTCGTTGGTAGTGTTGAGCGACACTGAGCCCTCATTTAAGGGCTCGGCTGCTCCGGCAACCGTCACTGACGCTTACGCATTAGGAGTTTTTATGAAGGTACTGGTTCTCGGTGGCGATGGATTCTGTGGTTGGCCCACGTCGCTGCACCTCTCGGATCATGGTCACGACGTCACGATTGTCGACAACCTGAGTCGTCGAAAGATCGACGTCGAGCTCGAAGTCGAGTCGCTCACCCCAATTCGCCCCATTCACGAGCGCGTTCGTGTGTGGAAAGAACTCACCGGCAACGAGATCGGATTCGTGCAACTGGACTTGGCCGAAGAGTACGACCGCTTAGAAGCGCTACTCCTCGAAACTCGCCCTGACGCCATCGTGCACTTCGGCGAACAGCGCGCCGCCCCGTACTCGATGCGCAACGCCACGACGAAGCGCTACACCGTTGACAACAACGTGCGCGCGACGCACAACGTCCTCGTGGCGGTCATGGCGACGGGCCTCGACATTGCGCTGGTACACCTGGGAACCATGGGCGTCTACGGCTACGGCTGGTCGGGTTCGGCGCCGATTCCCGAGGGCTATCTCACGGTGAAGGTTCCCACGCCGGACGGCGACATCGACCGAGAGATTCTTCACCCGGCCAACCCGGGCTCGGTGTACCACATGACCAAGACGCTCGATCAACTGCTCTTCGCCTTCTACGCGGCGAACGACCAGTTGCGCATCACCGACTTGCACCAGGGCATCGTCTGGGGCACCCAGACACCCCAAACCGCGCTCGACGAGCGCCTCATCAACCGCTTCGACTACGACGGTGACTACGGCACGGTGTTGAACCGCTTCCTAATGCAGGCCGCCATCGGGCACCCGCTCACCGTGCACGGTACCGGGGGACAGACCCGCGCCTTTATTCATATCCGTGACACCGTTCGCTGCGTGGAGATCGCGCTGGAGAATCCGCCCGAGCGCGGCGAGAAGCCGCAGGTCTTCAACCAAGTCACGGAAGTTCACCGCATCCTCGAGTTGGCCGAACTGATCTCCAAGTTGACGGGCGTGGAAGTTGCGTTACTGCCGAACCCGCGCCGCGAGGCGGTGGAGAACGAGCTCAACGTCAATCGTGACAAGTTCCTCGCCCTCGGCCTTAATCCCACGAAGCTCTCGGGGGGTCTGCTCGAAGAGGCGCGCGAGATCGCGATGCGCTACAAGGATCGGGCCGACACGACGAAGATCATCGCGCGTTCCGTGTGGCGCCGAGGAATGGCGACTTCACCGGATCTGATGAAGAGCTAAGGAATTGAAGTAGTTCCTCACGCGGCGTGGCGTGGCGTGTGAGAATCCGGTCATGTCCAAAATCTATGAGTACGTTCGTCATCCCCGCGCCGCCGAACTTGTCCGCCTCGGCCGTCCCGTCAAGACCAGCGACTTTCGTAAGCCCAAATCTGACAGCGTCTTCGCTCGAATTAACTCCAAGGTCGGACTAAAGGTCACGCTGGTCGTGGGCACCATGTGGTGCGCCTACGCCTTTACCATCGTGGCCCTCTTGGCGCTGCCCTCGGCTGTTCACCAGGGCACGTACTACATCGTCGTGTGGCTCTCCAGCAGCTTCTTGCAGTTAGTCCTCTTGCCGATCATCATCGTTGGCCAGAATATTCAGGCCGCCGCGGCCGACCAGCGATCTGAAGAGACGTACAAGGACGCCGAGGCGGTACTAAAAGAGGCCGACGAGATTCAAAAGCACCTGCTCGCCCAGGACGAAGTCATTTCGGGGATACTGGACCGCCTGGAGACGCTGATGGCCGCGCCGCCGCCCAAAGCGAGCGCCTAGAAGCCTCGAGTTTCGACCAGTTCCAGGATCTGGTGACACATCTCGCTCCACGTGGGCACGCCGTCTCGTAAGACCGCTCGACGAAATGGTTCGGCGAACTGGTTGAAATCGACGTGCTCCAGCGAGTCGGTGACCGTGGACAAGAAGGTGACGCCGATGGTGACGAACATGATCGATCGTATGAGGTAGCGCAGACGATTCTTCTCGTCGTCACTGATGTTGGTGAGTAGGGGGATGACGGCTTCGAGTTCGCTGAGTTGGCCCAAGATGGCTCCGCGGAGTTTGTCACTGTGGGCCGCGGCGAGGGCCGTCTCTAGCGTGAAGCTCCGACGCACCGCGTTGTGGCTACTCGCTGAACCGTAGAGCAGTTGCGTGAGCGAACCCTCTTCGAGTACGTCGATGAAGTTGGAAGCTCTCATCCATCGAGCGCGCATGAGATCGTGGAACGCCGCGATGACGAGGTCTTCCTTGGAGGGGTACAACTTATAGATAGCGCCCGGTGAGCAGTTGGCGCGACGCGCGATGCGCGAAATGGTGGCTCTGGTGTAGCCACTCTTTCCCACGACGCCGAACGTGGCGTAGGCGAGTTGCGTCTTCAGATCGTCACCCGGCGCCAGCACGATCCCATCCTCGGGCTCGTGGAGCTTCACCTCGTCAACGTCGCGGGGATCGGTTTCGAGGGTCTCGAGCAGCAACTTCTCGAGAACACTCTGGTAGTCACGGTCCAGGCCGAACTGCGAGTCGGCGAAGATCTGCACCATCGTCATGGCGAAGATGGTGATGCCCCGGGCGAAGGTCGAACTCACCGGGCCCGACTCCAGGGACTCACGCTCGAGGTAGTTCTGGATGAAGGGTTCAACCTCTTCGTGAAGGGTGGGAATCCGCCGCGACGTCAAGAGCACCTGCACGCTCGCGACGTCCATCGGCGTCTTGGCGCGGATGAAATCGAAAATGGGGCCGACGGTGGTGGTGCTGGGTTCCTCGGCGGCGGTCATGCACAGTTCGAACATCGCGACGGCCCGATCGCAGAGCACCGAGTTCCACAGGTCCACGAGGAGTTCGTCGACGTCTTCGTAGCGGGCGTAGGTCGCTCCGTGGGTGAGACCGGCTTGGTGACCGACGTCGCGTAGCGACACGTGATCGACACCGACGCGTAGCACCTCGGTCACCGCGGCTTCTCGAATGGCCGCGTCGTTCGCAACGGCCCGCGCGCTGCGCGTGCGTTGAGTTCTCGGCATAGGCAATATTACCCAAACTATTCGCAGTTATTCTTTACCGCGGGAGTAGAAATGCGGGTTTTGACTGGTCTTAGCGACGTGCGAGATTGGAAAGGTGGAGTTCTCCTGGTGAGTGGCTGGGTCGCGGCCCTGGCGACGGGCACCTCGGTGGTTAACGTCCACAAGGGGGCCGTACTGCCCGAAGGGAGATTCGTGGTGGTCGCGGTGCCCTTCGCGGCGCTGCTCTTCTATCTTCTCGTCGTGCGACGTCGGCGCGACCGCTAAGTCCGTGACCGCGACGTTGCCTTACGTGCCCTCGACCCCAAGGGTTGGCGTCTCGCGATGGGGCTTCGACCCCTCGATCTCTCCAAGTGGCTCGAGTTCGACGAACACTACGACGAGGCGCTGGCCCTCAAGCGTGCCCTGCTCGCGTCGTGACTGGCGACGCGCCCTAGGAGCGAATGAGATCCTTGGCGATGGCGATGACCTGCATCTCGTCGGTGCCGGCGTAGATACGCAGCACCCTCGCGTCGCGACTGAGTTGTTCGACGCGGTATTCGGCGATGTAGCCGTTCCCGCCCAAGATCTGTATGGCGTCGTCGGCGACTTGACAGGCGGCCTGCGCGGCGTAGAGCTTCATGGCGGACGCTTCGGCGAGACTCGGCGTGGCCCCGTCCAGGGAGCGCTCGACGTGGGTAAAGACGAGATTTCGAACGTTAACGCGCGCGACCTCCATCTGCGCGAGTTTGAGTTGGATGAGTTGATACTCGCCAATGGGCGTACCCCAGAGCGTGCGGTGTTGGGCGTAGTCGATGGCGATGCGCGTGCACTCTTCAATGATGCCCAGCGACATCGCGGCGACGCCCGCGCGCTCGGCGACGAAGTTGTCCTTCGCACTCTGGCGACCGCCGCCCTTCGTCTCTTCACTCTCGCCCAGTAGTCGATCGCGTCCCGCGATCACGTCCGTCAGGAAGATCTCGCCCGTGGGCGAGGCGTGCTGGCCCATCTTTCGCATGGGCTTGGACTGTTCGAGTCCCGCCATGCCCCGATCGAGCACGAAGGTGAGGACCTTTCGTTGTCGTGTCTCTTCACCGCTGCCGTCGTCGAGTTTGGCGTAGAGCACGATCGTGTCGGCGTAGGGGCCGTTGGTGATCCAGGTCTTCTGTCCGTTCAAGACGTAGCCGTCGCCGTCGCGTCGCGCGCTCGTGCGCATGCCCCCAAGCGCGTCGGAACCCGAGTCGGGTTCGGTGATGGCCCACGCGCCAATCTTGTCGAGGGTCATAAGGTCAAGGCCCCAACGCTCCATCTGGGGCGCGGTGCCGAGTTTGTTGATGGTCCCGGCGGCGAGGCCCGTCGACACCCCCAGCGAGGTCACGAGTCCCGGACTCACCCGACAGAGCTCGATCGTGGGGATGAGCGTCAAGGCCGGGTCGCGCCGCACGTCGCTGGGCGCGTCGTCGCCGGCGAGCTTGCGTTCGAGTTGGCGTCGAAAGGACTCCTGGGCCATCGCGCGAAGTCCAAAGACGTCGTACATCTTTCGCAGGATCTCGTAGGGCGTCACGCCGTAGTGTTCGAGGTCGTCGAGGTGGGGGCGAATCTCTTCGTCCACGAAGCGACGCACGACGTCGATGATCGCCTGGTGCTCGTCGGACCATTCGTACATCGCTAGACCCCCACGGCGACGCCGGGTAACGACGCCCGAGTCATCCTACGAGGCGCTTTCTTCGTCGATCGTCGAAGGACCGTTGAGTTGATCGATGAGGGTACCGATCCACGAAGTCTCCACGTACGCAACGATCATGGGCCCCGCGAACAACCACAGGTCGTCGCGCGACGACATCGCAAAAACGACGAGGAGAACGACCTCCGAGACAACGCGCCACGCCCGGAGCCGCCCGAGCCGTTGGGTGACGAGCGCGCTCGCGATGAACAGGTTGATGCCCGGCAAAAAGGCGTCGAGCGACCAGTGGCCCTTCAGTTCTTTGACGCCAAAGGCGCACACCACGGTACCCACGAAGAGCAGGGCGACGGCCGTGTTACTGGCGGCGAGAGCGAACCACTCGGGCGCCGGGTGGGCCGTGCCCGGCCAGTGGGCCAAGACGCCCACTAAGAGACCGAGGCCGCCCACGACGCCCACGACCCCCGCGCCCAGCACGCGTCGCAGCGCCTGGACGAGCGCCAAGTTGGTGGCGAAACGGGGCGTCTGGACCACGTCGCCGTAGGGTCGCGTGAGTTCAGACCACGCGGTGCCCGTCCACACGCGCCACTGGCGAGACCCCGACGGATCGGGGTACCAACCGGGCGGAACGTCGATAGACGTTGACAAACTCACCGCACCAGCCTCCCATAGCGCCGAAGGATGAACTGTTCGCGGCGTGAATGACGACGAGCCGTTCGTCGAACGTTGAGCAACCACGATCGTTCGACGTTACTTGGGCACGGGCACGCTGAGCAGCGTGGTGACACCGATGGCGGCGCAGACTTTCGATCCACAGGCCACGTTCAACAGTGGCGTGGGCACGTAACGAAGCGTCACGATCACGGTCGCGTCTTGGTTCACGGTGGCGAGCCAGGGCGTCTGGTTCGAATGTTGACCCACGACGACGCACGTCGTCGTGGAGGTGCAGGCCAGCGCGTTCGCCTGCTCCTTAAGCGACACGCTGGTCCACGACGTACCTAAGTTGTTCGAGCGGACCAACTTCGACGTGGCGCTGGTGCTCGCGAGCGCCACGCAACGAAGCTTCGTACACGACAGCGACGTGAGCGCCGTCCACGGACTCGGCGTGACGCGCTTCGTCCACGTGGTGCCGCCGTCACGCGTTACGTAGAGCGAGAACTGGTGGTGCACCGAGAGCGCGCCTACGACGCAGTCAAAGACCATCCCACACGAGATCGACGTAATGGCGTCGCTGCTAGCCCACGTAATGTCGAGGGGGTTGGTCCAGGTAAGACCGCCGTCGACGCTAAAACTAAAGCGCGGCGTGGCGTCGAGTGCGCTGGTGTCAACGAGCGCGCAGATCAGTCCGTTACAGCTGAGGGCGTCGATACCAATCCCGCCCGGTGGCGGAGTCACAACGGCGAGCGTGTCGCCGCTCGCGCTAAAGCGCCACAAGAGATCATGACCGGGCTGGGAGCCGCCGAGCAAACACTGCGTTCCCATACACGCCAAGGAAGTGATCAATGGTGACGTCGACGCGGGGAGCGGGAGATTTAGCCAGCGACCTTTTGGCGTCGTGACCTCGCCAACGGACGTTGGTCCGACACTGGCGCTCGACGTGCCCACGGCGACACAGACGTCGTTGAGCGTGCAGCCCACGTTCGACAACGGCACTGAAATGCTGAGAGCGGGTGTGCCACTGAGTCGGGGGATCGCCACCTTCGCGGTGCCGCAACTCGCCAGGACGAGCGCGCCGACGGCGAAGGTCGCCGCCAGACGCCAGTGGGCACCCACGCGAGTGAGGGCTGGGCTCATGAATTCAATGTCGAATCAACGCGTCAGTGGTAGTGAGAACTACTGAACGGATCGAACGGCCTCGCCGAGCACACTCAATCCGTCGGCAAGTTGCTCGTCGCTGATGATGAGCGGTGGCAAGAGGCGGATGACGTTGCCGTACGTGCCAGCCGTCAGGGCCACGACGCCGTGCTGCTGGCAGTAGCTCACTATTGTTTTCGCGGCCGCGGCGTTGGGCGTTTTGGTGCCGGGTTCAATGAGTTCCATGGCGACCATCGCGCCGCGGCCTCGAACGTCGCCGATTATTGCGACGTCTTTTTGAAGAGAGTTCAGATTCGCCAACAACGTCTCGCCGATCTCGCGCGCTCGCGCCACGAGATTGCGGTCGCGGAGCGTCTTAATGGTGGCGAGAGCCGCGACGGCGGCGACGGGGTTTCCGCCGTAGGTGCCCCCGAGTCCGCCCTCGTGGACCGCGTTCATCAGTTCCGCTCGCCCGGTGATGGCCGCGAGCGGCATGCCGCCGGCGAGTCCCTTGGCGGTCGCGACGATGTCGGGCACGACGCCCTCGTGGTCGACGGCGAACCAGTCACCCGTGCGACAGAAGCCGCTTTGAACCTCGTCGGCGATAAAGACGACGCCGTGATCGGTCGTCCACTTCGACAGAGCGGGCAAGAATCCCTCCGCCGGCACGACGAAGCCCCCCTCGCCTTGGATGGGCTCAATCAAGAGGGCCGCGACGTTCTCCGCGCCCACGTCGGTTTCGATGATCTTGATCGCGTTGGCGGCCGCCTGCGCACCGCTTAGTCCGTCGCGGTAGGGATAGCTCATGGGAACTCGATAGATCTCGGGCGCGAACGGCCCGAAGCGATCCTTGTAGGGCATGTTCTTGGCCGTGAGGGCCATGGTCAAGTTGGTGCGACCGTGATAGGCGTGCTCGAAGACGATTATGGCACTTCGACCCGTCGCGAGGCGCGCGACCTTGACGGCGTTCTCAATGGCCTCGGCACCGGAGTTAAAGAGTGCTGAGGTCTTCGCGAACGAACCCGGCGTGAGGTCGGCGAGCTCTTCGCAGACCTCGACGTAACTCTCGTAGGGCGTCACCATAAAACAGGTGTGGGTAAAGTTCGCGACTTGTTGCGAGACGGCGTCCACCAGCGCTGGTACGGCGTGACCAATGGTCGTGACGGCGATGCCCGATCCGAGGTCGAGCAAGTGGTTGCCGTCGACGTCGACGAGAATGGCGCCCTCGGCGCGTTCGATGTAGACGGGAAAACCGTTGGTGAGTCCGGCGCTCACGACGGCCTTGCGGCGTTGGTGTAACGCCTGGGACTTCGGTCCGGGAAGTTCAGTCACGACCTTGCGCTCGGTACCGACCGACGATTCAATTGACGAAACCATAGTGTTCTCCCGGAACGGTTCAACCAGCGTTAGACGCTCTAAGCGTACTGGTACTCCGGGAAACCGCCGCGAGGACGACGAAACGGGTGACTGAAGTCACCCGTTTCTCGCTGGCGGAGGAGGTGGGATTTGAACCCACGGTGCCCGTAGACACAGCAGTTTTCGAGACTGCCCGATTCGGCCGCTCTCGCACCCCTCCGTCGAGGAGTCTACAACGCTCCCGGAAGAGGACTTCGGAGAAGTCGACGTGTCCTACGCTTCGACGTCATGGACGTAGACGACGAGCGCTTCATGCGCGAAGCCCTCAACGCGGCGAAACGAGCCGCGACGCACGACGACGTGCCCGTGGGATGCGTGCTCGTCGAAAACGGCGTCGTGATTGGCGTGGGTGAGAATCGTCGCGAGGTCGATCGCGACCCTACGGCCCACGCTGAAGTGGTGGCGCTACGTGCAGCGGCGAGTTCGAGGGCGCGCTGGCGCATGGACGGGGTAACCGCCTACGTCACGCTCGAGCCCTGCGTTATGTGCGCGGGCGCGCTCTTGAACGCGCGAGTGTCGCGCGTCGTCATCGGTGCCACCGACGAGAAGGCGGGCGCGGTCGGCTCTCGCTACAACCTCTTGAGTGATCCGCGCTTACTTCACGAGGCGTCGCTCACCTATGACGTCTTAGCGCCAGAGTCGGCTGAGCTGCTTCGTGACTTCTTCGGGGAGCGACGAGACGAATAGTTCGTCGGGTGCAGGTCTGCGCGCGGCGTTACTGCGGAGGAAATCCGGTCCAGTTGGTGATGGCCATTTTCATTGCCACGTACTTGGCGAAGGTATAGCCACCGGAGACGTTAGTCATACCAAGAAGGGTGTCGTTGGCGCGGTACTGAAGAATCTTGACGATTCCACAGCCACCCGGGTCCGCGTCCACGACGGCGAAGGGGCGTGACGCGCCCGCGTTGAAGAATCGCAGCGTCAGCGACGCACCGACGTCTAGGGGGCAGAATCTCATGCCGGGACTTAACGCTGGAAGCTGATTTACGCGCGAGCGGAAATCGGTGATCGTCGTCGCGTCGGTGGTCGTCACCGTAGTGATTGTGCCGCTCTTCACGTTGGGTCCGCGATTCACGATCACGACCACCTTCGTCGCTCCTGATGGCACGAGTGAGTACTGGGACTTTTGCGGTGTCCACGTCACGTCGGCGTCGACGCGAAGACCTAGGTCTCCCTTGGGGGTAATCAACATGGAGTACTGAAGTTGAGGCGTAAGAAAGTTCGGCGTTGCGTGAAACGAGAACGATCGGAAACTGACGTTGTCACTTCCTGGTCCGGCCGAAGAGCCCGATCCTAGGT
The DNA here is from genome assembly GCA_003132305.1 of Acidimicrobiaceae bacterium. GTDB lineage: Bacteria > Actinomycetota > Acidimicrobiia > Acidimicrobiales > RAAP-2 > RAAP-2. The sequence continues at coordinate 46,277 of PKXJ01000031.1, read as the reverse complement.
AACTTGCGCCCTTGGGCTTTTGAGCGTCGAGCCAGTTGAGGGCCCTGTTACCTGCGGGTGCGGGGAAGTACTCAGTCAGATGCACCTGATCGGGATCGCCCGACGTACCGCCGGACCCTAAGAGAGCCTTTCCGTCCGCGCGGATCCACGCCGAGAGCTTTGTTGATCCGGCGGGCAACGTCGCGAGCGTGAGAAGACGGTGCGCCTCGGCCGTGGCGAGTGCTTTTCGTTGAGCGTTCGAGGGCCCTAACGAGGACGCGTTGGCCGACGACGCCACGAGGGAAACGCTGAAGGTCAGCGCCGCCACGAGTATGACGAGCGACAGCACTGAACTCACGATTGAAGCGAAGCTGGGTTCTTTCGTGGAATCCTTCATACTCACTACCTGTCCGGATTCCACTATTGCTTACCGAGAAGCTTCTCGCCAACAGGCGGTGAAGAGGACCCGTGCGTCGGGCCGTCGCCCCGGGCAACGGAAGTGCTCGATAGTCCCATCGTCGGTCCCGCGGGGCCACGTAGTCGTTTTGTACCGTCACGGAAATGTAAAGACGTCGCCGTTGTCAGCGACTCAACTGCGAGCAAGAGTGTGAGCGTGGGCAACGTGAAGAGAGAGGTGAACCCAAGGGCTCTCTCCGGGCGAACGTTCTCGGCGGTGGGGCTCGGCGCCGCGGTACTGGTCAGCCTTCTCGTGCTGGGACTTCCGTTCGACGCTCGAGCGACGAGTCCACTCACCGTTCGCGACGGAGCAACGTTGACGATGACCACTCTCGGGGTGGGTACTCAAGTCGACGCGGTGGACATGTTGACGTCATCCTCGGGTTACGGCGTCGCGTCCGCGACCGGAAATGAGAAGAACTCGTACTTTCTCGTGAAGACGACGACCGGAGCGTCGAGTTGGACGGTGGTGCACCGCGTCCCACTGCCAACGTTGACGAGCCACGGACCTGCGCTAATCCCGACGATCGATTTCGTCAACTCAAGAGTTGGCTACGTGTGGAACCTCGAAGGTGGCCTCTATCTGACCAAGAATGGTGGAGCGACGTGGGCCAAACTCGTCGTGCCGGGACGCATTCCCACGTTTAACGTGAGCGACGCCGCGGTGTTCGCGATCAGCGAAGTCTGCACGCGAAGCGTGAAGCTGCCAGGTTCGCAGTGCCCGTACGCCCTTTCGCGCTACCGCGTCGCGTCGACGAGACCCTCATCTACGTTCACGATCCCCAAGTTTGGATCATCACCCCTTCGCTCGTCGATCGTGGTGGCAGAACTCTCCGCGTCAACGGTCATCGTGGCTGAAGGCCTCCAAGGAGGTCTCTCAGCGTCGCCGACGGCCCTTGAGACCACGAACTCCGGGCAGTCCTGGCGTCGACTGAAAGTTCCCTGCGCTCAGTTCAACAATGCGCAGTTACTGACGACTGCTTCTGGTCAGTGGCTGCTGGATTGTTTTACGGGAGAAGGGATGAATCAGGGCATCAACGAACTGTCGAGTTCTCTTGACGCTGGCGAGAGGTGGACGATCGTCGATATCTTTCGACCAGGTGTCCCCACCAAGGGGAACATGGGCGACGTTGCCGCCACGTTGTACCTGAGTGGGAACCAGAAAATTCTTTACGGCGCCCTGGGTGGTGCCAGCGGCGGTCTCGAGTACAGCACGGACTACGGGCGACGGTGGACGATGGTGCGGCTACGAGACGTTGCTCAACTCGGCGGGACGCCCGAATCAATCTCGACGTTTGGTACGACGGGCGCGATCCTTGAAGTCCTCGACGGCGCGCTCTATCGCTCGACCAACGGCGTGAAGTGGATCGAGTTACCTCCGCTGTCGTCGGGCACCAAGTCGGGCATTGAGCAGTGTCCTTCGTCGTGGCTGCTCTACACCGGCATCGCCCACCAGCGCCGAGTCGGGGGCACGACCTCCTACACGTTCTTCTTCCAGAACGAGGGTCTCTATAGGTGTCAACTCGCGGGGATTCCTAGGGTTCAGCCCGTCCGTGGCGGGGGTCACTCGCCCGTGGGACCGGTCGCGACAAAGCTGCACGTCGCCGGTCGCGGTGGTCTCGTGACGCTCGCGCCAAACGCCATGGCGTCGATCACGCTCGGCGTGAAATCGGTGTTGAGCTACACGGCGGCCAACTGCGAGGGGGCCAACGTCGACGGTCTCGACGTTCAGTTCAACAGTCCGGCGGTGTTCTATCTTTCACTGCCCGCGCAGTTTTCCTGCACCAAAGTGGCGAGCATGAAGGTGACGGGTGTCGTCTCGGGAATCAAGGGAGCTCCCTGAGGCACGAGGGGCGAGCGCTACTGAGCGTTGGCGGAGGAGGTGGGATTTGAACCCACGGAAGGTTTCCCTTCACACGATTTCCAATCGTGCCGATTCGGCCGCTCTCGCACTCCTCCAAACATTGATACCCACGATGAGAAATGAATACCGGCTGGCAAGGCTACCCGAGCCGCGTCGCACCGTTCTCCGGTAGCCTTAAATCGCCGAGGTTCAAAGCGGTGGTCGGGTCCCGTGCGACGGCCTTTCGTGAACCGAGTCAGGGGTGGAAGCCAGCAGCTCTCAGCGAACTGTGTCGGGTGCCACGGATCGCCTGACCACCGCTTTGGACTTCGGCACCTTACGTCACGCCGTTAACATCACTGCATGGCTGATGCGAAAGCGACCCCCACGTCACTCGATGGGGTGACCTCTCTCTATCGGCGCTTTCGACCAGCCAGATTCGCTGAACTTAGAGGACAAGATCACGTGGTTCGAGCGCTCCAGGGTGCGGTGAAGAACGACCGAATTTCCCACGCCTACCTCTTTTCGGGGCCTCGCGGCACCGGAAAGACGACGACCGCGCGAATTCTCGCCAAGGCCCTCAACTGTGAGAATCCCGTGGACGGCGACGCCTGTGCTCTCTGCGAGAGCTGTCTCTCGATCGCGAAAGGGACGTCGCTGGACGTCATAGAACTGGACGGCGCTTCCAACAACGGCGTGGACGACATTCGTGACATCATCTCGGGCGCCTGGCACAACACACCCGGGCGTTGGAAGGTCTACATCTTCGACGAGGTGCACCAACTCTCCAAAGCCGCCTCGGCCGCGCTTCTCAAAACCCTCGAAGAACCCCCGTCGCACGTGGTCTTCGTTCTCGCGACCACGGACCCGCACAAAGTGCTCCCCACGATTCGATCGCGCACCCAGCACCTCGAATTTCGCCTCATTGGCGCGGACACGCTCGCCACGTTGCTGCACGACGTCGAAGGCGCCGCGGGCCTTGGCGCGGACGACGCCACCATCGAGGCCGCGGTACGACTCGGTCGTGGATCGGCGCGCGACGCACTGAGCGCGCTCGATCAACTACTCGCCACCGGTTCCATCAGCGAAACCCAGCCCGAGTTCGACGGACTCTTTCACGCCCTGGCGCACGACGACGCCGTTGCGGCGCTGCGCTCGCTGGCGATTCTCGCGCGAGAAGGGTGGGATCCGGAGCAACTCGCGGAGAACTTCGCCGGCGAAGTGCGCCAGGTTTTCCTGCTGCAGGTGGCGCCCGAAGTCGCCGACGCGGTCGACGCCGACCGCGAGCGTCTCTCCGCGTGGGGCGAACAGCTCGGTCTTGCGCGCAGCGTGCGAATTCTCGAGACCGTTGGGCGGGCGATTCGCGAGATGAAAAGCGCGCCCGAGAAGATCGTCATGTTAGAAGTCGCCATGGTGCGTCTGACGAAGCCCGAACTCGATCACTCCTATGAGTCACTCGACGAGCGGCTCACCAAGGTCGAACGCGGCGCCGGACGGACGGTCTCACCGCCGCCTCCTCCGGCGCCAGCCCTTCGTCCCATTGGTTCGTCGGTAGGTTCCGTGACCCCGGCTCCGGCCCCGTCGCCAAAGCTCGAGCCCGTCGTCAGTAAGAAGGATGACCCGCCCGAGTCGGCGTCACCGAGAACGGTGGAAACGTCGACGGTCGTGAGCGAAGGATCACTGTCAATCGACGACGTGCGCGAGCGATTCGTGGAGAGAGTTATTCCGCGCACGTCACGCTCGGCGCAACTCTTGTTGCGCTCGGCGAAGGTCGAGGCCCTCGACGGACTGTTGTTGACGATCGCGGTGCCGAGTGAAGAGATGCGCCAAAACACCGAACTGATTGCCCAAGGTCTTAAGGGAGCGCTCGAACACGAGTTCAAGGTTCCTATGACCGTCTTTTGGACCGTGGACGCGTCGCTCGGGGGCGCGCCCGCCCCCACTCGTCGAGTGGCCCCGAAGCCCGCATTGATCGAGGACGAGTTGGACGACGCTGAAGAGTCGGTACTCGTGGTCGACTCCGTGGCCGATCACCTCATTACCGAGATGTTCCCCGGAGCCGAGGAGATCTCGTGACCTACCCACCAGCCCTGCAAGCCGTGGTCGATGAACTGGGACGATTTCCCGGCGTTGGTTCGAAGTCGGCGCAGCGCATTGCCTTTTGGCTTATGCGCCAGCCCAGCGAAGACGTCGATCGTCTCGCGTTGTCGCTTGGTGAGATGAAGGTGAAGCTCTCGTTCTGCGAGCGATGCTGCAACATCGCCGAATCCGGTGGACTGTGTCCAATCTGTGCCGACACCCGGCGCGATCAGACCCTGATCTGTGTCGTCGAGAGTCCACCCGACGTCGTGGCCGTTGAACGTTCGGGCGCCTTTCACGGGACGTATCACGTTCTGCACGGCGTCTTAAATCCGCTCGAGGGCGTGACGCCCGATCGGCTGAAGATTCAAGAACTGCTCCAACGGCTCCACGGGCCGGTGAAGGAGGTCATTCTCTGCTTTAACTCCAACGTCGAAGGCGACCACACCGCGATGTATCTCAGTCGACTCCTGCAGGTGCCGGGCCTCATCGTCTCGCAGCCCGCGAGTGGACTTCCGGTGGGGGGCGACTTGGAGTTCGCTGACGACTTGACGTTGGGCCGAGCGATCGACGGCCGTCGCGTACTAAGCGATTAGCCAACTCGCACTACGACAGATGTCGTGACCGCCGCGGAGGGCCGGGCTCGCCATAACCAGGGGGCGATTTTCGCTGAGTCAAAAGGTGCGAGAGACTACGCCCGTGCGCTATCTCACCATCGTTCGCCACGCCAAGGCCGAGAAGGCCACGCCCGGTCAGAGTGACTTCGATCGAAAGTTGAATGATCGAGGGAAACGACAGTGTGAACAACTGCGCGCGTGGGCCAGCGACGCAAGTGAACTCGGCCTCTATGGCCCGACGACGGCGCTCGTGAGCGCCGCGGCTCGTACCAGAGAGACCTTTCGACGGGCCTTTGACGGAACGCCCTTCGTCACCGAGCGAGTATTTAGCGAGCTGATCTACAACGGGCTGCGCGACGTCTCGGCCGAGGATGTCCTGATCGATCTGGCCGCGATCGATCCGGTGACGACGTCGTTACTCGTCCTCGGTCACAACCCCACGGTGCTCGAACTTCTGTGGTCGTTGGTGCCCGAACTTCCCCGGTCGCTTCGCGAAGGATTTCCCCTGGCCGGCGCGTACGTCCTCGCGGTACCCGAGGACCATCAGCTCGGTCTTGCTCACTACGACCTCGTCGCTCGCTACGTCCCTGATTAGAGCGAGCGAAGTATCGCGGCGTCGCCCTGGCCGCCGCCACCACATAGCGCGACCGCGGCCACGCCGCCACCGCGACGGCGCAACTCGAGTAGCGCGGTGAGCGCGAGTCGAGTCCCCGACATGCCCACCGGGTGACCCATCGCGACCGCTCCGCCGTTGACGTTGACCTTGTCTTCGCTCACGCCGAGGTCGTCGACCGACGCGAGACCAACGGCAGCGAAGGCTTCGTTGATCTCGAAGAGGTCGAGGTCCTTTAGGTCGAGGTCGGCCTTCTTCACGGCCTGGAAGATGGCCCGCGACGGTTGGGTGAGCAGTGACGTGTCGGGTCCGGCGACCTGGCCGTAGCTGACTAGCTCGCCCAGTGGCGTAAGGCCCAGCTGGTGAGCTCGCTCTTCGGACATCACGAGCACCGCCGCGCCACCGTCGGAGATCTGCGACGCGTTGCCGGCCGTGATGGTGCCGTCCTTTTCGAAGGCGGTGCGAAGTTGGCCGAGCGATTCAGCGGTGGTGTCGCCGCGCACGCCCTCGTCGACGGAGACAACGATCGGATCGCCCCGTCGTTGGGGCACCGCGACGCCAACGATCTCTTCGGCGAACTTGCCCGACGCCGTAGCGGCCGCCGCGAGTTGGTGGCTTCGCGCGGAGAATTCGTCTTGGCGAGCGCGACTGATCTGACCCTTGTTGTAGCGCTCGGTGGCGAGGCCCATCGCGCAGTTGTCGAAGGCGCAGGTAAGTCCGTCGAACATCATGGAGTCGACGACACTCTGGTCACCGATTCGATAGCCGGCGCGCGCGCCGGGCAGTAGGTAGGGAGCGTTCGTCATGGACTCCATGCCGCCGGCGACGATGATGTCCGCCTCACCGGCGCGGATCATGAGATCGGCCAGGTAGATGGTCTGCAGGCCCGAGAGACAGACCTTATTAATGTTCGTGGCGTGCACGGTCATGGGGATACCGGCCTTCACGGCGGCTTGGCGAGCGGTGATCTGACCCTGGCCGGCTTGAAGAACCTGACCCATCAAGACGGCGTCCACGCTCGCGGGGTCGACGCCGGTCTTCTCCAAGACACTTTTGATCGCCGCGCCTCCAAGGTCGTGGGCGCTGAGGGTGGCGAAGGCTCCCGAGAGCTTGCCAATGGCGGTGCGACTTCCGGCGACGATGACACTGCGCGACATAGTGACTCCTTAGCAACGAACCCTTGAGGGGATCCATCTGAAACGATAGGCGTTTCGTCGCTGGAGTGGGCGAGCGAGGTCGCCGAGTCGCTCGGCCTGGCGCCAACGAGACTCGGTGGCGGCCTTGAGAGAACGTTGCCCGCGTTTGGAGCTCGGAAGTGGCGCTAACTCGGTCAAAGAGTATTCTTCGGTGAACCGGCGTTCCGAGAGGTTCTGAAGGGTCTTAACCCAGGTGGCGCGGCGAGAATGGGTGCGAGAGCATGTTCGATGTAGTGGTAGTTGGCGCTGACGGTTCGACGACGGCCAAGCGAGCCGTGGAGGCCGCCACCGAGATGGCCAAGATGTCCGGAGGAGTCCTCCATATCGTCACGGCCTACGAGCCAAAGTCCCGTCAGGAGAACTACTTGCCCGACGCGTTTCGTCACCTGACCACTGAAGGAGAGACCGACACACTCCTTCAGGATCTCTCCTTCATTCCAAAGCGTGAGGGCATCGAATTCAAGCTCCACGAAGTGTTGGGTGACCCGGCCGAGGCTTTAATCAATAAGGCAACGGAGCTCAACGCGGATCTCATCGTGGTCGGCAATCGAGGCATGCGTGGGGCGCGACGTGTCCTAGGCAGTGTTCCGAATTCGGTGGCCCACGGCGCGCCGTGTTCGGTAGCCATCATCGACACCTCTGAATAGGGGCGCACTTCGTCGCTGCTCAACTTGCCGAGAAGCGTCGGGCAACTCCTGAGAGGAGGGAAGGGGACGGGGCCTCGATCAGATGATCGAGGCGGCCCTGGAAAGACTCGAGCCCATGGCCTTCGCGCACTAATGGTTTTCAGAATCCTTGATTCCGCGTGCGAAGCGTTCGCGACGACGACCGAATTCGGTTCCGGCGCATGGGATTGCCAAGTAGTCTCGCGCAGATGAGTGAGATTCTTGACGCCGTCGTGGCGAAGGCGTCCCCCGACACCCTGGCGGCCATCGCGATGCCAGATACGTATCGGGCAGTGTTTGTTCGACGCGACGAGCAGAAGATGTTCGAAGGCGTCGCGAGCAAGGACAAGGATCCGCGCCGAAGTCTGCACGTCGACGACGTGCCCGTGCCCGAACTCGCGCCCAACGAGGTGTACGTCGCGGTGATGGCGTCGTCGATCAACTTCAATACCGTCTGGACGAGCATCTTCGAGCCCCTGCCCACCTTTGACTTTCTCGACCGTCTGGCCACGGAGTCGATCTGGGGTCAACGTCACGCTTTGGACTATCACGTCGTCGGATCCGACGCCGCGGGTGTCATCCTGCGAACGGGATCGTTGGTGAGAAACTGGAAGGTGGGCGATGAGGTCACCGTGCACTGCAGCTACGTCGACGACCAAGACCCGAGCAGTCACGACGACTCCATGATGGCGAGCAATCAGCGCATCTGGGGATTCGAGACCAACTTCGGCGGACTGGCGGACATCGCGGTCGTCAGGGCCAACCAGCTGATGCCCAAACCGACCCATCTCACGTGGGAAGAGGCCGCAGTGAACGCCCTGTGCAACTCCACGGCCTATCGGATGTTGGTCTCACGAAACGGCAAGCCGGTTACCCAGGGCGACAAGGTTTTGGTCTGGGGCGCGTCGGGGGGGCTCGGCTCGTTCGCCGTGCAACACGTCTTGAACTCCGGAGGTGTGCCCATCGGTGTCGTGTCGAGTGAGGCGAAGGCGACGATGCTGCGAGAGCTCGGCTGTGAACACGTCATCAATCGCACCGAGATGAACTATCAGTTTTGGCAGGACGAGCACACCCAAGACGAACGCGAGTGGCGCCGCTTGGGCAGAGATATTCGATCGCTCGTCGGCAGTGACCCCGACATTGTGTTCGAACACCCTGGCCGTTCGACCATGGGCGCGAGTGTTTTTGTCACGAATCGTGGCGGGACCATCGTGACCTGCGCCGCGACGACTGGTTACATGATCGAGTACGACAACCGTCATCTGTGGATGAAACTTAAGACGATCAAGGGCACGCACTTTTCGAACTATCGCGAGGCGTGGTCGGCCAATCAGACAATTATCGACGGTGCGGTCGTGCCCACACTCTCGGCGGTCTTTGCCATGGAGGAGGTTGGCGACGCCGCCTACCAGATGCACCACAACCGCCACGAGGGAAAGATTGGCGTTCTCTGCGTGGCGCCGAGCGAGGGACTCGGCATCACCGACCCTGAACTTCGTGCTCGCGTGGGCGAAGATCGCCTCACCATCTTTCGCCGCCACGACAAGGAGTAACCGTGGACTCCTTGTTAACCGAGATCGACCACGTGGCCATCGCCGTTCGTGATCTCGACGCCGCGATTGCGTGGTACGCCGACGTCTTTGGCGCGTTGGTGGTGCATCGAGAGATCGTCGAGTCCGACGGCGTCGAGGAAGCGTTGGTGCGCGTTGCCGATTCGTACGTACAACTTCTCACGCCGACGCGCGACGATTCACCGGTCGCGAAGTATCTCGAAAGAAAGGGTGAAGGGCTCCATCACGTGGCCTATCGCGTCGCCAACTGCGCGGCGGCACTCGAGGCGGTGAAGGCGTCGGGCTATCAAGTGATCGATCAAACGCCGCGTCCGGGATCACGATCCACGACGGTGGCGTTTATCCATCCCAAGGCGTCCTTTGGCACGTTGATCGAGCTCGTCCAAGAAAACGAGTAGTTCGTCGCGACGAAACTGGTTACTCGAGAGTTAGAAATTCGCTACTTACTAGTAACAAGAGATTCCTACTTCGCGGTAACGCCTGCGGTGACTCTGGGTTGTTCGATTTCGCGCCTTCGCGTCAATTTTGAACTGTGAATCGGTCGTGCGTTCTGGCTATTCTGGCTCCATATGGAGCACTCGATGGCGGATCGTCTCAAGGAGTTAGAGGCCCTCAAGGCTGAAGCTCGGGTCGCGGGTGGAGAAGTAGCGATCGAGCGCCATCGCGCCAAGGGTCGCATGAGCGCGCGTGAACGTCTCGAGTATCTCCTCGACGAAGACTCGTTCCAAGAACTCGACATGTTGAATCGTCACGTCGCTTCGGGCATGGGCCTCGAGGAGTCGCGCCCGTACTCCGACGGCGTCATCACCGGGTACGGCAAGATCGACGGTCGCAAGGTCTGCGTCTACTCCCAAGACTTCACCGTCTTCGGGGGCGCGCTCGGTGAGACCCACGGCGAGAAGATTCAAAAGATCATGGACCTCGCGACGACGATGGGGCTTCCGATCATCGGTCTGAACGACGGAGCGGGAGCGCGAATTCAAGAAGGTGTGGCCGGTCTCGACGCGTACGGAGGGATTTTCCGGCGCAACGTTCGCGCGTCGGGCGTCGTGCCACAGATCTCGGTCATCCTCGGGCCCTGCGCGGGCGGCGCGGTCTACTCGCCGGCGTTGACGGACTTCATCTTCATGGTGAAGGACTCCAGTCACATGTTCATTACTGGTCCCGACGTGGTGAAGTCCGTCACCGGTGAGGACGTGACCCTCGAAGAGCTCGGCGGCGCGCAGACGCACGCCACGAAATCGGGCGTGGCGAGCTTCGTGTTGCCCGACGAGAAGAGCGTGCTCGACGAGGTCCGCTACCTCTTGTCGTTCCTGCCGTCGAACAACATGGAAGAGCCGCCGCGCATCATGACCGGCGACGACCCCAACCGACTCTGCGAGAACCTGCGCGATCTCTTGCCCCAGTCACAGAATCAGCCCTACGACATGAAGAAGGTCATCACGTCGGTCGTGGACGGTGGTGACTACATGGAAGTGCACGCCACGTACGCCCAACAGGTGACCTGCGGTTTCGCTCGCCTGGATGGTCACACCATCGGGCTCATCTCGAACCAGCCGCAGATTCTCGCCGGGGTCCTCGACATCGAGTCGAGCGAGAAGGCCGCACGATTCGTTCGCACCTGTGACGCCTTTAACGTGCCGATCGTCACCTTCGTTGACGTGCCCGGCTTCATGCCCGGTGTCGCCCAAGAGTACGGCGGCATTATTCGCCACGGCGCGAAGCTGCTCTACGCGTTCTGCGAGGCGACGGTGCCGCGCATCTCGGTCATCACGCGCAAGGCCTACGGCGGCGCGTACGTCGTCATGAACTCCAAGTCCATTGGCGCGGACCTGGCCTTCGCGTGGCCCACGGCCGAACTCGCGGTGATGGGCGCTTCGGGCGCCGTGGGCATCGTCTACCGGCGTGACCTCGCCGAAGCGGACGATCCCGAGGAGCTGCGCGCGCGGCTCATCGAAGACTACGAGGAGCGCTACGCGAACCCCTACGTCGCGGCCGAACGTGGGTTCATCGACGACGTCATCGACCCCGCGGAGACCCGCCAGATTCTCGCTCGCTCGCTCGATCTCCTAAGAGGCAAGCGCGAAGAGTTGCCCAAGCGTAAGCACGGGAACGTGCCGCTATGAGTTACGGACTCGCGCCGCGCCCTGGTTTGCCGCCGGACGAGATGGCCGCACTCATCGCGGCCGCCGAGGAGCTGTTGACGGCCGAACATCGACGCGTGCTGGACAAGGCGCCGGCGTGGCGATTCTCCGGACGCTGGTTTAACTCGGGACCCTTCTCGCTGCGTCGCCCGCATTAGCTCAACGAGACGCTTCGATAAGGTCCAGGAGATCGTCCATAATCGCCGCTAAGGAGTAGTCCTTGGGCGTGTAGATCGCCGCGACACCCAGTGCTTTCAGTTCGCGCGCGTCGTCGTCGGGCACGATCCCGCCCACCACAACTTTCGCGTCGACCCCCGCGTCGTGAAGGCCCTCGATGACCCGGGGCACGAGGGCGAGGTGCGAGCCCGACAGTATGGAGATGCCCACGACGTCGACGTCCTCGTCGCGCGCGGCCGCGACGATCTCCTCGGGTGAAAGACGGATGCCCTGGTAGATGACCTCGAAGCCCGCGTCGCGCGCGGCGACGGCGATCTGTTCGGCGCCGTTGGAGTGCCCGTCCAGTCCGGGTTTGGCGACGAGCAACTTGGGCGGGGTGCCGCGCCTGTCGCGCAGGGCCTGAGAGCGCGCGACCAGTTGGCCAAAGGACGCGCTTCGGGCGTTGACGCCCCCGCGCACGCCCGTGGGCGCGCGGTACTCGCCGAAGACGTCACGCAGTGCGCCGGCCCACTCGCCGGTCGTGCCGCCGGCCTTCGCTAAGGCGATAGTTGGCACCATTACGTTGTCGGTGACGTCACGACTCGCNNGGCGCCACGACCTCACGTCGCTAATGAGCTGTTGCTCGACTGCGGGATCGACCGTCATGATCGCCTCGAGTGAATCGTCGCCAGTAAGCGGCGACGGCGCCGTCTCGGTAAATCGATTGACGCCCACGACGGTCTGCTCGCCGGACTCGATACGCTCAATTCGTGCGGACTGACTCGCGACGAGTCGGCTCTTTAGTTCGTCGATGGCGTTGAAGGCGCCGCCGAGGGCGAGTACGTCGTCGAGTTCGCTCTGGGCCGCGACCGTCAGTTCGTGAACGATCGCTTCCATCACCCGCGAGCCCGCGAAGATGTCGGGGTACTCGAGGAGATCGCTCTCGTAGGCCAGAACCTGTTGGACGCGAAGACTCCACTGCTGGTCCCACGGCCGTGGCAGTCCGAGCGCTTCGTTCCACGCCGGCAGTTGTACGGCGCGCGCGCGGGCGTCGGCGCTCAACGTGACGCCGAGCATTTCGAGGACGATTCGCTGCACGTTGTTCTCGGGCTGCTGCTCGGTGAGTCCGAGTGAGTTGACCTGCACCCCGTAGCGAAAGCGACGCAGCGAGGGGTCGTCGACCCCGTAGCGAGTGCGGCAGATCTCGTCCCACATCGCGGTGAAGGTGCGCATTTTTGCGACCTCTTCAATGAAGCGCACGCCCGCGTTGACGAAGAAGGAGATGCGTCCGACGACTTCGGGCATGAGTTTGGTTTCGACCTTGCCCGAGTCGCGCACGGCGTCTAAGACGTCAATGGCGGTCGCGAGCGCGTAGGCGATCTCCTGGGCGGGCGTCGCGCCGGCCTCTTGGAGGTGGTAGCTGCAGACGTTGATGGGGTTCCACTTGGTGACGTGGTGAATGCCGTAGGCGATCATGTCGGCGATGAGCCGCTTGGAAGGTTCGGGCGCGAAGATGTACGTGCCGCGACTCAAGTACTCCTTCACGATGTCGTTCTGGGTGGTGCCCTGAAGAGCGTTAAAGTCAACGCCCTCTTCTTCCGCGAGGGCCAAGTAGAGACCCCAGAGCCACGCGGCCGTCGCGTTAATGGTCATCGAGGTGTTCATTTCGCCCAAGGGAAGGCCCGCAAAGAGTTGGCGCATGTGCCCGAGATGCGCGACGGGTACGCCCACCTTGCCCACTTCGCCCGCGGCGTTGGGATCGTCGGGATCGTAGCCGGTCTGGGTCGGCAGATCGAAGGCGATGGAGAGACCGGTCTGGCCCTTGGCGAGATTGCTGCGGTAGAGCTCGTTCGACGCGGTGGCGCTCGAGTGACCGGAGTAGGTCCGCATGACCCACGCCTTGGAACGTTCGTTCACTGTTCCTCCCGCTACCCGTTACTGCTGGTACTGATAGAAGCCCGCGCCGGACTTTCGCCCCAACATCCCCGCGCTGACCATGCGGCGAAGCAGGGGCACCGGCGCGTAGTTCGCGTCGGCGTACTCGGCGTAGAGCGCGTCAAGAATGGCGAGCGACGTGTCCAGACCGACGAGGTCGAGCAGCGCGAACGGTCCCATCGGAAAGCCGCAGCCACCCTTCATCGCCGCGTCGATGCCTTCTTTGGTCGCGACGCCTTGCTCGAGCAGTCGTACGGCGTTGTTGAGGTAGGGAAAGAGCAGTGCGTTCACGATGAAGCCCGCCTGGTCCTTCACCTCAATGGGCTCCTTGTTACACGAGAGCACGAACTCGGTCACCGCCGCGATGGTTTCGTTGCTCGCGCACAGTGGTCGCACGACTTCCACGAGCGCCATGGCCTGCACCGGGTTAAAGAAGTGCACCCCACAGACCCGCTCGGGGCGTGAGGTCTGCATCGCCAGATCAATGATCGGCAGCGTCGACGTGCAGGTCGCGATGATGGTCGTGGGACCGACGACGGCGTCGAGCGCTCGAAAGAGTTCCATCTTTACCTCGAGGTCTTCCACGACGGTCTCGATGACCAGATCGCAGCCAGCGAGATCGTCGAGGTTGGTGGTGACGCTGATTCGTTGGCGAATCGCGGCGGCCTCTTCGACGGTGCGCTTCTCTTTTTCGACCTGCTTGGCGAGTGACTCGTCGATCGCCACCAAGATGGCGTCGGCGCTGGCCTCAGAACGCGAACGTACCTTCACCGTCGCGCCCGTGGCGGCGGCGACTTCGGCGACGCCGCTGCCCATAATGCCCGAACCCACGACGCCTATATTTCCGAAGCTCATGTGGGAACACTAGCGTTACCGGTTGGTAGAAACGAATGAGAGAGGGACGTGATGCAAGCGACGACCGTCGTGGTGGGCTCACTTGACGCCCTTCGAGAAGTGCTGGCGACGGGCGGGTTGCTCGACGTGACCAGCGACACCGACGTGGTTCTTCTTCCGACGGCCGCGGCCTTTCTCGGAATAAACGAAGCCGCTATCGAACTATCGGTTCTGTTCGAAGAGTCCGGTGCGAAGGTGGAGGCCCTCATGATCGCGGACCGAGCGTCGAACGACGAGCCGTACTTTGTCGAACGGATCAAGAACGCCGATCTCGTAGTCCTGAGCGACGGCTCAGCCCTGCACGCGAAGAGCGTCTGGCACGCGTCGCCGGTCGGGGACGCGATTCGTGACGCCCGGCACCTGGTGGCCGTGGGCTCCGTTGCGTCGCTCCTCGGCGAGGTGATGATCGATCCTCGCGGTGGGGCGCCGACGACGGGCCTTGGTTATCGAAGCGGTCTCGCCATCAGTGCCCCCGAGAGTGACGAACAGCTCTCGCGCACCAGAACGCTGTTGGGTACTGAGATCACCTTGGCGGTACTTGGACCTCGCGGCGTCGTGTACCTTGACGGAACGTCGTGGCACCGGGCGAGTGACGACGTCGTCACGACGCGCGGCCACGACGCGGTCGAGCTCTAGATCTCGGAGATCGTGACCGACTCGATGACGACGTCTTCGCGGGGCTTACCCGAGGGCGTCCCGACGTCGTTGATCGTCGCGACGACGTCCAGTCCGTTGACGACTTTGCCAAAGTGCGCGTACAGCGGCGGTAGGCGCACGCCGTCAGCTCCCGAGATGACAAAGAACTGCGAGCCGTTGGTATTGGGTCCGGAGTTGGCCATCGCCAAGGAACCCAGTTCGTAACGACCGGGTTTGGGCAGTTCGTCGTCGAAGCGATAGCCCGGACCACCGGCGCCGCTACCCGTGGGGTCGCCCCCTTGCAGGACGAAACCGGGAATGATGCGGTGAAACACGATGCCGTCGAAGTAGTGCCAACGCGCGAGGAACACGAAGCTGTTCACCGTCACGGGCGCGCCGTGGTGATCGAGGAGGAGCTCCATGGTCCCTTTGGAGGTGACCATTGTTGCGGTGTAGGTCTTGTCCAGATCGATGATCATCTCAGGCGCGGCGTCAAACTTCTGGCGCTTCAGGCTTGAACCATCGGGGTTGGGAATGTGATCGCTCATGGTCTATGACTCGCTTATCGTGATGTTCAAAATACGGTGGGTGACTAACGGCGGGATGCCACTGGCGCTTCCGGCGTCTTGGATGATCTTGACAACGTTAAAACCACTGATGACTTGGCCGAACAGTGAGTACTTGTAACCAATCGTGTTCGCTACGCTGCCCGTGACGATGAAGAACTGACTGCCGCCCGAGTTCGCCGCCCCCGTGTTGGCCATCGCGATCGAGTAAAGCGGGAACGTCGGGTGGCCGGGTTTGGGGAACTCGTCGGGAATCGTGTAACCCGGGCCGCCCCTTCCGGTCCCCGTGGGGTCGCCACCTTGGATCATGAAGCCGGGTATGACGCGCTGAAAGATCACGCACTTGTAGAAACCCTGACGGGCCAAGAAGACAAAGTTGTTCGTCGTGATGGGCGCCGTCGCGGCGTCGAGTTTGACGACGAAGTTTCCCGCAGTGGTGGTGAAGTGCGCTTCGTACGTCTTGGTCTTGTCAATGGTGACGGCGGGCGCCTTGGCGTACTTCTTCGTGTTGACGGTGGCGCTCGTGGAGGCGGGGCACCCGGCGGCGACGGCCTTGGTGTTGGCCTGGGCTTGGGTGACGGCGGGCGCGGTCGTCGTGGTGGTCGGCACGGTCGTTGTCGTTGAACTGGCCGACGTGGTCGTGGTGGTAGTGGTGGCCTTGGGCTTTCCACCGGCGAAGATAAGTGCGCCGGAACCGAGAACGAGTAGCGCGATCACGCCGACGATGACGCCGCGTCGGATGTTCTTGCGGCGCTTTTCGTAGCGTTGTACCCGCTCGAGTTTTTCGCGGCGGGCCGCTTTCTGCCGTTCACGTTTGGAAGTTGCCATCGTTGCGACTTTAGTAGGCCCCAAAGGGTCTCAATTTACTCAACTATCCTTGGTGCGCATGGCGCTCATCGTGCAAAAATATGGTGGCACCTCGGTGGGCGACGTCGATCGAATTCGTGAAGTAGCCAATCACGTCGCGCGCACTCGAGCCGCGGGCAACGAAGTCGTCGTCGTGGTCTCGGCTATGGGCAAGTTCACCGACGACCTCATACTTCTGGCCCACGACGTCTCGTCGACACGCCCGGCTCGTGAGATGGACATGTTGCTCACGGCGGGCGAGCGAATCTCGATGTCGCTGATGAGTATGGCTCTCGGGGCCATCGGCGTAAAGTCCTCTTCCTTTACCGGAAGTCAGGCGGGCATCATCACCGACACCAGCCACGAGCGCGCGAAGATCTTGGAGATTCGCCCCGATCGCATTCGTGAGGCCCTCGACGAAGGTCTCGTTCCCGTCGTGGCTGGGTTCCAGGGCGTCTCCACCGAGAGAGACATCACGACGCTTGGTCGCGGCGGTTCGGACGTCACCGCCGCCGCGCTCGCCGCTGCTCTGAAGGCCGACGTCTGCGAGATCTACACCGACGTCGCGGGAGTCTTTAGTGCGGACCCTCGAGTCGTCACGAAAGCTCATCGTCTCGACAAGGTCTCGTTCGACGAGATGTTGGAGATCGCCTCGACGGGCGGACGCGTGTTGATGCTTCGATCGGTGGAGTTCGCGCGCCGTCACCACGTGCCGATGCACGTACGTTCGAGCTTTACTTGGGAGCCAGGAACCTGGATCGTGGAGGAGGACCCCACAATGGAAGAAGCCATCGTCTCGGCTATTACCGATGACACGTCCGAGGCGAAGATTACTGTGGCCGGCGTGCCCGACCGGCCTGGTGTGGCGGCGACGCTCTTTCGCGAACTCGCGAACGACGACATCAACGTCGACATGATCGTTCAAAACACCAGCGCGTACAATCTGGCCGATATTTCGTTCACGGTGGCCAAGACCGAACTCAAAGCGGCGATGGCCGTGTGTGAAAAGGTGCAGAAGGAGATTCACGCCGCGTCGGTGACGAGTGACGACAGCATTGGACGAGTCACCCTGGTTGGCGCGGGAATGAAGTCGAGTCCGGGAGTGACGGCCCTAATGTTCGAGACGCTCTACAAGGACAACATCAACATTGAGATGATTTCGACGAGTTCAATTCGAATCTCTTGCGTGTTGCGCGCCGACAAAGTGGCCGACGCCGTCCGTCTCCTGCATACCGCGTTCGGCCTCGACGGCGAGTGACCTAAACTTTCGCCATGCGCGTCGCCATCGTCGGAGCTACTGGCCAAGTTGGTACCGTCATGCGCGCCGTACTCTTGGAGCGCAATTTTCCCGTCGACGAGATGCGTTTTTTCGCTTCGTCGCGCTCGGCCGGTTCGACCATTGAGTGGAACGGACGAGCTATCGAGGTCGAAGACGCCGCGACCGCGGACTTCTCGGGCATTGAGATCGCCCTAGCGTCATCGGG
This sequence comes from Acidimicrobiaceae bacterium, assembly GCA_003132305.1. Lineage (GTDB taxonomy): Bacteria > Actinomycetota > Acidimicrobiia > Acidimicrobiales > RAAP-2 > RAAP-2. Next base: position 28,597 of record PKXJ01000031.1, on the reverse strand, counting down.
CGCGACGTCGTCGCGAGTCTTGGCGCCGCGACTCGCCGCCGCCGGCGCGATCGTTATCGACAACTCTTCGGCGTGGCGAATGGATCCCGAGGTTCCCCTGGTGGTTCCGGAAGTGAACGCGCACGCGTTGATCACGATTCCGAAAGGAATCGTCGCCAATCCCAACTGCACCACCATGGCCGCGATGCCGGTACTCAAGCCCCTTCACTTAGCGGCGGGTCTCACGACGATGATCGTTTCGACGTATCAGGCCGTGAGTGGCGCCGGTCGTGAGGGCGTCGATGAACTGGCCGACGAACTCGAAAAGACTCGCGACAACGACGTACGCGGGTTGGCGTTTGACGGCGCGGCGTTTCCCTTTGACGAAGGAGTGAAGTTTCCCGCGACGATCGCGCACAACGTTATTCCTCTGGCTGGCTCGATCGTTGACGACGGATCGCTCGAGACGGGCGAGGAGCAGAAACTGCGCGACGAGAGTCGCAAGATTCTCGAGATCGCGAACCTGCACGTCAGCGCGACGTGCGTACGCGTGCCGGTCTTCACTGGTCACTCGCTCTCGTTGACCTTAGGTTTTGATCGCCCGCTGTCGCCCGAGATGGCGAGCGAGATACTCGCCAAGGCCCGCGGGGTCGTCGTGCACGACATGCCCACGCCACGAATGGTGACCGGCCGGGACCCTAGTTACGTGGGACGAATACGTCGAGCCGACACGTTGACGAACGGTCTTTCGCTCTTCGTGAGTGGTGACAATCTGCGTAAGGGAGCGGCCCTCAACGCGGTGCAGATCGCCGAAGCGCTCTTGGCGCTTCGTTAGTCGGCGCCGTCGCGGCCGACTTGTCGACGCGACAAGTTCACGCAGTGGTCGCCAAATCGCTCGTAGAAACGCGCCATCAACGCGACCTCCACGGCCACGGGCACACTCATCGAGCCCGAGGTCAACTCGGCCGTTAGCGTGACGTGCAGATCGTCGAGTTCGTCGTCGATGTCCTCCATGGCGCCCACCGCTTCGGACTTGCCGTCGATGATCACGTCGGTAGCCTCGCGCCAGATCGTTGAGGCGACTTCACCCATGCGTTCGATGAGACCGCGCGAGCGTGGTGACATCTCGCTGCCGAGCCCGCGCGCCGCGCGACGCGCGACGTGTTCGGCGAGGTCACCGTTTCGTTCGATTTCGGGCAGAATGCGGAGCAAGATCAAAAGTTCGCGACGACCCTCGACGTCGAGGGCGGCACTGTCGAGCAGGCGGCCCTCGACGATCGAGACGAGATCATTGACCAGATCGTCGATGACGATGTCTTGCTCAACGACGCGCTTGGCGAGTTCGCGGTCGTTCGCTAGCAGCGCGTGGGTCGCGCCAGCGATCGCCTCGCCCACCAGAGCGAAAATGCGCACCGTCTGGGGGCGAAGGTCTTCGTTCAGCCGCACGATGGGCGTGTTACTCGTCTCGTCAGGCTTCGAAGGACGAAAGATTCGACTCACGCCAAAAGGTTACTGGGAGGTGACATCCGCTCTCTAGGGTGGGGACAGTCGATCGAAGGGAGTGAAATGGTCGCGGCTCTCACTGGTGTCATCGGGCTCGTGGTCGGTGGGGTGCTCACGTGGTCGCTCGCCGTTCGTCGTGCCGAGAGCCAACGTGAAGCGTTGGCCGGCGCGAAGTCCGAACTGGCCGTTCGAGCGTCGGAGCTCGCCTCGGCCAAGGAGAACCTCGAGAGAACCCGCGAAGAACATGAGGCGGCCCTCGCGAATATGGAGGGCGTCTTTGAAAACCTCTCGAATCGCGTCTTGCAACAGACCGTGCTCCAGTTCAATCAGTCCCAAGAGCAAGTGATGAAGGAACGCGAGACGACACTTGATCGAACGCTGAAGCCACTGGCCGATCTCCTCGATGAGTACAAGCGCAATCTCGCGGATTTTGACAAGCAGCACGTGGGCGCTCTGGGCGAAGTGAAGAGCCGAGCCGACGAACTCCTCAACGAACAGCGCAAGAGCCAAGCGGAGACGCGTCGCCTCAATCTGCTCCTAGGGCGAAGTGACCACCGCGGCCGCTGGGGCGAGATACAGCTCGCGAACGTGCTCGAGGCCTCGGGACTCAAACAACACATCGACTACGAACTCCAGGTCTCTTCCATCAGCGACTCGGGTCGATCGGTTCGACCCGACTGCGTCGTGACGATGCCCAACGGTTCGCGCGTCGCGGTCGACGCGAAGTTTCCCTTCGACGCGTACGAAGCAGCGCTCTCGGCGGACGACGCCGATGAGCGAAAGACCCTCGAAGCGAAACACGCGAAGGATCTTCGCGCGCACGTCAAGACCCTAAGAGAGAAGGCCTACTGGGAGTCCATTTCGCCCGCGCCAGAGTTCGTCGCGTGCTTCGTGCCGAGCGACGTCGCGGTCAGNNGTCGGACCAACGAATCTGTTGTCGCTGCTGTGGTCCGTCGCCATGGTGGTGCGTCAACAGAAGCTCGCGATGAACGCCGAAGAGATCTACAAAGTCGCCGAGACCATCTTCGATCGCATTCGTCTCGTGGCCGAACCGGTGTCACGAATGGGCAAGGCGCTCGACACGCAAGTAAAGGAGTACAACAGCATGATTACCTCCTTCGAAACGCGACTCATCGTGAGTGCGAAGAGTCTGCAGAACCTTGGCGGGGCCGCGCACGCCAAAGAGTTGCCCGAACTCGGCCGCGTCGATCGTCTCGCGGCTCGACTGGACGACGTGAAGTGGGGCGTCGACGACGCGCACCCGCTGCCGGAAGGATCATCAGAGATCCTCGACCTCGAGGGCTACGAGGACCCGAGCTAAAAATCGCTGACGAGTAAGTTCTTTCAGCGTGGCCCGTACTCGCGCGCAACGTCGTCGGCACACGTTGCTCATCACCGTCGGTCTGATCGTCACGCTCATTGTGCTGGTGTTCGCCCGAGACGTCTCGAGGTCGGCGCACGGCGCCGAGGGCGCACGGAGTAGTGAAGATCTAAGTTTCGGCGCACTGGCCAACACGCTGCTCACTAAAGAGAACAACTTCGACGGGCGGCTCGACCAGCTCTTGTCCCAGGGCACCACGCTCAGTCGGTACGCCCTCGCCGCGCGACTCGATGAACTCGAAGGAGAACTCCCGGACTGGGTCAACGCCGCCGATCAGCTTCGCCGTCCCGCGTTGGCCCACGACGTCAACGAGACACTCGACAAGATCACGCAAACCCGCGTCGAGGCCTACCAGACACTGCTCGGCAACGTCGCGAAGGCGCTCGCACTCCCGTGGAGCAACGTTCCCTCAGAAGTACTCGTGAACCCGGCGGTGACGCTGGCGACGACGAGCCAACAGTGGAACGTGGACCGGTTCGCGTTGGTGAAAGAGCCCGGACTCGTGCACTTAGACCAGACGAGTTCGAAGAGCGCGAACTACTTCGCGGCCAATGGCGCGACGGGTCTTCAACACGCGCCCGCCCTGAAACTCGTTCGCGCGATCAGTATCGGCGCCGTTCGAGTCGCACCGGCGCCCCTGCCCGCCGGAACCGGCGTCTTGTTGCTGCCACCGGTGACGTCCGTGCAGTTGGGCGTGTCGGTCGTGAACTCGGGCTACGACCTTCAACCGGTCACGTTGACCATACGGGTCACGCCCCTCAATCGAAGAGGCGCGTCGTTCGAGCAGACCTTGAGAACGACACTGGGACCGCTGCAGGCGTACGCCTTCGTACCAATGTCGTTTCGCACCGCCGCGAGTGAACGCGCGCGTGTCGTGCTGACCCTTTCGGGCGCGCCGGCCGCCTCGGGCAAGGTCACCTCGGAGACCTACCGCATGGAGATGTCACCCTCGGGAAACACATAGGACGATTGAGTTTCTGGTCAGTTCGCGTACGATGGACGGGGCTCTAAATTTGAATCGAGGAACTGTGACGCAGTCGATTACCGTGACCGATAACCGCACCGGTGAGGCGCGAGAGATTCCTATCGAAAACGGCGGCATCGCCGCGAGCGAGTTCTCGAAAATCCTTCCTGGTATCTGGTTCTACGACCCCGGCTTCATGACGACGGCCATGGCCGAGTCGTCCATCACCTACATCGACGGTGACGCGGGGATCTTGCGCTATCGCGGCTACCCGATCGAGCAGCTCGCGGAAAAGTCAACCTACGTCGAAGTGGCCTACCTGCTCTTGCACGGTGAGCTGCCCAACGCCGAACAGGCCNNTTCAACTACGACGCGCACCCGATGGGCATGTTGGTCTCGGCCATCGCCGCCCTGTCGACGTACTACAAGGACGCCAAGATTCTTGCGGATCCCGAGATTCTGCACAAGCAGATCGTGCGTCTGATCGCGAAGATGCCCACGTTGGCCGCCGCCGCACACCGTTTTAGCGTGGGCATGCCCTTCGTGTACCCCGACAACTCCATGAGTTACGCGCAGAACTTCCTGTCGATGATGTGGAAGGTCGCCGAACCGCGCTACGAGCCTGATCCCATTTTGGCTCACGCCCTCGACGTGCTCTTCATCTTGCACGCCGACCACGAACAGAACTGCGGTACGACGGCGATGCGCGTCGCGGGTTCATCGCACGCAGACCCCTACTCGGCCACGGCCGCCGCGACGGCGGCCCTATACGGACCACGTCACGGTGGTGCCAACGAGGCCGTGCTCAAGATGCTCATCAAGATCGGCAGCGTCGAGAACGTGCCGGCGTTTGTGGAGACGGTGAAGCAAGGTAAGACGTTGCTCGAAGGTTTCGGTCACCGGGTCTACAAGAACTTCGACCCCCGGGCCCAGATCATCAAGAAGATCGCCGACGACGTTTTTAGTGTCACCGGCCATAACCCGCTGTTGGACGTCGCGCTCAAGCTCGAAGAGGTCGCGCTCGGTGACGACTACTTCGTCTCTCGGCGTCTCTACCCCAACGTGGACTTCTACTCGGGACTCATCTACCAGGCGATGGGTTTTCCCTTGGAGATGTTCACGGTGCTCTTCGCCATTCCTCGCACGTCGGGGTGGCTCGCGCACTTCCAGGAACTGCTCTCTCAAGACACCAAGATCGCCCGCCCTCGCCAGCTCTACATAGGCAGCGACGCGCGCGACTACGTGTCGATGCATCAACGGGGATAGCGCCTACGTCTTGTTCGCGTCCGACCGAGTGATTCGCGTCAGTCCTTCTTGAACCAGTGACACCTTCAGTTCTCCGTCTCTCGAGAACAAGAAACCCCTCGCGAGACCCCGTCCGCCGTGGGCGATCGGCGACTCGGTGTCGTAGAGCAGCCATTCGTCCGCACGAAGATCGTGGTGAAACCACATGCAGTGGTCGAGACTCGCGCCCATGAACGAGCCGTCGTCCCAGTTGATCGAATGGGGCTTCAGTATGGCGTCGAAGAGACTCATGTCGCTGGCGTACGTCACGACGCAGGCATGCAACAAGGCGTCATCGGGCAACGTGCCGTCGGCCTTGATCCAGAGTTGCTGGTGGGGATCTTTGGAGCGATTGGGACTCCAAGGAAGTTCTCCAAGGAAGCGCTGATCGATGGGGTGTTCCCGCCTGAACCACTCGTTGACCTCACCAAATTCGCTCTGCACTCGATCGAAGAGTGAGGACACGGTCTCGGGTCCGGGAACGTCGGGCATGGGGATCTGGTGTTCGATGCTTATCTCATCGGTGTGAAAACTGGCCTGCATGTTGTAGATGGCCCGACCGTGTTGGATCGCGACGACGCGCCTCGTCGTAAAGCTCTTGCCATCGCGAATGCGGTCGACTTCATAGAGAATCGGCGTCGTGGGATCGCCTGGACGAAGAAAGTACGAGTGCAGCGAGTGGACGCGTCCTTGACCCACGGTGCGACCGGCCGCCATCAGCGCCTGCGCCGCCACCTGACCGCCGAAGGTGCGCTGGCGCTCTTCTTTGGGATTGATCCCGCGATAGACGTTGACCTCAATGGTTTCCAGGTCGAGCAAGTGGACGAGAAGGTCGAGGGCGTCAGACATGAATCCATTGTTGCACTTGACGTCACTTCGTCTCGCCGTGGGCGCCCGGTAGACTCGATTCGATGATTGAACGAATTCGCTCGTTTCTTGCGTGGTCTCGCACGCACCAGGGCAAGAAGATGGTTCGCTACGTTTTAGGTTCCGTCGTCACCACGGGCGTCTCCTTTACGTCGATCGCGATTCTCTACGGCTTTCGAATCATTCCCGGCGTCATCTGGGCGACGTTGGCGGGTAACTTAATCGCGACCTTGCCCGCCTATCACCTGAATCGCACGTGGACGTGGGGCAAGCGTGGTCGAAGTCACTTTCGTACCGAGATCGTTCCCTTCTGGAGCATGTCGTTTCTCGGTATCTCCTTCTCTCAACTGGGCGCGTTTTGGGCTCGCGCCGAAGTGCACTCCCACGCCTGGAGCCACCTGGCCAACACCGGGCTCGTCACGGGCACGAACATCGTGTGCTTCGGCGTCTTCTTTATGTTGAAGTTGATGGTCTTCAACAAAATATTCCACGTCAACAAGCTTGAACGGCTCGAAGAGCATCTCACGTTGGAAGAGAGGGCCGCGCTCAAGTCGTCGTACGACGCGACGCTGGACTGAACCAGGCCTCAAGAGGGCCAGTCGCCGTGGATTGGCGTTCCGGTACTGACCTCAAGGGACACGAACGAAATCGTCCGGCGGCGAGGCGGCGGTGCCGCTCCTCTCGTACCTTGTAGCGCCAAGTAAGTTGTCAACGATGAAGTATTCACCCGACTCGGTGATGGAGTGGTCTCGCACGCACCAGGGCAAGAAGATGGTTCGCTACACGTTGACGTCGGGCGTGACGACCGCGGTTTCGTTCAGCGCCGTGGCGGGCCTCTACGGATTTCGAATTATTCCGAGCGTCATCTGGGCGACGTTGGCGGGCAACGTCATTGGCATGTTGCCCGCGTATCAGTTGAATCGCCGTTGGACGTGGGGCAAGAAGGGCCGCAGCCTCATTCGTCTCGAGATCGTCCCGTTCATGGCGATGTCGGTTCTCGGTATTGCTTTCGCGCAACTCGGCGCGTGGATCGCCAAAGACGAAGTGGACACGCACCACTGGAGCCACTTAGCGAACACCGGACTCGTCGCCGGCACCAATCTGCTCTGCTTCGCGGTGTTTTGGGTGTTGAAACTCATTGTCTTCAATCGAATCTTTCACGTCAACGTGCTTGAACAGATGGAAGAGCATCTCATCGTGGAGGAGAAGACCGCGATCTAGTCGCGAAAGTTGGTGAACTGCAGGGGCACCGCGAGATCGGCCTCTTTGAAGATGGTCATGGCTCGTTGTAGGTCGTCGCGCTGCTTGCCGGTCACTCGAACGTGGTCGCCCTGAATGGAGGAACTGAGACTTTTAAGGCCCATGTCCTTCACGAGTTTGTTGATCTGCTTGCCAACTTCTTGATTGATGCCGGCCTTGAGGGCCACCTTCTGGCGCGCACTGTTGTGACTGGCCTCTTCGATCTTTCCGGCGTCGAGCGTCTTGAGTGATACCGATCGCCTTACCATCTTCTCTTCGAGCAGCTGGTAGAGCGCGCGCAGACGGTCCTCGGTGGTGGCACTCAGGGAGAGTTCTTTCTCGGAGAACTCGATGAGCGCGTTGGTGCCTTTGAAGTCGAAGCGCGTCGTGGCTTCACGGTTGGCTTGATCGACGGCGTTACGTACTTCTTGAAGGTCAACTTCAGAGACCACGTCAAAACTGGGCATAGTCAGATGGTAGAGCGTCGGGTGTGTTTGGCAGCGGGGTCGCCACGGGCAGTAGAATTTTCGACGGGTCAGTGCCCGAGTGGCCAATGGGATCTGGCTGTAAACCAGACGGCTTAGCCTACGGGGGTTCAAATCCCTCCTGGCCCACCACGGTCAATCCTGCACTTCGGGGATTGGCCACGTCCGACTTTGAGTTAGCGAATCGGCGAAGTACGGTGTCACTGTTCGTGGCGAGAGGAGTTTCGTGGTTCGAGTGAACTCGTGGGCGAGTGCGGTGCGACGCATTTACGAACGCGTGGCCACTCGTTTTGAGTCGGGCGTCGAGCTGCTCGAACACCGCTACACACCACTCGGTCGATTCACGCCCGGACCCTTTGAGGGCTGGGGATTCCTCTGGCAGCCGGCGGTGCTCGGCTTCGCGGCGTTGACGTCGATCGTGGCGGGCGCCTCGTTTACGAACTCGCCGTTCAAACTCAACCTGGTGAACACGTGGTTCTTCAGCGAGCCTTCGGCGAGCCAGTTTGGCGCGCCGAGCGTGACGAAGTACATATTTTCGGTGGTGCTCGTCTACGGCGGACTCTTGTTGTTGATGCGCGTGTGGTTGCGCTTGGCCGAAGTCATGAAACTCCACGCCGGGGTCGCGCTCAAGAAGCTGTGGTGGATCTTGGCGCTGTGGTCGGTGCCGATGATCGTCGCGCCGCCACTGTTTTCGCGCGACGTCTTTAGCTACGCCGCTCAGGGCGAGATGACCAGCTATCACATCAGCCCGTACCTCTACGGGCCGGTCACGCTGGGATCGAGTCCCTACGTGACACCCGTCGATCCGCTCTGGGGTAACACGCCCGCGCCGTACGGCCCCTTCTTTCTCTTCCTCGATGGTTCGATTGACCGAATAACGGCCCACCACGAACTCTGGACCGTGGTGGGCCTGCGAATCCTAGAGGTGTTCGCGGTCGTGCTCATCGGCTACGGCGTCACGATGCTCGCGAAGGGGCTCGGCCGCGACCCGGGCGAAGCGTTCGTCCTGAGCGCGATGAACCCCTTGGTGCTCCTCACCTTGATCGGCGGCGCGCACAACGACGCGATCATGACGGGCTTTCTCGTCGTCGGCCTCGCGCTCGCCGTGCAGCGACATCCGGTGTGGGCGCTGTTCTTTTGTTCTCTCGCCACCGCCATCAAAGCGCCGGCCGCGATCGGGCTCGCCTTCGTCGCGTGGACCTGGCTCGGGCCCCGGGCCACGTTGAAACAGAAGATCCGGCCGTTTCTCATCGGCGGCGTCATCGTGGGCTTGACGCTCGGCGTGACGTCGCTCTTGGCGGGCTTTGGCTTTGGCTGGATCAACAATCTCTTGAGTAACGGCTCCGTGCGCTCGTGGGCGGCGCCCGCGACGGGCGTCGGAATGGCGCTCGGCAATATCTTTCACGCGCTGGGTTGGCACTCGATCACCATTGGCTCGGTCCTCTCGGTAACGAGATTCCTCGGACTCATGACCGCCGCGGCCTTCTCGTTGTGGCTGCTCTGGCACTGCGAGCAGCGCGGCTGGGTGCGCTCGCTCGGACTCTCGCTCATTCTCTTCGTAGAGCTCGGACCGGTAGTGCAGCCCTGGTATCTCGCCTGGGGCCTCGTGATACTCGCCGCGAGTTACCAGGGACGCGAACACTTCTGGCTCTTGTTGCTCTCGATTACCGGTCCCTTCGTGGGGCTGCCCGGTGGGCGCCAGCTCCTGGCCGGACTCGTGCACTCCAACCCGCTGCTCATCGCCCTCGCGGTGGCGATTCTCGGGGGAGTGCTGTTGCTGCCCATGGGCCGCTGGACCCAGTGGTCGTGGCCCGAGAAAGAACTCCAGGTGAGCGACGCTTCGACCTAGCGAGGCTGGTCGGGCATCACGTACTGGTACTCCACGACGTCGAGCCAGCGCCCGTGCTTGCGTCCGACTTCAATTTCGGTGCCCACGAGGGTGAAGCCGCACTTCTCGTGGAGTCGAATCGAACTGGAGTTCTCGCCCACGATGCGCGCGATGAGCGAGTGAAAGCCCGATCCTTTCGCCGCCACGATCAGGTCGTTCAGCAGTAACTCGCCGACCCCTTGGCCCCTCGCCGCTCGGTGCACGTAGACCGAGTTCTCGACGGTCGTGGCGTAGGCCGGACGCTCTCGAAAGGGCGAAAAGGACGCGAAGCCGTGGATTCGCTCGCCCCGGGCCCCGAGTTCACCGAGATCGTCGTCGGTGTTGAGGGCGACGAGACAGAGGTGCGTGGCCTGGTGGGCGAGGATCCACTCGCGCTGCTCGTCGAGTGATTTCGGCACGAGATCGAACGACACGCTCGTTTCGACGACCTCGGGGTTGAGGATGTTCATCAGGGCCGTGGCGTCGTCTACTTCAACCAGGCGCGTTCTCATTGGGGTCAAGGGTATCGTGACGGGGGTTGGAATCAAGGAGGTTTCAAGGAGTAGAATTCGTCCTCGCGAGTTTTTATCGCAAACGCCCTCTTAGCTCAGTGGTAGAGCACTTCCATGGTAAGGAAGGGGTCGTCGGTTCAATCCCGACAGAGGGCTCGCCAGGCGGCGTAGCTCAGGTGGTTAGAGCACACGGCTCATAATCGTGGTGTCGCGGGTTCGACTCCCGCCGCCGCTACCAGGCACAACGCAGGGCCCACGAAGTACCAAGGAGAGAAGAATGGCAAAGAACGAAAAGCGCATCCAGGTGACCCTGGCGTGCGAGGACTGCAAGCGTCGCAACTACATCACGACCAAGAACAAGATCAACGACCGTGAGCGCGTCGAGATGAAGAAGTTCTGTCAGTGGGAGCGCAAGCACACCCTGCACAAGGAGACCCGCTAGGAGGACTCCGGGGCGGTGGTGGTAAGATTGACGTCCCTAGGGACACGTCCAAATTCTTGGACCGTGATCCCATAGGGCAGTGGCTCAATTGGTAGNNCTCGAAGATGGTTTTCGATTGATGTAGTGAAGTACGAACGAGAGACGTGAGATGAACCGCGAACAAAAGCGCATGATGCAGCGACAAGGACAGGTGGGCGCCGACGGCACCGCCGCGCCTCGTCGCACCTCCACGCAAGACGTTCAGCGCCGTCGTAGCGATCGCGCGACGCCCCGTGAGTTCTTTCGCCAAATTCGTGAAGAGATGCGCCAAGTCTCGTGGCCCACGCGCCCCGAGGTCGTAAACTACACCTCCATTGTCTTCTTCGTCCTGGTCTTCATGACCTCGCTAATCTTCGGACTGGGATTTGGATTCTCCAAGTTCGTCACGTTCCTCTTCGTCAAGTAGGCCCTCATGAGTGATTTGGAAACCCCCCTGGATGCCGTTGCGGACGCCGCGGTGGACGAAGAGATTCTCGACGTCACGATCATTGACGACGACGAACCCCTTGTCGAAAGTGCCTTTGATCGTCCCGGTCGTTGGTACATCGTGCACACCTTCGCCGGTCACGAACAAAAGGTCATCGGCGCGCTGAACAACATCGTGAAGAGTCGCGAGTTGAGTGATTCGATCTACGAGATCTACCTGCCCGAAGAGGACGTCACCGAGTTCAAGTCCGGCAAGAAGGTGACGGTCTCGAAGCGCATGTTCCCGAGCTACCTGTTGATTCGCTGCGAGCCGGACCCCGAGATCTTCTACGTCATCGGTTCCACGCCGGGTGTAACGGGTTTCGTGGGCGCGGAGAAGACCAAACCCACGGCGCTGACTCGCCGCGAGGTCGACAACATCATTCGCCCCCACGTCGAGGGCGTCGAACAGCCCATCGCCAAGCGTCGCATGCCCACCCACGAGTTCGAGGTCAACGACACGGTGCAGATTAAGACGGGCCCGTTCGCGACCTTTTCCGGTCACGTGGCCGAGATCAACGAAGACCAACTCAAGGTCAAGGTGTTGGTGGACATCTTCGGCCGCGAAACCCCCGTGGAGCTCGACTTCACGCAGGTTACGAAGCTTTAGAGAACGCTAAGGAGAACGGCCATGGCCAAGAACATCGTCGCAGTAGTGAAAATTCAACTCGAAGCGGGTGGCGCGACGCCCGCGCCGCCGGTGGGTACCGCGCTCGGGCCCCACGGCGTGCAGACCATGGAGTTCTGCAAGCAGTACAACGCCGCGACCGAGTCGATGCGTGGCACGGTCATCCCGGTCGAGATATCGATCTACGAAGACCGGACGTTCACCTTCATTTTGAAGACCCCGCCGACGCCGGTCCTGCTGCGTCAGGCCGCCGGGATCGCCAAGGGCGCGCACTTAGCCGGCCGCGAAGTCGTGGCGACGGTGACGATGGATCAGGTCGAAGAGATCGCCAAGACCAAACTGAAGGACCTCAACACCGACGACGTCGAGATGGCCAAGCTCCAAGTGGCCGGCACGGCGCGCTCGATGGGCATCACGGTCGCGGGCTAGGAGAAAAGCATGAAGCACGGCAAGAACTACAAGAACGCCCTCGCGCAGGTTGACCGCGAAGAGCTCCTCACGGTGGTGGAAGCGCTCGACAAGGTGAAGAAGATCTCGACCGCGAAGTTCGACGAGACCGTCGAGCTCGCGATTCGCCTGGGCGTCGACCCTCGCAAGGCCGAGCAGATCGTGCGCGGCACGATCTCGCTGCCCGCGGGTACCGGCAAGACGAACCGCGTCGCGGTCTTCGCCTCGGGCGAAGCGGCGCAGGCCGCTCGTGACGCGGGCGCCGACGAAGTGGGCGCCGAGGACCTCGTCGCCAAGGTCGCCGGGGGATTTCTTGATTTCGACGTCGCGATCGCGACGCCGGACCTCATGGGTCAAGTCGGTGGTCTCGGTCGCGTGCTCGGTCCGCGCGGACTCATGCCCAACCCCAAGACCGGTACCGTCACAATGGACGTCGCCAAGGCGGTGACCGAGTTCAAGGGCGGACGGGTGGAGTACCGCACCGACAAGATCGGCAACGTGCAGCTTCGCGTCGGCAAGGTCAGCTTCTCTCGTGACGATCTCGTTCGAAACGTGCAGGCCGTCATTGACGAGGTCGTGCGCGTGAAGCCCGCCAGTGCCAAGGGCCGCTACCTCATGAGCATCACGGTCTCGTCAAGCATGGGACCCGGCGTCAAGATCGACCCCACCCACACGCGCGAAGCCGACGAGGTTTTGGCCTCGGCGTAGTCGCCGTTTTGACGGAGCCGTCGCTTCGTTACTACGCTGTACACCTCGCACGAAGTCAGTGCCACAGATTCATACAGAACGCCGAAGACATCCGGTGCACGAGAGTGCGTAATGGACGAAAGTCCGCCTGACGAGGAGTTCGGGTTTCCTCGGGAAACTCGTTCGCTTGGATGTCGAAGGCCCGTTACCGGGCGGCATCCGGTGAAGGAGTCACTATGAACAAGGCACGCACCGCCAAAGTCGCCACCGTCGACGAGCTCAAGGCCAAGGTCGACGCCGCCTCCACGGCCGTCGTCACTGAGTATCGCGGCATGACCGTCGCGGAGATCTCGACACTTCGTCGTCAGCTTCGTAGTCTCGACGCTGACTACAAGGTGTTCAAGAACACGCTGGTGCGCCGCGCCATTGCCGGCACGTCCGTGGAATCACTCGACGAGTTCCTCGTAGGTCCCACGGCCATTGCCTTCGTGAACGGTGACGTCTCAGCGGTCGCCAAGGCGCTGCGCGACTTCGCCAGGGCCACGCCAACTCTCGTCATCAAGGGCGGCGTCCTCGACGGCAAGCCGCTTTCGAAGAAGGACCTCACGGCGCTCGCGGACCTGCCCTCGCGGGACGTTCTGCTCGCACGCTTCGCCGGCCTCTTGGCCTCACCACTTTCGACGTTGGCTGGTCTGTTAAAGGCCATTCCGCAAAACTTCGCCTACGGCCTCTCGGCCTTGATCGACTCTAAGGGTGGCGTTGTTGTCACTCCCGAGGTCGTCGAGCCCGACGTGGTCGCCGAGACTCCGGCCGGGGTCGAGGAAGCTGCTCCGGCGGCGAGCGACGACGACGCGACCCTGGTCGCGGAGGTCGCGGACGAGGCCCCCGTGGCCGAATCCGAACCCGACCGCTCTGAGGCGTCTGACGACGCCGCGAGCGAACCGGCCGAATAACCGACAACGAAGTAAGAAGAGAAAGGAATCACCATGGCTGCAACCCTGACCAAGGCGCAGATTCTTGACGGCATTGCGGAGCTTTCTGTTATCGAACTGAGCGAACTGCTCAAGGAGTTCGAGGAGAAGTTCGGCGTGACGGCCGCGGCTCCCGTGGCCGTTGCCGCGGCGCCCGCCGCCGGCGGCGCTGACGAGGCCGACGCTGGTGCCGAAGAGAAGAGCGAATTCGACGTCATTTTGACGAGCGGTGGCGACAAGAAGATTCAGGTCATCAAGGAAGTGCGTTCACTTACCAGCCTGGGTCTAAAGGAAGCCAAGGACCTCGTGGACGGTGCCCCCAAGCCCGTGCTCGAAAAGGTCTCCAAGGCCGACGCCGACAAAGCAAAGGCTGCACTTGAGGCCGCCGGCGCAACGGTGGAAGTTAAGTAGTTTCCCGCAAATTGAAGGGTCCCGGCCGGGCGACCGGCCGGGGTTAGTTTCTCCGTTCGGCAGTACCAGTACCCACGAGCTCAAAGTGATGAGCACTGGGATGAATGTTCACGACTCCTGGGTGGGCATGGTCTGGACCGCGGCTAACGGATACGATCCCTGGTCGTAGCTGGTTTCGGTGATGTCTCCCGGCGTGCAACCCTGCAGGGTCAGGGCTTGTGTTCGATAGTGCGTCGTTGATGGCAGCGAAGGCACTTGAGCGTTCGAGCTCTTCATGTGCAGCGTCGTCGTGAGATCGCCTACGGTCGCACGTCGCCACGCGGAGATGTTGTTCGCACGAATGCCAAAGCGTTCTTCAAGAAACCGTATCTGTGACGTGTGGTCGAACACCTCCGACGATACGTGACCGCCTCGACTGAACGGCGAGACCACCAGCATCGGAACTCTGAATCCCAAACCTAAGGGTCCGGCAATGCCGCTCGCGCTCGCCGGCAACGGCTTCACGCTGAGGTACTCCCCGGGCGTTCTCGCGGGAGCGACCGGTGGCGCGACGTGGTCGAAGAATCCGTCGTTTTCGTCGTACATGATGAAGAGCACGGTCTTGGACCAGACCTTCTTGTTGGAAATCAACGTCCGGAGAACGCCGTTGAGAAACCACGCTCCGTAGCCCGGCGCCGACGGCGGATGTTCGTCGTACCCGTTGGGCGGAACGATCCACGACACTTTCGGGAGTTGACCCGTCTTGACGTCGCGGCTGAAGCCCGCGGGATACGTTGGCAGAAAAGCCCTTTGGTACAGCGCCGACGACGGTCTTTTGTACTGCGAAAAGTAGGGGAGAATCGCGTCGCCGAGTCCGCTGAGGGGGTCGCTCGGGACGAAACCCTGTCCCGGCGTCGTGTAGGTCTTCCACGAGACGCCGGCGTCTTCGAGCAGCTCGGGCACGGTGATCCAGTCCACACTGAAGAGCGCTTGGGAAGCGGTCTCGGTCGTAAGAATGGGCCCGCCGTGGTGACCGCTCGGATCGATGGTTCCCGATAGGGCCATGAGTCGATTCGGGTGCGTTGGACCCATGACGGAGCAGTGATATCGATCGCACAAGGTGAACGCGTCGGCGAGAGCGTAGTGAAACGCAAGATCGGCGCGGGTGTAGTAGCCCATCGTGAGTAGTCCCGGGCCCGGGCCGTCGTACTGAGTGGACGCGTGCGTCTTCACGAAGGAGTCCATCGCTCCGTTGTTCCAACAGAGGTGCTGGGCCCGCCAACCGTGATTGAGATCTCTCGTACATTCGCCACGGCCCGTCGTCGTGTCCAGGTGAAAGGGCAGGACGACGCCGAGTGGTTGACGCGTCGTGTTCCCGGCGTACGGCTGAGCGAAAACGCCGAGTGATTCGCTGGGATGATCATCGAATCCGAGGACTCCCTTATACGAACCGAAGTAGTGATCGAAGGATCGGTTCTCTTGCATGACAAAGACCACGTGTTCAATGGCGCCCAGATCAGATCCGGCGGCCCTGGTCCGCTGCGCTCGCGCGATCGTGGAAGATGAGCTGGGGAGTGCCAGTAGCCCCCCGCCGAGCGCGAGGCCACCAGCGAGAAAGTGCCGGCGGTCAAAAGTCGATTCTTTCGATGCAAGGGGGTGGGCACGTGCCACTGGGCTCTTCTCTCTGCGCTCGATTCTGAGTCTCGCAGGCGCGACGAGGGGGTTGGCGGCGCCCACGCTCGCTAGAGGGCTCGTTTTTCTTCTCCAGCGCGGCGACGATGAAAATCCAGGAATTTAAAGCACTTTGGCGGATGCCGGCGAGGCGAGCGTCCGGGACCGCTTTTCTTAGGTGAGAAAGACTTGACCTGGGCGTCGAACCTGCCTAGGGTGAGCGCAACCGATTTGAACGGCCGCGTTTCTCGAACGAGGAGCGCCAGTTGCGCATTCTCTGGCAGAACCACTAGAGTTGAATGACCGTGTTCTTGCCCTCAGTTTCGTCAACCCTTGACGCCGTTTTGTGCTCAACCCGGCACGTATCTGTAGCCACCCACCCACTCACACGGAGGATGACCGTTGACGTCTCGGTCCACTAGCCCAGAGCGCTTTAACTTCTCGGCATTGGGTGAAGCCCACCCGCTGCCTAACCTCCTCGAAATTCAGCGCGACAGCTTTGACCTGTTCATGAAGCAAGGTCTGCGCGAAGCCTTCGAGGCAATTTCGCCTATTACGGACTTCACGGGTCGTCTCTCACTCGAACTCGAGTTTGACCCCGATGACTTGGACTTGAAGAGTCCGCCGAAGTTCACCGTGGAAGAGTGCCGTCAGCGCGCCACCACGTACTCCCAGCCCATCTTCGTGCGCGCTCGTTTCTTGAACTCCGAGACCGGTGAGATCAAAGAGCAGACCGTCTTCATGGGTGACTTCCCGATCATGACCGAACAGGGAACGTTCATCATCAACGGCACCGAGCGCGTCGTCGTGTCCCAGCTCGTTCGCTCACCTGGCGTGTTGTTCCAGCCGGGCAAGGACGAAAAAGTCGCCTTTGAGGGAACGATTCACCCCAGCCGCGGCGAGTGGCTCCAAGTCGACCTCGAAGAGAAGAAGAACAAGTCCGCCAACGCCGGCGCGCGCATTGCTCGCAAGCGTCGCATCTCGATCTTCACGCTGCTGCGCGCCCTCGACATCTCGATGGACGAGAAGTTCTTTGAGAAGTTCGTCGCGCACTTCGACTTCCTCGAAGACCAGTTCCACGTGGACTGGAAGAAGGCGCACCTCGAGATCGCCAAGCACATGGAGAAGTTCAACATTGAAGACACGCCCGATAACTTTCTGCGCGCGAGTCAAGAGACCGCGTGGCTCGAGATCTACCGTCGCGCTCGTCCCGGTGAAGTGCAGACCGTCGAAGCAGCGCGGCAGTACTTCGAGGGCGCCTTCTTCTCGGAGAAGCGCTACGACCTCAGTCGCGTGGGCCGCTACAAGCTCGACCGCAAGCTCGGCGACGAGGTCGCGAAGAACGTCGAACTCTTCGGCAACCTGCTCGAGTTGCCCAACGCGGACCTGCACGTCTTGTCAAAGGCCGAAGTGTTGGCGACCGCGACCTACCTTCTCAACTTGGCGCGCGACCGTACGGCCAAAGAGACTACGTACCACATCGACGACCAGGACCACTTCGCGAACCGTCGTATCCGTAGCGTGGGCGAACTGATTCAGAACGCCCTGCGCACGGGACTCTCTCGCATGGAGCGCGTTGTTCGTGAACGCATGAACACCCAAGACGTCGAGGCCATCGCGCCCCAGACGCTGATCAACATCCGTCCGGTGATGTCGGCGATCAAGGAGTTCTTCGCGACATCGCAGTTGAGTCAGTTCATGGACCAGAACAACCCGCTCTCGGGTCTCACCCACAAGCGCCGTCTCTCGGCGCTGGGACCGGGCGGTCTGTCACGTGAGCGCGCCGGTCTTGAAGTTCGAGACGTCCACTCCTCCCACTACGGACGCATGTGTCCTATCGAGACCCCCGAAGGTCCGAACGTCGGTCTTATTGGCTACCTCGCGACCTACGCGCGCATCAACGGGTACGGCTTCATCGAGACGCCGTACCGCGTCGTGGCGGGCGGCAAGGTCACCGGCGAGATTCGTTACTTCACCGCCGACGAAGAAGAGCGTTACGTCATCGCCCAGGCCAACACCGAAGTTGACGAGCACGGCACCATCAAGGCCGACCGCGTCCTGGTTCGCCGCGGACCCGTCGGCACCGGACTACGCGTGGGCTCGTCCAACAAGTCGTCCTCAACAACCTCAGAGATTGACTTCGTGAAGCCCGACGAAGTCGAGTTGATGGACGTGTCCACCAAGCAGATCATCTCGGTCGCCACGTCACTCATTCCCTTTGTCGAACACGACGACGCGCAGCGCGCACTCATGGGCGCGAACATGCAAAAGCAGGCCGTGCCGCTCATCATGCCCGAAGCACCCTTCGTGGGCACCGGCATGGAAGCGCGCGCCGCCCTGGACTCGGGCGACGTGTTGATCGCTGAGGGCAACGGTGTCGTCAAGTCCGTCTCGGGCGACCGCATCGTGGTCGAATACGAAAAAGACGTCACCGACCGTTACGGCAAGGCCTTCGGGAAGAAGCAGTACAACCTCAACAAGTTCCGTCGTTCCAACCAAGACACTTCGATCAACCAGAAGCCTCTCGTCTTTGGTGGCGAAAGCGTGAAGGCCGGCGACCTTCTGGCCGACGGCACGAGTACCAGTAACGGTGAGTTGGCCTTGGGTAAGAACCTGCTCGTGGCGTACATGCCGTGGGAGGGCTACAACTACGAAGACGCCATCATTCTGAACGAGCGCCTCGTGCGTGACGACGTGTTGACCTCGATCCACGTGAAGGAGTACGAGATCGACGCTCGCGACACCAAGCTCGGCGCCGAGGAGATCACTCGCGACATCCCGAACCTGCCCGACGACATCTTGGCGGACCTCGACGACCTCGGTATCGTGCGCATCGGCGCCGAAGTCGAGCCCGGCGACATCCTCGTAGGAAAAGTCACCCCCAAGGGTGAGACCGAACAGTCGCCCGAAGAGCGTCTGCTTCGCGCCATCTTTGGCGAGAAGGCTCGCGAAGTTCGTGACACCTCGTTGAAGGTTCCCCACGGCGAATCCGGCAAGGTCATCGACGTCAAGGTCTACAGCCGCGACGAGGACCACGAAATGCAGCCCGGCGTCAACCAACTGGTGAAGGTCTACGTCGCGCAGAAGCGCAAGATCTCCGAAGGCGACAAGCTCGCCGGACGCCACGGCAACAAGGGCGTCATCTCGAAGATCCTGCCCGAAGAGGACATGCCGTTCCTTTCGGACGGTACGCCGATCGACATCATCTTGAGCCCGCTGGGCGTGCCGAGTCGAATGAACGTCGGCCAGGTTTTGGAAAGTCACCTGGGCTACGCCGCTCGTCACGGTTGGGCCGGCATAGAGATGAACCCGCTGGTCGGTACCTCGGGTCACGATGACCAGCAGGACCCCGCGACGCGTCCCTATCGCAAGACCCGTCCCCGTACCGAGCCCGCCGTCTACGTGGCCACGCCCTCCTTTGACGGAGCGCACTGGGACGAGACCGAACGCGCGAAGGACAAGCCCACGATCCAACAGACCTTCGAGACGTTGAACGTCGACGGCCAGAACGGCAAGCGCATGCTGGCGGGGGACAACGACGGCAAGGTCACGCTCTACAACGGTCGCACCGGTGAGGCGTACGACAGTCCAATTTCGGTCGGTTACGCCTACATCTTGAAGCTCGCCCACATGGTCGACGACAAGATCCACGCGCGCTCGACTGGCCCGTACTCGATGATCACCGCCCAACCCCTGGGTGGTAAGGCGCAGTTCGGGGGCCAGCGCTTCGGTGAGATGGAAGTGTGGGCCCTCGAGGCCTACGGCGCGGCCTACGCGTTGCAGGAGCTCTTGACCGTGAAGTCCGACGACATGAAGGGCCGTGAGCGAGCCTACGAGGCCATCGTGAAGGGCCAGAACCTGCCCGAACCGGGAATCCCCGAGTCGTTCAAGGTATTAATCAAGGAAATGCAGTCGCTCTGTTTGAACGTGGAGGTGCGCGACAAGGTCGGCGCCCACGTCGACCTGGCCGACACCGAAGAGGACTTCTTCTCGGTCACGCGCGAACTGGGTATCGACATCAGTCGACCCGAGCGCGGCAGTGACGAAGAAGACGCCCGCCGAGCCGCCGAAAGGAAGTTGTCATGAGTCCACTCGACGTCAACCAGTTCGATGAGATCTCCATTGGTCTCGCTACCGCGCAGAACATTCGTAGTTGGTCCTCGGGTGAAGTGAAGAAGCCCGAGACGATTAACTACCGCACGCTTCGTCCCGAGAAGGACGGACTCTTCTGCGAGAAGATCTTCGGGCCACAGAAGGCCTGGGAGTGCGCCTGCGGTAAGTACAAGCGCGTTCGCTTTAAGGGCATTGTCTGTGAGCGCTGTGGCGTTGAAGTGACGAGTGACAAGGTGCGCCGTGAGCGCATGGGTCACATCGCCCTATCCGCTCCCGTCGTGCACATCTGGTACCTGCGTGGTACCCGATCGTGGCTCGCGTACCTCTTGATGGGGACCGCGCCCAAGGAAGAGTTGAAGGCCAAGCAGTTGGAGAAGGTCATCTACTTCGCCGCCCACATGGTCACCTACGTCGACGTCGACCGTCGTCACGACGACCTCGCGGAGTTGCGCGTGGGTCTGAACGACGAAGTCGTCGAGATCGCCGAACGTGAAGTGAAGGCGCTCGACAACAAACTCAAAGAGATCGAGGCGCGTGCCGTGAAGCTCGAAGCCGACGGGGCCAAGGAGTCCGAACTTCGTTCGCTGCAGCGTGGCACCGAGAAGGAACTCGACGGCGTTCGTTCGCGATTCGCCGAAGAGCGCGAACTCGCCAAGCAAGCCTTTGACACCTTCGAAGGTCTGCACTCTCGTCAGATCATCGAAGACGAAGTGCTCTATCGCGAGATGGACTTTCGCTACGGCGAGTACTTCGAAGGCGGCATGGGTGCCGACGCGATTCTCCAACTGATTGACCGGATGAACCTCGACGACGAGGAGAAGGTCATGCGCGAGATGATCGACGCGAAGGACGGCCGCAAGCCGCTCAGCGCGCAGCGTCACGCAAAGTTCTTGAAGCGTCTCGCGATCGTGCAGTCCTTCAACCGTCGTGACGATCACGGTCACCGACTGAACGACCCGCGCGCCATGATCCTCGAAGCCGTGCCGGTTATCCCTCCGGACCTTCGTCCAATGGTCCAACTCGACGGTGGACGTTTCGCGACGTCGGACCTCAACGACCTGTACCGGCGCGTCATCAACCGCAACAATCGTTTGAAGCGTCTGCTCGATCTCGGCGCGCCCGACATCATTGTTAACAACGAAAAGCGCATGCTCCAAGAGGCCGTGGACGCTCTGTTCGACAACGGACGTCGTGGACGTCCCGTGGCCGGACAGAGTGGTCGACCCCTGAAGAGTCTCTCGGACATGTTGAAGGGTAAGCAGGGTCGTTTCCGTCAGAACCTGCTCGGCAAGCGCGTGGACTACTCGGGCCGTTCGGTCATCGTGGTGGGTCCTCAGCTCAAGCTTCATCAGTGTGGACTGCCCAAGATGATGGCCCTTGAACTCTTCAAGCCCTTCGTCATGAAGCGCCTCATCGAGACTCAGATGGCCCAGAATATCAAGAGCGCCAAGCGCATGGTCGAACGTCGTAAGACCATCGTTTGGGACGTGCTCGAAGAGGTCATTCGCGAGCACCCGGTACTGCTGAACCGCGCACCGACCTTGCACCGACTGGGTATTCAGGCCTTCGAGCCGATTCTCGTCGACGGCAAGGCCATCCAGATTCACCCCCTCGTCTGTAAGGCGTTCAACGCCGACTTCGNNGACCAGATGGCCGTGCACGTACCGCTCTCGGCCGAGTCCCAGGCCGAAGCACGTATCTTGATGCTCTCGACGAACAACATCTTCACGCCCGCGACGGGCCGTCCCATCACCGAGCCGGCCCAGGACATGGTCTTTGGCGCGTACTACTTGACGCTACCCATCGAAGATGAGGTTGAGAACCCCAAGGTCTACCGTCACGTGTACGAGATCGAGAACGCGGTCTCGGACCACTTGATTGGTCTGCGCGCGCCGATTCAGATTCGACCCCTCGAGGGATCGTCCCTGGACACGCGCTTAGAGTCCGCCGGCGTGGAAGTCAAGGGCGCGGGACGTTCACTCGTCACCACGCCCGGTCGGGTGCTCTTCAACGAGGCACTGCCCTTTGGATTCCGTTACGTCAATGAGCTCATTGGCAAGAACGCGGTGCCGATCGGCACCATCGTGGAAGAGATTTCGGCGAGCTACTCCCGTCAAGAAGTGGCCGAGTCGCTCGACGCTATTAAGTCGCTGGGCTTTCGCTTCGCCACGAAGTCGGGCCTCACGATCTCCATCGACGACATCATCACGACCCCGGAAAAGGCCGCGATCCTCAACAAGTACGAGGAGCAGGCCGCCAAGGTCGAGACCAACTACCGCCGAGGGGTCATCGTCGACGACGAGCGCCGCCAACAAGAGATCGAGATCTGGACCAACGCCAACAAGGAGGTCGGTGACGCTACCGACCGCGCCATGAACGCGATTCCCGAGAACCCGATTCGCCAGATGGTCGACTCGGGGGCTCGTGGTAACAGCCAGCAGATCCGTCAGATCGCCGCCATGAAGGGCCTCGTGTCCAACCCGCGCGGTGAGATGATTCCTCGGCCGATTAAGTCTTCTTTCCGCGAAGGTCTCTCGGTCCTCGAGTACTTCATCTCCACGCACGGTACCCGCAAGGGTCTCGGTGACACCGCGCTGCGCACCGCCGACTCGGGTTACTTGACGCGCCGACTCGTCGACGTCGCCCAGGAACTGATCGTCAAGGAGTTCGACTGCCACACGGGCCGCGGAATGTGGATCGAACACGTCGCGCCCGATACTCGTGCGCAACGTGCTCACCTCGAGACGAAACTCTGGGGCCGCGTCGTCGCGGAAGACGTCACGCTCTCGGACGGTTCACTTATCGCGGCCGGCACGATGTTGTTGATGGACGACGTCGAGCGACTTCGCGACGACGCGCAGATCGACCGAGTTCGGGTTCGCACCACGTTGACCTGCGACGCCATTCAAGGCGTCTGCGCCGCGTGTTACGGACTCTCGCTCGCGACCCACCAGCTCGTCGAGCTCGGTGAAGCGGTCGGCGTCATCGCCGCGCAGTCCATTGGTGAGCCGGGAACCCAGCTCACCATGCGTACCTTCCACTCCGGTGGTGTGACCGAGAGTGACATCACGCACGGTCTGCCGCGCGTGGTGGAGCTCTTTGAAGCGCGTACCCCGAAGGGTGCCGCGGCCGTGGCCGAGTTCTCGGGCAGCGTGCGCGTCGAGCTCATTGGGCGCGAGCGCAAGGTCACCATGATCGGCGACGAGGGCCAAGTACAAGAAGAGTCGATCTCGATTGCTCGTCACTTGCTCGTCGAGGACGGTCAAGAGGTCGAAGTCGGCACGCCGCTGCACGACGGTCCGCTCGACCCCAAACTGATGATGAAGTTCCGCGGTACTCGTGAGACCCAGCAGTACTTGGTCGAAGAGGTCCAGAACGTCTACCGCGACCAGGGTGTGTCGATTCACGACAAGCACATCGAACTGATCGTGCGCCAGATGACCCGGCGCGTGCAGATCGTCGACGCCGGTCTTTCGAACTGGCTGCCCGGGGCGCTCATCGACGTGAAGCTCTTCAACGACACCAACGACGAGCTCGAAGCCAACGGCAAAGAAGCCGCCGACGGCCGAGCGCAGTTGATGGGCATCACGAAGGCGTCGCTCGCCACCGACTCGTGGCTCTCGGCCGCGTCGTTCCAAGAGACGACGCGCGTGCTCACGGAGGCCGCCATCGAAGGCAAGCGCGACAACCTCGTGGGTCTCAAAGAGAACATCATCATCGGCAAGCTGATTCCGGCCGGTTCGGGACTTGAGTACTACAACAAGCGCGAACTTCGTCTCGACATGCCCGACGCCGAACTGCTCCCCGCCTGGGCGCAGGTCAGTGACGACGACCTCGACCTCGCCAGTCTGTTGGGCGAGTTGAGCAGTGACGACTCCTTTAGTGCCGACCTCAGTGCCTTCCAGAACATCGGCACGGCCACCTACGACGAGTCGGCACTACCGGAGAACGACGCCGTCAACCCCGAAGATCAACTCGGCGGTCAGGCGCTCTAACGCGTAGGTTCGCGGCCGCTCTCGCCGGGCGGCGGCGGGCTTGCCGTACGAAGGCAGTTTGTCGTAGGATTGACAGTCCGCGCTCGGGCCTTGCTCGAGCGCCATGAGAAGTTCCAACAAGAGAGGTTCCGCGTGCCCACAATCGCACAGTTGGTCCGAAAGGGCCGACAGGACAAGGTTTCAAAGACGAAGACGCCGGCCCTGAAGGGGGCGCCGCAGCGACGCGGCGTGTGCACGCGCGTGCACACCGTCACGCCCAAGAAGCCGAACTCCGCGTTGCGCAAGGTCGCGCGCGTGCGCCTCACCTCGGGCGTGGAGGTCACGGCCTACATTCCCGGCGTCGGTCACAACCTCCAAGAGCACTCCATCGTGCTCGTGCGCGGCGGTCGCGTGAAGGACCTCCCCGGTGTTCGCTACAAGATCATTCGCGGCGCGCTCGACACCTCTGGTGTGCGCGACCGCAAGCAGGCCCGTAGTCGTTACGGCGCCAAGAGGGAGAAATAATGCCCCGTAAAGGCCCCGCCGTACGCCGCGAGATTCCCGTCGACCCCATCTACAAGTCGGTCCTCGTCACCCAAGTCACGAACAAGATCCTCGAGCGCGGTAAGCGCACGATCGCCGAGCGCATCGTCTACACGGCCCTCGAGCAGGTGGAACAAAAGACCGGCGGCGACCCCATCGCCACGTTGAAGCGCGCCCTCGAGAACGTTCGCCCCGAGCTCGAAGTTCGGAGCCGACGCGTGGGGGGCACGACGTACCAAGTGCCCGTGGAAGTTCGTCCGCGTCGTTCGACGACGCTCGCCATAAGATGGTTGACCGACTTCGCGAAGAAGCGTCGCGAAAAGACCATGGCCGACCGTTTGGCCAACGAGATTATCGACGCCAGCAACGGCGTGGGCGCGGCCGTCAAACGCCGTGAGGACATGGCCAAGATGGCCGAGTCCAACAAGGCTTTTGCCCACTATCGCTGGTAAGTAAAGAGAGTTTGTAAGGAAATGACCGCACGCGAATACCCCCTGGACAAAGTTCGCAACATTGGCATCATGGCCCACATCGACGCGGGCAAGACCACGACGACTGAGCGCATCTTGTTCTACACGGGTAAGAACTACAAGATCGGTGAAGTGCACGAAGGCGCCGCCACCATGGACTGGATGGTCCAAGAGCAAGAGCGCGGCATCACCATCACTTCCGCCGCGACGACCTGTTACTGGGACGGCCACCGCATCAACATCATCGACACCCCGGGTCACGTCGACTTCACGGTGGAGGTCGAGCGATCATTGCGCGTGCTCGACGGCGCCGTCGCGGTCTTTGACGCCGTCGCCGGCGTCGAGCCCCAGACCGAAACGGTGTGGCGCCAAGCCAATAAGTACAACGTGCCGCGCATCTGCTTCGTGAACAAGATGGACCGCGTCGGCGCGGACTTCTTTCGTTGCGTGGACATGATCGAAGATCGCCTGGACTGCGTACCGGCCGTCGTTCAACTCCCCGTCGGCGTCGAGTCGCACTATAAGGGCGTCGTGGATTTGACTTCGATGAAGGCGACGCTCTATCACGACGACCTGGGCGAAGCGTACGACGTCGTGGATATCCCCGACGACCTGAGGGAGCTCGCCGCGACGTACCACGCGAAGTTGCTCGACGTGTTGACGACCTTCGACGACAACTTGATGGAAAAAGTCCTCGGTGACGAGGACATATCAACCGAGGACATTCGCTCGGCGCTGCGCCGGGGAACCCTCGAGGGACACTGCGTACCCATCCTCAACGGCAGCGCCTTCAAGAACAAGGCCGTGCAGCCCATGCTCGACGCGGTCGTCGACTTCTTGCCCTCGCCGGTGGACCTGCCGCCCACCCAGGGCACCAAGCCCGGCAAGGACGAGGTGTTAGAGCGCAAGCCCGACGACGCCGAGCCCTTCTCCGCCTTGGCGTTCAAAATCATGACCGACCCCTACGTCGGCAAGCTCACGTACCTGCGCGTCTACTCGGGCACCCTGCAAAAGGGTGACACCGTGATCAACACCACGAAGGGCATGAAGCGCGAGCGTCTCGGGCGACTGCTCTTGATGCACGCGAACAACCGTCAAGACCTCGACACCATTCGCACCGGCGACATCGTCGCGGCCGTTGGTCTCAAGCAGGTCACGACCGGCGACACCTTGTCCGACCCCGACCAACCCATCCAGCTCGAGACCCTGACGTTCCCCGAGCCCGTTATCCACGTGGCCGTTGAACCCAAGACCAAGGTCGACCAGGAGAAGCTCGGCAAGGCGCTCTTCGCGCTCTCCGAAGAGGACCCGACCTTTCGGGTACGCACCGACCAAGAGACCGGCCAGACCGTCATCTCGGGCATGGGCGAGTTGCACTTGGAAGTCCTCGTCGACCGGATGCTTCGCGAGTTCTCCGTCGACGCCAACGTCGGTAAGCCCCAGGTGGCGTATCGCGAGACGATTCGCAAGAAGGTCGAAAAGGTCGAAGAGAAGTACGTTCGCCAGACCGGTGGTAGGGGCCAGTACGGCCACGTCGTGATCACCGTCGAGCCCACGGGCCCCGGCGGCGGCTACGAGTTCCTCGACGAGACCTCCGGCGGCGTTATTCCCAAGGAGTACATCCAGCCGGTCAACCAGGGCATCACGGAGGCGTTGACCGCGGGCGTTCTCGCGGGATACCCCGTGGTGGACCTACGGGTTCGCTTGACCTTTGGTAGCTACCACGACGTCGACTCCTCGGAGATGGCCTTTAAGATCGCGGGCTCCATCGCGGTGAAGAAGGCGACGCGTCTGGCCAGTCCGGTGCTCTTAGAGCCGGTGATGAGCGTGGAAGTCGTGACGTCCGAGGACTACATGGGCGACGTCATTGGCGACCTGTCGTCTCGCCGTGGCCGCATCGAGGGCATGGAGGCGCTCGGCAATAACCAGGTAATTAGGGCCCTTGTGCCGCTGGCCGACATGTTCGGCTACGCTACTGACCTGCGTTCTCGTACTCAAGGACGAGCAACGTACACCATGCAGTTCAATTCGTACGCGGAAGTACCTGACGCGATCGCTAAGGAGATCGTCGCCAAGGCTACCGGCGCGTAAGGAGTTGGGAAACCAGAAAAAACAGGTCCAAACCGTCGTCGGGGAGGGCCGAAACAAACCAGACCGATTCACCTAGAAGCGGTCACGAGAGAGAAAGTTAGTCCCCGACAATGGCAAAGCAGAAGTTCGAGCGCACTAAGCCGCACGTCAACATTGGCACCATGGGTCACATCGACCATGGCAAGACCACCCTTACCGCCGCGATCACCAAGGTCCTGTCCGAGCGCGTCGGCGGAACCACCTTCACGCCCTTCGACCAGATCGACAAGGCCCCCGAAGAGCGCCAGCGCGGCATCACTATTTCAATTGCTCACGTGGAGTACGAGACGGCGAAGCGTCACTACGCCCACGTCGACATGCCCGGNNTGATCACCGGCGCCGCCCAGGTGGACGGCGCGATTCTCGTCGTTTCGGCCAACGACGGTCCCATGCCCCAGACTCGTGAGCACGTGTTGCTCGCTCGCCAGGTGGGCGTTCCCTACATCGTCGTAGCCCTCAACAAGGCCGACATGGTCGACGACGAAGAGCTCTTAGAGCTCGTCGAGATGGAAGTGCGCGAGCTCCTGACGAGCTACGGCTTTCCCGGTGACGACACGCCCATCGTGCGCGTCTCGGCGCTGAAGGCCCTCGAGGGCGACAAGGAGTGGGGCGACAAGATCATGGAGCTCATGGACGCCGTGGACACGTACATCCCCGAGCCCGTGCGCGCCCTGGAGAAGCCCTTTCTCATGTCGATCGAGGACGTCATGTCGATCACCGGCCGTGGCACGGTCGTCACCGGCAAGGTCGAGCAGGGCGTCATCAAGGTCGGCGACGAAGTCGAGATCGTTGGTCTGCGCGACACGCAAAAGACCGTCGTGACCGGCATCGAGATGTTCCGCAANNTCCTCGACGAGGGTCGCGCGGGCGACAACCTCGGCGCGCTGCTTCGGGGCACGAAGAAGGAAGAGGTCGAGCGCGGCCAAGTGCTCTGCAAGCCCGGCACCATCACGCCGCACACGAACTTTGAAGCCGCGGTCTACGTGTTGACGAAGGAGGAGGGCGGCCGCCACAAGCCGTTCTTCGCGAACTNNACTTCCGCACGACCGACGTCACGGGCACCATCGAGTTGCCCTCGGGCACCGAAATGGTGATGCCCGGCGACAACACCGAAATGACCGTCACCCTCGGCAAGCCCATCGCGATGGAAGAGGGTCTCACCTTCTCGATTCGCGAAGGTGGCCGTACCGTGGGTTCTGGTCGCGTCACGAAGATTCTGAAGTAGGGCTGGTCATGGCCGACAACCGACAGATGATTCGAATCCGATTGAAGGCCTTCGACCACGGCGTCTTGGATCAGTCCACCGCGAAGATCGTCCAGACGGTCGAGCGCACGAACGCTCGGGTGCAGGGCCCCGTGCCCCTGCCCACCGAGAAGCACCGCTACACGGTGGTTCGTGGACCCCA
The DNA here is from genome assembly GCA_003132305.1 of Acidimicrobiaceae bacterium. Classification (GTDB taxonomy): domain Bacteria; phylum Actinomycetota; class Acidimicrobiia; order Acidimicrobiales; family RAAP-2; genus RAAP-2. The sequence goes on along the minus strand of PKXJ01000031.1, from coordinate 140 downwards.
CAAGCACAAGGACAGCCGCGAGCACTTCGAAATGCGCATTCACAAGCGCCTTTTGGACATCGTGGACCACACCGCGAAGACCGTCGACTCGCTTCAGCGACTCGATCTCCCCGCGGGCGTGGACATCGAGATCAAGATCC
>PKXJ01000017.1 GCA_003132305.1 Acidimicrobiaceae bacterium | reverse complement strand
CTACTTTCTCTGGGGAACCTCAAAAGACTTCATCAGTACCGTGGCTTTCACTTGCCCCTTTGTCCACCACCACAACGACAACAACTACGACAACGTTGGCACCCGCTCGACCTTGTATCGCGCGCGATTTGAAGGCAACCGTTGGGCGAGGAGGCGCAGGTCTCGGTAATGACCTGGCCGTATTGGTTTTCACCAACGTTGGCCCAATCTGCCGACTTAGTGGATATCCCGATCTCATGGGGAGTACCGCTACCCATGGACTGGCATTGCTTACCGTCAGTAAGAGCGGGACCTACTTTGGGAATCTGATACCCGCAGATCTGACTCCCGGCCAGCGAGGGGAACTGCTGCTCGGCACTGCCGCCGGTTGCAATGCTCTCAATGAGCCGTCGCAAGCGGCGGATGCGGCCAACGCTCGAGCTGACACCTACCACGCCATAACGGTGCTGCTCCCTAATGACAACGGATCGGTAATCATCGGCCACGTGATGTTTGACGTGGCCTGCGGACTCGATGAGAGCCAACTCGGTGTTCAGCCACCGACTGCCAGTGAGATCAGCGCCCCGCCCGGAAGTCTCGCCTCACTCCAAGCGAGTATCTCGAAGCCCGCCAGGGCCCGATTCGGAACAGTACTGAAGTACACCGTGGTCCTCTACAACCCGACAAACAGAACTTTGGCGTGGCAGCGCTGCCCCAACTACACCGAACTTGTTCTCACTACACCTGAGATCGGCGAATCGCAACGCTTCTCACACACCTATGAGCTCAATTGTGCTCAAGCCAAGAACATTCCACCAGGACACTCTGACAAATTCGCTATGGAACTCCTGTTAGGCAAGGTGCAGAACAGCTCTGAGGCGAAATTCTCGTGGGAGCTCGAGACTGGAGACGGTCCGTATGCCGGACGAGGAATTTACGTGATCTCAGCCCGATAAGAGAAGTCGGGATGATGATTCGAACACAAAGGGCGCTCTAATTCAAGTGCGAAATCGATCGGAGAATACGGAATTTGTCGCACGAAAACCTTGCGCTTCCAATCGGTTACACATTCAACTCGCGAGGGAACAGTAACCGCAAAGGTATGATCGCGCCATGCCGCGGGCACTCATTCTCGGAGGTTCCGGCGCGGTGGGTCGAGCCCTCGCAATGCGTCTGCTTCAAGAGGGCTGGGAAGTTGACCTCACAGGCCGTAACCCCGGACGCTTTGATACGACCGTCGCCGCCCTGGGAGCTCGATACATTCAGTCGGATCGTCGCGAATCGAGCGAACTCGTTTCCGTCTTTGGCGGCGGTGCCGACCTCCTCGTCGACTGCGTCTGCTACACCGCGGCCGAGGCCCGCCAGTTGGTGACCCTAGCCAAGACTGCGGGATCGACGGTGATGATCTCCAGCAAAGCGCTGTACGTGGATGATCAAGGCAAACACTCGAACTCTCCGGGGGGACCATCGTTTGTCGGACCAATTCAAGAGTCTCAGCCCACCATGGCGCCCAGCGACGTCGACTTCAACTCCGCCGAGGGGTACGGCGCCAATAAGGTCGCAGCGGAATTGGTGTTGCTCGAGAGTGGACTGCCCATCAGCATTGTTCGACCTTCCAAGATTCACGGCGTGGGCGCACAAAATCCCCGCGAGTGGTTCTTCGTCAAGCGCATCTTGGACCGCCGACCGACGGAGCTCCTGGCGAATGCGGACATTGCCGAGAGTCCGACGGCGTCGGTGAACTTGGCGGAAATAATTCTCGTCGCGGCCGCCCATCCCGATCAACGAATTCTCAACGCCGCCGATCCTGACGCGCCCGATATCAGAACGATGGCCGGCGTTGTCGCAAACCACATGGACTATGAATGGAATGAAGTGTTGTTGCCGCCCGACGCACCAGAAAGCCTCGGCCGCACCCCGTGGGATAAGCCAAGTCCAGTGATCTTGGACATTACGGCGGCTCTTGCGTTAGGTTACGAACCAATCGGAGACTACGCCTCCACCGTTGGCGACGAGATCGATTGGCTGGTTGATATTGCGATTAGGACAAACGGAATTCACTTACCCGACGTAATTAACAACCAATACTTGGAACGCCTTTTTGACTACAAGGCCGAAGACGCCTTTCTTGCCGCAAGGGATCGCTTCTGAATCAGTCAAGGCGACCGCGCATCGGTTAGTCCCGACTTTGCGCGATGAAAACCATTTCACGACCTGGTCGATCGGGAGCGTCCCGAAATTCCATCACGGACATGCCCGCACTCTCCAACGACACCGCCAGTTCCTCCTCGGAACGGAATCGTAGTGTCGAGCTCGATGTCAGAACTGCGCCGTCTTGCTCAAAAACGAACGTCGAGAGGAACGAAACCAGGCCGTCTTGAACGTCAGTTACCTCGACCCAATACTCAAGCGATCCGATTCCCGGGATAGTGACGCGAGTTAATGAACTCTCACGGCGCCATCGGAGCCAGGCGCGATCCTCGGGAATTCGACTCTCGAACACAAGATGGCCCTGCGGGGTCAACGCCGCTCGAATCACACTTAGCGTCGAGACCCATTCGACATCATCCACGAAGACCTGGGCGACGTTACCGGTCATCGTGGCGAGTTCCACTTGAAGCGGGGGCAGGGCAGTGACATCCCCTTGGATCCAATGAACTTTCGAGGCCCCCAGCTTCGTTCGAGCCACAGCCAGCGAGGCAGCGGCCGGGTCCAGTCCGATCACCGACACGCCTAGATTTGCGAGAAGGCACGCGAAGGTCCCCGTTCCGCATCCAACGTCAAGAACAGATTGCGCTGCGAACTCGTCCACGATTGCCATATACACGCCAAGATCCGATCGGTCAGGGTCCAACGGGTCATAGACAGACGCCAGGCGGGGATCCTCGAAGTGTGTGTCGGCCACGAGATGACAATAGGTGCTGGTCCGCCTTCTGCACTCATGAGAGGACGATCGACGTCTCGTCCTTGTCTTGCAGGTAGTCCGCTCGGGGACGACCTCGTCAATTAATCTGCCTTGGTGACAAAGTTGGAGCGCGTTAGCGACGCTGCCGGGGCGAAGCGATGGTTGGCGCTCGCGTCGACGTGTGTTCCGGTCGATCACCCGGGCCTTATTGCTGGCTCGCTTGAAGAGGTCCTCCTTCAAGTCAGCGGCGACCAGCGTTCCTTGAAGTATGCACACTTCCTGGCCGTTGAACACGGCGTTGACGTCGCTTACGGGACGGCACGGCTGCCCATGCGAGACAACCTCTCGAATGCCGTCGTCTCGGTTTCGGTGCTCCCGTCCCGGCGACGCCGAGGCATCGGCGCCACGCTCGCAAAGGAGATTTTCGACTACGTTCGGGGCGAGGGCCGGACGAACGCAGTGTGGACGGTGGGCTCTCCTATTGGTCAGGAGTCACCCGGCTGCACGTTCTCGCGCAGCCTCGGCGCGAAGAGCGCACTTTCAAGGCTGCGCCGAGAGCTTGACCTCACGATCGTCGACGACAGAAAGCTCGACGCCCTCGTGAGAACCCGGATCGACGGACGCGACAGCGACTACGAGATCGTCACGTGGGTTGACCGGGCCCCCGACGACCTCGTCGAAGGTGTCGCGCTGCTTGTCGGTCGGATGTCCACGGACACGCCGAGTGGCGACCTGTCATGGGAGCCGGAGGTGTGGGATGCCTCGCGGTGGCGTGAAAAGGAGAACGATGCCCATCGATCGGGACGAAGGCGTCTTGCGGCGGGCGCCGTCGATCGAGGCGGTCACCCGGTTGCCTTTACCGATATCGGAGTCTACGTGCGGGATCCGAGCGCGGCGGAGCAGTGGAACACCATCGTTGATCCTGGCCATCGCGGGCACCGCCTTGGTCTCGCCGCGAAGGTCGCGAACTTTCGTAACCTACGCCGAGAGGTTCCTGAGGCTCTACGACTCGAGACTTGGAACGCGATCGAGAACACCCGCATTATCGAAATCAACGAGCTCCTCGGCTTCCAGGTCGTCGAACGCGTTGATGAGTATCAGTTGCCGCTTTGAACAAACGCGTGAGTAACAGTAGGTAGCACATGTTCAAGTGGCGAGTTCGTTTTCGGCGAAGTCAAGATTATGTGAAGGGACCTTCTGTTTCGGCGCCATTGTCCAAAAGTGGCTTTAATTCAAAGCGGCCCTCAGGAGACAACACCTTGAGGGATACGTCCAGGATTCGTCCCAATCCATCAGTTAACAATTGCTTGTTGGGCGCTGGGCGCCACTCTGATTCAGCCAACAGATGATCACTGGCCGTGAAAAGTGAGGCAATCTCGACACCGAGTACCTCGGCGATAGTGAATAGTGCGGCCGCTTCCATCTCGACGGTAACAACGCCTTCCTCTCGATACGCAAGGGCCTCTTCCACGGTTTCTCGATACACGGCGTCGAGGGTCCAAGTCATTCCTTCGGTGAATGGGTCACCCTTACTCAACAGTGCTTGGCGCAACTCGTCAGTGAGGCCCATTGACGGGTACGCGTAGCGAGCGGCGGGAACGTAGTGGTGCGAAACTCCCTCGTCTCGAATCGCGGCAGTGCAGAGCACGACATCACCAAAATCAACTTCGTTGGGGAGTGCACCGGCTAGGCCCACATTGATAAAGCGACGAACGCCCAGGGTCGTCAGCTCTTCGATGACGATGGCCGCGTTTGGCGCTCCGAAGCCAAACCCCTCGACCACACCGACTCGAGAAGGGTCGGACTCCTCCTGCAACCACATTGAGTGCCAGGGTGCTGAGTAACCACGAACATTGTGAAACCCTCGCGCTTCGAGCAAAGCGTGTAGTCGACTGCTGTACCCGATAATCACACACTCCGGGACAATGACGTCGGAATTGTCAAGGAGGTTGCGAACAACGCTCTCCGATCGAATCAGTGGTGTTCCTTGATGTTTCGCGGGATGGTTCGGGAACGTAGCGTGCGTAAAACTCATAGCCCCAGTATCACCGCTTACAGGGCGCGGCGAATGCCTCTCAAAGGACGGATAGAGAATTACCGCGGGAACGTTTCAGCATTCACCCGAACCCTCCGATTTGCCTCGAAAGAGCGGGAGTCGCCCTCGACTTTCGTCGTGCGCATCAGCCCTAACTTGAGTGCGATCACGCCTTCACTCTACGTACGGCGAAGAGGGAGAAGGCGGCGAGCAGCGCCGCCGCAATGAGGTAAAAACCTCCTTCGAAGGACTGAAGCGTCCAATATTGACTGTTGGGTATGTACCACTGAACGTCAATGAGACCTAAGTGCTTGAGGCAATAGGTATCGGAGTGCGCCGGTTTACCATTCTTCCGCTCATCCTCACACCGATACACATGGCTCGCCGATCGGTTCAAGACGGAGGTGCTCGGAATGCTTTTCTCCGTCTTCGATATAAACCCCTCCGAGAAGGGCCACGAATTTGCGGGAGCTCCACCCGGCACGATAAATCCACTCGACGAGCCCACCTCCACTCCATTGCCCTGTAACACGGCGACTGAGGGTGACCCGAGATTGAGGAGGACCCCGGACGAGAAGAAGCTTACGAAGATCGCCGCGAAAAGGACGGCCGCGGCCGCGAGGGACCAGCCGGGTCGACGAACGAAGAGCCCGACGACGACGGCCAGCACGAAGCAGAAGATTCCGCAGGCGACTTCGATGAAACCCGAGACCGCGAAGACCTTGGGCATGATTCGAGGAGCAACGTGCGTCGCGCTGACCCACCACGAGAACAGCCAGCACAACGGCACGAGGATGACTACCAGTGACGCGACACTCATGAGGTACTTGTTCATGAGCCAACGAGTGCGAGAGACCGACTGGGTCCAGGCCAGACGATTCGTCTTTTGCTCGATCTCGTGCGCCACGGCGTTAACGCCGAGGATCAGTCCGAAGAGTGGGGCGAATGTCATGCCAAAACCGATGACCACCTCGTTCAACTTCCCGCTGTTGTAGAGGGAGAGCTGCACATGCTCACAAAATTTGGCGTCGCTGGTGGTGAACCCGCCGACCTCGCCTTTACAGGGTGCGGACAAGTACTCGCGCCACAGCGACTGCTCGTGCAGGCCCATGATCAGCGCCCACACCGATACGGCAACGGCGAGTAGGGCGAACGCAATCACGATGGAGCGCTGCTGGCGCCACACGACCCACATCAGCGCGCACCGCTTTCGATCTCGTCGACGTCGCGACCATCACGATGGGGCGAACCTGCTCGCAGATAGGCCAAGACAATCTCCTCCAGGGTTGGTCGATCGACGAGCCAACGATTGTCGTTGAAGGGAAGCCCCACCCGCACGAGGAGCGACCGTCCTCGGACGCTGCGCTGCTCGTTAACGATCGTGATGCCCGGCGGTAATGCGAGATCATCGTCGCCGACAATGGAGAGAATTCGGTGGGTCTCCACTATGTACTCGGTGTCGTCCGATAAAACAACGCGAGCGTGGGCGAGCACGATGACGTAGTCACAGATGGCCGCCACGTCGCTCAGTGCGTGCGTAGAGAGCACCACGCTCGATTCGTTGTCGGCGACTTGGCGCATAAGCAGACGAAGCAGGTCCTCGCGGGCCACCGGATCAAGAGCCGATGCCGGCTCGTCAAGGAGCAAGAGCTCCGGCTGCTTCGCAAGACAAAGCGTGAGCGCCACTTGCGCCTGCTGGCCACCTGAGAGATCGCTAATGCGCGAACGTAAGGGAATGTCGATGTGCGCGAGATGGTTCTTCGCGACGTCCATATTCCACGTCGGATTGTTCATTTCGCCAAAACGCAGCATCTCCGCGACGCGGAAACTCTTATAGAGCGGCCGGTCCTGATCCAGGTAGCCGACCCGTTCGCGCAGATCGTCGGTTCCGGGTGACGGGGACTGCCCGAGGACTCGCAACGTGCCGACGCTCGGTTCTGACAAACCCGCCGCCATCCGGAGCAGCGTCGACTTTCCCGATCCGTTCGGACCGACGAGAGCGGCCACTCTCCCCTTGGGAATCGTGAGCGTGCAATCCTGTAGTCCCCAGGTGCGCCGGTAGCGCTTACCTAGGTTTACCGCCTCAAGCACGGACGTTTCTTCGATCACGAGCGCACCCTGCCATCTTGATGGAGCGCGGAACGAATGAGTTCGCGGATCGTCTCCTCGTCCATTCCGGTTCGGCGAGCGTCGGCGACCCAATCTTGAAGTGCTTGATCGAGGGAAGCACGTTCCGTAGCGCTGGACCCCGCTCGCGAGCGTGAGGTGATGAAAGTTCCAAGGCCCGCACGACCTTCGGCGATCCCCTGATGCTCGAGCTCCCGGTAGGCCCGGTGCACCGTATTGGGATTGATCGTGATCTGAGTGACGACGTCACGCACCGATGGGAGCTGGTCGCCGTCTCGCAAAAGACCAGAACGGACGGCGTGGCGAACCTGGTCGACGAGTTGTCGGTAGGGCGCGAGTCCGCTTTGATGGTCGAGTCGAAACGTGAGGGAAGGATGCTGTGCCATGTACTAGTACACTAGTACGGGTACTGGATGAGATTGAGCCGGGACCTCGACTTTTCCCTAATTCAATGACTCCGAATCTGGGACTGATGTTGAATTAGTTGACAGTTGCTCTAGAAGACCGGTAGCACGCCTAGGAGTTTGTCGATCTGGTCGAGAGCCTCCTCGACTGAATCGGCATCGTCTTCGACCTCGACCGGAGTCAGTTCTTCGTGTCCGATGGACGGATACTCAACGAGATTGCGTTGACGACGCAGCCGATCAAAGGTGTTAACCAGATTTGCCAACGGAGGTACTAACTGTGCTCGGGCGGCTTCAGCAAGGACTACGTGCCCGCCAGATTGTGTCGGTCTAAGCCCTTGCACGCCGAGGTAGGCGGTCATCCCCTTACGAATGGCGTCATAGACGAGCCCGTACGCGCCTTCGAGATCGTTGCCGAGGATCTCCCGTGCAGATAGCACATGCTGACGGGCAACCATCATGAGATCAGCAGCGTGCTCTCGTGATGCAGGAATCCTTTGCAGCTTGCCGTCGCTTAGTAAAGCGTCGACTTCAGCTCGGCCTTGGTCCCATGTTCTTACTTCAGACATTGTCCTCTCCGATTTTTAGCTGAACCAGTGGCCTTGACCGTAGCGAAGCCACGAACGGGTTCTGTTGGTTCGGATCGTTCCAAACTGACTCGCTGATGAGCCGGATATTGACCGGGCGCAGTAATCGTGACTCCGCTTCGCGCGCCTTTTCGTATAGGAGATTTTTGTTCGTGTCACCTACCACTAGAACATCGACGTCTGCCGGCACGCGTCCAGGCTCCCCCCAGTACCGAGACGCCCACGAGCCATAGATATAAGCCTCGGAGATGCCCTCGACGTCCTTTAGAAGTTCCGACATGATTGGCAGCGGCCCAAACGTAACGGCAAGAAGATCCGCAAGTGGTCGAAACAATGGTGACTCGGTCTCCGCCCGTAACAAACGGACGTTACCGACTCTTGAGTCGCGGATCAGCCCGGCGCCCAGCAGGCGGGTGACGTCGTAGTGAACCATACGTACCGACGTACCGAGTTCTCGGGACACGTCAGTGAGCGAATATTGCTCGTCTGGGTGCAAATACAGCAACGCAAGGAGCTCGCCCTGCCCCTGAGAACGAAGAATCGGCAATAGTGATGGAGATAGTGTTTTCATGAACTGTAAAGTATCTTACACGAAAGTGTTGCCATTGGACCAACCTGGCTCTACTGGGCTCGACTCTTGCAAGACAAATATCAAGCTCGCTTAATGATCAGACATGACACTTCGAGTGGAAATTCGACGTCTATAGATGGCGCCCGTAAAGCGCCCAACGCGGAGCCATTCGACTTCTCAGGGGTGGGAATTACCGCCTGATCAATGACTTCATCAACAGGCGCCTTCGAAGTCCACCACTCTTTCAAGGTGGCGGCACGGGTTCGAATCCCGTTGGGGGTGCTTGGTAAATCCTGGTGAAGGTATGTTTCTACTCCCCAGTTGAACGTAGCAAAGTGCCATTTTTTCACAGAAATAGCGCCGTTAATGCCCATTCAATGCCCAAAACCAACTCAAAGCCGATGTACGAAGCCACGAAATTCTTGTGGGGCAACGGTTTATACGCCAGTATTCCCACCACCTTTCTCGGGAGGTGTCCACTATGTCTCGACACATGCGGTCCATTATCTGTTGCGATCACAATGTTGATAGTGTTCCGGAATCTCTCACGAGATCCCTGTATCTGCAAGGGTTTTGGAGTGTACTCAAGACATTCGTATTGTCGGAGTTTGGTCTCCACATGCTCTAGCGGCAGCCCCGTAATCATCTCTTTTACGATACTTCACTGGACCAGTGAAGTATGGTATTCTCTGAAGTATGCCCGGAGCCATGGATCTTTCACTAAGCATACGCAACGCCATGAGCGCCGTGCTGCCTCCTGGTGTTCGGGTCGAAGTCGAACATGGAACGACGAAGGCCGTACCTACTTTTATTCTTCTCATCCACGCGGGCACTGGGCTTCACCAATTCCTAGCTGGTTGGTCCGGGGAAGGATGGCCCGCGGATGTCGAACGACTGATCGCAGCAGCTCCTCAAGTTGAGGTCGTCTTTGGGAGGCGACTCTCGCGAGGCGCAAAGGATTGGCTCTCGAGCCATCACCGAGGATGGGTAGATGAGAGTGGCGACGCCAACGTAAATCTCAGAACCGGTCTCGTCATCTTTCGCGAAGCACGAGTGCCCCATCTCGAAAAAGAGAGCCCCGTGCGATGGACTCAAACGATGATTGCCGCCGCGGAAGCTGTGTTGGCGGGCGTTCCTCCGACCGTTGAGGCTGTCGAACAGGCGACGGGCATTTCACGAGGAGCTTCCAACAATGCCCTGGCGAGACTAGAAGAGCTGAAACTCTTGGAACGACCCGAAGGGTCAAGGGGACCTAGGTCGGCACGTCGCGTTGTTGATCCCGACACTTTTCTTGACCAGTATGCATCCGCTGCAGCGTCTCTTGGCCGAAAGAAGCGCGTTATAAAACTCCATCGACTGTGGAACGATCCGCTGGAAGCATTTCAGTTTGAAATTGCATCCGCTCTGAACAACACTGCCAAGTCATGGGCTATCACAGGAGCCGCTGCTTCCGCGCTCGTTGCTCCATATCTCTCAAACTTCACCGTCGTCGAGCTTTACGTTGACGACGACCTCTTCTCGAACCGAGATCAACTCGCTGACACCCTCGGCGGAAAAGTCGTGGATCGCGGATACCTCATCGAAGTTCGAGCGCTTCCGACCAGAATTAGCGCACAGGGACCAATCGTTCACGGGATTCACGTAGCGCTTCTCGCTCGCGTCTACGCCGATCTGCTCGCCGTTGGCGGGCGTTCAGCGGAAGCGGCCCATTACTTGAGAGAGAATGCCGATGTCGGACCCCGTTCGTAGTCGAATTGCACGCGATCTGGCCGAACGGGCCTTGGTCCGGCTGGTTCTTGCGTACGGCGACACTCCCGAATTTGTCCTGCTGGGAGGACTCGTCCCCGATCTCCTTTGCCGCAATGCCGTCCGAAAACATCAAGGAACGACTGACGTCGACGTTCAGGTGAATCTTGAAATGCTGGGCCAATCTGTCAACAGCGCCCGTTTGGAACGAGCGCTCAGAGACTGTGAATTCACTCCGGATGATCAACGCGTTTGGCGATGGCGGGATGGATCACCGACAGAAATGATTGTGAAGATCGAGTTCCTCGCAGACCTAGCTGACGTAGAAGACCGCAAGACTTTGATCTTTGACGGCTGTGTTTCCCTGGGCGCGATCAACCTTCGAGGCACTGGATTCGTCGCGCGAGATTGGACCGTGCGCTCGTTCGCTGCGGAGATCGACGGTGCGACGATGACGGTGCAGATTCGCGTCGCTACGCTGCCGGCCTATCTTCTGACGAAGTCGCACGCGGCTCACAGTAGAGGTTTGACCAAGGATTGGTACGACATTGCCTATGTGCTTCTGCACAACGACGCCGGCGGCCCGTCCGAGGCGGCTCAGCTCACTTTCAATCGGTTTGGTTCAGAACTCGTTGGGGCAACCGATACCGTCATTGGCGAATTGGCGGCCAATTTTGCGACCGCAGACTCACAAGGAAGTCTGGCCTACGCAATAACGATGACGAGCCTTCACCCCGACCTCGACGAAGACGTCCTCGCCAACGACGCTGTGGAGGCAGTGAGAATTTTCGTTACTGCACTACGGTCTCGAACTCGAGAGTGACGCCTGAAGTGAAGGGCGATTGGTCATGCGGCGGAGTTACCACGCCGTCACATCTAATCGACGTTTCGCAAAGCATGACGACTAGCGTGCGTTGAGATGACTTCGCGGCAACAGTTGTCTTCGTCACTAATGTCCGTAGGGTGCCCAAAGAAAATTTGACGCCGGATTGAGCACCAAATAAGTGTCCTTGATCAGTAGTTTCATTCTCTACTCGACAGAACTCGCTCCACCCTCTCAAGGTGGCGGCACGGGCCCGAATCCCGTTGGGGGTGCGAAGGCAATGAGAATGAACCCAAGCAAACCGAGTTATGGTTCGCTCGTGCAACTTAAATACCGGACAAGTGTTGCACTTGTACTCTTGTCTGTCTCCGGCCTTCTCTTTGCAAGCTGTTCCACGACCACAGCCCAAGGGAGTATCGGCAAGAACTTCAATACGCCGCTGCACGCCGCGTATTCGTGGTTCGAGGCGATCAACCAAAAGCAAAGGTCTTCAATGATCGCTCACGCAGCACCGGCCGCAGAAGGCATGATGAATTGGAATGGCGGAGTAACGTCGATGTGGCCATCCTTCACCCACGTCAGCTGCGCGATCACGAATTCGACTCGCTCCATTTCAAACCTTCTGTGCACCTTCAAGGAGAAAGCGGCGCCGGGCAATCAAATTGATACCTTTTGGACAATGTCACTTGAGCGAAGTGCCTCCGGAAAATGGTTGATCACTAATTATGGACAGGGATGACTTGAGCAAAACGTCGGGCGCACTCCGCGCAGTTGAGCCAGGATCTTGCGAACCTTCTCATCGACCCGAAGCCAGAAGGTACTCCAAGATCAACCGAGCACGCTTGGGCGCCGGATCTTCTGGAAAGTACTCATCGTAGAGAGCAGCAACCTGTTCGACTGACGTGATACCGCAACGCTGAAGGAGCAGTGCAATGTCAGGCTCGTCGCGTCGGCCACGACTCGCACGAATTTTCATGGCGAGCATTGTTCGATCGTCGGCGGCGAGAATATCAAGGGACCCGAATCGATAGAGGGGTCGCCAGTCCGGAGACTTGAAGACCGGAATGAACCCGTTGGCGGCGGCATTAAGCCAATCATTGGGGAGACCCTGAAGTCGAGCGATGTCCGCAGCAACTTCAATGACTGATTCGCGAGGATAAAAGTCCCCATCAACGTCAAATGTTGCGTCTCGCGAGTCGTGGGCCAGGACCATGACCGCTCCACCAACGATGTAAAGCTTCGCGGCGACGCCCCGTCGTTCGAGCTCCTCTCCCACGGCGCTCAACGCAGCGATCATCTCTTCGCGAGTCACTAGACGCTCGCCAATTCTTCGGCCGCCGCGAGCACTCCATGTCGAACGAACGCCGCTGGAGCGGTGGCGAATTCCCAATCGTGCAGGGCTGGGTTCTTCGACAGATACCAGAAGGGTTTAAGAAATCGGGATGGATCATTCACCCAACGAGGCGTGACGGCACCTCGGCGAGCACATTCCTCCTCGACAACCGCCGCGAGAAATGCATCCCACTGCGAGCTTCCTGAGGAACTCGGAGGTTCATCAATCAATCCCCGTAATCCCTCGTCGTCAACAGCCCGAATGGCATCGCGAAAACTGAGAATCAGTCGAAGCAGCGAATCCTCAGAGCGTTCGTTTCTATCGTCCTTGAGTAGCGCCCGCTCGATGTGACGCGAGGTGCTTACCGCACCGAACCGAGCGAGAGGCACGAGATCAAGTTTGATTCCATACCCCGCGGATTCAACAATCCGGCTGAGCAACGAAAGCGAAGGTTCTCTCTTTGCAGATTCAATGGCAGCGATCGTTGGTTGAGGGACTCGGGAGAGTCGCGCCAAGTCCCGCTGCGTTAGACCGTTCGTTCTGCGCAGCGTCCTCAAGATTTCCGCAGCCTTCTGCTTACCTTCCATGCCAATATGATACTTAATCTCGTATCATTATTCAAGTCTGGCCATCCTTAGAGCGCCGAGTTTCTCGAGGGGGAGTGACAGTCCCACGCTCTCGAAAATGGCTCCCCAGTTACTCGGGGCAAAATCTGCGCATGCCATGCTTTTCACTTCCATCACTAGTCGTCATTGCGGTAGCCAACACGAGCGGTGAGGCACCGACTTTTAAACGTCCATGGAGCGCCCGAACCGCCAAATAGAAAGGATTTGGACTCTGAAAACTGCTCTTCATCAGTAGTTTTACGCAGTACCGTTGTCAGACGACTCCACCCTTTCAAGGTGGCGGCACGGGTTCGAATCCCGTTGGGGGTGCTTGGGGGTGCTTCCGTTGGGGGTGCTTCGTAATTCCTAGTGAAGGCCAATTTCTGCTGAGCGTTCATTCGCAGCGAAAGTGCCAAATGGAAGCTGAAAAGGCACCCTTGATGCCCACCTAATGCCCGCGCTCGCCTCGAAGCCGATGCGGGAAGCCGCCAGGCGCGGGTGAAGCTCCGCGTTGATGAAGACGCCGCGGTCGAAGAGTCGGCCGATCTAAGGTCTCTCCATCACCATCGATTCGACGCGACCTCGATTTTGGCCACAACCATGCCACCACCTTTCTAGGGAGGTGTGCACTATGTCTCGACAGATGCATCTGTTATTTTCGCACCGCAGGAGCGCGACGAGGAAGGGCTAACCGCCAAGTAATCGGAGACATCTACCGGCTCGCTCTGTCACGAAGCTGACAAGGAGGCCCGGCATCGGGCGAGCCACGGCGACCACATCTGGGGCCCCAGCCGCGTCGGCGAAGGCCCCTGGAAGCAGGGCTCCCAGCGCTAGGACCCGATCTACCAAGGCATCCGGATCGAGGCCCAACTCCCTCGCGGCGTCGGGCCAGTTGTTGCGCTCAGGGAAGATCCGGTAGTCGCCCCCGATCTTCATGGCAAGCCGGAGCTTCTTCTCGTGCACGCCATAGGGCAATGCTGAGGCGATGTCGTAGAGAGGGGCGAACCGGACCTGATCACCAGCGAGGAGCAAGGAGTAGTTCTTGGCGTGGCCGTCTGTCCCGGCAATGAGCCAGTTCCAGATGAGAGCGTCAGCGAACTGCCAAACAGCCTCATCGGCCACTCGGGGAGCCATCGCGCGCCTAAGGAGACCGGCGATTGTTGCCGGACTAGGACCTCCGTCGTTTTGGTACTTATTTGTTGGAGGAATCCCGAGCGCTTGGCAGAGGTCCTCTTGGTGGACGCGGACGATCACTTCTTCTTGGACGCTACGGTCATAGCGATCTACCACGACCGCCGATTCATTGCCGAATCGAGACACCCTGGTGCGAGCTGCAACGAGCCCCGCTCGACGAGCGGCATGGAGGCAAAGGTGCTCATTGAGATCGTGGTCGTCAAAGCCTGCGACAGCCGGCTTCAAAATGTGCGTAGTTGGCATGGACCCAGAGGGCTCCCCCCAATGACCGCCCATGTGCAGTAGGGCGGTCTTGGCTTGCGCTCCAGCCAAACTGAATTGGCCGGTGAATTCGCGGCCAAGCCAGCTGGTCGAGTCTTCGCGAAGTTCCTTTAGTCGGAGTGCAACCTCGTTATCGGTGAGCCATTCGACGCTTCCAGTTCGGCGAAGAACACGGTCCAACTGATCTGGTTGGGCGAACCGGACAGCGCCGGCGCAGTCTTCGCCAATCTGCGTCGACAGGAGAGCAAACGGTGAACGCGAAACCTGGAAACGCCGTGTCCAGCGAGCCAAAACCTGTTCGTTATCTGGAAGGAGTCCCCAGAGCCACGGCGTGATGACGTGGTCGGGGTGGACCTGTACTTGAACGGGCATGGACAGCGATAGCGGGGTCACGCCGTCACGAGCCCTGTACGTGTCGTCGTACGTGAACCGAAGCTTTCCGCCCGGCAACTTTTCAATCGTTCCGGCGAGGACGTCTTCCAAGATGACGAGTAGCGCGTCTGTCATTATTCTCGATATCCCTCGAGAATGGAGTCCAGGTTCACAGGTGTCCCCTTAGAGACGTCGCTTAGGTTGCGAGGAGTTGGGGCGTCCTTGGCCCCCTTGAAAACATCGCTGAGGTTTCGAGATGAAGAGATATCCATCTTTAGGTCTAGGGCGCCCAAGAGACGAAGGACCAAACCGAAATTCACAGAGCGCTTGCCGGCCTCGACTGTTGCAATCCAGACTCGAGAAACCCCGGCACGCTCCGCCAGATCGGCTTGGCTGAGTCCAAGGTCGTGTCGGCGACCCCGGACCGCCGCCGCCAGGTCGAGGGCAGAGTTAACTTTCACAGAAGCACCACCTTTGTATACGTACGGAGATAGAATTGTCTTGTCTGCGTACGTTGACAATCATATCATGTATATGAACGTTTACACGCAGATTCTGTAAACAACCATTTACATGATGGACCGAAACTGAGCCCTAGTCTCGCAGCCCATAATGGGCTTCTGAAGCTTTGGTTGAAGGTCCTATAAGAGTCAAGTCCTAATTTTCAAGTAGGCACTCGTTTCGACCTCCCATTAAGCCGCTGACGACGTGCTGCTTGTCGTTGACGTTGTGCCGCCCGTAATCAGTGAACGACACGCAGCAATAGCGCTCCCGTTCTTAGAATTATCCCCCCTAGCGCCTCCACCGAAGCCGCCTGAGGGAGGCGTGCCACCGCCGCCGAAGCCACCACCTGGCGGTCGATTGCCGCCGCCGAAGCCACCACCTGGCGGTCGATTGCCGCCGCCGAAGCCTCCCGAGGGCAGCGTTACGCCGTGTTGCTTTAGACAGGTTTGGAATGCCTGGAACTGTTGACTTGAACTGCCCGGATTGGACGGCGATCCACTAGCTGAAGCCGGGCCATTG
>PKXJ01000035.1 GCA_003132305.1 Acidimicrobiaceae bacterium | reverse complement strand
CGTGGGGCACAATCAGCCTTCCAGTCGAGCATTGTTCCTCTCAGGCTATTTCAGAGGCGGTGAAGCGTCGAGCAGAACGGGCCTTGGCGCCAGCGACGGATTCGACGTCCGTGTGGAGAGGGGGAATCCACCAGTCAGCGCAACAGATTCTTCGAACTGGAGTCTGTGCACATTTGTCTAGCACGTTCTGTTAACTATGAATCACGCTCATGAACCGACTTCGACGATTCATCTCTCGAGGGATTCTTCTGAGAGGCTCTCTTGTGGATTTCTTCGGCATAGAACGTTAAAGCAATAAGGAGGAGGAAGAATGCCGATTGGCAAAAGAGGATTAGGCCTACGTCGGCGTGATGTCGATGGCCCACGTAGTTATCCGCCAAACTGACGCAGGCGATAATGACCAGCACGATGAGCAGTCGAGCAAGTCGCGGCACTTTCCACCATTGCTGCAAGACGCGCGTCATCTACACCTCTTCGGAGCGACACTTTGTCCGCTCAACAATTTCTACACCACTCTCTGGGCGCCGCGCAGATTCGTCCACGTCTGACAGTTTCCATTTTCAATGAAAAGGAGTAGGGCGAGTTCTGATAAAAGGGCTCGTGAGATAACTGCGCGTGCGCAAGGCGTGGTCGTACGTACATTTCTGGCGTCATCAAGCGACAGTCACGGAACTCGCTCCCTACCGCCAACACCTATCGACCGCTTGGCAGGCGTTACCCTACAGGGGTGCTCGAACGCTGGACTCGGGCGATCATCCGTTGGCGCTTCGCGGTCATCGCCTGTTGGGTCGTCATCCTTTTCCTAGGATCGCTCGCGTCAATCAAGTTGCCCGAGTTGCTGACGACTTCGCTTACGATTCCCGGTACGAGTTCCGCGCAGGCGAATCTCATACTGATTCACAGCTTCGGCGAGAGCGTGGAAGGCACTTTCACCGTAGTGCTGCCGGTCGAGAATTCGTCGCCGGGCGCCGTCATCGCGCTCGAGAAGAAGCTCGCTACCGCCGCGTCGTCACTGCCAACAGCAAGAGTTACCCAAGAGCACGCCGTCGGCACTTTGCTCTACGCGAACGTCGATACCTCGCTCAACCTCAACCGCGCTTCGCCCGCGACCGCAACGCTTCGTCGCGCGCTGGTCCGAGCGGGGCTGACGGGCGCCCTCGTCACCGGGCCCCCCGCCCTCCAACACGACATCACCCCAGTCCTCGCCGGAGATCTTCGCCGAGGAGAGGTGATTGCGCTCGTGCTCGCGCTGTTGTTGCTCATCGTCGTCCTGGGGGTTTGCTGGGCTCTGTTGATCCCGTACGTGATCGCGGCGACGATCGCCGCCGGTTCCCTCGCCATTGTCTATCTGCTCGCTCAGCGATTTCTCATGGTGCTCTACATCCCCAACGTGGTCGAACTGATCGGACTCGGACTTGCCATTGACTACTCCCTTTTGATTGTCCATCGTTTTCGCACCGAGCTACTCGACGGGAGTGTCAACGCCGAAGAAGCCATCGTGAGGACCATGTCCACCGCGGGCCGCACGATCGTGCTCAGTAGCGTGGCCGTCGCGATCGGACTCGCCACGCTGCTCCTCGTGCCCGTGCCCTTCGTGCGATCCCTCGGCGCCGCGGGTCTCGTCGTGCCGGTGATCTCACTCGTCGCCACGCTCACGCTCCAACCGGCGCTGCTCTCGCTGCTAGGACGTCGAGGCGTCACGCCCGTCGGCGTGCGAGGGTTGATCTCCCAACGCGACGCGCTGTACGGGACGTGGGCGCGCATCGCCCGCGGCGTCATCCATCGTCGAGCGAGCGTGGCCGTCCTCTCCCTCGTGATTCTCGCCGGAGCGGGGTTCTGCGCCCTTTGGCTCGAGCTGACACCCGGTTCGGTAACGACGATCCCCCACTATCTTCAAGCGGCGCGCGCCCTCGAGCTCGTGCGCGACAAGGCGGGCCCCGGTGTGGTCACGCCGATCGAGGTCGTCATCGACACCGGCGCGGCGCACGACGCCAACACCCCGACGATGTCCGCCGCGCGTCTTCGACTCGCCGCGGCGATTTCACGCGACCCCGAGGTCGCCGTGGTCGCCCTCGGCTCCAAGAGCCCCTACGTCGACGCCACCGGGCGCTTCGATCAGATCTTCGTGATCGGCCGTCACGATTTCGGCGACGAGGCCTCCCAGCATTTGGTGAACGAACTGCGTGACGACGTAATCCCCGCGGCCCGACTGCCAAAGGGAACGAAGGTCTACGTGGGCGGCGCAGCCGCCCAGGGCGTCGATTTTCTCTCGGCGGTCTACGGGGCGTTCCCCTGGATCGTGCTCGTGGCGTTCGTTCTCGCCTACTTGGTACTCCTTCGTGCGTTCCGTTCTCTCTTGTTGCCGCTGATCGCGGTGTTACTCGATCTCGTCTCCGTCGGCGCGACCTACGGACTTCTGGTCGCCGTTTTTAGATTCGGCGACGGATCGTCAATTCTGAACACCTATCACGTCAGCCAGATCGAAGGTTGGGTGCCGATCTTCATCTTTGCGATGCTCTTTGGGCTATCGATGGACTACGAGGTCTTTATCGTCTCGAGGATGCGCGAGTCGTGGGATCGCGGATCGGGCAACGCGACGGCGATCACTGAAGGGCTGGCCCACACGGGCGGCGTCGTCACGGCCGCGTCGGTGATCATGGTCGGCGCGCTTAGCGGTTTGGTCTTTGGTCACGTCGCTGGCCTCCAAGAGCTCGGCGTCGGCCTCGCGCTCGGCGTACTCCTCGACGCGACCATCGTTCGAGGACTGCTGTTGCCGAGCGTCATGGCCATGCTCGGTCGATGGAACTGGTGGCTCCCGGAGTCGGTCGCCACACTGCTACGAGTTGCGCCCTCGCCCCTCGAAGCTCGAGGGGCGAGGGCGTGATGAGTAGTGCGACACGGTTACTTAACGATTTTGATCGCGAAGTGAAAGGTCGGGACCTGGTAACCAAGGGCCAATCCCGGAAAGTCGTTCGCGGAACTGAGCACCGGCGCCAGGCCGTAGGGCGTGTTCGCGAACGCTGGTTGACTCGTGTACAACATGGGGTGCAGGTCAATGAGGTGTGTTCCTACTCCACCGGTCGCAAAGAGGTGGATCACCAGGTAACCGTTGGAGTTGAATCCGCATCCGTAGCCGACGTAACTGTTGTCGTAGTCGACGGACAAGGTGTTGTCGAGCTGCGTCCAGCCGACGCCCTTGATGCTGATCGTAAACTCCTGACCCTCTTTGAACGTGTACGTCCCCTTGCCGGAGTCGCCGGCCGCAAACGCGGCGGGAGCGTTGTTCGCGGTGGCGACGCCTTCGCTGAGCAGTTGGCCATTCTTGTTATAGAAGGGAACGATGCTCTCTTTGACGTAGTACGGGGCCTGGGCTTCAATCTTCGTACCGTTCATCACGAGCACCATGTGCCAGCCCCCGAGACCGACCGGAATCGTCAGAGCCGTAGAGAAACCACCATTCGTGATAGTGCCAGATGCGACGGGCGAAGCGGCGGGTACCCAACAGCCTTGGCCCGTCACGCTCGAGCAGTCCACCCGGCTGCCGCTCTCTGTCGCCCACTCCACCTGAGCGGTTCCGGTGCCCGAAAGACCCGTCACCGTGAGGTGGTCGGTGGAGCCGACCGGCCCACTCTGCGTGGACAGCGTCGCGACCGCCGTGCTCGACGGGTCAAGATCGCCCGGCTGAAGGGTTGTCAGTTCATTCACCGTTGGCGTCACGCTGACCGGCCATGAGACCGAGGGCTTGGGGGGCCCACTGTCCTTCGTGACGTGAAAGACCACGGACGCCCCGTTCATGAACGGGTAGGGCGACTGAATCGGGTTCAGGTACAGATCGGTGAGCGCGTCACCCACCATGAGAACGTGATTCCCCACGGGGCCAGCCGCGCGAATGGTCGTCGTGCCGGTGCCACGCGTCCACTCCGACACCAACTCGCCGGTGAAGTGGTTGTCCCAGAGAACCGCGGCGCTGTTTTGAAAGAGGCTCGACCCCATGCCGTTGTAGGTCACCGTGATGGGCGTTCCAACGGGGCCGCTCTTTGGCGTCACCGTAAGGGTCCTCGTCGTAATGAAGGCGCCTTCGTTCACGTCAACGCCGTTGATGACGGCGTAGATTTCGTGCGATCCACCAAAGTCATTGGGGACTTTCATGGTGAGCGAGAAACTCCCGTTAGCGTCGGTCGTCACTTTCGCGAGGTCGACGGTAACGTTGGTGGTCGTCCGACCCATGTAGTTCACCGTGTTGGGCTCGGGGTCAACATTCCAGGTCGCGTTGGACGTCGCCCAGGTGAGCTGGACGCTCGCGTTCTTGGCGAGTCCCGAACCCGAGATCGTCATGTTTGAATCCACGGGACCACCCGCGAGCGGACTGATCGTCAAGACGCCGATATTCGGACTGATGGTGGCGGCAGCGGCCAGCGGTCCCGGCAGCGGTGCGACGCCCGGGATCTTCGGCGTAGGAATCGAAACGTTACTTACCGTGGGCGCCGTGGTGGTATTGGTGTCGCCACTACTGACGCCCGCAAGCAACGCGACAGGAACAACAGCTGCAGCGAGCCCGCGGGCCGCTATCCACCCGATCCTCCTTGTCATGCTCATCTTGCTCATGTCATTTCCTCTTCAACCGGGACTTTCCACAGTCCTGTCACCCGAGGTTGCACCTTGCAACTTCGTTCACCAACTTCACAAGCCCGAGCGAACTGTCTTTGAGACTCACCCGCTCGGGCTTGCACTTCTAAGCTCTACGTCCAAATCCTTGATCAACCCGCTGGAACAGCGTTCAGCGTGAGATCAGAAGGTGCGGCGTAGCCAGCTTGCGTGTAGGTCGCGCTCTCACCTTTGACGGCCCTCTTGATTACCTTGGTCCGGATCTTCGTGACGTACTTGCCATTCGATTCCCTGATCCTGACCGCAACCCTCTTGGTCACCGCCGGGACCGCGATGGTCTGAACGATGATTTTGAAGTTGACGATGCCGGTCGTCGGGTAGCCCGTGGTGTTCCAACCAGTGCTCCAGAAAGCGACCGTTCCGTGGTTACCGTACGACAGAACCAGCGGCGCCGCCACGCCCGGAATCACTACGGTCGCGCTGAACACGTTCTTCGGGGTTAGCGCAGTTCCGCCGGTCTTCACGTCTTGACCCGACATGCGAAAGACGACGGTCTGACCAATTAGGAATTCGTTGGTTTGCGCGCAACCCACGGTGGGCTTGAGAACGCCCGTTCCGCTAGTTCCGACAACGGTGTCGACGTTCATCACAATGTCCAGCGGGGTAGTCCCCTGCACCGGAGGCGCCAACGTCGTCGTGGTCGTCGTCGTCGAGTCGGCCGCCGCTGGCACGGCGGACGTCATACCTACCAAGGACATGCCGCCAAGAGCCAACGCCCCGACTGCAACTCCTGACATCATTCTCTTCATTTCGCACTTCCTTTTCTTTGGTCGATGTACTAACTCTTGATGGTCAAGGTGCCGGTGAGCGTGGCGTTGAACGCGTCGCTCTCCGAGGAACCCGCCGTGTTGGACGTGACGTTGAAGGATCCCTTGAAACTCAACGTGCCCGAGACGCCCTTGTACTTGCCCGAACCACCCGTCACCTTCGCGACACCCTTCACGCTGACGCTGGTCGGCGTGCTGGTCCCCGCCGCGCAACCCTGGGAGCTGGCGGAGGTCACGACCTTAAATATCAACTTGCTGCCCGCGCCGGTGATATTCCCGAGTCCCGACAGCTCGTCACACTGGTTCGACGCTGCGGCCGAACCGGTGGCGGAGATGGCACCGGCGCCGACGTACGTTCCAGTGCCCCTGCCACGCAGCGAGGTCACCTTCACCGTCGTGGCGGCCTGTCCCGTGGGGCCGATCATGAGGAGCGCAATCGTCCCCTTGTACGATCCGCGAAAGGCGACTTTCTTCGTCTTTACGGCGTGACTTACGACGACCGAGTGCGACGCCGGAGCGTTGGGACGCGTGATCGCCGCGCTGACGGGTACCGCNNGCGATTTATCTATCGTATCTCTGGTCTTGATAGGATTTTACTATGATATCTTCCAAGGGTTTGACGATACAACAACTGCGAAGTTTCGTAGCGGTCGCCGACGAGCAGCAGTTCACCGCCGCCGCCGAAATTCTCAACCTCGCACAGCCTTCGATCAGCGCACAGATACGTCTTCTCGAACGCGCACTGGGAACACCGTTGTTCCAACGCAGTCACCGGCCGGTCAAGCTG
This sequence comes from Acidimicrobiaceae bacterium, assembly GCA_003132305.1. Lineage (GTDB taxonomy): Bacteria > Actinomycetota > Acidimicrobiia > Acidimicrobiales > RAAP-2 > RAAP-2. Next base: position 209,272 of record PKXJ01000035.1, on the reverse strand, counting down.
ACGTACGCCGGAATCGAGCTCTTGCCCCTCGCCCGACAGGTCCTTCGCAGCGTCGACAACGTGGTCCACGGGGTGAGCGAGGTCGAGGCCCTGCGCCGTGGCCACGTCACCGTCGGCGCGACGCCGAGTCTCGCGTCCACCTTGTTACCGAGCGCGCTCGCCCGTTTCCATCGGAACTACCCGGGCGTTTCAACGACGATCGTCGAACGCGACTCCGTCGATCTCTTGGAGGAACTCGAGTCGGCGGCGTTGGACTTGGCACTCGTTATCATGCCGGTGCCGCGACCAACGCTCGACTCCGTCGTGCTGGCGATCGAACAACTGGTCGTCGTCGTCGCTCGAGATCACCCACTCGCCAAGCGCACTCGCGTTTCAATCTCCGATCTCGACGGCGTGCCGATGATCATCTTCCGTGAGGGTTACGACCTCAGATCAGCCACCTTTGACGCTTTTAACCGTGCGGGCATTTCGGTGACGGTCGCCCTCGACGGAGCCGAGATGGGCAGCGTCCTCTCCCTTGTCGCGGCGAACCTTGGAGCGGCGATCGTGCCGAGCATCGTCGCGACGGACGACCAGAGCGTGAAGGTCCTCCATTTGAGATCGCCAGCGCTCGAACGCACCATCAGTCTGGTACGGCCCCTACACCACACCCCATCTCGAGCCGCGGAGGCGCTGTCGAAGGAGATAACGACGTTCCTCAGCGAGAACCGATGGTCGAAGAGCGCTTCGCTCGATCTGAGACTCATCCACGCTTGATCCATCGAGTCGCGAATCGCCTCTGAAATCTTCACTCAATCGACCATGGCGGTTTCAAGGGGTGAGCCAACAATTGACGGTCCGTCACTAGACGCGACTACGACGCTGGATCAGAGAACGTGTGGCCGTACTTCTCCTCAGATACCGAAATGTCGTACCACGAATAGAATTCCTCTCGGCCCCTACGTTGTGCTCGCGCGTGATCGGGCTCTTCAGCCCACGCACGCTGACTCTCCGCGTCGGTAAAACGAACAATGGTGACTCGTTCGCCATCGGACGAAACGTAAAACCTCTCATCGATGAAACCATCCATGGAGTGCACGATGCGGCCCATCTCGTCGGCGACCTCTTGATAGGCCACTTCAACTCCGGGTCGAAGTCGGCTTCGAAATACCGTCACGATCGTCATGAATTAATCCTGTCATAGCCACGATCACGGCACTAACAAGGAAAGGCGAGTACGGACGTGGCCGATTTCTACGGTCCATCGAAAGCCGTGTGCACTCGACCATTGGTCGCCTCTAGTGCCCTTTCAATCTCGTCGACGTTGAACCAATAGGAAGTTCCCCGCATCGATGGCTTAACGCGTGACCAGCAGCATGGCGAAACCGTCGTAACCCTTGCTCCCCACGGTTTGAACGGCCGTACCCTCAACTCGATCCTCCGCCGCCGCGAGTTCGAGAAACCGGCGAACGCCCTGGACGAGTTCGTCGGTGCTCAGTCGATTCGCAATCTCCCCACCGCGTACGACGTTGTCGGCGATGATCATGGTGCCAACGCGAGAGAGTTGCATCGAGAGAGCGAAGTACTCCGGATAGCCCTCCTTGTCAGCGTCGATGAAGATGAAGTCGAAGGGCTCAACCTTCTCGGTGACCATGTCGTGCAGCGACGCGGCGGCTGGACCAACTCGAATCTCGACGAGCGATCCAAGACCGGCTCGGTCAATGTTGACGCGCGCTACTTCAGCGTGCTTCGCTTCCAGTTCTAGCGAAATCAGTCTTCCGCCTTCGGGTAGAGATCGCGCCAGCCATATTGTGCTGTAACCACCGAGCGTTCCAATTTCCAAGATTCGCTGCGCCCCGTGGCTCTTCGCGAGAAGCTCTAACAACTTGCCTTGATTGGGCGCGACGTTGATCGGCGGGAGCCCGGCAGCGTCGCTGTCACTGAGCGCGTCGTCGAGAAAATGATCCGACGGCGCGAGCAGCGAAACTAGGTACTTGTCAACATCGGTCCAAAGCTCTTCGTCCATCATCAGATTCTTCCAGAGTTGAAGGGCCCCTAGGCCCCGAAGTCCAGGTCACCGAGCAGCGTACGCAGTTGACGCCCCATCTCGCGAGGATTACCCGAGATTTCACCGACTACTTCGCCTTCCGCTTCGACGTCGTCGCCCGGGTGGAATTTCGATACTCGCATGCCGCGTCCCGCGCGCGTCACGAGCACGACCCACGGCAAGCCGATCTCGCCGGAGTCTTTGGTCGCCATGATTTGACCGTGTCGGTCGAGTCCAAAACTCCACTCCGGCGAACGCGCGGCGTCCATGACGCGTTGGAGTTCGCTACTTCCCGAGAGTCCCGACGATTTCGCTATGGGGCCACACTAGGGGACTGTTGTTACGTGAGTCGTCGAAACGCTACCGTTTTGAACTCTCTTTGGCTGTCCCTTCGGCGTCGTTCTCGGTCTCGTTTTCACGGCGTTCATGAGGAAAAAGAGAGGCGACGAATGGTTCGGGTGAGACGTTGCCACACACCATTCGAACTACAGTAAATCGTAGGACCTAAGCAGTAGTTCTGGTACGCGTAGAACTGCTTCGGGCTCTCTCGAGAGGAGATTCTGCGTGAAGCCGACGGACACACAGGGTCCTGACTACTTCCATAAAGTCGTCGACTGCCAGTGGGCCTGCCCCGCGCACACCAACGTCCCGGGGTATATCCGCTTGATCGCTCAGGGACGCTTCGACGACGCCTACATGTTGAACCGCGAGTCCAACGTTTTTCCCGGCATTCTCGGACGCACCTGCGACCGGCCCTGCGAACCGGCCTGTCGACGCGAACGCGTCGACGGTTCACCGGTCGCCATCTGTCGATTGAAGCGCGTCGCCAGTGATCTCAGGGGCGACATCGAAGATCGTCTTCCCAAAATACCCAAGGAGAAGAACGGCAAGCGCGTCGCCTGTATCGGTGCGGGGCCCTCGTCACTGACCGTCGCGAACGACCTCATGCCCGTCGGCTACGAGGTGACGATCTTTGAGCAGTACGACAAGCCCGGTGGACTGATGCGCTCGAACATCCCGTCGTTCCGCCTACCCGAGGAGGTCCTCGAAGACGAAACGAGAATGATCCTCGACATGGGCGTCGACATTCGCTACAACTCACCCGTCTCGAGTCTGCGTTCGTTGCTCGACGAAGGATTCGACGCGGTCTTTGTCGGCGTGGGCGCACCCCGTGGCAAAGAACTCAACCTGCCCGGTCGCCACGACGAGGTCGAGTCGCACATCCACATCGGCATCGACTGGCTCGAGTCGGTGGCCTTCGGTCACGTCAGCGAGATCGGATCTCGCGTCTTGATCATCGGAGTTGGCAACACCGCAATGGACTGCTGTCGAACCTCGAGACGCCTGGGCGGCACCGACATCAAAGTCATGGCCCGGCGTCCCCGTCAGTTCTTCAAGGCCTCGCCCTGGGAGCTCGACGACGCCGAAGAAGAGCAGGTCGAAATCCTCGTGAATCACGCGCCGACGCGCTTTGTGGTCGAGAACGGCGTACTCGTTGGCATGGAGTTCGACGTCCTCGAGTGGGACGAGGACGCCTCACGCTCAACGACCATCGACACCGTCACGATTCCCTGCGACGACGTGATTCTGGCCATTGGCCAAGAGAACTCCTTTCCCTGGATCGAACGCGACCTCGGCATGACCTTTGGCGAGTGGGAGATGCCGGTCGTCGACGAGGTCACCATGCAGTCCAGCGTGCCCGGCGTCTTCTTCGGCGGGGACGCGGCCTGGGGTCCCAAGAACATCATCTGGGCCGTCGCGCACGGACACGAGGCGGCGATCTCCATTGACAACCACTGCTTCGACGTTCCGCTGTTCACGCGCCCGGCCATGGGGATGACGCTCGTCAGCCAGAAGATGGGCATGAGCGAGTGGAGCTACCACAACGACTACAACCAGTCGTCTCGCCAGAAGATGAGCCACGTGGAGTTGACGAAGCGCTTCGAGTCGCTGAACCTCGAAGTCGAACTCGGTTTCAGCGCCGAACAGACGGCGCGCGAGGTGCAGCGTTGTCTCAACTGCGACGTGCAGACCGCCTTCGAGGCACCGTTGTGCATCGAGTGCGATGCCTGTCTCGACATCTGTCCGGTGCAGTGCCTCACCATCACGAGTAACGGCGACGAAGCGGACCTTCGCGGCCGACTGCTCGCGCCCTCTAACAACTTGGACCAAGATCTCTACGTCTCGGCGCCGCTGCCCCAGACCGGTCGCGTCATGGTGAAGGACGAGAACGTCTGCGTGCACTGTGGTCTCTGCGCCGAACGCTGTCCCACGGCTGCGTGGGACATGGCACTCTTCGACCTGGCTATTCCCTACGCCGGATCGAAGAACTTCATTCCCGTCGCGGTGGGCTTCGGGGGCGGTGGTCGATCGTGACGATGACCGCCAAGTCCAAGTCCAAGGTCCGCAACCAAGTCAACGACTTCGCCATCAAACTCGCGAACGTGAACGGCACCGGGTCCTCCAGCGCGAACGGTCTCTTGGTCCAAGCGATCTTTCGCATGGGTGTTCCGGTCTCGGGCAAGAACCTCTTCCCGTCGAACATTCAGGGCCTGCCCACGTGGTACGAGATTCGCGTGAACGCCTCGGGCTACACGGCCCGAGCGCTCAACTACGACCTCGTCGTCGCCATGAACTCCCAGACCTACGCCGAGGATATTGCGGACGTGTGCCCGAACGGCTACCTGCTCTACGACTCGTCGTGGCCGCTCGATCCCGACCTCGAGCGAGACGACGTCAACTTTCTCGGCGTCCCGCTCGCGGCGATGTGTCTCGAGAACTTCACGAAGCCGCGTGAACGCATCTTGATGAAGAACGTCGCCTACGCCGGCGCCGTCGTGGCGCTCGTGGGTATCGACCTCGACGTGGTGGCGTCACTGCTCTCGGAGACCTTCGCGCGCAACGAAGCGCTTCGTGACTCGAACCAGCGCGCCCTTCGCCTCGGCTACGACTACGCGAGAGAGAACTTCAAGTGTCCACTGGCCTTTCATCTGGAGCCACTGCACGAAAACGCTGACTCGATTCTCATCGACGGCAATACCGCGACCGCGTTGGGCTGTCTCTACGCCGGTGCCACCGTCGCCGCCTGGTACCCCATCACGCCCGCGACGGCCGTGATGGACAACTTCACGAGACTCTGCGCGCGGTATCGGCGTGAAACGATCGAGAGCGACGATCCCGACGCCCCGGCTAGGTACAAGAACAACTACCTCATTATCCAGGCCGAGGACGAGATCGCCTCTATTGGCATGGTGCTCGGCGCGAATTGGAACGGCGCCCGGGCGTTCACCTCCACCTCGGGCCCCGGCATCTCTCTCATGGGTGAACTGCTCGGACTCGCCTACTACACCGAGATTCCGGCCGTCATCATCGACGTGCAACGGGTCGGTCCTTCGACGGGCATGCCGACACGAACCCAACAGGGCGACATCTTGACGTGCGCCTACGCCTCNNCACGGCGACACCAAGCACATCTTGTTGTTTCCGGCGAACCCTTTTGAGTGTTTTGAGTTCGCCGCGCAGTGCTTCGACTTAGCGGAGCGGTTCCAGACGCCGGTCTTCATGCTCTCGGACCTCGACATTGGCATGAACGACTGGGTGGTGCCGCGACTCACCTGGGACGACGACTACGTGCCCGATCGGGGCCGGGTGCTGAACGACGAGAACTTGGCCGAAATCGCCGAGTTCTTTCGCTACGCCGACGAGGACGACCAGTTCGTCACGCCGCGCACGCTCCCCGGCTCGATCTCGAAAGGTGCGTACTTCATTCGAGGTTCTGGTCACGACAAGTACGGGCACTACACCGAGATGCCCGACGAGTACCAAGAGGTGATCGACCGTCTAAAACTAAAGCACGCGGCCGCGGCACCTCACGTGCCCGCGCCGATCGTCGAACGCCGCCAGGGGGCCAAGGTCGGCGTGATCACCGTTGGTAGCTGCGACCTCGCGGTGCGCGAAGCCCTCGAGGAACTGGAAACCCAAGGTGTCGTCGCGGACTTTCTGCGCGTGCGGGGATTCCCCTTCGTGGACGAGGTTCGGCGCTTCGTCGAAGAGCACGAGCGCTGCTTCGTCGTCGAGCAGAATCGCGACGCGCAACTACGTTCGCTCATTTCAATCGAGACGGGCGTCGCGATGGAGAAGATGAATCCAGTCCTGGCCTACGGGGGGTTCCCCCTAAGTGCCCAGCAGGTCGTTGACAGCGTGCTCACCCAGATGGAGATCCCCTAATGCCTTCAATTCTCAAACCCTTCATTCCCCTGAACCCGCTGCCGAAGAATGAACTCGGCCTCACCGTGCGCGACTACGAGGGTGCGATGTCGACGCTCTGCGCGGGCTGCGGTCACGACTCAGTGACGGCCGCCATCAGCCACGCCTTCTTCGAACTCTCGACGCCACCGAATCGGATCGCGAAGTTGAGCGGGATTGGTTGTTCTTCCAAGACGCCGACCTACTTCGTTCGAGGAGCGCACGGTTTCAACAGCGCGCACGGGCGCATGGCCACCATCGCCACCGGCGCCAACGCCGCGAATCGCGAACTTACCTACATCGGGATATCGGGTGACGGGGACTCGCTCTCAATTGGCCTCGGTCACCTCATGCACGCCATGCGCCGCAACGTCAACATGGTCTACGTCATTGAGAACAACGGCGTCTACGGTCTCACGAAGGGCCAGCTCTCGGCGTCGGCGGACATTGGTTCGAGTCCGAAGAAGGGTGAGGCGAACCTGCTCGCGCCAATCGATCCCATCATGTTGGGCCTGACCCTGGGCGCGACGTTTCTCGCGCGCAGTTTCTCGGGCGACAAGGAGCAGTTGATTCCAATCTTGAAGGCCGCCGTCGCGCACCGCGGCTTCGCGATGATCGACGTGATCTCACCGTGCGTGACGTTTAACGATCACGAGAGTTCGACCAAGAGTTACAAGTTTTTTCGTGAGCACGAGGTGAAGGAAGTCCAAACGGACTTCGTGCCCATCCAAGTGCCCATTCGCGAAAAAATTCCGAGCGACGGCGCCAAGGCCGTCACGATGCACGACGGCAGCGTGTTGCGCTTTCGTTCCGTCCCGGAAGGTTACGACCCCGCAGATCGGCAGAACGTGGAGGAGTACATTCGCGATCGTCAAAGTCGCGGCGAAATCGCGACGGGGCTGCTCTACCTCAACGAGTCGGGTCCGGAGATGCACGAACTAAACCACACGCCCGAAACCGGACTCAATGGTGTCCCCTATTCGAATCTCTGCCCGGGGGCCGACGAGTTGGCGAAGTTACAAGAGGACTTTCGCTAGTTTCGCCCTAGGGTCGGTGCTGAGGTGAGCATGGAGAAGCGTCCAGAGATAGAAGAAGTCCTCGGCGGTGAGAGCGCCTGTTACGCCCACCTCCTCTGTGAAGAGTGCGGTGCCGTCCTCGACGACTCTCATCGCCCAGGGTGCCCCCAGGGTGACAACCGCGACAACGAACCCGTGAACGACGACGAAGAACTCGACTCCCCGAGGTCGTAACCCCCGCTTTGTCGTCACGAAATTGCCACACTTCTCGTTTTGCGTGTCACCGGTACGCCAAGAACGCGCTTGCATAAACAATTCTTTAACAACTCGCCACGTCGAGGATTACGAACAGATCGAGCGACGTCCTTTTGTGTATTGACGGAACGTGGGGTGACAAATAAAAAGTCGTGAAAGTGCTCTAATGAATGCGCTCGATTCTCAGGAGCTTCCCAAAAAGCGATAACTAGCCTTGGTGTATGAGTAACTTGTCGGCTGCTCCCATAAGAGTCGCCGTTGTCGATGACCACATCATTGTCTCTGAGATGCTGGCTCTTTCAATCTCGAAAGAGAGTGACCTCGAACTCGTCGACATCGCGGGAAACGTAGCCGACGCGCTCGATCTCGTTCGACGTGATCGACCGGACGTCGTGCTCGTGAACTTTCGACTGCCCGACGGCGACGGCGTCGACGTCGTCAAAAAAATTCTCGAGGAGTTTCCCGACACTCGCGTCGTGATGCTTTCGGGGAGCGTCGACCACGAGGTGCGCGCGCAGGCCATTGGGGCCGGCTGCGTACGATATCTCGGACGAGACCGCTCTATTCGTGACATTATCAACGCCGTACGATCGGCCGCCCACGATGATCTCATCCGCTCCGACGAGTTCACGAGCCTCCTCAAAGAGTGGCGTACGACGCCCCAGCGCTGAAGAGAGCCACTTCGCGCGAGAGTATTCGCGCGGACTCGTTTGGGAAGTTGTTTAGAAATTCGACACTCACGACCTAACGAGTGAATCAACGTTATCTTTTTCATCAGTTCATCTCAATACGTGTCTCCCGCAAATAATGTTCACTTCTCAATTTCCATGCTGAACGGTTTGTGGATCCTCTGACTACTATGAGAACCAAGTTCATTCGACGGTCCTCTCAAAGCTTTCGCTGCGTCTTGGGAGTGGCGATAACGAGAAGGCCTCGATGGACTAGGGCAATCAGGGAGGAAGAACGATGTCGACTAGAGGACTTCGCGTCGCACTAAGTATCGCGGTCATAGGTATTACGGGACTCTCCAGTGGCCTCGTGAGTGTTACCAGCGCGTCGGGCGCGTCGGGACCAAAGTTGGTGGTGACGCCGTCGACGAATCTGCGCAACGGCGAAACCGTCCACGTTTCTGGAAGCGGCTTCAAAGCCGGCGATACGGTGTACATCGTCGAGTGCCTCGTCAAGGCCAAGGGCCAGTCGGGTTGCAAAGTGAGTGGCATTCCGCCGTACGCGACGATTACGACCACGGGCCTGCTACCGAGGACGACGTTCAAAGTCGTGACGGGGATAGTGGGCACGGGCAAGAGTTCGGGCAAGTGCGGCACCACCAAGGCCAATCTGAAGGACTGCGCCGTGAGTGCCGGCAACGCGACGGGTGGCGACACCGCCGTCAAACCCATCATCTTTAAGGCACCAGCGAAGAAATAGGTTGACGTCAATCACGTGGATGATCGCCTCGCCCGAGTGCGCGAAATGCGAACCATCGCGTCGGAGAACTTCGCGTCGACCGGCAGCATGTTATTGGCAGTGAGAGCGGTTAAGGTTGTCGATTCTCGCCCCGGCGACCTCGTGAATTGAAAGGGGCACATGTACGAGCACAACGGCTCCCCGTCACTCGGTTCGCGCACACTCCAAGAGCGACGCACCACCTTTGCTGACCATCTAAAGGCCCACTTCAGCTTCGCTTCGCTCCTGGCAATTCTGTTCCTCACGTTCCTCGACAACACCATCGCCAGCGCCGTTCTCACGAGCGTGCAGGCCAAACTGCACGCGGGCGTGACGCAACTCCAGTGGGTGGTCGGCGGCTACGCGCTGGCCTTCGCCAGCCTCATGCTGATCTGTGGTTCGCTCGGCGACAACTTCGGCCGCAAAAAGGTGATGTTGATTGGCGTCGTCGTCTTCTGTGGCGGATCGCTCGTCTGCGCGTTCGCTTGGTCGCCCACTTCACTCATCATCGGGCGAGTCGTCATGGGGGTTGGCGCCGCTGGATCAGAGCCCAGCACGCTCTCGATGATTCGTCACATCTACCCCGACAAGAAGGCGCGCGCTCGAGCGCTCGGTGCGTGGGCCGCGGTCAGTGGTCTCGCGCTCGCCCTGGGACCGGTAATTGGTGGCGTGCTCGTCGGACTGTGGTCGTGGCGCGCGGTCTTCTGGTTCAACTTCATCTTTGGCGTGATCGTTCTCTTCGTCGCGGCCATCGCGCTACCCGAGAGCGTGAACGAGGTCCGTCGACGCATCGACGGTTACGGCTTCGTGCTCGCGACGGTAGCACTCGGCTTCGCCACGTTCGCCACCATCGCTGGCGAGGCGTGGGGGTATCACTCGAGTGGCGTCCTCACGCTCTACTCCATCGCGGGACTTAGTTTCATTATCTACTTCATCGTCGAATCGAGGACGAAGTACCCGATGTTGAACGTCAAGTGGGTGCGCAATCGGGCCTTCGCCGGCTCGACGACCATCGCCTTTACGAGCTACTTCGCGATCTTCTCCATCTTCTTCTTCGTGGCGCTCTACCTCGAGGTCGTCGCATCGGTCGGTCCCTACACCCTCGCGCTCGACTTCTTGCCGTTGCTCGCGGGTATGGTCCTCGCCTCGCTCTTCACCGGACGCTGGGTCGGCCGCGTCGGCTCGCGCGTGCCCATGACCGTGGGCTGTCTACTCGCGGGCGTCGGTGTGCTGCTCACCGACGCGGTCATCAGTCCTACCGCCGGACTCGGCACGATCGGCTTCGCCATGGGAATCGCCGGCGTGGGCTTTGGCATCATCGTCGTGCCCATCAACGCCACCGCCCTCCTCAGCATTCCCGCCGCTAACTCCGGCATGGCTGCATCGACGATCAACACCAGTCGAGAGCTCGGCGCTGTGACGGGCGTCGCGATCCTGGGCTCCATCGTGAACGGCCAACTGACCGTGAACCTGACCCATCGACTCATTCAAATCGGTATCCCCCCCGCGTTCCGCCAGGAGATCATCACCGCCGTCATCACGGGCGACGTCAACTCGAAGGCCGCGAAGATAAGCGGTGAGAGCAATGCCGCCATACGGGCCATCATCAAGAAAGTGGTCAACGCCGCGTTCGGCGCCTTCACGCACGGGTTGAACATCGCCCTCTCGACGTCGGGACTTTTGCTCCTCGTCTCGGGAGGGATTGCCTACTTCACGGGTACCGCCGAGAGAAAGTCCATGGTCGACGCCGAGGAGTGACGCACTCGTCGTCGTGCGACTCACTCTTTCGCGCGTTGTCGTTCGCGGAGGCGCCGCTCTTGAATGCCGTCATTTAGTCGTTGGAAGAGCGTGGTGAGGATCGTGACGTCACCTTCGGGCCACCCTTCGCAGAGTTCGCGCAACACCGTAGAGCGCCGGGCCTCTCGCTTTTCCAAGGCCCTTCTTCCGGTCAACGAGACGCCGAGCAAGGTCGCGCGTCCGTCCGAGGAATCCGGACGCTGGGTCAGAAGCCGTTCGCTCAACATCTCGTTCACGTGGCGACTAATTGAAGTCTTCGTGACAAAGAGTTGGTTGGCTAAGTCGGAGGCGCGAATCTCTCCGGCTTCCACAACGGCTCGCAACAACTCAATGGCCAAGGGACTGAGGCCTGGTTCGCTTCCCGCACGCACGAGCTGCATGAGCTGACTTCGTCGAAGCCGTCCCCACTCGCGCTCAAGGGTGGTGTCGCTCGCTGGCTCTTTCATCGCCTTGGTCACTGTGGTAATCTATCATGTAGTTACTTTAAGTAACTAATTCTTCCAGAGCATCTCATCCTCACTAGTCGACGTAAAGTCGGGCGAACGAGCCCAGCCAAAGGACGAACATGACACACAATCTGCGAGCCGACACCATCACCATTACGGGCCACGAGAGTGACGAGATCGAAGCTTACTTTGCAGTCCCCACCGACGTCGAGCATCACGGTTCGATCGTCGTCATTCACCACCTACCCGGTTACGACGAATCCACCAAGGAAATCGCGCGTAGGTTCGCGGCGAACGGGTACGCCGCGTTGATGCCGAACCTCTATCACCGTGAGGCGCCCGGCGCGAGCAGCGACGACGCGGCGGCGACCGCGCGCAGCCAGGGCGGCGTGCCCGACGACCGCCTCGTCGGTGACGTGGCGGGAGCAATGGCGCACCTGAAGTCACTACCCACGTCGAACGGCAAAGTCGCCTCCATTGGATACTGCTCAGGTGGACGCCAGTCGTTCTTGGCGGGCTGTCGCCTCCCCCTCGACGCCGTCATCGTCTGTTACGGCGCGTTCATCACGATCGACACCCCAGCCGAAATGCCCCTCAACTTCAAGGCCGTCATCAACGAAGCCGGGAACCTCTCGGGGCCGTTGCTCGGACTCTTCGGCGCCGACGACCAGAACCCTTCGCCCGAGCAGATCGCAACGCTCGCCGAGGCGCTCACCGCCGCCGGCAAGGAGTTCACGTTTCGCACCTTCGACGGCGCGGGCCACGCGTTCTTCGCGGTGGACCGACCGAGTTACCGCCCGGAGGCGGCGAAGGAAGGTTGGCACGACATCTTCACCTTCCTCGCTCGCACGATTGACTAAGGAGCTTGAATGTGTACCTACCAAACTGAAAAACTAACAGTCGAGGGCAGCGCGAAGACGCCGAGCGGTTGGACGAAGGTCACCGACGCCACGGTCTACTTCGATCACCCGGTGCACTACGGCGCCGGGCACGCGCTCATGATTGACGTCATGAATCCCGAGAAGGGACCGTCGGCTCGCGTCGCCCTCGAACTCAGTCCCGAGAGCGCGCGCCACCTGGCGACCGCGATTCTCCACACCCTCGACACTGTTCCTAGCGGACTGCTGAGCGAACCAACGCCGTGAGCGTCGCGACGACGGGAGTCCGTCAGAGCGACCTCCCTCGACCCGACTCTGATCGCTACAAGTGGTTAGTGCTCTCCAACACGACGCTCGGCGTATTGATGGCCACCATCGACACGTCCATCGTGTTGATCGCCCTGCCGGACATCTTCAAGGGCATCCACATCAATCCCCTCCAGCCCGGCAACACGTTCTATCTGCTCTGGATGATCCTCGGCTTCATGATCGTGACCTCCGTATTGGTGGTAAGTCTCGGGCGCCTAGGCGACATGCTCGGGCGCGTGCGCATGTACAACTTGGGCTTCGTGATCTACACGTTCTTCTCTCTTCTACTCTCCATCACCTGGATGTCGGGAACCTCGGCCGCACTCTGGCTCGTTATCATGCGCCTCTTCCAGGGCGTCGGTGCGGCCTTTTTGATCGCGAACTCGACGGCTATTTTGACCGACGCCTTTCCCGAGCATCAACGCGGCATGGCCGTGGGCATCAATCAGATCGCCGGCATTTCGGGGATGTTCATCGGCCTCGTGTTGGGTGGACTCCTCGGTCCCATCCAGTGGCGGTTGATCTTTATCATCTCGGTGCCCATTGGGCTCTTTGGCACGATCTGGGCCTACCTGAAACTGAGAGAGGTGCCCACCAAGCGCGACCACCACGTCGACTGGAGTGGCAATCTCTCGTTCGCCGTCGGGCTCGTCGCCTTGATGGTTGGCATCACCTACGGCATTCAGCCCTACGGCGGCCACGTCATGGGCTGGACGAGTCCGCTCGTGCTGGGCTCTTTGCTCCTCGGCGTCCTCGGGCTCGTGCTCTTCGCGCGCATTGAGAAACACTCTGACGATCCGATGTTTCGACTCAGTCTCTTTCGGATTCGCGCCTTCTCGGCCGGGAGTATCTCTACCCTGCTCGCGGCCGTGGGACGTGGCGGACTCATGTTCACAATGGTGATCTGGCTCCAGGGAATCTGGTTGCCGCTGCACGGCTACAACTTCTCGAACACTCCCCTGTGGGCCGGCATCGCGCTCTTGCCGCTCACCGGGGGCTTCTTGATCGCGGGTCCGCTGTGCGGCTTTCTCTCGGACCGTTACGGATCGCGCCCCTTTACCGTGGGCGGCATGCTCGGCGCCGCGGCGTCATTCTTGTTATTGCAGTTCCTGCCCGCGAACTTCTCGTACCCGGTCTTTGGGGCGTTGTTGTTCTTGAACGGTCTCTCGATGGGCGCGTTCTCCGCACCGAATCGCGCGAGCGTGATGAACTCCTTGCCGGCCGAGCATCGCGGTGTGGGATCGGGCATGAACTCGACGTTTCAGAACTCCGGCCAGGTGATCTCCATTGGCATCTTCTTCACCTTGATGATCATCGGACTCTCGCGCACGCTGCCGCACGCGCTCTTCGTGGGTCTCACCAACCAGGGCGTCGCTGCTGCTACCGCCCAACACATTTCCACGCTGCCGCCGGTGACGACGCTCTTCGCGTCCTTTCTCGGCTACAACCCGATGGTCCACTTGCTCGGACACCACGTGCTGGCGTCGCTGGCTCCGGGCGCGCGCGCCACGGTGATCGGTCGAACGTTCTTTCCCCGGATCATTCAAAAGGCCTTCGTCGCGGGACTGCACCCGGCCCTCGCCTTCGCGACCATTGTCTGTTTGTTCGCGGCCCTCACGTCGTGGCTTCGCGGTGGTCGTACACCGCCGCGACGCGTATCCAAGAACGAGGTCGTCATCGACGTCCTCTCGGCGGCGAACACCAACTAGAAGCCTCCCGACGATGCCTTGCTCAGAGTTCGTCGTGTCCCTGGTCGCGCGACGGCGTAGCGCGCGCGAACAGCAAAAGACCCTCGCGAAGCAAACTCTACGAGTTCATCGATTTTTGGACGGTCGTCACGATGCGTTCAACGGACGGAATAGCCAAGTCTTCGAGCGCGTCGGCGGCCGGCAACGGAATGTGCGGCGTCGTGATTCGAACGATTGGACCGTCGAGGTCGTAGAAGATCTCGTCGGCAACGATCGAGGCCACTTCCGCTCCCCAACCACAGAGCCGAGGATTCTCCTCCACCGTGAAGAGTCGACCGGTGGCGGCGACTTCACGAAGAATGGTCGTCGTGTCGAGCGGCACGAGGGATCGAACGTCAATCACCGTGCAGTCAATGCCGTTGGCCGCGAGTTCGCTGGCGGCCTCGAGCGCTCGAGGGACCATCGAACCGAGGGCCACCAACGTCGCGTTCGAACCTTCGCGAAGAACTTTCGCCGAACCCAACGTGTCGACGATGTCGCCGTCGGGCACGTCCATCTTCGAGGAGTAGAGGACCTTCGCCTCCAGGAAGATCACGGGATCGTCGTCGCGCACCGCGGCGGCCATCAGTCCAATGACGTCCAGTGCGTTCGAGGGAACGACCACCTTCAGTCCAGGCACCATCATCGCCCAGTTCTCGACGCTCTGCGAGTGCTGCGCGCCAAAGCGCAGACCGCCGCCGTTGCCCGAGCGAATGACGAGGGGGAACGTCACCTGTCCGTTCGTCATGTAACGGCTCTTCGCGATTTCGTTGGCGACGATGTCCCAACAGACCGCGAAGAAGTCCGAGAACATGATCTCCGCGATCGGTCGCAGTCCGGTCATCGCGGCGCCCATGGCCGCGCCGAGTATCGCCTGCTCACTAATGGGTGTGTCGCGAACGCGCACGCCGCCGAACTCCTCGAGCAGTCCGACGGTGCCCTTGAAGACCCCTCCGGCCGCGCCGACGTCCTCGCCCAAGAGCACTACCGACTCGTCGCGACGCATCTCCTGGGCGATGCCGCGCGCGATCGATTCACGAAAGGTCAGTTGCGCCACGAGGCACCTCCATCAGCCCATACGTCCTTTAACAACAGGTCCTCGCCCGGCACGTCGCCGGCCTTGGCTTCTTCGGTCGCGAGGTCCACTTCAGCGTCGACTTCGCTCTCCAAAGCAAGTATCTCTTCTTCACTGACGCCGGCGTCGAGGAGGCGAGCTCGGTAGCGCGGAATGGGATCCTTGGCCATCCACTCGGCCAGCTCGTCGTCGGGACGGTACTTTCCGGGGTCGGCCCGCGAGTGCCCCCCATGTCGATACGTCTTGGCTTCGATCATGCTCGGGCCTTCGCCGGCCCGCGCCCTTGCGAACGCGGCGCTCGTGACGTCAAAGACCGCGTCGGCGTCGTTGCCGTCGACGATGATGCTCTCGAGACCGTAGGCCGACGCGCGGTCCGCCGCGGGATTGGCGACGGCCGTGACGTCAGAGGTGCGCGTGTACTCCATCCAGAGGTTGTTCTCACAGAAGAAGATCACCGGCAACTTCCACACGGCGGCGAAGTTGAGCGCCTCGTGAAACGAGCCGATGTTCGTCGAGCCATCGCCAAAGAAGGCGACGGCGACCTGCTCCGTGCCGCGGTACTGCGCGCTCCACGCCGCGCCGCAGGCGATCGGGAGGTGCGCGCCGATCACAGCGTAGGAACCCATCATCCCGTGCTCGACGCTCGTTAAGTGCATCGAACCGCCCTTGCCGGCCATGAGACCGTTGGTGCGACCCATGAGTTCAGCGAAGACTGGCGCCATCGGTACGCCGCGCGCGAGCGTGTGGGCGTGACCGCGGTACGTGGCGAACGTCCAGTCGTCGGGACGCATCGCGGCGGCGACGCCCGCCGCGATGGCCTCTTGACCAATGGCGAGGTGGCTCGTGCCCTTGACGAAGTTCTCCAAGAACAGGTCGTACGCGCGATTCTCGAACTGACGCAGCGCGAACTGACTGCGGTACATCGCAATCTTGTGCGCGAGGTCACTGTTCGCGGGGGCTATTTTCGTGTTGGACATTCGTTCCTCCTAGTACCGGTTCGCGACCATGAGTTCTTGCGCCGGGAAGTGCGTAAGAATCGACGGCTCGTTCTCGGTGACGACGATCTCTTCTTCGATGCGCGCCGCCGACACGCCGTCCGACGCCGGGCAGTACGTCTCGAGGGCGAACACCATGCCCGCCTTCAACTCAATGGGATCGCGCAGACTGTTCAAGCGACTGATGACGGGCCGTTCGTGCAGGCCCAGTCCGAGCCCGTGACCGAACTGCAGACCGAAGGCCGCCATTTCGTTGGCGAAGCCAAAGTCCGTCGCGGCGGGCCACGCGAGGGCGATCTCGTCGGTACCGACGCCGGGTTTCACCAGGTCGATCGCCGTGTCCATCCACGCACGAGCCTTGGCGTAGGCGTCGCGCTGGGGCCCGGTGGAACTGCCGACCGACATCGTGCGGTAGTAGCAGGTCCGATAGCCGTTGTACGAGTGAATAATGTCAAAGAATGCTTGTTCGCCGGGGCGAATGATGCGGTCCGTGAAGTTGTGCGGGTGCGGGTTGCACCGTTCCCCCGAGACCGCGTTGATGGCCTCCACTTGATCGGAACCCATCTCGTAGAGGCGCTTGTTCGCGAGCGCCACGATCTCGTTCTCTCGAACGCCGGGCTTCAACGCTTCGAAGATGTCGTGGTAGACCCCGTCCACCATGGCCGCGGCCTGAGAGAGCAGCATCAGCTCGTCGGGATTCTTGATCTGTCGCGCGTCGAGCATAAGTTGCTGGGCGTCACGAACGTCGACGCCCGCCTTTTGCATCTCGAAGAGGAAGGGCAGCTCGATGATGTCAATACCAATGGGCTGACCGAGGACGCCGTGGTCGTTCAAGATCCCGACGATCTCTTTGACGGCCGACTCGAAGAGTCCGGCCTTGGGCGCGATGGCGCCGCGAAGTCCCAACATTCCCGCACGACAGTTCTCGGGCTCGAGCCACGGCGCGAAGAGTTGGTGGTGGCGCGCCGCCGAGCCAAAGTCCCACACGATGGGCTCGCCACCGCGCGTCAGTAAGCAGTAGCGCGACATCTTGTCCCCGAGCGCGCCGCCGATCCAGGTCTGCGAGACGTAGCGAATGTTGTAGGCGTCAAAGAGCAGTATCGCGCCAAGGTCGCTGGCCTCGAGCGCCTCGCGGGCTCGCGCGAGGCGATACGCGCGCAGGCGATCAAAGTCCACGCGTGTCTCAAAGTCCACCCCGTTGTGACCGGGCGTGTTGACGATTGGTCCAAATCCCTCGCTCATGACTTCGCTCCTAACCCGTCGTCGACCTCGATGTTCTCCGGCTCCAGCACGAGCCCGGCGCTACGCGCCTCTTCGAGCAGCAGAACCGCAAAGTCCTCCTCGCGGTAACCGGCCCCGATCGCCGATACCACCAACTCGGTGCAGAGCGCCGAGAGCGGCATCGGCACATTCATCTTCTTCGCTTCGGCCATGCCCAGGTCGAAGTCCTTTCGTAGCAGCACCGGCGTGAAAGTGGGCGTGAAGTCGAGGTTCACGAAAGCGGGCGTCTTGTAACGGGTGAACGTGGAACCCATGACCGAGTTGTTGATGAACTCGAGGAACGCACTGCGGGGTATGCCGCCGCGCTCGGCCAACACCGTGATCTCGGCCATGGCCTGGGCGACAATACCTAAGAACATGTTGTGACAGATCTTGACGAGTCGCGCCACTTCGCCGTCGCCAACGTACGTGACGCCGTGGCCGAGTTCGTTGAGGTAGGGACGAACCGTCTCGTAGGCGTCGCGCATGCCCGACACCGCGAGGGTGAGCTTACCCGAGGCGACTACCTTAGGGTTGCCACTCACCGGCGCGGCGAGAAACCCGACGTTCCTCGCCGCCATCGCGGCACGCACCTGGGCCGACGTCGTGGAGGACACGGTCGAACAGTCGACGACGACCTTGGGAACGACGTCGCTCGACATGATGCCGTCGGGTCCCGTCGTGACGGCGAGTAGGTCCTTATCGGCCGAGACCATGATGAAGATAACGTCGCACCCGGCGAGATCGCGCGGGGTGTCGACGACCTTCGCGCCAAGTTCACCGAGCACTTCAGCCTTCGCCCGGGTTCGGTTGGTGACCGTGACGTCGTACTTCGCCACCACCAAGCGCTTGGCCATGGCGGTGCCCATGCGACCACAGCCGACCCAGCCGATGCGTACCTTGTCGTCACTCATCACGTCATCCTAAAGTTCGCTCGGCGCCGGCGACACGGCCTTGGACGTTGTTTCGATGCTGCCGCCGAGATAGAGCGCGCCGATCTCGGGGTTGTTCAACACCTCGCTACCCGAACCCGAAAGTCGCAGGAGACCGTTCTCCAGCACCACGGCGAAGTGGCTCATGCGAAGGGCCTGGCGAGCGTTCTGTTCGACGAGCAACACCGTACGTCCGGCACTGTTCATCGACTTGATCGTGTCGAACACTAGGCGCAAGGTCTTGGGGTCGAGGCCCATCGAGGGCTCGTCGAGCACGACCAGTTCGGGTTCCAACATCAAACAGCGCGCGAACTCGACGATGCGTTGTTGACCGCCCGAGAGGCTCCCGGCTTTGTCCTTGGCACGCTCGGCCACGATGGGGAAGATCTCGCGGACGTTCTTCAATCGCTCGGCGATGACCTTTCGATCCTTGAGGAGGAACGCCCCGAGTTCCACGTTCTGTTCTACGGTCATCTCGCGAAACAGGCTGTGGTTTTGGGGCACTTGCACGACACCCAGTTGCAGAATCTCCCGGGGGGTCAAGCCCACGAGCGGGGTCCCCTTGAACCAGAGCTGTCCGAGTCGCGGACGCAACAGGCCACTGACGACCTTGAGCAACGTGGACTTGCCCGAACCATTGGGACCAACGATGCACGTCACGCCCCCTTGGGGAACGCTAAAGTCCACGCCCTTGATGACGTCGCCACCGCCGTAGCCGGCGACGATTCCTTCGAAGCGAAGGAAGGCGGTCGACTCAGCCATGGCCTACCGTTTCACTGACTTCGCCGTCACTACTGCCCAGGTACGCGTCCAGAACGGCGGGGTTACTTCGTACTTCGCCGGGCGTCCCCGTCACTAAGTCACAGCCCTGGTGCATCACCGTCACCTTGTCACAGATCTTCATGACGAACTCCATGTTGTGCTCAACGATGAGGAAGGTCTTGCCACCCTTGTTCAACGCGAGAATCTTTTCACTGATCTCGTTGATTAGCGTGAGATTGACCCCACCCGCGGGCTCGTCGAGCAAGACGACGTCGGGATCAGCCACGAGCACGTACGCCAACTCCAGGAGCTTTCGCTGACCGTAGGAGAGCGAACCTGCCTGCATCGAGGCCAGGCGAGTGAGGCCCACGAAGTCCAGCCACTCCATCGCGGCGTCGAGTTCGGACTTCGAGGACTTCGAGCGTGTGAGACCGCGCAACCAACTCTCATCACGCTGCGTGGCGACGAGCATGTTCTCGATGACGCTGATACGAGCGAAGATGCGGGTGAGTTGAAAGGTGCGACCGACGCCTAGAGCGAAGATCTTGTTGGGCCGTGCGTTGGTGACGTCGTTGCCCTCGAACGAGACCGTGCCCGTATCGGGCTTGACGTAACCGGTCATCACGTTGAACAACGTGGTCTTGCCCGATCCGTTGGGGCCGATGAGGCCAGTGATACTGCCCTTATCGACGCTGAGGGAACAGCCCGCCAACGCCTTCACGCCCCCGAAGGAGCGTGACACGCCTTGCGCCTCGAGAATTGTGGCCATCAGGGATTCGCTCCGACCGCCTCGGGGTCAGTCATTGACACCATTTCACGCTTCAGCGCTCGCAGAGCCCACCACTGCGAAACGCCACCGACGATGCCCTGCGGCATGAAGAGAATGACTAACAAGAACAAGACGCCAAAGAGAATCAAGTACAACGAGCCGTTCGAGAACGACAAGACCAAGTACTGCTGGGACGCTTCGAGAATGAGTCCGCCGAGCAGGGGACCGAGCAGCGTACCGAAGCCACCGAGGAAAGCCATCAGGGCAACCGTGATATCGAACGTCGGGTCAAAGACGAACTGGGGGTAGATCTGGCCGATGAACATGGCGTAGACCGCCCCGGCCATACCGATGGTGAAGGCCGACATCGTGAAGCCCGTGAGTTTGACTGCCGTTACGCGAACCCCGAGTCCCAGCGCTCGGTCTTCGTCGTCGCGAATAGCGAGCAACTGGAGGCCGAAACGAGAACGACGCACCCCCGCGGAGAGCAAGGTCGCGAAAACGACCATGCCGAGCGCGACGTAGTAGAAGGGCAGGTTGTAGTAGTTGAATAGCCAAGGAATTAGCGGCAGCGAGATGCCCGCCGAACCGCCGGTGAACGAGGCGTTGATCGCCAGGGTTTGAAAGACGAAGAACAGGGCAATCGTGATCACGACGAAGGTGTGTCGGCGCACGCGAAGGGCGATCGCGCCCACGGGGACCGCCACCACCATCGCCACGAGACCGGCGAGTGGTACGAGCCAGAACTGGGCCCCACCTCCGGCCATGTGCGCGTGGGACGACACCAAGGCCATGGTGTACGCCCCACACCCGTAGAAGATGGCCGAACCGAGCGACACGTAGCCCGAGTAGCCGGAGAACATGTTCCACGACGTGGTGCACGCCATAAACAGCAACGTGGAGACCGCGATCGCCGTGTAGGTCGGATTCGTTACGATGAGCGGGAACACGACCAAGACGACGAGAGCGAGGCTCCACATCGAAGGCCTTACTTTTGACATCAAGCCTCTCTCACGGACAGCTTGCCGACGAGTCCCTGGGGACGCAACGACAACACGATCACGAGGACGAAGAAGTACGTGGGGGTCGACCAGATCGGCGACCAGACCACCGCGATGACGTCACCCAGGGTCACCATCAAGATGGCGGCTAACAGAGCTCCACCGAGACTGCCCATCCCGCCCAAGACGATGATCGTCAAGAGTCGAGAGATCAAGTCGTAACTGGTACTGGCGTTGAAAGCGTTGGTCGCGCCGTACACCATGCCGCCCGCGGCGGTGACGGCGACACCGAGTCCAAAACAGATCGTCGACACGCGCTTGACGTTGATACCGATTAGCGCCGCGGCCGTCTGGTCGGCCAACGATGCTCGAATGCTCGCGCCGAATCGTGTCCGGTACAACATGACGTACAACGCGCCCAGAAGGGCGACCGCCAAAAAAAAGCCGAACATGTAGATGTAGGGAATCCAAAGACCAAAGACCCGAAACGATTGATTCACGTACCAAGCTTTTAATTGAACGTCATTGATGGAATAAATCATGTTGAGTGCTCCCTCGATGATGAGGGCGATGGCGTAAGTGACCAGAATGGACATCGACGTCCGTTCTGGCCCCTTCAGCTTGGTCATGAAAAAGCGCTCTACCACGATCCCCACGACAAAGAGCGTGGGGATCGTGATGACCAAACCGGCGAAGAGGTCAATTCCAAAGTGCACCGACAACGTGTAACTCAGGTAGGCACCTAAAATCACCAAGATTCCCTGAGCGATGTTGATGATGTTCATCACTCCAAAGATGAGAGTTAACCCCGTCGCCATGAGGGCGTAGACCGAACCGGTCAACACGCCGTCCAGTAGGGCGTGGATGAGCGCTGAGCTGTTCAAGGCTTACTTGCCCCAGACCGGCTTCGGGAACAGTATCGGCTTGGCGGCCTTGTTCGAGGTTGGGTTGACTTCAACGAAGTTCTTGCCCTGCCACTGGAAGGTGAACGCCGTCGCTTGGTTGTTCTCACCGAGCTTGTCGAACTTCACCGGTCCCTGCACGCTACTCAAGGTCACTCCCGAGTGGAGGTACTTGATGATCTTGGCGTTGTCGAAGCCTTTCGTCGCGGTGACCGCCTGGTCGATGACCTGACCCACGGAGTAGGCCTCGGCCACGTCGGCACTTACCGTCGCCGCAGTACCGCCGTACTTCTTGATGTAGGCCGCGACCATCGCCGCACTGCCGGGCGTCGTCGCCGAGCCGTACCACGCGTTGGGCACCATCATGCCGTCGGCGTTTTTGATGCCCACGACCGAACTGAACGCCGTACCTTGGTCCGGACCACCCGTGGCGATGAAGGCCTCGGGGCTGTAGTGCGCTTGCTCGAACGCCTGCATGAACGCCGACACCGTCGGAACGTCAACGGAACCAAGAACCACGACCTGCGCCTTGACGGCCGCTACCGCGTCGGCGATCGGAGTGTAGTCCGTGGTTTCCGCTGGAAAGACGGAGTAGTACGCGGTCTTCACACCCGCGGCGGAGATGATCTTTTTCGCGACGGGTATCTGTGGCTCGGTGAAGGCGTCGTTCGTGGTCACGTACGCAACCGACTTTGGACGCTTGTTCGCCGGCAGCGAGGCGATCCACGTTGCGAACGGCACCAACGCGTCCTTTACCGGCATCGACACGTCGAAAAGGTTCGTCAGTCCAGCTTGGAAGACGGACGGCGCACCACCAGCTCCCTCGACCATCGCGTAGCCATAACGAGCGACGGCTCTCGCCGCGGGCAAGCTCAGCAGTGACGAGAACGGCCCAACGGTCAAGTTGACGTGGTCCAGCGAGATCAACTTCTGATAGTTCGTCACGACCTGTGTGGGACTGGACGCGTCCGACACGATGTCGAGTTTCACCTTATGACCGAGTAGCCCACCGGTCTTGTTCACCGTGTCGCGCCAGAGCTCATAACCCTGCTTGAAGGCGCTTCCGTCGCCCGAGAAGTCACCCGACAGCGAGAGCGAAATCCCAATCGTAACGGGCTTGCCCTTGGCAATCGTGCTGCTCGACGCTCCGCTCGAAGTGGCCATCATCGCCAACGACGCGAGCGCGACCGAAGTTACACCCAGCGCGCGAAAATTTCTTCCTTTTCTATTCATAGTTTCCCCCAGCGTTATACGTCCCCGGCGCTTCCCCGATGCAGTAGTCCAGGTCCGATCACTCGGTGAGTGATGGGCTAACCCTAACGACGTGGTGGAACGCCGTCAACCGCGGGCGCATGAAAAGAATTCAATGAATCGCCACTGTTCAGCGTGGTGAAAAGTCCATTACCATCAGCATCTATTACGCGTCACGAGGGGGAAACATGGCAGACGTTCTGGTGGAAACTGCGGTGGCCAACTGGGAGCCGCGCTTTTGCTCCAACGGTGTCGAGGTGAGTGACTTCGACCGTATCACGAGGGACCTCGAACACTGGGATGACTGGTGCGCGGCGTGGTGCGCGGGCGCTGAAGTACACTTGGAGCTCGCTGAAGCGGCGCTCGCCCAAGGGCACGCGCGCAGTGCGGGTGAGTTCTACGCCCGTGCCGCGACCTACTTTCACTTCGGCAAGTTCCTCTTCGTCCACGACCCCGACCAGGCCAAGGCGGCGCACGCTCGAGCGGTGGACGCCCTCAACAGGGCCACGCCCCTCTTCACTCCCGCTGGGCGCCGGGAGGAGATCGACTTCGAGGGGTCAAAGATGGTCGCGCTCTTTCGAACACCCGACACCAATGGGCCTCACCCCACGGTCATCTTGATTCCCGGCCTCGATTCGACGAAGGAAGAGTTCCGTGAGGTCGAGCGGGCATTTCTCGATCGCGGAATGGCGACGTTCGCCCTCGACGGTCCGGGCCAGGGTGAAGCCGAATGGACGCTTGCGATTCGACCCGAATGGGACCGCGTCGGTGAGGTCGTCATCGATCACCTCGAGACCATGGCCGACGTGGACAGTTCGCGTCTGGGTGTCTGGGGCGTCAGCCTCGGGGGTTTCTACGCCGCGCGCATGGCGAGTTCCGATCTCCCGATCAAGGGAACGATCTCGCTGGCTGGCCCCTACAACATGGGCGCCTCATGGAAGAACCTCAATCCGTTGACGCGGCACGCCTTCCAAGTGCGCACGTTCAGTTCAACACCCGAAGAGGCGGAGCGGCGAGCGTGGGACATCACCCTCGAAGAATACGCCAGCAAAATCACGACGCCCCTGCTCGTCATCGTGGGAAAACTCGATCGACTCGTCCCTTGGCAGGACGGTGAGCGCTTGGCGAGCGAAGCGCGTGGCGAGAGCGAACTACTGCTGCTCGAAGAGGGCAACCACACAGGTGCCAACGTCATCTACCGTCATCGTCCCCAGGGGGCCGACTGGATGGCCGAGCGTCTACAAGTCTCGAGTTCCGCGTGATGAAGACGACCGGACCAAGAACGTTGACGCGTCGTGCCTAGAGTCACCATGCCCCAACTCGGCGAGACCGTGGCCGACGGAACCGTCACCAAGTGGTTCAAGAGCGAGGGCGACACCGTCACGCGCGGTGAGACGCTTTTCGAAGTGTCCACCGACAAAGTGGACACCGAGATCCCGTCACCGGCCGACGGCGTACTCACGAAGATCCTCGTGGCCGAGGGTGAGACGGTCGACGTGGGTACGTTGCTCGCGGTCATCGGCTACGACGACCTTCCAGAGGCTTCGCCAAGTGACGCGCCCGCGACCTCAACGACCTCATCGACTTCAGTCACGCCCGAGCGCACCAAAGCGCCAGCAACGGCCTCAAGTGAGTCCAGGGCCCACGTGTCCCCCGTCGTACGACGCCTGCTCGCCGAGCATCAGCTCGACGCCAGTGACGTGCCCGGCACCGGCCCCCAGGGCCGCCTCACGCGTGACGACGTGCTGGCCTTCGTCGAAAGCCAAGTCGCGTCACCCGCCAAGACGTCGAATGCGCCGCTGTCACCCGTCGTTCGCCGCCTCCTGCGTGAACACAACATTGACGCGTCGTCGGTGCGCGGGACCGGTGCCGACGGTCGCATCCTTCGACACGACGTCGAAGCGATGATCAGCCAAGGCACTAGTCATGCCGCGAGTTCGGGCGACGAGGTCATCCCCTTCACCAAGATTCGCCGGCTCACCGCCGAGCACATGACGCGCTCGAAGGCGACTTCGGCTCACACCTTGATGGTAAAAGAGGTGGACTACGAACACGTCGAGGACGTGCGTCGAACCCAGGGTGGCGCGTTCAAGGAGCAAGAGGGCTTCTCCCTCACGTACCTGCCCTTCAGTGCTTTGGCCACGCTCGCGGCGTTGCGCGACTTTCCGTACCTCAACGGCTCGGTGGGCGACGACGAGTTGATCGTGCACCACGATCTCAATCTCGGCATCGCCGTGGACTTGGACGGCGGCGGGCTCGTCGTGCCGGTGGTCCAACACGCCGACAGCTACGACTTGCGCGCCATCGCGCGAAAGATCAGCGAACTCGCTGGCGCTGCGCGCTCGAAGAAGCTCACCGTCGACGACATGGCCCACGGCACGTTCACCATCACCAACCCGGGGCCCTTCGGCACCCTCATAACGGGCGCGATCATCAACCAACCCCAGGTGGCGATCCTCGCCACCGACGGCGTCGTGCGCAAGCCCGTCGTGGTGATCGACGGCTCGCGGGACGAGGCGATAGCGATTCACTCGGTGGGCAACCTCGCCCTCACCTTCGACCACCGTGTCATCGACGGCGCGTACGCCGCACGCTTCTTGGCTCGTATGACGGAGATCTTGCAAACTCGAGATTGGGCCAGCGAGCTCTAACGCTCGACTACCCGTGGCGACGCGCGACGAACAACTCAACGTAGGGACCTTCACGCCCTCACTCTTGATCGACCTCGCGCGATCCTCGGGAGCGTTTCATCGGGCGGGACTTGACGTGAACGAGTCGTTGGTTCCCTCCTCGCCCGCGCAGTTCACCTCGCTCGAAGCTGGTGAGTTCGACGTGGTGTTCACGAGTCCCGACAACGTC
Organism: Acidimicrobiaceae bacterium; assembly: GCA_003132305.1. Taxonomy (GTDB): domain Bacteria; phylum Actinomycetota; class Acidimicrobiia; order Acidimicrobiales; family RAAP-2; genus RAAP-2. The sequence continues at coordinate 183,321 of PKXJ01000035.1, read as the reverse complement.
ATCGCCTATCACTTCTTGTCGGCGAACCCGCTCCAACGCAGTATCCCCCTGCAGATCATCTGCGGGATCGACCGCGGACTCGGCCTGTCGCTCTGCGCCGCGGCGAGCATCGCCAGCCCCGAGGAACTTCGTGGACAGATTCTTGGAGTCGACGTTCCCCAGTCAGGGTTCGCCTTCGTGGCGTACGCCCTGCTCGAAAGGGCCGGCCTTCGTCCCGGTGACTACGTCATCGAATCGATGGGCTCGACGCCTCGAAGGACAGACGCGCTCATCGCCGGTGCGTGCGCGGTGACCATCTTGAACGCGGGCAACGAGCTGCGCGCGGTCGGTGCCGGGTGCTCCATCGTCAGTCCCGTGGCCGATCTCGGCCCGTACTACGGCACGGTCCTCGCCACCTTGGCGGGTCGCGAAGGTGGCGTGACCGAAGTGAACCTTCGCTTCGCCGACGCGCTGCTCGCGACGACCCGCGAGATCGTCGCTGGCGAGAGAGGGGCCGACGTCGTCGAGGCCGCCATGCGACTACTCAACCTCAGCGAACGCGAGACCCAGGACCATTACGAGTGCCTGCGTGATCCAACGACCGGCTTCGTCGCGAGTGGCCGAGTGGACCGCGCGTCGATCGCGACGCTCGTCGATCTGCGTCGCACGTACTCGCCCACGCCCGAGCTCGACGCGATCATGGGCGCCCTCGATACCGTGGTGCTCGAGGGTGCGCTCGAGTAGAGCAGACCACGAGTACGACGTTGAACGTGACGTGGAGCGTTCGCGCAGCACGTGACTAGCCTCAGTTCGTAGGAGAAACGTGAACCAACGAAGTAGACGAAACGAGATGACATGACCACTGCTGAAGACCAGCGTTCGACCAAGTCCAGCGTCACCGACGCGTTACTCCTTCGTCGCCCCGTGTGGCAGTCGTTCATCGGCGGCGCCTTCGTCGCGGACGACGACGCGGCGACCTTCGAAGTCCTCGAAGCGGCGAACGCGCAGCCGTTGGCGCGCGTGGCGATAGCAAGCGACGAGCTCGTTGGCCGCGCGGTGATGGATTCGCGGCGGGCCTACGAAGACGTCTGGCGTTACCTCTCGCCCAAAGAGCGCGGCACCATGATGCGCGAAGTAGCGCAACGCATACGAGACCACGCCGACGAGTTAGCCGAACTCTGCGCACGCGAGGTCGGCAAACCCAAACGAGACGCCCTTCGCATCGACGTCCTCTCGTGCCACGCGAGTTTTGACTACTACGCCGGCGTCACCGACTACGTGAGCGGCGAGATCCTCGACCAGGGTCCCATCGAGGCCCGCGTGACCTACGAGCCCTACGGCGTCGTCGCCGCGATTCTTCCCTTCAACTGGCCCCCGATCCACTTCTCCAAGAAGTGCGCGCCCGCGTTGGCGGTCGGCAACACGGTCGTGATCAAACCAGGTGAGCAGGCACCCCTTACCGTGCTGCGACTCACGGAAATCGCCAACGAAGTCTTGCCGCCGGGCGTGATCAACGCCGTGAGCGGCATGTCGGCGGGCGCGGCGTTGGTGGCGCATCCGCGAGTCGAGCGAATCTCCTTCACGGGTTCGACCGCTACCGGACGCAAAGTGATGGAGGGCGCCGCGAAGAACCTGACATTCGCCACAATGGAACTGGGCGGGAAGAACGCCCTGCTCGTGCTCGACGACGCCGACGTCGAGAGCGCCGTCGCCGTGGCGATTGAGGGCATGTTCTACAACCAGGGTGAGGCCTGTACCTCGACGTCACGGATACTGGTGCACGGTTCGATCTACGACGAGTTCGCCCGACGCTTCGTCGACAAGGCCGCGCAGTTGGTGGTGGGTGACCCGCTCGAGGACGCGACTGACATCGGGCCTATGGTCGACGCTAAGCAGCTCCAGCGCGTCCAGCACTTCGTTGATTTAGGTGTCACGGAGGGCGCCACGCTGCTCTTTCAGGGCACTGTCCCCCATGATTCGCAGTTCCGCGAGGGCTACTTCATCGCTCCGTACATCTTCGGTGACGTCACCGCGAAGATGTCGATCGCCCAGGAGGAGATCTTCGGACCCGTCGCCTCGCTGATGCGCTTTGACAGCGATCACCAAGCTGTCGACATCGCGAACGATTCGCCCTACGGACTCACCGCGGCGATCTGCACGCGCGACGAAGCGCGCGCGGCTCGACTGGCCCAACGTCTAGAGGTGGGCATGGTCTTCGTGAACAACTACACGAGACGAAACTTCATCGGGTCGCCGTTCGGTGGCGTCAAGGGCAGTGGTTACGGTCGCGAGTACGGCCTCGAAACACTGCACGAATTCGTCCGGGCGAAGAACGTGCGCTTTCCCTCTGGTCGCGGCCCTATTCCCGGTTGGCCACCACCGCCCCAGCGCTAGCACCAACCGGGCCAGATTTCGCGCGCGACGGCGAGTTGTAAACTCGTTCAATGACGCGTGACAAGATTTTGGCGTCGGCCGCTCACGAAATCGAGCTCAACGGGATGACGCAGTTCCGCGTGAAGCGCGTGGCCTTTGACGCCAAAATCTCCGTCGCACTGCTCTACAGCTACTTTGACGATCGCGAAGATCTCATTGCCTGCGCCATCGTGCACCGATTTCGTGAAGTCTTGCTCGGTCTCGCCGAGACGTTTACCCATCCTCTGGAGTCCGTGAAGACAACGGACGACCTGCGCCAAGCCCTACGGGTCATCATCGCCGACGCGCAAGTCCCCGCCCGAACGGAAGCCCGACTTCAGCGAATCGAGAGCATGTCCTTCGCACGTCACAATCCAACGGCGACCGCGGGTATCGCCGAAGCAAAGAAGGAAGCAGCCACGCGAATCGTGAACCGCGTAAGGCCACTCAAGGACATGAATCTCCTCGCCGACGGCATGAGCGCCGTGGCCTTCGCGAGAATCTGGTACGCCCTCTTCTTTGGTCAGATTGAACTCGAGGGAGAACACGCGCTGTCGGTGAACGCGGACGAGTGGTTCACCGCGCTGACGGTGCTGGCCGAGGCCGCCATCCGTCGCGAGCCCAGTTCGCTTTCGACTTAACGCTCCACGTCACTCGACAAGACCTTGGTCCACTGGAGGAGACACCAGCCAAAGCCCAACTCAAAGATCGTCTCGGCGTACAAGAGAAACTGAAAACGCCAGTCCGGTAACGAGAACGCGCCGAGGATACCGCCGCTCAACTGGACGGAGAAGCCAAGGATCGCGGCGAGTGATCCGTAACGTCTCAACAACAAAATCGCTATCGCCAACTGCGTCAGCGCCCCGGCGACGCCGACGATCATGTGCGCCCAGTTGAGGAACGGCCCTCCGTTGTACGGCGTCACGAGGAGCAGGACCAACATCACGGCGATCACGCGCAGGCCCATCCACAGGAGTGGGTCGAGTCCACTCTCTCTAAAGATCAACGACAGGCGCCAGAGTCCCACGGCGGCGCTGACGTAACCAACGACGGCGAGCACGACCGTGCGGTGATTGACGCCGTAGAACGAAATCCCCGAGCTCTGAGCATTGGAACCGTGTTCGAGGAGCATGCACCACGCCAGCGCGACGAAGAAGATTCCCTGCGTCGCGAGCAGCACACGAAACGCGCGCTGACGAAGCGACAACGGCGTGGTTAGTGCAACGTCGGTCTTTTCATTACTCCACATTGAAGACTCCCGAGTGAGGGATTAAGGGACGAAACGCGCGCGCGAGGCTTCAAGTTCGACGAGCGCTTCCGCGCGGCCGACGTAGTTCTCGACCTTGACCCACTTACCTTCGTCGAGGTCCTTGTACACGGTGAAGAAGTGGCTGATCCGATCGAGGATGTCCTTGGGCACGTCACCGATGTCGGTGGCCCCCTTCCACCTCGGGTCGTAGTTGGGCACCGTGATGAGCTTGGCGTCTTCGCCGTTCTCATCAGTCATTATGCACATGCCAAGAACCTTCGTTTCGATGAGACAGCCCGGAAACGTCGGGTACTCGGTGAGAACGAGCGCGTCGAGAGGGTCGCCGTCGCCGCCCAACGTGTCGGGAATGAATCCGTACTCCGCCGGGTAGCCCATCGCCACGAGAAGGTGTCGGTCCAGTTTGATCGTGTGCGTGTCGTGATCGTATTCGTACTTGTTTTGACTAAATCGCGGAATTTCAACGATGACGTTGACCGTGTCCATGGAGAGGCTCCTTCGTAGGTCGCGTGGTGAGTTCTACCAGCTCGTCGTCAATCGTAGCCACCGACTGGACCGGTCACGCCGGTGACGTTGCCCCTCTCGGCAGAGTTTCTCCCGAGGTCGAAACGCGGTGTCGACCTAGACTCAAACTTCGAGAAGCCACACTTCTTTCGACGAGGAGGTTCGAATGGATCGTATTGGCGTTGTGGGTTGCGGACTCATGGGATCGGGCATCGCCGAGATCACGGCGCGCGCCGGAGCCAACGTTTTCGTTGTCGAGCAGGACGCCGACGCCATGGGAAAGGGCCGCGAGCGAGTCGAGAAGTCGCTGTTACGTGCAGTCTCCTCGGGCAAACTGCCCGAGGAAGAGTCCCGCCGTATCCGCGCCAACCTCTTTTTCACGACGGACTTCTCGGAACTCGAGGACCGAGAGCTCGTCATCGAAGCCGTCGCCGAAAACGAAGAGGTCAAGCTCGACGTCTTTCGAAAGATCGACGCCGCAGTAAAAGACCCCGAAGCCATCCTCGCGACGAACACCTCGTCGATTCCGATCATCAAGCTCGCCATGGCCACCAAGCGCCCCAAGCAGGTAATTGGCATGCACTTTTTCAATCCCGTGCCCGTACTGAAACTCGTGGAACTGATCTCTTCTTTGTTGACGAGTCCCGAAACTTCGGCGCGCGTGCGTTCGTACGCGACGGAGTCACTCGACAAGAGAGTTATCACGTCGCCCGACCGCGCGGGTTTTGTCGTCAACGCCCTCCTTATTCCCTATCTCCTCTCGGCTATCCGCATGCTCGAATCGGGGTTCGCGAGCGCGGAGGACATCGACACCGGCATGGTGGTGGGTTGCGCGCACCCCATGGGACCTCTCGCGTTGACCGACCTCATCGGCCTCGACACGACGCTGGCAGTCGCCGAATCGCTCTACGAAGAGTTCAAGGAGCCGCACATGGCCCCTCCACCGCTGCTTTCACGCATGACCCAAGCCGGTCTCATGGGTCGCAAATCAGGTCAGGGATTCTTCTCGTATAAGCCGTAGCAAGTTTTTGGCGTTTCCAAGTCGCGCACCGATAGCGCACGACAACTGAGTTCGAACCTACGGTGTCAAACTTTCGACGTGCAAAAAGTAGCGCCGTCACGACACCTTCTACGCTGAGAGGTACAAGGAGGTCGTCGTGGTCAACTACATCGTGACACTGCAGTGCGTCGACGTGCCGGGAATTGTCCGCACGAGCAGCGCCGCCCTCGTAGCGATCGGTGGCAACATCCTCGAAAACGACCAGTTCACGGATCCCGTCACGGGCCAGTTTTGCATGAGGACTCGCTTCGAGACGGCCACCGGGGACATTGAAGCGGTTCGCTCGCAGTTAGAAGGTGATCTGGCGTTCTTGTCACCGAAACTAGCCATACGTTTGGAAGACTCGCGTCGTCGGGCTCTCATCATGGTGTCGGCTCTTGATCACTGCCTCGCCGAGCTGCTCTATCGACACGACCACGGTGAACTGCCGCTCGATATCGCGGCGATCGTGAGCAATCATCCCGACTGCGCGCCATTGGCTGAACGCTACGAGATTCCCTTCTTCGAGATTCCCGTCACGGCTGACACCAAAAAGGACGCGGAAACCGAACTTCGATCACTACTTGAGGTCTTTGACGTCGACTTCGTAATCCTGGCGCGCTACATGCAAGTACTCTCACCAGAACTTTGCTCCGACCTCAGTGGCCGGATCGTCAATATTCACCACTCCTTCCTGCCGGGGTTCAAAGGTTCGCGTCCCTATCACCAGGCCTACGAACGAGGCGTGAAGCTCATCGGCGCGACCGCGCACTTTGTCACGAACGACCTCGACGATGGCCCCATCATTGACCAGGACGTCGTACGCGTCAGTCACGCGCGCGTACCGAAAGACCTCATCTCACTCGGGCGCGACGTCGAGCGCAGCGTGCTCGCTCGAGCGGTCAAGCTCGTCGCAGAAGACCGCGTCGCGCTCGTCGGCAACCGAACCGTGATCTTCTCCCAATGAACCAATGTCGATGGGACTCTCCCAGTCGCTGCGCTAATCACAGTCATCGCCGCGATGTCTTCCAATGAAGAGCGTCCGACCGTTCATCGATTCTTCAACCAGTGGATCGAGACAACTGCCGGACTGGTTGACCTCTCCACCTCCAAGAGGAAACCAGGCGTACGACGTAATAAAGTTTGCCCGTGACCATGTTCCTTGTAGTGATGCATCGCTCGGGTCCGCTGTGGAACAAGTCACGACCAATGGAAGAACAGGTGAACTGGCCCGAGCACGCCGCATTCATGGATGAGCTCGTTGACGAAGGCTTCGTCGTATTGGGCGGGCCACTATCGGACGAGAATCGAGTGATTCATGTTGTCGACGCCGAATCCGAAGAGGTCGTGCGCGCCACGTTCGCGCGTGATCCCTGGAGCGAAACGCTGCTGCACCTCAACGACATCGAACCCTGGACCATTCGACTCGATGGGCGCCATCGATAGTTGGGACTTCGACGTAGCGGTTCAAGAGCTTCTTCGCCGGATCCACGTTGAGGGCGGAGCCCGTTGTCGACGCGGGCCGACGGCAGCCTCATCCAGCGCGCCGGCGGTGGTTGCGACCGAGCGTTGTTGAGGGCTACCCTGACTTTTGTAATTTCACATTTCAGTGACAGGTTCGCCTTGCAACGACTGACGAGTCACGAATCATAATGAGCCCGCGTAAATCGAAGCGAGCGTCAACTGGCGACGTGTCCCTCGTCACCATTGCGCGCGAGTGGACCCGACTCGGCTGCATTGGATTCGGCGGACCTCCGACTCATATCGCTCTGCTCCGCAAGATGTGCGTCGAAGAGCGTCACTGGCTCGGGGCCGAGGAATTCGAAGACGGCGTTGCCGCGACGAACTTGTTGCCCGGTCCCGCGTCCACCCAGCTCGCCATTTTCTGCGCCTGGCGACTGAGGGGAGCGGTCGGCGGGATCCTGGGCGGAGTATGTTTCATCGTCCCCGGACTGGTCCTCATTCTCGCGCTCTCGGTCCTCTTTCTCGCGCACCACCCCGATCAGTGGGTACTCGGCTTGGCGGCGGGCGCTGGCGCCGCGGTACCCGCGGTCGCCCTGAACGCGGCGTGGACTCTCGTTCCCTCGAGTCGAGCGCGCAGCGGTTCCGAGTCGTCCGCCAAAGCCCGCTGGTTCATCTACGCTCTCTTCGGGGCGACCGCCGCGGCCGTCGTGGGTCCGTATCTCGTCATTGTCCTCGCGGCCTGTGGCCTCGTCGAGATCGTCGTACGCCAACGCGGTCAACTGACGTCACGAGAATCGACCAAGGCGATCTTCCCGGGCGTTATCGCCCACGTGGGCGCCTTCGGCGGCATCGGTGCCCTGGCGTGGGTGGCCCTCAAGGTCGGTGCTCTTTCCTACGGCGGCGGCTTCGTCATCGTGCCGCTCATGCAACACGACGCGGTATCGACGTACCACTGGATGAGCGCCGCGCAGTTTCTCAACGCGGTCGCCCTCGGTCAGATCACGCCGGGACCAGTTGTTCAAACCGTCGCCGTCATTGGTTACGCCGCCGCGGGACTGGGTGGTGGTCTCCTGGCGGCGCTCATCGCCTTTGGCCCGTCGTTCCTCTTCGTTCTCGTCGGCGGTTCGCGATTCGACAAGATTCGCGCGAACGTCTCGATGCGTTCTTTCCTCGCCGGGGCCGGTCCCTCCGTCATCGGGGCCATTGCGGGATCGTCAATACCCCTTGGACTCTCGTTCCAGTATCTCTGGCAAGTACCGATCCTCGCCGGCGCTGCGTTATGGCTCTTCGTTTTGAGGCGTGGCGTGGTAAGTGGCTTGATACTCGCTGGCGCCGTCGGCTTGATACTGTCGCTCACCGGGGTGCGCGTCTAACGACATCGAATCGAATCGCCAAGTCGAAGCAACTCGGCCTTACGACGGCGAACTAACTCGGGAGCTGCACCCGAGATCGCGTCAAGTTCGAGCTCGGCGCGCGGCCCCCTCTAACCAATGAGAGCGGTAGCTGTCTAGGCACCTACGAACTTCAGGACTTCACCGCCCTACCCTCAAACGTGTACCCATAGGGCTTCGGCTCCCCGTCGAAGTAGTAACGGTCGAGATGCTCGATCGTGAAACCGGCGTTTTCGATGTACTCGGGTATGCGCCGCGTCAGGTGACACCCTCCGGCGAGCCTCATGTTGAGGGGCTCTAAGCGTTGTTGCCAACGCGCGGTTTTGGTGTCGGGCGCGTGACCGTGCTCAACGAAGTGAAACGTGCCCCCCGGCTTCAAGATTCGCCGCAGTTCTTGGAGTGCCGCGGAGAGATTGGGAATCGTGCACAACGTCCACGTGGAGAGTACGGCGTCGAACTCCCCGGACGGAAGGTCAAGATGCTCTCCGGTCAACCCCGCCAGAGTGACCGGCACCTTCGAGTGATTGATGCGGGATTCGGCGAGCTGCATGCAGACCTGAGACGGCTCGACGGCCCAGACCTTCGTCACTTCTGGCGGGTAGTAGCGAACATTTAGTCCGGTCCCGAATCCGACCTCGACAACGTCGCCAGTGAGTCTGGCACAGACTCGCATTCGTGCGTCACGAGCCCCCTTGCGATTCATCACCTTGTCTTGGATTCGCGGTAAGACCTGGTCTCGGTAGATTCCCATCACAACCTCTCTCCACTCGCGTCACCCGATGGCACTGGAGCCTCATCATCTTGGCTCCAGCGTCCCAACCCTACGGCGCTTCCATTTAGCGGAGTCCAACCTGCGGCTGATGTCGTTCGGACTCTGGATCACTAATGACATGGCGGCACCGGCAACACAAACCTTCATGCTCGGCGAATTCTTCGACATTTGGAATCAGCCGCTCGGGCCCGACCAAGTCGGCCCCGCAAGAAGGAAGGTCGTCGTGTTTGAGAACGGGAAACAGTTGGTCGGCAATCCCCGCTCGAACCACTTCCCCCAGCTCGAACACCGTACGGTGGGGTCGAAAAGTGACGGTAGCACGCAAAAAACGCTGGTTTCGTCGGAGACATCAGTAGAAATCTTGCATTTGACGCTAGGTCAAAAGTCGCCTAAACCTGTGGGCCACAATTGATGAGTACACACTCGTTGACCCCGTGACGGGCCCGACTACCAGAGGAGCGTATGAAGCGAGATCGATACGACTTCATCATCGTCGGCGGCGGGTCAGCGGGCAGCGCGCTCGCGAATCGCCTGAGCACCGATAGTTCCACCCAGGTCCTGGTTCTCGAAGCGGGGCGCCTCGATTATCGATGGGACGTCTTCATACACATGCCAGCGGCGCTCACCATTCCCATCGGGAATCGTTTCTACGACTGGAAGTACGAGTCCGAACCCGAACCGTTCATGGGTGGGCGCAGGATCTATCACGCTCGCGGGAAGGTTCTGGGCGGCTCGAGCAGTATCAACGGGATGATTTTCCAGCGTGGCAATCCCCTCGACTATGAACGATGGGGCGCCGATCCCGGGATGAGCAAGTGGGACTACGCCCACTGTCTTCCCTACTTCAAGCGTATGGAGACCTGCCTCGCGGGAGGCGACGAGTACCGAGGAACGAACGGCCCGCTCATCCTCGAACGCGGTCCCGTCACGAACCCCCTCTTCAGCGCATTCTTTGACGCGGTGCAAGAAGCGGGCTACGAACTCACCACCGACGTCAACGGCTACCGACAAGAAGGCTTCGCCGCCTTTGACCGCACGATCTACCGCGGTCGACGCCTGAGCGCCGCGCGCGCCTACCTGCACCCGATCATGCGTCGCGAGAATCTGGAAGTCGAGTGCGGGACGCTCGTGTCGAAGATTCTCTTCGAGGGCCAACGCGCCGTGGGCGTCGAGGTGACCGAGCGCGGCAAGCGCCGAGTAATTAGGGCGCGCGAAGTCATCCTCTGTGGGGGTGCGTTCAATTCGCCACAGCTGTTGCAACTCTCGGGCGTGGGCAACGCCGAGGAACTCTCGGCGCTCGGCGTCCCGGTGGTGGAGAATCTTCCGGGCGTCGGCGAGAACCTTCAGGATCACCTCGAGGTCTACATCCAGCACTCGTGTACCCAACCCGTCTCGGTCGCGCCCGCCCTTAAGTGGCGCAATCGGCCGTGGATCGGAGCGCAGTGGCTCTTCCAGCGCAAGGGTCCGGGCGCCACGAACCACTTCGAAGGCGGGGGCTTTGCGCGCAGCAACGAGGACGTGGCCTACCCCAACTTGATGTTCCACTTTCTTCCCATCGCGATCCGCTACGACGGTTCGAAGCCCGCGGGTGACCACGGCTACCAGGTACACATCGGTCCGATGTACTCCGACTCGAGAGGATCGGTGAAAATAACGTCACGCGATCCCTCCGTGCACCCGGCCCTTCGCTTCAACTACTTGTCAACTGATCAGGACCGCCGCGAGTGGGTCGAGGCGGTGCGCGTCGCGCGGTCGATACTCGGCCAGGCGGCGTTTAGGCCGTTCAGTGGTGGCGAACTATCGCCCGGCGCGGGCGTCTCCACCGATCAAGAGGTTCTCGACTGGGTGGCCCGCGACGCGGAGACCGCGCTGCACCCCTCGTGCACCTGCAAAATGGGTACCGACGAAATGTCCGTGGTCGAACCGACGACGATGAGAGTGCACGGACTGGATGGGCTTCGCGTCGTCGACGCTTCGGTCATGCCCTACGTGACCAACGCCAACATCTTCTCGCCGGTCATGATGGTGGCCGAGAAGGCCGCCGACCTCATCCTCGGCAACACGCCGCTGGCACCGTCGACGGTGGGCTTCTATCGTCACGCGCGCGAAGAGAACCCTCGAGTCGAAGAATCGACGTCGCCTCTTCGCGACTGAGTCTCAACAGCTCGGGTCGCTGGAACCTACGTCATTGGCTCGGGTCGACTTTCGCGCCCGAATCGCCACAACCAACGCCGGGACGATCACGTTGACGTCGCCGACGATCGCGTAGTCGGCGCGAGAGAGAAACGGCGCTTCGGCGTCGGTGTTGATCGTCACCACGTGTTTGGCGCTCCGACAACCCGCCAGGTGCTGGGTCGCGCCACTGACGCCGCACGCGAGGTACAGCTCGGGCGAGATTCTCGTACCCGTTTGACCAACCTGTTGCGCGTGCGGACGCCAACCGGCGCTCGTCACGGCCCGCGACACCCCGACCGCGGCGCCCAACAACTGGGCCAACTCATCGAGTGGTCCGAAGCCTTCTTCACTACCCACGCCGCGCCCGCCTCCGACCACCACGCGGGCGTCGGCCAGCGAGACGCCACCGCCGCGACCTTTCCACTCAGCGACTCGAACGCTGAAGTCGGACTCGCTGGGCTGAAGTTGATACTCACGCACCGTCGTCACGACCGGCGTCGCGACGGGCTCGGCCGCGACCCCGTCGGACGCGACGGTCAACAACACGCGAGGACCCTCGAGCACGGCCTCTTCGATAAGACTGCCCGCCCAACGCTGTCGACTAAGACGAACGGTGGCCCCATGCGACCACGTCGCGCTCAGACAGTTGGCCACCATGGGAAGCTCGCTCAACGCCCCGACGTGGGCCATAACCTCGTGGCCCCGATCGGTGCCCGCAGCCACGACGGCGTTGGCGCCGACAACGTCGACGAGCGCTACGAGGGCCCGAGCCCACGCGATCGGAGCGTAGACGTCGACGCTCAACGACACTTCGTACGCCTCGCTCACACCAAATGAACTGAGCGACGCGAGCGTCGAGGCGGACATCGTTCCCATGACGGCCGCCGCGAGCGTCGAGCCCGACGACTCGCCGAGCTTCCTCGCGAAGCTCAGCGCGCGCCGCGAGGAGTCGACGACGCCGTCGTCGTCATACTCAACGAGACAGAGCACCCCCGCGCTCAAGCCAGGACTCCCCACTGATCGAGCAGGTTGATCAACGCCGGTACGGCGTCCACACCCACGCCGAGGATCTCGGCGCGCTCGCGAGGATCTTCGGGAACCCGCAGCCGCTCTTTACGCAGGGGTCCCTCGTGCCACTGCAGCGCGGTCTCTTCGATCGCCATCTTCTTGGCGCGCATGCGTCCCGGCAAGGACGGATAGCGCGGAAGATTGATCCCCTCCTTCACCGCCGCCACGCACGGCAACGTGAGATCGTAGAACTCGTCACCGCCGCCGAACTCACGGCGGGCGCGCAACGTGTCGTCTCCGACGTCGAGGTGCTTCACACCGTTCGCGCACGGCCGGTNNTCGACAATGGCTCCCGCCGTGGCCATCGGATCCCACTCTCGTGCGTCGGTGACGAGATGCACCAGTTGAGTGGCGCCGATCGACGCCGCGTCTCGCAACTGTTCGGCCGCCTCGGGTGGCCCGAGTGTCAGGACCGTGACGACGCCACCTCGTTCTTCGACCAGCCTCACCGCCTCTTCAACCGCGCACTCCTCGTGTGGACTGATCGTGAAACCGAGCTGGCGCACGTCGACGTCTTGGGCGTCCGGGGTAAGAACGATTCTGGCGCCCACCATTGCCACTCGCTTGACGCACACGAGAACGTTCACGCTTAACTTCTCACTCGAGTGTTCTCGGGATCGAAGAGGGGCGTCGCCCCGACGACGTCGACGGTGACCGGATAGCGCTCTCCCATGTACTCCACCAGGAGATGCGTGCCGACCTGCGCGTACGGCGTGGGCAGATAGGAGAGGAGTACGTGCTTGCCGAGCGAAGGACCCGACCCCGCGCTGGTCACGTACGAGGGTCGGCCTCGTTCGTCCACGAGTCGCTCCCCCTCGAGGCTGAGGATCGGCTCGCCGCCGAGCATGTACCGCGCGACGCCGGTCGTCGAGCGGTGGTCGTCGACGGTCAACGTGCACAGTTGCGCCACCGGTGCCTGCTCTCGTTGGGCCAGGTACGCGTCGCGACCGATGAACTCCTGCTTCTTCACGCTGGGGCGCGCCATGCCCGCTTCCACGATGTTGTAGTCGGCGGTCAACTCGTTGCCGAGTGCCCGGTACCCCTTCTCGAGACGTCCGGTCGTGGCGTACACGCCGATGCCCACCGGCACGACGCCGTGCTCGTGACCCGCGTCGAAGAGCGTGTCCCAGGCCCGGGCCCCTTCCTCCATCGGCACGTAGAGCTCCCAGCCCAGTTCACCGATGTAGGAGATGCGAGACGCCAACACCTTGATGCCGCGCAGTTCAATCGGGCGACAGGTCGCGAAGGGAAAGCCGCCGTGCGAGACGTCGTCCGCGGTGCACGCCTGCAGTACGTCGCGGGCCCTCGGACCCCAGAGTCCGAACGTCGCCCACGCCGAGGTGAGGTCCGTGAGTTGTACGGAGCCGTCGGTGGGCAGGTGATCGACGAACCACTTCTTCTCGGTCATTCCCGTGCTCGCGCCCGTCACGACCCGGAACCGGTTCGCGCCGAGGCGCATGATGGTGAGGTCGGATTTGAAGCCGCCACGTTCGTCGAGCAACGAGGTGTAGACGACTCGCCCGACGGCGACGTCCATCTGCGCGACGGTGAGCCTCTGCAGCGCCAAGAGCGCGCCGGGGCCGGTGACGTCGAGCACGGCGAAGGCGGAAAGATCGGTGAGCCCGCACCCGTCGCGCATCGCGAGGTGCTCGGCGTTGATGATCGGTGACCACCAGCGCGACTCCCACTCGGCTTCTCGCGTCATGACCCGCGCGGCGTACCTGTCGAGGAGGTGTTCGTTGCTCTGGTACCAGTAGGGACGCTCCCAGCCCATGGTCTCGAAGAAGACCGCGCCGAGGTCGCGTTCGCGTTCGAAGACCGGACTCAGGCGCGTTGGTCGCAGCGACTCCCACTGCTCCTGCGGGTGCACGATGCCGTACATCTTGTTAAAGCCCTCGCGAGCCCTCGCCGTCACGTGCTGACTGGTTCGCTGGTGATCGTAGAACCGCGCGACGTCGGCCTCGTGCAGGTCGATCTCGGGGGCGTGGCCGTTCATCCACTCGGCCACCGCTCGAGCGATGCCCGGACCCTCCTTGATCCAACTGGCGGCGACGGACCACAGGCCCTTCACCTCGGGCGTTTCGCCGAGCACCGGGTTGCCGTCGGGCGTCATCGAGATGAGACCGTTGATCGCGTAGCGAACGCCCACCTTCTCGTCGCCCAAGAGGTCGGGCATGAGTTCCAACGCGTCTTGGAGCTGAGGGTCGAAATCGTCCTGCGTGAAGGGCAGCTCGGTCGGGGTGAGCGCGGACTCTTCGATGGAGGGAATGTCCTCGGGAGGCACGATGATCGGGCGGTGCGCGTAGGAGCCGACCTCCATGTCGCCGCCGTGTTGACGCTCGTACATGTTGGTGTCCATGTCGCGAACGATCGGGTAGACGATCTCGCCCACGGTGTCGGCGAACAGCGGGATCGGCCCGACGCTGATCATCTGGTGCACGATGGGGGTCAGGGGGATGGAGGCGCCGGCCATCTTGGCGACGCGATCGCTCCACACGCCACAACACACGGCGCACACCTCGGTCTCGATGTCGCCCGAGCTCGTTCGAACGGCTCGCACGCGCTGACCGTCCTCGGAGAGTTCGATGCCGAGAATCTCGGTGTTCGCACGAACTTGCAGCGCTCCCATCTCCTGGGCCCGCTCGCGCATCATCGTGCCCGCGCGCAACGAATCAACGACGCCCACGGTCGGAAAGTAGAGACCCTCGAGTATCGTCGTCGCGTCAAGGTACGGCACGAGTTCGGCCACGCCCTCGGGACTCAGCAACTCGCAGGGAACGCCCCAGGCCTTGGCGGCCGCCATCCGTCGACGTAACTCCTGGCGACGCGCTTCGCTGCGCGCGACCTCGATCCCCCCGCTCTCGGTGAAGACACCCAGTTCCTTGTACTGCGCGGTGCTGTCGGCCGTGAGCTCGGTCATCATCTTCGAGTAGTCCACGGGAAAGATGAAGTTCGACGCGTGACCGGTCGATCCTCCGGGGTTGGGCATCGGACCCTTGTCGACCAGGACCAGGTCGCGCCAGCCCAGCCGGGCGAGGTGGTACGCCAGGCTGTTGCCGACGATGCCGGCGCCCACGATGACCGCGCTCGCTCGATCGTTCGATTCGTTCATATCGCTCATTTTCATCTCCTGAAGTACTTCAATGCCAATTGATACCAGTGTGGACGCTGCTCGCTCGGGCCCCTCGTCGAGGTCGTCGACGCTTGAAGAACCCGCGTCGTCCACGGCGTGGCGAGCACGTAAACAAGGATCAGATGAGAAGCCGTGCGCGAGTACGCGCGCGATGGGTGCCGGTCGCCGTGGGGTTCACCGTCAGTCCCCCAACTCGGCGCGGCGACGAATGACGTACTCCTCTAACTCGGCGCGGATGGCGTCGTCCAATGGCGGTGCCTCGTACTCGTCGAGCGTCTTTTTATAGATCTCGCCCGCCCGGGCCGCGGCGTCCAGCGCACCTTCGCGAGACCAGCGTTCGAAGTTCTTCGAGGACGAGAGCATCGGTCGATAGAAGCAGTCGCGAAAGCGGGTCATGGTGTGTTCGGCGCCGAGGAAGTGCCCGCCGTGGCCGACCTCGAGGTGAGCGTCGAAGGCCAGCGCGGCTTCGTCGATCTCGAGTGGCGTGAACTCCACTCGTAGCATCCGCAACAGTTCGACGTCGATGATGAACTTCTCGTAGCAGCTCACGAGGCCGCTCTCCAGCCAACCGGCGGAGTGCATCACCATGTTCGTGCCGGCGAGGAACGTGGGCAACATCGTCATGAGGGCCTCGTAGGCGGCCTGGGCGTCGGGCGTCTGGCTCGAGGTGAGACCGCCTCCCGTGCGAAAGGGCAGGCCGAAGTGCCGGGCCAGCTGGCCGGTGCAGAGCAGTCCGATCGCGGACTCCGGAGTCCCGAAGGTCGGCGACCCGGACTGCATGTCGATGTTGGACATGAACGAGCCAAAGATGACCGGGCATCCCGGGCGAATGAGCTGCGCTAGCGCGATACCCGAAAGGGCCTCCGCCAACTGTTGGACGAGCGCGGCCGGAATCGTCACCGGGGACATCGCCCCCATGAGCAGGAACGGGGTCAGCACCACGGGCTGATTGGCGAGGTTGTACTCGAACTGCGCGTCGAGCATCCGGTCGTCCCAGCGCAATGGCGAGTTGCAGTTGATGAGTGAGATCGTGGCGGGCGTCTTTTCGATGGTTTCGCGTCCGCCAAAGAGGATCTCGGTCATCTTGATCGTGTCGAGAGCGTTCGGTCCCGAGACCACGTTGCCCATGTAGAACTTGTCCGTCAGGGTCTGCAGAGCGAAGATCATGTCGAGATGACGCGAGTCGAGGGGCGCGTCGTTCGGCTCGCAGATCACCCCACCCGCGGAATCCAACTCCGGATAACTCTGCGCCAGCATCGAGAACTTGCGGAAGTCCTCCATCGTGGCGTCGTGACGTACGTTCCCCTCTCGTACGAACGGCGGTCCGTAGACGCCACTAAAAATCATGTGGTCGCCTCCGACGTGCACGTTGTTCGCGGGGTTGCGTGCCTGAACGTCGAACTCTCGAGGTGCTTTCGCCACTTGTTCGAGCACGAACTCGGGATCAAGCCATACCGTTTGACCCTCGACCTTCTGGCCCGCGCGCGCGAAGAGTTCGGTCGCTTCGGGCTTGACGAACTGCACACCGATCTCGGACACGATGCGCCGCCACCCGCGGTCGAGGATCTCGATCGCTTCGGGCGAAAGAAGCTCGTACCGGGCCATCTTGTTGACGAACATCGCCACCTTCTTCCACGCGTCAGTGCCGCTCGCGTAACGTTATCGCGAGTCCACGGTCCACATTGTAAAACTCCGTACTGTACTATGGAACGAGTGCAAGCGAGCGCCCTGACCAAACCATCCGGATCGCAGGCCATTGACCGCGCCGCCCAACTGGTGCGCCAGGTGGTCGACGCGAAGCGCTCGGTGACGTTCGCGGAGTTGGCGGAGTCCTCGGGTCTGGCCAAGAGCACGGCGTCGCGCATCTTGAGCGCGCTTGAGCGCAACGGCCTACTTCGCCGAGACCCGAGCGGCGCGTTCCTTCCGGGCGACGCCTTCGTTCGCTACGCACTGCGCGGTAACGCCGAGACGGACCTCGTCAGTGTCGCTTTCCCGTACCTCGAACGACTCGGCGAGCTCAGCCGTGAGACGATCAATCTCGGCGTGATCCGCCACGCGATGGTCGCGCAGATCGCCCAAGTCGACAGCCGCTACGTGCTGGGCGGCACGAACTGGCTGGGCCGTTCCGAGCCGCTGCACTGCACCGCTCTCGGCAAAGTGCTGCTGGCCTACGGCGCCGCCGAGCTCCCCGCCGGCCGTTTAGCGCGCCTGACCCCTCGAACCATCACGACCCGCTCCGTGCTCGACGCCGNNGTCATCGCGGCGATCTCGGTCTCGGGACCCGCGACGCGCTTTCGTGCGTCGCGCGTGAGCCACGTGGGCGCGCAGTGCGTCACCGAGGCCAACGCGCTCTCGGCGGCACTGGGTTACCGACTAAAGAGAAGGGGTGCAGCGTGAATCAAGAGGAGTTGCTCAAGGAGATGTACGAATCCACGCTGCTGGGCAACGCCCCCGCGGTGCTGGAACTCACGAACGCGGGACTGGCCATGGGCCTCAGCCCCGAGACGTTGTTGTTCGACTCGCTCATCCCCTCGCTGGAGGAGGTGGGAGCGCGCTTCGAGCGCGGTGACTTCTTCGTACCGGAGATGCTCATCGCGGGTCGCGCGATGGCGGGCGCGCTCGAGGTGTTGCGGCCGCTGATGATCGAGACCGGCATCGAGCCCGTGGGCACGTTCGTCATGGGCACCGTCAAGGGCGACGTGCACGACATCGGCAAGAACCTCGTGGACATCATGCTCGAGGGGGCCGGGTTTCACGTCATCGACCTCGGCGTGCAGGTCGCACCCGAGAAGTTCGTCGAGGCCATCCAGGAGCATAAGCCCGACATCGTCGGGTTCTCGGCGTTCCTCACCACCACGATGCCCATGTTCAAGGCCAACATCAACGTGCTCGAGAAGGCGGGGCTGAGGGATCAGGTCATCGTCATGGTCGGCGGCGCCCCCGTCACGCAAGAGTACGCGGACGCGGTCGGTGCCGACGGCTACGCGTCCGACGCCTCGGCGGCCGTGAAGAAGGCCAAGGAACTCCTGGCGCGCAAGCGCGCCGTGGCGTCGGCCTAATCAGCGCCGCGTATGACCGTGCACACCGTCTTGCGTTCGCCGACAAGAGAGGTGGTCATTGGCGACGACCAGCCGTTCTGCATCATCGGTGAACGCATCAACCCGACCGGACGCAAGATCTTCCAGGAGCAGTTGCGCGCCGGCGACCTCTCTCGAATCGTGATCGACGTCGCCCAACAAGTCGCCGGCGGCGCCATGGTGCTCGACGTCAACATGGGCGTTCCCCTCGCCGACGAGGTGGATCTGATGGTCCAAGCCGTGACGTTGATCCAGAGTCTCACCGACCTGCCCCTGTGCATCGACTCGTCGGTGATCGAGGCGCTCGACGCGGGACTGGCGACCTACCAGGGTAAGGCTCTCGTCAACTCGGTGACCGCCGAGGACGATCGACTCGAGGCGATCCTGCCGCTCGTAAAGCGCTACGGCGCGGCGATCATTGCGTTGCCGAACGACGAGTTCGAGATTCCCTACGAACCCGAGCGGCGCCTCGAACTCGCCCGCAAGGTCGTGGACGTCGCTACGAACAACTACGGCATCGCCCTCGAGGACATCGTGATTGACCCGCTCGCGATGCCGATTGGCGCCGACACCTCACTCGTGACGAAAACCCTCGAGACCATCGCCCTCATTCACGACGAACTCGGCGTCAACATGACGCTCGGGGCCTCGAACGTGTCCTTTGGCATGCCCGACCGCTTGACGCTGGGCGCGACCTTTCTCGCCATCGCCATGCGGTGCGGTCTCACGAGCGCCATCATGGACGCGCGCGCGCCCCAGTTGGTGCGAGCCGTCCAGGCCGGCGACTTGTTACTCGATCGCGATCCCTGGGGCGCCTCGTGGATCGCCGCGCACCGCTCCCAACAAGCGGCTAGCAATCCATGAGCGAGCTTCGGGCACCCCCAGGTGTCCGTGACGGCGTGAACGAAAGCAGCGAGGCGCCCACGGGCGGCGGCAGCGTCCTCACCGACGGGCGGGGGCGCTTCGACCTCCTCTTCGAGCCATCCGGCCGCAAGGTTCGCGTTCCCCCCGGCGTTATTCTCTTCGATGCGGCGAGTTGGAACAGCGTGGCCATCGACTCCACCTGCGGGGGACACGGCACGTGCCGCAAGTGCAAGGTCCAGATCCTCGAGGGCACGGCGCCTATCTCCTTACTCGACACTCGCGCGTTCTCGACCGAGGAACTTCGCGCCGGGTGGCGACTCGCCTGTCGCGTCGAAGTCGTCACCAACTTGCACGTCGAGGTGCCAGCACTCGCGACGCGACCCAAGGCCGCGACGGTGGGCGTTGGTCGCAAGGTCATCCTTCGCCCCGCGGTCCAGAAGCGCTACGTCGAACTCGACGAGCCGACGTTGTCGGACCAGACGACCGATCTGGAGCGGCTCTTTCAGAGTCTCGACGACCTGGAGTTGCGCCCGGAGTTAGCGGTGCTGCGCTCATTGGGACAAGTGTTGCGCGCGAGCGACTACAAAGTGACGGCCGTCGTGGTCGACGACGTCTTGATCGCCGTCGAGCCCGGCGACACCACCGAGCGACTCTTCGCCATCGCGTTCGACCTCGGAACGACGACCGTCGTGGCGACGTTGCTCGACCTGTCCACGGGCACGCCCGTCGCCGTCCAGTCGATGCTCAACAAGCAGCAACCTTTCGGGGCGGACGTGATCACTCGAATCAGCGCGATCATGATGGACGCGAAAGCGCTCGGGCAACTGACCCGGCTGGCGCACGAATCGCTGGACGAGCTCGCCCAGGCGGTCTGTCAAGAAGGTGGCGTCGATCCGTCCGAGGTCTACGAAGTCGCGCTCGCGGGCAACGCCACCATGACGCACATCGTGCTCGGTATCGACCCCGAGTCCTTGGGCGTCGCGCCCTTCATCATGTCGACCAAGTTGTTTCCCGAAGTACTCGCCACCGAGGTCGGCGTGCACGTTCACGCGAGAGCGCGCGCCGTTATCTTTCCCTCGCTGGGCGCGTACGTCGGTGGCGACATCGTGGCTGGTCTCTTGGCGTCGGGGATGGACCGCGACCCGAGGTTGCGCCTGTTCTTGGACATCGGTACCAACTGTGAGTTGGTACTGGGCAACAGCGAGCGTCTACTCGCGACGGCCGCGCCCGCCGGGCCCGCGTTCGAGGGAGCGGCGATCCGTTGCGGCATGCGCGCGGCGCCGGGCGCCATCGAAGTCGTCAAGATCAGCGCCGAGGCGCTCGAACTTGGGGTCATCGGCGACGTCGAACCACTGGGACTATGCGGCTCGGGTCTCGTCGACGTCGTGGCGGAACTCGTTCAGTTAAAGCTCATCGACACGACGGGCCGTTTCGTCACCAACGACGTGGCCGCCGAGCTGGCCCCCGGCGTCGCGGCACGACTAACCCAACTCGACGACCAGCGCGTCTTCGTGGTGCACTGGAACGAAGAAGTCGGCGACGTCGCGCGTTCGATCTTCTTGTCACAGCGTGACGTGCGCGAACTGCAGTTCGCGAAGGCGTCTATCGCCACGGGCTGGCGCATCCTGCTCGAGGACGCGGGACTAAAGGTCGACGATCTCCAACAGGTACTGCTCGCCGGCTCCTTCGGCAGTTACCTCTCCCCGGCGAGTGCGGTGCGGTTGGGACTCGTCCCCCACTTGCCGTTACTGCGCATCGTCAGTGCCGGCAACGTCGCGGGCGAGGGTGCGAAGATGGCCCTACTTAGCCTGCGAGAGCGCGCGGGGGCGATGGCCCTACTCGAGGAGGTGGAGTACGTCGAACTTTCCGACCGGAGCGATTTCAATGACCAGTTTGTCGACCAACTCGCGTTCCCGGACTGAATCGGCGCCAAAAGCGCCGACGGCCGTCATCGCCTGCGGCGCTCTCGGACCCTCGATTCGCCAGATCGTCGATCGTCGTGGCTGGAAGGTGGAGCTGCACCTGCTGTCGGCGTTGCTGCACAACCAACCCCGCCACATAGCGCCGCGCGTCGAACAACTCGCTCGCCGCTTGCAAGCACGAGGTCAAAACGTGATCTTCGCGTACGCCGACTGTGGAACCTACGGCGCGCTCGACGACGTGGGCGAACGCTTGGGGATAGGTCGACTACGCGGACAGCACTGCTACGACGTGTTCGCGGGTCCCGAGGCGCTACGCGACCTCTTCGGCGACGAACCGGGCACGTACCTACTGACCGACTTTCTTGTGCAGAGTTTTCGACGCACGGTCGTCGTCGAACTCGGACTCGACCGTCACCCCGAACTGTGGGGCGATTACTTCGCCCACTACCAACGAGTGGTCTGGCTCGCGCAGCGCCGAAGTGAGCGTCTCGACGCGGAGGCGAAGTCCATCGCCGATCTCTTCGGTCTCCCCCTGGTCGTCGTGGACGTCGGCACCATTGGTTTGGAGCTCGAACTCGAAGAGCTCTTGAACGCCACGAACGAAGCGTCGCCCGCCAACGAGTGCGATCATCGTGCGTAGCGGTCTGCGGGCGGCGGCGGCGCTCCTGACGAGTCCGCGTTACGAGATCATCCCGAGTCCTTCCATCGAGGAGAAGGTGCTCGAATCGGTGCCGCGCGACGTGACGATCACGGTGACCGCGTCGCCGAGCAAGGGACTCGACGCGTCGCTCGACATCACGCAACGACTGCGCGCCCAGGGCTACTCCGTCGTGCCCCATATTTCAGCGCGCCTCGTCGTCGACCGGGTCCACCTCGAAGAGATCGTGGCGCGCCTCGTTAGTTGTGGGGTCGAGGACATCTTCGTTCCCGCCGGTGACGCCACTCCCCCCGCGGGACCGCACGAGAGCGCGTTGTCGCTGCTGGCCGAGTTGGACTCGCTCGGACGGCCGTTCCCCCACGTGGGCATCACGGGCTACCCGGAGAGTCATCCCCTTATCGCCGACGACGTCACGGTCCAGGCGATGTGGGACAAGCGCCACTACGCCACCTACGTCGTGAGCAATCTGTGCTTCAACGCCGCGACGGTTCGTCACTGGATTACTCGCTTGCGAGCTCGAGGGATCGGACTTCCTCTCTACTTCGGACTCGCCGGTCCCGTGGAGCAGACCAAGTTGTTGCGCATGGCGACCAAGATCGGCGTCGGCGAGTCCGCGCGGGTACTTTCTGGACATAAGAACTGGCTCTTCCGCCTCGGAACCCCCGGCGGCTACGACCCGTCTCGTTTGCTCCAACGAGCGGGGGCGACCTTGGCCGATCCCGCGTCGATCGTCCACGGTGTCCACGTCTTTACCTTCAACCAGGTACGCGAGACCGAGCAGTGGCGCCAGTCTCTCTTCGAGGCGATGGCCTCGCAACACGTCGGCGCGCTCGACTCGGTCCAACCGCGCTAAAGCACGTCGTCACGTCAGAGAGAGTGCGATAGTTCCCGATTGACGTAGCGAGCGATACCAGTGTGGCTGCGAGTGAGCGCAGGCGGACCCACGTCCGTGAAGGGAACGCGGCAGTAGATTGACTACGTCGCGACGAAAGGGCATTCACCCATGGCGGAAAGCGAGTCAGACATCGTCGGCACGGTTGACGATCCGCTGATCGAGCCCCAACAACTCGCCGAGGGCGCGTCGAAGAAGGGCGTTCACCTACGACTCCTCGGCGGCTTGGCCATGCGCGTTCTCTGTCCCGACTTCCCACCCCGGCTTCGCCGCGATCAAGACATCGACTTTGGCTGCCTCTCCAAGGGCCGAAAGGACGTCGTGGCTTACCTCGAGGGGGCCGGTTGCCAGCCCGACCGTCGGTTCAACTCACTCAACGGCGACCGTCAGATGTACTTCAACGCACCCTCCGCACGGCCAATCGACGTCATGGTCGATCAACTCACGATGTGTCACGTGCTGTATTTTCGCCCGCGCTTCAGCGCCCTGTTGGTCCCGAGATGCCGGTCGGAGGTTTTCGATCGTCCGGCTACGGCAAAGGGGGCGGCACGGCCGGCATGGAGGAGTTCACCAGGGTGAAGCAGATCATCATCAACTCCCGTTGAGGGTTCAACGTCGTCGATCGGCGAAGCGGCGCCTGGTGAACCCGTGAGCTCCTCTAGAAAAAGATGTTTTCGGCGACGACTGACAAAAATCGCGAACCTTTTGGGGCTCCGCAGCGTCTCTTAGTACGTGCCACGCTTTTCATCACTCCGACGGTCGACCAGGGTCTACTAAGTGGAAGGCTCTACGGTCGTGAACGATCTTCAAGCGTGGCTGGCGGAGTGCTACCCCCAGTCCGTTCGAACGGCGTACTTGATTCTCGGTAATCGACTCGACGCCGAGGACGCCGTGCAGGAATCGTTCCTTCGCGCGTGGAAGTTCCGCGACTCACTTTCGAAGGAGTCCAGTTTCAAGCCGTGGCTGTACCGAGTCGTCGTCAACACGTGCAACTCCAAACTTCGCCAGGAGATCCCGCACCGCGATCGACGGATCAACGACGTCAACCTGATCGATGTTTCGATGAAGGACGACGTCTCGAGCCGAATTGCCTTGTCGAACGACGTGATGAGCGCACTGCGCGANNCGCAAGCAAGGAACGGTGAAGTCCCGGCTCAACGAGGCGCGCACGCGCCTGGCCGTGCATCCGGCACTCAAGTCAGAAGCTTCGAGAAGTTCCACTACCAGTAAAGAGGTGACCGCGTGACCATGATCGACGAGGAAGTTCTCATTCATGCATTCAAGGACGTTGCCAACACGTTCGAAGTGACCAGCGACGCGACTGATCGAATTCTGGCTGAAGCCCAGGCGAACGAACCTCCAGCACGAGCGAGTCACGTTCCGACCTTCATAAGCCAACCGAGTCGTGGTCGCACGTATCTGGTAGCGGCTGCGTTAGTCGTGATCGTCGCCGGAGTTTCGGTTCCACTCTTTAGGACCGAAGGTACGCCAAACCGGACGCTCGTCCATGGAGCCCTGGCTCCGACGAAGAGCGTGCGACAGAATGCGCCGGGCGCGGTAACGCGGTTCGGACCCGCGGCGTCCACTTCGTCTCAATCGGCGCTTTTACCTTCCGCCGAAAGCAATCTATCGCTGACCGGTACTGGATTCGTCAATGGAACAACCAGCGTCACGCAGAAGATTGAGTCGAACGGAACCATTGCCTTAACGGTGAGCAGCGGACGCGTCGCGTCGGCTTTCACGACACTGACCAAGCTGGCGTCGGGTGACGGAGGTTACGTCGACAGCACCGAAGCCCACGGGGGCACGCGCACGTCGGGAAAGTTCACCGACGGCACAATCGTGTTGCAGGTTCCACAGCGCAACTTCGCGAAACTGGTCGCCCAAGTACAACGCGTTGGTCACGCGACGTCAGTCAGCACCACCTCCAATGACGTGACGGCGCAGTACGTGGACCTGCAAGCGCACATCACCGCGCTCGAAGCGAGCCGCCGGCAGTACCTGACGATCATGACGAAGGCGACGACGATCAACGGCATCCTGGCTGTTCAGAGCCAACTCAATAACCTGCAGAGTCAGATAGAGCAGCTCCAAGGACAGTTAAACGTGCTCAGCCACCAAACGACCTACGGATCGCTCACCTTGACGGTCTCGGAGGCCGGCCAGCACTCACACGCGTCGCATCGATCGGGACTAGGTAAGGCCTGGCACGACAGCATCGGTGGCTTCGTCTCGGGATTCGAGTGGCTCGTTCGTCTGGCGGGTCCCGTCCTCTTCGCGGCGCTCGCTCTCGGTGCGTTGTTCGCTCTGGCCAAGTTTGTTCGACGCGCACTTCGCCGTCGACGAATCTAAGAGCTCGCCGCACAACTCGAAGTCCGGATTACGATCTCGAGGCATGATGATTAGAAAAGCGCGCGACGCGGACTGGGAAGTTATCTACCCGATCTTTCGTGCGATCGTCGACGAAGGCACCACGTACGCGATTCCCGATGGTCTCACGCTCGAGGACGCTCGACCGTGGTGGATGGAACGACCGCCGGGACAAACCGTCGTCGCTCTTGAGGACAACGTTGTCGTCGGATCGGCGAAAATGGGCCCCAATCGACCCGGTCGGGGTTCGCACGTCGCGACGGCGAGTTTCATGGTTAGTCCAGCCCGTCAAGGAAGGGGGGTCGGATTTGCGCTCGGCCACTACGTCATTGACTGGGCCCGCGCCGCAGGCTATCGGAGCATCCAGTTCAACGCGGTCGTCGAAACCAACGTCGCCGCCGTGCGTCTGTGGGAGAAACTGGGCTTCTCGATTCTCGCTACGGTCCCCCAGGCGTTTGATCACCCCGAGGACGGATTAGTCGGACTCCATTTGATGTTCATGGAGCTTTAGAAAGCAACGCCAGCTTTGAAGATCATCGAGTGCGACGCCTCTCGAGCACCGAGAAATCAACCAGCACCTAAACCACCATCTGACGCCAAAAGTTGGCCGTTGATCCAACCCCCATCGAAGGAACAGAGAAACGACACGAGGTTGGCAACGTCTTTGGGAACGCCAAGGCGGCCTAGGGGCGTCTCCCGCGTAATTCGAGATTTCAGTTCGGGCGTCATCCAACCAGTGTCCGTGGGGCCGGGGTTGATGACGTTGGCGGTAATGCCGAGGCCGGCGAACTCTTGCGCGGCGGCGAGCGTAATGCGGTCCAGTGCTCCCTTGCTCGCGCCGTAGGGCAAGTTGCCAACGGTGTGATCGCTCGTCAGGGCGATGATGCGCCCGTAGCCCGACGTCGATTGAAAACGGAGTCCGAACTCTCTAATGAGAAGCCACGTGGCTCGCGCGTTCACCGCAAAGTGACGGTCAAAACTCTCAACGGTGGTATTGAGTATCCCCGAGTCGACGGACTCGCAGTGGCACAGCACGAGCGTCGCGACCGGACCGAGACTGGATTCGATCGAGTCGAACAGACTCGACGTCGATTCGGGAATTTCGAGGTCGGCTTCAACGGCGGCGGCGCCACGTCCCAGTTCAGTTATGCGGGTCGTGAGTTCGTCCGCGGTGGTCACGTCGGCGCCGTAGGCCATCCGTTGGTCATAGGGAGTCCAGTAGTTGAAGCCCACGTCGAATCCGTCGCGCGCGAGTCGCTCGGCCACGGCAAAACCGATGCCCTCACGACGACCGACGCCCGTCACGATGGCGACCGCGTTGACTGGTTCCTTTCCCGCTGACTGCTTCACTTCATTATCTTGACCGATGCGGACGATCCGTCAACGCGACGGTGCGCGATAGATGGCGATGTCCCCCTGGTCCGCTTGGCTGACCATCGTCTCCCAGGGCGCCGAACCTTCGGGTCGAGACTTCAACTCGGCGCGACCTTCTTCGGTCAACGTGAATTGACGACGACCGTCGGCGCTCTCGGAGCGCACTAGTCCTTGGTCTTCTAGAAGTTGCAGCGCCGGGTAGCTGGATCCGGGACCTGGCTGCCACAGACCTGGGGTCCGCTCCGACAGTTCTTGCATCATCTCGTAGCCGTGCATTGGCCGCTCTTGGGGGCGGGCCAGTATCGCGAGGCGCGTCACGGGCGGCGAACTCCTCGACGAGGGTCCGGAAGGTCCGGCGAGGGCGTACTCGCTGGACGACCTTGTCGAAATCGTGCCCGTACGCGTAGCCAACCAGCGGACCCTGGACGCCTACGTTCAGCAGCGTTCGGACCTTTTTTAGGTAACGGCGTTACGCTGCGCGAACTTGGCGTCGCGATACAACTCGGTGTTCATCACCTCGACGAGAATCTCCACTGCATCGAAGACGTCGACGAATCGCAGGTACAGCGGCGTAAAGCCGAAGCGGGCAATGTCGGGATCTCTAAAGTCACCGACGACGCCGCGCTCGATGAGCGCTTGCACGATCCCGTAGGACTCGGCGTGGCGAAGCGCGACTTGACTGGCGCGCTTGGCGTGATCGCGCGGCGTGGCGATGTCGAAGACGTCCGGTAGTCTCGCCTCCACGAGTTCGATAAAGAGGTCGGTCAGTCGGAGGCTCTTCACGCGCACTTGCTCCATTGACGCGCGCTCCCACACGTCGAGCGCCCCGTCGAGTGCGGCGAGCGCGACGATGGACGGCGACGACGTGACGAAGGCCTGCATGCCCTTTGCGGGCACGTACTCGCTCTCGAAATCAAAGGGCCGAGCGTGACCGAGCCAGCCCGGCAAGGGATTCTCCAGCACGCCCTGCCAGGACTTACGCACGTAGAGAAAGCCCGGTGAGCCCGGACCGCCGTTGAGGTACTTGTAGCCGCAGCCGGCCGCGAAGTCCACGTTGGCGCCCTCAACGTCGAGGGGCACTGCGCCCGCAGAGTGCGCCAAGTCCCAGAGCATCAACGCGCCCACGTCGTGCACCTTCGTGGTGATGCCCTTCAGGTCGAGCATCTCGCCACTGCGAAAGTCCACGTGGGTCAACATGACGAGCGCGACGTCCTCGCTCAGTTCACCTTCCAGGGCGCTTCGCTCGATGGCCTTGACCGTGATCGGGCGCCCGGCCCTGGAAGCCATGGCCTGGACGATATAGAGGTCCGAGTGAAAGTTCGCCGCGTCGGTCAAGACCACGTAACGGTCCTTTCGTTGATCCAGCGCGCCGCCGATGAGTTTGGCGAGCATGAAGGTGAGCGTGTCGGCGACGAGGACCTCGCCGGGTTTCGCACCGATCAGGGGCGCGAGTCGGTCGCCGAGGCGGGTGGGCATCGCCATCCAACCCGCGTCGTTCCAGCTGCGCACGAGGCCGTGCCCCCACTGTTCGTTGATGACTTCGTTGACGCGCTTCGACACCGCACGTGACACGGGACCAAGGGAGTTGCCGTCGAGGTAGATCTCATGCTCGTTGAGAGTGAACTCATCGCGCAGTGGCGCGAGCGCGTCCGTGGCGTCGAGGGCGACGCATTCGTCACGGGTGCTCACAGCACGGACCTCACTTCCCACAGCACGGGGTAGAGACGTTGGTTCAAGGTGGTCTCGAGGTAGGCCATACCCTCGCTGCCACCCGTGCCCGGACGACGGCCAATCTGGCGTCCCGCCATCAGCACGTGCTGGTGACGCCAGATCGCCAGATTCTCGTCGTGGTCCATTAAGAGCTCCGCCACGGTGTGCAGGGCGGTTCTCGCGGCGTCCGCGTGCGAGTGATACAGCGCGCGGACAACGTCCACGAGGTCCTCGTCCGCGGCGGCGCCCACGGTGGTGCGAAGGGAGTGTTCGAATCCCGACCACACGCTCGGTATCTCGCTGATGGCGCGCAACCACTCGCGCTGTTCGTCGTCGAAGAACTCGAAACTCAGCACCGCCAATCGGCCGCCGCCGCTCAGAAATTCGACGGCGCGAAACTGGAAGGATTGAAAGCCCGAGGCGGGGTCGAGGGGGTCGCGAAACTTCAAGAAGCCCTCCGGTGACATGGTGTCGAGGAGGCGTAGATGAGTGAGCAACAGCTCTTCTATCTCCACCATTCTTCGTAAGTGTGAGACCGCGCGCCACGGTTCGTTCTGGTGAAGAACGCTCGCCGCGCGTTTCAGTTCATCGATCATCACCTTGAACCAGAGTTCGTAGGACTGGTGAACGACGATGAAGAGCAGTTCGTCGGGCGCGTCGTCAGTGAGGGGAATCTGCAGCTTCAAGAGGTCATTAATGCGCAGGTACGTCGAGTAGTCGGTGCCTTTTGCCACAGAGTGCACCTTACGTCGAACGCGTGATGAAACGCGCTCTAAGAACGAGTGATTGGCTTGTAGCGAAGTCGATGGGGCTGATCAGCGTCGGTGCCGAGACGCTTGTGGCGATCGGCCTCGTAGTCCGAGAAGTTCCCCTCGAACCAACGAACCACCGCGTCGTCTTCGAAGGCGAGGACGTGCGTCGAGATCCGGTCCAGGAACCAGCGATCGTGACTGATGACAACGGCACAGCCGGGAAACGACAGTAGCCCGTCTTCCAGCGCGCGCAGCGTGTCGACGTCGAGGTCGTTCGTCGGCTCGTCGAGGAGGAGCACGTTCCCGGCGCTTCGAAGCACCTTGGCGAGTTGCACGCGATTACGTTCGCCGCCCGAGATCTCGCCCACGTTCTTTTGTTGATCGCTCCCCTTGAAGCCGAAGCTCGCGACGTACGCGCGCGCGTGGATCTCGCGTGAACCCACGACCATGTGCTCTTGCCCCCCGCTGATCTCGTCAAAGACGGTGTTCGCGGCGTTCAAGGTGTCGCGAGACTGGTCGACGTAGGCGAACTGGACGGTCGAGCCGATCTCGATTGATCCGGCGTCGGGCTTCTCTTCGCCGACCATCATGCGAAAGAGCGTGGTCTTGCCGGCGCCGTTGGGGCCAATGACGCCCACGATGCCGCCCGGCGGCAAGAGAAAGTTGAGGTCCTCGACGAGTAGACGCTCTTCGAAGCCCTTGGTGAGGCCCCTCGCGTTCACGACCACGTCGCCGAGCCGGGGGCCGGGGGGAATCGCGATCTCGAGACGGTCGGCTCGTCGGTCGGCCGACTCCGACTCGGCGACGAGTTCGTTGAACGAACTGAGACGGGCCTTGCCCTTGCTCTGGCGAGCGCGCGGTGAGAGTCGGATCCACTCCAACTCTCGCTCCAGGGAGGCCTGGCGAACTTTGTCGGCCTTCTCTTCGGCGGCGAGACGGGCCTGCTTCTGTTCGAGCCACGACGAGTAGTTGCCCTCCCAGGGAATGCCGTGACCGCGGTCCAACTCGAGTATCCACCGCGCGGCGTTATCGAGGAAGTAACGGTCGTGGGTGATGGCGACGACGGTGCCGCTGTACTCCACCAAGGTGCGCTCTAACCACGCCACCGACTCGGCGTCGAGGTGGTTCGTTGGCTCGTCGAGCAAGAGCAGGTCCGGCTGGGAGAGCAGTAGTCGACAGAGCGCCACCCGGCGGCGCTCACCACCCGACAGCGTCGCCACGTCCGCGTCGGGCGCGGGCAGGCGCAGCGCGTCCATCGCGATTTCGAGCGTGCGCTCCAGGTCCCAAGCGTTCGCCGCGTCGATCTTGGTCTGCAGAGCGGCCTGCTCGCTCAAGAGTGCGTCAAAGTCCGCCTCGGGATCGGCCATCGCCGCGCAGACCTCGTTAAAGCGAAGCAGGAGATCGCGCTGCTCGGCCACGCCGTCGGCGACGTTTCCCACGACGTCCTTCGTCGCGTCGAGTTGAGGCTCCTGGGAGAGGTAGCCCACGCTAAAGCCCGGCGTTAGTCGCGCCTCGCCACTGAATCCGTCGTCGAGCCCGGCCATGATGCGAAGCAGCGAGGTCTTGCCCGAACCGTTAGCGCCAATGACGCCAATCTTGGCGCCCGGGTAGAACGAGAGATTGATGCCCCTCAAGACTTCGCGGTCGGGTGGATAGAAGCGGCGAAGGTCTCGCATGGTGAAGATGAACTGAGCAACCATATCTTCTAGTGTGGCCGAAATCGCCACCCCGCAGTTTTTGCGACGTGGTCAATGTCACGGGCTCACTATTACACTCAGAAAATGTCTGAGAACACCGTCGAACTCCTCGAGGCCGATCACCAGGCGTCGGACTGGGTGATTCTCTTGATTGCGTGCATCGCGCAGTTCATGGTGGTGCTCGACGTCTCGATCGTCAACGTGGCCCTGCCGCGCATGGGAGAAGATCTGAACTTCTCGTACTCCAGCGCGCAGTGGGTCATCAACGCGTACGTTCTGACCTTCGCGGGGTTTCTCCTGCTCGGTGGAAGAATGGCCGACTACTTCGGTCGCCGACACGTCTACCTGACGGGCATCTTGATTTTCACGGTCGCCAGTATTGGCGCGGGTGTGGCCCACTCGGGCACCCAGATGATCGCGATGCGCGCCGTGCAGGGACTCGGCGGCGCCATTCTCTCGCCCGCCACCTTGACCATCATCGTCACGACCTTTCACGGCCCCCGGCTACCCAAGGCTATTGGTGCCTGGAGCGCGGTCGCGGGCGCCGGTGGCGCGGTCGGCGCTCTGTTGGGTGGCATCTTGACGGGCCTGGTGTCGTGGCGATGGATCTTCTTCATCAACGTGCCCCTCGGGCTCATCGCCGGCGTCGCCGCCTTGAAGTACCTGCGCGAAATGCGCAACAAGGACGCCACGTCCAAGCTCGACGTCACGGGTTCGGTGCTCGTCACCGGTGGTCTGGCCTCGGTGATCTACGCGGTCGTGAACACGACAACGCACGCGTGGACCTCGGCGTTCACGCTCGAGTGGCTGATTGGCGGGCTCGTCGTGCTCGTCGGCTTTTACGTCTGGGAGGCCAAGGTCGCCTCGCACCCACTGGTGCCCTTTCGGATGTTTCGCTCACGACCTCTCTCCACCGCGAACGCCATCATGGTCCTCGTGGGCGGCGTCTTTTTTGCCATGTGGTACTTCTTGACCTACTACTTCCAATTTGTCTTGAAGTTCGGACCCGTGAAGGCCGGTGTCGCGTTCGTGCCGACGGCGATTGCCATCATCCTGGGGGCCCAGATCTCCTCGCGACTCATCGCGAAGTTCGGCGTCAAACCGCTGCTTCAAGTGGGCGCGTCGCTCGCGACGTTGGGCTTCTTGTGGCTCTCGTTCATTCAGCCAACCAGCTCGTTCTGGGGCCACGTCTTGGTGGCATCGTTCATCACCGCGTTCGCCATGGGTCTACTCTTTGTCCCCCTGGCGATGGCCGCGACGTCGGGCGTCGACCGCGCCGACGCGGGTCTGGCCTCGGGGCTACTCAACACTGCTCGCCAGGTCGGTGGATCACTGGCGCTGGCAATTCTCGCCACCGTCGCCACCGATCGGACGATGTCGATGTTGCACCACGCGACGAAAGCCGCGGCCCTAACTTCGGGCTACCAGCGGGCTTTTCAAATCTCGGCGGTCATCACGCTCGTCGCCCTCGGGGTTTCATTTGCCCTACCGCGTCACACCGGCCGCGCCGATACGACGTAGCGCGTTTCTCGCATAAACCCCGCGCGCCAAGACTCTCGCGGCGCTCCCGGGGCCCAGCGACTAAGCAGTAGTGTCACGAATGACAATTATTCGAGAGTGCATCGTGGCCGAGTCGGAGGTCTCTTTTCATCCTCGAACAATCCTTTTCAAGGGTTGACAAACGAATGAGGGAGAGACAAATGGGGAGAATTCGTCGCCTCACGACGGTACTTGGAGCCGGCACGCTGGTACTGGGTACTTTGACAGTGAGTGTGGCCGCGACAACGATGTCGGCTTCTGCCGCGTCGAAGTTCAAAGCCTGCGTCGTTACCGACACCGGTGGCATCAACGACAAGTCCTTCAACGCTTCGGCGTACGCGGGCTTGAAGGATGCCGCCAAGAAAGACAGCAACATTTCGTACACGTACCTTTCGTCTACGTCATCAGCGGACTACGCGCCCAACATCAACAGTTTCATCTCTAAGAACTGCGGCATCATCGTCACGGTGGGCTTCTTGATGGACCAAGCGACCGCCAAGGCCGCCAACGCCCACCCGAGCCAGAAGTTCGCGATCGTGGACGACGCGCCCAAGGTGAAGAAGGGTACGCACGTCTCGTCACTGCAGTACGAGACCGACCAGGCGGGCTTCCTCGGAGGCATTCTCGCGGCCGGCATGTCCACGACCAGCACGGTCGCCACGTACGGGGGCCAGCCGTTCCCGTCGGTGACGCTCTACATGAACGGCTTTGTCGCCGGCGTGCGCTACTACGACAAGACCTACAGCAAGTCCGTGAAGGTCCTTGGTTGGACCCCGGCCAAGGGCGCGTGCACGCTCGCGGTGTGCAACGGCAAGGGTACCTTCGTCGGCAACTTCACTGACCAGACCGCCGGCAAGACCGACACGACGACCTTCTTCTCCGAAGGGGCCGACATTGTCTTTCCCGTCGCGGGTTCGGTCGGACTCGGCTCAATCGCCGCGGCCAAGCTGGCCGGCGCGGGTCACAGCGTCATGTGGGTGGACAGCAATGGTTGCGTCGCGGACAAGGCGGACTGCAAGTGGTTCGTCGGCACCGTCGCCAAGGGCGTCGAGCCTTCGGTGGAAGCCGCAGTGCTCTCCGCGGCGAAGGGCACCTTCGCCGCCGGCACGTACGTGGGAACGTTGAAGAACAGCGGCACGGCTCTCGAGTACGGCGGCATCACGGTTCCCTCGGCGCTGAAGTCGAAGATCGCCACCGCCAAGGCGGGGATCATCGCCGGCACGATCTCGGTGAACCCGAACAAGTACCCAGCCAAATAACGAGGTAGCGCCTTGCGGCGCTACGCCACGACAAAGACCCGGGACACCGAACCCCGGGTCTTTGTCGCGGCACACGATGAGGCTTCATGCAACTTGAACTGCGCGGCATAACGAAGCGTTTCGGCTCGTTCACCGCGAACGACCAGATCAGTCTCAAAGTTGAACCGGGTCAGATCCACTCGTTGCTGGGTGAAAACGGCGCCGGCAAGTCGACCCTGATGAACGTCCTCTTCGGACTGTTGCGACCCGATGAGGGAGAGATCCTCATCGACGGCGTCGTGGCGCCGATAGCGGATTCGGGCGAGGCCGTTCGCCGCGGCATCGGCATGGTCCACCAACACTTCATGTTGGTCCCGGTCTTCTCGGTCACCGAAAACGTGGTGCTGGGCTTCGAACCGACCAAGTCGTTCGATCGCGTGGACTACCGCCGAGCCACCGAGGACATCGAGCGCTTGTCCCAGCAGTTCCACCTCGACGTCGACCCCGACGCCATCGTGGAAAACCTTCCCGTCGGTCTCCAGCAACGCGTGGAGATCCTCAAGGCCCTCAGCCACGACGCCGAACTGTTGATCCTCGACGAACCCACGGCGGTGCTGACGCCCCAAGAGATCGATTCGCTCATGGCGATCATGCGCTCGCTCGCCGCGGCCGGTAAGTCCATCCTCTTCATCACCCACAAACTGAAAGAAGTGAAGGCGGTCGCCGACGTCATCACCGTGATTCGACAGGGACACGTCGTGGGCACGGCCGAGCCCAGCGCCTCCGAGTCCGAACTGGCCTCCATGATGGTTGGTCGCAACGTCCAACTCACGGTCGAGAAGTCACCGTTCAATCCCGGTGCTGAGGTGCTCGAGGTCCGTGACCTCGTCGTACTCGGCGATCGCGGTCTCGTTGCCGTTGACGGCGTCTCAATCGACGTGCGAGCCGGTGAGGTGATGGCGCTCGCCGGCGTGCAGGGCAACGGACAGACCGAGTTCGTCGAGGCCCTGGTGGGCATGCGACCCGTCCTGTCGGGCACGATCACCCTGCACGGACGCGACATCACCAATCTCACGCCGCGTCAGGCCCTCGACGCCGGGCTCGGCCACATCCCCGAAGACCGACAACGAGACGGGTTGGTCTTGTCGATGTCGGTCGCCGACAATTTGGTGCTCAACACGCCTCGGCGAGCACCCTTCGCGCGTCACGGCACGCGTGATCTCGCCGCGGTCAACGACAACGCCGTTCGCCTGGTGCACGACTTCGATATCCGCACCACCTCGATACAAGGGCCCGCCAGCTCTCTGTCGGGTGGCAACCAGCAAAAGGTCATCGTGGCCCGCGAGCTCTCACGACCGCTCGAGTTCCTCATCGCCTCGCAACCCACGCGCGGGCTCGACGTCGGCTCGATTGAGTACGTGCACCGCCAGATCATCGAGCACCGCAACCATGGCAACGGCTCACTCATCGTCTCGTCCGAACTCGACGAGGTGTTGGCCCTGGGTGATCGAATCGCCGTGATGTACGAAGGCAAGATCAGCGGCGTCGTGGATCCCTCGGTGAGCCGAGAGTCCATTGGTCTGCTGATGACGGGCCACACCTCGGAGACGGCCAGTGTCTGAGGTGACGGCGGCACCGCCGCGACCCTCACTGTGGGTTCGCTACACGTCGAGCAGTCCCATCGTCGTCACCGTCTTCGCCCTGGTCCTCGGTCTCGTCGTCGGGGCCCTCATCATCATCACCACGACGCCCGCCGTGCTCGACGCGTGGCGAGCGATCTTTCACGGATGGGACGGCGTGCCCCACGCGCTCAACGTCACGTTCAATAACGTGGGCGCGGCGTATCGCTCGATGTTCACGGGCTCGATCGTCGACCCGCAGGGCTTCTGGCACTCCCTCGTCACCGGTAAGGGGTGGACCAACACCCTGACGCCGATCTCCGAGACGTTCACGTACGCGACGCCGCTGGTGATCGTGAGCATTGGCGTGGGCATTGCGTTCCAGACGGGTCTGTTCAACATCGGCGCGAACGGCCAGGCCGTCATTGGCGGCATCTCGGGCACCGTCGTCGGCTCGATGCTGCACATGCCCACGATCTTGCACCTGCCGCTCACGCTGCTCGCGGGCATCGCCGGCGGGATGATCTGTGGCGCGGTGCCCGGTGTGTTGAAGGCTTACACCGGCGCGCACGAAGTCATCGTGACGCTGATGTTCAACTACGTGGCCTACGCGTTCTTGCTGTTCATGGTGCTCTCGACGCCCTTCCAACAGCCCGGCCAACAGAACGACATCTCGCGCACGATGGACCCCTCGGCCCAGCTGGCGCCGCTCTTCGGCTCGAGTTCAGGTCTACGAGTCAGCTTCGGCGTGTTCGTGGCCGCGCTGGTCGTGGCCTTCGCGTGGTGGCTCCTCAACCGCTCCTCGCTCGGTTTCGATTTCCGAGTGACCGGGGCCAACCCGTCGGCCGCACGAGCCTCGGGCATCAACGCACGATCGGTGATCGTGGTCGCCTTTCTCATCTCGGGCGGTCTCGCCGGGCTCGCCGGCGTGGTCCAGGTCGCGAGCACCACGCACTACATCGATGGCGGATTCCTGATCGGCAACGCGGGCATCGGCTTCACCGCGATCACCGTAGCGTTGCTCGGACGAAACAAGCCGATGGGGATCGTCTGGGCCGCGCTGCTCTTCGCGGCCCTCGGGGTGGGCGGACGAAACATGCAAGCGGCGACCGGAATCCCCCTCGATTTGGCGACGGTCATCCAATCGGTGATCGTGCTCTTCGTGGCGACGCCGGTCCTCGTGAAGGAGATCTTCCGATTACGCGGTGTGTCCACGGCCAGTGTGCAACTCGCGACGACGGGATGGGGCTCGTGAGTCTTCTGAGCACCAGGACCACGTCGAAAGAGACGCCGCTCGTGAAGAATCGGCGCACGCGCGTGATCGCGGTACTGATGGCCCTCATAGGTATCTTCACGGTCTTCGTCTTCGGCTGGGGTAGTGAGTCGCGCGCGCACTCGTCGCTCACCTTCACCCCGCTCAACCTCACCAACGCCCCCTGGCACCTCGGATCGCTCACCGTGGTGACGCGTTGGACCGACGTGGTGCTCGGACTGGTCATGATCGCGGCCGCGGCCGAGGTGTTCGTGCGCCAACCCCGGCGCGCCGTCATGGCGCGCTTTGGCGGCGTCGCGATCTTGTTTTTACTCGCCCTGCTCTTTTGGGCGGCGCGCTCACCGGGGCCCTCGCCCGTTTCGTCGGTCAACATCACGACCATCCTGGTCGGGAGTTCCGCGGCCGCGATGGTTCTGATCTTCGGATCGCTCTCGGGCGTGATGTGTGAACGCGCGGGCGTGGTCAACATTGCCATCGAGGGCCAGTTCATCGGCGGCGCCTTTCTGGGCAGCATGATCGTCTCGACGACCCACGACTTCTTTTTCGCCGCGATCGCTGGCGCGGTCGCGGGGGCGCTTATCGGGCTGGTACTCGCCTTCTTGTCGCTGCGCTACCGCTCGGACCAGATCATCGTGGGCGTCGTGCTCGTCACCATGCTGAGTAGCCTCTCGTCCTATCTGAATCTCCAGGTCCTCACGCCGTTTCCGAACTTCAACACCGGCAACCTGGCGCCGAACCTGGCCATCCCGCTGCTCTCCAAGATCCCGATCATCGGCCCGGTGTTCTTCAACCAGTCGGGCTTCTTCTACCTGATGATCGTCTTGGTCGCCGCCGTGAGCTTCGCCCTGTTTAAGACCCGTTACGGACTGCACGTGCGCGCGGTGGGTGAACACCCCCGCGCGGCCGCGACGGTGGGCATCAACGTCATCCGCGTGCGCTACATCAACGTCGTACTCGGCGGCGCTATCGCCGGACTCGGCGGCGTCGCCTTCATGGCGACCCAGGGCCAGTTCCAGGTCGGCTACACCTCGGGCTGGGGCTACATCGCGCTCGCCGCGTTGATCTTTGGCCGCTGGCGTCCCTCGGGCGCCGTCGTCGCGTCGATCATCTTCGGGCTCTCGGTCTACCTCTCGTACGAACTGGTGACCTATCAGGTGCCGGTGTCGATCTACATCCTGCAGATGATCCCCTACCTCATCACCATCGCCGTCGTCGCCGGTCTCATCGGACGCGTGCGCGCCCCCGCCGCCGACGGACAGCCCTACCTGCGCGACTAGCCGAGTGACCCGAGGCCGCTCACGACGTGGGCGGCGGCCAGCATCGCGGCCTCCAGGGCCGCTGGCGGTTCTTCGCCGTTGAGCCGCTCGCCGAGGTACGTCCCCGTGACGGCGTCGCCGGCCCCCGTCGTGTCGACGACGGACCCGCTGCTCGCGCCCGCGCGAAATCGATCCGCGCCACGCGCGCCGAGCGCGCCTCGGGCGCCGACGGTGATGACGACTTCGTCGAACAACGAACCCAGGACTTCCAGCGCGTTCTCGACGTCGTCCTTCGACGTCAGCGTCAACGCCTCTTCCTCATTCGAGAAGAGCATCGAGGCGGCCGCGGCGGCCTCGAGAAATTTCGGCGGCGTCAGCTCGCGAAGCGGCGCCACGGAACAGACGTCGACCGAGGTGGAGGACCCTCGACTTCGCGCCAGCGCGAGAGCGCCCACGCCGATGGACCGCGTCGCCGAGTCAAGCAACAGATAGCCCGAAACGTGCAGGTGATCAAAGGGTTCTTCGAGTCGCGCGGTGACGAACGTCCCACTGAGACGTGAGTTGACTCCGCGATCGGTCAACATCGAACGTTGTCCGTCGCTCGCGACGATCGACACCACCGTGCCGGTCGAGCCCTCGATCGACTCCAACAGGGGCGTCACGTTCGCGTCGCGCAGTGCCGAAACGAAGACGTCGTGGGCGCGGTCGCGGCCACCGGCGCCGACGTAGAGCACCTCGTGCCCGCTCGCTCGCAACGCGATCGCCACGTTGGCTCCCGAGCCGCCGCGGGTCACTCGAATGTTGGCCGGCGTGTCGCTCGAGAGTGCCAGCGCCGCAGTGGGTTGCACGGCGACGTCCAGCATGACGTCGCCCAGGACAACGACGCGTCGGGTCACGCGAGGTCGCGCGCGAGCGACGTGGCTATAGCGCCAGCCAGACCAGCGTTCGCCACCACGAGGTCACGATTCACCTCCACGCTCAGTCCCCCCGTGTGACGAGCGAACTCCGCGAGCAACGTCGGCGTCACCGCTTTGCCACTGACGCCCTCGAGTTGCGCCCTGGTCAACGCGCCTTCCAACGCTTCGTCGTGCAGATGGCGATCGAGCTCTTGATTGGCGGCGACGGGATTGGCCACTAAGAATCCCGTGGCCATGAGTTCGCGGTGGCAGAGAAACGCGCCGGCGGCTTCGTCGGCGCTCGCGACCGACCAGTCGAGTTCAAAACCGCTGTCGCGCAGATAGAAGCCGGGAAACTGGTGCGTGCCGTAACCCACGACCGGCACGCCCAAGGTGTCAAGCCGCTCGAGCGTGGCGCCGATGTCGAGTATCGACTTCACGCCCGAAGCCACGACGAGCACGGACCGGCGCGAGAGCGCGGTCAAGTCCGCCGACTCGTCGTAGCTCTTGTTCGCGTCGCGGTGCACGCCGCCGAGGCCGCCCGTCGCCATCACGCTGATGCCCACGTGTTCCGCGATCGTGATCGTGGCCGCGACGGTCATCGCGCCGTCGGTGCCCGCCGCGAGAGCGATACCTAAGTCACGGGCCGAGAGTTTTGCGGCGCCGCGCTGCGGATCGGCGAGTCGCTCGAGTTCATCGCTAGTGAGTCCCACGACGACCCGTCCGTCCAAGACGCCAATCGTCGCGGGAACGGATCCGCCGTTACGTACGGACGTCTCACACTCGCGGGCGACCTCGAGGTTCACGGGTGAGGGCAGACCGTGCACAACGATCGTCGTCTCGAGGGCGACGACACCGCGGCCTTCGTGGACAGCGGTGGCGACTTCGTCACGTACGACGACGGAAGAAAATCGAAAGTTAGTCACGCAGCGCAAAGTGTACAGTGAGGACGTGAGTTCGGCCCCTGAAATCGCGTGGGCGGACCTGCGCACCTTGGCTCGTGAGGCAACGAAGCGCTCGTACGCGCCGTACTCGAACGTGACGGTGGGCGCCGGTGCACTCACCA
Source organism: Acidimicrobiaceae bacterium (assembly GCA_003132305.1). Classification (GTDB taxonomy): domain Bacteria; phylum Actinomycetota; class Acidimicrobiia; order Acidimicrobiales; family RAAP-2; genus RAAP-2. The sequence continues at coordinate 143,914 of PKXJ01000035.1, read as the reverse complement.
GTGACGGCAAGACCGTTGTCGGCTCCAACGTTGAGAACGCGAGTTACGGACTCACGCTCTGCGCGGAGTGCTCACTCGTCAGCGACCTCATTCGCGAGGGCGGCGCGAGACTCGTCGCGGTGTCCATCGTCGCCGGAGACGGCAAGCCGATCACGCCCTGTGGACGGTGCCGTCAACTGCTCTTTGAGCACGGCGGCGCCGATCTACTCGTGGACGCGGGCGACGGCGCGGTCCCGCGGCGACTCGGTGAACTGCTACCCGGGGCCTTTGGCCCCGAGGATCTGGGGATACGGCGAAACCCGTGAGCATGTTTTCCGCGGTGGACGTCATCACCCAAAAGCGCGACGGCGCTGAACTGAGCGACGAAGAGATCTCGTGGATACTTGACGCCTACGAACGCGGCGAGGTCGCCGAGGAGCAGATGTCCGCTCTCCTCATGGCCATATTTTTCAACGGTCTCACGCTCCAAGAACTCGGCACGTGGACCGACCGGATGATTGAATCAGGCGAACGACTCGACCTGCAGGGACTCTCTCGTCCCACGGTTGACAAACACTCCACCGGGGGCGTCGGGGACAAGATCTCACTCATTCTCGCTCCCCTCGTCGCCGCGTGTGGCGCCGCAGTCCCACAACTCTCAGGTCGCGGACTCGGCCACACCGGGGGCACGCTCGACAAGTTGGAGTCGATTCCCGGTTGGCGGCCGTTCTTAACAAACGACGAGATCCGCTCTCAGCTCGAAACGGTGGGTGCCGTGATCTGCGCGGCGGGATCGGGACTCACCCCCGTCGATCGAAAGCTTTACGCGCTGCGTGACGTCACGGGAACGGTGGAGTCGATCCCGCTCATCTCGTCCTCGATCATGTCGAAGAAGATCGCCGAAGGCACCGAGGCCCTGGTCCTCGACGTCAAGGTTGGTCGAGGCGCCTTTATCAAGAGTGTCGAACGCGCGAAGGAACTCGCCGTCACCATGGTGGGGCTCGGTCGCGCCCACGGCGTGAAGACCGTGGCCCAACTGACGGCGATGGACGCACCGTTGGGCCGGGCCGTGGGCAACGCCCTCGAAGTCACCGAAGCGGTAGAGGTGCTGCGCGGGGGCGGCCCGAGCGACGTTCGCGAACTCACGATCGCGCTGGCGAAGCTCATGACCGAGCTCGTAGGTATCGACGTGAACCCGAGTGACAGGCTCGACGACGGGTCAGCGTACGAAGTCTACGAACGGATGATTCACGCCCAAGGTGGCGACCCGGACGCGACCATGCCCTTGGCGGCCCTTCGCGAGGACGTCGTCGCCGCCCACGACGGTGTCGTCGAGTCGATTGACGCACTGGCCGTGGGCGTCACGGCGTGGCGTCTGGGCGCGGGTCGGGCCCGTAAGGAAGACCCCGTCAGCGCGACCGCCGGGGTGAGGTGTCTCGTGCGAGAGGGCGACAAGGTTTCAAAGGGCCAACCACTACTCGAGTTGCACGCCGACGACGAAGCCCACCTCGCGACCGGTCGCGTCACGATCGCGCACGCGGTGGTACTGGGCAGCGCGCCGCGTGCGGCGGCGACACTCTTACTCGACCTCATCGACGAGTAGGTCGGCTTGCTTCGTTGCGATGAAGTCGAAGGTCAGAAGTTGTATCGCGTGACACTGAAGTCGCCCTTGGCGAAGGCCGTGATCCTCGAAGGCTTTACCGAAAAGACGATGACCGGCCCGGCGCCGTCTTGGTGGAAGTAGCCGTCTCGCACTTCGTAGCGCCATCGAGCGTCCCACTTCGTGGTCCACGCTCTACTAAGACGTTTCAGCAGAGCGTCGTCGCTGACTCGAAGAGCGTCGCCCTCGAGCACGACGTCGAGGCCTCGGTCCCAGCTGTTGCGGCCCGTCGTCAGGGTGACGTGCGCGTTGTCGCGAATGTTGATCGCCTTTTGCTCATCGACGCCGGTGCAAAAGTGCAGCGCGTCGTCGAGCCAGACGGCGACCAGTGGCGTGACGTGAGGGCAATCGTCGGCGCGAACCGTAGTGATCCAAAACAACTCCGCCAACTGCAGCACGTGAAGGGTTACTTTCCACTTCGTCGCGACGGCGCCGGGGTCGCTGAACTTCGCGTACAGGGTGGTCTTCGGAGTGTCCACGCCAGTCCTCCTTTGGACGATCGTGCGATCGTGCGATCTTGCGATCGCGCGATCGCCAGAAGTGTAGTGAGTTGTTTCACGAAATGAATGTGACCAGCGTGGCGAGAGAGAACGGCCCGGATTCGGGCTCGTCGACCCTTGCGTATTCGTCCACGCTGGCTAGCCTTACTTGATGGCAAGTACCGATTTAACCCTCGCGACCATCAAGCGAGCTCCGAAGGTACTCCTGCACGAACATCTCGACGGCGGCCTTCGGCCCGAAACCATCCTCGAACTCGCGCGCGAGGTCAACTACCAAGGTCTGCCGACGAACGACCCCCACGAACTACAACAGTGGTTCATCGTTGACGCCCCGGGCAGCGACCTCGTTCGCTACCTCGAAGGCTTCATTCACACGACGTCGGTGATGCAGACGCGAGACCAGTTAGAGCGCGTCGCCGCCGAGAGCACGATCGACCTCGCCCGTGACGGCGTTATCTACGCCGAGGTGCGCTTCGCACCCGAGTTGCACCTCAACGCCGGACTCACGTTGCACGAAGTCGTCCAAGCCGTCCTCGACGGCATCGCCCTCGGCACCAAAGAGGCCGCGAACGAAGGCCATCGCATCGTCGTTCGCGCCATTCTCTCGGCGATGCGCCAGGCCAGTCTCAGTGAGACCATCGCCGATCTTGCGGTGAACTTCCGCGACGAGGGCGTCTGCGGCTTTGACATCGCCGGACCGGAAGACGGCTTTCGCCCGACTCAACACCTGCGCGCCTTTCACCTCATCCAGCGAGAGGACTTTCACCTGACGATTCACGCCGGCGAAGCCTTCGGACTCCCCTCAATCTGGGAAGCGGTCCAGTTCTGCAACGCGGAGCGACTCGGTCACGGCGTGCGCATCGTGGACGACATCCACGAGGTCAACGGGCACCACGAACTCGGACGCCTCGCGAACTACGTGCGCGACCGCCGGATCCCCCTCGAGGTCTGTCCGACCTCGAACGTCCACACCGGTGCCGCGACGTCGATCGCCACCCATCCCATCGATCTCTTGAAACGACTGCGCTTTCGCGTCACGCTCAACACGGACAATCGCCTGATGAGCGGCATCACGCTCAGCAGCGAGTTCGAAACATGCGCGAGCACCTTTGGCTGGACGCTGGCCGACATGGAGTGGCTGACCCTCAACGCGGCGAAGAGCACCTTCTACGAGTTCGATCAGCGCCTCGCGATGATCAACAACGTGATCAAACCCGGCTACGCCGCGCTTCGATCTTTAAAAGCGCAGTAGGGCAGCCAGGCTCTCGAGCACGCCGCGAATTAACTCGGCGGCGAGCGCGCGCTGATCGGCTAACGAGCCCTCCCTCGGCGGCGTTACTTCCACGTAGGCCTTCACCTTGGGTTCGGTACCCGACGGACGCACGATGACGCGACCCATCGAGCCGAGCACGAGCGCGAGTCCCTCGGTCGGCGGCAGACCGAGCCACCCGTCGTTGAGGTCAACCACCTCGGCGACCGCGAGCGTCCCGAGCATCGTCGGCGGCGCGGCGGCAAGTTTCGCCACGACCCCGCGAATGGTTGCTACGGCCTCGGGTCCCTCCGCACGCAGGGCGAACTGCGACGTCGAGTGGACACCAAAGCGAGTTTCGAGTTCATCGAGTCGATCGAACAACGTTTGACCCGCTAGCGAGAGTTCGTGCGCCAGTCGTGACAGCGCGAGCGCCGCGGACAGTCCGTCCTTGTCGGCGACGCGCGCGTCGACCGCAAAGCCCAACGCCTCCTCATAGCCAAAACCCAACACGCCACTACCGGCGGCCCGGGCGATCCACTTAAAGCCCGTCAACGTCGTGGCGAACGAGACGCCCGACGCCTGCGCCATCTTTGCGAGCATCGTGGACGACACGATGGTGGTGGCGACCATCTGGCCAGCAGCGCCGATCTCTTCGAGCAGGGCCGAGGCCAAGAGCCAACCGATCTCGTCACCTCGCAGCAAGTGCCAGCCGTTTCGGTCCTTCGCCGCGGCGCCGAGGCGATCGGCGTCGGGGTCGTTGGCGATGATGAGAGTCGAGTTCGTTTCGTTGGCGGTTTCGATCGCGAGGTCGAGCGCGCCGGGCTCTTCGGGATTAGGGAACGGCAGGGTTGGAAAGGATCCGTCGGGCTTGAACTGCAGCGCGACCGGCGCCACGTACTTGTAGAGCGCGTCGCTAAACAGGTTCATCATCGTTTCGCCGCCCACGCCGTGCAGTGGCGTGTAGGTGATACGAAGGTCGCTCTCCTCGTCGAGCTGAAAGCGATCGAGAAAGTGCGAACGGTACTCTTCGAGCAGCTCGGGCGACACGGTGACGTGTCCCGGCGCCGAGCGATCGGCCAAGATCGCCGGACCGGCGTTCCTCGCGAAACGCTCGACGGTCTCGTCGTCGGGGGGAATGATCTGCGCCCCGTCGCGCGCGTAGAGCTTGTAGCCGTTGTCCTCGGGCGGGTTGTGACTCGCGGTGATCATGATGCCCGCGGCCGCGCCGAGCGCCTTCACGCAGTAGGGCACAAAAGGTGTCGGAAGCGGCGACGGCAACTCGAAAACGACGGCGCCGGCGCCGAGAAGAACCTGAACCACTTCGTCGTTGAAGGCCTCCGAGCCGCGTCGAGCGTCTCGCCCGACGACCACACCCTTCGTCGCATCCACACCGATCTGGTCGAGCCACGCGAGAACACCCTGGGTGGCCCGGCGCACGGTCGCGCGATTCATGCCGGCCGGCCCGGCCATCTCGGGGCCACGAAGACCGGCCGTGCCAAAGGTCAAGGGCGTGGCGAATCTGCGTTCGAGCTCGGCCTCGTCGTCCGCGTCGAGCAAAACCTGCAACGTGTGACGATCATTTTCGTCAGGGTCGAGCGCGATCCACGCGATGACTTCGTCGCGCAGGGACGAGTTCACAGGACCGAAAGGACGTGCGCCAACAACGCCCCCAAAGACGCGGCGGCGGACTGACCGGCCTCGAGCACCTCGAGATGATTCAAGGGACTCGTCGACACGCCCGCCGCAAAGTTCGAGACCAAACTAAGTCCCAGGACCTCGGCCTCAAGATGTCGCGCGGCGATGGCTTCGAGCACGGTGGACATGCCCACGAGCGTGGCGCCCATGGCGCGCGCCATCTCGATCTCGGCGGGCGTTTCGTAGTGCGGTCCACGAAAACCGGCGTAGACACCCTCGTGCAGATCAGGTACCGCGGCGTGCACCGCACCGCGCAGGCGTGCGCTGTAGAGATCGGTGAGATCGACGAACCGCGAAGCGAAACCCTCGGGCGGCGCGGCGCCCTCCAGGGGCGAGGTCGCGGTCAAGTTGAGGTGGTCACGGATGAGAGCGACGTTGCCAGGCCTGATGACTAGATCGAGCCCGCCACAGGCGTTCGTGAGAACCACCTTCTTCGCGCCCGCCAAGATCATCGTTCGAACGGGATGGACCACCTGGTCGGCCGTGTTTCCCTCGTAGAGGTGCACGCGTCCCGCGACGAGGCCGATCAGAAGACCGCCCAAGTTAAGAGAGAGAATCTGACCGCTGTGACCGGCGACCGTCGGGGCTACGAAACCACTCAGTGAGGTCGTCGGCACGACGCTCGCGGGAGTGCCGAGCGCGGCGGCGCCCTCCCTCCAACCAGAGCCCAACACCACGGCGACGTCGTAGCGGTCCACGCCACTCTTTTCTCGAAGTTCGTTCGCGGCGAGTTGGGCGAGTTCGTAGGGATTGGTCATTACTGTCCGATCGTGTGCCACACGGTTGAGGTCTCGACGAAGGCACGAAGTCGTCGAAGTGACGCTTCGTCCGTTGGACTCGGTCGAAGGACGCGCTTAATTGAACCGGCCGCACTGTGCGCGAGGTCGTTCGCGAAGTCTTCGTCGACGCCACCGAGATCGATCCCGTCAACGTCTTCGTGCGCCGCGAGCGTGGGCGCCACCTCGCCCGTGAAGCCCGTGACGATGTTGAGCACGCCCCCGGGAAAGTCCGAGGTCGCGGTCATCTCGCCGAGCAGCGCGGCGGGCGTGGGTCGCTTCTCGCTGGCAATCGCCACGACGGTGTTGCCGACGGCGATGGGCGCGAGCACGGCGTCCACGAAAGCCTCGAGCGAAGAGTCCTGGTCGGCCACGACGCCCACGACGCCACTGGGCACGGGTACCGAAAAGTTGAAGAAGGGACCGGCGACGGGGTTCGACGAACCCAGAATCTGGGCGATCTTGTCCGTCCAGCCCGCGTACCAGACCACCCGGTCGATCGCTCTCGACACGCGCGCCTGCGCCTTTTTCGGCGAAAGACCTTCGCAGAGTCGCACGTGCTCGGCCAGTTCGTCGCGCCGCGACTCGGCCATCTCCGCGAGTCGGTAGATCACCTGGCCGCGGCCGTACGCACTCTGCGCCCACCACTTCGCCTGCGCGGCGCGCGCGGCGACGACCGCGTCGCGCACGTCCTTGCGTGAACCCTGCGCGACGTTGGCGACGAACTCACCCTTCGTCGTGGTGACCTCGTAGCTCCGTCCGGACTCCGAACGCGGGAAGGCGCCGTTGATGAGGAGTTTGTAGGTCTTACGAACGTCGAGGCGGTCCTCAGACATTGAGGTACGCCTCCAAGCCGTGACGCCCGCCCTCGCGACCGAAGCCCGATTCGCGGACGCCACCAAAGGGACTCGTCGGGTCGAATCGGTTGTAGGTGTTCGCCCAGATGACCCCCGCGCGAAGACGCTCGGCAACCCAGAGCGTGCGCGAACCCTTTTCGCTCCATACGCCACAGGCCAAGCCGTAGTTGGTGTTGTTGGCCTTGGCGACAGCCTCTTCGGGCGTGCGAAAGGTCAGCACCGAGAGGACGGGGCCGAAAATCTCCTCGCGCGCTATCCGGTGCGACTGGGCCACGTCGGCAAAGACCGTGGGCGCGAACCAGTAGCCCTTGTCGGGCAGCGCACACGTACTCGTGTAGCGCGTCGCGCCCTCCTCCTCGCCGTAGGCGGTGAGCTCTTTGATGCGCGCGAGTTGCGCGGCCGAGTTAATGGCGCCCACGTCGGTGTTCTTATCGAGGGGATCGCCGACGCGCAGTTGATCGACGCGACGGATGAGACGACGCAGGACGTCGTCCGCGACGGACTCTTGGACCAAGAGTCGTGATCCGGCACAACAGACATGACCTTGGTTGAAGAAGATGCCGTCAATGATGCCCTCGATCATCTCGTCGATCGGCGCGTCCTCGAAGACAATGTTCGCGCCCTTGCCGCCGAGTTCCAGGGTCAAATGTTTGTGGCTCGTGGCCACGCGCTGTTGAATGCGTCGCCCGACCTCGGTCGAACCGGTGAAGGCGATCTTGTCGACGCCGGGGTGATCGACCAACGCGGCGCCCGTCGTGCCGTCGCCGGTGACGATGTTCACGACACCCGGCGGCAGTTCCGCCTGTTGGAGAATCTCCGCCAGCACTAGCGCCGAGAGCGGCGTCGTCTCGGCGGGCTTGAGGACACAGGTGTTGCCCGCCGCGAGGGCCGGCGCCAACTTCCACGCGGCCATCAGCAGGGGAAAGTTCCAAGGGATGATCTGTCCCGCGACGCCGAGCGGCTTCGGGTCCGGGCCGTAGCCCGCGTAGTCGAGCTTGTCGGCCCAGCCGGCGTAGTAGAAGAAGTGCGCCGCGGCCAAGGGGATGTCGATGTCGCGAGACTCTCGGATGGGCTTGCCGTTGTCGAGCGTTTCGACCACGGCCAACTCTCGCGAACGCTCCTGGATGAGACGGGCAATGCGAAAGAGGTACTTCGAACGCTCGGCGCCCGTGGTCTTGGACCAGACGGTGTCGTAGGCGCGACGAGCCGCGGCGACGGCCTGGTCGACGTCGGCGCTCGAGGCCTGGGCCACGCTCGCGAGGGGCTCTTCGTTGGCGGGATTGAGCGTGACGAACGCGGCGTGCGACGAAGGATCGGTGAACTCGCCGTCGATGAAGAGACCGTAACTGGGCTTTAGGCGCGCGATCGCGGCCGACTCGGGCGCCGGGTCGTACGCCATTTCACCGAGGCGCGAGTTCGTCAGTTCGTCGCTCATCAGTCGCCGCTGAACTCATCGGCGCGCACGTACGCGCCACTGCGCTGCTTCAATCGTTGCATCAAGAGATCGTTCAGCAGTGACGACGCGCCGAAACGAAAACGATCCGGGGTCAGCCACGCCGAACCGGTCGTTTCGTTGACGACGACGAGATACCGCAGGGCGTCCTTCGAACTCCTGATGCCGCCGGCCACTTTGACACCAACGAGTGCGCCCGTCGCCTCCGCGAAGTCGCGCACGGCTTCGAGCATCACCAGTGCCGCGGGCAACGTCGAAGAGACACTCACCTTTCCCGTCGAGGTCTTAATGAAGTCGGCGCCTGCGAGCATGGCGATCCAACTGGCGCGTCGCACGTTGTCGTACGTCACGAGTTCGCCGGTCTCGAGGATGACCTTGAGGGGTGCCCCGTCACAGGCTTCCTTCACCGCGACGACTTCGTCGAAGACTTGGCCGAGTCGACCCGAGAGGAAGGCGCCTCGATCGATCACCATGTCAATTTCGTCGGCGCCCGCAGTGACGGCTTCGCGCACGTCGAGCAGTTTGACGTTGAGCGACGCGCGACCGGAGGGAAACGAGGTCGCCACCGCCGCCACCTTGACGCTCGACGTACCCAAGACGTGGCGGGCGTGCGCGACGAGGTCGGGATAGACGCACACCGCCGCCACACTGGGCACGCTCGCGTCACTCGGATCGGGATGTAGAGCCTTCGTACAGAGCGACGTGACGCGCCCCGGGGTGTCGGCACCCTCCAGCGTCGTGAGGTCCACCATGGAAATGGCGAGATCCAACGCGGCGAGCTTCGTCGTTTTCTTCAGAGAACGCGTCGCGAGCTTGGCGGCTCGAGCTTCGGCGCCGACCGCGTCGACGCCCGAGAGACCCGCGAGCAACCCTCGAAGCTGGGACTCGGACTCGACAGCCGGCAACGTCGAGCCACTGGGTAACTGCACCTCACGCGCGTCACTCGTTACTAAGCGAAGCGGAGACGTACTCACCCGTCTCACGCTAGCAATCGAGCGTCAATTCCACCTAAAGCGATCCCTCGACGTAGTGCGGCAGTTGACCCGCCCACAGGCGCTGCATCAGTGTCGGCGCTCGAGCGTCCTTCTCGCTGGTGAGGGCCCCGCCCGACAGCGGCCAGGGAATGTTGAGCACCTGATCGAAGGGATTGATCTCCAATTCCTTTTCCGGGTTGAACGGCGACGACAAGAGGTAGGAGAGCGCACCTAGTTCGCTCGTCACGCAAAAACCGTGCGCCGCGCCACCGGGCACTAGCACCGATCGTTCCTTATCGGCCGCCAAGTGAACCACCTCGACCAGGCCGTACGTCGGAGAACTCACGCGAATGTCCACGATGACGTCGTCGAGCTCCCCGTACGCGCAGGTCACGAGTTTCGCCTGGCCCTCGGGCGCGATCGAGTAGTGCAGTCCGCGCACCACGCCACGCTTGGACATCGAAAGATTGGCCTGGTGAATCGGAAAGTTGACACCGATCTCTTCGAAGTCGGCGCGCTTAAACCACTCACGAAAAAAGCCCCGATCGTCACCCCAGACCGTCGACTCCACGACGTACGCGCCGGGGATCGCGAGCTCGGTCAACTTCACGACCCACGCTCCTTCAGGGGTCGCCACCACGGTTCGTTCTCGCGGTACCACTTCACGGTGCGCGCGAGTCCCTCTTCGAAGTCGACCTCGGGCTGGTAGCCGAGCTCGTCGTGGATCTTCGTCCAGTCCACGCTGTAACGCCGGTCGTGGCCGAGGCGATCGGCGACCGGTTCGATCATGGACTCGTCGGCTCCACAGAGCTCCAAGAGCAGGTTGGTAATGGCGAGGTTCGTTAACTCGGTGCCACCACCGATGTTGTAGATCTCTCCCGCGCGACCACCCTCGAGCACCTGAAGAATCCCCCGACAGTGGTCGTCGACGAAGAGCCAGTCTCGAATGTTCTGTCCGTCGCCGTAGAGCGGGACCTTGACGCCGTCAAAGAGATTCGTGACAAAGAGAGGAATGAGTTTTTCGGGAAACTGGCGCGGACCGTAGTTGTTCGAGCAGCGCGTCACCATGACGTTCAGTCCGTACGTGCGCTGGTACGCCAGCGCCGCCAAGTCCGAGCCGGCCTTGCTCGACGAGTACGGCGAGTTCGGTTCGAGGAGGTGGTCCTCGCGCCAGGCACCTTCGTCGATCGACCCGTAGACCTCGTCGGTGGAGACGTGTACGAAGCGCTCGACGCCCGTTCGACGCGCGCTCTCGAGTAGTTGATGCGTACCCATGACGTTGGTCTCGTAGAAGAGTCGGGCCCCGGTGATCGAGCGGTCCACGTGACTCTCGGCGGCGAGGTGCAACACGGCGTGCGCACCGCTCAACACTTCGTCGGTCACCAGCTCGTCGGTGATCGAGCCCTTGATGAACGTGACGCGCGAGTCGCGCAGCACGACCTCGAGGTTTTCTAGTCGTCCCGAGTACGTCAACGCGTCAAAGAGAACGACGTCGTCGTAGCCGAGTCGCTCGGCCTGAGCCACTAGCACTTCACTTAGTCGCGACCCAATGAATCCAGCCGCCCCAGTAATCACCACGCGCATGAAGTACCTCGGCCTTTAGATGGGGGCTAGAGCACTTCTATACTAATGGAGTGAAGGGAATCATTTTGGCTGGCGGCACCGGAACGCGCCTGCATCCCATTACTCGCGCGGTCTCCAAGCAACTACTGCCGATCTACGACAAGCCCATGATTTTCTATCCGTTGAGCACGCTCATGCTGAGTGGACTTCGTGAAATTCTTCTCATCACCACGCCGCACGATCAAGACGCGTTCTTTCGTTTACTCGGTGACGGTTCGACGTTGGGCATAAAGCTCTCCTACGTCGTCCAGGACCAACCGAACGGACTCGCCGAGGCGCTGATGTTGGGAGAGAAGTTTCTCGACGGCGAGAAGTGCGCACTCATTTTGGGCGACAACCTCTTCTACGGTCCGGGCCTCGGGACGCACCTCCAACAGAACACCAGCGTGCAGGGCGCCCTCATCTTCGCCTACCAGGTCTCGAATCCCTCGGTCTACGGCGTCGTCGAGTTCAACGACAACGGTCAGGTGCTCTCCATTGAAGAAAAGCCCGCCAACCCGAAGAGTAGTTACGCGGTGCCCGGCATCTACTTCTATGACGAGCGGGCCTCGGAGTTCGCGCGACACCTGACGCCGAGTGAGCGCGGCGAGCTCGAAATCACCGCGCTCAACAACGCCTACCTCGAACGAGGCGAACTCCGCGTCGAAGTGCTCTCTCGCGCGACGACGTGGCTCGACACTGGCACCCACGAGTCGCTCTACGAAGCGGGCGGGCTCATTCGCACCTTGCAACATCGAACCGGTATGCGTATTGGCGACGTCGAACAGATTGCGCGCGATCAGGGTTGGATCTAGTCACTCGCGGATACTCAGCACGCCCGAGTCACGTCGCCCACTGACTTATCGCGACCACTTAGACGTGACGAGCAGCGATAGCCATTAGTCCGTGCTGCGGTAGAAGACAAGTTCGGGGTCGCCCTCGTCCAGCCCCTCCAGTTCGCCGCTGAACTGCCATCGCTCTTTACGCAACAAATTGAGCATCGTGTGGTTGGATCGGTTCGCCGAGACGAATATCGCTGATGTTGTCGCCTCGTTGACGCAGCGACGAAGGAGAGCACCCCCGACTCCTTTCCGCCGACAATCAGGGTCGACTGCCAGCAACTCAATGAAGTCGCGCCCGAAGAACGAGCGTCGCGCCAAGGTGACGAACCCCACGACGCGACTTTGACCTTCGCTCACCAAGCACTCGCCGGACTCGACGCGAAGTGTCAGCCACGAATCTCGCTCGCTACTCGGTGACGCGAGTTTGGCGATCTTCAGCACCGATTCGAGGTCGGACGTCGTCGCTGCGCGGACCCTGTCCGTGCCCTTAGCCATTTCAATGCTCCCGCTTCGTACGACTGCGCTGCCCTCCGAAGACGGCCGAAGGGAGCGGACGTGTCAATGGAAGAGAACTCACCGAAGTAGAAGAAGCGAGATTCGGCCACACCAGAGCGCTACTTCTTCCAGCCCAAGAACTTAGCTTCGCCGCCGTGCGCCAAGTACTTGTGCTTCGACAAGGTCGTGCGATCCAGCGTCGCGTGCTGCGCGGCGACGTCAATCGCGTGGCGCAGTACGTCGTCCTCGCGCGCGGTCGCTTCGACAATGCCTGCAGCTAGGGCGTCGGGACCGTTGAACCTCTTCGCGGTCGTGGCGGCGACGATGGCCGTCGCCCGAGGAATCCGGTGGCTCATTATGGACCACAGCTTCTCGTCGAGCGCGAGGCCAATCTCGGCTTCGTTCATGCACCAATAGCCCCGGTCCGCGCGCATCACCCGGTAGTCAAAGGCGCAACTTAGTAACGCGCCACCGGCGAACGCGTGACCGTTAAGGGCCGCAACGGTGTAGGCGGGGAAAAGGAAGAGACGCGCGATCGTGCGCTCTAGCTCTTCGAGGGTCGCGGTGAACTCGGCCGGGTTGGCGCCGAACCGCCCGAGGTCCAGGCCGTTGGAGAAGAATTTGCCCGTGCCAGTCAGCACGACCGCAAGAGGACCACTGGTCGCTTGAAGTTCGTCGAGCAGCGCGTTCAGTCGCTCCAGGGAGTCAGCGTTTATGCGATTTTCACCATCGTTCCAGGTGAGGACCGCGACCGAACCTTCGTGACGTAGCGAGATGTCCATAGGGCGAGCATACGCAGGGCAATTGCTCAGTTGTAAGTTGGGACCATGAGCGAAGTAGAAAAAATATCTGAACCCGACGTCTCGGAAGAACACCCCGTTTCCGACGACTGGGTGTGGGTGGGACCGCACCGTCCCCCGAGTCCTCGAATTCTCTTTGACCACATGACCGCCAACTGGGAAGCCGCGAACATCTCGCACGACAGGCATCCCGCCACCATCTACTCCGCAGCGCGACGCCAGCGCCTAGCCAGTAAGTTCGCCGGCAAGACTCTCGTCGTCCCGACGGGCAACTTCAAAACGCGCGCCAACGATACCGACTACCGCTTTCGCGCCGGCACCGACTTCTTCTATCTCACGGGCTGTGAAGAGCCCGACGCGGCACTCGTGATCTCGCCGCGTGGCGCCGAAACGAACGCCACGCTCTACATCCCGCATCGTCGCGACGCGTCCACGCACGAGTTCTACACCGACTCGCGCTACGGCGAACTGTGGGTCGGCCCGCGCCGCGGGGTCGACGAAGCGGCGATCTACTACGACATCGAGACGGCGCCGCTCGAAAACCTCGAAAAGGACCTGGTGGCACTTGGCGGCGCGGACGTCGCGACGTTGCGGGGCTTTGACGCCGCCGTCGACACCCTGCACGAAACCACCGATTCGGACGAGGAGCTCGCCAGCGCCCTAAGCGAACTTCGCCTCGTGAAGGACGACTTCGAAGTAGCCCAACTCCAGCTGGCCATTGACTTCACGGTGAAGGGCTTCGAGGACGTGGTGCGAGCACTGCCCAGCGCCGAGGGTCGCGGCGAACGCGTCATCGAAGGCGTCTTCAATCTGCGCGCGCGTGTCGAAGGCAACGACGTGGGCTACGACACCATCGCCGCGAGCGGCTCGCACGCGACGACCCTGCACTGGACTTCCAACAACGGCCCGGTTCGACGGGGCGACCTGTTGTTGCTCGACGCGGGCGTCGAGTGTCACAACCTCTACACCGCCGACGTCACGCGCACGATGCCCATCAGTGGCACGTTCTCTGCGGCCCAGCGCCGCGTCTACGAACTGGTGTTGGCCGCGCAGACGGCGGGCATTGCCGCGGTGAAGCCGGGCGCCAACTTCATGGCGCCGCACGACGCCGCGATGGCGGTACTCGCCGAGGGACTCCACGAGATGGGCATCTTGAAAGAAGAGCCGGCGCTGGCGCTGCGCAAGGACCGCCAGCTCTATCGTCGCTACACGCTGCACGGCACGAGCCACATGCTGGGCATCGACGTGCACGACTGCGCGAACGCGCGAAACGAGTCCTACTGGGGCGACCTGGCCGAGGGCTACGTCTTGACGGTCGAGCCCGGCCTCTACTTTCAGGCCAACGACCTCACCGTGCCCGAAGAGTACCGCGGGATTGGCGTGCGCATCGAAGACGACATTCTCGTGACGTCAACGGGCGCGAAGAACCTCTCGGAGGCTTTGCCGCGAGCCGCCGACGACGTCGAAGCGTGGATGGCGAGTCTGTGGGAGAAGAGTTCCCCCAATCTCGGACTCTGACGCTACGCAAGGACCCGCAGTGGGATGGCGCGCGGCCCGCGCACCTGTCCCGGCGCCCACGTGACGCCACTCGGATCGGCCAGTTCGAACTGGGGGTAGCGCTGGATGAACTCTTCGACCGCCACTCGCAGTTCCATGCGCGCGAGGTTGGATCCCACGCAGCGGTGAATTCCGAGCCCGAAGGCCGCGTGTCGATTGACGGCCCGATCGATGATGAACTTGTCCGCGTCCTTAAAGACCATCGGGTCACGATTCGCCGCCGGAAAGCCCACCAGCACCCAGTCGTCCTTCTTCATGGAACAGCCGTGAAAGTCGAGGTCCTCTTTCACCAGACGCGCCATCGTGACCGGGGCGTAGTAGCGCAAGAACTCCTCGATCGCTACGGGCAGCAGCTCGGGTTCGTGGACGAGGCGCGCGCGGTCCTCGGGGTGTTGCGCCAAGTGCCAGATCGCCGAGCCGATCGCCGACCACGTGGTGTCGATGCCCGCCACCAGCGTCAAGACCATCGTGCCGCGCACGTGCTCGAGCGACAACTTCTTACCGTCGATCTCGACGTTCAATAAGTAGCTCGTGAAGTCCTCGCGCGGGCGCGCGACGTGCTCTTCGATCTGGGCGTTGAAGTACTCGGCCATCGGCAGGAACAGCGGTCCGCGCTCTTCGGGCGCTAGGTCCACAAGGTCGAGCACCAGGTGGACGAAGTCACGAAAGAGATCCTCGTCGGCCTCGGGAAAGCCCAGCATCTTGGCGATGACGCCCGGCGAAATGTACTGCGCGTACTTCGAGCCCGCGTCGAACTCTTTCGCGTCGCCGAGCGCGTCGAGGTGCTTGGTGCAGAGCGCTCGCACTTGGCCCTCGAGGGCGTTCACGGGTCCCGGCGCGAAGGCCGGCAGGATCAAGCGGCGCGCGAACCGGTGAAAGGGCGGATCCGACGTAATGGGCGGCGCTCCCCCCATCGGCGCTGGCGGGGCGTTCGGCGGGAACTTGTTGTTGGTGACGACCACCATACGGCTCGTGAAGTGCTCGGTGTCGTTCGCGATCTCCGAGACCATCTCGTGGGTCGTGGGAAACCAGCCGCCGGCGTAGCGATCGGTGTGCGCCACGGGGCAGCGCTCGCGCAGATCCTCCCAGATCGGGTAGGGGTCGTGGACCCACGTCGGGTCGGTGTGATCCCAGTCCGTGGCAAAGTCAACGACCGCTCGCTTGGCCTCGGCCTCGGTGGACACGACTTAGCGCAAGATTCGCAACGGTAGATTCCTCGGACCACGAATCTGGCCCTGGGCCCAGGTGACGTTGTCCTCGTTCGCCAGTTCGAACCTGGGGTAGCGCTTGATGAACTCTTCGAGGGCTACTTGCAGTTCCATGCGCGCCAAGTTCGATCCAACGCAGCGATGAATCCCGAGACCAAAGGCCACGTGGCGATTCTCCGCGCGATCGATAATGAACTTGTCCGCGTCCTTAAAGACCGTCGGATCGCGATTCGCCGCCGGAAAGCCCAGCAG
Source organism: Acidimicrobiaceae bacterium (assembly GCA_003132305.1). GTDB lineage: Bacteria > Actinomycetota > Acidimicrobiia > Acidimicrobiales > RAAP-2 > RAAP-2. The sequence goes on along the minus strand of PKXJ01000035.1, from coordinate 128,012 downwards.
GATCCAGTCGTACTCTTTCATTGGACAGCCCAAGTACTCCATGTCGGCGTTCACGAGACGCGCCATGGTGACCGGCGCGTAGTAGCGCAGGAACTCCTCGACCGCGACCGGCATGAGCTCAGGTTCATTTACCAGACGCGCGAGATCCTCGGGGTTGCGCGCCAAGTGCCACAGTGCGGCGCCGATCGCGGACCACGTGGTGTCGATGCCCGCGACGAGGATCAGGATCATCGTGCCAAAGACGTGCTCGAGGGCGAGCTTTTCGCCGCCGATCTCGGCGTTCAGGAGAAACGTCGTCAGGTCGTCACGGGGATTCTCCTGGTGATCTTCGATCTGACGCGTGAAGTACGCCTCCACGGGCTCGAAGAGTTCAATGCGCTCTTCTTGGGGCCGGTCCACGTTCTCGGTGATGAGGTGGACGGCCTTAATGAACATCTCGGTGTCCTCTTCGGGAAAGCCCAGCATCTGGCGAATGACCGACGGCGGAATGAGTCGCGCGTAGTCCATCGAAGCGTTGACGACGCCTTCAAAGATGATGTCGTCGAGCAACGTGGCACAGAGCGCTCGTATCTGGGGCTCGAGCGCGTTCACGACGGCCGGCGAGAAGGCCGGCAGGATCAACCTTCGTGCCACCTTGTGAAAGGGCGGGTCCGAGGTGATGGGCGGCGCGACGCCGATGGGCGACGGCAGGTCCTCCTCGGTGGGTCGGCCCTCGTGGACAATGACGTCGCGGCTCGTGAAGTTCACGGTGTCCTTCGCGATCGCCGAAACGCCGGCGTGCGTGGCGGGAAACCAGGCGCCGCCGTATCGATCGGTGTGCGCGACGGGACAGCGCTGACGAAGGTCCTCCCAGATGGTGTACGGATCGCTCACCCACTCGGGGTCGGTGTGGTCGAAGTCGGTGGCGAAGTCGAGGACGGGGGGCTTATCGGTCACGGTGACTCTTCGATGAAGATGGCGTGCTCGGGGCAGTTCGCTTGCGCCAAACGCGCGAGATCCATCGTCTCGGGGCTGAGCGTGCCGTCGCCGATAACGAAACCACTGCCGAGATCATCGAAGTCAAAGATGCTCGGCGCGATGGAGAAGCAACGCCCTTGTCCCTGACAGAGTTCGGCGTCAATGACTACCTTCACGGTTCCCCCACTGTCGAACTAACGCAGACCCTACTACCTGGTCACGGCCGTACGACCCACACATCGCGCACTTAGACGGTCTCAATCTCTTCGCGAGTGATGCCCAGAAAGTAGAGCACGGCGTCGAGGTAGGGCACCGAGAGCGCGGTGTCGGCGTGCTCTTGAACCAGGGCCTTCGCGTTAAAGGCGATGCCGAGTCCCGCGACCGAAAGCATGTCAATGTCGTTCGCGCCGTCACCCACGGCGACGGTCTGTTCGAGGGGCACGCCGACGACGTCGGCGAAGTGGCGAAGCGCGCGGGCCTTGCCCGCGCGGTCGAGAATCTCACCGACGACGCGCCCGGTGAGCACGCCGTCAACAATTTCCAGCTGATTGGCTTCAAAGTGCGTGACGCCGAGTTCGACGAGCAGGGGCCCGAGCACTTCCACGAAGCCGCCCGACACCACGGCCGGCACGTAGCCGAGGCGTTGGAGCGTGCGCACCAGCGTGCGCGCTCCCGGCGTGAGGCGCAACTTCGCGCGCACGTCCTCGAGGACACTCGCCGGAAGTCCCGCTAGGAGTGCCACTCGACGTCGGAGCGCTTCGGCGAAGTCAATCTCGCCATTCATCGCGGACTTGGTGATCGCGGACACGTCCGCGGCGCGCCCGGAGGCCTCGCCGAGCAGGTCAATGACTTCGTCTTGCAACAAGGTCGAGTCGGCGTCCATCACCACGAGGTGCTTGGCGCGACGGTGCAGTCCCGCGCGCTGCACCGCGAGGTCCAGTCCGCTCTCTTTAGCCACCAGCGTGAGCGACTCACGCAACACCGCGTGGTCGGGCCCGATGACGATGAGTTCGTAGCAGTCGACGGGGTAACTGGCTAAGTGCACAATGCGCTCGCACGTTGCGCCACTCGAAGCGATGGCGTGAAAGACGCTCTCGAGCTGGCCGGCCGCGATCACCGGCGCCAACAACGTCACCAGAAGTCGTCGACCGTCGACCTCGTCCTTCGGGGTCACTTCTTGCACGTGCACCGTGATCCCCTCACCCTCGATGCTTCGTTCGTGCAGTGTGGCCATCAAGGAGTCGTGGGTCAGTGCGTCGGCACTGACTTCGCAACAGAGCACCAGCGTGCCGCGAATGGTGATCTGGGCGACGTCCATCAGACGCACGTCCTCGCCCTCGAGGGAGTGCAGCGCGTTAAAGAGTTCCGCGCCCACGCCAATTCGATCGGGCCCACTCACCGTGACGAGAAACGTTGAACGCGACATGGATAGAGCGTAGGGGCTTCGAACGACTCTCTAGTCCGCGTTGCCCTCTAACTCTCGAAGCGCGCGCACCTCGGCGACGTGCACGTCGGTCCGCGCGTCGAATCTCCACAGCGACGGCAGCGCCGCCGTGACGACCGCCACCGATCCAGTGCACGCGAGCCCCCCGAAGGTGAGTGAGAACCGCAGCGTCGTCCACGCGGCCATCACGCCCGCTCGGAACTGTCCGGCCGTGGGACCGAGCGAGTACGAGATCATCTCGATGCCGGCCATGCGACCACGGACCTCGGGCGGGATCGATTCGTTCCACATGGTGGTGCGAAAGATGCCGCTCACGGCGTCGGCCCCGCCCCCGATGGCGAGCCCCAACAGCACCAACCACAGCGACGACGAGAAGCCGAAGAGCGCGATGCCCAGTCCCCAGAGCGCGGCCGAGCAGACCACGGCGCGGCCGTAGCGGTGGACTCGGCGGGTCCATTGCGACGTCAAGGTGGCGACGAGGGCCCCGACCGGGAGTCCGGTGTAGAGGACGGCCAGAGCGTAGGACTCGTGAAAGCGCGCCGCCACGAACGGCAGCATCACGACGGGAAAGGCCAGAACCATCGCGAGCAGATCGATCACGTAGGTGCCCACGATGTCGGGACGGCTCCGGGCGTAACGAAGTCCCGCGCGCAGGGCCGCGACGTCGCCTTTACTCGAGGGCAGCATTGGCGGCGTCGCCTTCAACGTGAAGAGCAGCATCAATGAGAACGTAAAGGTCACGATGTTCGCCAGGTACACCGAAGCCGGTCCAAAGGCCAGGGCGGCGAGTCCCCCGAGGGCCGGTCCAATAATCGAGGCGGTCGTGAAGCGTACGTTCGCGAGTGTCGACGCCGCTCGCTGCAACTCGTGCGACACGAAGAGTTGGTTCAGCGCCTCGATGCTCGGACGCTGCAGACTCGACGCCGCCGCCGCGATCGCGGCGTCGAGGTAGAGGATCCACACCAAGGGGTGGGTCAGCAACGCGTTGACGAAGAGCATCACCGTGGAGAGCATCAATATCTGCTCCATGGAAATGATGAGGCGGCGGCGGTTGAGACGGTCCGCGAGGACCCCGCCGTAGAGCGCGAAGAAGACCAGGGGCGCCAGCTCCGCCAGGCCGATCGAGCCCACGGCGAGGGTCGAGTGCGTGAGTTGCTTCAACTGAAAGGGCACGGCGACGTAGGTCGCCTGACTGCCGAGCGCCGTCACGAAGCCAGCGATGTACAGACGGCGGTACTGCTTCGAGGCACGAAGGGGCGTGAGATCAATGCCAAAAAACTGTTGGCTCATGCCGGTCCCGCCAGCCAACCTTCACTCGGGCTGTAGTGGCGCAGCACCTTCGCGGGCACGCCGCCGAGCACCACGTGATCGGCGAACGTCCCACGCACGACCGCGCCGGCGGCGACGGTGGTGTTCTTGCCCAGGGTCGTGCCCGGCAGGATGACCACGTTCGCGCCCAGCCAACTGCCCGAGCCGATCTTGACGGCCGCTTCGCTCGGTCGCTGCCAGCCCACGGGTTCATCGATCTCGTCGTAGGAGTGATTCTGGTCGGTGATGTAGACGTAGGGTCCCGTTTGTATCTCGTCGCCGAGTTCGATGGACCAGTGGCCAATGATGTGCGAGCCTCGGCCGATGACGCAGCGCCGACCAATGGCGACGGTGGGCGCGCAGAGCATCTCCTGTTCGCCGCTGATGCCGGCCGTGAGACAGACGTTCGGACCGATCAGCGTGTCGTCACCAATCGAGAGATAGCGCTCGTTGTAGATCACGCCCTGAGGCGCCATGAGGGCCGCGCCTTTGCCGAAGTAGTAGAACGCGCTCGCGTAGTCGTCGCTCGGCCCGACGATCGCGACTTCGTTGAGGTAGCGACGCCACCAGCGCACGCGAGCACCCAAGAATCGACGAAATTGAAGACGCAAACTCACCTCGGCCACGCTACCGCCGCGTTGGCGACGCCACGAAGACTGTGTAGCGTCGGGTCATGGTGGTGGACGTCGCGGTGATCGGTTCGGGCTTTGGGGGGCTGGGCGCCGCCATCCGGCTGAAAGAGACCGGCGTCACCAACGTGGCGATCTTCGAGCGCGCCAGCGACCTCGGCGGAACGTGGCGCGACAACATCTACCCCGGATGTCGCTGCGACGTGGCGAGCAATCTCTACTCCTTCTCCTTCGCGCCTAATCCCGCCTGGACGAACACGTACAGCTACCAGCCCGAGATCTGGCGCTACCTACAGAACGTGGCCGACCAGTTCCATTTGCGCGAACTCATCAGGTACGACCACGACGTGCTCGACGTCTCCTTTGACGGGCCATCGAAGACCTGGCGACTGACCACCAGTCAAGGCGACTACTACGCGCGTTGCGTCATTCTCGCGACCGGCGGTCTCGCCGAGCCGCGCCTGCCCGACATAGCGGGACTGAGTCTGTTCCAAGGTCCGATCATGCACACCGCCCAGTGGAACGACGCCATTGATCTACGCGACCAGCGCGTGGGCGTCATTGGCACCGGCGCCAGCGCCATTCAGACGGTGCCGCAGATTGCTCCCCTGGTGCGCACGCTCGAAGTCTTTCAACGAACGCCCTCGTGGATCTTGCCGCACCTCGGCCGACCGGTGATCGAAAGAACCAAGCAGATCTTCACGACCTTGCCGTTCTCGCAGCGCCTCGTTCGCGCCTGGGGCTACTGGCGCCGCGAGTTGATGGTCCTGGGCTTCGTGAAAGATCCGAGTCGCTTGACCAAGGCCGAGACCATGTCCCGCGATCACCTCGAACGCCAGATCAAGGACGAATCTCTGCGAGGGCGTCTCACGCCGCGCTACCGCCTCGGCTGCAAGCGCGTGCTCATCAGCAACGACTTCTACCCCGCGTTCAATCGCGACAACGTCACGCTGGTCACCGAAGGTATTGAGTCCATAGAGGCGAAGGGCGTTCGAACCGTCGACGGCGAACTGCACGAGTTTGACGTGCTCATCGCCGCGACGGGCTTCTACGTGACCGACAACCCGATGGCCACCCAGGTCCACGGCGCGAAGGGCGAGGAACTAGCCGACGCCTTTCTCGGCGACCTCGCCAACTACAAGGGCACGACGTTTCCGGACTTTCCGAACTTCTTCATGCTCGGCGGGCCCAACACCGCGCTCGGTCACTCGTCCATCATCTTCATGCTCGAGAGCCAGCTCAACTACGTCACGAAAGCGGTGAGGGTCGCGCTCGACGATAACGCCTTGATCGAACCCAAGGCGCACATCGCCGCGCGCTGGACGCATGAACTCCAAGCCAAGTTGCCCGGGACGGTCTGGGACACGGGGTGTTCGAGTTGGTACCTGAACGACGCCGGGCTCAACACCACGATCTGGCCGGACTTCACCTTTAAGTTTCGAAGCGCCACGCGCCACTTCAATCCCCGAGACCACCAGATCTCGACGTCGAAAGAGTCAGAGGTCTCTTAGTCGAGGCTGAGGGGCGCGTCGATGTCGAGACCCTCGGAGGATCCGACAACGTCGGGCACGAGCGCGTTCGCCAGATGCGCCCGCACGCGCTCGTCAATTTCGGCCATGGTCTGGGGATTCTCACGCAGGAACGTCTTGACGTTCTCGCGACCCTGACCCATCTGCTCACCTTCGTAGGTGAACCAGGCACCGGCCTTCTTCACGAAGCCCAACTCCACGGCGACGTCGAGTACCGAGCCTTCACGGCTAATGCCTTGGCCGTACATGATGTCGAACTCGGCTTGGCGAAAGGGCGCGGCGCACTTGTTCTTGACGACCTTCACTCGCGTGCGGTTTCCGACAACCTCCGTACCGTCCTTGATGGATTCAATACGACGAATGTCGAGTCGCACCGAGGCGTAGAACTTGAGGGCCCGTCCACCCGGGGTCACTTCGGGCGAGTTGTGCACCACGACTCCGTTGACGAGGTAGTTGTGACTGTCCTCCACTTCGATGTCGAAACGGTGCATCGAGCGAGACTTGGGCTTCACTCGCACGTCGATCACCGGCATCGCCACAAGCTGGTAGTTCATCGGCACGAACTCCGGCTCGACGGCGAACTGCCCACGGAATCGAGGTAGGAGCTTGTACTCCATACTCGGGTGCACGAAGGGGGCAATTAGGGCCTGAAACTTCACGGTCTCGGCGTTGGTGAATATCAACGTCGCCTGTTTCCGCGTTCCGCGTGCTCTCAGCGTAACGTGAATTCCCCACGTGTCGGCGAGGTAGCTCACAAGGCGATCGCGCGTGCCCTCTTCAATCGCCTGAACACAGATTGTTGCGCGACCCGAGAGTCCTTCGGTCCGCTGCTGTACGCCCTTGGACCTGACTGCGAAATGTGCGTCGTCCATGTACCAGAGCGCTAGTGACAGTGGAGTGAGGGACTTGAAGTAGTCGTCGTCGAGGTATTTCTTTCCCTCGAGGTAGACACTCTGTCGCAGATCTGCGAGCTCCGGCAGCGGTTGGAAGTCATACGTGACGACGCCATCGGGTCGCGCGTGACGGGAAGAACTCACATTGGCGAAGAGTGAGGCTTTCCAGTCGGCATACTCAGCCTGGGCACCGCCGTGGGAGTAGCGGAAGCGAGCCGCGAAACCGCTACGAGTGGGCGAGAGCGCGCCGTCACCCATCAAGGTGCCGCGCAGCGCCGACCATTGGAAGTCCGATAAGTAATGCGGAAGCGCCTCGAGCACGCGGTCGCCAACCTTTAGCTTGCCGGCTTCGACCCATCCATTCGGCGTCCGGACCAAGTGATTAGCAGTGCAGGCGAGTGCGACCCGGCCGCCCTTGATTGGTTTTGCCACCGTGATGTTAAGGAACTCCTCCGTTTTACCGTTGTCGAACCAATTAACGACGCGTTTGGGGACTACAGCGCCCGTCGCGGCGTCGAAAGAGAGCACTTCGACGGGAAGTTTCTGGTTGACAATCCTGCCGATCATCTCGGTCGTTCCGTCAGCGAGGACCACGCGAGCGTCATAGTGAAAGCATCCATACATGACGCCGATTTTTTCCCGCAACTGGTTGATAAAGATCGCGACCGTGTTGGACTTGGAGAGTCCACCGGTCAGCTTACGAAGCGCCTGACTCATGAGGCGAGCCTGCAGTCCGACGTGGCTGTCACCCATGTCGCCTTCGATCTCCGCGCGCGGCGTCAACGCCGCCACTGAGTCGATAACGATCACGTCCAGCGCACCCGAACGAATCAACATGTCGACGATCTCGAGTGCTTGCTCACCAGTGTCGGGCTGGCTGATCAAGAGATCGTCCACGTTCACACCAATGGCGCGCGCGTAGACCGGGTCCATGGCGTGCTCCGCGTCGATGTAGGCGCACACCCCGCCGTTGCGCTGCGCTTCGGCGACGACGTGCATCGCCAGCGTGGACTTACCCGAGGACTCGGGCCCGTAGAGTTCGACGACGCGCCCCCTCGGCAGTCCGCCAATGCCGAGCGCCATGTCGAGCGCAAGGGCGCCGGTGGGGATGGACTCAATGTTGAAGTTCATGGTCTCGCCCATGCGCATGATCGAACCCTTGCCGAACTGCTTTTCTATCTGGCCGAGCGCAGCTTCGAGAGCCTTGTCGCGATCATCGGTTGCCATTACCATCTCCTTGTTTTTCGTCATCGGGGCAAATTAGATAACCCCTGTGACATCGGTCGGCGTCCGCCTAGGTTTTAGGGTACTACGAACACTTGTTCGTAACGGGCATTTACCTCCCGGTTCTTCAGCACAGCCCACCGTGGAACTAAACCCACGATAGCGGTGAGAATTGGCGGATTTTCGCCATTTCTACGTCGCGATCCCCCTCCTCGGTCAGCGGCTCACGGCGAGGGGACCTCGCTAAAGGTGAGGATGCGGCCGGCCCCGAGCGAGGCGACCGCGTCATTGATGAGGACCACGCGTGAAGCGGTGGCAAAACACTCTCGCGACGTCGGACAGCTGAGGGACTCGATGAGCCCGTCGGCACGCGGTTCGTACTCGTTCACCCACTTCACGCCGGCATTCGTCGTGAGAAACGTCGTGTAGTCATCAACGACGACACAGACGGCGGCACTGGCGCACGAGACGATCGGTGAGCGTCCATTGAATGACGGCCCACGCGCACCCAACTCCACGGTCCAGCGCCAGCTGGTGCCGCCATCTTTCGTCTGAAGGATGAACAGGTCGTTGCTTCGAGTCAGTCCAACGAGAGTGCACGCTTCGCTCGTGGGACACGAGACACTCTTGAACGTCAACGATTCCAGAGAGGCCAGTGAGAGTTTCGCGACGTGCTTCATAGCAACGGGCCTCCACGACGCGCCGTCCGACGATGACTTGAAGAAGGCGGCGCCGTCTTGGTAGAAGTCTGACACCGTGTAACACACGCGCGCGCTAGGACAAGACACCGCCTGAAGGCCACCAGTTATTCCGAGGTTGGGAAACGAAATCTCTGAGCGTTTCCAGATAGATGCCCGCGACGATCCCGTCGCCGAGAGGTCGCTCGAAACCCAGACGGGATAGTGATTCGCGTTACCGCCGGGCGCGGCCGTGCCGACGGCTACGCATTCGCTGGTCGACGGGCACGAAATGGCGTCGACTCCCACAACGCCCTGCTCGGCAATCTTCCCGGACACCGGAACCCACGTGGAGCCCGAGACTTCGCTCATGAAATAGATGTAGTTCCCGCCTCGAGATCCAATGCCTCGACACACATAATTGGCCGCGCACGATTCGTCGTACACGGAGTACGACGCAGCGGCTCGATCCTCCGTCCACGTCTGGCCACCATCGGTCGTTTGTTTGACGGTGCTCCCGTCTCCCGCAACACAAAACGTGTCCGAAGGGCACGATATTCCTACGAGCCTCGCGCCACTCTTCAGCGAGGTTTGAATCGTCCAACGAGAGTGGGCACGCTTAACCGGAGGACTACTGGAACTCTGTCCGCACGCGCTCAGCGTCAGGCCCGCGAGCAGCACCACCAGAAAAATCAGACGAGTCGTGCGCACGCTCTCTGTTTAGTGGAGAGACGCGATCTGACGTGAGAAAACCTTTCTCGAAGCTGCGAGCCACTAATCAGCCAACGCCTGATAGACGAATCGCTGCAGGTCACGTCGAATGGGGTAGGTCCCACTCGGCAGGAGTTGGGTGTAGAACCCAACGGCCAGGTCTTCGATGGGGTCGACCCAGAAGGTCGTCGAAGCCGCGCCGCCCCAGAAGAACGAACCCTCCGTGACCAGTGACTTGTTCTTGCGCCGGTCGATCATTACCGACATGCCAAAGCCGAATCCCTGACCGGCGTAAGCGGCCTCGGAATACGAGTCCTCGGCAAGGTCCACGAGGTCGCCGTCGCCGGGCAGGTGGTTCTCGATCATGAGTTCGAGCGTGCGACTCGACACCAGTCGCTGCCCGTCCAGTTCGCCACCGCGAAGCAGCATCGTCATGAAGCGGTTGTAGTCGTAGGCCGTGGAGAGCAACCCTCCACCTCCGCCGAAGATGCGCGGCGGGTGCAGCGAATGCTTGCCCAGGTCGTCAAAGGGAAAGGAGTCGCCGTTCGAGGGCACGTAGAGCGTCGCTAGACGGTCCGCCTTTTCCGGCGGACACCACCACTCGGTGTCGCTCATGCCCAGTGGGTCAAAGATCCTCTCCTTCATAAAGACGTCGAGGGGCTGACCACTCCAGATCTCAATAAGGCGGCCCAACACGTCGAAGGAGACCGAGTAGTTCCACTTCGAGCCCGGTTGAAAGAGCAGCGGACTCGTGCACCAGTCGTCGACGGCTTGGACGAGATCCGCGCCCTTGGCAAATCCGAAGTCGTAGCCCTTGTCGCGGTAGATGGCGTCGACGGGGTGGAGATAGTGAAAGCCGTAGGTCAGTCCACTCATGTGGGTCAAGAGGTGGTGGACTCGCACCGGTTCGACGGCCGCCACGGTCACGGGGTGTTCCGGCGTGCCGCCCTCCCACACGCGAGGTTCCTGCAGCGCGTCGATCCACTGGCCGACCTCGTCGGTGAGATCGAAGTGGCCCTCTTCGTAGAGCATCATCACCGCGATCGCGGTGATGGGTTTGGTCATCGAGTAGATGCGCCAGATGGTGTCGTCCGTGACCTCGAGTTCCTTTTCCCGATTCCGGTGTCCGCCCTTGTCGCTCCAGACGAGCTGGCCACCGCGCGACACCGTCGCGAGCCAGCCAGCGAGGCGCCGGTCCGCGACGTAACGATCGAAGGCCGGCTTGATGCGCGCCAGACGCTCCGTGGAGAACCCAAAAGCCGACGGGTCTACTTCGACCTCGAGTGACGACATGGCCACCTCTCTTTCCTAAGGGAGATTAGATGAGGTCGTCGAGGCCTCCACCGTGTGATGGAGGTGGGATAAACCACCCCCGATTACGGAGAGGCACGTGACGTCTACCCCCGGCGCGCCCCTCCACCTCAGTAAGGGCCGGTGGGTCTTCCCTTAATCGCGTGGAGGCGCGGAGGATATCTGCTGACGATTTCCTCCAACATCGCTCGTCTCGAAATGGCGGCAACAATTGACTTTGGTCCCGCCCGCGATCGGGCCAAATGTCCGTACTGTAAGGGGTGGTATCGCTCTGATTGACACCCCTCGAGAGGAGATGCGCATGAGAATCTCCACCGCAACGATTCGAGACGTAGTTGTCGCCTTTCTCCTGGTTCTGTCGAGCACGTGGTTCATGAGTCTCGAATCCACCTCGAGCGCGTCGACCTCGCGGACGCCCCCCTGCACCGCGCGCAGCCACCTCACGGCGACGATGTTTGGCCTCGACGGCATCGCCACCCAGTCGAACTTCCTCATTGGATTGACCAACAATGGTTCAACCGCGTGCACGTTGTCAGGCGTACCTCGCGCCCAACCAGTCATTGGAACGAGTAGGGCGTCAGTCGGCCCGGTCAGTATGAGCTGGGTACGGGCACACCCTCCTCGCATCATCGTCACCCTTCAGGCGCGCGGCGGTCGGGCGTACTTGGAGTACGCGTTCATGAACACCGCGAACTGGCCCAAGAGTCGTTGCGAGTCCGCCACCGCCAACGGGGTCGTACTCACCCCCAGCGGCACGGGAGCGATCTACGTCCACATCAGCGGCGGTGCCACTTCGGTGTGCGCGAAGGTCACGACCACCGCCGTGGGACCCATCGAGTCTCTCTCGACCGCTCGCGCACGCCAAGCCACCTACCACGCGGCGGTCGCTGAGATACAGAACTACCTCATTGCGTGGCACGCGCTTGGTCCGGTCGCTGCCTCAAAGAAGTATCTCGCCGCAAGCCAGCAAGGAGGCGTTATCATCCGCCTCCACAGCGGGAATGTCACAAGCTACCTGCCGTTCTCCTGGACCAGCGAACGAAGTTTCACCTTGCTCGTGTCTATGAATCTTCACTTCTCCGGTTCGCCGGGCGCCTGGAACATTGGCGACAATGATCTCTTCGTGACCTTCTCGTGGTCGGCCAACAGAGCCACGTACGTGATGGCGTTGAACACCGGCATGTAAAGCCGTACTGATTTGAAGAAGAAACTGTGACGGCTCCGCTTGGCGCCACTACGTGATTGAGGAGAGATCAATCGCCCCACCGCGGTCCCAGATACGTACGACCCTTGCGAGTCAAGCTGACCATCATCGTGCCCGCGCCCGCTGGTCTCAACGGAGGTTCATCTCCCCTCAATCACATGGGGGGCGACACCTCGTGACGTTCGAGCACTCGACGAAGCGCGTCGAGGGCGCTGATGGCGCTGTAGGCGCGCACGCGTGGCCGATCGCCCGGCAGTCGAAGCGCCACGTGGTGGACTTGATCGCCGAGATCGAGTCCGACGAAGACCGTGCCCGCGGGCTGACCCTCTTGTTCTTCGGGTCCGGCGACGCCGGTGACGCTCAGTCCATAGTCCGCCCCGAGCAGCTTTCGTACACCTACGGCCATCGCCTCGGCGGCCTCGGCGCTCACGACGGGTCCTTCGGGCACACCCAGCACGTCGAACTTCACTTGCGACGCGTAGCTCACGACGCCGCCGCGAAACCACTTCGACGCCCCCGCGACGTTCACGAGACGACTCGCGATAAGCCCCCCCGTGAGTGACTCGGCGACGGCCAGTGTGGCGCCGCGCGCGAGCAGCTGGTCCGCGATCACGTCTTCCATGGTCTGGTCGTCAACGCCAAAGATGATGTCACCGAGTTTCTCGTCGATCAGTGCTCGCACCGTTCGTTCTTCGTCGCGGAGGAGCGACCACGCGTCTTCGTCGTTGTCGCCACGAGCCGTGAGGCGAACCTTGATACCTTCGATGCCCGACGCGAGAAACGCAATGGTCACTTGGCCGCCGTGTTCGAGCGCCTCGAAGCGCTCGGCCACGGATTCAGCGAGCGCGGACTCGCTCGCGCCCCACGTGCGCAACACTCGACTGCGAATGACTGAGGTCTCGCCCGACTCGCTTTGACGCTCTAAGAGATCGGGCAGAATGGCCCGCTCGAACATGTCACTCATCTCGTAGGGCACGCCGGGCACGGCGTAGACCACCTTTAAGCCGACCTGACAGATGAGTCCCGGCGCCGTGCCGCGGGTCTGGGGAATAATCGTGGCCCCCCGAGGAACGTCGGCCTGGAGCAGGTTGTTGTCGGGCATGACGCGTCCGCGTGAGTCGAACATCTCTCGAATGGTCGCGACTAACGCTTCGTCGCGATCGAGCGGCACGTTCATCACTTCGGCGAGGGCGGCGCGCGTGATGTCGTCTTGGGTGGGGCCGAGCCCGCCACAGACGATCATCGCGTCACTGCGAGCGAGGGCCGTTCGAAAGGCCAGCACGATGCGTTCGTGGTTGTCACCCACGTGTTGGTGAAAGTACGAAGAGATACCGTTCGCGGCTAAGCGCTCGCCCAGCCACTGCGAGTTGGTGTCGGGAATCTGTCCCAGGAGAAGTTCCGTACCCACCGCGACGATCTCAACGCGCACTCGCGACGACCCTTTTTCCCACGGCGTAGTACTGCCATCCGGTGTAGAGCGTCAGGACGACCGCCAACCAGATCGTCACGAAGGCGAACGCCGGGTGGTGACCGGTGAGGGGCAAGACGCAGAACCCAATGGCCCAGTCCTGCACGAAGGTCTTCCACTTGGCCAGTCGACTCGCGGGAATAGAGAGGCCGTGCTTGGCCGCGCGCGCCCGATACACGCTCATCCCGATTTCGCGCAGCGTGATGAGGATGGAGGGCACGACGAAGAATGTCAGTCCGTGCGGACGCGACGCGATCATGGCGTAGAGCCCGCCGAGCACGATCACCTTGTCGGCGAAGGGGTCGAGGAAGGCGCCCGAGGTCGTCGTGCCGTGACGGCGAGCGACGATCCCGTCAAAGAAGTCCGACGCCGCCACCGATAGTCCCACGATGGTCGTCCACCACGAGATGCGATGAAAGACGATCAGGTAGATGAAGAAGGGCGCCACGACGATGCGAAAGGCCGTCATCATGTTCGCGGGCGTGAGCAACGCCGACGGGCCGTAGGTACGATCGGTACTCACCGCGCGACCGCCTCCAGGTCCGTTCCGTGGCTCGCCACAATTTCACACTCCACCATCGAACCCACGATAAGTGAGGGATCGACCATGACGACGCCATCGATCTCCGGGCACTCGCGGACACTTCGACCAACACCAACTGAATCGATGAGCAACCGTTGGCGAGTACCCACCAGGGCGTCACGCTTCTTCGCGGTGATGGTGTCTTGGAGTTCGGAGACCTCGCGCAGTCGCTCGAGGGCGAGCTCGTGGTCGACGGGATCGTCGAGATCGTTCGCGTAGGTGCCCACTTCCGAAGAGAACGTGAAGAACCCGGCCCAGTCCAACTGCGCGGCCTCGATGAAGTCGAGCAACGCGCGCTGATCGTCTTCGGTCTCGCCGGGATAGCCCAAGATGAACGAGGAGCGAAACGTCGCGTCGGGTTCCACGGCGCGAATCGCCGCGATGCGCTCGAGGAATCGAGGCCCGTCGCCCCAGCGACGCATCGCTCGCATCAGGGGTCTCGAGGCGTGTTGCAACGAGAGGTCGAAGTACGGCACGCCCGTCGAAAGGATCGTCTCGATCAGTCCCGGGGTAAGACCCGACGGGTAGAGATAGAGCAGGCGCACGCGCTCGACTTCGCGGCTGAGCGTCTTCGTGAGTTCGATCAACGGCTGCGTGCCGCCGTCGTCGAGCACTTCGAGCGCCTCACCGCGCCCGGCCCGACGCCGGTCGTGACCCCAACTCGCGAGGTCCTGCGCGATCAACACCAACTCGCGCACGCCGCCCGCGACGAGGGCGCGCGCTTCGATCAAGATCTCTTCGGTCGAGCGAGAGCGTTGATCACCGCGAAACGTCGGGATCGCGCAGAAGCCACATCGCCGATCACAGCCCTCGGCAATCTTCACGTAGGCCCAGGGCGCCTTCGCCTGGGGCCGGGGCAGATTCAACAGATCGAACGACGAACCGGGACGCGGGCGAAGGGTGACCGGCGTCGAGGGCACGACGCTGGTCAGGCTCTCACCAAAACCCGCGACGAGGTCCACCTCGGGTAGCGCGGCCGCGAGTTCGTCGCCGTAGCGCTCGGCCATGCAGCCGGTCACCACCAGACGCGCACCCTCGCGCTTTCGATCGGCCAGGTCCAGCACGGTTTCGATGGACTCTTCGCGTGCGGCTTCGATAAAGGCGCAGGTGTTCGCCACCACGAGATCGGCCCTCTCGGGGCTCGTCGCGACGAGGTAGCCCTGGGACTCCAAGAGTCCCGCCAATTTGTCGGAGTCCACGAGGTTCTTGGGGCACCCGAGCGTCTCGATCCAGTACCGCACACAACTCCTTCATGTGGCAACACCGAGCGCGGCGCGCTCGGTGTTTCGTGGCGGAGAGGGAGGGATTTGAACCCTCGGGCCCACTTTCGCAGGCCGCATTCTTAGCAGGAATGTGGTTTAAACCGGACTCACCCACCTCTCCCTACCGGACCAGCCTACTAAAGACTGACTCTTCACATAGCGTCGGAGCACTCACGTTCGCCGCCTCGCTTCGAGTGAAGGTCGAACCCGAAAGTGCACCACGGTCAAGCGTTACACTGACTGGCACCGTGGCGCGAAATCGCGTCGAGAAGGGATGCCCATGCGTAGCGTTCGACTCGCCCTCGCCGGAGTTCTCGGTGCCTCACTGTTCACGACGATCACCTTGACGTCAGGAGTCACGGCCCAAGCGGCCAGCACGTCGAGCGCGCTCGCCAAGTGCCAGACGAGCGTCTCGGCGCACGAGTACACCAAGGGCAAACTCACGGTCGCGACGGACACGCCCGCCTACACGCCGTGGTTCATTGGCAACAAACCCTCGAACGGCAAGGGGTACGAGTCGGCCGTCGTGTACGCCATCGCTAAGGAGTTAGGGATCAAGAAGTCCAACGTGACGTGGGTGGTCGAGCCCTTCGACAACAGTTACGTGCCCGGCGTGAAAAAGTTCGACTTTGACATCAACGAAATCTCGTACACCGCCGCGCGCGCGAACGCCGTCACCTTCTCGTTGAGCTACTACGACGTCCAGCAGTCCATCATCGCTCTCAAGACCAACCCCATCGTGACCAAGCACACGTCCCAGGAACTCAAGAGTTACCTCTTCGGCGATCAGATCGGCACGACGGGACTGGCCTACATCAACAACCACATCAAGCCCACCCGACCCGCGCGCATCTACTCCACGCTCGACGAAGCGGTGGCCGCTCTGCAGAGCAAGCAGATCGACGCACTGGTGATCGACACGCCCACGGGCCAGTACATGGCCTCGGCGCAGATTGTCAACCGGCAGAAGAAGACGGTCGCGACCCAGGTCGGCCAGTTCCCGAGCGTGGGCGAACACTACGGTCTGCTCTTCGAAAAGGGCAACGCCCTCGCGAGCTGTATCAACACCGCCATCACGACGCTCACGTCGAGCGGCGCACTCTCGGCGCTGCAGCACAAGTGGCTCGGCATCTACGTCGGCGTTCCCATCATTAAGCCCTAGCCGTGGCGTTGACGACCGACGAGAACTCGGCGCCAACTCCACCACCACTCTTCGCTCCTCGTCACCGGCGTCTCTTCGTGGGACGTCGCGGCGTCGTCGCGAGCGCGCTGTCGAGCGTCATCATTTTGGGCGCGATCTTCGCCATCTTCTGGTTCGCGCCCGGCGGTCCGACCGTTCGCTACTTCTTCTTCAACCCGCACCTCATGTGGCAGGCCTTCGTGGGCGATCCCCACCAGGGACTCCTCTCGGTCGGCAAGGGTCTCGTCACCAATCTCTGGATGTTCACGTTGAGCGAGGTCCTCGTGCTCATCCTTGGCCTTCTCATCGCGTGGGTGCGCCTGAGTCAGTCCCCCGTGCTCTTTCCCTTTCGCGTACTCGCGACGATGTACACCGACGTCTTTCGAGGCGTGCCCGTCTTGCTGGTGATGTACATGGTCGGATTCGGACTGCCCGAACTCAACCTCGGTTTCATCTCGAACCAGTCGCCCGCGGTCTACGGGTGCGCCGTGCTCACGATCTCCTACAGCGCCTACGTGGCCGAGGTGTACCGCGCCGGCGTGTTGTCGGTGCCCCACGGACAACTTCTCGCGGCCCGATCGGTCGGACTGACCCACACCGCCACCATGCGGCGTGTCATTTTGCCCCAAGCGGTCCGCACCGTCATTCCACCGCTCCTCAACGACTTCGTCTCGCTGCAAAAAGACACCGCGCTGGTGTCAGTGCTCGGCGCCATCGAAGCCACCCGGGCCGCGCAGATCTACGGCGACACTGTGTTCAACTTCAGTGGTTACACCGTGGCCGCGGTCTTGTTCTTGTTGCTCACCATTCCCATGACGCGTTTCACCGATCACCTGATCGCGCACGACCGCAACCGACGATTGGCCGGTACGTGACCGAGGTCGTCCTGGAGCTCGCGGGCGTCGTCAAACGCTTCGACGAGAACGAAGTGCTGCGCGGGGTGTCGATCACGCTGCACCGCCACGAGGTGGTCTGTCTCATCGGGGCCTCGGGTTCGGGAAAGTCAACGTTGCTGCGCTGCGCGAATCTCCTTGAGACCATTGACGCGGGCACCATTTCGTTCCTCGGTCAATCACTGCAGGATCCTCGAATCGATCCCGACCTCGTGCGTCACCACATTGGGATGGTCTTTCAATCGTTCAATCTCTTTCCCCATCTCAGCGTGCTCAACAACATCCTCATCGGACCGGTGTACTCGCTCAAACGACGCCGCGCGGAAGTTCGCGAAGAAGCGCTGGCGCTGCTCGAGCGCATTGGACTTCGCGATCGCGCCGACGACTACCCCGATCGACTCTCCGGCGGTCAACAACAGCGCGTGGCCATCGCCCGATCACTCGCCATGCGACCGACTTTGCTCCTACTCGACGAGGTCACGAGCGCGCTCGATCCGACACTGGTGGGCGAAGTGCTCGATCTGCTCACCGACCTCGCGCACCAGGGCACGACCATGTTGATCGCCACGCACGAGATGAACTTCGCACGCGACGTGGCGAATCAGGTGGTCTACCTCGATAGCGGCGTGCTGGTCGAGCAGGGTTCACCCGAGGAGATCTTCGACCACCCGAAACACCAGTCGACGCGCAACTTTCTCGAGCGCGTTCGCTAAGAGGCGAGCGCTCTGATCTCGGGCATCTCCATGACCAGATCAAAGAGCTCCTGATCGCGGTCCCACGTGAGGTGCGTGCGCACCTGTTCGAGGGGCAACCAGACGAGTACGTCGACTTCTTCGTTGGGCGCGAACTCGCCGTCCAGCGAGTTCATCAAGTAGTACGCGACGATCTTCGATCTGCCCTTGCGGTGGGTGTAGTTCGTCGTGCCGACGAACTGTACGACGCGACAGTGGATTCCCGTCTCTTCGAGGACTTCACGAAGCGCGCCCTGCTCGAAGGTCTCGCCCTCTTCGATCTTCCCCTTGGGGAACGTCCAGTCGCCTCTCGACTCGCGGTAGATGCACGCCACTTCAACGCGACCACCGGGCACGAAGCGCGTCACGATGCCCCCGGCCGCGCGAATGAGATCGTTCGGGACGTCGTTGGGGACAATCAGCTCGCCACTCAAGAGGTACACGTCGCTAACGGTAGATGAAGGCGTGACCAAACTCGGGGATTACGTGTTCCCAATAACAAAAAACTCATCGTACGTAGAGTAGTGAAGAAGTCCGTCGGCACTCTTCCACGCTGGTGGCGCCTCACGAACGTTCCCTTAGCCGGCGCCCCCGCGGGCACCGCGCACGGCGGCGCCCGCGTCGCGACAACCATCACGTTTCCCGCCTTGTTGGGTAGGGCGATACCAGCACCCCGTGACGATGTCTCGACCTCGGTGGGCGCGGGGTCGAGTGACGTGGGATCACGTGGTGACTTTCACCACGACCGTGAAGCTCGACCAGCTCGTGACACATTTCTGACCGTCTCTCTAAACTTTGTTGAGTGAAGCGGTTCTTCTCCTTTCCCAATCCCGTCAACGACGCCGCGGCGCGTAGCGTCGCGCTCGGCGTGCTGGCGATGTCCGTCGTCGCCTTCGTCACCGGGAGCGGCTGGATTCTCATTCCCTTGACCTACGGATTTCTCGCGCGCGTGGCGGCGGGGCCCAAGATCTCTCCCCTCGGGTGGTTCGCAATGCACGTGAGTGGACCACGGATCGCGCGTTGGCGAAAATCCGTGCCCGGGCCGCCCAAGCGATTCGCGCAGGCCCTGGGTCTGGCCTTCTCCTCGGCGGCGCTGATTACTTGGCTCTGCGCCGGATGGTTGGACGCACGATGGATACTTCTTCCCCTCATTGGCGCCGCGTCGCTCGAGGGATTCCTGGGGTACTGCCTCGGGTGCACCGTCTTTGCTTGGCTCATTCGCGCCGGGATGATCCCCGCGTCAATCTGCGAAGAGTGCGGAGATCTTGCTGCTCGTTATCGGCGTGCTGGTTACGAAGTTAAGTAAGAATTGGCTGTTAGCGGGAAGGCCGAATACTTGGGGTGGTCGGTCCTTCCCTAGGCTGACGTGTATGCCCGGGTCTCGAACGCGTTCAAAGTGGCGCCTCATCGCGCTCAGTTCGACCCTCGTGGTACTCGCACTCCCGGCCACGTCGCTCTCGGCCAGCGCGAGCGACGCTCGCGTCGCCGTCGCGGGCCTGACGCCCCTTCCCACCACGGACGTCGTCGTCAACAAGTCCATCACCTCCTCCTTCGATCTCGCTCTCACCCGGACCCATCCACGCGCGCTGAGTACGTTCATCGCCAGTCTCTCCAATACCGCGTCGGCGAACTTTCACGACTACCTCACGCCCAGCCAGTACGCCAGTCGCTACGGCGCGACCGCCGTAACAGTGAACGCCATTCGACGTTATTTCAAGAGTTACGGTCTGCACATCGGAGCCCTCAGTAAGGGCCACAACATCTTGCACGTCACCGGCACCACGAGCAACATCGCGCGGGCCTTTAACGCGCCCGTCGAGACGGTACGTCTCAGCGACGGATCACTCGACGCGCACTTCAAGAGCGTCGCGTCGCTGCCCGCGTCCCTCGCGAAGGACGTCACGGCCGTCGCGGGTCTATCGAACGTGCAGCCAGAGTCAACGAACACCTCAACCTCGCACGTGGTCGCGACGCCGAGCGCGTGCACGTCGGCGGGCAGCTCCTCGGGCACGACGCCCAACACCGTGGGCGGTTACACCGTGCAGCAACAGTCCGAGCTCTACGGTCTCAGCACCGCGTGGGCCGCGGGCGACACGGGCGTCGGACAGACCATCGGTGTCTACGAACTCGCCAACTTCGACGCCGGCGACGTCAACACCTTCTTCAACTGTTACGGGCTCTCGCCCGCGATCAATCAGATCAACGTGGACGGCGGGCCCACGTCGGCCGATAACGCCAACAACGCCGCCGACGAGGCCACCTTGGACGTCGAAGAGTCTTCGGCCCTCGCGCCCGGCGCAGCAATCGAGGTCTACCAGGGAACCCAGAACGGTAACGGACCCATCGACATCTACTCGCAAATGGCCAGTGACAACTCCGCCACGATCATTACGACGTCGTGGGGCATCTGCGAATCACAGACCGACGGCGCGGCACTCGCCGAACAGACGATCTTCGAAGAGATGGCCGCCCAGGGCCAGACCGTCGTCGCGGCGGCCGGTGACGCCGGATCGTCGGACTGTGAGGGGACGCCCCAACCATCGAAGGGCCTCGCGGTCGACGATCCGGCGTCACAGCCCTACGTCACGGGCGTGGGTGGCCTCACCGTCTCGGCGATCGCGCCGCTCAAGCAGAAGGTCTGGAACGACAACTGCTCGTCACAGGGCTGCGGGGCCGGCGGCGGCGGCGAGTCGACGCTTTGGAGTCGCCCTTCGTGGCAAGCGGGCGACGGGATCAACGCCACCGCTGACACCCGGCGAATGGTGCCTGATCTCTCGGTCATGGGCGACCCCTCGACGGGATTCATCCAGTACTTCACCGGTACCGATACCGGTTTTTGCAATCACACCTGCTCGGGGGGCTGGGGCGCCATTGGCGGCACGTCCATCGGGGCGCCGCTCATCAGCGCGCTCGTCGCCGTCGCCGCGCAGTCCTGTACGACGACGTCGGGCGGTCGCCTGGGTTTCATTAATCCTTCGCTCTACGCCATGGCGTCGACGGACTTCATCGACGTCACGAACGGCACCAACGATCTCTTCGGCGTCGGTGGGTACAGTGCCGGACCCGGTTACGACATGGCGTCGGGACTCGGCAGTCCCAACGGTGCCACGTTCATCAACGGACTCTGTCCGACGGAACTTTCAGCGAGCGAGAGTTCGTTCGCCCTCTCGAGTAGTAGTGGCACCGCCGCAAACGCGGGACCCACCATCACGGCGACGCTGCGTAACACCAGCGGCACTCCCGTCGCCAACGGCGCGCTCAGCGTCTTGGCCACGGCCACGGGTGGATCGCTCAGTATCGACAACGTTGTCGACCACACCGACGGCCTCGGCACGGCCAAGGGAACGGTCACGAGCGACGCGACGGGTGTCGCGACGTTCACGGTCGGGTCCTCCATCGCCCAGAGCGTCAACGTGACGCTGAGCTACGCCGGACAGACCGTCTACACCACAACCCTCACCTTTAGCGCGTCCAGCGCAGTACGAAAAACGATACCGGGGCCCCCAACGATTTCGAAGTTGTCGCCACTCGTGGGGGGCTTCATACTCACGTTGAGGGCACCAGCGAAAACCGGTGACAGCGCGATTACGACGTACCAGTATTCGATCAACGGTGGAAAATCGTGGATCTCCCTCGGAAGAGGCCGAACATCCGTCAACGTCGTGAAGTTGTCAAAAGGCAAGTCGTACGGCGTGAAGGCGCGGGCAATCAACGCAATTGGTGCGAGCAGATCGTCCGTCACGAAAAGAGTTGTAACACGTTCGTAGCAAGTTATTGAATCCTCACGGTCTCTGACTGGGGTCGAGGGATGCCTCGCCCCTAAACTTGAACACGGTGAAGGTCCCTATCGAAGTGGACGCGTCGCCCACCGAAGGACGTGAGTGAAGATTCGACGAACTGCGCTGATGGCCATTATTTTATTGGCGGGCACTTTCCTCGCGGAGAGTTCTTCACGCGGCGCCACGACCGCGGTGCCGGCCGGTCTGCCGCTCTACCAGTTCGTCGAGACGGGGGTGCAGCCTCTCCCCTGGAACGCCGTGTCGCTGAAGAACAAAATCAACACCACCACCATGCTCGGCGGACCGCACGGCGCGACCGGCGCGACCAAAGGTGTCCTCGCGTATCGGACCAACGAAAGTCACCTCGCGCTCTTCACCCAGAGCACGGCCAACACCTCGCAGTGGATGGACTACACGCCACTCAACGACGTGCCCACGCCCGCGGCCGATCCCATTCCATTCTTCGATCCCTCCAACAACGTTGACCTGCTCTACGTCGACGACTCGGGCCACGCCATCTTGTTGAGCGCGAACGATCCCGACACCGCGCTCTGGGCCCGCTTGCACTACGACACGCCGTGGCGTCCCTACGTCACGACCGACCTCAGCGCGCTGACGGGTGTCGTCGCGTCGAACGGTCTGCCGAGCATTCAGATCACGGGAACGACGGGCACCGTCGCGTACCGCACCCAGAGGAACACGACGGAAGTACTCACGCTCTCCTTCGAGGCGGGACAACCGATTCCGGTCTACGACCAGAACGCCTTCAACGTGACGAACGTGGGCTCCTCAACGACGACCACGACCACCACGCCCACAGGAGCGTCAACCACATCGACCGCGCCACCAGCGACGACGACCTCCACTACGCCGCTCAGCGCGACGGGTTTCGCGAGTGATCCCGTGGTGCTGCCCGGCGTGACGCCAACTTTCGCCGCGACCCTCAACAACGGCGATCTGGTGGTCTTCACCAACACGGGCACGTCGATACGCGCGTGGACGACGGAGAACCTGACCACGCTGACGGGGTCGCCCACCGTGAGGGGCGCGCTCGCGCTAGGAACGAGCACGTCGAACATTGACCTCGCGGCGTTGTCGAGTGGTGGCGCCGTGGAACTCTTCACGACGCAGTACGTCGCGCTCGTCGCGGGCGTCTCGAGCCACGTCGTGCACTACTCGAACCTCATCTGGAACGTCCAGAACCTCACGAGTCTCGCCACGGGCGCGCCGCCCCTCAGTGGATCGATCTCGGTGCAAGTGACCCCGACCCAAGTCGCCGTCGCGGGACAGGCGGCGAACTGGGGCGACCTGTTCGTCCTCACCAGCGTCACCGGCTCATCCACGTGGAGCGCCACAGACGTCTCGGTCACGGCCGGCAGCTCCGCGCGTACCGTCGGGAACATCGTCGCGGGTCTACAGATCAACGGTCAGCTCACGCTCTACGCGGCGGGTCTCGACTCCCCACCGCGACAGGGTGTCGGGGTGTACGCCATTCCGACCACGAAGTGGACCAAGGCCATCAGTGACGGCTGGCCCATCATCTCCGAGACTGGTGGACTCGGCACGCGGTCGGCTCCGTGGGTCGGCTTCACGGGGTCGGCGAACGTCGCCTACTCACCGGACTTTCTCTTGGGCCAGTCGATCTACAACGCGCACAAGCGCGTCACGTGGCTGGACTTTTGGACCGTGAGCGGTCCCCTCGCGGGTCAAGCCCAGACGACCGCGAACTTCTACAACCACGGCTTCGCCGCGGGCGTGTGGGTGGCGACCCAGATCGACGCCTACCGGGGTCTCGGCGTTGGCCTGAAACCCGATTGGGTCATCTTCGATCCCGAGGGGTACCCCGACAACCACTCGGGCGTCGACGCGCCCGGCGGCGCGAGTAACGCCACCCTCGCGAAGTACGCCACCTTCTGGAGTGCGATGGTGAACGGTTGGCAGGTGGGCATTAACTCCGTCGACCCGAACCTCAACGCCGGGGTCTACGCCTCGCAGTCCGAGTATCGCAACTACCAACTCTCCACCCTCTCGTTGCCGGTCTTCATCGCCATCGCCTTTGGCGGAGGTGGCCCCATCCCGGTAACGGGCGCCAGCGGCAGCAACGTTCGAGGCTTCATCTCCTTTGACGCCGTCTGCACGCCGGCGTCCAAACTCCAGAGCGAGGCGACGACGCTACTCAACCCGCCGTGGGGTGGTCAGTTCAACACGCTGCAGTTCAACGCCGGCGTCTACTGCGCGCCACCGTCCACCTAGGCTTAACTCATGAGCGATAGCGGCGAATCCCCTACCAACAAATCTCCGGACCTCAAGAGCCGCATCAAACAGATCACCCAGCCCATCGTGGACTCGCTCGACGCGCGACTCTCGACCCAGGTCGACAAGCGCGTCGATCAGCGAGTGGACGAGACCCTAAAGGATCGACTTTCGGTGATCGAGCGCGCGATTGCCGACCTCGATCGAACCGTGCACGAAATCCAAGATCGACTGAAGGACTAGGTCTCTTTCGTTGACTCCTTGGCGCGCCGCTCGCGGTCGCGGATGATGGCCCATCGCAGTGTAAACACGCACAGTACGATGATCGCCACGACGAAGACGCTAAAGACGGCGACGAACACGCTTCGAGGCTAGGTCGTGTCACAGGGTGACGCCAAACTCTTCTTATGACTTCACTGCTTGACGAATCGCCCGTGAGCGTGATGGACGTGCTGCGAGGCGAGCGCGCGACGAGGCCACTCGCCAACGCCACGGCCGCGGCGGGACTGAGAGCGCTGCTCGAAGATGGACTATTCGAACTGCTCGGGTCTGATCTGCTCGAAACGCCACTCACCCTTCGGGCCTCGTCACTTCGCCCGGGGCCTTTCGTGAATGACCCCTCACTCGCCACCCTGGCTCAAGTACGCGGGATCCTCATCAACGAGGCGCTTCGACTCATGAGCGTGGGACTCGACGTCAGCGACGTCTACGGCGAGGCTCTTCTCGCCTGGCGCGCCGACGTGGGCTCGAACGAGATGACGAACTATGTCGATCAGCTCGACGACGACGAAAGAGCTCGACTCGCCACCGACGTCACGGCGCACGGGGTTACGTTGAAGCGATCGCTCGGCCCCCTCTCGAATCGATGGCTCCCACGGACCTCCTTTCGGGCGTACCAACGACTGGCTGGGGGCAACGTGGTGTTGCGCGACGTCATCGACCTGATGGTCGGCACCACGACGAGCGACGTCGCTTCGGTGGCGCTGCTCGACGTGACGACGTCGCCCCTGGGCGAAGGCGCCGAGCGAATCATGCGCTATCACGCGCTCGTCCAGACGCTTCGCACCTCCATCGCGCCCCTGCGCACGTCGATGTTCTCGACCGCCTCAGGTGAGCTCTGGAGTATCGACGTGGACGACGAACTGCTCACGAGGTCCGTCGCCGACGTGCTCGAGGTCGTTTCGCGCATGGTAGTGCCGGCGTGACGACATTGACGCACCGCCGCCTTTCGCGGAACGTCCTCAATCGCTTGATCGACGACGCGCCAACGAATCCACCGTGCTTAACGGACGATCACCGTCGTTCACTGAGCGCTCGTTTTCGCGCCGTGGCGAGCGTCGAACATCGTCGCCTCGACGCGTGGATGGTCGAACGAGCCGGCCAACCCTTTGACGCCTTTCGCTGGTCGCCCACGACCGCCAAGCGCGTGGTCGGAAACGCCGCGCTACGACACTCGATCAACGATCCCACGCTCACGCGCTTCGACGCGGTCGACATTGAACTCACCGATCAGCTGCTGCGCGTCACCTCGGGCTACGCCCGACCCGGTTCACTCGCCTCCTACTTGGCCCAGTCGTCGCCCGCGGTGCTCGGTCTCGTGAGCGCCGAAGCGGCCAACTGGACCACGCAACTGGGCGAAGCGGCCGAGAGCATCGCGGCGCCGTGGTCGGTCGCCACGAGTGACGCGTACTACGACGTCGCGAGAGCGCGCACGACACTGCGCGGACGTCGCGACCTCATCATCCCTCGCGGTCTATCGAGGATCTTGTTGCGCGTTCGTGCCGGCGCGCCGGGAAAGAGTGCCGGCCCGGGACTGAGGGCCGATCTCACGATTGACGCGTTGGCCGAGCCCACGGGCCTCGCGGCCGCTCGCGTTATCGGTCTGTGGCCCGAGGCGGGCGTCGTGTTGAGCGTGGACGGCACGATGGAGGATCTGCGCCGCGGTGCGCGTGACCTCGTGCGCACGGCCGTCGCCAGCCAGCGTCGAACGCTCCTGCGCGCGGCGTGAGTTTTAGATAAGGGCCCCGCCTACTAGCGTGGTTCAGTCATGTCGCTACGAACTTCCCTTAGAAACATTGCCATTATCGCTCACGTGGACCACGGAAAGACCACGTTGGTGGACAAAATGCTCCGCCAAACTGGCTCCTTCACGGCCCACGAGGAGATCACCGATCGGGTCATGGACTCGGGCGATCTCGAGCGCGAAAAGGGCATCACCATCCTCGCGAAGAACACCGCCGTCAAGTGGAACGGCCTCACGATCAACATCATCGACACCCCCGGTCACGCCGACTTTGGCGGCGAAGTGGAGCGCGGTCTCGCCATGGTGGACGCCGTCATCCTCCTCGTTGACGCGGCCGAGGGCCCCCTGCCCCAGACCCGGTTCGTGCTGCGAAAGACCCTGGAGAAGCGCTTGCCCGTCGTGCTCGTCATCAACAAGGTCGACCGGCCCGACGCGCGGGTCAGCGAAGTCGTCGCGGAAGTGGAGAATCTCTTTCTCGACCTCGACGCCGACGAGCACCAGATCTCCTTTCCCATCCTCTACGCCAGCGCCCGACAGGGCTGGGCCTCGCTCGACCCTGACGTTCCGACGAGCGACCTCACCCCGCTCTTTCAGACCATCGCCGACTTCGTGCCCGCGCCCGAGTACGAAGAGGGCCACGGACTCCAGGCCCTCGTGTGCAACCTCGACGCGTCGCCCTACCTCGGACGCCTCGCGCTCTGTCGCGTGATCAACGGCTACTTAGAGCGCGGTCAGCGCGTGGCGTGGTGTCGCATCGACGGAACGGTCGAGCACGCCAAGGTCACCGAACTCTTTATCACCGAAGCGCTCGAGCGCATCCCCGCCCAGAGCGCGGGACCGGGCGACATCGTCGCCGTGGCGGGCTTCGAGGACATCACCATCGGTGAGACCTTGGCCGACGCCGAGAACCCCGAGCCCCTAGAGCCCCTGCACGTGGACGAGCCGAGCCTCTCGATGACCATTGGCATCAACACGTCCCCGCTCGCGGGCACCGAGGGCAAACTGCTCACGGCGCGCATGGTGAAGGACCGTCTCGACAAGGAACTCGTGGGCAACGTGGCGTTGCGCGTCCTGCCCACCGATCGTCCCGACGCCTGGGAAGTCCAAGGTCGAGGCGAACTCCAGCTGGCGGTCTTAATCGAGACGATGCGCCGCGAAGGTTTCGAACTTACCGTAGGTAAGCCCCAGGTGGTGACGCGCATCATCAAGGAAAAACTGCACGAGCCCATGGAGCACGTCACGATCGACGCGCCCGACGAGTTCGTCGGACCCATCAACACGCTGCTCGCCACGCGCCGGGGCACGATGCTCGACCTCGTGAACCACGGCACCGGTTGGGTACGCATGGAGTGGCGCATCCCCGCGCGCGGCCTGGTCGGGATTCGCACCGAGTTCCTGACCGAAACACGCGGCTCGGGCATGATGCACACCACCTTTGACGGTTACGACCCGTGGTACGGGGACATTCGCCTGCGCCAAAAGGGCACGCTGGTGGCCGATCGTCGTGGCGACACCACGGCGAACGCGCTTCTCGACCTCGAACAACGAGGCGTCCTCTTCGTGGGACCGGGCGTTGAAGTCTACGAGGGCATGATCGTTGGGGAGAACGCGCGCTCCGATGAGATGAACGTCAATCCCACCAAAGAGAAGAAACTCACGAACATGCGCGCCTCGGGCAGCGACAACACCGAGAAAATCGCGCCGCCGACGATCTTCTCGCTCGAACAGGCCCTGGAGTTCATCGCCGACGACGAGGCCGTCGAAGTAACGCCGAAGTCGGTGCGACTGCGTAAGGTCGTGCTCGACGTGGCGTCGCGGCATCGTCTGCGTAAGAAGGCGTAGAGGTCCGTTCAACTAAGGTTGTCCCCGGAGGGATGACAGAGCGGACGAATGTACCGGTCTTGAAAACCGGCGTGGGCTTGCCCACCGTGGGTTCAAATCCCACTCCCTCCGCCAATTGTCCTTGACCCCATTGGCTAGACCCCGCTTATGAGAGTTGGGTCTGGTTTTGGGTTAAGTGGAGGTCTTCAAACTCGTTGGGCGTCAGGTAATTCAGTGAGCTGCGTCGACGCTCACGGTTGTAGGAGTTCTCGATGTAGTCCGCCATGGCGACCGAGAGTTCGACGATAGTTATCCAGCGTTGGGAACGACACGCTACGCACGCGGGGCCCCGATTAGTCCCTTGCGAAGTACACCTTCATCGGCGTGAAGTAACTCTGTTGCCAGCCGCCTTCTTCGTAGCCCCGCTGATCCGCGGGAACGTCGCTGTGACGAACCGTGACGAGGGTTCCTTCGTCGTTGCCCTCGAGCCGGACTTCGATCTGGGAGTCTTCATGCTCATCAGTGAACTGAGCCGATCGCCACGACTGCACGATACGGCTCGTCGGCTCGAGTTCGAGGGTCTTTCCGTGGATGTAACCGTCCCACGCGTCAAATTCGTCGCCGACGTAGGGACCAACGTGGGCTTCGCCGCCCGTCATCGCGGAGTGTCCCTCTGTAGACAACCACGCCGCGTAAATTTCATCGGGCGGCGCCGGGATCTGATCCGATACTTCAAAGTTGTAGGTCACGCCCGTTCTCCTCGGTTCCTTCGCTGCTTCGTCGCACGCGACGTTGCTCGGTGAACGTAATCCTAAGCACTTCGATGGCGCTACGCCCGGGGACTTTTCGTCGTCACCCGATGGTGACGGCGACGTGAACGGGGACCCCGAGGACGCTAGGACCGGCGAACGCGGGCGCGGATGGCCTCCATCCACTTGGCCGCGGCTTGGCGAGCCTCGCCCACCTCTTCGCGCCGAGAACTCGAGCCCTCGCCGGTGACGGCGTACGAACCGAGGAACTTCACGCGCGCGAGGTGCGCTTGAAGATCGGTGAGACAGTCCGCGACGACCTCGTCGGCCACGTGACCTTCGAACTCGATGACGAAGCAGTAGTCGCCGAGGCCGCGCTTGGTCGGTCGGCTCTCGAGTTTCGTCAGGTTGATATCGCGCGCGGCGAAGCGGCCGAGAATCGCGTACAGCGATCCGGGGCGGTCGGCGTCTTGGAAGCAGACGATCGTCGTGCGGTCGTGGCCGGTGGGGGCCGCGACGTGATCGCGGCCGACTAACACGAAGCGCGTGGCGTTGTCGGGATGATCTTCAATGTCCGCCGCCACGACGTCGAGTCCAAACAGCTCGCCCGCCAGCGCCGATCCCACGGCCGCCCACGGCTCGTTCGATTCGGCGACGTCGCGCGCGGCCTGCGACGTCGAGGTCGTCTGCGCGCTCGAAAGCCCCTTGGAGTGAAGGAAGTCGCGTACCTGGGCCAGGGCGTGCACGTAGCTGCGCACGCTCGTGATGTCGCCGAGACCAACGCCCGGACGAGCCAGCAGGTGCAGGTGGATGGGCAGCACGATCTCTTGGAGAATGACGAGATCGTGATTGAAGACCAGCCCGTCAATGGTCGCCGATACCGTTCCTTCGAGCGCGTTCTCTAACGGGACGAGTCCCTGATCGATGGACCCGTCCGCCACCGCGCCGAGCAGGTCTTCGAGCGACGAGTAGGCGACGGCCTCAGAGTTTCCAACGGTGGTGACGGCCTCGTGCGAAAACGAGCCCTCGGGTCCGAGATAGCCAACGCGGGCGCTTTCCATGTCGGGATGTTACTTCGCCACCCAAAACGTCCAATTCGACTCAACTTTGTGGACATTGTTTGAGGCCGTACGATGGCTAGGGACCAAAATCGAAAGGGTGGGCCATGGGCCACGAAATGTTTGAGTTCGACCCTGAACTCACTGACGCCGTCTTTGAGTACTGTCGCGAGCGGCTCGCCATGGACCCGGTGCCACTGGACTTCGGCAGCCTCATGGCCCCCCCGCCCGAATCGATGGCGGGTCTCATCCGCCCCGAGGGTCGAAACGCCCAAGACGTGCTCGAACTCTTTAAGACCACCCTCGCGCCCGCCGTCGTCTCCATTGACTCGCCGGGCTTCTTGGCCTTCATCCCGAACGCCCCGACCAAGAACTCACTCCTCTTCGACATGGTCGTTGCCTGTTCGGGGTTGAACGGCACCAGTTGGCTCGAGTCGAGCGGCGTGGTCGTCGCCGAAAACCAAGCGCTCACGTTCATCGCCGACACCGCCGGCATGCCCGCGGGCTCGGGTGGCGCGTTCGTGTCGGGCGGTTCGATTGGCAACCTCTCGAGCCTGACGGTCGCGCGCGACGTCGGACGGGCCAAACATCTCGACCTGAATCCCCGCGACATTCGATTCGCCATCTCTGAAGACGCACACTCGAGCATTGGTAAGGCCCTGCACGTCTTGGACGTGGCGACACTCACCGTCGCTACCGACGATCATCGCTTCACCCGCGCCGCCTTGGAAGCGGCGATCGCGGCCGATCCCCACCCGGAAAACATCATCGGCATCATCGCCACGGCCGGCACCACCAACGCGGGCATCGTTGACGACCTCGACGGACTCGGCAGCTTCGCGCGCGAGAGCGACCTCTGGTTTCACATCGACGGCGCGTACGGTGGCGCGGCGATCTTCTCGGCCACGCATCGCCACCTGTTCGAAGGGATTCGCCACGCCGACAGCTTCATCGTCGACCCGCACAAGTGGCTCTTCGCGCCGCTGGACTGTTGCGCGTTGATCTACCGCAACCCGACGGTGGCGAGAAAGGTCCTCGCCCAACAGGCGAGCTACTTAGACGTCTTGCACGAGGGATCCGACGACGAGTACGAGTGGAACCCGTCGGACTTCGGCATCCATCTGTCGAGGCGCGCACGGGGTCTGCCCTTTTGGTTCTCGCTCGTCACCAACGGCTCCGCCGCGTACGAGTCGGCCGTGCAGTGCGCCATCGACCTCGCGCAACGCACCCAAGAACTCATCAACGAGAGCGGTTACGTGGAGATGGTTCGACCCTCGAGCCTCTCCATCGTGCTCTTTCGTCGAAAGGGCTGGGGCGCCGAGCGCTACCACCAGTGGAGTGAAGGGCTGTTGCGCCGCCAGATCGCCTTCGTCACGCCCACGAAGTGGGAGGGCGAGGTAGTGGGGCGCATGGCGTTCTTGCATCCGAACACCACGGAATCGATGGTGCGCGAGATTCTCGAATCGATGCGCGACTAACGCTCCAGCAAGGGATCGCTCGGGTGACGGTTCGTTTCGCCTCGCTCGTCGCGCCGGCGCCACGCGACGCCGCCTAACGCTTCAAGAACAATGCGGTTGCCGAGGTAGGCCGTGATCTCTGCGTGGTCGTAGGGCGGCGCGACCTCCACGACGTCGACGCCCCCAATCGGCACACTCATCGCGACGCGGCGAACGGCGTCGAGGAGCTGACGACTGGTGAGACCGCCCGGTTCCGGCGTGCCCGTTCCCGGGGCGGCCCCGGGATCGACCACGTCGACGTCCACCGACATGAAGACCGCGTCACAGTCGGTCATGGCGATGTCGAGGGCCTCGTCGAGGACGTCGTCGAGGCCGCGCGCGACGATCTCACCCATCTCATAGGAACGCATACCTTGTTCGGCCATCCAGTCCAGCGTTTCGGGCTCGGGCCAGTAGCCGCGAAGGCCAATCTGTAAGAAGCGATCCCCGCGACAGGCGCCGGACTCGATGAGCCGGCGCATGGGCGTGCCGTGACCGTAGAGCGAACCCATCTGACTCTGGCCGGTGTCGGCGTGCGCGTCGAAGTGAATCACCGACACCCGCCCCCATCCGACGTGTCGCGCCACGCCGGTCACGTCGGGCAGCGCGATCGTGTGATCGCCCCCGAGGATGATCGGAATGACGCCGGCGTTCGCCACGGTGCTCACGCGATCTTCGAGTAGTTCCAACGAGCGTTGCGTGTCGCCCGAGGGCATCATGACGTCGCCGAGATCCACCACGCCGAGGTCCCTCAAGGGATCGACGCCCAACGCGAGCGAGGGACGTTGCCCGTCGTGGGGCAGATAGTCGGTCGTTCGAATGGCTTGGGGCCCAAAACGACACCCCGGACGGTGCGACGTGCCTCCGTCAAAGGGCGCGCCGATAATTACCGCGCGCGCGTTCGACCACTGGGCCTCGTCGTCGGGGTCGGCGGCGGGCACGCCGAGGAACGTGGCGTCGGGGCCGTAGAGATTGCCGATTCGTGTCACGTCATCCGATTCTAGAAACCATTGGTTCTACGACTCGAACGCCGACGCGAGTTCGGCCTGCACCTCGTCGAAGTGGCGCGCGTAGATCGACAGGTGACCATCGGGCGGATGGTGGTGCGTCGTCGCGCTGGGCAGATGACCGGAAAGCCAGGCGCCGTGCGAGGGCGGCACCATGAGATCGGCGCCGCCGTAGAAGAGAGCGACCGGCACGTCAATGGTCGTGGGATCGAAGCCCCAGGGTCGGTAGAACGCGCTGTTGTCGTCGAAGTAGCCGTACCACCCGTTCGCGAAGCCGTAGCTCATGCCGGATGCGAAAATCTCGCGCGCGCGGTCGTCCTCGAGGACATCTCGGTCAGCTTCGCTGAGGAGTCCACTCAACATCTCGATCACGTTGTCCTTGTCCATCACCGCGATGAAGGCGCCCGCGGTCGCGATGTACTCCTCGTAGGCGGGACCGCCCTCTTTCGCGAGCGCGAACTCCTCGAGGTTCTCTGGACCCATACCCTCCGTCCAGTCGAAGTCCACGTCGAGGGGAACGACGCTAGCCAGAGAAACTACTTTTCGACAACGCGGCGTGTCGAGTGCGGCGCAGGCCAGCGCGTGCGGCCCGCCACCGGACCAGCCGAGCGCCACGTACGAGTCGCGTCCGAGAGCGTCGAGCACGCTGCGCGTGTCGTCGACGACCGAGGCGACGGTTCTTCCTTCGAGACGATCCGAGGCGCCGTAACCCGGGCGCGACGTCGTGACGAAGAAGAACTTCCCGCGCACGACGAGCGGCTCGAAGGCCAGGATCGTCTTGGCCGAACCCGGCGTGCCGTGGTGAAAGACGATCGTGTGACCCGCAGGATCACCCATCGTCGCCACTTCCAGGACGCGCCCATCAGGGCAGTTGATGAGTTGTTCGCGATACGCCATGAGCCCCCGATCAAAATGCTTCCATCACCCTACGCTTTGCTCATGACCCCAAGGCGATGCGTCCGCGCCGTGCGAACGATTCACGCACCCACGTCGGCTATCTTCAATCTCCTCGCCGATCCCCGTCAGCACGCCAGCTTCGACGGATCCGGCTCGCTGCAAGAGGTGAAGGACGGCCCCGATCGCCTCGCCTTAGGATCCACCTTCGCGATGAGTATGAAGATCGGTGTTCCCTACTTCACGCGCAACGTCGTGGTCGACTTCGTCGAGAACCGGTCCATTGCGTGGCATCACTTCACGCGCTGCGTGTGGCGCTACGACCTCGAAGAAGTGCCCGGCGGCACCGTCGTCACCGAGTCGTTCACCTACGACAACGCCGCGGGACTTCTCGTGATGTTGATGGGCTTTCCCGGAAGGAATCGCCAGTCAATGGAGAAGACGCTCGAACGGATCGAGAAGCTCGTTACCTCGTCACCGTAAGAGTGGTGCCGGTGTCGAGTAACTCGACCCAGGTCTGACCGGGGGTGAGCGTGATGGCCGCGCCCGTCGCGGTCTTGTACTGAATGATGTCGGCCTTCGAGGGTCCCCTCGACCACGTCCCTCGCACCTCTCGTCCGCCACTAAAGATGGCGACCTGGCCCGAGCCCTGGAGATTGGCGTAGGAGTTTTCGGTGCCGATGCCGTTCACGTAGGTGACGAACATGACGACGACGTTCTTGGGTGACTCGCGAGCGCCGGTGCCGGTGACGTCGGCCTGGGCGAATATCGTGCGGTCCCACGACGTCGTCGTGGGGTTCCACGTCCACGTCACCGGGTACATGCTCGGAAAGGGCACGATGAAGCTGGACACCTTGGGACCAACGGGTTTCTGGCCGCTCTTGCGGTAGCTAAAGAGCGCTGGCGGCGGCGTCGGAGTGCCCTTAAGGGCGAACAGCAGGGGCGCCACGGCGAAGAGATTGTGGGGCGATTGGAGTGAGTAATTGCGGAACATCGCCGTTCCGGCCGAGTCTTCGTCAACCAACTTGACCGGCGCCGTTGAAATGCTGTCCACGGCGTAGGCCGCGCCGCCGGAGTAGGCAAAGATCCCGCCGAGGGGCCACACGACCTGGGTGTCCGTCGGTCGCACCGAACGAACCGGCCCCACCTTCGCGGGCGCCTCGGAGTTAAAGATCGCCGCGAGACGGGTAATGCCGCCGTTCACGATCTCCTCGTAGACCACGTCGGCCTGATCGATACCCCACTGGGGCAGAGCCTCGGGCGTGTCCTCAACCTTGATCGTGAGGGCGGGACGTTTCAGCGCCGTTCCCGACCGGTCGACGAGTCCCGTCAATGGTGCCGTTGGATAGTGCGGCGCGGGCTTGGTCGTCGGCGTGGTGACGGTCGGCTTCGACTTAGCGTGAGGAAAGACCACGACGCCCACGCCGATGACAACGAGCACGGCGAGGAGAATGAGATACTTCCGCATCTACCAAACTTAGTAAGTGGCTCGCGCAGCGAGTGGGCATTTACTTGGCGTCAGCGAGCAGTTTCACGATGATCGAGTGGGGAAGTTGCGTTTCGGCACTGATGAACTCTGATCCTTCGACGATGGTCCACCCGGTCGCCACGTAGAAGTTGAGCGCGGTGTCCCTGGCGTACGCCCACACCTGCTCGGTGCCGAGCGCGCGCAGTTCGTCGAAGGCGATCACTAGGACGCTCGCGCCGTAGCCCCTGCCCTGCACGTCGAAGTCCGTCGCCATGTAGCGCAGTTGGTACGACACGAGGTGTTCTTGTACCGGTGCGCTCGCAAGATAGAACGACGCGCTCACGACGAGGCGATCGTCGACGAAACCTCCGAAGTGCCGTGTCGTCGCGTCGCCGTCGCGCGGGTCGGCGACGCTCAATTCGGGATTGTTTCCTCGCAGGACTCGACGACGTAGTTCGTGGAGCACGGGTGCCTCCACGCGCTCGACGCGAAACTCAGGCGTCGACAATGACCCGCCTCATCGTTTCCAACGTCATCGTGGGGTCACGAAACATGGCGTGGCGCTCGCCCGTTGGCCGAAAGCCCAACTTCAGATAGAAGGCACTCGCGCGCGCCACGCACGTCGTAACGTCCAGATGCAGTTCGGTGGCGCCCTCACCGCGCGCCCACTCTTCGACCACGTCGACCAGCATCACCGCCGCCGCGCCGCCGCGCGCTGAAGGCGTGACGTACATTCCGTACAGCCAGTGAGCGCCCGCGTGATCGTTGTTGAGTCCGCCCGCGGCCATGCCCACGACCTGGCCACCACGTTCGACCAGGAAGTAACACATCTGGGCGGTCATCGTGCGCCAGCGGTCCTCGGAGAAGGTCAGAGCCGTGATGATCGTCGAGCCGTAGGCCTCGGGCGTGTCTCGAAGCGCTTCGAGGCGAATGGTCTTGAGGGCCAACCAGTCATCTGCTCGGGCACGGCGCACGACCAGATTCGTGTCGCTCATCGAGCCCTCGTCGCGGTCGCACGGCCTCGTTGCACGTCTCCATTGTCTCACGCGCTCAGCCTTCAAAAGATTGTCGCGTTGGTGTTACGTCGAACTCGACGCTTCGCGCCCGGGCAGACGGGCCGAGTAGATGGAGTAGCCGTCAATCTGACGCACGAGGAGCGTGGCGATAATGGTAGCGGCCATAATGGGAATTATGATGTTGAATCCCCCGTGGGTCAGTTCCAGCACCAACACGAGTCCCACGAGCGGGGCCTGCATCACAGCGCCGACCATCGCCGCCGCTCCCACTAACGCGAACGCGCCCACCGGCGTGCCGGGCCACAGGTGGATCCAGAGCGCACCTAAAAACCCGCCGAGGACGGCGCCCGTGGCGAGAAACGGGGTGAAGACACCCCCGGACGCGCCGCTGCCGAGCGTAAGGGCGGTTACCAGGGGTTTAAGGGCGAAGAGCGCTAAGAGTAACCCGACGCTGCCCAGTCCCAAAAAGGCGCTGTGGGCCATTCCCTTCCCGTTACCAAAGAGCTGCGGGTACCACAGTCCGATAACGCCTACCACGACAAACGCCAGCGGCATGGCCCAAAAAATATGAGCGCCCCGGGCGCGATGAAATGACACCCATCCGATGAGACGAACGTAGAAGACGGCGAGAAGGCCCATGACCACGCCCGCGAGCAACGACCACACCATGAGTGACGAACTGAATCGATAGTTCGGGATATCGGCGTAGGTGGCACCATTGGGTAGGTAGACCCACGCGACGACAGTGGCGATGAGCGACGTCGCGAGCGCGGGAAAGACGACCGGCAGCGCAAAACTGCCGTACAGCACTTCGGCGGTAAAGAGGGCACCCCCGAGGGGCACGTTGTAGACCGCGGCGAGACCGGCGCCGCCACCGCAGGCCACGAGCAGTCGCTTCTGCGCGGGAGTCAAGTCAAACCAGTGCGAGATGACCGATCCCGACGCGCCGCCCATCAACTTGGGCGCGGCTTCACGGCCGATCGACGCGCCCAGACCGATAACGACCTCGGAAACAACGGAGGTGAGAAGACTCCGTCGAGGCGAGAGTTCGCCGTCACCACTCCAGACGGCCTCGTCGATCTCGGAGCGTTCGTTCTTGAGATAGCGACGAATGAGATACCACGAGACCGCGCCAATCGCGCCCGCAACGAAGAGCGATCCCACGCGACGAACTCCCGACACCGCCGCCACGGCACCCTGATAGCTGCCCGAGTGGTAGTTATAGGCGGCGTGTTCGACGAGCGTCAAGATCCACATCAAGAGGGCCCCGAAAAGACCGGTCGCGACGCCGGTTAAGACGACGGCGAGCCAGAACTTCGGCGTGAGGCGAGCGTCACCGTCGTGGGTGACGTTGGGCTGTTCCATCGCACCCCGACCGGAGGCGATTCGCCGCTTGATCAGAGGTTGCGGTACACGCTGGCGTTCACTCTCGCCACTCGACTTAGGCACGGATCTTCACCTTGGCTAGCGAACTTCCATCGTAGTCGTGAGCACCACGATCTTCGCTGGCGCGCCATTCACGACATTGTCACTAGAACATGGAGCAGCGAGGGAACGCGGTGGCGTTACTGGTCGGTGAGATTCATGGGACCTTCGCCGAAATCGTCGTGGGTCGCGGGCACGAGTTGACGACGCCGTGGTAGCAACGTGTTCCACGGCACTTGACTTCGGCCCACGAGGCCGCGCGCGAGGGGCGTGCGCGCGAAGACGGCGCTAAAGAGCCATCCCATGAGGTACGCCACCGTGACGGCGAAGAGCATCAGGATCAGCCACGGCACGCGGTGAATGAGATTGGACTGGACGGCCCATCGATGCATCAGCAAGATCCAGAGCATCTGCGAGACGTAGATGCCGTACGCCGCCTCGGACCCTGAGGCCGTGATCGCGCGCGTGCGCGCACTGCGCTTGGGACTGACGAGATAGATCCCGAGCAGGTACACCGCGAAGATGGCGCCGACATCGTAAGGAACGACGGCGACGGCGAAGGGATCACTCCCGGGCACGATGATCTTGGGCAAGGCGTAGCCGTGGCGATAGAAGTAGTCGAGCAGGATCGGCAGCGCTCCCCAGACCACCGTCCAACCGAGAATCGCTCGCCGGTGACGGACGACCCAGTCGTGAAACGCCTCAAGATAGAACGCCGCCACTACGCCACCGAGCAGGTAGAGCGCGTAGGAAAAGATGAGGCGCGTCTCGAGCTTCGTGGAGATGACGAAGCCGAGCCAGCCGCGGCGCACCACGTAGTGAAAGAGAATCTGCCAGACCACCGCGCCGATGAGAATGTAGAGGTGCGACTTAGGAAAGCGGTGAATGAGTTTAAAGAGGAAGGGAAAGACGACGTAGAACTCCAGGAGCACGACTAGGAAGTACAGGTGGTAGTACCCCGTGGCGAGGGCAAAGAAAAAGTTGTGGGCGCCCGAGGCACTGAACAGCGACGACATCGGAATTCGAAAGTAGGGAAACGTCGCCGACGCCTTCGCCGCGGCGACCGGGAAGTAGATGACCGTCCACACCAGGTAGACGAGACCCACCGCCCTGAAGCGGCGCTTCCAGTAGGGACCCAGTTTCACTTCGCTGCTGTTCCGATAGCTGTAGGCCAGCATGCACGCCGAGACGAAGAGGAACGCGTCGCGCGAGAAGTGCGTCAGCGTCAGTAAGCCCGACGCGAAGAGACTCGTCGTCAGGGGCGAAAAGTAGATGAGCGCGTGCGTTGAGATAACCGCCGACTGCTTGATCGGACGCATCGCGTCCACGTGATCCAGACGTTGGCGCGTACCACTCGGTGACGCTTCAGCAGGTGGGCTCATTACTTTCCTCGTCATCGAACTTCGCTCCGAACTTATTACGTGGCAGCGCTGCTAGAGGCGTTCTTCATGAACGACGACCACGTCACCCTCACGCAGCAGCCCCTTACGAATCTTGCCAGTGGCGTGCGAGGGAAAGTGATGGACCAACTTCACGAGGGCCGGCCGGTACGCCCTAGAAAATGCCTCGTTCGAGCTGATCCGTACCCGCTCGACCAACTTCGACATCTCGTCGAGCGAGCTCAGAACCGCGACGTCGACGGGTTCCACGTAGGCCACGGGAATCTGGCCGAACACCTCATCGAACTCACCGATGACCGCGACCGCGGCGACGCCCTCGACCGCCGCGAGCACGTTTTCGATCTCGAGCGGGTAGATCTTTTCGCCGCCTCGATTGATGACGTCGTCGGTTCGTCCGACAATGAAGAGATAGCCGTCATCGTCAAAGTAACCCAGGTCTCCCGTGCGTAGCCAGCCCTCCGCGTCAAAACGGTCGTCGTAGGCGGCACTCTCGTAGCTCTTGATGACCGTCGAACCCCTTATCTCAATGTGACCAACGACGTTCGCCTCGGTTAAGGGGGCGTGATCTTCCGTCCCCACGACGCGCACTTCAACGCCCACGGCCACGCCCACCGAACCAGACTTTCGAACACCCTTCAAGGGGTTCACGCAGATCTGGCTCGCGGCTTCGGTCATGCCGTAGGACTGAATGATGGGGATCCCCGTCGATGCCTCGAACTGCTCGAAGAGCGCGGGTGCCAGGGGCGCCGACGCCGAGCGGATGAATCGAACCCTCCGTGGCGGCACTTCATCACCCTGTAACACCGCGAGTCGCGAGATAATCACCGGTACCGCGTTGATCCACGTGACCTCGAAGTCGTCGATGATCTTCCAGAATCCGGTTCGATGGAAGCGGTCGTCGAGGATCAGCGAAGCGCCCGCGACGAGCGTCGAGAGCAGCCCCACTACTTCGGCGTTGATGTGCCAGAGCGGCAAGGGATTAAAGCCCCGATCAGCGACTTCGAGCTGATTGTGTCGAGCAATCAGCTCGGCGGTCTCGAGCAATTGGGCCGCAGGAAGCGCCACGACCTTGGGCGTGCCCGTGGTCCCCGATGACGAGAGCAGCACGCCGCCCTGGCTGAACGTTTGGTCAGAGATTTCGAGAACGCCGGGTGACGACACGTCGGGGGTCGCCGCGACGACGTTATGCCAGGGCACGAAGTGCCGCTCGGGCGCGTCGCGGTCGCTGAGCACCGTGCCGAGGCCCAGACTCTGCGCACGCGCGTCGAGGTGGATCAGATTGGAAGTGCTGACCGTGGGGTCGAGGGGCGCCACCCACGCACCCGCCGTAAGACCCGCCAAGAACCACGAGGAAAAGGTCAGCGGATCACCGAGCAAGAGACCCACGCGGTCGCCGCGGCCGACGCCCCACGCCCGAAGCTGTTGCCGTAGATCGACGATCTCGTCGCGCAACGCCGCGTACGACAGGATTCGAGAGCCTCGTGCCTCGAGAAGATACGGCGCCGACCCACGCGATGACGCTTGAGCGGAAATTAAAGCGTCGAACAGTTGGAGACCCGAGCCGGGCGAAGAAGGTTTCACTGAGAAACCGTTAGTACATCATTCGATGGTCAACGTAGTGCTTGAATTCGATCAGGTTGGACGAAGGATCGCAGGCCACGAACGTCTGATGAACTTCAACTCTTCCTTCGAAGCGAAGGCTCACGTCACTGTAGAGAGGTACGTCACGCTGTTTGCACAGCTGATAGAGAGCGTCGAAGTCTTTCTGCTCGCGAAACGTCACGCCAAAGTGACGCGGGTACATGGGTAGTTCGTTCATGGGCGTCAGTTGCTCGGGCGCCGGCGTGAGATGGCAGACTAGTTGGTCACCAAAAAAATCCAACGTGACACGGTCGTCGTACCGACGAGCCAACTTGCAACCCAACTTGGTCACGTAAAACTCCAACGTTTCATCGAGGTCGAACGAAGGGATGGCCAGGTGAAAAACGTCGCGGCTTTCTCTCATCGGTCCTCAGTCGGCGTCGAGAAGGCCGGGCTCGAACGCGAGAAGCGTCTCACTGCGCAGTCCCATTCGAATCGTCTCGAGCGGGATAACGTCCGAGACCGAGATGTTGCCCAAGTTGGCGTCGGGTCCCACGCGCTGGACGAAGTACGCTTGCAGTTCCGTCGAGGGAGCTTCGAAAAGAAGTTTGTCGTGGTCAATCTTCGCCGCCAATATCTCCTCGATGAGTCCGTAGCGAAGCTCTCCGTTTGAGCGACAGATGCCACCCTTGCCGCCTTCACGAGTCTCGAGGGTGACGAGCACCGCTCCGGCGTCGACGTCGGCCTGGATGTCGCTAATCCACTTGACCGGCGCCATCATGTCGGACTTCGCTTGGTCCTTCGAACCAACCTCGGAGATGACGTGGAAGTCATCGGAGAGTCGCTTGACGTAGTCCGCCTTGTCGTCGTTCGTTATGTCGATCGTTCCGTTGGAAACCTCAACAAAACGGCAGGCGTAACTCAGGCAAAGGCTACGGAATTCATCGAACAGGTCCTGCTGGATGTACTTTTCAAAGAGCGTGCCGCCGAGGTAGAAGTCAATGCCCGCCTCTTTTAAGACGTCTAGCTTCACTTGGAAGTTTTTTGTTACCACCGACGTTCCCCAGCCGAACTTCACGAAGTCAAAGTGTTCACCGTGACTTTCGACGAGGTCAACAAAGTGATTGAGCGGCACACCCTTGTCGATAATCATCGTGAGTCCGACGGAACGTGGCTTCGAAGCTCTCGGTGGCAGCAAAAGTGGCATAACTATATGTTACCTGCGGCAATCCGTACGTTTCTGGGCGACTGGTCCCACTCAACTCGCCGCTTCCCTTCAATTACTTGTGTCGCGAGCGCGCCGTCGGCCGACCACTCTTGGAAACTCCTGAGAATCGACGCACTCATTTGGCTGGCGTCGCGGTGCTATTCATCACTTCGAACGCTCGTAAGGTCCATCGCGTGAAGACTCGCGACGACGGGCGAGGCGCGGATCTCGCTTGGTCGTGTCGCTGACGGCGTGACGCGCTGACGTGTCGGTTCGACTTCCAACGACGCGGCGCTTCACTTTCTCGTACCTTCTCGACTTCACTAACCTGGACGTCGTGACGTCCGCACCGCGCAACGAGTTCTCCATCACGCTGGTGCGTCACGGCGAAAGCAATTGGAACGAACTGCGCCTCGTCCAGGGACAGAACGACACCGCTCAGCTCACCGCTCGAGGTAAAGAACAGGCGTACGAGGTGGCTCAATCCTTGCGAGAACCGGGTTTTGACCACCTTTTGTCGAGTGACCTCAATCGTGCAGCCGAGACCGCTTCGATCATTGGTGCGACACTCGGTCTCACGCCCGAGAGCGACGCCCTACTTCGCGAGCGCTGTTTTGGGACCCTCGAAGGCGGGCCATTCGAGAGTCTCACGGGCGACGTCACGGGTGTCACCGACCACGTCCTCGTCGATCCGGACAGCCGACCGCCGGGCGGCGAATCCTTTCGCGACGTGGTCGCGCGGGCCGGACTCTTCATCGAACGAGTGAAAGTACTTTGGCCTAGCCAACGACTACTCGTGGTCACGCACGGCGGAACAATCCGCGCACTTCGCGTCCATTGGTCGCGTACACCACTCGAGGGAATGACGTGGGACCGAGTGGTCAACGCCAGTGTGTGGACACTCGACGCGCACGCCTCAATGTAACCGACGTAGCCACGAGCACTACAACAGCGGCGCGGCCAACACCATGGCCACGATCGCGACGACCGTTCCCACTGCGGAAAACGTCCACAGCGAAGGTTGCAACTTGTGCCGTCGCGCAATGCGTATCCACAAGAGCGACGACAGCGCGCCGGTGACGAGACAGTTCGGTCCGAGGTCGAGGCCTAAGAGCAGCGCGTACGGGTGAGCCACGCCGTGGGCGGCGAAGAGCGAGGCGGCGGGAAGATTGTTGATGACGAGTGACGCGAGCGCCGACGTCGTGACCGTCGCGGCGATACTCGCGTGGCGCAAGAGATGCGTCGTCAGCGAGGAGTATCGGGCAAACCAGCCCACCGCCGTCGCGATCACGAAGAGCAGTGAAAGGATCCAGGGATTCGTCACGGAGAGCGCGTCATGAAGTTTGACGCGCTTTTTGGCGACGCTCTCGTAGAGTTCGGCCGCGACGCCCACGACGAGAACCCAGAGCGCGGGCCTCGAGAGAAACAGCATCGCAATGACGGCGAAACCTACGGCGAGTACACCGGGCCCGAAGACGAAGGCGGTCTTGCTTCTCGTAGGGGTCTGCACGGCCTGGCGCAGCGCCCGCCAACGCCACGCCAGTACCACCGCGATCGTCACCATGACGGCAACGATCCAGGCCAATAGCATGTGGCGAGCAAAGGTTGATCCCAGCGTGGCCCTTCTGGAGAAAACGAGCAGGTTGGTCAGATTCGACCCGAGAAGCAAAAGCGAGGCCGAATTCGACATGAAGATCGTCCCGTAGAGAAACGCTTTCTCATCAGTTCCCTTCGCTCGCGCCGCGTACAGGGCGACGGGCGTCATGAAGACCACCGACGTGTCGAGATTCAGGACGGCAGTGACGAGAGCGACGGCGATCATCGTCACGAAGAAGAGCGACACGCCGCCGCCGGGGACTCTCGCGCACCCGGCACCGACGAGTCGAAAGAGACCTTCTCCCGAGGCGACGTGGCCAATGAGGAGGAGACCCGCCACGAGGACGAACGGTGACCACGTCGCGCTGATGGTCTGGGCCAACTCGTGCATGGTGTCACGTTAGAGGCCGCTGCCGAGGCGAGTCTTCGCTACGCGACTCGAATAGAGTTTCTCATCGTGTAGCCCCTCGACTCGCTCTCGACGAGATTCTCAGGAGTTCGCGTGGCGCAGCACGGGCCGGTAGAGCGTCAAGTAGCTGCGCGTCGTGCAGACCTTCAAGGGACTTCTCGCTAGCGCCAATCGCACGTACTTCACGACGTGCGCGTTACCCGACGTCCACCACGCCAGTTCACTCGCCTGGGCGACCCCACAACCCGCCGCGACGACCCAAGGCATTCGCCGTAACGAACTCGTGGCGCTGATCGAATCACTCTCCTGAACGACTCAGCGATTCGAGCGAAACCAGGGCGGCGGCCCGACCTCGATTCTCGGTAGGGAGGACGCGACGCGTCCGAAACGATCGTCGCTCTTCATCCAGCTCTCGTAGGCCTTCGAGATCTCATCTTGGGTTCTCGCCACGAAGTTCCACCACATCAGGATGGTCTCTTCGAAAGGGATGCCCCCGAGCAACATCGCCACGGCCTCCTCGCTCGTCGAAAAGCGCACTTCGTCGCGACCTTGTCCGAGGTACGCGAGGTGGCCCGGCGTGATCAGTG
The DNA here is from genome assembly GCA_003132305.1 of Acidimicrobiaceae bacterium. Classification (GTDB taxonomy): domain Bacteria; phylum Actinomycetota; class Acidimicrobiia; order Acidimicrobiales; family RAAP-2; genus RAAP-2. Next base: position 84,239 of record PKXJ01000035.1, on the reverse strand, counting down.
TTCCGTCAACGCTCAGTTCGCCCTTGGTCACGACCACGGCGTACTCGAACTCCTTCTCCAGTGGCACCACGTGCTCGCCACGGCGGAGTTTCAGTTCCACGCCCACCATTTCACTGTCACGTCGTGCGCTCGACACGGCGTCGCCCACCCGGCCGATCAGCACGATTCCTTCACCGTTGAGCATTTCGAACGTGGGTAACTCTCCGTGGTGTTCGAAGGCCGACTCACCGTGGCGCGTCGACGACGGTAGCGCCACCCAGAGCTGTACGCCGTGGAGCTGACCCGACGTCACGCCGGGGTTCTCTTCGGAGTGCGCGATCCCTTCGCCCGACGTCATGAGGTTCATCTGGCCGGGGCGAATTAGCTGCTCCGAGCCGAGACTGTCGCGGTGCAGGATCTCCCCGTCGAAGAGCCACGTCACGGTCTGGAGTCCGAGGTGAGGATGAGGCGCGATGTCGAAACTTTTGGTTGGACTGAACGTTTGTGGCCCCATGTGGTCGACAAAGCACCACGGACCCACGGTTCGTCGACCCCTGGTGGGTAGTGCGCGACGCACGCTGAACTCGCCCACGTGCGTCGCGCGCGCGTCCGTGACCACGAGTTCGCCCTCGTTTCTACGTTGCTCGTCGGCCATGGTCGTAGTATTCCAGGACCACCCACCATTTGCAGGTCTCCTCGGCGCCCAGCAGCCCGTACTGGAGGAGCGCGAGGTTAAGTGAATTCGAACCGGTACCCGACGCCGGGCTCGGTGACTAGATGTCGCGGCGCTGAAGGATGGCCTTCCAACTTTCGTGAGAGAGCGGAAACGAGTTCTCGCAGATGCTCCGACTCCTCTTGGTAGCCCGGGCCCCACACTTGTTCGAGCAGTGTCTGCTGGGTCACGAGCATTCCCTGATTTCGAACGAGCACGGCGAGCGTCGCCCACTCTTGTGGAGTGAGGCGCACCTGTTCGCCGCCACGTTCCACGCGCCGCGACCCGAGATCGATGGAGAGATCGCCCGCGACGATGACACTCTCCTCGCCCGTGGAAGCGCTTCGCCGCAAGGCCGCACCGATTCTCGCGAGCAACTCGTTGATCCCGAAGGGCTTCGCGAGAAAGTCGTCGGCTCCCGCGTTGAGGGCCGCCCCCCTTTCCACCTCACCGGGCCGCGCCGAGAGAACAATGATCGGCGCGCTACTCCAGCCTCGAACGGCCGTAATCACTTCGATGCTCGAGAGTTGGGGCAGCCCTAAGTCCACCAATAACAAGTCCGGGTACGTTTTCGCCGCGAGCGTGATCGCTTCGTGGCCCGTCATTGCCGTCACCACGTCGTACCCGTGAGCGCCGAGTCCCTTGAAGAGCGCCCGACACAGCGAGTGGTCGTCGTCGACGACCAGAATCGTCGTCACCCGAGAGCTTCGCTCGGGCGCGACTCGTCATGGCAAGTGGGAATGGTGAGGACCATAGTGCCTCCGCCGCCGGGCGTCTCGTCCACACGCACTTCGGCGCCCACCGCGGCGATAACACCGACAGCGAGCGTCTTTTCGATCAGGGCCCGGCTCACCGCGCACGACTAACCGTTCGATGGAAACTCGAGGATGACGGTCAGTCCCCCACCGGGCGTGTCCTCAAAACGAAGGTCACCACCGAGCAGTCGCACGAAACCCGACGCCACGTGCAGACCCAGGTTGGCACCACTCTCTTCACTGAAACCTTGCCGTCGCTCGAGGATCGCTGCTCGTCGGGCCAACGCGATGCCCGGACCACGATCGATGACGAGGAGTTCGATCGCGTCACCCGTTACGCCAGCCGTGATGCGCACGGGCCGATCGCTTGGACTGAACCGACACGCGTTACTTACGACAATGCCAATAGCTCGTTCCGCCAATTCCGGATCCGTCGCGAACGCAGGAAGGTCGTGCGCGACGTCAATGTCGACCGTTCGACCGACCTTGTCAACGGTCGCCAACGCTTGGTCCAATAGCACGTCAATCGAAGTCGGCAGAGATCGAGGCTTGATGCTCCCGGTTTCGAGACGGCTCACGTCGACCAGATTGGTGACGAGTCGTTGAAGCCGTTGCACTTCGGTGCCGATGGCCAGCAATCTTTCGCGCTGTACTTTCGCCGGCGCCGTCTCGCTTCCGTCCAAGAGTGAGGTGACCTTGAACTGAATCGCCGACAGCGGCCCGCCTAAGTCGTGCGAAACGGCTCGCAGGAGTCCCGAACGCGACGCTTCCGCTTCGGCGATCACCCGAAGTTGGGCGACGTCTTGGACGTTACTGACTCCTCGAAAACCAGCGGCAATGCGTCCCGCGAACGCGCTCACGAGTTGGCGATCCTCGTTGTCGAGCGAGACGCCCTCGAGCACCAGAGAGTGGTCCTCGTCGATGGCGAAATGGATTGTCGACGCTTCGTCGTGCAGCTCATCACCACTGATGACGGCCGGCTGCCACACGAGGTCCCTTCGAACGAGTATCGCCACGCTCGACGCGTCAAACACGGCTCGTAGTGAATCGAGCAGCGGCAACAGATCCTCATGCGAGGTCCCCACCGTAGCCACGACCTTTACTAAGACTTGCGCTTCGGCGCGGGCTCGTTCGGCCTCGTAGGAACGACGCGCGAATCGGCTCACGACGACGCTGGCCCCTACTGCGAACACCAAAAAGGCCAACAGGGACACCACGTCGTCGGGCCTCGAGACCGCCAGGGTGTGAAGCGGCTTCACGAAGTAGAAGTTCTCTAACGCAGAGGCCGCCAGCGCCGCCACCACGCCGACGAGGGCCCCTCCCCACGAAGTCAGCGCCAACACCACGACGAGGTACGCGAGAAACTCAGTCGACAACGAGAGGCTCGATCGGGCTTGCGTCATAATCACCGTCAGTAGGGGCATCATCGCGGCGGTGAGCACGAGCGCTAGGACCTTGCGCCGCCAAGAGAACTGCCTCTGGCGTCGACGTTGATGAACGTGGTTCGTGCGTTCATCGCCTGCCGCGATGACGTGCACGTCGAGATCGGGCGTTTGACGAAGGACCTTCTCCACGACGCCACCGAGCGGACGAAGGACCGATCGCGGCCGACCCGCGCCGAGAACGATCTGGGTACCGCGCTCCGAGCGGGCGAAGGCAACGAGCGCGGTCGCGACGTCGTCGTCGACAATCTCTTGATACTTTCCTTCGAATTCGGCGACTAACTCTCGAGTGAGCGAGGTGTCGGCGTCGGTACGAAGTAACCCGTCAGCGCTCACGACGTGGACAGCGACTATCTGCGCTCCCGTGCGCGACGCAATCCGGGCGGCCCGACGGAGGAGAGTTTCATCTGTGGGGTTACCGGCCACCGCGACGATGAGTCGCTCGCGCGTCTCCCAGGTCTCGTTGATATCGTGATCATCTTGGTAGCGCTGGAGTGCGTCTTCAACTCGATCGGCCAGCCACAACAGAGCGAGTTCTCGAAGCGCACTGAGATTGCCCACCCGGAAGTAGTTCGAGAGCGAGGCGTCGATCTTGTCCGCGGCGTAGATATTGCCGTGCGCCATTCGTCGTCGCAGCGCCTCAGGCGTCACGTCCACCAACTCAATCTGATCGGCGCGTCGCACCTCGGCGTCGGGAACGGTCTCTTGTTGCGTGATGCCCGTGATCTTTTCAACGACGTCGTTTACCGACTCCAAGTGCTGAATATTCACCGTGGTGATGACGTTGATGCCCGCGTCGAGTATCGCTTCAACGTCCTGCCAACGCTTCTCGTTCGTGCTCCCGGGCACGTTGGTGTGCGCGAGTTCGTCGATGAGCGCCACCTCGGGCTTTCGCGCCAAAATTCCTTCGAGGCTCATCTCTTCGAGTTGGGCTCCTCGATACTCGCGCGTGACGCGGGGCACGACTTCGAGGTCGCGCACCTGGGAGTCCGTGGAGGGTCGATTGTGTGTTTCAACGTAGCCAATAACGACGTCCGTTCCGCGTGCGCGGCGGCGCCAGCCCTCATCCAGCATTCGATACGTCTTGCCGACGCCCGGCGCCGAGCCCAAATACACGCGAAGTTGACCTCGTGCCATAGCGCTAATTCTTGTCCGTCGAGACCGAGCTCATCACTACGCTCGGAACTCGAGGGATATTCGCAAAATCCCCAAATATCGAATTCATCTAGACCACTCGAGTCTCGTTGGCCAGTGTCGCGCCGACCACACTCGCCAACAACACCGCGACCAGGACCAGGGCGGCCGCGGTAGTGGCAGAGGTTCCTCGAAACGGTACGAGGACCGCCGCCACGCCGAGAGGCACCACGAGGGCGAGGACGAACGAGCCACGCCGACGGTACCGTCGCAGAAACTCCATCACTTCCCCTGCCCCCTTTCTCATTCAACGCTCTCACGCGCCTAACTCAGTCGAGCGAGTGCCTCATTGAGCTGCAGAACGTCGACGTAACTCGAACCCAGGAAGCCAAACTGCGCGCCGTGGGTTTGACTCTTGATGAGCGCGCGAAGTTTTGAGGGTGCGACGCCGGTAGCCTTGGTGACCATGGGAATCTGAACGATGGCGTCCTGAGGCGTTATGTCTGGGTCGTAGCCGCTGCCCGAGGTCGTCACGAGATCGGGCGTGGGGTCGACACCGAGTTTGTGCCAGTACTTGACCAACTCCATGGTGTCGGCGAGCAGCACCTTAGAGCGTGGTCCCAAGTTGGTCGCCCCGGACTCCCCAGAGGCGCCGTTGGCAACAAGGGGGTTGTCACCACCGGAAATGTTCTCTTTAGGGTTGGCCGCGTACGGGCCGGTGTCATCGGGGCGACCGTGAAACCACTTGGGACTTGACCAGTTCTGACCTATCAGGGTCGAACCGTTGGCCGTCAGCGAACCGTTGGCCTGATTCTTGAAGAACACTTGACCAACGCCCGTGCCAACGAAGGCATAAACGAAGCCAAAGAAGACCAGGCAGATGACCGCCATGACCAGTGAGCGACGAAGGTTAACAAGCATGAGCAATCTCTCTTTAGTAGGCGTGCAACGCGACGAGCACGAGGTCGATGAGCTTTATGAAGATGAAGGGCACGATGATCCCGCCCACGCCGTAGATCCAGACGTTGCGTCGAAGGATCGCGGCCGATCCCGTCGCGCGGAACTTAACGCCTCGCAGCGCCAAGGGAATCAGCGCGATGATGACGAGGGCGTTGAAGATCACGGCGGACAACACGGCGCTCTGGGGACTGTGCAGCTTCATGATGTTGAGCGATTCGAGTTGGGGGTACGCGACCGCGAAGAGCGCCGGGATGATGGCGAAGTACNNTCGACCATGTTGCCCGCCTCTTTGGCCGCCGTCGTGCCCGTGTTCATGGCGACGCCCACGTCAGCTTGGGCTAGGGCGGGCGCGTCGTTGGTGCCGTCACCGGTCATGGCGACTAACTTGCCGCCTTCCTGCTCCTCTTTGATGAGCGCCATCTTGGCTTCCGGCGTGGCTTCGGCGAGAAAGTCGTCGACGCCCGCCTCCTGGGCGATCGCGGCGGCGGTCAGAGGATTATCACCCGTGATCATTACGGTTCGAATGCCCATCCGGCGCATCTCGTCGAACTTCTCTCGAATACCCTGCTTCACGACGTCTTTGAGTTCGATGACGCCCACGATGTCCGCCCCGTCGGCCACCACCAGCGGCGTCGAGCCCGCGCGCGCGACGCGCTCGACGATGGCGTCGAGGTCGGGCGGCGTGGTGCCACCGAGTTCACTCGCCCATCGCTTGACTGAGTCGCCAGCGCCCTTGCGAATCTTGCGACTGCCGATGTCCAGACCCGACATGCGCGTCGTCGCGGTGAAGGGGATAAAGGCGTGGTCGCTTTCGAGCTGACGTTCCCGGATGTCGAAACGCTGCTTAGCGAGCACCACGATCGAACGGCCCTCGGGCGTCTCGTCAGCCAGAGAGGCGAGTTGGGCCACGTCGGCGACTTCTTGTTCCGTGTGGCTACCGACGGGAAAAAAGTTGGCGGCCATGCGGTTACCCAGGGTGATGGTTCCCGTCTTGTCGAGCAACAGAGTCTGGACGTCGCCCGCGGCCTCCACCGCACGCCCGCTCATGGCGAGCACGTTGCGCTGGACCAGCCGGTCCATGCCGGCGATACCAATCGCCGAGAGCAGCGCACCGATGGTCGTGGGAATGAGACACACCAGCAGCGCCACCAAGACGACGACCGTGACCGAGGCTCCGGCGAAATTGGCGAAGGGCACGAGCGTCACCACGACAGGGATGAAGACGATCGTCAAGACCGCCAGGAGAATGGTGAGAGCGATCTCGTTGGGGGTCTTTTGACGATTAGCGCCCTCTACCAGGGTGATCATCCGGTCGATGAAGGTGTGGCCACGTTCGGCGGTAATGCGTACCACGATGCGGTCGGAGAGCACTTTCGTGCCGCCGGTCACCGCCGAACGGTCACCGCCCGACTCGCGAATGACGGGAGCCGACTCACCAGTTATCGCCGATTCGTCGACCGAGGCGATGCCTTCGACGATCTCTCCGTCCGAGGGAATGACGTCGCCCGCTTCGCAGACCACCAAATCACCGTTGGAGAGATCCGCCGCAGGAACCAGCTCCTCGGACCCGTCGCTGCGCAGTCGCCGCGCCTCGGTCTCTGAGCGCATCTTTCGCAACGTATCCGCTTGGGCCTTGCCACGACCTTCGGCCATGGCTTCGGCGAAGTTCGCGAAGAGAACCGTAAGAAAGAGCCAGACCGTGATCGACCAGGTGAAGGTACTCGGGTGGGCGAACGCCTCGATGAGGGTGATCACGGAACCAACCAAGACGGTGAACATCACGGGGTTCTTCACTTGAATCCGCGGATCCATCTTGCGCACGCAGTCCTTCAACGCTTGACGCAGGATGGGGCCGTCGAAGAGACCCTTCGACTCGGCCACGCCGTGGGCGCTCGGGCCGGTTGCTGGTGGATTCATAACGGTCGTCATTAGAAGAACCTCGCGTGGCTAAGTTGCTCGACTATCGGGCCGAGGGAGATGGCGGGAAAGAACGTCAGTCCGCCGATGATCAAGATCACGCCGATCGTGAGACCGACGAACATCCCGTTGTTGGTACGGAAAGTCCCGAGTGACTCGGGCACGACGTCTTTCGCGGCGAGTGATCCGCCGAGCGCCAGGGCCGGGATCATCACGCCGAACCGGCCGATCAGCATGTCAATTCCGCCGATGATGTTGTAGAAGGGGGTGTTGCCCGTGAGTCCCCCGAAGGCCGAGCCGTTGTTGTTGCCCTGGGAGGTCAGCGCGTAGAGGATCTCGCTGAACCCGTGGGGTCCCGCATTGAGCGGCCCCGCCCGCCCGACAGCTACCGATACGGCGATCGCCGTCAGAATCAGCACGGCGATCGGCATCACCAGGGCCCCCAGGCCCGCGAGTTTGATTTCCCTCGCCTGGATCTTCTTGCCGAGATACTCGGGCGTCCGTCCGATCATGAGCCCGCCAATGAAGACGGCGATGATGGCGTAGATCAACAGGGTGTAGAGACCGGTGCCCGTGCCACCCGGCGTAACCTCGCCCATCATCATGCCCGTCAGCAGGCCCATTCCCCCGATCGGGGTGAACGAGTCGTAGGCGGCGTCGGCCGATCCCGTTGACGTGCTCGTCGACGTCACACCAAAGAGCGCCGTCGACGTGTCGCCGAAGCGACTCTCCTTACCCTCGGTATTGCCCACCGTCGAGGTGATGCCGGCCGCCGCCACGGCCGGGTTGTTCTGGTGTTCGGCGTAGCTGGTGAAGGCCACCCATGAGCCGAAGAGGATAATTACGACCGCCAGCAGCGCGAAGCCGTGCTTGATGCTGCCCACCATCTTGCCGAAGGTGTAGGTGAGCGCCACCGGGATCGAGAGTATTAGGTACATCGAGAGCCAGTTCGTCAGCCCGGTCGGGTTCTCGAACGGCGTCGCCGAGTTGGCGTTGAGGAACCCACCGCCGTTGGTCCCGAGTTGCTTGATGACCTCCATGAAGCCGATCGGTCCACGCGCGATCGTCTGGGTGACGCCGTTGATCGGGTCACTAATGTTCACGGTGCCGGCCAGAGTCTGCACCGCGCCCTGGGCGACGAAGATGATGCCGGCGATGAACGCGATCGGCAACAAGATGTAGAACAGGCAGCGGGTCATGTCGACCCAGAAGTTGCCGATCGTCGGGGACTTGCGCCGCGAGAACCCGCGCACCAGCACGATCGCGGCGGCGATGCCCACCGCCGGCGAGACGAACTGCTGAACGGTGAGCGACCCGATCTGGGAGAAGTACGACATCGTCGTTTCGCCGCCGTAGTTCTGCCAGTTCGTGTTGGTGATGAATGAGGAGGCGGTGTTGAAGCTCAGCGCCGGTCCGACCGCGCCCAGGTGTTGGGGATTCATCGGCAAGGAACCCTGCAGGCGAAGAATGACGTACGTGAAGACGAGCGACACGAACGTGAAGACCATCATCGCTCCGGCGTAGCGCTTCCAGGTCTGCTCCTGCTCGGGGCTGGTCCTCAGCAGTCGGTAGATCGGCCGCTCCACGAAGCCCAGGAAGTGCACGCGGTTTTCAAAAACGGCGGCCATATACGAGCCGAGGTACCGCCAGGTGAGGCCCAGCGCGATAACGAGCGTAACAATAGTGAGGAAGAAGCCCATTTAGAACTTCTCCGGCTTGAACATGGCGTAGCCGACGTACGCGAACATGACCACGGAAATGACCAGCAGAATGATTTGGCTGAAACTCATACGCGGTCCAGTGCCCAGATGAGACCAAGGAACGCCGCGGTGAACCCGATGAAACCCAATATTGAGTAGATATCTCCCATGACTCCATACTCGACACTTCGTTCTTTAAGAATTCTTTAAATGCCGCGCGGACTCTTCATTTTCTCTTCATTCGCGCCAACCACGACCTCGCAACGAGTTTCGGACGATACTGACTACGTGCAACGACGTCTCGTAGGTTCGTTAGTCGGCGCTCTCTGCGCCGTTGCCTTTGGCGCGGCGTTGCTACCCTTTCGATCACACATCAGCGTCTCGACCGCGGCGCTCGTCCTCGTGATTCCCGTGGTCGTGGGCGCAGTCATCGGCGGATTTAGCGCGGGCGCGGCGAGCGTCGTCGCGGGTTTTCTCGTCTACGACTACGCGTTCATACCTCCGTACAAAACGCTGAATGTCGGCGCGACGCAAAACTGGACGGCACTCGTCGTCTACGTCATCGTGATGCTGCTGGTCGCGCGGATCGTCGACGGGCTCGACACGGCGCGCACCGAGGCCAGTCGAGGCCGCGAGGTCATGCGCCGCGTCTCGGAGGTCTCGGAACTACTGGTCGGTGACCAGCCCGTCGACGAACTCCTAAAGATCATCGTCTCGACCGCCCAAACGGTGTTCAACGTTCCCGGCGTGTCGCTGCTCGAACTCGAAGAGGGTCGTCTGGTCGTCGTCGCGAGTGCCGGTGTGCCGTTGTCGAACGAAGAGCTTCACCAACTCGACCCGCACTCGGGACTCCCGATCCGAGTGGGCACCGCGCCGGGGTCTTCGACCGAGCTGCGCACGGTGGCCCTGTCGTCGTCTGGTCGCGCCATCGGGATACTCGCCATGAGCGGCGTTCCTATCGAGGATACGGACCGGGCACTCCTGAACACCTTCGCGAACGACGCGGCGTTAGCCCTGGAGCGAGCGAAGTTACGAGAACAGGCCCTTCGATCGAAACTCCTCGAAGAGGCCGATCGATTCCGCCGCGGACTACTGGGCGCGGTCTCGCACGACCTGCGCACGCCACTGGCCACCATCAAGGTGGCGTCGTCGACGCTTTCCAATCGCGCGGGCCTTCTCTCGCGCGAGGACACCAGCGAACTACACCGGCTCATTGAGATCGAATCAGACCGTCTCACTCGACTCGTCACGAACCTGCTCGACATGACGCGCATCGAGGCCGGTGTTCTCACGCTGCGCCCCGTGACCACGCCCGTTGCCGAGCTCGTGAAGGAGGCCGTGGGTGCCATGGGCGCTTCACTGAACGAGCAGCGTCTCGAGGTGATGGTGCCCGACTCCCTGCCCGACGTTGACGTCGACCCCGTGCTCATGGGACAGGTTCTCGTGAACCTCCTCGACAACGCCATTCGCCACGCGCCGCCCCATAGTGTGATCACCGTGATGAGCGAACTTCGGGGAGATGTTGTCGTGCTCTCGGTGGCCGACCAGGGTCCCGGCGTCCCCGCGGGCGATCGTGAGACGATCTTTGACCGGTTCACCCAACTCAGTACGGGAGGGCGCGCCGGGCTCGGGCTCACCATCGCCAAGACGTTCGTTGAAGCGCACGGCGAGCGCGTCTGGTACGAAGAGGTTCCCGGCGGCGGTGCTCGCTTCGTTATCTCACTCCCGCGTCACGTCGACGCGGCGAGCCAGTAGCGATCGTGGCGAAGGTTCTCGTCATCGATGACGACCCGTCACTGCTGCGGGCGCTACGCCTCGGACTCGAAGCCGACGGCCACGACGTGATCACCGCCGCGAACGGCGAACGCGGCATCTCGCTCACCGCGCTCAAGTCGCCCGACGTCGTCGTGTTGGACATCGGACTGCCCGACATGGACGGCTTGGTGGTCAGTCAGCGAATCCGCCAGTGGAGCGACGTGCCGATCATCATCCTGTCGGCCACCGGCGCGGAGGATCGGAAGATCGACGCTCTCAACGGCGGGGCCGACGACTACGTCACCAAACCCTTCAGCATGGGCGAGCTCGAAGCTCGTATTCGAGCGGTGCTACGAAATCGTCCGTCGGAACCTACTGAGCAGACGGCGGCCGAGTTGTCACTCGGCACCCTCGATCTCGATTTGGTCCACCACGAGGTACGACTGAAGGGCGTCAAGGTGAGTCTCACGGCCAAGGAGTTCAACGTACTCGCCTACTTGGCGCGCTTCGCCGGGCGCACGTGTACGCACCAAATGATTCTTAACGCAGTCTGGGGTCCGGGTTACGGCGACGAGGCCGCGTACGTGCACGCGTACGTACACCGGCTGCGTCACAAGCTCAACGACGAATCCGGCACGCTCATTCAAACAACGCCCGGCGTGGGCTACAGCCTCCATCCCCAAGAGTGAAGGCATCCTCGGGTCGTGGTCGAGAACTCCTTCTCCGTTGGCCAGTGGTATGAGCACTTCGAACAGACTCCCGACGACGAAGTCGTCGAGTGTCTGAGCCGGGCGAGTCCTCGCGCATCCGCCGTCGCTGAGGCGGGCGAGATGGACTATCCGGAGTGACGCCTTGTCCAACTCGGGGCTGTCGAAAATATTGGTAACGCCGAACTAGAGAGAATCTTCTCCGGAAGGGATGACCCCCGGGTCAGCCGCGTACCTACCCGAATCCGACCAGAGATCAGTCTCGTATTGAAGTCGGCCCTCTGGAACGAACCCGTACGCCGTCTTCTTGGATGAGAAATCCGTCCTCATAACGGCCCGATTGTCCCAAAGTTCAGTTCACGAACCACCAGAGCGGGAACAGTTACTTTTCTCGCGACCCGCCAGAAGTTAACCCGCGCATTTCCAACTGCCCTTCACGTAAACGGTGCCACTGGCGGTGCCCTCATGAGCGCCCAAAGTGAGGTTGACCTTTCCGGAGTTGCTCCCGAGCGTCATCGTTCCCTTCGTCGCGACCCAGCCGTTGAATCCGCTTTGCAGTACGAAAGTCGCGGTCGAGGACTTGAACTTCTTAGCGGCGGCACCCGGCTTGGTCAACGAGATGGTTATCGACCACTTCTTGTATTTCTTTGAAGAAAGCGTCGTAGAAAATGAACTCAGCTGGGCGTTCGTGGTGCTCCCGCTGCATGAAGTAGTGGCACCGATCTTCAACGTCCCTGACAGAGCGCCACTTACTACCAAGGAGTTCGTGGTAGACGCGGAAGCGCTCGCAACGGGTACGATCATCGAGACCGATACCATCGCCAATAACGGCACGGCAGCCAGAACAACTTTCGCCATTCGGTGGATGGCGAATCGATTCGATTGATTCGCAAAGTCCTTGACGTATTCCTCCTTCTCTAGGGTGTCGAATATCGATTGACGAGCGCCTCTTGCGAACAATTGGCCCAAAATTGCGTCGCTCAGAAATCGAGATGTTTCACGGTATGTACGACGAGTTTGGCACGAACTCTGCATTGATTCATTGCCGGCGCGTGAAACGTTTGATACCGCTCACGCCACCGTCGACTCGACTGCTCGTCCCTCAGCAAGAGGATCTAAAACCCTCCGTGGAATGTCCCATCGGTATCGCTTGGTCATCTGGTCCCCCTGTGGTTATCGGCATTCCTACTCAACGAAACCGACCCACAAGACAGGGCCAAATCATCTTCCGGACTATAGACACGAAAGTCTCACGTGAAGGTTGAAGGCACGTCGAGCCACTACCGCGACCCGTCACGTTTCGTTAAAGTCTCGCTTCGACTGTCACACACTTGCGGAAATCAAAGAGTTCGAAGGATTTCGCGTGCGAGAACATTGTCGACAGTGAGAAAACTGCTTCACGCGAACGACGGCGCAACACTCACTCTTCATTTCTCTCGTTCGATGGCGCCGCCGAGCGGTCGAGTGATTGCGTCACGTCAAACAATTTTTTACTTTCAATTTCACAAGCGATAGTCGCGCTCGTCACTGTTACGGTGACGAACAGATGCGAAATTCCTCGGACCCACTGCCCCAACGACGTTGGCGTGTGCGAATGGTTCTCTCCGTCGTGCTTCTCGCTCTCGTGCTCGTCGGCTCGAGCCTGGAGTGGTCAACGAACAATTCGTCCGCACCACCGACCACCATCTCGTCAACGACCACTAGCACCAGATCAACGGGTACTTCCACTGACCTAACCACAACCACGGCCACGTCGTCCCCGACGTCCTCGACGACGTCCCCGTCTCTCGTCTCGGACCCGCTAACGCTGAACGAGCCGTCGCACGGCTGTGGATTCGTGATGTCGAATGGGTCCACCACGACGCCGAACTCAACAACGTCGTCGACCACCACGTCCTTCTCTACGACGTCGTCATCCTCCGCGTCGGCCACGACGTCAACGAACAGCGCCCCTTCGGCGTCAACGTCTAACGTATCCGTTCCCGTCAGAGTGGTGGGCCACTGCAAGGTTCTCGAGATCGGAGATTCCCTCGGTAACGACTTAGGTTGGGGACTCTCGCGCGAACTCGCGTCGACGCACGCACTGAAGCTCGTACAGAAAGACAAGTCAGCGTCGGGTCTCGTGACGGCGTGGTTTTACAACTGGCCCCATCACCTCAAGACGTTGCTCAAGCAGTACCACCCCGATCTGCTCATCGTCTGTGTCGGAGCCGACGACGAGCAGGGCATGAAGGTGAACGGCCACGTGTACGGCTTCGACACGCCGCAGTGGCGAGCGCGATATACCCTCCTGATCAGGCAGATCGATACTTTGGCCACGACGGCCCGCACCTACGTCCTTTGGGTGGGCCTACCCGTCATGGCGCCCAACATCTATCGAGAAGGTGTCGTGACGCTCAACTCGCTCTATCGCTCGGTCGCGGCCACCGTGCCCGGCGTCACGTTCCTTCCGTCGTGGTCGCTGTTCGCCAACGCCCGAGGTCAGTTCGAAAACGCGGCCCCGGTGAATCACGTGAGGACCGTGCTTCGTTCGACCGACGGGATTCACTTGAGCTACGTAGGTGAGAACGTCTTTGCCACGTTCGTGACGAACGAGATCGCCACGATCTACCACGTCGAACTCAAGCCCTCGCAACCGATGTCCATAACGAATTAGCACGCTCGGGTTCCTCACGTTCACGTCACGTGCGCGAGACGTCCGATCAACAAGGTCGCGTCCCACGAGAGCGCGATAGCAATAAGCAACACCAGCGCCGTCGCCCATCCGTCACGGTTCAGTCGTCGTGAGTGACGTATCGGATTCTCGACGAAGTGGTACGAGAGCACGGCGCACACCGTGGCGCCAGCGACCTCAACGACCCGAGCCATCGGCGACGAGATCGGATGAACGCGTTGCAGGGGCAACATCAACCAGGGATAGTGCCAAAGGTAGAGCGAGTACGAAATGTCACCGACGTAGCGAAGGGGTCGCCACGAGAGCCACGACGCGGGCGCTCCTTTGACACTCGCTCGACCCGTCCAGAGCAACAACGCACTCGCCGAGCAGGGCCACCACGCCAGGACTCCGGGAAAGGCGCTGTTGGCGTTGAGACGCCACACGGCCGTACCGAGGGCGACGACAGCGAGTACCGCGACCACGGAGTTTGCCCGTTCACTCCGTCGGGCCCACGCGGCGGGCACGACGGCCACAAGCCCACCGAGCGCCAACTCCCAGAACCTCGTAAACGGCGAGTAGTACGCCGTCACGGGATTAATGGGCGTGAGGTGAAACGACCACCAAGCGGAGACGGCGATCGCGGCGACGAGAAAGCCCGCCATCGCATGTACTCGATATCGGCGTGGCGTGAGCCAGGTGAGGGAAAATACCACCAACGGATAGAAGAGGTAGAACTGCTCCTCGACCGCGAGGGACCAGTAGTGCGTCACGAGCGACGGCGCGACGCCGGGCACGAAGTAGTTGCTTCCGGTGTTGATGAGTCTGAAGTTCGCCGCGAACATCGCGGCCCATCGAACGTCGCCGAGCAACTGCGACTCGAAGTTGACACCGAGGAGGAGGTACGCCGCGATGACCGTCGCGACCAACGTCAACGTCGCCGCTGGGACGATGCGTCGTATCCGACGAGCGTAGAAATGACCAAGATTTTGTCGAATGCTCCGCGAAGGCTGACGCATAAGTAATCCCGTGATGACGAAGCCACTGATCACAAAGAAAATGTCGACGCCGACATAGCCACCCTCAAACCCCGGCACCGAAGCGTGTAGCAAAATAACGAGCACGACGGCCACCGCTCGCAGTCCTTGAATATCGGGACGGAACGTCGACGATCCACCGAGAGGTTCATCGGACATCGTCGCTAGAAGGTTGCGTTCATCAAGCGACAAGTCTCTGGCCACGACGACAAGAGTAAACCCGTGTGATCATCGACTTGAACGTGTCTGTCCGCGATCCCGAGAAGGCTTTATCCCAGTGCTGGCAAGCTCCACGGGAGCCCGAAGCACGTGGCTCCCGTTCCCTCAATCGATCGATGACGCAGCGTAATTGGATGGCACGGCCACAACGGTCGCTACCCGTCGGCTGAGCGACGGATCGAAAATGCCCCTGGCCTCAGTGTCCATCGGACGCCCGTATCTCCAAAACACAACGTTGCGACAGCGCTTCCGTTCGCGTACGCAACAGCGTCGGGTAGGTAGATAGCGTTTCAGTTATGCGCGATGCCCACCAAGCGGTAGTTGACTACTGGGATGCAGCGGCGAACAGAGACTGGGCGACCTTCGCTGATCTGCTACCCGATCAGGTGGTGTATCAGGCACCGCGCAACCCACAGACCATTCCGACCACAAAGGATAATATTCTTGCGGTTCTCGATGATTCCGACCCCACCAGATGGCCTACGCCCATTGAGCGGTGAGGGGAACTAATGACTTCTAGGGACNNCATCATCAACCTCGCAGGAACGAACTGATTTCATGGCATCCGCAACCAATGATCCGGCACCAAAAGCGCCAATCAAACGAGTAGCCGTCGGACGCAGAACCCTCCTCGGCGTGACGGCCCTGGGTGCACTCGGGGTGGTCTTTGGTAGCAGCGTCCAGAACTTCCTCGGCAAAGCGTTCGGTTCCGGACTGGGCGGACTCTTGCCCGGCGGAGACCGTTTCCGTATTTACTCCATCACGGGCGCGTACCCCAAGATCGCCGACCGAGATTACCGGCTTAAGGTCAGCGGACTCGTTGAACGCCCGCGAACCTTCACGTTGGAGGATCTGAAGGCGATGCCGCCAACGTCGTTCGTGAAAGCTTTTCAGTGCGTGACGGGCTGGCGAGTTCCCGAGGTCCACTGGGCGGGAGTTCGCTTGTCCGACATCTTGGACAGCGTGGGCGTGAAACCCGAAGCGGTGGCGCTGAAGTTCGAGTCGTACGACCGCGCTGACACCGAGAGCCTCACGATCGACCAGGCCCACTTGCCCGACGTCATCGTGGCCTATTCAATGCTCGGCGCACCCGTTACAACCGAGCACGGCGGACCGGTGCGGCTCTACGTGGCACCGATGTTCGGCTACAAGTCGCTGAAGTGGCTCTCGGCCATTCGCGTCGTCAACGCGGTGGAACCGGGTTTCTGGGAGGAGAATGGCTACCCAGTGAACGGTTGGCTCGATGGCACGACCGGTCCGGCCAATCCCGATCCCAGCCTGACCTGACGCTGATGGCAATCACTCAAGCGAATTCACTAGCCGTGACTCGAATACGGCGCTTCGACCGAGTCCAGCGCGCCGCGCATTGGGCGAACGCCGCGCTGTTCGGCCTCCTCATCTTTACGGCCATTCCGCTCTACTTTGGCTCTTTCTTCAGCGTCGTGATGCCGCGCCACCTCATGGAGATGATTCACCTCTGGAGCGGACTCGCGCTGCCAATTCCGATCATCGTGTCGCTGCTCGGGCCGTGGGGACGACAGATGCGTCGTGACCTGGGACGCATCAACTACTGGACGCGCAGCGAAATTCGCTGGATCAAGACCCTAGGAAAAACTCCACTCGAGGCTGACAAGTTCAATCCCGGTCAGAAGTTGAACTCCATCTTCACCGGCACGGTCATCATCATCATGCTGGGCACGGGCTCGATGCTGCAGTGGTTCAGATTCTTCCCGGTGCCGTGGCGCCTTGGCGCGACGTTCGTCCACGACGTCTTCGCCTTCGCGATTTTCGCGGTGGTGGTTGGACACATTTTCATGGCCCTGGCGCATCGCGACTCTCTTCGTTCGATGTTTACTGGTTGGGTGAGCGAGAAGTGGGCCGCGACGAACGCCGCGAGTTGGTTGAAGGAGAAGCAGTTGAAGGGAGATTCGCCAAACTCGCGTTGAAACGGTTGGGCTGACCAAGGCGAGTTCGTCACTGGTCGACGCTGCCGGAGGACATCGAGTCAGTGTGAAGTGTCCTCCTTATTCTGGTGATGGCACGCGACGCGAAAACATCACTAGGTTCGATTGAGGCGCATTTGTTTCAGAGAGATCGGAGTCAATCGTGTGGGTTCGCGGAATTATCGGTGTCGTGTTGTGCCTCGTCGGAGTCGTGTGGATTGCGCAGGGTACGAACGTAATGCACGGTTCGGGAATGAGTGGTCATGGCGTGTACGCCGTTCTCGGCGCCGTGGTGCTCGTGATCGGGGTCGTGCTTCTCGGGTGGGCGTGGCGCATCCGTAGTAGCGGAACGGCCTGAAACCTTCACCGTCAGTGGTCCTGATGCTACATTCATGGGCGCGGGAGCTGATCCTCTGGCGCCGCGATCGAGACTCGGCGACGCAGTGACTACCTGGTCAAGTGTTGTTCACTGGCGTGCAACTAGTGACCGAAGAATCTTGCCCCCGTCCGGCACCACCTGGGTCAACTTCATCTCGACGTAATGGAGGGTATCCGTCGCGACCTTAGAGGCCCTGACGTCAGCACGAAGTTTCTTCTTCCACTCGTCGACGTACTTCTAGGGTACGTGGCTACGGCGAGCACGAAGTTGTATCTACTCGCCGCGCGACGCCTGCAATGGACGAAACGCGCAAGAGCCAAGGGCTAGATTTTAGCAAAGGAGAGTTTCGTGGCGACGTCGCGTGTCTATTTCGAAGAGGGCAAGAACGTTGTCTTCGCCGTTTCCTTGGACTGGCCCGGCTGGTGTCGACGCGCCAAAACCCCCGACCTCGCCATGGAAGCCCTCGACGACTGCCGCGAGCGCTACTCGAAGATTGTCACCGGAGCGTTTCGACCCGGCACCTTCGAAGTCATCGGTACGGCGAAGGGTAACGGCACGACCGACTTTGGTGCGCCGGACGCGCGCGGCCCGTGGGACCAGATCGACTTAACGGCGCGTGAACTCAATCGCCACCTCGCCCTGCTCCAAGACTGTTGGAACTACTTCGACACGGTGGTGGAGAACGCGCCAGCCGAGATGCAAAAGGGGCCACGAGGCGGAGGGCGCGATCGAGACGGCATCGCCGATCACGTTCGAGAAGCCGAACGCGCGTACTGTTCGAGGGTTGGTTTTCGCGTGGCTCCTCGAACGCCCTGGGACGAACAGCGCGACGTGGTGGTGACGACCCTGAGAGCGGGCACGCCCAACGCGCAGTGGCCCGTGGCCTACGCAATCCGACGCTGCGCGTGGCACGTTGTTGATCACGCGTGGGAGATCGAGGACAAGAGCGTCTAGCTCCTCGAGAATGATGTTCGCTTAGCTCTCTTTTCGTTCACGCAGAGGAGTAAAGCGAAGTTCGAGGGCCCGGTCGGCGGCGTCAAAGCCCAAGCGCCGATAGAACGAAAACGACGACTCCGTGGGGTGAGTTGTGAGATAGTCCAACGCCATCGTGCG
Organism: Acidimicrobiaceae bacterium; assembly: GCA_003132305.1. Lineage (GTDB taxonomy): Bacteria > Actinomycetota > Acidimicrobiia > Acidimicrobiales > RAAP-2 > RAAP-2. Next base: position 65,834 of record PKXJ01000035.1, on the reverse strand, counting down.
CGCGTCACTAATGAGCGACTCGACGAGCTTGGTTCCGACGCCAGCGTTTCGATGCACGGGTTGGACGTACACGCTCTGCACCATTCCCGCGCGACGAACAAACTTCTCGGGTCCGGGAATGCGTTCAACGACGATGAGCCACGCGCAGCCGACCGCTTTGCCGTCGATCGTGGCGACGTAGGCGTGGTGCGTTTCGCGGTGTTTTTCGTACCAGTCGAAGAACTTCAATTCGAAGCCTTCGCGACTGAGTCCTCTTTCTCCTCCTTCTTCACTTCGCCACTGAAAGCGAAGGGACGCGAGGTCGGAGATGTTCGCCGGACTGGCTCGAAAGACGTTCGCGTTAGAGGCCACGTCCAGAGGTTACGTCCTGCGTTACCAACTACCGAACGGCGCCACGTTGAAGGCTCCCGCTCAACTCAAGAACGAACCAGCGTGTAGTGTGTCGCGCCCTCTCCGGCCACCACCGAACGGCACTCGTAGCCACTCGGCCACTCGCCCACCGCCTCAATGAGTCGTTCTCGCGACTCTAGGGTGATCGGCACCACGGCGAGGTGGAGTTCGTCAAGCAGGCCGTCGAGCAACTCTCGAATCGTCGCCACGCCGCCGCCTAGAGAGCGAGCGCCCGATCGAGGTCGGCCAGCAGATCATCAACGTCTTCAATACCCACGCTCAGTCGTACGAGATTGGCGGGCGGCTCGAGCAGGGAACCAGCCGTCGAAAGGTGCGTCATCTCCGACGGCAGTTCAATCAAACTCTCGACACCACCGAGGGACTCCGCAAGGATAAAGATCGACGTCGACTCGCAGACTTTTCGAGCGACGTCCACACCGCCCTTGAGCGTGAAACTCACCATGCCACCAAAGTCGCTCATCTGCGCCGCGGCCACGTCGTGTCCGGGATGGTCGATCAGTCCGGGGTAGTAGACCTTTTTGATGGCGGGGTGATCCGACAGAAAGCCCGCCACGGCACGCGCGTTCGAGCAGTGGCGATCCATTCGAACGCCGAGGGTTTTCACGCCGCGCAGCAACAAGTAGCAGTCCAACGGTCCCGGGACGGCGCCGATGGCGAACTGGTGAAACCTCAGTCTCGTCGCGAGTTCGTCGTCGTTCGTCGCGACAAATCCGCCTATGACGTCGGAGTGCCCGCCTACGTACTTCGTCGTGGAGTGCACCACGACGTCGGCGCCCAGGGTGAGGGGACGTTGCAGGTAAGGCGTGGCGAACGTGTTATCGACCACCAGGCGAGCGCCGTGTTCGCGCGTGGCGGCGCTCAACGTCGCAATAGAAACAACGTTCAAGAGCGGGTTACTCGGCGTCTCGACCCAGAGCATCTTCGTCGTGGCCGTGAAGGCGGACTCGACCGCGTCGACGTCACTTAAGTCCACGCACGACACGTTCACCCCCCAATCGCCAAAGATTCGCGTTAGCAGTCGATACGTTCCGCCGTAGGCGTCGTTACCCAAGATGACGTGGTCACCCGGCGAGAGCGTTCGTAGCAGGGCGTCCTCGCCGGCCATGCCTGAGGCGAAGGCCAAGCCGTGGCGGGCCTCTTCCAGTTCGGCCAGGCACGTCTCCAGCGCGGCCCTCGTGGGGTTGTTGGTCCGCGAGTAGTCGGAGAACCGAGCCACGCCGACGGCGTCTTGAGCGTAGGTCGAGGTGAGGTAGACCGGCGGATTGACGGCCCCCGTGACGGGATCGGGTTCCGAGCCCGCGTGGATAGCTCGAGTGTTGAATCCGCTCACTTCTCACTCCTCTGCTCTAAGAATCCCAACAGATCACTTCGGGTCAGTACGCCCACGGGATGCCCCCCTTCGAGCACCAGCACGCCCGCCGTCGTAGAAAGTCGCCTCGTCAGTTCCGTGACGCTCATCCCGACGCCCACCATCGGCATCGAGGGGTCCGCGACGTCCTTCACGCGCAGGTCCAACACCGTGGCGTCGCGCGTTGTGGCTTCGAGGAGACCGAGCTCGCTGAGCGAGCCCGAGACTTCCTTCGCCGCTAAGGGCAACTCGGCCGTCACCGTCACCAAGAGCTGCGAGACGTCCTTCTCGCGCATCAGTGAAATGGCGTCACGAACCAACACGTCCTCGGTGACGAGAACGAGGTCGGCCAGGGTGTCGGCTTGACGCGAGATCTTGGCCGCCAACACGTCACCGGCGTCCATCTCGTCGTGGGGACGCAAGAAGCCAAAGTCGGTCATCCACGTGTCGTTAAAGATCTTCGATAGGTACCCGCGTCCCGAGTCCGGTATCAGTACGACGACGACGGCCTCGTCGGGCAACGGGCCGGCGACGCGCAGCGCCGCCGCGACGGCCGTGCCGCCCGAACCGCCAATCAAGATGCCCTCGCGTCTGGTTACCTCTCGCGCCATGGCGAACGCGTCGGCGTCACTCACGGCGATGACCTCGTCAACGAGCGAGGGGTCGTAGTTCTCGGGCCAGAAGTCCTCGCCGACGCCTTCAGTAAGGTACGGACGACCCGAGCCCCCCGAGAACACCGAACCCTGCGGATCGGCGGCGATGATTTTGATGTTGGGATTCTGTTGCTTTAGGTACTTGCCGACACCGGTGATGGTCCCCCCGGTCCCGGCGCCCGCCACAAAGTGCGTCACCCGACCGTTCGTCTGCTCCCAGATCTCTGGTCCGGTCGCCTCGTAGTGGGCGCGGGGATTATTGGGATTCGAATACTGATCGGGTCGAAAGGAGTTCGGCGTCTCGCGCGTCAGGCGTTCGGCCGTTGAGTAGTACGAATCGGGGTCTTCGGGCGCGACGGCGGTCGGACAGACCACCACTTCGGCGCCGTACGCGCGAAGAACGTCAATCTTCTCGGGCGCCATCTTGTCGCTCATCACGAAGATGCACTTGTAGCCACGGTGCGCGGCGACGATCGCGAGTCCCACCCCGGTGTTACCACTCGTTGGCTCAATGATCGTCGAACCCGGTCCTAGGAGACCTTCTCGCTCGGCCGCTTGGATCATCGTCAGCGCCGGTCGGTCCTTGGAGCTGCCGCCGGGGTTCGTCGTCTCCAACTTCGCGATGAAGTCGCACTTGAGGTCTCTGCCAATACTGCTCAGACGAACCATCGGCGTGTGGCCAATGAGATCCAACGGGCTCTCAGCCACGTCCATGTCGGCGTAACGCATAACTCTTCGTTTCTACTAAGACTGCTCAAATTTCCGGTGAGGCCGAAAACTTCTCGCCCTCACTCTAAGGGAATTAAGCCGTCCCAAAATAACGACGCCCTTAGGAACTTTTCATTGACGCGAATACCCGATAGCGGCAGCGACGAGCGAGGACCATCGCGCGAGACGTCGCTCCGTCGCACTTTCCCAGGGTCACTGACCACCCTTACGATGAGACAGTGACAGCCTCCTGGCCCCGGAACGTCGTCGATCAGACAACCTTGGCTCTCGAACCACTGCGCAACCCCGAAGAAGCGCTCGCTATGGCGAAGTACATGAAGTTCGTAGCACCCTTTCTGGGTATACGCTCGGCACCGCGTCGAGGGGCGCTGCACGCTCAGTGGCAAGGGATCGACGTGCCAACCAGTGACGAACTCGGTGAGGCGTGCTTCGCCTTGATGATGCAGAGGGAACGTGAGTATCACTACGCGGCCTACGACCTCATCGCGAAGTACGTCACCGTTGCGGACGAGTACTTCCTCTCGGAGTACGTGGAAGAGCTCATCGCCACGAAGTCCTGGTGGGACACGGTTGACGGATTTGGTACCACTGCCGTGAGCCCGCTCTGCTGGCGCTACGACGCGACCGAGCTCGCCCTTCGCTGGACCGCGTCAGACAACATGTGGCTCAACCGAGCCGCCATACAACACCAACGCGGGTGGAAGAACGACACTGACGTCGACTTCGTGCTGAGCATCTGCGACGCGCACAGCGCCGACAAGGAGCTCTTCATCGCCAAAGCAATCGGTTGGGCGCTGCGCGATATCTCTCGATTCGACGCGCCCGCGGTGCGTCGATTTTTATCGAGGCGTCCGAACTTGAGTTACGTCGCCGTTCGTGAAGCACGGCGCGGGCTCAACGACTAGTCGCCATTCACTTCGCGCGCAACGAAGTTGTTCCACGTCGACGCCTTCGGCGTAGGGCGAACGCCCGCTAACGTGGCGCCACCCAAAGCCAGATCGCGAGGGCGAATCCCAACAAGGCCACCAGAACACGAATAACGTTGGGCGGCATTCGCCTCGTCACCGAGGGCCCGAGGAAGCTTCCAACAAGGAGACCGCCCGCGAGGGCCAGTGCCGCCTCCACGTGGACGGGTCCAAAGAGTAAGAAGCCAATCGCGGCCACCACGTCGGCCACGCCCAGAATCATGTTCTTCAGCGCGTTAGCTCGGGGAAACTCTTTATCCACCGTCAGCAGCAGTAGCGCGAGGATCATGACCCCCGAGCCCGCGCCGAAGTAGCCGCTGTAGACACTCACCACAAAGAGACCGATCGGCAAGAAGTACCGGTTCCCACGACCGAGTCGGTTCTCGTGCCATCTCGAAATTCTCGGTTGAACCAGTAGCACGAGAGCGGCCGACGCCAACAGGTACGGCACGATTCGATTGAAGACCCGATCGGGCGTCGAGAGCAGCAGCACGACGCCCACGACGCCGCCGACGATCGCTACCAGGGCCCAGCGACGAAGCCACGGTCCCTGGCCCTTCAGCTCGGGTCGTGAGCCCAGGGCCGAGCCGGGAAACGAACCCATCAACGCCACCGCGTTGGTGACGTTCGCCGGCAGCGGAGGAATACCAATGGCGAGAAGCGCCGGATACGAAATGAGTGACGTTATGCCCCCGGCTGATCCCATGACACCGGCGATGACTCCCGCACCAGTGAGCAAGAAGGTGTCCGCGGATGAGATCACAACACTGACGACGCTACCGCAGAGCCCGTCGTCTCTTTTGATCTCGCTTGATTGACGACACGCCGTTCCCGAGAGTCATCGACGCTCGCGCGACCCACCGAACGGCCCGCTCAAAGTGGCGAATCTATTTTGAGCGATACTGTCCCCGTGACAAAAGACGCCGACGTGCACGTATCGATCCGCCAACTCACACGTGACGAGGCGAAGAGTGTCATCACGGATCGACGTCCAGAAAGTGGCTGGGCGACCGATTTTCCCGCTGAGGGTGACGTCACGGCCGCCAAGTACGCCCAATTTGTTCCGACGAGTAAGCACGAACCTTGGTTCGCCCCCTGGTTTGTTATCGCGGACGGACTCATCGTGGGGATGCTGGGCTTTAAGGGCGAACCACTGGCCAACGTTCTCGAAGTGGGCTACAGCATTGTCCCGTCGGCCCAGGGGCGCGGCGTCGCGACAAGAGCCCTGTCTGAACTTCTCGACCTGGTACGCGGACGAGGCATCACCGTCATTGCCGAGGCCGCGACGTGGAACGCGCCGAGCGAGGCGATTCTACGTCGCCTCCACTTCATCGAAACCGGGCGACGCTACGACGGCGACGACGGGGACGTCGTAGTCTGGCGCCTACCAGCTGAGTAGACAACTCGTTGAAGAGCAGGGGACGATCGATCTCAGAGATCGGTCTTCGACGATGAGACCCTGCGCTTGACAACCGATATCGAGCAACCTACGTCCGAAGTTCGAACAGGGGAAGGTCCCGTCCGGTTGACTTCGACTTCGCCGTTCCCACGAGGGCGGCTCCCTGGCTCTCGTAGAACGGCGCGGCGAATGGATCTGACTCAATTCGCAGTACCGACCAACCGAGGAGGCGAGCCACTCTCGCGGCGTCTTGCATCAGCGCCTGGCCAACACCTGCTCTGACGTACTCTGGCGCAACGAACAGCATGTCGAGTTCGGCGTCGTCTTCGCTCAGTTCTTTCAGAAGGTAGAAGCCGAGCGCTTCGCCACTACTTTGGCCTTCAGCGACCCACACCATCTGATTGGCAATGTCCTCCTCCCTAACGACGAGTTCGCTGCGGCAACGCTCCATGAATTCGTCGTCGTACCCCCAGAACCTTTTCGATTCAAAGGCCAGTTGGCTCAGCATCGTCGACTCGCCAACGGTCGCCACGCGAATTTTCACGAATTGAGTATCTCACTCGAGCGAAATCGATTCGAGACGAGGCGCGTCGGACCAGTTCTCGTCGCCGCGGAACTCTTGACTGGAATCAGTCGAATCAACAATTCAGATCGTGCGCACCAAGGGCGGCTAATCGCCGGTTTCTCCGTCGAGCACCTCGCGAAGCAAGTCCGCGTGGCCACAGTGTCGGGCGTACTCCTCGATGAGATGCACGACGATGTAACGGAAATTTATTGGCTCGTCTCCCGGTTGTTTCGCGCTCAGGGTATCGAGATTCACGTCGTTCGTGATCGCCTTTGACCTCGCGACGCACTCGAAGAACGTGGTGGCCGTGGCTTCTCCCGAGCTCTCCGAAAGATCGTCGAAGTCAGCGCCGATCATCTGCGGATCGTACGCGTAGGTCACCTCAGCACCAGCGAAGACTTGACCGAACCAGTAGACCTCGACGTCGGCCATGTGCCGCAAGATCCCCATCAGCGAAAGGTTGGACGGAGGGATGGCTCGAGATCGCAGATCGTCGTCGCTCAGACCAGCGCACTTTCTCACCAGCGTGGTTCGATGGAAATCAAGCAGGGCCCAAACCGTGTCCGCCTCGTTGGCCGCACTCTGTTGTGGGGGCAGTTCCAGTTTCTCAACAGGGCTCATGGTCCAGCGAGTGCCCTCACGGTGCTACGTCACCGCACCCGATGACCACGGCACCACTCGCGGCGTTCGCGCGACGAAGTGGCTTCGTGTCACTCACTTCCCCGACTGAGCTGCCAGAGGGAAAAATCAAGCGAGGTTTACTCTTTGGACCCCGTCCACCCTTCGCCTGGTTCGATGAAGAACCGATACACGTTGGTCTCTCGACGTTCGAAGCCGAGCTTTTGATACAGCGCGTTGGCCACTTCTCTCGAGGGTCGACTGGTGAGATCGATGGTGTGAACACCGCGGCCGCGCGCCTCGTCGACCGCGGCGCTCGTCAACGCTTCACCGATGCCCAAACCTCGAGCGTTCTCGTCGACCACGACGTCCTCGATCCACGCCCGAACGCCCGTCGGAATCGAGAAGATGACCAACGTCAACGTTCCGACGACGTCACCGCCCTCGGTCGCGACGAAGAGCGTCGCGGCGTCGGAGTGCACCATCGCCTCGACGTCACCCATCGTCAACGGCGTCGCGTTCGACGAAAGCTGCGGCAATAGATAGTTGAGGCCAGCGAGTAGTTCCGGCGTGGCCGTGAGGGCCTTCGCGACGGCGACACTCATCCGTCACCTCGCCAGACGGGACGACGGAGGTCGTCGTAAAAGACGTCGCGACGTTCCCCGTCGATGGCCGCAAAGATCGGCTCGGCCCAGCGTTCGACGCCGATCGTCGGCGTGGGGATCTCGTCGCGGGCGAACCAGCCGGCGTTGGTGACTTCGAGAGGGTGAAGTCTTAGTTCGCCGCCAATGGCGCGACAGAAGAAGAGCAACGAGTAGAGCGGAATCCGCGACTGTCCGAGTCGCATGCCGTCCAGCACACCAATGAGTCGAACGATCTCGACTTCAATCCCCGTCTCTTCGAGGACCTCCTTCACGACTACTTCCGGCGCCGAGTAGCCCACGTCACACCAACCCGTCGGGTAGAGCCAGATGCCCGAGTCGGCCCGCTCGATGAGCAGGAGTTTGCCCTCGTCGTTGACGACCGCGGCGCCGACGGCGACCTTGGGTGTCTGATAGCCCGGCACGCCGCGGCCCACGTCGCCCATCCACTCCGTCACGTAGCCGTCAGCGTCGACGACGCCCTCGAGACCCTCCTCGGCGGCGACCTTGATGTCGCCGGCGATCCTGAGCACCTCCTCGAAGCGTTCGCGTTCGTACTGATTCTCGGTGAAGCCGAGCCCGGTCCGGGCGACGCCCGCGAGGGACTCCGCCCAACGGCGAAGCGTCTTTTCGGGAACCGAGTTACTCACGCTCTGACGCTACCAATGTCGCCTAGGCCAACGTGGCGTCGAGTACTTCGTCAACACTTCCCACGAGCCCCGTGTAAAAGGCGCCAAAGTCCGCGTAGAGGGTCGACGCCTCGTCGAAGCGCATGGTGTAGACGCACTCTTTGAGATCGTCCACGTGCACGCCAAAGAGCGTCACGCCCCACTCCCAGTCGTCGAGTCCCGTCGAGCCGGTGATGACCTGCAAAACACGGCCCTTGAAGGTGCGACCAAGAGCCCCGTGTTGGCGCATCAGGTTCTCTCGCTCGTCGTAGCCCAACGCGAACCAGTTGTTCACTTCACCGCGGCGCTTGGACATCGGATAGAAGCAGAAGGCCCTCATCCCCTCGGGCGGCAGCTTCGGGTAGAGACGGTCGTTGAGCATCTTCTCGGGCATGCCGGCCGCGTACTCACTCACTTCAGTCACCGAGACGTAACTCTCAGAGACGGTGAATCCCGACGCTTGCACCTTCGACTGAAACCTTCGAATGTCCCAGAGGTTCTCGCCGAGCACCATGAAACAGGCGTCGGCCTTGGAGCCGAGGATCGCGGCCGCCACGACTTGGAGACCGACTTGGGTCGCCTCGTCGACGGCCTTACGCAGGGCGCCGGCGTCCGCCTCGTGCTCGACGTGACAAAAGAGGTGCACGACGTTCAGACCCTTCGAGGGACCCAGGGGCGTAGGAGTCGACATAACCCCATGCTACGGGCATTCATTGTCGATTCAATTGGCCGCCAACGAACGAACCGCGGGACCATGTCCCGCGGTTCGTCGATGAAAACGTGCTAAACGGCTTAGTAGTCGTCCATCCCGCCGCCGCCGGCCATGGCCGAGGACTTCTCTTCGGGCTTGTCGACGATCACGCACTCCGTGGTCAAGAACAGCGCCGCGATCGACGCCGCGTTCTGCAGCGCGGAGCGCGTCACCTTGGCCGCGTCGATGACGCCGGCCTTCAGCAGGTCCTCGTACTCGCCGGTCTCGGCGTTGAGGCCCTCGGTGGGGCTCTTCAAGTGGCGAACCTTGTCGACGATGACGCCGCCTTCGAGACCGGCGTTGACGGCGATCTGATTCAATGGCGCCTCGACGGCCTTGGCGACCATGCGCGCACCGGTCTGCTCGTCGCCGACCAACTTCTTCGCAGTTTCGAGGATGCGGTCCTGGCTGCGCAGCAACGCCACGCCACCGCCGGGCACGACACCCTCTTCAATAGCGGCCTTCGTCGTGGAAACCGCGTCTTCGATGCGGTGCTTCTTTTCTTTGAGCTCCACTTCGGTCGCGGCGCCCACCTTGATGACGGCCACGCCACCGGACAGTTTCGCCAAACGCTCTTGGAGCTTCTCGCGGTCGTAGTCCGACTCGGTGTTGTCGATCTCGGCCTTGATCTGACTGATGCGACCCTTGATGTCCTCTTCGGATCCGGCGCCTTCGACAATGGTCGTCTCGTCCTTCGTGACGACGACCTTGCGAGCAGTGCCCAGCAGTTCCAACGTCGCGGTGTCGAGCTTGAGGCCGATCTCTTCGGAGATCACGGTCGCGCCCGTAAGAATCGCGATGTCTTGGAGCATGGCCTTACGGCGCTCACCAAAGCCCGGCGCCTTCACGGCCACGGACTTAAAGGTGCCGCGAATCTTGTTCACGACTAACGTCGCCAAGGCTTCGCCCTCGACGTCTTCGGCGATGATCAACAGTGGTCGTCCCGACTGCATGACCTTTTCGAGGACGGGCAGGACGTCACGAACCGAGGAGATCTTGCCCGAGACGAGCAGTACGTACGCGTTCTCGAGCACGGCCTCTTGGCGCTCCACGTCGGTGGCGAAGTAGGGCGCGATGTAGCCCTTGTCAAAGCGCATACCCTCCACGAGGTCCATGTCCATGCCGAAGGACTGACTCTCTTCGACGGTGATGACGCCGTCCTTACCGACCTTGTCGATGGCGTCAGCGATCATCTGGCCGATCTCGGGGTCCGCAGCGGAAATCGACGCCACTTGGGCGATCTGCTCTTTGGTGTCGGCGGGCTTGGCGAGGTCCTGTATCGACGCGACAGCCGCTTCAACGGCCGCTTCGATGCCCTTCTTCAGTGACATCGGGTTCGCGCCGGCGGCCACGTTCTTGAGTCCTTCACGCACCATGGCCCACGCGAGTACGGTCGCGGTCGTGGTGCCGTCACCGGCCACGTCGTCGGTCTTCTTCGCGACTTCCTTGACGAGTTCGGCACCGATCTTCTCAAAGGGGTCCTCGAGGTCGATGTCCTTGGCGATCGAGACGCCGTCGTTCGTGATGGTGGGTGCTCCCCACTTCTTGTCGAGCACGACGTTGCGGCCCTTGGGCCCGAGGGTGACGCGCACGGCGTCGGCCAGCTTGTTCATTCCGCGCTCGAGGGCGCGACGCGCCTCTTCGTCGAAAGCGATCAGTTTCGCCACGGTGATTCCTCCTAGTGCAAGCACCTTTTTGGTGCAAAGCAATGTTAGCAGTCTCTCACGGAGAGTGCTAACGGGGCCTTTAGCCCCCCGCCACCGCCGGCACCAGGGAAACCGTCTGGCCGGGACCCACGACCGTGTCGAGGCCGTTAAGGAATCGAACGTCCTCGTCGGCCACGAAGACGTTCACGAAGCGCCGCAGTCCACCCTGATCGTCGAGGACGCGCGTGGCGAGGCCCGGGTAGGCGACGTCCACGGCCTTGATGGCTTCGCGCACCGTGGTCGCCTCCACGGACACTTCGCCGACCCCGCCGACCAGGGAACGCAGTTGGCTCGGCAGTCGCACGACGACACTCACGAGGCCGCCACCAACTGGTGAAAGCGCAGGGCCTCTTCCGCCGCATCGAGCGACGGGCGGATCGTGGAACTCACCGTGGCGCGGTCCACGATGGCGTCGAGGGTCTTCAGGCCGTGACCCGAAATGATGGCCACGATCGACTTGTCCCGGTCAATCGTTCCGCGCTCGACCATCTGGCGAAGCGAGGCGATCGTGACCCCACCGGCCGTCTCAGCGAAGACGCCCTCGGTCTTGGCGAGGAGTTCAATGCACTCGAGGATCTCGTCGTCGGGTACCGACCCACAGTCCCCGCCGTTCGCGCGCAGTTCATCGAGCACGTAGGGGCCGTCGGCGGGATTGCCAATGGCGAGCGAGCGCGCGATCGTGTGGGGACGCTGGGGCGTGATGACGTCGGCGCCCGCGGCGAACGCGCTGGCGATCGGCGAACAGCCCGTGGCCTGGGCGCCGAAGATCACCGGCGCGGGGCCGTCGACGAGACCGAGTTCGATGAACTCCTTGAAGCCCTTGGCGACTTTGGTGAGTTGACTGCCCGAGGCGACCGGCACGACGACTTGAGCGGGCGTGCACCAGTCGCGCTGCTCGCAGATCTCGAAGGAGAGCGTCTTCGAACCCTCGGCGTAGTAGGGGCGAAGGTTGATGTTGGCAAAGGCCCAGTCGGGGTGTTCGGTCACGAGTTCCACGCAGAGTCGATTCACGTCGTCGTAACTTCCTTCAACTCCGAGCACCGTGCCGCCGAAGATCGCGGTCATGGCGATCTTGGACTTCTCGAGGTCGGCGGGAATGATGGTGACGCTCGGCCAACCAATGAAGGCCGCGTGCGCGGCCACCGACGTGGCGAGATTGCCCGTCGAGGCGCAGGCCGCGGTCGTAAAGCCGAGACGTCGGGCGCTCGAGAGCGCCACCGAGACCACGCGGTCCTTAAAGGAACCCGTGGGGTTTCGCGTGTCGTCCTTCAGCCAGAGCTCTCGTACGCCCAGCACCTCGGCGAGACGGGTGGCCCGGCGCAGCGGTGTCCACCCCGCGCCGAGATCGACCGGCCCCTCGCCCGGGTCGGGCAACAGGGCACCGTAACGCCACATCGAGGGCGGACCCTCTTGGATTGACTGGCGCGTGACGACGTTGCGGGCGGCTTCGAGGTCGTAGTTGACCTCGAGAGGACCAAAGCAGTGGTCGCAGGCGTAGCGTGCCTCGTCTGGGTAGGTGGTACCACACTCTCGACATATAAGACCGGTAGCGAAACTCATGACTCCCTTTTCATCGTTCGGCCTTTGGCACCTGGTGTGAAGGGACAGTCCCGGGTCTCACACTGGTTGTCGCGACTTCTGCGGGGCCGTCCCTCAGTCGCTCTGGATGATGAGTCAATTCTTACCGAGCGCCATCAGTTTGTCAAGTGCGCGCCACGTGACACGTAGCCTCAACGGAATGGTGAATTCAAAAGTGCCCTGGACCCTCGCGAGCGAGGACTTCACGCTCGAGCGCGTCGCTGCACTGAAGGGCGACGCCACCGTCGCGGTCATCATCCCCGCGAAGAACGAAGCGGCCACCATCGGTTCGGTCCTCGAATCGGTACTGGTCCACGACCAGCTCATTGACGAACTCATTGTCGTCAGCGATCACTCGGATGACGACACCGCCATCGTCGCTGATCATCACGGCGCGCGCGTGGTGCGACTCGAAAGAAGTACCGGAAAAGGCGCCGCGATGAGCGCCGGCGTCGCGTCGAGCACGTCAGCGATTCTCGCCTTCCTCGACGCCGACGTCTTGAACACGACGCCCGACTACGTGGCGCGCCTTATCCAGCCCCTGTTGGAGCGCCCGGCCACGCAACTGGTGAAGGGTTTCTACGAGCGTCCCCTGCACAACATGCCCACCGGCGGCGGACGGGTCAACGAACTTACGGCGCGACCCATACTTTCACTGCTTTTTCCTGGTCTCGGCGAGATTCGCCAACCCCTCGCCGGTGAGACGGCCGTACGCCGAAGCGCGCTCGAATCGATCACGCTTGAGCCGGACTACAGCGTGGAGATCGCCCTATTGATTGACGTCGCGCAACGCTTTGGCGTGCACGCACTCGCCCAAGTTGACCTCGGCATTCGTCGCCATCGCAACCGTCCGCTCGAAGACCTACGTCCAATGGCCGTGGAAGTTCTGCGCGCGGCGCTCGAGCGCTACAAGGTTGACGTGCCGAACGAAGCTTCGGAGCTACTTGATGCCCGAGTTGGAACCGAGGATGACGATGACGCCGTCACCCGACGCGCCCGCGACTGGACGTAGACCACCTAAGGGATGCACGACCGACGCGGCGACACCGACGGTGGTCGCGATTTCGAGAGCGGCGGCGCGCTCACCGGGGTTGTAGTAGATGATCGTCGCAGCGACGTGTGGGCCGTTAACGGGCGGCAACGTGTCCCAGTCTTGCGTCATCAGTTTCTGCGTGAAGCGAGCGGCGAGTGACCCGATCGTGGTGCCGTTGGCCACCTGCACGCGAATCCTGGACTTGATGATCCGGGTCGGGGCGGTGGTGCTCGTGCTCGATGGCGAGGTTGTTGTCGTCGTCGGCGTAGATGATGACGGGGCCGCCGCGCGAACCATGAGAAAAGTGGCGCCGATGAACAGCACGACGATGATAAAGACGACGCCGTGCGAAGGTTGAAAGTGCGACCCCGACGCGTGGCCGTCGCGCGATGTTGAAGTTGGGTCGCTCATTTCACCAACACTAGAGCGATTAGACGCAATTTACTAAACTGAGTAGTTCCAAGCCGGTGTGGCGCAGTCTGGTAGCGCAGGCGATTTGTAATCGTCAGGTCGTGGGTTCGAATCCCTCCACCGGCTCCAACGCGAACGGACGTTTTTTCTCAGTGGCCGAGAGACTCAGGACACGAACACCTCGACTCGCGAGTACCGCGGCGCGGTCTTGCCCGCGACGGCGCCTTCACCGGCTGCCGAGATCACGACACCCTTCACTTTCATGGCGTTGAGCTCGCTTCGCAAGTAGTTGGCCACGTTCGAAGCTCGCTCCCGGCTGAGCGATCTGTCGAGTGAGGCGACGCCGGTCTCCGCGGTGTAGCCGTACAACGTGACTTTCGCGTACTTCTTCGACTTGATGGTTGTGGCTAGATGCCGCATCTGAGCCTTGAGGTCGGACGTCAGCGTCGCCGACTTCTTGGAGAAAGGGCCTATCGCGCCGAGTAGCACCGCCGACGGCGTCTTCTTCCACTGTGCGTAGAGCGTCAACGACGTCGACAACGTCACGCTTTGTCCGAGCGCGTAGGAAGTACCGCTTCCATTTGCGGCCGTGTTCCACGACGTCAGCGTGTAACCAGACTTCAACAGACTTGACGAGCCCGGCAGCGTCACCGTTGACCCAGAAATGCCACTCAACGTTGCGGCAGACCCGCTTCCACCGTTGATCCCGAAAACTATCTGGACTGTTGAAGTCAGACCCCACTGTGCGTAGAGCGTCACTGACTGGGTAGGCGCGTAGGTGGCGCTCGCGACGCCAATCAATGAACCGCCCGACGGTGCAGTGAACCAACCATTGAAGTATTCACCCACGTAGGTGGGGGTCGGTAGTGAGATAGGCGTACTTCCGAAGACGAAGTTCAACACCGTCGGGTTAACTGCTCCTCCGTCTGGCGCAAAGGTCACAACGAACTGAAGCGGTGTCCACTGGGCGTAGAAAGTCTCATTCGCGTTCAGCACGACAGACGAACCAGCCGCGTATGAGGTGCCGCTTCCGTTTGCGGCGGTATTCCAGCCCGCGAAGGCGTAGCCCACGTAGGACATCGCTGAACCCGAAGGGAGCAGCACAGTGGAGCCAGCGGGATTGCTGATCGATGAAATTGAGCCAAATCCCCCGTTGCTGACGAAGTTGGCCGTGAATGTCGCCGTTGCCGTCCACTGGGCGTAGAGCGCTAAGTCCGATGAGAAGGAATAACTTTCTCCGTTGCTAAATGAAGTCCCGGTACCATTAGCCGATGTATTCCAACCGGTAAATGTGTGACCTGAATCCGAGAAAGCCGGGCTGAGATTTGAAAAGAGTGTCAAGTCTTGGGCTGATGTTCCCAATTGATAGGTGCTGACCGAGCCCGTGCCGCTGTCGTTCTCGTAGAAGGTGACTGTGTATGTCGTAGGTGGACCTGCAAAGGCTGGCACGCTTAATGAAAGCGTGAAGAGACAAACGAAGACCAGTATCAAGTGGCGCAAAATCAACTTAACTTTTGAGAGACTTCGCGAACTCATGATTCCACCCCCAAAAGCGAATCAAGGCAATTTGTGTAGTGGACGCGATACATGAGGGAGTTCCATTTCTGGATATCGATGCGCTTGGGCATCAAACGCACGTAAAACCACATCAACTCCGATCGCGCCGGTCGCACCTCGGTGTTAAAACAATCGAACGCAATCACGTTGTGAAACTACCGCAACGTCACCGCGGTCAATTTAGAACTCCAATGAAAGCGGCAAAGGGGTTAACGTCGCCACATCTAACATCGAACAGCTATGAAGTGGCGCGACGTTGACGTGCAACCTCAAAGGCCGCCACGGAAACGGCGACGCCCGCGTTCAACGAGCTGATCCGACCTAGCTGTGGTATCGACACAACGGTCGCGCAGCGTTTACGCGTCAACGAAGAAAGTCCCTTTTCTTCGCCACCCACCACGATCGCGACTGGTCCCGATCCGAGGTCGAGGTCGTAGATCGAATCCTTGGACTCGCCCGCGAGTCCCACGGTGAGAACCCCGGCACGATTGATCTGATCGATCGCCGTAGGGATACCGCCTACGTCACTGAACGTCAAATACTCGATGGCGCCCACGGCGGTCTTGGTGACTGTTGGTGATATGCGAGCCGATCGGTGCCGGGGAACGACCACGCCGGTCACGCCCGCGCCGTCGGCGCTTCGCAACATCGCGCCGAGATTCCGAGGATCCGTCACCCCGTCACAGACCAGTAAAAATGGTTTTTTCACGCCGAGAAGATCGTCCAGCGTGACCGTGTCGAGGGGTTGGGCGAGGGCCATCACGCCCTGGTGCCCTTCGGTCTTGGCCTCGCGGTCGAGTCGAGCCATCGAGATCATGTGCACGGGCACCCGTTGGCGCTGCGCCTCAAACTCAATGGCGTCGAGCAGGTCCGACGCGTCTTGGTCCTCGGCCATGAAGATCTTTTTTACCGGGCGCCGCTTCGCGCGCAAGAGTTCGAGCACGGCGTGACGTCCTTCGACCTGATCGCCCCCGAGTCCCTCACGATCGCGCGGGGGCGCCCGGCGCGGGGCACTCGACGGCGCACCGTAGCGAGTGTTCGCACGCGAAGATCGTCCCGGAGCGCCGCGCTTGGGCGCGGGTCGCGGGCTCACGCCGGCTCGTCTACGAGAACCACGGCGCTCGCGCCGATGCCTTCGGCGCGACCCAACGCGCCCAGACCTTCGGCGGTCGTGGCCTTGACCGACACCGTCGCGCCCACGACACCCGAAAGGGCCTGCGACATGGCGGGCATGTAGATCGCGAGATGGGGACGTTCGGCGATGATCGTGACGTCGGCCGACGCGACGCTAAAGCCTTGAGCGCGCACCAGCGCGACCGTTGCTTCCAGCAGCTGACGCGACGACGCGTCGCGAAACGCGGGATCGGTGTCGGGAAAGTGGCGACCCATATCACCGAGGTTCGCCGCGCCGAGCAGCGCGTCGCACAGGGCGTGGGTCGCGACGTCGGCGTCGGAGTGCCCTTCGAGACCGGGCGCGTCGGGCACGTGCACCAGCCCGAGCCACAGTTCGCGCTCGTGGGACTCGCTCACTCGATGAAGGTCGATCCCCTGGCCGATTCTCACGAGTGACTCCTCTCGAGAACGCTGAGCACGTCGATATCACTGAGGTGCGTGATCTTGAAGTTGTGCGGCTCACCGGCGACCACGACCACGCGAGCCCCAATTGCTTCCACGAGTGCGGCGTCGTCGCTCGCTTCATTTCCGCTCGCGTGCGCGCGTTCGAGCACGTCGCGGCGAAAGGCCTGGGGCGTCTGGACGGTGACCAACTCGTCGCGCGCCAAGGTGGTCGCCACGACCGTGTCGTCGCCGTCGACGCGAATCTGCTTGACCGTGTCGGTGAGCGCGAGCCCGGGAATGGCCGCGTCGGCGCCGTTGAGAACGGCGGCGACGACCAGGCGAAAGAGGGCCGCACTGGCCAGCGGTCGCGCCGCGTCGTGCACGACCACCACGTCCGCGTCGAGACAGTGCGCGAGTCCCGCGCGAACCGACGCCGCGCGCGATGATCCCCCGGACACCACGAGGTCAGCGCCTTCGCCGTCACCCTTGTAGTTGTCGGGCACGACCAAGACGACGTGCGTGGCGACCGTTCTGGTGGCGCGCACGCTACGGGCCGCCACGGTCTCGCCCTCGAAGAGGGAGAACTGCTTGGGACCACCAAAGCGGGTGCCCTGGCCCGCGGCCACGACGACGGCCGCGATCGTCATGCCTAGGGAAGGACCGAGGCGAGCTTTTCTTCAGCCGCTTCCGTGTCCACGTTGAGAGCGAAGGTCAACTCCGAGACGAGAATCTGGCGGGCGCGCGTGAGCATGCGCTTCTCGCCCGCACTGAGACCCTTGTCCTTGTCACGAATCGACAGGTTTCGCACCACTTCGGCGACCTGGTAGATGTCACCGGAACGGAGTTTTTCGGAGTGGTTCTTGAAGCGACGCGACCAGTTCGTGGGCATGCGCGCTTCCTTCTTGCGAAGTACGGCAAAGACCTCTTCGACCTCTTCGTCGTTGATGACGTCACGGAGCCCGACCGACTCGGCGTTCGCCACCGGCACCATCAACACCAGGTCGGTGTAGGCGACTTTGAGCTTCAAGTAGTCCTGCTTTACGTCAAAAGCCGTCATTTTCTCGATTTTTTCCACCGTGCAGGCACCGTGGTGGGGGTAGACGAGACGATCGCCCTTTTTGTACTTACGCGCAGTCATTGCTTGAGACTCTCCTCAGAGGGGGAAACGCCCACGAAAAGGGCGCTTGGGGGATTAACTATTTTACCAGACTTTGGTCAATCCGTGACGGGTTGGTGACTCGTCCCTTAGACGAAATTAGTGATCGAGGACGGAGCCGAGCCACGCGACCAGTCGACGAGCGGCCTTAAGAACGTCACTCTCGCTCGAATACTCGAGAGTAGAAGTAACCGACCGGCGTCGACACGCCCACGTCCTCGGGATCGCGGCGGAACTCCTCGAAGCCGAAAGTGCCGTTGGGCCGAGCGAAGACGTCAACGCAACGACTCGCGTCGAACGTCTGGTGGCTGCTCAGCACGCACCAGAACCGATCGAGTCGCGACGACATGACCCCGAACTTGCTTACTCTGCCCTACAGGCGACCGGCTGCGCGGCGTTGATGGCCTCTACCAGTGAGTGACATCGAATCACTCTGACGCCCGACACCTCTTCCAGCTCGCCCTCGCCCGGGACGATGACCACCTGGGCGCCCAGGCGCGTGGCCTCACGGACCCGTCGCGTCAGGCCCGAGACGGCGCGAAGTTCGCCGGCGAGACCCACTTCGCCAATGGCCACCAACGCGGGCGGTACCGCGAAGCCCGTGACCGCCGAAGCCACCGCGAGCGCCAGCGCCACGTCGACGCCGGGCTCGTTCGCCGAGAGACCGCCCGCCGTCGCGGCAAAGACGTCGAGGGCACTGGTGTCCACGGCGCAACGCGACTCGAGAACGGCCAGCAGGAGCGAGAGTCGCTGTGAGGAGACTTGGTACGCGACGCGTCGAGTCGATCCCGAGGCGTGCGCCACGAGCGCTTGGATCTCCACGAGAAAGGACCGTGAACCGTCGTTGGTGACCGTGAGCACGACGCCGGGCACGTCGAGCTGGGGTCCGCGAAGGGACCGCGAGGCGTCCAAGAGTTCACGAAGTCCCTCGCCCACCATCTCGAAGAGTCCGACCTCGCCGGTGGGTCCAAAGCGGTGCTTTTGCGCGCGAAGAAGCCGCAGCGTACCGTGGCGATCACCCTCGATGCGAACCACGGTGTCGACGAGGTGTTCGAGGGCGCGAGGCCCGGCGAGCTCGCCGTCCTTGGTGACGTAACCAATGAGTAACAGCGCGGTGCCGGTGGCCTTCGCCACCGAGCAGAGCCGTTCGGCGGCGTTTCGAATCTGTGGGACGGAGCCGACGGCGCTCGTGAGCGACTCGTCGCTCATCGCCGAGATCGAGTCCACCACGCAGAGCGTGCGGCGGCGCTCGCGGAGCAGCGCCTCGGCACTCTGCACGTTCGTCGTGGTGGTCACGTTGAGCCCGCGCGGCACGTCACCGAAGCGGCGTGCGCGACGAGCTACTTGGCTCGCGGACTCTTCCGACGCGACGAGCAATACCTCAGCGCCGTCGAGCGCTAACGCGCGCAACGTCATCAGCGCGAGCGTCGACTTGCCCACGCCCGGTTCACCGTAGAGCAGCGTCGTCGAACCCGCGACGAAACCACCACCCAACACGCGGTCGAGTTCGCCCACGCCCGAGGACGTCAGCGAAGCACCCTCGTCACCAACGTCGCGCAGCGACGTCGTGACGACTCGTTCGCCTCTCGGGGCGTTCGTCGCAATCACTTCGTCGATCGAGTTCCACTCTTCGCACGTGGCGCAGCGCCCCTGCCAGCGAGGCGTGTTCGTACCGCAGAGTCGACAGGCGTAGAGCACGTGGGTCTTCACCCTCGCGACGATAGGGAGTGGTTGTGACGTCTAGGCGTTCAGCGTGGGCTCTTCGAAGTCCACTGAAGGCGGCAGACCTTCCACGCCTTCGAAGGTGAGGAACAGTCCGTCGTCACCTTCGTCGGCGTCGATCACGATGGTCTGACCGGCGTGGAACTCCTTGAAGAGAATCTTCTCGCTCAGCACGTCCTCGACGTACTGCTGGACCGCTCGACGAAGCGGTCGCGCGCCCAATTCGGGGTCGTAACCCTTCTCGGCCAAGAACTCCTGGGCCTTCGCGGAGAGTTCGAGACCGAGTCCCTGCAGCATCAACTGGTCACGCAGGCGGGTGATGAACATATCGGCGATGATCATCACTTCTTCCTTGGTGAGTTCGTGGAAGACGATCGTGTCGTCGATACGGTTCAAGAACTCGGGGCGAAAGTGCGCCTTCAGGGCCTGATTGACCTTCTCCTTCATGCGCTCGTGCGTGATCGAGTCCCCTCCCTTGCCAAAGCCAATCGCGGCCTTACGAAGGTCCGAGGTTCCGAGGTTCGAGGTCATGATGAGAATCGTGTTCTTAAAGTCGACGGCGCGACCTTGGGAGTCGGTGAGACGACCATCCTCGAGGATCTGCAACAAGATGTTAAAGACGTCGGGGTGCGCCTTCTCCACTTCGTCGAACAACACCACGGAGAAGGGCTTGCGACGAACGGCTTCGGTCAGTTGACCGCCTTCGTCGTAGCCCACGTAGCCCGGAGGTGAACCCACGAGACGCGAGACGGAGTGCTTTTCCATGTACTCGGACATGTCGAGTTGAATCAACGCGTCGGCGTCGTCGAAGAGGAACTCCGCCAAGGTCTTGGCGAGTTCGGTCTTGCCCACGCCCGTTGGGCCGAGGAAGATGAACGAACCGCCGGGACGCTTGGGGTCCTTCAGACCCGCGCGCGTGCGGCGAATGGCGCGACTCAGTGAGTTCACGGCCTCTTCTTGACCAATGACGCGCTTGTGGAGTTCTTCTTCCATGCGCAACAACTTCGACGTCTCCTCTTCCGTCAGACGGTAGACCGGGATGCCCGTCCACACCGCCAACACTTCAGCGATCGTCTCTTCGTCCACGAGGTCAAAAGTCTCGCCACCCGAAGCCATGGTGGTCGCGTCGAGCGCGTCCTTCTTGGCCACGAGCTCGCGTTCCTGCTCTTCTAGGGCCTTGGCCTGTTCGAGGGCGCCGGAGTCCATGGCGGACTCCTTGTCCTTACGAAGTCGCGCAATGTCCTCGTCGAACTTCTTCGCCTGGGTCGGGGTGTCCATGCGTCGAATGCGCAGGCGACTGCCAGCCTCGTCGATGAGGTCGATGGCCTTGTCGGGCAAGAACCGGTCCGAAATGTAACGGTCGGACATGTTCGCGGCCGCGATCAAGGCCTGGTCGGTGATCTTGACGGAGTGGAACTCCTCGTAGACCTCGCGCAGTCCCTTCAAGATTTCAATCGTCATCGCCACGGAAGGTTGTTCGACCTTCACGGGCTGGAAACGACGCTCGAGCGCGGCGTCTTTTTCAATGTGCTTGCGGTACTCGTCAATCGTGGTCGCGCCGACGGTCTGTAGTTCACCTCTCGCCAACATGGGCTTGAGGATCGAGGCCGCGTCGATGGCGCCCTCGGCGGCGCCGGCACCGACGAGCGTGTGGATCTCGTCGATGAAGAGAATGATGTCCCCGCGGGTGCGGATCTCTTTCAGCACCTTCTTCAGTCGCTCTTCGAAGTCACCGCGGTACCTCGAACCGGCGACCAAGGCACCCAAGTCCAACGTGTAGAGCTGCTTATCGGCCAGCGTGACGGGCACCTGATTGGCCACGATGCGCTGGGCCAGTCCNNCGTGACAGGACCTGCATCACGCGCTCGACTTCCTTTTCTCGACCCACGAGCGGGTCGAGTTTGCCCTCGCGCGCGAACTGGGTGAGGTTGCGACCGAACTGATCGAGAACGGCCGATCCACCGGCCGCCTCGGGGTCGCTCTTGGACGAGCCGACCGCGCTCGAGGCTCCGGTCTCCTTGCCCGCTTGACCCGACATCATTTGAATAACCTGAGTTCGTACGCGCGCCATGTCCGCGCCGAGGTCGTTCAGGACCTGGGCCGCGACGCCCTCGCCCTCTCGAACGAGGCCGAGGAGCATGTGTTCGGTACCGATGTAGGAGTGGCCGAGTTGCAGGGCCTCTCGCAGCGAGAGCTCGAGGACCTTCTTGGCGCGCGGGGTGAACGGCGGTGAGCCGGGTGAGGGGTTGGTGTTAGCCCCGATGGCCTCTTCCACCTTCTCGCGTACGACGTCGAAGGTGACCCCCAGGGCGTCGAGAGCCTTGGCCGCGACGCCCTCGCCCTCTCGAATCAGGCCCAGCAGGATGTGCTCGGTGCCGATAAACGCGTGGTTAAGGTCGCGTGCCTCTTCCTGGGCTAGTACGAGGACTCGCCGGGCACGGTCTGTGAATCGTTCAAACAATGGTCGTCCTTTATTTCTCCTGTTAAAAAGTGTAATGGCCAAGTTGCCACAATATGTCGAGCCCCCGGATCACCAAGAACGCTCCTCTAAGGTGTTGGGGTGAATCCCCACGAACGGCTTGGGCTTACGTCAGTGGAAGGCGACCTGGTCGTACTTGAGGCACTCCTCGCCGAATCGGTCATCTTTGGCGACGCCTACCTTGATTCGGTCACCACGCACCTCATCCACGCCGGTGGCAAACGACTTCGCCCCCTGCTGGCCGTCGCTTCGGCGACGAGTGGCGAGCGGCCCGCCACGCGAGAGGACCTCCTGGGCGGCGTGTCACTCGAACTGATGCACCTCGCCTCGCTCTATCACGACGACGTCATGGACGAAGCAGATATTCGACGAAATGTCGACAGTGTGAACGCGCGTTACGGCAATCTCATCGCCATCGTCGCCGGTGACTACCTGATGGCCCGATCGGCCGGCATCGCCGCCGATCTCGGCGCGGCGTCCGCCAGTCTCATGGCGCGAACGCTCGCCTGGCTGACGCGAGGCCAGGTCTCTGAAGTGCGGACCTCCTACTCGCTCGAGCGCAGTGAGACCGACTACTTCGAGGCGATCGAAGGCAAGACCGCCGCGTTGATGTCGGCCAGTTGTCGCATGGGGGCTATGACCGCGCACCACTCGCTCGAGGTGACCGAGGCCCTCACCGAGTTCGGGCGCTGCTTTGGGATGATCTACCAGCTTCGCGACGACATCTTGGACCTAACGGCCACCAAGAACCAACTCGGCAAGCCCGCGGGCCAAGACCTCGCCGAAGGTATCTACAACCTACCGACGCTCTACGCGATCAACGATCGAAGAATGGGTGACGAGTTGCGCCAACTACTCGGCCAACCCCTCGACGAGGACGAGCGCGAGCGCGCTCGAAAAATCGTCGTCGCGACCGACGGCATCGAACGGACGATCCTCGCGGCCACGCGCTACCTCGACCTCGCCCACGAGGCGCTCTCGGTCGTGCCGAGCGCGGGGCTTCGCGTCGGCTTTAGTTCGTTGATCACGTCGTTGCTCGAGGACCTGCCGGGCTACTAGTCGTGCAACGGCTTCAAGGTGGGAAACGCGATCACTTCGCGGATGTTCGCCTCGTCGGCAATCAACATCGCCAATCGGTCCATGCCCACGCCCAGTCCCGCGGTGGGTGGAAGGCCCCACTCGAGGGCCTTGATGTAGTCCTCGTCGATGCGCATGGCTTCGTCGTCGCCGAGCGCCCCCAGTCGGGCCTGCTCTTCAAAGCGCGCGCGCTGTTCCACGGGATCGTTGAGTTCGCTAAATCCATTCGAGAGTTCTCTCGTCGCGGCGTAGGACTCGAATCGTTCGGTGAGTTCGGGGTCTCGTGGGTGACGACGCGACAGGGGCGACACCTCGACGGGATACTCGGTCACGAAGGTCGCGTCCCACAGCGACGACTCACTCGACGCCTCAAAGAGTTCGGCGAGACAGCGCCCCGGTCCCCACGAGTCGTGCACCTGAACGTTGAGTTCACGCAGGCGTTCCACGAGTCGCGCGCGCGGCGTGTGCACCGAGAGGTCTTCGCCGAGGGCCTCACTCGCGAGTTCGGCCATCGAGTGCCGGGCCCAGGGCGTCGTGAGCGAGAGTTGACGACCCTGGTACTCAATCTCGGTGGTCCCGAGCACGTCGAGGGCGACGCCGGCTACCAGCTCTTCGGTGAAGGACATCATGTCCTCGTAGTTCCAGTACGCCGCGTAGAGCTCGAGCATGGTGAACTCGGGGTTGTGGCGAGGACTCACGCCCTCGTTTCGAAACACTCGACCGAGCTCGAAGACTCGTTCGAATCCGCCCACGACGAGACGCTTCAGCCACAGTTCGGGCGCGATGCGCAGGTAGAAGTCGCTGTCTAGGGCAATGTGGTGCGTGACGAAGGGCCGCGCCACGGCGCCCGTGGGAATCGGATTGAGGATGGGCGTTTCCACTTCCATGAAACCGGCCGCCCAGCACCGTTCGCGCACCGAACGCATCATCTCGCTTCTTCGCTGCAACGAGCGTCGCGTGGTTTCGTTCGCCCACAGGTCGGCTTCGCGGTGGCGATAGCGCAGATCGAAGTCGGCGATGCCCGCCCACTTGTCGCCGAAGTTATGCAACGCCTCGGCGAGTCGTTCCCACGCGGCCACCTTCACCGAGAGTTCGCCGCGCTTCGTGCGCACGACCTCGCCGGCCACGCCGACCCAGTCGCCCAGGTGCAGTTTGGAAAACTCGTCGAAGTTCTCGGCCACGCCGTCGAGCGCGAAGAGTTGAATCTCACCGCTCGAGTCGCGCATCGTGGCGAAGGCCAGTTTGCCCTGACGACGAAGGAGGATGATTCGTCCGGCCACGCGCACGCTCTGACCCGACTCCTCGCCGTCGGTCAGAAACGAGTACGTGTGCTGCAGTTTGGCGGCGTACGCGTCGTGCGCGAACTGGTAGGGCGTGGTCACGTGATCTCTTTCGAATGATTCCTTTCATGAACGATACGCAATCCGTGCAGTGTCAACCACGGTTCGACAATTCGCACGTGTTTGGTGATGGGCGCGATCAGACCGGCGAGCCCGCCGGTGCCGATCACCGTCGCCTCGCCCAACTCGTCGAGGATCCGCTCCACCAGCCCGTCCACCTGGGCCGCGAAGCCGTAGAGGACGCCACTTTGAATCGACTCGGCGGTGGACCTTCCGATCACCGAGCGCGGAAGAACGAGTTCCACCGAGCGCAGCGCGGCCGCGTGGGTGTAGAGGGCTTCGAGCGAGATCGCCACGCCCGGCGCGATGGCGCCGCCTACGTACTCGCCCTTTTCGCTGATGACGTCAAAGACGGTGGCGGTGCCCATGTCCACAATGATCGAGGCCCCGGGATAGAGGTCGTAGGCGCCCACGCCGTCGGCGACGCGGTCCGCGCCCACCTCGCGGGGGTTGTCGTAGAGAATCGGCATGCCCGACTTGGTGCCGGGTCCGAGCACCGTGAGGTCGAGATCGGAGAACCAACGCTTGGCCATGCGACGCAGTTGGGTCGTGACGCCCGGCGCCGAAGAACAGATCGCGATCTCGGTGACGGTCGTTCGAAGGTCCAGTCCCTCGAGGTCGAGGAGCTGGGTGAGCACCATGGCGTGCTCGTCGGGCGTGCGCTCGGCGATCGTGGACGTGCGCCAGTGGTACGCGAGTCCGCGCTCGCCCGTCGCGCGGGCGAAGCCCATCGCGTCGGGGGCGTCGGCCCCCACGGTGCCAAAGAGGCCAATCAGCGTCTCGGTGTTACCGACGTCCATAGCTAACAGCACGCGCTACCTCCCCGCGACGTCGACTGGTCCGTTGTCGACCAGACGAATGCCTTCGACGTATCCCGCGAGGAGTGCTCGGCGCCCGCCCGTTTCGTCGTCACGCGAGGGTGCCAAGGTCGAGGGGTTCACGACCTCGGCGTAGGCGACGTCCACACCAGCTTCTTCGAGGACCGCTCTAAGGGTGTCGCGCTGCACGCTGGCGCCACGAGCTTCCGTCGCGACAGAACGCAGCGCCCGCGAAAAGCCGAGGGCGACGTCGCGCCCCTCGGGCGAGAGCTGGACGTTGCGACTCGAGAGCGCGAGACCGTCTAGGTCTCGCACGATCGGACAACCCACGATCTCCACGTCGAAGGAGAGATCGCGCACCATCTGGCGAATGACGGCGAGTTGTTGAAAGTCCTTCTCGCCAAAGTAGGCGCGACCCGGCCCGGTGATCGCGAAGAGTTTCGCCACGACACTCGCGACGCCGTCAAAGTGTCCCGGTCGACCCGCGCCTTCAAAGGCCTCGCCGAGTACCGACAGCGTCACCGTCGTGGGGGTCGGCGCCGGGTAGTCGGGCCACATGGCCGACAGCGTGGGCGAGATCAGACAGTCCACGCCACTGGCGAGCGCGACGCCGCGGTCCTCTGCGGGGGTGCGCGGGTAGCGCTCGAGATCACGCGCGTCGTGGAACTGGCGTGGGTTGACGAAGATCGTCGCGAGTACGACGTCGCTGCTTTCTTTGGCCGCACGAAAGAGCGACACGTGGCCTTCGTGCAGCGCCCCCATGGTGGGCACCAGACCGACGCTGTAACCCTTCGAGCGTTGATCGTTCGCGTACGAGCGCCACGCCTCGACGTCGTTGAGTTCGAGCACCTTAGGCGTTCGAGGTCGAGCGTCGCTGCTCAGCGAGCTCGAAGGCGGCGTTGGCCATCGCCACGTACGTCGAACGCTGCGACTCGGGAATCGCCGCCAAGTGCGCGTCGATGGTGGCCATGTCGGCGCGCGACGCGGGACCGGTGAGCGCGCGACTCACGCCCATCAGCGCCACGTCGGCGAGGGCCTGGTGCGCGAGAGGAAGAAAGTCCTCGAGCGTGAGACCGGCCGACTCGGCGAGGACCTGCACGTGTCCCATGAGCGCCACGAGATGATTCGCCGCGACGGACGCCGTGGCGTGATAGGCCGCTCGTTGCTCATCCGAGAGATGGATCGCGCGACCACCGAGCGACGCGACGACTTCGGTGACGAGCTCGTCGCCCGCGACGCTGTAGAGAGCGCTGAGAAGACGTGGCGCGCCGAGCTCGGGGGTGGGCAGCGCGGCGAGGGGGTGCATGAGGCCGACGCGTGGGTGCTTCGCGAGTTCACCCAGTCCCCTCGAACCCGCGACGTGGGCGACGACGTAGCTATCGTGTGAGACGAGTTGATCCGACACGGAAGAAATGGCGTCGTCGGGAACACTCAAGAGAATCAGCTGCGGCTCGCCCACGTGGTCGAGCTCGTCGTGGTGGATGAGTCGTACGTCGTGACCGACGCTTCGTAGGGCCGTGGCGAACGACGAACCGCACCGACCGGCGCCAATGATGGTGATGTTCATGAGGGCTCCATTTCCGTTCCAGCCCCCGAGGGGTGCCGTTCGGTACTAGCGCAACGATTCGAGTGTACCCAGTTCGACGACGCGTCCGGCGCCAGCGGCCAGTTGGGCCCCGCTGACGAGCGCGGGCGCCAGTTCGTGCAACGGCACGAGGACGAAGGCCCGCTCGAAGAGACGGGGGTGGGGCACCAGGATTTCGGGGTCGTCGCTCGTCTCTTCGCCCACGAGCAAGACGTCCACGTCGAGCGTTCGTGGTCCCCAACGAACCTCGCGCGTGCGCTGAGCGGCGGCTTCAGCGAGTCGGGCTCGGCTCAGCAGGGCGCGCGGCGAGGCGTCGGTGTCGAGTTCGATCACCATGTTCCAGAAGTCGTCCTGAGCAACGCCGCCCACCGGTTCGGTTTCGTAGACCTGGGAGAGGCGGTAGATATCACCGCCCGCGACGAGAGGAATCGCGTCGAGGAGATGGGCCCCACGATCGCCGACGTTCGAACCGAGTGACAGGTACGCGAAACGCACTACGGGCGTTGTACCGTGCAGCGAACGCCCACAGTGGCGACGTCTTCGGCCACGGGCGGACGCAATTTTCGCACCGCCACCGTCACCGACGTGATCGAGCGGTCGAGGCCGAGAATCTCGTGCGCGACGCGATACGCGAGCGTTTCGAGCAGTAGGAAGGCGCCGTCGCTCGCGACCTTCGCGGCGAGGGTGAGGACGTCCGCGTAGTTCGTGGTCGCCGTGATGTCGTCGTTCATCGCGGCCTCTTCGAAGGGGCGAACGACGTCGATGTCAAAGGCGAGTGGTTGGGGGCGGTCGCGCTCTTCGCTTAAGACCCCAACGACCGCGGCACAACGTAGTTCACGCAGTTCAATGACGTCACTCACTGAGAACCTCGGGCAAGTCGAAGAGCACCGAGCGGCCGTCGGGGCCGACGGAGCGCTTAAAGAGTCGTTCGACGAGCGCAATCGAGGCGGGCACGGTCGCCACCTTCTGCGACCAGACCAGGTAGCCCGCGACCACGCCCAAGAGGCGGTCGGATACTTCGTCCGAGTGCAGCAAGACCGTCGTGTTCTGCGACATCGAGTGCGCCATGTCCAGGTAGCACGCTTCGAGGACTTCTGTTTGCTGGGGTCCGCCGCGCAGCGCGTAGTGACTCGCCGTGAGACCGTGCTCGAAGTACGCACTCATGTTCTGCATGACGGGCAAGATGGAGATCACCCGGCCAAAGCCTTGATGCTTCAGCCAGAGCAGTTCTTCGTCTCGGCGAACCTGACGGTGCACGGTCGTGGACCCGCCGGGACGCTCCGAGACCGCGAGAATTCCCTTGTAGACCCAGGTGAAACCGCGCGGCTCAATGCCCGCCGCCCACTTGCCCCTCACGTCGTCACGGCCTCAAGGGGTCGCGTGAGTAGCTCGCGTAGCTGTACGGTTTCTCGAACGTCGTGCACTCGCACCATACTGACACCTTCGATCATGGCCCACGCCTCCGTGGCCAGCGAGCCCTCGAGGCGCTCATCGACGTCGAGATCGTGGCCGAGTTGGCCGAGAAATCGCTTGCGGCTCGTCCCGATCAGCACGCCCGCTCGAAACTCCTTGGCCAGTTCCACGAAGTGATCGCAGTGCGCGAGCAGGGTCAGGTTGTGCTCAATCGACTTGCCAAAACCAATGCCGGGATCGAGCCAGAGTTGGCTCACCCCCGAGCGCTGAGCGTCTTGGGCGATGCCGCGCAGAAATTCACTGATCTCGCCCACCACGTCGTCGTAGGTGGGGTTATCTTGCATCGTCAAGGAGTCCCCTTGACGGTGCAGGGCGACGTAGCCGACGCCCAGTTCTCCCGCGACCGCGTAGAGCGACGACGAGACGTCGTTCACAACACTCGCGCCCGCCGCCACGGCCGCTCGGGCGACCGCCTCTTTTTGCGTGTCGATGGAGACCGGACCGTGCAGGGCCAGCGCTCGAACGACGGGGAGCACGCGAGCCAACTCTTCGCTCTCACTCACCGGCGTCGCGCCCGGGCGCGTGGACTCTCCCCCCACGTCCACGACGTCCGCGCCAAAGAGAAAGTGCGAACGACCTCGAGCGATCGCCTCGTCAGTAGCAACCGTGCGCGAAGCGGGGAAAAACGAATCGGGCGTCACGTTCACGACGCCCATCACGGCGGGACTCAGTGCCACGTCGACCTTCGTTGATGGATGTACTGCAGGGCCTCGGCTCGCGTCGCGGCGTCGTCGCGAAAGGTGCCACGTACGGCCGAGGTCACGGTGGTCATGCCTTCCTTCTTGATGCCGCGCATCGACATACAAAAATGCTCCGCTTCGATCACGACGATCGAACCGCGGGGCTCGAGCTCGCGTTGTAACGCTTCGACGATCTGAGTCGTCATTCGCTCTTGCACTTGGAGACGGCGGGCGTAGCCCTCCACGAGCCGCGCCAACTTCGACAGACCCGTGATCCGTCCGTCGGGGGCCGGCAGGTACGCCACGTGCGCGAAGCCCACAAAGGGCACGAGGTGGTGCTCGCACAGTGACGTAAAGGGGATGTCGCGCACCATGACCATCTCGTCGTGGCCGGCTTCGAAGTTGACGCGCAGGTGCTCGCCGGGTTCACTCTCAATACCCTCGAAGAGCTCGACGTACATGTCGGCGACGCGACGGGGCGTCTCGCGCAGTCCCTCGCGCGAGGGATCCTCACCGATCGCCTCGAGCAACTCGCCGATGAGTAGTTGCACGCGCGCGTGATCAACCACTTTTAGGCCTCGCCGACGTAGGTGTAAATCGCGTCGAGGTTGCGATAGCGCTCGTTGACGTCGAGGCCGTACCCCACGACGAAGTCCGCCGGTATCGAAAACCCCACGTACTTGAGCGACTGTTCGACGCGTTGCTCGCCTTCTTTTAGAAGCAGCGCGCACACCTCGAGGCTGGCGGGACTGCGCGCGCCCAAGTACTGGCGTAGGTAGTTGAGCGTCAGACCCGAGTCCACGACGTCCTCGACGATCAAGACGTCGCGGTCCAAGAGGTCGACGTCGAGGTCCTTCACGATACGAACGACGCCGCTGGTCTTGGTGGCGGCGCCGTAGGAGGAGACGGCCATGAAGTCGACCTCGACGGGCAGTTCAATCGTGCGCATCAGGTCGGCCATGAAGTTAATCGCGCCCTTCAGAACACCAACGAGGAGCGGTGGTCTGGTGGCGTAGTCCTGGGTGATCTGGGCCCCCAACTCGCCAACGCGGTCGTGGACCTCCTTGGCCGAGACGACCACCTCGCCGAGAACGCCCCGGGCCCACTTAGCGCTGAAGTCGTGTGACGAGTGCCTATCCATTGTTGGTCAGCGTAGTGGGGCCGCCTTCGAGTGTGAGGCGCTGACCTCGTCGCGCCAGCCGACGAGCACCGCTCAGTTGCGTGGCGACGACGTCACCCACCACGACGTCCATCGCCCGTTCCACCTCGGCGGCGCTCGGCGGATGAGCGTCGTTCATCTCGTCAACGACGAAGAGTTTGGCCCGCAGCCACCGACGCAGCCGCGCCCTCGGCCAGGCGCGCAGTTCTCGACAGTCCGCGTCACCCAGGGCGAGCGGCGCGTCGGTGTCGCTCAGCAGATCGAGCCACGCGCGCTCTTCGTAGAGAACGTCCGCCTGTCGCGCGAGGAGTGGCACCACGTCGCGCTCGGCCACTTCGCACATCAGGGGAAGAAGTTGGTGGCGAACTCGATTGCGACGAAAACTGAGATCATCGTTCGACTCGTCGTGCAGGGCTTTCACGTGGGACTCGTCCAGGTACTCGTGAAGATCGTGACGGCGAAGAGCGCGTAGCGGCTTCGTTGGATCGTTCACCATGGGCGAAAGCCCGTCAATGCCAGCGCCGCGCACCATGTTGAGGAGCACGGTCTCGGCGAGATCGTCCATGGTGTGGCCGGTGAGCGACCCCGCGGGCAAGACCCGTCGTCGCTCGGCGCGAGCGCGAGCTTCGAAGTTACCGCCCGGTTCCACGATGACGTCGTGGACCACGCCGGGAACGCCCAACTCCCGACAGAAGGCCCGCACGAACTCGGCGTCCTCGCTGCTCGTCGCTCTCGCGTGATGATCAACGTGGTGCACCGTGACGTCGAGTTGGGCCTCGAGGGCCAGCACCAAGAGACCGAGCGAGTCCGGTCCCCCGGACACCGCCAACGAAACGGCCACGCCCGCGAGAGGAAACGCGCACGCGTCGAGAAGTCGCTGGGCGCCCGGGCTCACGAACGAAGGTTACGCACTCTGCGCTATCGAGCGTCGCGTGCGAAGGACGACCCACCCGCGAACGAAAAGGTAGAGCGCGGCACTGAGCGTTCCGACAAAAAATCCGATCGGCAGATTGAACGCGTACGAACTCGCGATCGCGACCCAGAGCGTCAAGAGCGAGAGGAGCATCGACAGCGCCAGGGCCCGTCCGGGACGGCTCGAGAGCAGCCGCGCCGCCGCCGGCGGGCCAATCGTCAAGGAGAACGTGAGCAGCGCACCCACCACCGGTACGGCGAGCGCCGAAGCGAGCGCGACGATGATGAGAAAGAGAGTTTCGATGCGCGTGATGTTGAGACCGCGTGCGCGTGAGAGCTCGGGCGAGAGCGAACTGTAGAGGAGGGGACGAAAGAGGTAGATCAGACCCACGCCGCAGAGCACCGCGAGGGCGAGAACGGGAACGATCTCACTGCTGCTGACGCCGAGGATCTCACCGAAGAGGAGCGCGTTCACGGCCGGTTCGTACTCAGTACTCGTCGCGAGAAACGCCGCGCCCAGGGCCAGCATGGCCACCAGGGCGAGCGCCGTCGAAACGTCGCTCCTGGTACGTCGACTCGACGTGCCAATGCCGAAGGCCGCCGCGAGGGCGAAGGCGACGAGGCCAAAGAGTGGATTGATCCCGACGAGATTCGCCCCCGCGGCGCCGGCGAAGGCCCCGTTGGGAATGGCGTGCGCGGCGAACGCGGAGCCGCGCAGCACCACGAAGAACCCGACCGCCCCGACGAGGAGCGCGATGACCGTGCCGCTGAGCCACGCGTTGGTCATGAAACTCGAGAACATCTAGCGACCGCCCACTGGTTCGACGTTGACCCGGGCGCTGGTCGTTGGCGCTACGCGCCGCGCGTGAAATCGGTACGCGAGATTGGCGAACGAGAACTCGATCACCACGACGAACACGACGAAGAAGCTCACGGGAAGCCCCCGGTGCGCGGGCAGCCAGTAGTAGCTGTCGTACGCGAAGACGATACCGAGCCACGTCGCGGCGATACCGAGCCCGACCGCGATCGATACGGCCTTCGTGACGTGACTCGACATCTTGAGCGCACTGGCCGGCGGTCCAATCAAGAGAGCGGTGGAGAGAATTGAGCCGATCACGATGGACGACAGTCCCACCGAGACGGCCAACATGATCATGAACGCGCCACCCACCCAGCGAAGCCGTACCCCACGCACCGCCGCCAGTTCACTGCTCAGCGAACTCAAGAGCAGGGGGCGGCGAATGAAGACCAGCGCCGTCAACACCAACGCGCTGAGACCAGCCACGTAGGGCAGCGTGGACGCTTCCACCGTAAAGACCGATCCGAAGAGAATGAGTTGCGTCGAGCCCGTGGCCGCGCTACTTGACGCGACGAGAAATAGGAACAACGCCGCCAGGCCCGTGGCCGCGCCGAGGACCACGCCCGTGGCGATATCTCGCCCCTTCACGCGCAGCACGCCAATGGCGTCCATCGCGCCCGCGCCGAGCACCCCGCCGCCGAGGAAACCCAGTAGGGGCGCGACGCCCGCGAGCGAGGCGCCGGCACCTCCCGCCATCGCGACGTCGGTCAACGCGTGACCGGCGAACGACTGCGCGCGAAGTACCGTGAAGACCCCCACCACCGCGGACACTAGGGACACCATGGCGCCGAGGAGAAACGCGGTGCGCACCGAATCGTTGGTGAAGAGGCCGGGTTCGAGAAGCCAGTGCACGGCTACTCCACCACCAGCGTGGGGTGATCGGGCACCGACAACTCCTCGTCATCGCCCTCGCCCTCCACGACGAGGAGTCGGCCGTGCACGCGCAGCACGTCGACGTGATGACCGTAGAGAGCACTCAAGACCTCGGGACGAACCACTTCTTCGGTGGTGCCACTCGCCACCTTTCCGTTCGCCACGTAGACCACCCGGTCCATCACGGGCAGCAGTGGATTCATCTCGTGCGCGCAAAGGAGGACCGCGACGTGCTGCTTCGACGATACGGAGTGCAGGAGTCGAATAATTTCGGAAACACTCCGTGGATCAAGGTTGGCCAGTGGTTCGTCGAGCAACAGCAGTTCGGGCCGGCTCACGAGCGCGTGAGCCATCAGGACACGCTGTTGTTCGCCACCCGAGAGCGCGCCGACTCTGCGACTGGCCAAGGAGTCGGCTTCGACGGCGTCGAGCATCTCCTCGACGGCCTCGTTGGTTTCTCGGGTCCTTCGAGAGAACCCGTAGCGATTGCCGTCAACGCCCATCGCGACAAAGTCGCGCACGCGAACCGGCATGTCAACGTCAAAGAGAACCTTCTGCGGCACGTAACCAACGGAGCGATTCGATCGGTTCAGTGGCTCTCCATGAATCGTAACGCTCCCGCGCGACGATGCTTGGAGACCGAGAATCACCTTCAACAGCGTCGTCTTGCCGGCGCCGTTCGATCCAATGAGACCGGTGAACTCGCCGGCGTCAATCGAGAAGTTCACGTCGTGCAGCACGACCCGCCCCGCGATCGACACGTCGAGGTCGCTCACTTTCAAGAGTTCATGATTGCTTGAGAACGCTGCACCACTCGTCATCAGATCCTCACCGTTGAACGTGACGTGGAAAGTGCTCTCGTGAGTGCCGCGATCTCGGCGAGCATCCACGACTGGTAGTCGTAGCCCGGCGTCGGCATGGTTTCGTACACCGCGACGATCGGCACGCCCGAGGACTTCGCGAGGGATTGCAGAGAGACCGTCACGGGACTGCTGACCTGCTCGTTGTACAAGAACACGCGCACTTTTCGGTGCGTGAGAAGGCCTTGTTGGAAGGCAATGTCTTCCGGTGAAGGGTCGATACCGTTCATGACGTCGGCCTGGAAGCGAAAGGGCGTCACGTTCACGAGTCCGAGCGCCTGGAGAAGATAGTCGGCGACCGGTTCCGTCGTCGCCACTCGTACGCCCTCGTACTTCTTCTTGAACGTGGCGACAGCGACGGTCAGTGAGTTCACGGATTTTGAGAACGCTGATAAACGCGTCGCGAAGTAGCGCGCGTGACCCGGCTGCAGTTTCGTGAGGTCGACAGCTATGGCCCTAGCCACCCGAGGCATGGTGGAGGGTTTGTACCAGAGATGGGGATTCTCGGTGTTGTTCGAGAGCCCTTCGAGGGTCTGCACTTCGATGACGTCACGCGACGAACTCGGCGAAGCGGACTCGAGTTGATTCATGAAGGCGTCGTAACCCACGCCGTTTTGCACCACGAGCTGCGCGGTGGAGATGAGTTGGGCCACGCGGGTACTGACTTCGAAGGTGTGGGGATCGGTGTTGGGGTTACTCACGATGGCCCGGACGCTCACGTAGCGCCCACCAATCTGAGCGAGCACGTTCGCGTACTGATTCTCCGCGCCGACCGCTCGAATGACGCCACTCGAAATGGCGACCGGCGAACCACAGCTGCTCAACGTCACGCCGACGAGAACGAGCGACGTCGCGACGACCGCGTTTCGACAAAAACGGCTCGTTCTAGGGATTTCGTGACCTGCGCTGGGGGTCCTTAGTGGAATCATTCCAACTACCATAGTTAGAATGATTCTAAGTATCAAATCACGAACAGGTACGCTGAACCCGTGAGACCTGCGCGGAACACCGCCCAACGCCGAGAGGTGATCGGGGTCCTGAGCCGGGTCGGGGGCTTCATCAGCGCCCAAGAGCTTCACGCTCTTATCTCTCGCGACGGGGGAAGAATCGCCCTCGCCACCGTCTACACCCAGCTAAAGGCCCTCGTCGTCTCGGGCGACGTGGACGTCGTGATGACCGATCGCGGCGAGAACCTCTATCGACGCTGCGTCGTGGACACGCACCATCACCACCTGGCCTGTCGCCGATGCGGGGCGACCATTGAAGTGGACGCGCCCGATCTCGAGACCTGGGCGCGCCAACTCGCTGAACGCCACGGCTACGGGGACCTTCGTCACGTCCTCGAACTCAACGGGATCTGCGCGGCGTGCCAATCGACGTAGTCCTGCACGCCGAGCAACGCGCGGCGCTCACGGTGTATCCCGTCGAGAGCGCTCAAGCTCTCGGCGTCGACGCCTTCGTGACCGATCGCTTAGGCGGGGTCAGCGCGGCGCCCTACGACACCTTGAACCTGGGAAATCACGTCGGCGACGAACCTATCGACGTGCAAGAGAACCGTCGACGGGTGGCGAGTGCCGCGGGCGTCAACGAGACGCAACTCGTCACGGTCAGACAAGTACACGGAACCCACGTGCTCGACGCCTCGCTCGTGACCCCCTCGAGCGAGGCCGACGCCCTCGTCAGTGACCGTCACGACGTGGCGCTCGCCGTACTGGTCGCCGACTGCGTGCCCATTTTGTTGGTCGACGCGTCATCGAAGCGCTTCGCCCTCGTGCACGCGGGCTGGCGCGGACTACGCAGTGGCGTCATCGCCAAGACGCTTCTCCATTTCGGCGACGCCGCCACGGTGCACGCCTTTCTGGGCCCCGCCATATCGCCAGAGGGCTACCAGGTCGGTCCAGAGGTCGCCGAACACTTCGCCGACGTTCCCCAGGCACTCACGACGGACGGTGGCGACCGATCTCGGCTCGACCTACGACACGTCGCGACACTTCAACTCACCGTTTCTGGCGTGCGCGACGACTTCATCGTTCGCAGCCAACAGGTCACCGACGGGGGCGAGGTCTTCTTCAGTGATCGGGCGAAGAGACCTTGTGGTCGTTTCGCCCTCGTCGCGAAGCGGGCCTCGTAGCATGAAGAACGTCATGGACGAGCCGATCCACACGAAACAGCGCGGCGAACTCTTTCGTTACGTCTCGCTCGAGATAACGAAAACGACGCTGACGGGCACCTACGAACTGGACGGGCGAACGTTCAAAGAGGTCGTCACGTTTGAGGGCGTCGAGACTCTCCTAACGCCGGCCGTGAGGGCCGTCGGCGAACTTTGGTTTCTCCTGGCGGGTCTTTCGTACTACAAAGCAGGTGCGCCGCGTCGCGTCGACGTTGGGTCCACGCCACTCGGTGGAAAGGGTCGACGCCTCTTGGAGAGCGCGATTCGTGAGGGACTCGCGGAGTTCGCCTTCACGAATGAACTCAGCCTGGACGACGTCGTCATCGTCGGCGGCGTGGAAACCAATGTGGTCGGGCCCGTCGTCGACGCGAACCGCGTACTCGTCCCCTTTGGCGGCGGCATCGACTCGGTCGTCACGAGCGCACAACTCAACGCGCGTCTCGACCAGGCGCTCTTCGTCGTCAGTCCCCCAAGTGGTCGCTTCGCGCCGCTCGAAGCGACGGCCGCCGTGACGCGACGAGAGATTGTTCGAGCCACGCGCGTGCTCGACGAACAGATTCTGCGAGGCGACGACGCATTCTTTAACGGTCACGTACCCGTGACCGCCATGGTGACGCTCCTCGCCGCGGTGGCCGCTCTGGCTTCGGGTCGCGGCGGCGTCGTCATGAGCAACGAGCACTCTTCGTCGGCCATCAACCTTCGCTGGCGCGATCTCGAGGTCAATCACCAGTGGAGTAAGTCCTGGGACGCCGAGCAACTCCTCGCGGAGGCGCTGGGCGA
Organism: Acidimicrobiaceae bacterium; assembly: GCA_003132305.1. Lineage (GTDB taxonomy): Bacteria > Actinomycetota > Acidimicrobiia > Acidimicrobiales > RAAP-2 > RAAP-2. Next base: position 29,241 of record PKXJ01000035.1, on the reverse strand, counting down.
ACGGGTGGGTGACGCGTTGGTCGTCGCCAGTTTCCTGCGCGATCGAAGTGAGATCTGGGTCGCGCAGGTCTTTAGCGAGCTCACTTCTTACCACCACGCCTTTCGCAGTTGCAATCGCGCGTTCAGCCAGCGTCTCGAAAGCCGACTCGAAACGTGGTGCGGCGAGTGTGACAAGTGTCTCTTTATCAACTTGATGCTCGCGCCGTTTCTCTCTCGCGCGACTCTGGGCGACATCTTTCACCACGAGCCGCTGAGCGACCCGGCCCGCCAAGATCAACTGCGCGTACTCGTCGGTGAAGGCACCAGTTTCAAACCCTTTGAGTGCGTTGGTGACCCCGATGAGAGCGCGGTCGCTCTAGCGAGGGTCGCCCAGATGAGCGAGTGGGCCGACGTTGACTTCGTACGGGCCTTGGCCAACGAAATGCGGCCGGAACGAACCTTCGAAGAACTTCTCACGACCCAAGGACCCAGCCGTGTTCCGGCCCACTGGCTTCGCTGACCTCGCGGGCAAGCGCGTCGGCGTCTTCGGCTACGGCGTCGAGGGTCGCGCGACCGTTCGCCGCCTGCGGGGCGTCAGCGAACTCGTGGTCGTCGACGACGCTTCCGGTCTCGGACCCGAGGTCCTGGTCACGAAGGAAGGCGGCCTCGACGCGTTGCTGCGCTGTGACGTGGTCTTAAAGAGTCCCGGCATCCCGCGGCGACGCGCCGACGTTCTCGATCTGGAACTTCACGGCGTGGCCGTCACGTCCGCTCTCAACCTCTGGCTTCAAGAGACGGACCGGGCGCGCGTCGTGGCCCTCACGGGCACGAAGGGGAAGTCCACCACGACGGCACTCGTAACGTTCTTCTTGCACTGCATGGGTGAAGACGCCCTTCGTCTGGGCAACATTGGCCAACCCCCGTACGACCCAGCTCTCGACACGTCCAAGGGTTGGCTCGTTCTCGAAGTGTCGAGCTTTCAGTGCGTTGATCTCGAGGTGGCGCCCAGCGTGGTGGTCGTGACGTCTCTGGGCGCCGACCATCTTGACTGGCACGGTTCACTCGAAAAGTACCGCGATGACAAACTCTCACTGACCCGCGCCGACGGGGCGCATCGCACGTTGGTGCCCGACAACGCAACATTTCACCAGATCCAAGATCAACTCGGGGGCGAGTTGCGCTACGTCGAAAGTGACACCACTCACCTCGCCGCGGCGCTCGGACTGATCGGCGCGCACAACAGCGCCAACGTAGCCTTGGCGCTCGCCGCCGTCGAATCACTGACGGGCATCGCCGTCGACGACGCGCGAGAAGCAGCCAAGAAGGAGTCGTTTCGCTTCGAGCCACTGCGCAGTCGACTTACGCTCGTCGCGAAAGAGACCGTCAACGGCGCGACGCTTCGCTACGTGGACGACGGGCTGGCGACGTCGGTGCTGCCCACCGTGGCGGCCCTCGAAGCGTTCGTCGACGATCCGCTCGCCCTCATCGCCGGGGGCTTCGATCGCGGCGTCGACTACGACGAACTCGCCGACGCTCTGGCCGCGCGGCACCAACCCACCACCCTCATCACTATGGGCGACGCGGGACAGCGGCTCGGCGCGGCGCTCGCCCCGCGCTCTGCTCTCACGCAACACCGCGCCGAGGACATGCTCGAGGCCGTCCAACTGGCCAGAGCGTCACTCGCTCACGGCGGGGTCGTGCTGCTCTCGCCCGCAGCGCCGAGCTTTGACCACTACCGAAACTGGGAAGAGCGTTCCGACGACTTCACCTCGGTAGTTCGCTCGCTCGTTCCGTAAACAGCACGATTCGAAACTTCACTGAAAGTTTCTCGCGTCGCGCGACAGGGACGTAGTAGAGAGACGAATGGGATCGAACCGAGAAGCAGTGATTCTGATCCCACGAAGAAACTCCGTTCCTCTGGGTTTCAAGAAGTGCAGTAAAACAGCAGTAGGCACGGACGAACGACCCACGTCGTTCACTCATAAGGAGACAACGTGAGCGATCACATCGACGCGAGCAGTGACCAGCCGACCCACGACCATGGCCACGAGCACGGTCACGATCACGGCGACCCGCGGGGACCAAGAGGTCGGCGCCGCGGCCGCGGCCCCCGATCTCTTTTTCTGCTGGTCTTCGCCATCGTCATCGCGGCCATTGCCTTTATCGGTGAGACGCTCGGCCACACCAACTCCTCCTCGGGCGCGACCATCACCGTGACGGGTTCGGGCACCGTGACGGGCAAACCCAACACCATGAGCTTTCAAATCGGCGTGCAGAACGTAGCGACGAGCGCGAAAGAGGCGCTGAAAGAGAACAACACGCAGATGAGAAAACTCCAGAAGTCGCTGCTCCGTAACGGCATTGTCAAGAAGAACATGCAGACGTCGGGGCTCAACATCTACGCGAACACCAACTCGGCCGGTGTCATAACGGGCTTCACCGTGCAAGACAACCTGAACGTCACGACTCACCAGCTCAACAGCGCGGGCGCGGCCCTCGACGCCGCGGCCAACGCGGTCGGTAACAACATCCAACTCAACGGCGTGACCTTTTCCATATCGAATCAGTCGAAACTGCTCGCTTCCGCGCGCGCTCGCGCGATTCAAAACGCCCACACCGAAGCGACCCAGATCGCCAAGGGCGCCGACACCACGGTCGGCTCGATCGCTCGAGTGATCGACCAGGAGAACACGGGAACGGGTGGCGTTTTCTACCCCGTGAACACGTCGCTCAAAGCGGCGACCGGGTCGGTGCCCATTGAGAGCGGATCGCAGTCGATCAACGTGCAAGTCAACGTCGTCTACCACTTGAATAGCTAGTCGAACGCCGGAGAGTTTCCGACGCTAGGTGGGTGAGGCGGAGCCTGGGAGGAGATTCGAACTCCTGACCTACGCATTACGAATAGAACGCACATGGCGTTTTACTTGATGAAATGATTCTGACCAGTTGATTTAGTTGTACTGGCGCACCCGAATCCGCCATTCGCCAACTTTCCACGCACCTGCAGCGCACCTTGAAAATGCTCCGGAACTCGCATGGCCATGCCTTCACCTACTCTGCCTCGAGTCAACGGCCTCTCGCCGCTAACAGTTGCAATTCATTTTCAGACCGTCTGTCAAAATCCGGTTGAGATTACCGACCGTGAGGGTCGTACGTGGATGACCCGTTGCATGCATAGAGAGACAGCCATTTGTCCTTCGTGCTCGCGCGTTACTGCCCAGGACTGGGCGGCGATGATGCGCTCAGGAGTGTTTGACCCACCGCCGTCGTCACCGCCCCTTTGTTCGGCGCCGTGCACCACGTTCCCCGGGAGCGGCGGTTACCGTGCTCTGCAGCCGAACCTACTGCCGACGGGAACGACGAATCAACTGCCTGTCAACTTTCCTCATCGATTTGCTTAGGTAGCGACTTCATGCTCGGGGCGTACGGGGCTTGGCCTGAGACACCGTCGCGTCGTCGTGTCCGCTCTCCCACCAAGGCTCGGCCGATGAAGAGAACGCCGAGCGTTACAAAAGACCAACTCCACCCGCTCATCCCGCCGTGTCGGTGAGTGAAGACTCCGATGAGACCTAAAACCACCTCGACGATTCCCATCGCCAAATAGATTTGCACGTCTCGCTTGAAAAGCCAATTCACGTCACAGACGCTATAGCGCGAGGGCATCGAAGGCGGTCCTCCTTGAGGGTCAAACACATCAGGTGATTGCACTGCTGGCGCACCTTCCACGCACCTTGAGGCTTCAAAACGGAGAAGAGGAACGGAGAATCACCGCGCACTGAATGGAGCCTGGGAGGAGATTCGAACTCCTGACCTACGCATTACGAATGCGTTGCTCTACCGACTGAGCTACCCAGGCGCAGAGAGAAAGATTAGCCCAAGCCAGCGACGCGGCTACGGGTTACTAGAACTCCATCAGCGAGAACATCAGATCGTGCAGTAGCAGCGACTCGTCAACGTTGGTGGAGAGCCGACGATTCGCTTCCGCGACGGCGTCAATCGCGCGAAGTGAAGCGCCGACGCGGTACTCACTTCGCGCGTCGCCTTCGGTGCTGGCTTCTAGGTTCTCCATCAGTCGCTCGCGATAGACGCCGGTCAACGCGCTAAAACCAAAGCGCAGTTCGTCGAGTCGAAAACGGCGCTGCTCTCTCTTGAACTGGGCCTCGACGTCCTTTCGATTCGTCACCGCGCGCAGACCCATCTCGCGCGCGTCGCTGGCGCGCCGCGCCATCTCCTCTTCTTGAAGTTGTTGCAGTGGCGTGATGGCCTCGTCGAGCGAGGCGGCGATGCCCTGGGCCACGAGAGCGGACGCCGCCGGCGTTCCCGTAAGTCGCTCGGGCACGCTGCGCCACTGCGCCACCCGTGACGAGAGATCGGCGTCTCGCACCAAGACACGCGCCCTTCGCAGATTGCCGTTGGCCGCGGCCGCGGCGCTACGGGCCGCGTTCAACTCAGCCCCCTCGCCCACCAGAATCGACTCGAGGTCCTCGTCACTCAGCGCGCGCAACCTGACTTCCAGACACCTCGAGATGATCGTGTCGAGCGCCGCGGGAAGCTCTTCGGCGCTAAGGAGAAAGATCGTGCGACTCGGTGGCTCTTCGAGCGACTTCAACAGCGCCGGCGCGCTCGGGGAGGCTCCCGTCGTCGTCAGCTCCACGTCTTCAATGACGACAATCTGGTACCCGGATCCCAGAGGCCGACGCCTCGAGACGCGTTCGGCCTCACGAATCTCCTCCAGGCGCCACGACACCCCCGATCGCTCGGCGAAGTAGACGTCGGGGTCCTGGTCGGCGAGGACCAATCGACAGACGTCGCACGAACCACAGCCGTTTCGCGGACACTGCAACGCCGCGACGAAGGACATCATCGAGTCGCGCACGCTGGCGCCCGCGGGGCCACTGAAGAGGTACGCGTGTACGGGCGTTACCGCGTACTGGCGAAGAGCCGCCACCGCTCGGTCCTGGCCCACCAGGCGCTCAAAGACGTCCGTCATGTCACCAGGGTAGGTCCGCCACTCGCTCGTCGATCACGCCCGCAACCTCGGATTCAGCGAGCGAGCCGTCCACCACGAACCACGCGTTCTCCTGGGCCAGTTCCAAGTAGCCGTCGCGCACGCGTTGATGAAACGCCAAGTCGGCCGACTCGAAGCGGTCCTGGGCGTCGTGGGCGCGCCGTTCGTTCACGACTTCCAAGGGGATGTCCAACAGGATCGTCAGGGTCGGCAGACACGAACCAATAGCCAACTCACTCGCCGCTCGCAACAGCGCTAAGTCCACGCCTCTGCCGTAACCCTGGTACGCGAGGGTTGACGCGTAGTAGCGGTCACTCACGACATTTCGTCCCTCGTCGAGCGCGGGCTCGATGACGGTGCGCACGTGGTGCGAGCGGTCCGAGAGCATGAGCAGCGCTTCGGTCGCCGGATTCATAGGCGTCGCGGCGTCGAGCACCCAGTGGCGCAGCTCCGCGCCGAGGGGCGTGTCACCGGGTTCGAAGGTGAAGAGGGCGTCGTTGGAGAGGGCCACTCGTCGGGCCTGCGTGCTCTTGCCACTGACGTCGATCCCCTCAAAGACGAGAAAGACGCCTCGTGGGCTCACGCCTCGTCCTCGTGGCGCGCACTCCTCAACAGGGCCGCGTTCGCCTCGGCCCCTTGCGCGACGGCCGCGCGTTTCGCCGCGCCCGTCGACTTGGCCGCGGCCTTCTTCGTTGAGCGCTTCGCCGTCTTCTTCGCCGCCTTTTTCACCGGCGCCTTCTTCGTCGCCTTCTTCGCGCTCTTACGCGGGCGCGTCGAGGGCTCGGCGTTGCGGCGCTCGGCGAGCAACTCACTCGCGCGATCCATCGTCATCGTTTCGGGCGCGTCGCCCAGACGAAGCGTGGCGTTGGTCTGCCCGTCGGTGACGTAGAGGCCAAAACGTCCGCTGCGCACGACGACGTTGCGTTTCGTGACGGGATCCTCGCCCAAGTCCGCCAGTGGTCCCGCGGCCGCTCGACGACCACGCGCCTTGGGTTGGGCCAACAGCGCCACCGCCTTCGTCAGATCGACGCTGAAGATCTGGGCCTCGTCGTCGAGCGAACGCGTCTCCTTGCCCCAGGTGAGGTAGGGACCGTAGCGCCCGTTCTGGGCGACGATCGCTCCGCCTTCGGGATGGTCCCCGACGGTGCGCGGCAGCGATAACAGCATCTTCGCGTCATCGATCGACACGCTCTCGGGTGACATGGTCGAAAAGAGCGACGCCGTCTTGGGCTTGTCCTTCGGGTCGGTCATCTCACCGACCTGCACGTAGGGCCCGTAGCGCCCGGCTTTCAGGTAGATCGTCTCACCCTCGTCGTCGAGTCCGAGCTCACGGTCGTTACTCGGCGCCGCCAACAGCTCGAGCGCGTAGTCGATCGTGAGTGAGTCGGGTTCGGTCGCCTCGGGAATCGAGACGCGGTCGTCACCGTGCACGAGGTACGGGCCGTAACGCCCCGAGCGCACGGACACGGGAAGTCCGTCCGGCGCCTCGCCGAGCGGCAGGGAGTTGATCGCCGCGAAGTCGAACTCGTGGGGTTCGTGGGTCAAGTGGTGCAGACCGAGCCGGGCCAACTCACTGTTGGCGGACTCGTCGCCGAAGTAGAACTTCTTCAACCACGGCTCGAGGTCCTGGCGGCCCTGGGCGATCTCGTCGAGCTGATCCTCCATCGCGGCCGTGAACTGGTAGTCCACGAGGTCGGCGAAGTAGAACTCCAACAGGTTCACCACCGCGAAGGCCCGAAACGTCGGCACGAGGGACTTGCCCTTCTTCCACACGTAGCCGCGACGATCGATCGTCTTCATAACCGAGGCGTACGTCGAAGGACGACCGATGCCCAGATCTTCGAGCTTCTTGATGAGCGTCGCTTCGGAGTAACGATCCGGTGGCTGCGTGTCGTGCGACTTGGCTTCGGCGCTCTGCACCGGTACGTCGCTGCCTTCACGCAGCACCGGCAGCAGGCGCTCCTGGTCGGCGAGTTCGGCCTCGGGGTCGTCGGTGCCTTCGACGTAGGCCCGACGAAAGCCGGCGAACTCAATGCGCAGTCCGCTCGCTGCCAGGCCCACCGCGACGTCGCCGGCCAGTTCGTCGACGTTGGTGAGCGTCCCCGTCAAACGAACCTTGTCTTGGGTCAGGCGCGCGTCGACCATCTGCGAGGCGATCGTGCGCTTCCAGACGAGGTCGTACACCGCGCGCTCGTCACCGTTGAGTTGCCCCTGGGCCTCGTCGAGCGTGCGAAAGGTCTCACCGGCCGGACGAATCGCTTCGTGCGCCTCTTGCGCGTTCTTGACCTTTCGGTCGTAGCGACGCGGCTGTTCGGCGACGTAGTCGTCGCCGAACATCGACGCCGCCTGAGTGCGCGCGGCGTTGATCGCCTCGTCGGAAAGTGTGGTGGAGTCGGTTCGCATGTAGGTGATCCAGCCCTGCTCGTAAAGTCGCTGGGCCGCGCGCATCGTTCGCTCGGGATCGAAGCGCAGTTTGCGACTGGCCTCGATCTGCAGCGACGACGTCATGAAGGGCGGCTGGGGACGCTGGGTGCGCGGCGTCGACGTCGTCGACTCGACGCGCAGACGTTGGCCCGCCAGTTCGCGAGCGATAGACGTCGCGGCGGCTTCGCTTAAGACTTCGAGCGCCGTCTTCGTCTCCAGTTGGCCCGCGGCGTCGAAGTTCTTACCCGTCGCGAGCGACGCGCCGTTCACGCTCTCCAACGTGGCTTCGAAGGTGGTGCTCTCGGCGTCGAGGGTCGCCGTGACGTCGAACCACGACGCCGAACGAAAGGCCATCCGCTCGCGCTCGCGCTCGCAGACCAGTCGAATCGCCACCGACTGCACTCGCCCGGCCGAGCGGGCCTTATCGACGGCTCGCCACAGCACCGGGGAGACCTCGTAGCCGACCAGGCGGTCGAGGAACCTTCGACCCTCTTGGGCGTCGACGAGTCGTAGGTCCAAGTCGCGCGTCTCCGAGACGGCCTTGGTGATGGCCGCCGGCGTGATCTCGTGAAAGACCATCCGCTTCACGGGGACCTTCGGGTTCAGCACTTCTTGGAGATGCCAGGCAATGGCCTCACCCTCGCGGTCCTCGTCGGTGGCGAGGTAGAGCTCGTCGACCTCCTTCAAGGCGGCCTTCAGCTCGGCGACAATCTTCTTACGATCGTTCGAGACCACGTAGATCGGCTTGAAGTGGTCGTGGACGTTGATGCCGAGCCGCGCCCACTTCTCGCCCTTCACCGAGGCCGGAATATCGGCCGCACTCTGGGGCAGATCACGAATGTGGCCAATGGAGGATTTGACGATGTAGTCCGATCCGAGCATGCCCTGGATTCGTGTCGCCTTGGCTACGGACTCAACAATGACGAGTGCTCGGGCCACGCTCACCACCTCTCAGGTATCTCACGGCGTGACACACTATCGCCACCTTGCACTGCCGCTACACAAGTTAGACAGGTAAAGGACTCTCCCGACGCCATGGTCGCACCACCGAGCCCCTTGGTCGAAGGGCTTCCTCGGTGGTGGTTGCGGAAAAAAGAATCAATAGAGACTAGTTTTGGCCCTGCGGCGCGGCGACGATTTCGTACTGCGGATTGAGAATGACGGCTTCACGACGAAGGGACGTCACGGTTCCCTTTACCAGGAGCCGAGTGCCGCGTTCAATGCCCGGCACGTTCGTTCGGCCCTGGAAGACCAACGTGAGCGAGCCGGTGTTGTCGGTGATGACGCAGCGCAGTTCGGGCACGCCGCTCTCGTTGCCGATCGACATCGATCGAACGCGTCCGGCGATCTCGACGAACTCTCGCTCAGTGACGTCGCCAATCGGCGCGGAGCCCGCGGAGCGGGCCCGCAGTTTCGCGTCCGCGTCGAGGTGGGCGTCCTCTCGCACTCCTCCGCGCGCGATCTCGTCGCTCACCGGCTCCTCGGTCAACTCACCCTCGGTCAAGCGACGCAGCGCGCGATAGGGAATGATCGTCGCCGCCGTGCGCGGCACGTGCATCACCGCGCCCGCCATATTGTCGGCCGTGCGGTCGTGCAGGAGTCGTTGCAAGCGAGAGACGTAGCCCCGCCGGGGCAAGATCACCATGCAGAACACGTCGGGATCGCGTACGGCGTCGGCGACGAGCTCCAACGCCGCGCGGTCGACGCGACGGTCCTCGCAGTCGACGATCTCGAGACTGATACTGGCTGACGCGGTGTTGGCGGCGCCCCATCGAGCTTCCAGTTGCTTTGTGACTACCGGGTCGATGTCAAAGTGCACGGCGCGCACGGAGTAGGGGTTGAGCGAGTTGCAGTACAGGAGAGCCCGCTCGGTGGGCAGATCGTAGTTGTCGACAAAGACGATGACTCGATTCATGCGAATGTTCATCGAAGATTTGGCGCTGTTGGCCTCGAAGGCTTTCTCCTCACGCACGTACTGCTTGTGGAATCGCAAGAGACTGAAGTACATGATGGGCCCCACGATCACGATGATCCACGCTCCCTCGAGGAACTTCGCGAAGATGAAGACCAGCACCACGAGCGAGGTCACGCTCGCGGAGAGCGCGTTGATGAAGACCCCTCGGCGCCAGTGCCCGCCCTTTTCTCTCAGGTGACGCGCCACCATGCCGGCGCCGGCCAACGTGAATCCGGTGAAGACGCCAATGGCGTAGAGCGCGATGAGCCCGTTCACCGACGCTTTGAACGCAATGATCAGGGTCAGCGAGACGACACCGAGCACGAGGATGCCGTTGGAGAAGGCGAGACGGTGACCGCGCTTGGTGAGCTGGCTCGGCAAGTACCGGTCGGTCGCGACGTAGTTCGCGAGGAAGGGGAATCCGTTGAACGACGTGTTACCGCCCGTGTACAGGATCAAGACGGTGGCGAACTGTACGACGAAGAATATGTAGTGACCAAAGCCGTGCGCGCCAAAGACGTCCGACACCTCTTGACCAACGACGGTCGGCGAACCGGCGGCGTAGGGAAACGCGTGGGTCCAGTGCGCGAGCAGCGTCGTGCCGACGAGTAGAAACGCTAGAACCGAGGACATCACGACGAGCGTCGCGCGGGCGTTTTTGGACTCGGGGCGGCGAAAGCTCCCGACGCCATTGGAGATCGCCTCGAGGCCCGTCAGCGACGCCCCGCCGTTCGCGTAGGCGCGAAGCAGCGTAAGGAAGGCCAGGCCCATTAGAAGTCCGTTGCCCTGATGACCCAGACGCCCTTCCACTAAGAGGTGCGTCGCGGGCTGGGGAATAAGGTGCAGCGTGCCGACGATCTTCTTGTAGTAACCAATAAATATCGTCGCCGACAACATCACGACGTAGAAGTACGTCGGGATCGCGAAGTAACTACCGGCTTCGCGTAGTCCGCGCAAGTTGCCAAAGATCAAGACGAGAACGACGACGACCGTGATCAACAAGGTGCCGTTGGTGACCAGTGGAAAGTCGTTCTTCAACCTCGGAAAGGCGGTCGTCAGAGCGGCCGTGCCAGCCGAACACTGTACGGCGACGGTCACCGTGTAGTCAATAAGCAGCGCCACCGCCGCGATCTGGGCGATCTTGGGTCCAAAGTTGTCGCGCGCGACGACGTAGGACCCGCCGGCCGTCGTGTAGTACTTGATCACGTCGAGGTACGAGGTCGTGACGAAGAACAACACGCCAATAATCACGAACATGATCGGCACCACGAGCGCGAAGGCGGCGAGTCCAATGTAGGGGGTCATCTGGGTCAAAATCTGTTCGGTCCCATACGCCGACGAGGAGATACAGTCCGGCGCCAGCACGCCCAGGGCAATGGGGCGATTGAGCCGTTCGGCGCTCAACTGTTCGGTGACCAGAGGCTTTCCGAGGAAGAGTCGCTTCAGGCGATAGTCCCACGTCTCAGGGTAGAACTTCGCCAAATTAGCGTGTGACGTCAGAACGGGCGCGCGCGTTGACGCTGGCTTTTCCTCTTCTGGCACGCTGTCGATACTAAGCCACTCCCCTTCGCAAATAACTCTTCAACGTCACCCACTTGGCGAGAAGTTGCGGTTAAAAGCCGTGGTGTGGTCAGATGAGACCGTGCACATCATCGTGGTCGGCTGTGGCCGAGTTGGTTCAGAACTCGCCATGGAACTCTCCGACGAGGGCCACTCGGTCGTGGTCATCGAAAAGAAGCGCGACAGCCTTCGCCGTCTCACCCACTTCCACGGCAAAACCATCGTCGGATCAGGGTTTGACCGCGACGTGCTCTTCCAAGCGGAGGCCGCGAGCGCGGACGCACTGGCGGCGGTCACCAGTGGCGACAACACCAATATCCTCTGCGCACGAATTGCGCGCGATCACTACAACATCAAGAACGTCGTCGCGCGCATCTACGACCCCGCGAGAGCTGAAATCTACATGAAACTGGGCATCCCCACGGTCGCGACGTCACTCTGGACCACCCAGCAAGTCAAGCGCTGGATGTTGCCCTCGGACGACTCGATCGAGTGGACCGACTCCGCCCATACCATGCACCTCGTGGAGAGAATCGTGCCCGACGCCCTCGCCGGAAAGCCCGTGAGCGACTTTCACAGTGGCGAGAACGTTCGCCTCGTTGGTTTGATACGCGCGGGTGTGGGGCGAGTCAACGTCGAGGGCCTCTTTGCCCAAGAGGACGACATTCTCGAGTTCCTCGTCACCAATGAAGGTCTTCGCGAGCTGCAGGACCTACTCAAAGCCGGGGCCGAGTGAAAGTCATCATCGCCGGGGGCGGGTCGGTCGGCACCTCGATCGCGCTCGACCTCATCGATCGCCACCACGACGTCACCCTGATGGAGCAGGTCGCCGACACCGCCGAACGATTAAAGACCATGCTGCCCGGCGTCACCGTCATGGCCGCCGACGCTTGTGAGTTCGCGAGCCTGACGTCCGCGGACGTGCGCAGCGCCGACGTCATGATCGCCGCCACCGGCGACGACGAAGACAACCTCGTGATCAGTTGGCTTTCGAAACAAGAGTTTGGCGTGCCGCGCGTCATCAGCCGTATTAATAACGCCCGAAACGAGTGGCTCTTTAATGAAAGCTGGGGCGTCGACGTCTCGGTCTCGACGCCCGCGTTGATCACGTCGCTCGTTGACGAAGCCGTGGAAGTGGGCGCCATCATTCAACTGATGACGCTCGCGCACGGTCGCATGCGACTCATCGAAGTGACCCTCGACGAGAACGCCCCGGCCGTCGCACAGAATCTCACGCTCGATGAGCTTCGTCTTCCCGACTCGCTACGGGTCGTCGCCGTCGTTCGAAACGAACAACCTTTGGTGCCCTCTTCCTCGATGCACTTCCTCCATCAGGACCACGTGGTCTTGATGGCTCGCGTCGACGCGACCGAAGACTGCGCCGCGGCCTTCATCGGCTAGCGGCGCCCCTACGTCGCTGGCATCTGGACCTAGCATGAAAGCGTGCGCGCGGCCTTTTTCGACCTAGATAAGACGGTGATCGTCAAATCGTCGCTCGTCGCTTTGGGGCCCGAACTACACACCCGCGGACTGCTTCATCGACGCACCCTGATTCGCGCGGGCGTGGCGCAACTCTGGTTCCAACGCTTCGGCGCCGACGAAAAGCGTCTCGCCAGAGTCCGCGACACGGTGCTGAAGATAACGCGAGGTTGGGACCAAGACGAAGTACGCCTCCTGGTCAAAGAGACCCTGAGCGACGTAATCGAACCTCTCATCTACGCCGAAGCCCTCGAGCTCATCGATCACCACCTCGCCGAAGGAGAAGAGGTCTATCTCGTCTCGAGCGCGCCCGCGGAGATCGTCGAGCCCTTCGCGGAACTCCTCGGACTTACGGGAGCGATCTCGTCACAGGCGACCATTGACGACGACGGGAAGTTCACCGGGGAGATGGAGTTTTTCGCGCAGGGGGAGAACAAGGCGCTCGCCATGCGCGAACTCGCCAGTCGACGCGGGATCGATCTCGCCGAGTCCTACGCGTACTCCGACTCCGAGACCGACGTGCCCATGTTGAAGGCCGTCGGACACCCCTTCGCGGTGAACGCGGACCGTCAACTGGCGAGAATCGCCCACGAAAATCAGTGGCCGCGGCTCACCTTCAGCCACCCGGTGACCGCGCTCAGTCGTTCGAAGTCCCACACGCCGTTCTTCGTGAGCGCCATCATCGTCGGCGTCGCGGCCGTCCTCGGACTCGGCGGCGCGCGGTACCAGCGTCGCTAGAGGGTTAGGAGGTCGCGCGCACCCGTGTCGGACGAGGGGTGACGCAACTTACTCATCGCGCGGGCTTCAATCTGGCGAATGCGCTCGCGCGTCAGGTTCATCTCCGCGCCGACGTCTTCGAGGGTACGAATCTCACCCGCACCGTCGAGACCAAAACGCATCCGCAGAATCTTCTGCTCACGTTCGTCGAGGGGCTGGAGTAACTTCTCGATCGCGGCGGGCATCATCTTCACCGCGGCCACGTCAAAGGGTGACTCGGCCGAACGGTCTTCGACGACGTCACCCAACTCGGCGTCGCCGTCTTCACGAAGGGGCTCGGAGAGCGAGATCGGCTCCGAGCGAAAGCGTAAGGCCTCGATGAGCTTGTCCTCGGGCATCTCGCACTCTTCGCAGAGTTCCTTGATGGTCGGGGGACGACCGAACTTGAGCTCGAGACGCGACTGCGCCTTTTGCACGCGCGCGAGCGTGTCGCCCGCGTGTACCGGCAGACGAATCGTTCGCCCGGTGTTGGCGATGCCACGCGTGATCGCTTGGCGAATCCACCACGTGGCGTAGGTNNACTTCTCGACGGCGTGCATCAGGCCGAGGTTGCCCTCCTGGATGAGGTCGAGCAGCGGCAGACCCGAGGCCTGGTACTTCTTCGCGATCGAGACCACCAGACGAAGGTTGGACTGCACGAAGTCCCGTTCGGCCTGGTCGCCGCGGTGCGCGGCGCGCTTCAGCGCCTGCTTACGACTCGGCGTCAGTTTGATCTTCTTGTCGTTCTCGGACGCCTCGAGCTCGGCCTTGGCGTCGCGACCCTCTTCGATGGTCTGGGCGAGGCGAACTTCGTCGTCCTTCGTGAGAAGGGTGTACTGGCCAATGTCGGAGAGGTAGAGACGTACGAGGTCCTCATCGTCACGATCTATACGGTCTTTCGCCATGGTTCCCCTTTGTGCTCGCTCTCGCGGCCGTGAATCTCCGCTACTTCTAGTTATACGGAGGTACGCAACTTAGCGGGAAATGCCGAAACTTTCAGCGTTTCCGCTCGCGTCAAGGCGATTCGAGAGCTCTTGGGCGCTCTCGAGCCAGCGAGGGTCCTCCACGGGTGCCTGGCGCTTCGAGACCTCGCCCACCGCCAATATCTCTTGGACAAGCACTTCTGAGGCGCGATTGAGTACCGCGCGGGCCGCGTCGTCGAGTTCGAGCTGCTCGCGCGCGTCGCGCAGAGAGACGAGCACCCGCGGTCCAACCACCACGGCGAGGGCGAAGAGCACCATCGCGCCGGTGTCGTCATCGCCAAGGGCTTGACGCAGCGCGTCGTCGAGGGGGGTAAGCGTCTCACTCGGTACGTCCCCGAGGTACTCGCGAAAGGCCAGCGCGACCGCCCCCATCGCGCGCGCCGCTTCGTAGGTGCGAACGACAAAGGCATCGTTGGTCAACGTCGGCGCGGCTTCACCCATCACTTGGTACATCGTGTCGAAGCACGAGAAGAGATGCTCCATCGTGTTGCGGGCCTTCATCAGTCCTCGGGGCGAAAGGCGTTCGTGATGGGCATGCGCCGATCACGACCGAAGGCCTTCTTCGTGATGCGCACGCCCGGGGGCATCTGGCGGCGTTTGTACTCACTTCGATCGACGAGTCGAGTGATTCGTGTCACCAGCGCGCGGTCGTAGCCGAGCGCGATGATCTCCTCGGCGGTCGCGTCTTCTTCTACGTAGAGGAAGAGCAAGGGATCGAGTACCTCGTAGGGCGGCAGCGACTGATCGTCGCGCTGATCGGGTCGCAACTCCGCCGACGGAGGCTTCGTGAGCACGGACTCGGGAATCGGCTCGGGGTCGCCGTCGCTTCTCGCTCGTTCGTTTCGGTAGCGACAGAGCTCGTACACGAGCATCTTGGGTACGTCTTTAATGACCGCGAAGCCCCCCGCGGAGTCGCCGTAGAGCGTCGAGTAGCCCACGGCCATCTCGGACTTGTTGCCGGTCGTGAGCACGATGGCGCCCGTCGCGTTGGAGATGGCCATCATGAGCACGGCGCGGATTCGTGACTGCAGATTCTCGTCGGTCAGCTCCGTGGGCGCAGCGCCCAGGACGTCGACCAACGAGTGGGAAAATATGGCGTGCTCTTCCTCGATGGGCAACGTGGCAATCTCGATGTCGAGTCGACTCGCGAGATCGAGCGCGTCGGACACCGAGTGATCGGACGAGTAGCGACTCGGCATGGCAAAGCCGCGAACGGCCCGAGCGCCCACGGCGTCCACGGCGATGGAGGCGACGAGTGAGGAGTCAACGCCTCCCGACAAGGCCACGATGGCTTCGCGAAAGCCGTTTTTCCTCAAATAGTCTCGCGTGCCCATGACGAGGGCTTCATAGATCTCTTCCACTTCGCTCAGGGGCTCTTCCACGTGATTGAGGTGAAAGGCCCGAGACCTCGATTCGTCGCGCGCGTAGAACGACTCGAGGACGGTGCCGACCGCCGAGTCGCGTGCTTCGATCTCGCAGATGAGCAGTTCCTCTCGAAAGGCGCTCGCTCGAGCGATGACGTCCCCCTGGGCGTTCACCACCATGCTCTGCCCGTCGAAGACCAGTTCGTCTTGGCCCCCCACCAGGTTGACGTAGGCGATGGGACAGTTCGTCTCGAGCGCTCGTTCTCGCAACATGGCCTCGCGTTCTTCGCGGCGTCCCCTCGCGTAGGGCGACGCGTTGGCCACCACGATCAACGTCGCGCCCTGCTTCGTCAGTTGCGCCGCGGGGCCGCCCCTCGTCCACACGTCCTCACAGACCAACAGACCCACGGCCACGCCACCGACGTTCACGATGGCTTGGGGACCGAGCCCGGGATGAAAGTAGCGCCACTCGTCAAAGACGTCGTAGTTGGGTAGCAGGCGCTTGGTCGCCGTCGCGACGACCCCCTCGTCACCGAGCGCGACGAGGACGTTGGCAACGTGGCCGGGTCGCCACTCCTCAAAGACCCGCGTCGCGTCGCGCCCGTCGCTCGACGGCGCCAAAGTGACGCCACTGGCACCGTCCTCGGCGACCGTTCCCACCAAGATCGGCGGAAGATTCTCGGACTTGGCGAGATCGGCGAGCGCCTGGGCACTGGCCTCGATGAAGCCCTCTTTGAGCAAGAGATCCTCGGGCGGGTAGCCCATCAGGGAGAGTTCGGGCGTGATGACGAGATCGGCCCCGACGAGGGCGGCCTGGGCGCGAAATCGCCCAAGCGTCTCGACGTTCTGTGCGAAACCGCCCACCACCGCGTTCATCTGGGCCAGGGCGAGTCGAAGCGTAGCCACGCCGTGAGCCTAATGGTGAAGGTTCACTTTCTCCTTAGAAAAGGTTTCACACGCCATTAACAGAACACGGGGTAGGGAAGGTGCGGGAACCATCAGACTGGTGGTGGTCGCGTACGTTCGCGATGACACATCGAAGGAGCAGCGTTGTCGTATCAGGCTGAGTACATCTGGATAGACGGGACCGAGCCGACTCACAAGCTTCGGAGCAAGACCAAGATCGTCGCCGACGGCAAGAAGCCGCCGGTCTGGGGCTTCGACGGTTCCAGCACCAACCAAGCTACGGGGCACCACTCGGACTGCGTGTTGAACCCCGTGTTTACCTGCGCCGATCCGCTGCGCGGGCCGAAGGACCGGTTGGTCATGTGCGAGGTACTGAACGCCGACATGACCCCGCACGCGACGAACGCGCGCGCGCACGCCGTCGAGATCGCGAAGAAGTACGCGAGCTTCGAGCCGATGTTCGGCATCGAACAGGAGTACACCTTCTTCCAAGACGGTCGACCCTACGGTTGGCCCGAGGAGGGATTCCCCGCGCCCCAGGGGCCCTACTACTGCGGCGTCGGGGGCGCCAAGATGCCGGGGCGCGAGATCGTCGAAGCTCACACCCTGGCCTGTCAACGAGCGGGCATCGGTATCGAGGGCACCAACGCCGAAGTGATGATGGGTCAGTGGGAGTTTCAAGTCGGGGTGCTCGGACCCGTCGCGATTGGCGACCAGCTGTGGACCGCGCGCTGGCTGCTCGAACGCATCGCCGAAGAGTTCGACGTCGACGTGAGTTTCGACGCGAAGCCGATGAAGGGCGACTGGAACGGGGCGGGGGCGCACACCAACTTCTCCACGAAGCAGATGCGCGCGAACGGCGGCCTGTCGGCCATCGTTGCCGGCGCCGAAGCGCTCGGCACCCGCGTGAAGGAGCACATTGCCGTCTACGGCGTGGGTATCGAAGATCGCTTGACGGGCGCGCACGAAACGCAGCACTTCTCGAAGTTCTCGTTCGGGGTCTCGGACCGCGGCGCGTCGGTGCGCATTCCCGCCGGCGTCGCGGCCGATAAGAAGGGCTACCTCGAGGACCGTCGACCCAACGCCAACATCGATCCGTACGTGGTCTGCGCTTTGATGGCGGAGACGATCTGTGGCGCGGCCAGCGCGGCCAAGGGCGTGGCGAAGAAGGTCCCCGCCAAGAAATCGTCCGCGAAGATTGCGGCGAAGAAGACTTCGATAAAGAAAGTAGCGAAGAAGGTCCCCGCCAAGAAAAAGTCGCGCGCTCGCTGACGTACGAGAAAGAGCCCGCCGCTTACGGGCGGCGGCCTTCTTGGTTCCTCGCCAAATCGCGGGACCGAGGGGAAGGTGCGAGAATGTCCAACATGCAAAGTCAGGCGCAGTACGTGCTGCGAACCGTCGAAGAGCGCGGCGTTCGCTTCGTGCAACTCTGGTTCACGGACGTTCTCGGGCGGCACAAGGCCTTTCACGTCACACCCGCGGAGCTCGAGGACGCGCTCGACCAGGGCATGACCTTTGACGGCAGCGCGATTGACGGCTTTTCGAGAACAACGGAGTCCGACCTCTTGGCCCGACCCGATCTCACCACCTTCCAGTTACTCCCCTGGTACGAACAGGACGCCGGCGTCGCGCGCGTCTTTTGCGACATCGTCAACATTGACGGCACCCCCTTCGAAGGCTGCCCCCGGCAACAACTGCGCCGCGTGCTCGACAGCGCTCGCGCCAAGGGCTACACCTTTTTTGTGGCGCCCGAGATCGAGTACTTCTACTTCGCCGACCTCAATCCCAAGACCGGTCCGATACCGAGCGATCTGGGCAGTTACTTCGACCTCTTGGCCGACGACACGCCGAGCCAACTGCGTCGCCAGACCGTCCTCACGCTCGAAGAGATGGGTATCGGGGTCGAGCACGCGCAACACGAAGACGCACCCGGCCAGCACGAGATCGACCTGCGCTACACCGACGCGCTGACGATGGCCGACACCGTGATGTCGCTGCGCCACGTCGTCAAAGAACTCGCGCGCCAATCGGGCCTGGCGGCGAGCTTCATGCCCAAGCCGCTCGCGAACGTGCAGGGATCGGGAATGCACACGCACCTCTCGTTGTGGCGAGACGAGAAGAACGCCTTCATCGGCGAGCACACCTACGGCCTGAGTGACGTGGCGGCCAAGTTCATCGCCGGACTCGTGCGTCACGCGCCCGAGATCACCGCCGTCACGAATCAGTGGGTGAACTCGTACAAGCGTCTGGTACCGGGGGCCGAAGCGCCCGTGAGCGCCGAGTGGGCGCGCTACGACGCGGCCGCGCTCGTTCGCGTGCCGTCGGTGAAGCCCGGGCGCATCGACTCCACGCGCATCGAGTACCGCTCGCCCGACTCCGCGGCGAACCCGTATCTAGCTTTCGCGGTGATACTGGCGGCGGGACTGCGCGGCGTGACGGGCAACTACGAGTTACCCCGCGAGGGCCAGCGCACGGCGCCCCTACCCCAGTCACTCGCCGAGGCCGTTGATCTGATGGAGAGTTCGACGCTGATGCACGAAACGCTCGGCAGCCACCTGGTGGAGTGGTTCCTGCGCAACAAGCGCGCCGAGTGGGACGCCTACCGCGTGCAAGTCACGCCCTTTGAGCTCGAGCGATATCTCCCGCTGCTGTGAGTATCGACGTCGTGCTCTGCGTGCCCTCGTGCGAAGGGCCGGTACGCAAAGCCTTTGACGTCACCGGCGTGACGCCCGCCGTCGCCGCGACGGCCCGACTGAACGAGATCACCGCGCTCGAGCCGACCGACGGCTTCTCCGGCGCGGTCATTAACGCCGCCGCGCTCCCCTTCACCGAGGCCATGAATCTCTGTCGCCAACTGCGCCAGCGCGAACGCGGCGTCGGGCCCATCATCTTGTTGCTCGACCACTACCAACTCGACGATCTCACCTTTCGCGAAGACCTCTTCGACGACTTCGTCGTGGGGCCCTACGACGTCAGTGAGCTCGCGACGCGACTACGTCATCGACTGCGCCGCGCGGGCAACGAGAGCGTGGCGCCGCGCATCGAACACGCCGAGCTCTCGATGAACTTAGAGACGTACCAGGCGTCCATTGCCGGGCGCGTGATGGACCTTACGTACATGGAGTACGAACTACTCAGGTTCCTCGCGACGAATCCCAATCGCGTCTTCACGCGCAACACGCTGCTTAGTCGGGTGTGGGGCTACGAGTACTACGGCGGCGCGCGCACCGTCGACGTGCACGTGCGACGTCTTCGCGCGAAGTTGGGCGAAGAGTACGCGCACCTGATTCAAACGGTGCGGTCGGTGGGCTACAAGTTCGGTACGTCGAACGAGTACGGCGTTTAGCGCTCGGGGGCGTAGGCCCAGAGCTCGACCTCGGTCTTGGCGCCCAGGGGCAGTTGCGCCACCGCGACGGCGGTGCGCGTGGGCAACGGGTCGCTAAAGGTCTCGAGCCACACTTCGTTGCACGCCGCGAAGTCGTCCACGTCGAGCACGAACAGTGAGGCCTTCACGACGTCGTGCAAGGTGGCGCCGGCTTCGCCCAGCACGGTCTTCGCGTTGGCTAACGCTTGGCGCAACTCCGCCGCCGTGCCGCCTTGGACGAACGTCGTCGTCTCTCTGTCCGGCAGCACACCCAACTGACCCGAGATGATGACGAAGTCGCCCGCGCGGCGCCAGGACGAGTAGGGACGCTTCGGACTCACGTGCGTTAGCTGAAGGAGTTGCCGCACCCGCAGGTGCGCGTGGCGTTGGGATTCGTGATGTGAAATCCCGCGCCCTGAAGACCATCGGTGAAGTCCAGCGACGCGCCGGTCAACAGCTCCGCGCTGGCCGGGTCGATGACGACCTTGACGTCACCGAACGCGCTCACGACGTCGTCGTCAGCGATCTCGGAGTCAAAGTACATGTCGTAGTTGAAGCCCGAGCACCCACCGGACTTCACCGCGACGCGAAGCGCTAGGGGCTCGTCGGCCCCGGCCGCGGTGATGAGCTCAGCGACTTTCGTGATCGCGGTGTCGGTCAGCGTGATGGGCTCGGTAACCTTGGCGGTCAAGTTCAGTTTGGCAGTGGTCATTTCGACGCAGCTCCTTTAGAAATGCTTACATCCATGGTAGCGAAGGATTGCGCGAATGGACACCCCACCTTCAGTTGAGACTTACGAGTCTTTGACCTTATATCCCGCGTCACCGGGGGTCAATACGACTCTTTCCCCGTCGCGCTCAACGATTTGGGGTTCCACCCGGATAATCGAGCGAAGGGAGCCAGCGTAATTGAGCACGTCGTGGGCCGACGAAAAATGAGCAATTGCTTGAAGGTTGCGAACGGTGGGGAACATCATCTCGAACTCGCCGCGCGCGTGGGCCCTGAGCGCCTCGAGTGGTCGCACCCACTGATCGGCGACGGTCTCATCCGCGTCGTGCGTGGCGACCTGGCCGCTCGGCGCAATCGCCACGAAGAATCTGGTGTCGTAGCGTCGCGGCGGGCCCACCGGGGTGACCCAGTGCGCGACGTACTCGAGTCCTCGAAGGTCCAAGAGCAGTCCCTCGACCTTCATCATCTCGAGAAAGTCCAACCCGCCGGCGTTCACCGCCCTTCGATGGACCGCCATGCGTTTAATGTCATCGGCGTTCGTAAAGTTCATCGCCGTGCCGGCGTCGTCGCAGGCGATCAGAAGTCCCGCCTCTTCAAAGAGCTCGCGCAGACACGCCACGTAGAAGGCCAGTCCGCCACTTCTCACTTCGAGACGAAGCGACGCGGCCCGGTCGGTCAGTCCGTAGACCAGGCCTTCCGTGTCGACGTCGGTGTCGTCGACGCCGCCGCCGGGAAAGACGTACGCGCCACCAACAAAATCGCTCCGGATATTTCTGCGGAGCATAAGAATCTCGTAACCATTCGGTGAATCGCGAAGCGTGAGAACGGTCGAAGCAGGGCGAGGTATCAGTATTTCAGCCACACTTGTCAACTTACCGAGTCCACCCCCTCTCTGTTTCACTCGCACGACGTCCACTAAGTTTGAGGGTCGTACTTGAAAAGGAGCACCGTGGCCAAAACCCCGGCATCAAAGAACCGCCCCGCGCCGACCAGGGCCCCCGCCAAGGGTGGACGTCCCGCGGGCCGAGTTCCCGCCAGGGGCGGGCGGCCCGCGGGTCTGTTCACGTGGCTCGCCGTCGGACTCGTCATCATCGTGGTCGCGACCCTGGTCATCATCAAGGTCACGAGTGGCGGCACCGCGGGCGGCGGCGCAAGGAGCTTTCAGCCGACCGATCCCACCACCTTCAAAGAAGTGACGACGGTGCCCGCGTCGGTCTTTAATACCGTCGGCGTCACTTCACCCGTCGCCCCAGTGATCGCGCCCCAGGCCGTCAAGGGCCAGAGCGAACTCAAGACGACCAATTTCGCCGGCACGACCGTGCCCGAGATTCTCTACATTGGTGCAGAATTCTGCCCCTACTGCGCCGCTCAGCGCTGGCCCACGATCATTGCGCTGAGTCGCTTTGGTACGTGGGGCGGCCTAGGCAACATGTCGAGTTACTCGGGCGTCGAAGATCCCAACACGCCGAGTTTTACCTTCGTCCACGCCACCTACAAGTCCAAGTACATCGCCTTTAAGGGCGTGGAAGAGGCCACGAACTACATTGACGCCGCGACTAATTACTATGCCTTGTTGCAAAGGCCCACGGCCGCGGAGAACGCGCTGATCGCCAAGTACGACAATTCCACCTACATCAAGGGTTTTGGCACGTTCAACGGAGGGATTCCGTTCATGACCCTCGCGAATAAGTTCCTCGTCGGCGGTAGTTCGAGCTACAGCCCCGCGACGCTCTCGGGCACGACGCGTAACCAGATCGCCGCGGGACTGAGTAACGCCACCAGTCCCATCACCGAGGCGATCATCGCTTCGGCGAACTACCAGAGCGCCGCGATCTGTTCATTGACCAGCAACCAGCCGAGCAGCGTCTGTACGAGTGTGGGCGTGAAGACCGCCGCAAAGGCCATGGGTCTTAAGTGATCCAATCGGAACTGCGAGTTCCGCGTTGGGCCGAAGTCGTCACGTTGCTTTTGAGCGTGATCGGACTGGCGCTCGCGACTTACCTGACGATCACGCACTTCCAGCCACACGCACTCGTGTGCTCGTTCGGCGGGGTCATCGACTGCGCCAAAGTGACCACGTCGGCCGAGTCCGAGATTCTCGGGATTCCCGTCGCGATCTTGGGCCTCGCGAACTTCACGGTGTTGACCGCGCTCAACACGCCCTGGGCCTGGCACTCACCGTGGCGCTGGCTCCACGTGACGCGCTTCGTGCTCGTGATCGTTTCGATGTGCTTCGTCTTGTGGTTGATCTTCGCCGAGGTCATCATCATTGGCAGCATCTGTCTCTACTGCACCGCGGTGCACATTACGACCTTCGCGTTGCTGATCGTGCTCACTCTCGTCAGTCCGGCCCAACTGGGCTGGACTAGACCACGCGAGTTAGTGCCCGACGTTCAAACTCATTAAGACCACCCCAGATGCCGTAGGTCTCGTGGCGATCAAGCGCGGCGTGTAGGCACTCTTCTCGCACCGCACAGCCGGCACAGATTCGCTTCGCGAGCTGTTCGCGCTCGACGCGATCCTCTTTGCGTTCGGCGCTATCGGCAGAGTAAAAGAGCGAGCCTTCGCTCCCTCGACAGGCCGCGTCGTTCGACCAGTCCAACGACGTCGTCGCCATTTCCGCCCCCCCGTGCTTACCCTGACTCGCAGACTAACCACCGGCGACCTCTTCGCACAAGAGAACTTTTGGAAGCCAACTTGAGCCCTCAAATCTGACAAATGACGGCTCCGCTACGCTGAACCACGTGGCTACCGTTCTTCTCGCCAGCGATCTGGCTTCGCTTCGTCGTGAACTCGAGACCATGTTGTCCGGGCCCGGTATCGACATCGAAGAGGCGTCCAGCGGGCTCGAGACTATCGCTCGAGTGACGCAAGGTGGTGTCGACCTCGTCATCGTGGACCTCCAGATCGGTTCCATGGGCGGAATGGCTATCACCATGGAGTTGCGCAACCTCGAGTCCTACGGCGGCGCCGATCCCGTCGCGGTTCTCATGTTGCTCGATCGCCGTCCCGACGTCTTCCTCGCTCGACGCTCGGGCGCCGAGGGCTTCGTCGTGAAACCGCTGGACCCCCAGCGCCTGCGTAGTGCGGTGCGCGCACTGCTGCGCGGGGAGAGTTACGAGGACGACTCGTTGCGACCGGCTACCGTCCGCGTCGGCAGTACCGACCCTCAATGAGTGACTCGAAGCCTCCCCCGTCCAGCCTCGCGCGGTTCCGCGCGCGCCTGACGGGCCACGAGACGGCGCGGCGGCCCTCGCCCGAAGCGGCCGCCATTCACGCGCGCGTCGATCAACTCAGCGAGCTCGAACTACGTGACGTGATGACCCCGCGGGTGGACGTGGCCTTTCTCACCCTCCCGGTCACGCCCGAAGCCATCGCCGAGGCCGTGCGCGACACGGGCCACTCGTGTTTTCCCGTCGTCAGCGACGACCTTGACGACGTCATTGGGGTGCTCTTCGTCAACGACCTCTTTCGAAGCTCCACGTTGAAGCGAGCGATCGGCGTTTCGCTACCGACGCCCGACGAGATTGCTCGCAAGATTCGCCGCGCCCTCATGCTGCCCGAGACGTTCGATCTGCTCGAGAGCTTGAGCGAAATGCGCAGTCAACATCGAACATTCGCGCTGGTGCTCGACGAACACGGTGGGGTCGCGGGGGTCGTGTCAATCCGCGACATCCTCGAACAACTCGTCGGCGATCTCAACGACGAGTTCGATGAAGACGAAGAGCCGACCATCGTGCGAATCCGACAACACCGTTGGCTCGTCGACGGTCAGACCCACGTCGATCGCGTGCAAGAAGAGTTGGGACTGGAGATTCCCGAGGGCCCGTACGTCACCATCGCGGGCTTCGTACTCGATCTCGCCGGCGAGATTCCGGTCGCGGGCACGATCTACGGCTACGGTGACTGGACCTTTCGTGTGCAGTCGATCGAGAAGCGAAGGATCAGTGAACTGGTGATCGAATACCATCCGCCGATGGAACCGGAACTACCGAGCACGCTCTAGCCGTTGTTCACATTCACGGGCAACGAGTAGGATTATCGGGCTGCGGGGGAACTCGCCGCGGGCTGTAGCGCAGCTTGGTAGCGCGCTGCGTTCGGGACGCAGAGGTCCCGGGTTCAAATCCCGGCAGCCCGACCACCAAGCAGTACCGGTGAAAGAAACATAGGCCCCCATCGTCTAGCGGCCTAGGACACCACCCTTTCAAGGTGGCGGCACGGGTTCGAATCCCGTTGGGGGTGCAAAGGAAATTCGACGAAAGCCCAGTAATTTCAAGGGCTTTGGAGTGACCACGACTGGCCGTCAGTGACCACGAGTGACCCTTGTTACACGCCAATAAGCGCCCACGAAGCGCCAATAAGCGCCCAACTCAGTGCTGAGATTGGATGATCGCAACGACCTTGTCGCGGCGGTAGCCCTGCGCTCGAGCGAAGTCCAAGAGTTCGCCGATGCGGGCGAGTACGGCACTCTGTTGCGGCGTGCCCACGACCCTGACCCCACGACCTCTGGTGAAATCCAACAGACCTTCGTCGCGCAAGATGTGCAGCGCGCGTATCACGGTGTTCTTGTTCACGCCGAGGACCTCGGCTAAGTCGATGGCGGGCGGTAGGCGTTCACCCGGGGCAGCCTCGCCGTCAGCAATCGTTCGGCGTATCTCGGCGGCCACCTGACTGTAGAGGGACACCGCTTCACTCTTATTGACCTCTGGAGTCCTCATAGTACTATCTATTGTAGTACTATATTTTTACAGTTACGTAAGGAGTTTCTTTGATTATCGCCCCCACAGAACACAATGCCCCGTACGAGAGTTCAGACCCCGGCGAGTTACTCATCAAAGAAGCTCGGCAGAAGTCACGTCGGCGTCGTCTGACGACAGGTGTAGTCCTCCTCGTGGCTTTGCTTGTAGTTGCCGTGTTACTGGTCGTCGTTGGAGTTGGACCTACCGGCCCCAAGAAAACCACGACCGGCGACCTCGCTAAAACGGTTACCTCATCAGCACCGAGGTGTTCACTTAGGCAGCTCTCTGTCACTTCGAAAGGCCAGGTGGGTGCTGGGGGTACTGATGGTGGAATCCTTTTGTTCCGGAACATCTCATCGCACGCCTGCTCACTAACGGGCTACCCGAACGTCATTGCTATCGGCAAGACAAAAGGGTCGACGATAAAGGCATCTCACGTGGCGGATGGGTATCTCGGCGGTTTGACTGGGGTAACGGCAACGCCGAAACCACCGACTGTCGTCTTGGCCAACAAGAGTGACGTCGCCTCCGATTGGTACCAGTTTTCAGAGAACGGAGCAGCGGGTTACACCCTCTTTCACGCCAGTACGCTTAGCGTCGGTCTATCGGGTTCTACGTCGGTCGTTCACGTGAGCGGTCTTGTCGACGCCGCCAATGGGAAGATGTGGGTCACCCCATTCGTTCCTGGTAAGACGGGCAACGCAAAATGAATTCACTCAAGACGCGTAGCGCGAAGTAGGGAGTTCTGAAAGAGACCGGTGCCCCTACCTGACTAACTCCTGCTTAACCCCATTTCGTGATCCTCCAGTCGGATTGTGGACGTCGGCTCAGCGATTTGACCGATATAGGAGCATCAGGGGGCGCACTCAGTCGAGTGATGGCACAGAAGTGGTGGATGGTCGCGCTGCCCGAAGGAAAATAATCTGCGCGGACTGTAAGTTCGATACGAGTGGCGACATTGAGTTGATGTAGGCAGTACTCAGTGGGCAAGGAGAGCCCCAATGAAAAGGTCCGTATCAACGCTGATTGCAGTTGTCGCAATGATGTCGATATCTGTGCTGTCGTCCGGAGCCACTTCGGCATCGGCACTGGCGGCCCTTCCCACCTGCTCACCCTCGCAGTTAACCGTGGCGGCCGGAAAATGGACCCCCGAGTACTCAGTGCAAGGCACCGTCGAGGAGTGGCTATCCATCAGTATCACTAACGATGGGAGCGCCTGCGCCTTCGGCGGTGTACCAAAGATCGTCCCCTACGCGAAAACACCGCACGCTCTCGAAGCAGCAGCATTGGATGCCACCAAGCACTCGATGCTGACGCTCGCGCACGGAGAGGTTGCCTTCACCTATCTGAGGCTCGAGTACCGCATCAGCCCAGTGGCGACAGCCAAGAAGTGGACCGCGAGTTGCGGGCCCGGTACGGCTTTCGGCTTTCACATCACCGTCGGACCGGCTGGACACGTACTCAGCCACAACGTCAAGGTATCCCTGCCCGAAGTCTGCACGACGGGTACAGCGAACGACCTAAGCACCGCACCATTGTCTCTTGCGCCGCTCAATCCATAACTTGGCGAGTGGCTCCGTGACGATCTGGGCTACGCACGATTAGATCATCTAGGTGCCTGATGGACACCATGATCTAATCCTCCAGTCGGAGATTGTGTACGTCGGCTCACTGACGTGAACCCGCACCTAAGCGACCCACGGAGCAAGAGGATGAAAGCGAACATGAGAAGATGTGTCATGGCAATTACCCCACAAAGACTGGATCTTCCATCTGAAGTCGAGGAGTACCTCGAGGCTTTTGCGATACGCGTCAGGGACGTCCTTGGCGAGGAGTTGATAGGCAGCTATCTGCATGGATCGGGCGTACTTGGTGGATTCAATCCTGCACGCAGCGACATTGACATTCTCGTTGTGAGTTTGCACCCGTTGACGCAGAATCAGCGAACCCGAATGTGCCAAGAACTTGGCGGAGTGTCCCTCCCCGTTCCGGCAGCCACCCTTGAAATGAGCGTGGTCACGTCTGATACTTGTAGAACTCCCGTGGCATCTCCGTTGTACGAGCTACACGTCAACACTCGTGATAATCGATGTGCCGATGGTACTGGTCGGACTGATCCAGATCTGTTGCTCCACTTTGCTGTGGTTCAGCAAAGTGGACGGTTGATTGGCTCGGGCCATTCGCCCGAAGATGTCTTTGCTCCCGTGCCACGGCACCTCGTACTTGAGGGCATGGCAATGGAACTGGAGGATGCCCTGAGTTCTCCGAACACCGCACCCGAGTACGTCGTGCTCAATGCCTGCCGCAATCTGGCGTACGACAAAACAGGGCACATTTACTCCAAGATTGATGGTACCGAATGGGTGCTGGCGCATGAACCGACCAAATACAAAGAACTGATCCTTTCTGCAGTTCACCGCCAGGAACAAGGCACTGGAACTGATGAACCGATTGATCCAAAGTCAGTGGCTGCATTCGCAACTGATGTCGTCAGCAAGTTGAGGCGTCGTGAAAGCTGAAATCGATCCCAGGGCACAAGCACGAGACCCTCCGGTCGGAGACCGTGGACTTCGGCTCTCCGACACGAACAATCCCCGACCCCTTGTGCTGCTAGATGGCATGCTTGCCAGATGACCGAAGAACGAACCGCCGATCTCGGCGCATTCGATAAGGACATGCGCCTAAATCAGGCATCCTCTCATCGCTCTCGCGACAGGGAGAATCTTGTCGAGCACGTCTTCATCTCAGAGATTCTCCAGGAATGTTGGTTCGTTCGAGAGCAGCCAATTGAGATTCTGAGATCTGAAGTCGACGCTTACGGCTACGACTTGGTAATCGAATGCAACAGCATCCTCCGACACGTTCAGCTCAAGGCAACCGACTCATGGACTCAGCCAAGGAAGCAGACTGTTAACCGCTTCTTGGAGAAGAAGGCCGGCGGTTGCGTTGTCTGGGTCGTGGTTCGGCGTGAACTGGACGCCGGGCGCATCACGCTCTCCTACCGTTATTTTGGTGGAAAGCGGCCACGAGACCGTATGCCCTCCCTGGGCGAGACCCCCGCTATTAATCCACGCTCGAAGACCTTGCGTTCAAACATGCGGCTTCTTGACTTCAGACAGTTTGATCCCATTCCCACAACTCCAGCGCTGCTCGACCGCATGTTTGGAAAGGCGAAGCCATTGTCTGGCTTTAGCAAATGATGCAGTTTGCGGATGCTGCGATACAGAGAATGCACTCTACGAGTTCCGAGGCACAATTAAAAGGGAGCCCATAGTTGACGAACGAGAATGACAACGCCGACACAGTTTCGGACATTGAGAATACCAAAATGTCTATGCGCGATATCTACCGCGGTCTGGCCGATGAACAGTGGCAGACCGAAACGGCTCGAACCGTTGCGGAGTTCACTCAGTTGGTTCTAGCCAACACCGGTTCTCGGATTGGGATAGAGCCTGATTACTACGTTATTTACCGTGGCCAGGAGTCGATTCAATGGCCACTTTTGCCAAAGCTCTATCGAAACTATGACGAGAATCGGCGCGATCTAATAGGCGCAGAAGGAATGTTCCTTTATCGCTTTGCCTCGCTTTCCTTTCCGTATCGAGACTGGCCCCAGGATCCTCTCTGGCATGCTGACTGGTTTAACTTATTAGTTGGTCACCACTTCGGCCTTATAACCCGGCTTCTCGACTGGACCTCAAATCCGCTTGCAGCGTTATGGTTTGCAGTGTCGAGCGCCGAACATGAGTACATGAATGACGATGGAGTTGTCTATTGTCTGGACACTGAAGATCTTGAAGTTGGCATTGCTGAGGTTTATCAATCCCAAAGTCCATTAGAGATAGACAAGTTCTTCATATTTATGGCCCCTGGAGTTACCCCTCGAATCACCGCTCAGGACTCTTATTTCACTTCGCATTCGTTCATGCCCCAGTCCGCGCATCCTGTTTTGATCGAAGACGAACTCGAATCCAGTGAGGTTCCCCAGAGAAAGTA
>PKXJ01000022.1 GCA_003132305.1 Acidimicrobiaceae bacterium | reverse complement strand
CGATCGCGATCCTGCGCGGGCTCAAGGAACGCTACGAAGTGCACCACGGTGTGCGCATCCAAGACGCCGCGCTCGTCGCAGCGGCCACGCTGTCGGATCGCTACGTGGCGAATCGCTTCCTGCCCGACAAGGCGATCGACCTGATGGACGAGGCCGCGTCGAAGTTGCGAATCGAAATCGACTCGATGCCCACCGAACTCGACGTGTTGATCCGTCGAATGCGTCAACTCGACATCGAGCGCGTCGCCTTGGAGAACGAGACCGACCCGGGCTCGCTCGAGCGTCGAAAGAAGTTGGAAGAAGAGTACGCCGCGCTGAAAGAAGAGTCCGACGAACTGGCGGCCCGCTGGCAGGCTGAGCGCCAGGCGATCACCAAGATTCAAACCGCGAAGCAGGAGCATGAGGATCGCCGCGCCGAGGCCGAACGTCTCGAGCGACAGGGCGATCTCAACGGTGCCGCGGTCCTTCGCTACGGCACCATCCCCGAACTCGAGCGCACCATCGATCAAGCGACGGGCGAGCTCGAGCAGCTCCAGTCCCACGGGGCCTTTTTGAAGGAAGAGGTCGACGCCGAGGACATCGCCGACGTCGTCAGTCGATGGACGGGGGTGCCCGTGACGAAATTGATGGAGGGTGAGCTCGACAAGTTGGTTCACATGGAGGAGCTACTGCACACGCGCGTCGTTGGCCAAGACGAAGCCGTGACCGCGGTCGCCAACGCCATTCGTCGTTCGCGCGCCGGACTCTCGGACCCGAATCGACCCATTGGTTCATTCCTCTTTCTCGGTCCCACGGGCGTGGGCAAGACCGAACTGGCGAGGGCGCTCGCGGAGTATCTCTTCGACGACGAGCACGCCATGGTGCGTCTCGATATGAGCGAGTACATGGAGAAGTTCGCCGTGAGTCGCCTGATGGGCGCGCCGCCGGGGTACGTCGGCTACGAAGAGGGCGGACAACTCACCGAAGCGGTTCGTCGTCGTCCCTACGCGGTCGTTTTGTTGGACGAGATCGAAAAGGCGCACCCGGACGTCTACAACATCTTGCTCCAGGTTCTCGACGACGGGCGACTTACCGACGGTCAGGGTCGCACGGTGAACTTCACGAACGTGGTCTTGATCATGACGAGTAACTTGGTGGGCGACCCGCAGGAGTTCTTCCGACCGGAGTTCATCAATCGCGTCGACGACATCATCCGTTTTCGTTCCTTGGACGAACGTGACCTGGCCGTCATCGTGGGTATTCAACTCGCGCGACTGCGTGAGCGCCTCGCGGCACGTCGGATCAACCTCGACGTGACGCCGGCCGCGGCCGCGGCACTCGCGGCCGAGGGCTACGACCCGGTGTACGGCGCGCGACCTTTGAAGCGCGTCATCCAACGTCGCCTCGAAGACCCCCTCGCCCTCGCTGTCTTGCAAGGCGAATTTAAAGACGGCGACACGATCCGCGTGGACGCGACGGACGGGGTCATCACGCTTCGTTAGACGACCAAGCGTCGTTTTACCTACGGTAGGCTTGACGTGCAACGAAGCCGTCTCGGAGGAGTTAAGTGCCCGCAACTGTGGTAGTCGGAACCCAGTGGGGTGACGAGGGCAAGGGTCGGACGGTCGACCTTCTCGCTCGTGACATGGACGTGGTCGTTCGCTACCAGGGTGGCCACAACGCGGGACACCGCATCGTGGTGAACGGTGAGTCCTTCGCCCTGCAACTGGTGCCCTCGGGCGTGCTCTATCCGCACATCACGCCGGTCATTGGTAACGGCGTCGTGGTTGATCCGGCCGTCTTGCTCGCCGAGTACGACTCACTGAGCGCGAGAGGCGTGGACCCGTCGCGTCTCGTCGTTTCGGGTAACGCGCACCTCATCATGCCGTACCACCCAGAACTCGATCGATTGACTGAGCGCTTTTTGGGCAAGAACGCGCTCGGCACGACCAAGCGCGGCATCGGCCCCGCGTACGCCGATAAGTCCTCGCGCGTTGGACTTCGCGTCCAAGACCTCCTCGATCCCAAGATCTTTCGCGAGAAGCTCAACGTCGTACTCCACGAGAAGAACCTGATACTCACGAAGATCTACAACCGTCCCGCGATGAGTGCCGACGAGATCGCGTCGAGGTACCTCGGCGAGCTGGCACCAAGAATCGCGCCCCTGATTGGCGACACCGTGGCCCTCGTGCACGACGCGCTCGCCCAGGGCCAGCGAATACTTCTCGAGAGTGCCCAGGCCACGTTCCTCGATCTCGATCACGGCACCTACCCCTTTGTCACCTCGTCGAACCCCATCGCCGGCGGGGCCTGCACCGGATCAGGACTCGGCCCGCGCGACATTACCGACATCGTCGGTATCGCCAAGGCCTACGTGACGCGCGTCGGTGCGGGGCCGTTTCCGACCGAACTCGACGGCGACGTCAGCGAACTGCTCGTGGAACGCGGTCACGAGTTCGGCACCAACACGGGACGTCGTCGGCGCGTCGGTTGGTTCGACGCGGTCATGGCCCGTCAGGCCGCGCGCCT
This sequence comes from Acidimicrobiaceae bacterium, assembly GCA_003132305.1. Classification (GTDB taxonomy): domain Bacteria; phylum Actinomycetota; class Acidimicrobiia; order Acidimicrobiales; family RAAP-2; genus RAAP-2. The sequence goes on along the minus strand of PKXJ01000022.1, from coordinate 88,978 downwards.
CAACTCGCTCAGCGAGATCGCACTCACCAAAATCGACGTCCTCGATACTCTCGACGAGATCAAGGTCTGCGTGGGCTACGAGGCGAACGGCGTGCGCTACGACCATCCGCCCTACCACCAGTCGGTGCTGTTCGAGGTGACGCCGCTCTACGAAACGCTGCCCGGATGGAAGAGCGACATCACCACAGCGACCAAGTACGAACAGCTGCCCAGCGCCGCAAAGAATTACGTGAAATTCCTGGAAGAGACCATCGGCGTCGCCATTTCGGTGGTGAGCGTGGGCCCAGGACGAGAGCAGTTCGTTCGACCCGCGTGAGCCGCAGCGTCGTGGTGGGTTCGGGTGCGCGCGAGCACGCCCTGGCGTGGGCGCTGGCGAAAAGCAGTGACGTGATCGTGACGCCCGGTAACGCGGGCATCGCCGCGCACGGACTTACCTGCGTGAACACGCCAGCGAGTGAACTCGACGCGGACCTCTTCGTCATCGGTCCCGAACGACCCCTCGTCGACGGCCTCGCCGACCAACTGCGCGCCCAAGGCAAAAGGGTCGTTGGTCCCGGCGTCGACGGAGCGAAGCTCGAAGGTTCGAAGGCCTTCATGAAGGAGTTCTTCGCCGCGGCCGGTGTTCCGAGCGCCGCGTACGGCACCTTTGTTGACGAAGAGACGGCGCAAGCGTTCTTGGCCACGATGAGTCCGCCCTACGTCATCAAGACGGACGGACTCGCCGCTGGCAAAGGAGTTCTCGTTACGAACGACCTCGAGGAAGCGCGCCTTGACGTGCACGACAAGTTGAGCGGCGCGTCCTTTGGCGCGGCGGGCACCACCGTCGTGATCGAGGAGGGTCTTGACGGTGAGGAGTGCTCCTTTCACGTGTTGTGTGACGGCACCAGCGTCCTCGCGCTACTTCCGGCCCAGGACTTCAAACGCGTGGGCGACGACGACCAGGGCGCGAACACCGGGGGCATGGGCGCGTACGCCCCGATGTCGTCAATGTCCGTGACCCAGCGTGACGACGTTATGAGACTCGCCATCCACCCCACGCTCGCTGAACTCCAACGGCGCGGCATTGACTTTCGCGGCGTCCTCTACGCCGGGATCATGTTGACCCCGTCGGGGCCAAAGGTGCTCGAGTACAACGTGCGCTTTGGCGACCCCGAGACGGAAGTGATGGTGCCCCTCTACGGCGAGGGACTCTACGACCTGCTGCGGCGCGTCGCCGAAGGGCGACTGGCGGGCGCGAGGGCGACGCCGTCGGGCGCCGCCGTCACGGTGGTGCTGGCTTCGCGGGGCTACCCCCAGAGTCCGAGGTCGGGCGACGTGATTCACGGACTCGGACCCGACGGCCAGCTCGCGCTACCCCACGAGAACGTGATTATCTTTCACGCCGGTACCGCGCGCAACGATGATGGTCAGTTCGTGACGAGTGGCGGACGGGTGCTCGCGGTGACGGGACTCGGCGCCAGCGTGGGCGAGGCGCGTCGTCGCGCCTACGACGGCGCGGCTCTCGTAACCTTTGAGGGAAGCGTTCGACGTAGTGATATCGCGAAGTCGGCGTCAGAGGGAGAACAGTGATTCCGAGGTACGCACCCAAGGACGTGGCGGCGCTCTTTAGTGACGAGCACCGCTTTGACACCATGCTCGAAGTCGAACTACTCGCCGCCGAAGCACTGGTCGAACTCGGTATCGTACCGGCGAAAGACGCGGCCGCTCTTCGAAAGCGTCGCCCCGTCGTGGACGCGGCGTTCGTGGAAGCGGTGAATCAGCGCGAAGAGGTCACCAACCACGACACGGCCGCCTTCGTGGATATCGTCCAGGACCGTATTGGCGTGCCCGAGGGTGCCTGGGTGCACTTCGGACTGACCTCGTCGGACGTGGTGGACACGGCGCTCTGTTCAACGTTGACGGCGGCGATGGACATCGTCATCGCCGAGACGACGAACTTGCGCGACGCGCTGACTCGTCGCGCGATCGAGAGCGTCGACGTACCGATCGTGGGACGTACCCACGGGATGCACGCCGAGCCGACGACCTACGGCGCGAAGTTCGCGCTCTTCGCTCTGCAGGTGGAGCGCGATCTGGAACGGGCACGACAGGCGCGTACGGCCATTGCCGTCGGCAAGTTGAGCGGCGCCGTGGGCACGTTCTCGAACATTGACCCCGCGGTCGAGACCTACGTCTGTGCGCACCTGGGCCTTACGCCGGTTCCAGCGACCCAGGTCATTGCGCGCGATCGCCACGCGCAAGTTCTCTACGCCTGCGCGGCGCTCGGCACGTCAATGGAGCAGTTCGCACTCGAAGTTCGCCACTTGGCTAGAAGCGAGGTCGGCGAAGTCGAAGAGCCCTTCGCGCCGGGACAGAAGGGTTCGTCGGCCATGCCCCACAAGCGCAACCCCGTCGTCGCCGAACGAATCGGTGGTCTCGCGCGGGTTCTGCGCGGTTATCTCCAGGCCGGCCTCGAGGACGTGGCCCTCTGGCACGAGCGCGACATCTCGCACTCGAGCGTCGAGCGCGTGATTCTGCCCGACGCCCTGCAGTTGACGGTCTACATGCTTCGAAGGGCCACGTGGCTCGCGGACGGTCTCGTGCTACACCCCGAACGCGCGCTCTTTAACCTCACCGAAGCGTCGCTCGGCCTGGTCTTTTCTCAGTCGGTGTTGCTGGCGCTCGTGGAGTCGGGAGTGTCACGCGACGACGCGTATCGCGTGGTGCAGGCGGCGGCTCGCACGGCGATTGAAGAACGGCGCAACTTTCGCGACGTCATCGAGAAGAGCGACGAGGTCACCTTGAGCGACGACGCGTTGGCGCGGGCCTTTGACCTCGATCGACTCTTGGTTCATCGGCGCCGCGTCGTGGACGCGTTGACGTGGCGCGCGTGAGCGAACTCGCACTGACGCACCTCTACTCGGGCAAGGTACGCGACCTCTACGAGGTCGACGACGCGCACCTCTTGATGCTCGCTTCGGACCGTCTGAGCGCCTTCGATGTCGTCATGAACGAACCTATTCCCGAAAAGGGACGCGTGCTCACGGGACTGACGAACTACTGGACCCGCGCGTTCGCCGTCGACGTGCCCAGCGCCCTCGTGACCTGCGACCCCCACGAGATCGACGTTGTCGTCGGCGGATTCCTTCGTCAGCGCCGTCTTCACGGTCGAACGATGTTGGTGCGAAGGGCCGAGATGCTGCCCCTCGAGTGCATCGTGCGCGCTCGTCTCGCCGGTCAGGCCTACGACGAGTACGTCGAGCGCGGAACGGTCCACGACATGCCCGCGCCGAAGGGACTACGCCTGACGGATCCCTTTCCCGAGCCGATCTTCACGCCCTCGACGAAAGCCGAGTCGGGCCACGATCTCAACATCAATCTCGACGCGGCGGCGCTGATCGTGGGCCCCCCCCGTCTCGAGGAGGCCCAGGCGTTGTGCCTGGACCTCTTTACGCGCGCGTCGAGAAAACTCGAGGACGTGGGCCTCATTCTCGCCGACTCCAAGTTCGAACTCGGGTTCGTGGATGGGGAAATGGTGGTCTGTGACGAGGTTTTGACCCCGGACTCGTCGCGCATTTGGCCGGCCGATGAGGTTCGCCCCGGCGAGGTGCCGCCGGCGTTCGACAAGCAGCCCTTTCGAGATTGGCTGACGAGTACGTCGTGGAATCGCACGCCCCCACCACCTTCGGTGCCCGAAGAGATCGTGCGCGTCACGTCGGCGCGCTACGTCGCCGCCTACGAGCGAATTACCGGACAACTACTCGTCGACTGGTACGGTTTCTAGTAGTGAACTACTTCGTGATTGTGGACGTTACCCTTCGTCAAGGTATCGCCGATCCCGAGGGCGCCACCATCGAAAGAGCCCTGCCGGCCCTGGGTTTTAGCGGTGTTTCCAACGTCAAGGCCGGTAAGTCCTTTCGCATGACCATCGACGCCGAGAGCGAATCGGCCGCGTTGGAAAAGGCGACGTCGCTCGCCGAGCGCCTTCTCTCGAATCCCGTGATCGAAGACGCCGCGGCGCGTCTTGGCGAAAGGGTCGCCACGTGAATCGCGTGGGCGTCGTCGTCTTTCCCGGGTCGAACTGTGAGTACGACGCCGCCGCCGCCATGAACGCTCTCGGCGCGAAAGCCGAGTTGGTGTGGCACTCGACGACCGATCTTTCGGGCTTTGACGGCGTCATCTTGCCCGGCGGCTTCGCGCACGGTGACTACCTTCGCCCCGGCGCGCTCGCGCGTTTCTCACCCGTTATGGAGGCGGTGAGCCGCTTCGCCCACACCGGGGGACCGGTGCTCGGCATCTGTAACGGTTTCCAGGTGCTCGCCGAGGCCGGACTCTTGCCCGGCGCGTTACAAAAGAACATCGGACTGACGTTTCTCTCTCAACCCACGACCCTCGTCGTCACGTCGAACAACTCGGTTCTGACGTCGGGAGCGGTGATCGGACAAGAGCTCGTTATTCCGATCAACCACTTCGTCGGCTCGTACACCTGTGACGACGAGACGTTGAAGAGAGTGCTCGATAGTGGCCAGGTCGTCCTTCGCTACAAGGAGAATCCCAACGGCTCGCGGGCCGACATCGCGGGACTCGCGAACGAGCGCGGCAACGTGGTCGGTCTCATGCCTCACCCCGAGCGCGCGATGTCGACGCTGCTCGGCAGTGCCGACGGACGCGTGCTGCTCGAGAGTTTTGTCGCGGCCAACGTCGCCGCGTGATTTTCGAGCGCCGAGAGACTCTTCGCCGGCCAGTAGTTTGGTTACGTGAGTAGCCCTCCCCAGAGCCTTCACCGAGCTCTCGGGTTGAGCGACGACGAGTTGGACGACATCAAGACAGTCCTCGGCCGCGATCCCAATCACCTAGAACTCGCGCTCTTTGGCGTGATGTGGTCCGAGCACTGTTCGTACAAGTCGTCGCGGCTGCACCTTCGACGACTGCCCACGACGGCGCCGCACGTGCTCGTCGGGCCCGGCGAGAACGCGGGCGTTATCGACGCGGGCGACGGCATCGCGGTCGCGATACGCATCGAGAGTCACAACCACCCCTCGGCCATCGAGCCCTACCAGGGTGCCGCCACGGGCGTCGGAGGGATCTTGCGCGACGTGTTCACGATGGGCGCACGTCCCCTGGCCGTCATGGATCCACTCTTCTTCGGCGAGCTCACGGACGCGCGACAGCGTTGGCTCGTCGAAGGCGTCGTGTCGGGCATCTCGGGCTACGGCAACTCGGTGGGCGTGCCGACGATTGGCGGGGAGTTGACCTTCGACGACTGCTACCGATCGAACCCGCTCGTGAACGTGCTCTGCGTGGGGGCGTTACCCAAGGAACGCCTGGTACTCGGCGTCGCGTCGGGGGTGGGCAACCTCGCGGTGCTCCTCGGCTCGCGCACGGGTCGTGACGGCATTGGTGGGGTGTCGGTGCTCGCGTCGGCGGGGTTCTCGGGTGAGGACGGTGCCGCGTCGATCGACGACGCGAAGCGTCCGAGCGTGCAGGTCGGCGACCCCTACGAGGAGAAGCGCCTCATCGAGGCCTGCCTGGAACTGCTCGACGGTGGCTTGGTCGTGGGTATCCAAGACCTCGGTGGTGCGGGACTGGTGTGCGCGACGAGCGAGACCGCGGCGCGCGGCGGCGTGGGAATGGACGTTGACGTGACGGCCGTTCCGCTACGCGAGCCCGGTTTGGTTCCCTTTGAAATCATGACCTCCGAGAGTCAAGAACGAATGCTGGCGATCATCACGCCCGAGAACCTTGACGCCGTCAGGGCGCTCTGTGACAAGTGGGAAGTCCGCGCCGCCGTCGTTGGCCGCGTGGTGGCGCCACTGAGTCGCAGAGATGGCACGACGCAAGGGATGTTGCGTATCCGTAACGGCTTCGACGGCGAGGTACTCGCGGAGGTTCCCGCCTCGGCCCTCGCCGATGAGGCCCCGCTCTACGACCGGCCCCGCGAACGCCCCTCGACCCTCGACCAAGTTCGCGCGGACGATCCAACGTTCGACGAGCCCGTCGGTTCACCAAACGACGATCTGCTTGATCTGCTCGTCGACCCGGTGTGGGTCTACCGCCAGTACGACTCGCAGTTGTTCTTGAATACGGTCGTGGGTCCGGGCCGCGACGCGGCGCTGTTGCGACTCGCGGGACCGGGACTGCCGAGCTCGACGCGGGGCATCGCGCTCTCGACCGATTCGAATCCCCGGTGGTGCGCGCTCGACCCTCGAAACGGCACGGCACTGACCGTCTTCGAAGGCGTCGCTAACCTCGCCTGCGTCGGCGCGAAGCCCAAAGCCGTCGTGAACTGTCTCAACTTCGGTAACCCCGAACATCCCGAGGTGATGTGGCAACTCTCGGAGTCGATCGACGGGATGGCCGACGCTTGTGTCGCCTTGGAGATTCCCGTCATCGGGGGCAACGTGTCGCTCTACAACGAAAGTGGCGGCAGCGACATCGACCCCACGCCGGTGATCGGTCTACTCGGCGTGGTCGACGAACTCGTCGCGCCGCCGCCGGGTTGGAACTGGCGCGAAGGTAACGTGCTCGTGCTCGTCGGCGCCCAGCGCGCCGACGGCGAGCGACCCTTTCCCCTCGGTGGTTCGAGGTGGGCCACGAAGCGGGGCCGGCGCGGCGGCGTCGTCGAGGGCGTCGATCCCGTGGCGTTGTTGTTGACCCTGGACTTCGTCGTCGCGGAGATCGGATCCATCTGTGCGGGCGCGGCGAGTGACGTGACGGCCGTGCACGACGTCAGTGGCGGCGGTCTCGCGACCGCGCTCGCCGAGATGGTGGCGGCGACGGGCGTGGGCGCCGAGGTCGTCGAACTCGACGGACACGCAGAACTGTTCAGTGAGTTTCCTGGTCGCTTCGTCATGGCGACGAGCGACGTCGAGGCCCTTGAGGAGCGCGCCCGCGCGGCGGGCGTATTGACGACGCGACTCGGCGTCAGTCAAGGTGAGCGACTTCGCGTCGGCTCAATGATCGATCTTTCGGTGACGCAGATCGCGTCGCGGCGCCGCGACGCTCTCGAAGAGGCGCTCGCCACGTTGAACTAGCGAGCGGCTTTCAGTTCGTCGAGGATCTCGTCGGGCACGCGCAGATCGCCCGAGCGCCCGACGCCCAAGGACACGTCTTCCTTGTAGTGACCGTGGTAGTCCGATCCACCGGTGGGGATCATGCCGGCGTCGCGGGTGAGCTTTGCCATGAGTGACCTGGTTGCCTGGTTCGTGCCCCCGTAGTAGGCCTCGATCCCTCGAAAACCTCGTTCGCGAAGTGACGCCATGACGCGAGGCATGCTCGCCTCGATGGCACTATCGGAGAGGTCGTTGACGTAGTTGACCAGCGGGTGGGCGATGGAGAACACCGTGCCCGAGCCCGTAGCGGCACCCACGAACTGCTCGATGGGCATGCTGGTCTTGGGAATATAGGCCCGACCCGTGTTACCCAGCCAGTCCACGAAGATCCGGTTCCAACTGTCGTCGGTTCGTTCACCGACGATCTCGGGGTGTAGTTCGAACATCGCTCGGGCGAAGTGGGGTCGTCCGATGGAGTCGACGTTGCCCGATATCTGGGTTAGATACGCCAACGTCAGACGATCGAAACCCTTCTCCTGCAAGAGGATGACGAGTTCGCGATTTCTGACGTCGCGGTCGTGTCGCAGCGTCGCGAGTTCCTTCTGGAGTGGATGCTCCTCGTTGAGGGGTAAGAAGTAGGCCAGGACGTGGACGTTTCGCGGAACGCTCTGACCTCCTCGTTGCATCGGAAACGCGTTGTCGCGCAGCGAGACTTCCACGCCCGCGACGAGTTCGATGCCGTAGTGATCGCACGCGCGGACCATCTCGTCGTGGCTGGCGGTGGTGTCGTGATCAGTCAGGGCCATCGCGCTGAGCCCGATCTGGTGCGCCTTCGCCGCCAGGCCTTCGGGCGTGTCGGACCCGTCGGAGAACGTTGAGTGCGTGTGCAGATCAATCATCGACGTAGCGTAGTAAATGTGAAGGACAGACCCGGGGCCCTGTGCGAGACTGCACGTGTGCCCGCCACCCCATTGACCCCTAACGTGGACGGCACATGAAAGAAGCCTGCGGCGTCGTGGGGATTGTGGCACCAGGTCGCGACGTCGCCTACCTCTGTTACGACGCCCTCTTCGCCCTGCAGCATCGCGGCCAGGAGTCGGCCGGCATGGCGACGTTTCAGAACCAGCAGATAACGGTCGTCAAGGACAACGGTCTCGTCAGTCACGTCTTCGCGGAGTCGACCCTTCGAGCACTCGGTGGATCCCTCGTCATTGGTCACACGCGCTACTCCACCTCGGGTTCGGCGAACTGGACCGCGGCGCAGCCCGTCTACCGTTCGGCCGGCGTGTCGGGCTTCGCGCTCGCGCACAACGGCAATCTCACCAACACGACGGCGCTGGCCGCCGTGGCGGACATCGAGTACACCTCGATGCTGTCGGACTCGGACCTCGTCGCCGAACTCTTGGCGCGCGAGGTCGAAGGCGGCGCGACGCTGAGTGACGCGCTCGGCCTGGTCCTCGGGCGCGTCGAGGGCGCCTTCTCGATGGTGGTTCTCGAAGCCAACGAGGTCCACGCCGTTCGAGATCCCTACGGCTTTCGACCGCTCTGTCTCGGTCGACTCGGTACCATCGACGCGCCCGAAGGATGGGTCGTGGCTTCGGAGTCGCCCGCGCTCGACAACATCGGGGCCACGTTCATTCGTGAGATCTCGCCCGGCGAGATGGTGACGATCACGAAAGACGGTGTCGCGTCCCAACAACTGCTCGAACCCGCCGAGGGCAAGGCGAAGTTGTGCATCTTCGAGTTCGTCTACTTCGCGCGTCCCGACGCCTACCTCATGGGTCATCAGGTCCACTCCACGCGTCGGCGCATGGGTGAGTTGCTCGCCCAACAGTCCAACGTCGACGCCGATCTCGTCATGGGCGTGCCCGACTCGGGGATTCCGGCGGCCGAAGGGTACGCCAAAGCGTCGGGGATTCCCTTCGGCCAGGGACTGGTAAAGAATCGCTACATCGGGCGAACGTTCATCTCGCCCGATCAAAACGAACGCACGAAGAGCGTTCGTCGCAAGCTCAACCCGCTGCGCGAGAACATCGAAGGCCAGCGACTCATCGTCGTGGACGACTCCATCGTGCGCGGCACGACCACGAAGGCGCTGGTGGGGATGTTGCGAGACGCGGGCGCCAAAGAGGTGCACCTGCGTATCTCGTCGCCGCCCTTCACGTGGCCGTGCTACTACGGCATCGACACGCCCAATCGCGACGAACTCTTAGCGGCGAACCACTCGATACAAGAGATGAACGACTTCATCGGCTCGGACTCACTCGAGTTCATTACGCTCGCGAATCTTCGCGCGGCGATTCAGTTGGACGGCGAGTGTTGTGACGCCTGTCTCACCGGCGCGTACCCGGCGCCGATTCCGGTAACCCTGGGCGCGGTCGGTGGCCGCTGGTGAGTCGACTTCTCGAGGTCGTTGGCGCGAGAACCTACGCCGACGCGGGAGTGTCGATTGAAGCCGGTGACAGGGTTGTCCAGCGATTCAAGTCCAGCGTCGAGAGCACGTACCGCCCCGGCGTCGTGGGCGGTATCGGAGGATTCGGGGGACTCTTCGCGCTCGACTCTTTGAAGTACGACGAGCCCGTACTCGTCGCCTCGGCCGACGGCGTGGGAACCAAGCTCGAGGTGGCGCGTCTCATGGGACGCTACGACACCGTGGGCGTCGATCTCGTCGCCATGCTGGTCGACGACTTGGCGTGTCTGGGCGCGGAGCCGCTCTTCGTCCTCGACTACGTGGCCGTCGGTTCGGTGAACCCCGAACAGCTCGAGGTGTTGGTGGCGGGCATCGCGGAAGGTTGTCGTCAAGCGAAAGCGGCCCTCCTCGGGGGTGAAACGGCCGAACACGCCGGCGTGATGAGGCCCGACGATCTCGACGTCGCGGGCTTCGCCCTCGGCGTCGTCGAGAGTCGCGAGATCCTCTCCGCCCAGCGCGTGCGCGTGGGCGACGCGCTCGTGGGTCTTCACTCCCCGGGACTGAGATCGAACGGCTACTCGCTCGCGCGCGAAGTGTTGGTGACGAGCGCGGCGTCGTTGCACCAGCCGGCCTTCAAGAACGCGGCGCGCACCCTCGGCGAAGAACTCCTGGTGCCGTCGGTCATCTACGCGCCGTGCGTGTCGGCGCTGCGCCAAGACCTGGGCGCGCGCGTGCACGCCTGCGCCCACGTGACCGGTGGGGGCATCGTCGGCAACGTCGCGCGCCTTCTCCCCGACGACATGGACGCGGTCATTGACATGGAGAGTTTTCCGACGCCGGAGATCTTCTACGAGATCCAGCGTCGGGGCCCCGTGAGCGCCGACGAAATGGTGAGGGTCTTCAACTGTGGGCTCGGCATGGTCGTAGCCGTCGACGCCAGTGCCGCTGAGGCGGCGGTGACCTTGTCGCGCGCACTCGGGCTGGGGGCGTCCATTGTCGGCGACGTTCGTCCCGGCGCGAAGGACGTGATCCTGACGTGAGTGATTCCCGCGAGCGCGTACGAGAGCATCTGCTCGAGTACTCAGTTCGTCGAGGGGAGTTCACCCTGAAGTCCGGTCGAACATCGTCGTGGTTCATTGACGCGAAGCAGACCATTTGCGCGCCCGAAGTGATGCACGACCTCGCGACCTTGGTGCTCGACGCGATTCCCGCGGACGCCACGGCGATCGGGGGACTCACCATGGGCGCCGACGGCGTGAGCTTCATCACGGCTGGCGTCGCGGCCACGCAGGGCCGGGCGTTAAGCGCTTTCAGCGTACGAAAAAAAGTGAAGGATCACGGCGCGGGCGGTCGTATCGCGGGCGTGCTTCGCCGCGGCGATCGGGTCGTTATAACCGAAGACACCGTCACGCGCGGAACCAGTCTCTTAGAGGCCGCGCACGTGGCCCAAGAAGTCGGCGCCGAGGTCGTCCTGATACTCGCGGTCGTCGATCGCGGCGGCACGGCCGAGGCGATGACGGCCAAAGACGGGCTGAAATTTCAAGCCCTCTTCAGCGCTCTCGACTTGGGTTTTCCCTACGAGGGCGCCTAGCGCGTACGAAGGACGTCGAGGACTCGACTTCGCCACGCGCCGAGTGCGGGGTAGTTGTCCGCCGAGGTGTGACCGAAGCGAAGTACTAACGCGTCGAGCGCGGGCACCACGCTGATCATCTGGCCCTCGTAGCCGCTGGCCCAGTAGGTGCCGTACTCGTCGCCGGTCACCCACCACTGCCACGAGTAGTAGTCACCGCTCTCCTCGTCAATGCTGAAGGGCACTTGGGCGGTCGAGGCCCACCCTCTCGAGACGAGTTGCTCGTCGTTCCACCGGCCGCCTCGAAGATAGAGCAGACCAAACTTCGCGAAGTCGAGCGCGGTGGCGTGCACGAAGCTCGACGCGACGAAGACACCCGTCGGATCGAAGGTCGCCTCGGCGCTTCGCATACCGAGCGGCCCGAAGAGGTGGGTGGTGAGATAGTCGCGGTACTCGTCGCCGTAGCCCACGACGTCGGCGACGACGCGACTGAGCACGTTGGACGTGCCACTGGAGTAGTTAAAGAAGGTCCCGGGCGCGTGGGCGAGCGCAAGTCGCGCGGTGAAGCCCGCCACGTCGTCCTTACCTTCGCCAAAGAGCATCTCGATCACGTGACTGGTCTGGCCAATTTCGTACTCTTCGACGAAGGCCACGCCGTCACGCATGGCGAGGAGGTCGCGCAGTCGAATCTGGTGTCGGGGATCGTCCTCCGCGCTCCATTCGGGTACCGGGGCCAGTTGGTCGGGGTCGAGTCGCCCCGTGTCGACCAGCGTGCCGACGATCATGTGCAACATCGACTTCGCCATCGACCAGGACAGCAGCGGGCTCGAGGCGGTAATGGGCTCCGCGGGCCGATCGAAGAACTCCCTGACGCCGGCGTAGCGCTCGACGACGACGCGCCCCCCTTGCACCACGACGACGGCGTTGGTGAGGGCGAGTTCGTCTCGCGTGAACACCTCGTCGACGACGGCGTCGATCTCGGATTGGCGGGCGTGCGAGCCACGGGGCCACTCGGTGCTGGGCCACGCGACGTCCGAGGGTTGATCGGCAAAGGCGGGCGTGATGAGGGGAAGGGCAGCGTTCGACATGGTTCTTGTGCATTGTTACACGCGTTGACGTCACAGGCCATCTCTAAGTTTCCAGAATGGAAAGCGCCGAAGAACTCGTTACCGCCCACTACGTGTACCGCTCGGAGGTCTTTTCCCCGCGTCATCGTCGCGAAGTCAGTCTCTACCTCGTGGCTCGCCTGGAGGGCTCGAACGTCGTAGCCCGCATTGACTCTTTAGGACTCGTGTCGACGTTAAAGCGAGTGGGCGGGACCACGGTGCACGCGAAAAGTGGCGAGCTGCGCGTCGTGGGCCAGTGGCGACCGACCACCAGTCGTCACCACTCGAAAGTTCGCGTTTCACCAGTTGCCGGTGGATTAAAGGACGACACGACGTCGACTCGTCGCCGCACATCGATGGTGGTCGAGACCGGCGTCGATCCGGTGACCTCACGCTTTTCAGGCGCGCGCTCTACCAACTGAGCTACTCGACCTCCTCGTCACCCCAGGGGGGTGTCGAGCGGACCTGACGGGATTTGAACCCGCGACCTCCGCCTTGACAGGGCGGCGTGCACTCCGAGCTGCACCACAGGTCCTCGGTGTTCTCAAGATCAAGACCCCGAGACGCGAAGTGTCAGTCTATCCGTTGTTCCTCGCGTCTCTAAGAGGAGAAATCAGTTGTTCACCGGGTTAAGTGTCGCTTCGCAGGACCAGACAGAACGGGTGGCCCACGGGATCGAGGAAGACTCGAAAACTCTCGCCCGGCTGGAACTCGGCCCTGGTCGCGCCAAGCTTCAGCGCGTGCGCCTCGCCCTTGTCGAGATCGTCGACCGAAAAATCAAGGTGCAGCTGTTGGGGCGGCGCTCCTTCGGGCCACGTGGGCGCGACGTACGAAGGGATCTTCTGAAAACCGATCGTGGCCTGACCCTCGTTGAGAAGTTCAATCCACGTGACGTCCGCCGGGAGCACGTCACCCAGTGGTTCGACCTCGAGACCGGTCAGTGCCGCGTAGAACTTCGCGAGCTCGAGGGGATCGGGGCAGTCCAGGGCGGCGACAGAGAACGTGGCAGTGGTCATTGCCGAAAGTTAGCAAAGGAAGCCGTGGGACCGCCCAGAAGTAAGTGGTTGATCGTCTCCGACTTCGAATCAGTCGGGATGTTGGCCGCCACGCATCACCGTCATCGACGTTCCGTTCACCGGCTCTGTGAAGACGCAGATCGCGCTTCCCGGCACCGGCATCTCCGCGAGGAGTATCGCGCCGCCGTGGCGCGGGACCACCTCGTGAATTCGCTCGAGGGAGTCCACGACGAAGATGGGCTTCCACTGCGGTCCCTCGCCAGCGGGCAAGTTGGAAAGGCTCGCGAACCACTGCTCGCCGTTTTGCAGAATCCGCATGTCACCTTCGAGGGAGTTGAGTTGGTGACCGGTGAGACCCGCGTAGAACTCCCCAGCTCTCTGGGGATCGGACGAGACGTGGTCGAACCAACCGGGCGCGTTCTCTTCGTACTGGACGCCAAAGCCGTGAAAGGTCCCTGGTTGCCAGAGTCCGACCGACGCACCCGTCGGGTCAATCATCATGGCCATGTGACCCAGGTCCATGACCGGGGTCGCCGGCATCACCGAGGTGGCCCCGAGCTCGATCCCTCGTTGCACGGCGGCGTCAATGTCCGACGTCGTAAGGTACGTGGTCGCCGTACCCTTCGCTCCTTCGTTGCGGCCGAGTCCCATAACGGGAGCATCGTTCATCGACGCGATCGAGTAGTAACCCATCTCGGGTCCCCCGAGGGTCCACGTCCAATCAAAGAGTGCGCTGAGAAAGGCGCGCAGATCGTGATGCTGTTCTTCGGAGTCGACCATGACGTCGACCCAGCAAGGCATTCCGTCTTCGTGGCTAGTAAATGTCGTCATGTCTTCATCATGTCAGAGGAGACGCCAGCCCGGCCCGGGATCTCATTTTTCTGGTTGAACGACGAGAAGCTGAGCGAAGTTGTGGACGGGACCGAGAAGAAGCGTGTACGTTGAACGCTGAGAGAAATCCTCGCAACGAGATCACTGGGAGGACCGTGAGCGAAGATACGATGCTAAACGCGCCGACGCAACCCGCGCCCGCGCCCGAGCGCCCAAAAATCCAGGTCGTGCCGCTGCGTGGGCTTCCCGTCGCCGCGCTCGCCGTCATTTTTGTGGCGCTGTCAATCGGCTTTAACTGGCAGTGGGGACTGATGTTCAACCACGTCGTCGGCGGTGGTCTCTGGACGGGGATCGATCTCTTCGTGGGCCTGATCATCGGTCCGATTCTCGGACGGCTTTCTATTCTCGCTCGCGCGGAGTTCTCTGCTCGATTCATGCCCAAGATGGTGATCATCATGCCGACCGTCGTGATGATGACGCTCGCCACGGGCTTTCAGGTGGCGAGAGGAGCGGGTAACCTCGTCGCCTCCAGTCCTAATCACGCCTGGCTGATCGTGTCGTTCTGTGTCGTGGGCGTCATGGCCGTTATCGCGCTCGGTGTTCTCGAACCGGCGAATATCGCCGTGTTGTACGAGATGAATAAACCCGTTCCTAACGGCGAACGAATCGGACTATTGATGAAGCGCTTTATCTACACCGCGGGCATCACGGGCATCATGCAGATCGCGACGTTGATTATCATGACGAGACTGGGATCGCGATGAGTGTGACGAGTTCTTCTTCGCCCGTTGACACCGGCGATCGTCCCGTTCCTCCGATCGGGTGGCTCAGTTCCGGCGCTCTCGGTCTCGTCATTGTGGGCGGCATCTTGCTCGCCTCCTACGCCCCTCGTGTGGCGCCGCTCGGTTTCGCGACGGCGCTTCTCTGTGGAGCGATCATTCTGCTCGTCGTTGCGGCGGGACTGCTCTTTCGAATCAAAGGTTTCGCGTGGTCGACGTTCGGCGTCGTCTTCAAGTGGTCGCTGCTGGCCTACGTCATTACCGCGGGGATGATCGAGTTCGCCTTCGTTCACGACCACACTCGAGGTTCGTCACTGGTCATCGTCACGATGATGCTGGTGGTCTTCGCCCTAAGTGTGCCGACGACGATCGCCTTTACCGTCGCCCGATTCGCCGATCCGAGCTAGCGCGAACGAAGCCACGTCCGACCACTTTCTCGGCGCTTCGCACTTGAGCGGGGTCTAAGGATATGAATCGAGTGGCGATAAAGGGGCTCTTCGGAAATGAGCGCGGTGCAGTCACGGTGGCCGGTCTCGTGCTCGCGACAGTTGCCAGCCCCCGACCGACACGAGTGGGCTAGGCCGGGTAGCCAGGGGAGTCCACTCGGTAACCGCGACCGGTGAGCGGGGAACCTGGTCCCGGCTATGGGCAATGCGTCGGCATCATTGTGCGCCAGTCAGCAGTGCCGTCGTCAAAGCCGGAAGCTCTGAACGCCGAGTGCTCTTGACCAGGACGATCGCAGCCGTTGAGACGCTACGCAGGCCGAGGTACCGAAGCGAACATCGATAGCGTGAACCACAGCGGCAGGGCCCGGCGAAGCGCTTCGGGACCGCTCACTTCGATTTCGCCCGAACGAAGGGCGTCGGACCACCCTGAGTCGCCGCGCCAGACCTCGACCATGCGGCGCAGGCTGGCGCTCACTGTCACGGCCACCGGGTGACCGGGGTCCACATCGCACACGTCGGCGTCATCGCCGGTAATCACCATCCACCAATCACGAGCCTTCGCTGGTGCGTCGGGGAAAGTGAACTGGACCACGGTCCGTCCGCCCGGGACGGCGGCGTGGTCGATGTTGCGGTGCATGTCCCACAGTAGGAGTTTCGGATCGAGGTCCTCGTCGCCGAGTTCGCCGATCCAACGGACACCCCAAGTACCCAGCGCCTCGACCACCGGCCGCAGCTCCTGACCCGCCGGGGTCAGGACGTACCGTACGTCGCTCCCTTCGGCCCTCCTCTCGAGGATCCCAGCACGTGCCAGCTGTTGCAGCCGCTTGGACAGCAACGACGGCGACATTCGCGGCAGACCGCGGCGCAGTTCGTTGAACTGCTGGCTCCCGATCACGAGCTCGCGGACGATGAGCAGGGTCCAGCGCTCGTCGAGCAGCTCCATCGCCTTGGCGACGGGGCAGAACTGGTAGTACCCGGACCCCACGCCTGCACACGTTACCAGTACAGATCTTGTACTAGCCCGAGGACCCGCCCTTCCTTATCCTGGATCCGAGGGCAGTGACGATGAGGATCAGCCCCACGGGCGATCGGGCCAGCTCACGGTGTGCGCTCGGCCCATCGTCCGTCTCGAACCGCAGTACCCGGCCATAGGAGGAGAGTTACGATGACTGAACTGAGCGACACCGTCAAGGCAGACCAGGCCCTCAAGGCNNNGGCAATGCCACCATTCCCGCAGCCCTGACCGGAGCGAGCGTGGTGGCCTGCGACCTCACTCCGGAACTGTTCGCCTCGGGGCGAGATAAGGCCGCCCAGCACGGCGTGGAGGTGGAGTGGCTCGAGGCGGACGCCGAAGCACTGCCGTTCGCCGACGGCGAGTTCGACGTGGTCCTGTCTTGTGTCGGGGTCATGTTCGCCCCCCACCACCAGGCCACTGCCGACGAGCTGACCCGGGTCTGCCGTCCCGGCGGGACCATCGGCCTACTCAGCTGGACCCCGGAAGGGTTCCTCGGTCAGATGCTCGCCACGATGAAGCCGTACGCGCCCTCTCCTCCTCCGGGTGCTCAGCCGCCTCCGCTGTGGGGCGACGAGAACCATGTGCGCACGTTGTTCGGCGACCGAGTCACTGACGTTACGGCNNACTATGGCCCGACGATCGTCGCCTACCGGGGCATCGCCGAGGACCCCGATCGGATTGATGCGCTGGACCGCGACCTCGCCGACCTCGCCCGACGCTTCGACTATGGCACCGACACGACGGTCATGGACTGGGAGTACCTACTACTCACCGCCCGCAACCGCGGCTGAAGGAGAACATCGGCGGCCGGGCCTGCGAGGTCAAGCATGGCACTTCGGTGCTGGGTGGCCCATACCGCCGGGTAGGTGGGGCACCTTCTGGCCCCTGGAACGTCAAGTGCTTGCTGTCGGCGAGCGGCGCACCCTGCTCATTTCCGAAGAGCCACTTTCTCGCGAGTGGGATCATTCGACGAAGCCCCGAAGCAGCACCAGCCTCGTTGGAGAGCGGTGACTCGCAATTGATCCGGCTGCCGTTCTGGCCGACGTCAGCGTCGCGGACAGACACCGGGCACGGGTGAAGGTTGACTTCTCCAAGACACGCAGCCACTTGGCTAGGCCGCTAAGCACCCGGTCAGAGGGGACGCGGTGCCGAACGAACCATGGGAAGCGACGCCTTTGGCGGGTACCACGTCGAGAGTCAATCCGTTCCAGGTGATTGCGTAGGACTTCGCGCTGGCTGGCCACGCTTTGAGAAGCGGTCCACCGTTTGCAGCTGAAGTCGCCCAAGCCGTGCCGGCTGGAGGATTATCGCCGTTAAGCGCCCGATAGGTCTCAAGAGCGGTGCGAACGGTTTCGAAGCTGGCCTCACACGCCGAAACTGTTGCCTCTTGGGCGCCAGCCGCAATGCTCTTTGGAATCGTGGTCGCGTTTTCGGAACTCTTAGGGGCGTTGCCACCACTGAGAGACAGGGTGATCGCGAAAAGTATGGCGAGAATCACAACAACGATCAACGTTGCAACCATCGCGAAGCCGTGTTCAGCAGTATCGTTCACAGGTTCCCGACGTAGAAAGTCCCGGCTCTCCATCAACGTCATCGATAGTACTTCGGCCACGTCCTGGTCACGTGGGTTTGCCTCTCAGACTGTACCGGGGTCTTAGACATCTTGAGTCTCCGCAGCGGTGTTCAGGTTCTACACGAATCAACTTGCCCGGAAGAGATTGTTGACATCTACTTTCTCGCCAGTGGGATCATTCGACGAAGCCCCGAAGTGGAACGACCTTCGTCACTACACGCAAGGTTTGCCCGTGAAAGACACGTTTTTCAATTCGTCCTCAGTAAACTTTGTACTTTAAGGAGACGAGGAGATGTCCGTGAGCGAGGTACCTCCCTCTTCATCAGTTGGCGACTCTATGTCGGTGAAAGCGTCGCGCTCGCCCGCCACGGGGGCCTGTGGGTGCGCGCGCCATTCGTGCTGGCACCAGCGTCAGTGTCGATCCAGCGGCGTCATTCGCATCCTTCGCGCGCCCGATCCAAAGAAGAACTCGCGCTCGTCCGTGGTGCTCTGTCGTGAGTGCGCAGCGCCCACGCAACGCAATCGAGTGGCCTAAGCGAAGGGTCCGCCCGGGTCTCTCGTCCTGTGCCCCGTTAGATCTCACCAGCAGACCCGTTTCGTCAGGTCCAAGACACTACGGCAATGTCGTGGTGGTCGTCGTCGACGTGGTCGTAGGAACTGGATTCGTGGCTGACGGCAAGGTAGTGATTAACGCGCCGCTCCCGGTGGACAGTTCGGTGAGTGATCCCGTGAGGGCACCGGGGGTCGTGCTGTTGGCGCCGGACCGGCTGGCCACCCAGAGAGTACTGCCGGAGACGGCGAACGCCGAGAGCAGACTGAAGTAGTACGGGCCGTTGGTGTTGCACATATACCAACTCGGCTGACCGTTCGAGGCCGACAACTTGGTCACCATGGGGCTGGTACCAAACGGACTGGCGATAAAGATGTTGCCGCCAGAACCGATCACCGCCGACGGGGATCCGAATCCATAACTACCGTCCGAGTCGGTCTCGGTAGCGATCACGGCGCCCGTTGCCAATGCGATCTCGGTGGCCGCGTTGCTCGCGCTATCGGCCACCCAAACGTGGCCAGCTCCGACGGCAATTCCGTCGGGAGCACTCAGCCCTTGCTGCGAGACGACCCGAACCAATCGTCCATGGGCGATACTCACTTCGGTCATGGAGTTGTTGCCCTTGTCGGCGACGAAAACGTTGGGACCAGAGACTGCGAGCGCCACGGGATCCGCGAAGGCGAAGCGCGAGCCCGACACCGTGCGCACCAGCGAGCCGGTGCGGGTATTGATCACCGTGATTGATCCCGCGCCGTTGGACCGACCGGCGTTGAGCACCAAGATCGTGCGCCCGGTCGCCTCGATCGCCACCGGGTCGACGAAGCGGAACTGCGCACCAGAGATGACACGCACCAAAACACCGTTGTCGGCACGAATCTCGCTGACCGAGCCGACCGCGTTCGTGATGAAGAGGTCCGCTCCTGAGCGCGTGATCGCCGTCGGTCGGTTGAATTCGTAGTTGCTCGACCGCAAGGTGGTGATCCACGAACCGCTCGACGGATTGATCTCGGAAACGGAGTTGCCCGCCTCGTTGGTTACCCACAGGTGACCGCCGCCAAAGGCCAGTCCGGACGGTGAATTGAACTCGAGGGCACTCGAAGTTGCCGACGCCGACGTCGGGATGATGCCAACGGAGGTAGCGGCCAAAACGGAAAACGTAAGCCAGCCCACGGCGGTGCGCTTCCATCGGCGAAGTCTCATGAGAGGAACTCTAGTGTCCCCCAGATTCCCATCTTGGTCGGGGTCCTTGACCTGATGGCGGTGGCACCGTGAACGCAAGCTTGTTCGAGAAAAGCCACGCTTACCGACATTGACTCACTTCACTTGGAATGATGTGCCGCGGACACTACTTGGGCGTTGGACACGGTGAACGAGTTGTCGTTGCATCTCGTGACCGCACTTTGTGGTCGGGTCTTCGCTAGGGCGAGGCCGCCTGGCCAAGGAACGAGGTGACCACTGTGCCATGAGTGATCTCGACACATCCTTCGAACTCCAGTGCGTGCGTCCGTGCCCGTCGCGTCGGGTCTCCGACACCGGCAACCTCCGACCTGACGGTTACAATCGCTTGGCGCTCTGAAGTCCACCTCAACGCGATGCCGCTCGTAGATACCGTGATACGGAGAACGCACCGAAGCCGTGACAAGCCTCGAGTGCGTGGGCGCTGAAGCGAAGCACGCGTCCAGCAGCTAATCGGCGAGAGCTCTTGTGACTTCGAAGTCGGAGCGTTTCCTTGCCAACGAAATGAGCGGCCCGGCGGCCCACACCAGCGCAATGGGGACCAGCACCAGTTGCCAGTACCAAACTGAGGTGGGTGGTCCCGACGGGACATTCCGCCAGCCTTCGTGAGCGCGAGCGGCCACGAGAAGAAGAACAAAGACGACAAGATACCAGCGAATTCGATGATGAAACGCGTCGAGCACTATGAGCAAGAGTGCCACGCCGATCATCACGATCGGGAGTGCGTCGTACGCGGCCACTCGGAAAGGATGTCCCCTCCCGGAAGCGGTGAAGAGCAGTGGGTTGAAAGCCCACGTGACAAGAGCTAACCACGACACCATAACTCCACGGATTCGGCCAAGTGAAGCGTCCAGTAGTACCAATGTCACGGCGGTCGCCATGAAGTAGTAACCCCAAAGGTTGACCTCAAAAACGAGTCGGAAACAAAATGACGTGGCGACGAGAGCAATCAACGCGACTGGTTCGAGCGCGCGTGATCCGAGGCGGAGTTTCGCCCACCAAGCAAGTGCCACCGAGAAAATCACCGGCAGTGCACGCGAGAGGAGTACGGCCGCCGACTTCGACAGCCCTACTTCATCCAGCATCGTGCCACCGGTCGAATGCGCCCAACCAGTACCGATCACCGCCGCGCTAAACGCGCGACCGGAAGTCATCAGCACGAGCGGCACGTCGACGACGGCCGCGGCGACGATCACTGAACCCAGGAATTTCCACCGGTGCGTTCGTGGTGCGACTACGGCGAGTGGGATGAGAGCGAGGATCGCAAACTGCTGGGAACTAAACGCCAGTCCTAGGAGGACTCCGGCCCAGCCCCACACGCCGCGCCGGGCGCTGGCGACGCCCCACAGGACTAAGCCCAGCGCCACGAGATCTTGTGGATGGAAGAAGACGCCAAGGGCCATGAATACTGGAGGAGTGAGCGCCACGAGGGCGAGGATCGTCGGCTCCCAGCCACGGCGGCCTCGACCACACGCCCGCAACAGAGCGATAACCCCGCCCAGCAGCACAAGCCAACTTAGATACCCAATCGCCAGCGTGGCCTGGTCGGCTTGTGACTCGGCGCTCCACGCCAAGATGCTTTTGAATGCCGTAATACAGTGCGGGCCAAGTGCGGCTTGATTGGGAAATCCGACGCTATGGCCGATTCGGAGCAGTGCGGCTATCCCACCAGAGAGCAGTGGGTACAGCGGCGCCGTGAGCGGGAAGTGATACGAACTCGCGGGAGGGTAAGAACACGAGAAGTCGCCGTGCGAGATTGCCCACGCCGAGATGGTCGATGAATAGGAGTCGCCTTGATTTGGTCCACCAAGCAGCGCGGTCAAACCGATGAATATTGAGGTGGCACTGACCCAACCGACCACGCACCGCCCGGTTGAAAGTGGCCGTTCCAACCACGAGACCCATGCGGAGACACGATTGCCGTCAGCGTCATTCAAGGACGGAGTCACCTCTGGTCAACTACGGCGCCGACCGTCGACACTTTCGATATCGAGTGTCATGGTCGCGTTCTATTCGAGTGTGAATGATAACTTGAACTTCCCCATCGTAGTGAATCAACGACTCGAAACACGCTGACGGCAATCGTACGTGACAAGAATCTCGCGCCCCTCGGTGGGTCCTTGTCGAGGAGTCGCGGTGTCAGTGATCGCGGTTGCTACCAGCCCCCTGGAGAGCAACCATTCTGATCGGGGACCAAACCATGGGTCACCCTCATGGCGATGATGATCTGCTGGACCACGGACGCTTCGCCAGCCAGCGGGGCGTAGCGGGCGCCGCCGTACTCGTCCCACGTGGTGTTCAAGAAGCCAATGCCCGAATACAGGGGCCCGGTCATGGACCAGTTACCGCTGACCTCGCAGATGGCCACGTGCTGCCATTCGGCCCGTAGTTCACGGACGCTGACTCCTACGGACACCGCGGCCACCAGGAGAGCGTGCGTCACGGGGTTGACCGTCAGGTGGGCGGGTTGAATGACGGGCTTGGCGACCTTGGCGGGTTTGGCGATGGCCGCGGCGCTGGCGGGCGGCGTCAGCAGGACCAGGGGGGTGACCAGCGCAATCAGCAAAGCGAACAGAATCCTTCGCACGGCTATCTCCTCGATCTACGCACCTGGTCCGAAGCGCTGTCGAGCGACGTGTCGCTGGCGCACAGCACGAACCTTGGCGAGTTATTGGAGTCCCCACCAAGGGGCGTAATTTGTTGGGTCACCTGTTCCACGACTCTGTGGGGCGACGACGAAGCAGTCGTTACTGCCAAGTAAGAGCCTAGGGGCCAGAATTGCTCGAAAACAGGGCAGCGGTAGATAATCTCGATAAATACCTTGTGACTAGGAAGTATGCATAATCCTACTGGCTGGAAGCGGATATTCTCCGTGGTCCTAGCGACCAGGATTCGCCGACACCACCGCGAGGCGGCGAGTTCTGCGCTGAGCGTCCCGGGTTACTGATTGACGAGGAAGCATCGACTGGCCAGGGCCGTGACCACGAGCTGGCGCCAGGGTCGGGACTCCCGGTCTCCTCCTCTTGGGAGCGTGAGCTAGAGGGACTCGACTTTCAGGTTCTTGCCGGGACAGTCGTGGAGTGTCGCCCTTGACTCAGTGGCTGATCGGGACGGAGATTCCCGAAGACGGCCTTACGTCACCAACGCCATTGGTTCGATCGAGGCTGGGCCGAAGTACGAGTCGTAACTTTCTAGGCCCCTCGTTCGTTTTAGCGCTGGTGACGCTCGTTACTGAGCGCTTGATCCATTCGGACCCTGAGCAGTCTCTCCACGAGTGGTTTTGGCAGCGGCGTGTCGAGGGCGAAGCGAAGGGTCCCCTTCGACGTTGCGTACCTTTTGACGTCGGCCTTTAGCTCGGGTAGTACCGACCCACTGTGGGGGAAGTAACTGAGGTGTTGCTTGTACGCCGCGAAACCTCCGATCACTTTGCCCTCCACTCGGAAGGCGGGCACGCCGTAAGAGATGATCTGATCCGCGTCGGGAACAATCTCCATGATGGTCAGACGTAGTGCTCCCAACGTTGATCGCTGGGGCTCGTCTAGGGTCGCGAGGTACGCGTCAATCTCTTCGCTCGACATGGGAGCAGTTTCGTACCAAAGTCGGCGCCGGTCAAGACCTCGCTCGACAACAGATCCGTGGGTGCGCCGCGGTGCCGAGTGAAAGGGCGTGAGCGGCGTGGCGATGTACCATCACGCGTGACTCTTCGCTTCCTACGAGAAGCGAACCGTGGATGCGGTGCCACCATCACAGCAGATCTCAGCGAGCCGAATTCTAGGAGTCCTTCTTCGGACTCACTTGGCAGGTGGCAATCCCAGCGAGGCGCGCACCTCATTCACCAAGTGATGGTGTTTGGCGACGCTCGCAAAATATTTCGTGTAAGCGGGTCCGCTCTTCTTCAGTCCAGACGATGACCAAACTTCAAGGTCGATCACCTGGTGCTTCGTGTTCTTCACAAGTTTTGACATATCGCGACGAGTGGACTTGGGCCACGACTCAGCCTCTAAGACCGCCTCGTTCGCCCTGAGGGCGTCAATGAACACTTTGGTGTCCTGCGACCGTTCCTGGTTACTGGTCGAACTCCATCGAGCCAACTCGGCACTGAACGCGGACGACGAAACATCGAGCGTTTTCGCGTTGAGCAGATACTGCAACGCCGCACCCTTTGGCGAGTCGAACGTGAACGAATCATGGCGTACCGAGGTAGGGACTCGAATATTGCCGTTCGAGGTAATCAGTATTTTTGCGTCATTGAGACCCAAGTGAGGTGCGTGGTCGTTCGCTCGCAGTCTTTGAAACTGGACGTTTTTTATGTCGGGGTACGCGACGTCGCTCGCCACGATGTTGCCCTGCGTGGGATCCTCTTGAATCCACTCCGCGTGCGTGAACGACGAACCCGCGTGAAAGAAAATCTCGGCCGCCTGGTAGAGGGTTCTCGAGGGGTCAACAAATTTGATATCCCAACCTTTTTTGTTGCGATTCATGGAAGCGAAGACGAGATCGCCGGCGTCGACGCTACCGAGTATCTGAGGGGTGAATCCGACTTTGGCGTCGCTCCAGAAGGCCTCGTAGACGGTCGAATGTGAATTCAATCGGTTCTCAACGACACCGATCTGAATAAAGTGACTGGTCTTGGCGCCCTGCGCACCTATCCAGGTTGAGGCACTGCCCGTAGGAGAGTCGATCGAGATCGCCGGAACCCGCCACTTCGCGCTGATCTGCTTCACGCTCCCTCTCCAGGTGTACCCCCCGAAGCCCGTCATCGGCATCGCGAACTTTGGACTTTTGTCGAATGTCGTGAACGTACTTCGAGAAGTGTTCAGCGCCAGACTGGCGCCCAGCACCAACACCGCAGTCGCCAGCGCGCCGCCGATGATCAGATACCTTTGGGTACTGATCCGTCGCTTTCTTGCTCGCGCCATGAAGTCGATTGTGGCATACGGGGTGGACTCGTACGTTAAAAACGAGATCTTTCTCCGCTCGTTTTTCTTCGCCTCCGCACTCCCGTTGGCCTCGTCCAAAAAGCGAACGTAGAATGCCTAGCGAGAGCTACGCAGAAGGAGTGAAAATGCCAACACGTAAGGCCCGCACCACGTGGACGGGTGGTCTTCAAGACGGATCCGGAAAAGTTGAACTAGTGAGCAGTGGTCTGGCCACCTTTGACGTTTCGTTTCCGAAGCGAACGGCGGAAGAAGCCGACGGCACGACGAGTCCCGAAGAGTTGATCGCCGCGGCGCACGCCGCGTGTTTCTCAATGGCCCTTTCGGCCGGCGTCGCCGCGGCCGGAGGCACGCCCCAATCACTCGTCGTCGACGTCGAGGTCAGGCTCGGACCCGACCCTGCGGGGGGATTTCGCATTGCCGACATCGCGATCCGCGTGCGCGGCAAGGTTGATGGTCTCGACGAGGAGGGCTTCGTCAAAGCCGCCAACGACGCGAAGTTGGGCTGTCCGGTCAGTAAGGCGCTGACCGGAACGACCATCACCCTGGACGCGGCTCTCGTCTAGCCCAACGGTTCGAGCGTTCGACTCGTCGCTAGTTGTCGCGCACCAATTTCTCCAACGCCGGTAGGGCGGCGTCGATGGTGGCGCGCTCCTTGGCGCTCAGTCGATCGAGTCGCGAACTGAGTCCAATGGTTCGTTCGCTCCAGAGCTCGGCCAATACCGTTCGGCCGATGTCGCTCAGATCGACGAGACAGGCCCGCTTGTCTTCGGGGTCGTCGCGGCGCTCAAAGAGTTGTTGCTCTTCCAAGCTCGCCACGACGCGCGTCGCCGCCGGTGCCCCCATCGACTCGTGCGCAGCGAGCGTACTGATGCGCATAGGTCCGTACTCCTCGACCGTAGCGAGCGCGGAGATCTGCGAGGGCGTAAGGCTCTGTCCGCTGTGACGGCGGATAGTTCGTGCGAGGCGAACGAGCGCCACGCGCAGTCGCACCGCGCTGGTCCCGGTCGGGGTCGGCAACTCGAGCGAGGTCATCGAACGACCTCGGACTCGTAGGCAATCTCACCGGGCACCGCGCCCGAGCTTTCGGCGAGGTCACCCGCGTGCTTGGCCATGGACTCTCGTTGGGAGATAAATCGCTCACCGCGCAGCGCCGAGAAGAGGGCTCCCACGACCGAGAGCAGGATCGCCACCACGAAAACGATGATCAGTCCGTGGTGAAAGGGACTCTGAATGAGGTCGGGGAAGAATTTCTTGCCGGTCAGTTTCAACCACTGGGCGTTCGACACGTGCGTGAGTGCTCTCGATCCGAGCAGGCTCTTCAGGGGATTAAATCCCAAGAACGACGAGAAGAGACTCCCGACGGCGGGCATGTTGGCGACGGTGTGGGCCTGCGCGAGGCTGACGCCGTGCGAAGTGAGGCCCTTGAACATGGCCTTGGGCAGCGTGCTCGTGAGCCCGACGATCATGAGCGAGAAGAAGATGCCAATGGAGAGCACCATCCCCGTGTTCATGAAGGCCGCTTGAATACCGGCCGCTCCGCCGCGTTCGTTGGCCGGGACCGAGTTCATGATCGCCGCCGAGTTCGGAGCCGAGAACATTCCGCCACCCACGCCGTTGATGAAGATGAGGACGGCGAAGATCCAGTACGAGAAGTTCGTGGGCACGACGAGTAGACCGACGAAGCTGAGCGCGAAGACGCTGAGTCCCGTCGTGGAGAGAATGCGCGCGCCGTGTCGGTCCGAGAGGTAGCCCGAGATCGGTCCCGCGATCATGAAGCCCACCGTGAGGGGCAAGAGGAAAATTCCGGCCCACAGGGGCGTGTCGGCGTAGTTGTAACCGTGCAGCGGTAGCCAAATTCCCTGCAGCCAGATGATCAGCATGAACTGCAACCCGCCGCGCGCGATGGCGGCGAGCAGTCCGGCGGCGCTACCCATGAAGAAGGCGCGAATCTTGAAGAGTTGAATGTTAAACATCGGCGCCAAGACCTTGGTCTCAATGATGAAGAAGGTCACGAGAAAGACCGCCGCGATCAAGAACGAGGTCAGGACTAGGGGCGACGTCCAACCCATGGAGTGCACGCCGTAGGGCTCGATGCCGTAGACGATGCCCACCAGGAGCGCGGTGAGTCCCACCGCGAAGGTGACGTTGCCCCACCAGTCGATCTTCGCGTGGGTGCGAATGCCGTTGTCGCGAAGGCTCATGTAGCTCCACACCGTGCCAATGAGGCCGAAGGGTACCGAGACCCAAAAGACCAGTCGCCAATCGATAATTGAGAGCAGTCCGCCGGCGATGAGTCCCACGAACGACCCGCCAATCGCGGCGACCTGATTGACGCCCATCGCGAGACCGCGCTGATCAGAGGGGAACGCGTCCACGAGTATGGCGGCCGAGTTAGCGAAGAGCATCGCGCCGCCAACGCCCTGGACGAGACGCCATAACACGAGCCAGAGTGCCCCCGAACTGCCGCGAAAGGGGTCGATCGCCAGCAAGACCGAGGCGATCGTGAACACCAAGAATCCCAAGTTGAAGATACGAACACGTCCCACGATGTCGCCCAGTCGGCCGAGACTAATGACGAGAACGGCGGTGATGAGCAGGTATCCCATCAACAACCAGAGCAGGTATCCCACGTTGCCCGGCGAGAGGGGATTGATACCGATACCGCGAAAGATTGCGGGGAGTGAGATCAAGATGATCGACGAGTTGATGACCGCCATGAACACGCCCAACGTGGTATTCGTGAGGGCGATCCACTTGTAATGATCGCGGTGCATTTCTTTCATTTGCGACATTGAAACGCGCTCCCTTACAGTGAATTTAGTTGCTTGCTTACAAGCAAGTATAGACTTCCGTTTATCAGTTCGTGACGCGATGAGTGGCTTGGGCGCCCATCTTTGACTCCGAACTTGGCTTTGGTTAGCCTCACCTAAATGAGACCTTTGGGACCCTTCAACCTTTGTTTTATAACCTCTTTCGATCCACTGGCGGCCCCTTCTCGTTTCAGCGTGGGCGCGGCCTAGATGTCGAGTCCTCACACGGCGACGGTCGACAAATATCTCGAAGAGATCCACTACATCGCCGCTGAAGGCGAGGTCGTTCGACCGGGTCGCTTGGCGTATTGGCTTTCGGTGAGTGCGCCGACGGTGAGTGACGCGCTGGTTCGACTCAAGCGCGACGGTTGGGTGGAGATCGGAGCTGATCGCAGCGTGACGCTGACTGAAAGTGGAGAAAGTACGGCGACGGGACTGGTACGCCGTCACCGAATACTCGAACGCTGGCTCACCGACGTGCTCGGTTTTGACTGGGCGACGGCCGACGTCGAGGCCGATCGAATCTCCTCGGCGGTTTCCGACGTCGTCGTTGACCAGATTGATCTGTCGATGGGTTCACCGGCAACCTGTCCACACGGCAACGTCATACCTGGACGCGACGCGCCCTACGGCGTGCTCATGGCGCTCGCGGACTTGGAACTGGATAGGCCGGCTACCGTGCGGCGAATCTCCGAAGTGGCTGAACACGAAGCGCCGGCGCTGTTGGCGATGCTCGCCGAACACTCCATCAAAGAGGGCAGTGAGGTAAAGGTCGTTGCCCCCTCGGCAAACTGTGTGGGCGAAGGAGTAAGCCAAATAGCCGCACCGTCACCACTGCAGTTCTGAACCGAAGTATCTCCTACGCGCCTGATTCTGGTGGCGTGTCGGTTGACGCTTCATCGGGGTGAGCCGGGTCAGTGGATGCCACCGGTCTTACCTCCCCTCCACGTCCAGTACCGGAGCTTGTCCCCGGCAGGCCTAATCTGGCCAGGTTGATGGCC
Source organism: Acidimicrobiaceae bacterium (assembly GCA_003132305.1). Lineage (GTDB taxonomy): Bacteria > Actinomycetota > Acidimicrobiia > Acidimicrobiales > RAAP-2 > RAAP-2. Next base: position 60,664 of record PKXJ01000022.1, on the reverse strand, counting down.
GCGTTCACATCGCGGTCGATTGCAAGACCACAGGTCTCACAGTGATACGTCCGTTCGTCAAGAGACAGCTTGGCTTTCACCGTCCCACAGCGACTACAGGTCTTCGATGACGGGTAGAACGGGCCGGCCTTCACCAGCGTCGATCCGTACCACTTCGTCTTGTACTCGAGTTGGCGGGTGAACTCACCCCACGCCGCATCAGAGATGTGCTTGGCGAGTGAGCGGTTCTTCAACATCCCCGCGACGTTCAGGTCCTCAACCACGATGACGTCGTAGTCCTTGGCCAACATCGTCGTGGTCTCGTGAATGAGGTTGCGACGCGCGTTGGCCACGCCTGAGTGGATCTTCTGGACCCGGGTGTTGGCCCTCTTCCACCGGCTGGATGGTGCCTGTCCCGGTCGGGGACCCTGGCGCCGGGCGGCGATGCGCTGCGCGTGCGCCAACTTCTTCTCGGAGTGTTGGAGGTGGCGAGGGTTGGCCACCTGAAGGACCTGCTCGCCATCAGGAGTGGTACCGGTGTAAAGGGTAGTGAGGCCGACGTCGACGCCGATGACTCTCTCTGGCGCGCGAGCGGCGCAAACCCGCCGCTGGACCTCGACGGTGAAGGCGACGGTCCACTTGCCGCCACGCTCGCAGACCGTGGCGGCCATGATCTTGGCCGTTCCGCGATTCACGGGTCGGTAGAGCTTGCGGGTGGACTCGTAGGTTTTCACCTCGCCGATCCGACTGATGCGCACGTGGTGGGCGTCGCTGAGGCGCACCGCCGTGTTCGTGAACCGCACGGATCCACCTTGGCCCCGGCGCTTGAAGGTGGGGAACTTGGCCCGGCCCCGGTGGAAGTTGGTGAAGGCCTTGCTGAGACGCTGGGCGGCGTCGTTGTAGGTGCTGACCCCGTTCTCTCCCCACCACGGGGCCAGCTCGTTGCGCGTCTCGGCCCAGAGGTAGAGCAGTCCGAAGTGCGAGGTGGAGAGGTAGTCGTACTTCGTCACCTCGAGACCGGCCGCCTTCTTCTCACGGTTCTCGTCCCAGTTGGCCGCGACGAGGCCCAGCAGGACGTTGTAGGCGAAACGTGAGCCCCCGATGTGGCTACGCAAGAGATTGCCCTGCTCGGGAGTGGGGTCGATCGCGAAGGAGTAGGCCTGGGTCGTAGTGGCCGTCGAGGTGCTGGTGTTCTCGAGGACGGCTGTGCTCACGGAGTCAGTATCGGCTCAGGGTGCGACATTAGCCTTACTCCTTCACCCACACAGTTTGCCGAGGGGGGTCGTTGAATCAGACCTCGGGCCCAACGACGTGGCCCTAGTCGTCGCGGGCGAGCCGCTCACCCTCTCACTCGAGGCGGCACGGCTCATCTGGGTCGAGCGGCGAAGCTCTGCGTAATACTTACGCCAATGGAAGAGCAGTTCCCAGGTCCGACAGTTCCCCGCTCGTCTCGAACCGAGGTTTTCGTCAGCTACCTTGACTACTTTCGTTTCGGAGTCATCGCACGCGTCGAGCAGCTTCCCGAAACCGAACTGCGCCGTAGTCGACTTTCATCGGGTTGGACGCCACTCGAGCTCGTTAAGCACCTGACCTTCGTCGAAATTAGGTGGCTGGAGTGGGGCTTCGAGGGTCTCAGTGTTGAAGATCCCTGGGGCGACCGTCGAGACGAGCGTTGGTTCGTCGACGAGGTTGAAACACGCGAGGAACTGCTGAGCGCGCTACTCGACCAGGGTGCGCGCAGTCGGAGAGTCATCGAGAGCAACGACCTCGACGCCCTCGGTATCCCCGGTCCTCGGTGGGACGGCGCCTCGTCGCCGACCCTCGAGCGCGTCTTGTTCCACTTGCTCCAGGAGTACGCGCGACACCTCGGCCATCTCGACATTGTCGTAGAGCTAGCGGGTGGCTCGGTCGGGGAGTGACGACGTGAAACGCACGGTGCCATGAAACACCGCAGTTCTAACCTCGAAAGAGTGAAGGGAACGTTGGTAGCGCTCGTGGCGAGTACCGTTCTCGCCGGCTCGGTGTTTCTCGCGCTCGACGCGAGCGCGAGCGGCCCCGTACCCGTTTCGGTGGTGGCGAAAGTATGGACGGAGCCCTCGTCGGGCTACGGCTTTCTCGATGGCGCCATCAATCAGGCCCGTCGGACGATCTACGTCTCAATGTACGAACTCTCCGACACGACCCTCGAGAACGATCTGATCGCCAAGGCCCGTGACGGACTCATTGTGCGCGTGCTTCTAAACGCCGCCTACTACGGGCGAAGCGACAACGCGGGCGCGGCGTCGCTCCTCGAAGCCGGTGGTGTGCACGTCGCGTGGACACCATCGGGAACGATCTTTCACGCGAAGTACGTCGTCATCGACAGTAGGGTCGCCTACGTCGGCACGGGCAATCTCGTCACGGGCGACTACTCCTCGACGAGGGACTTCTGGGTTGAGGACACGAGACCTCTCGACGTCGCGGCGATCTCGTCGACCTTTGACGCCGACTTCTCGCACCACCACGCGGCGCCGAAGAGTGCCGGGGGTCTCGTGTGGAGCCCGGGCTCCACGTCAGCGCTCGTTAACTTGATCGCTTCGGCGAAGAAGACCCTTCTCGTTGAGAACGAAGAGATGGATAACGCGACCATTGAAGGAGCGTTGATGGCGGCCGCCAAACGAGGCGTCGTCGTAAAGGTAGTGATGACGTACTCGTCGGAGTGGACGGCGGCACTCACCCAGATGGAAGGAGCCGGCGTAAGGTTTTCGACGCTCAGTGAATCGCAGATCTACATCCACGCCAAGGTCATCTGCGCGGACTGCACGGCGACGGGTGGCACCGCGTTTATCGGAAGTGAGAACTTCTCGGTATCGTCACTCGTGTACAACCGCGAGCTCGGCGTTCTCACCAGGACACCGATCGCCGTTCGCGCTCTCGAGAGCGCCGTCGACGCTGACTACGCGCTAGGCGCGGTCGCCTCGTAATGCGAAACTGCATACCGTGACGTCAGTTGATCCGATCAGTAACGCGGCGCTTCGTTGAGGGCGAGTCACTGGGGCGTAACGCCGCGCGTGAGTATCGAAGCCGAGTGTCGCCGGGTAGGTACCGCGAGGGTCGTGGCGAACTGCATTCAAATGCTTAGTGGCGGAGAGATTGACGTTGAGACCTTGCACGCGCTCGCGGGACCCGCCGCCGCAGAAGTTCTTCGCGGCCACGCGGGGGGCGTTTCGGGCTACTGGCCTCGGGTGTGGGCGATGCGGGGGTTCTTGTACGCCTGCGATGACGTCGCGACGCGCGTGGTCATAGAGGGAGCGAAGGATGAGTCGTGGCGAGTACGAGAGATGAGCGCCAAAGTGGTCGCGCGCCGTCGCGTCGGCGACGCGCTCGAGGCCATGGTGGCGCTGGGCCACGATCCAGTACTGAGGGTTCGAAGAGCGGCGGATCGCGCCATCGTTCGCGTCGTCGAGTCCGAGGCCTGAGGAACCCGCGAGGGTCAGTTTTAATTCTTCGCCTAATCAGAGCAGTTGATGTTGGGGTGAGCAGTTCGTCGAAACGTTTTCCGCCTTACACGTCGCGCAGAGCAAGATGAGTTTGCGACAAGCGAGATTGGCGCAGTTATAGAACTTGCTCGTCGGAGAGAAACAGCGTTCACACTGACCCAGTGTCTTGGACTCGTCACTGAACTCATGGTTCATTCGTGAATCAAAGAGATAGAGGGAGCCCTCCCAGAGTCCCTTGTCTCCGAACTCTTCGCCGTAGCGCACGATGCCACCGTCGAGTTGATAGACCTCGTGGAATCCGCGCTTCTTCATGACCGACGAGAGCACTTCGCAACGAACTCCTCCCGTGCAGTACGTCACGATCGGCCGGTCCTTCAAGTGGTCGAACTTTCCACTGTCGAACTCGCCGACGAAGTCGCGCGTCGCCTTCACTTCTGGCACGACGGCGTTCTTGAACCGACCGATCTTTGCTTCGAAGGCGTTGCGCGCGTCAAAAAACACGACGTCGTCGCCGCGCTCTTCGACCAGCTCGTTCACCTCTCGTGGTTTGAGACGTACACCGCCGCCCACCACGCCACGATCATCCACTTCGAGTTCACCGGGCGCGCCAAAGGTGACGATTTCGTCGCGAACGCGCACCCGCAGACGGGGAAAGTCGTGGCCCGTGCCGTCGGACCACTTGAAGTCAATCCTCTTAAATCCGGGGTACTCCTTGGTGCGGCTGATGTACGTCGCCAGAGCCGACAGGTCTCCGCCGAGCGTGCCGTTGATGCCGTGCGTCGAAACGAGGATCCGCCCCTTGAGTTCGAGGCGCTCGCAGAGTTCTCGTTGCCAGAGTCGCACGGCCTCAAGGTCACTAAGCGGCGTGAAGCCGTAGTAGAGAATGACCTTGGGTGGTTCCACGAATCAATTTTAATCGGCGAAGTGATCTCGTAATCGGGCCCAGCGAACTTTACGATGAGGCGTTCTCGCCACCGGACAGGGACGTCGGCCGGGCTTCGAAGCTCCTGCACGAGAAGTGTTCGAAAGGTTGGATACTCACCCTTTCAACTTTGTCACGCGAGTGCTAAACAGGCAACCGTGCGCGCACGTCTACTTGGTCTACGTACCGTCATCTACCCGGAACCGGAGTTGGAGGCCTCGAAGTTGTGGTGGACCGAGTTCCTGGGTACGCCACCGCACTTCGATGAGCCGTTCTACGTTGGTTTCAATCCTGGGGGCTACGAACTCGGGTTGCTACCCGACGGGGACCCGGCGACGGGCTCTCTGACCTACTGGGGAGTCGACGACGTCGCCAGCGCCGTCGAGGCGGCACTGAGCGCGGGCGCCTCAGAGCACGCTCCCGAGACGGACGTCGGTGACGGCATCATCACCGCGACGGTGCAAACTCCCGACGGATCGATCGTCGGTTTCATCTACAATCCCCACTTCAACGCGACGTGAGCCACTGATAGTTCGGCTCACTACTGAGTAGTGAGCCCTCGAGCGTCCTAGAATGTGGCGCCGATACTGGAGATTCGTAAGGTTTTCAAATTCGTATGAACATCTGGAGCGTCTCTTCGGTATTCATTGGTACGACGCTGTTTCAAGGCAGTGCGAGAACCGAAGGAGTCATCGAATGACCAAGATAGAGACGAAGCCGACCCCGCGAGGCGTGTTGCGTTCCCGCGGAACTCGATTTGGCGTCGCGGCGTTCGCCGCGAGCGCCGTGTTGCTCGCGCCAATGGTGGGCGCCTACGGGGCGTCGTCGCCGGTTTTGAAGTCGGCCAACGTGACGGGGTTCCCGAGTGCGTTGGTCAATCACTCCTCTTTGACGCTGTACGTTCTGAGTTCGGAAAAGGGAATGAAACTCAAGTGCACGTCATCGTGTCTGTCGACGTGGCCTCCCGTGCTCGTGAAGACCTCGGTTAAGACAGTTGCTCTGGGCGCCGGCGTCAAGGGCAAAATTGGCTTCGTCACGCGAAGCAAGTCCATGAAGCAAGTCACGTTCAACTCGTACCCGGTGTACACGTACCAGGGCGACAGCGCCAAGCTCCAGTCAAACGGCGAGGGCATCACCGCTGACGGCGGGACGTGGTACCTCGTAAAGGCCAAGGCGAGCACCGCGGGCGCAACTTTCTTCAAGTCCTCATCGTCATCGTCGACGACGACGACGACGTCGACGTCGGGCGGGGGCGGGTACGGATACTAGATATGTCGACGCGACCCAATCTCACGCCTGAGAATGGTGCGTCGATTCACTCCTCCACCAATTCGACACGGATAGCTGCGACTGACGTGGCAGGCGATCGCCGTGATCGAATGGCGTGGAAGAGAGCTGGCCGCGGAAGCGGTCCCGATGTAGTGGATGAGACGAGTCTGCGTGAGGCGTTTCTCGCGCACGGCGGCGAGTTGTTCGGGTTCGCTCGGCGATCGCTGAACTCCACCGAGAGCGCCGAAGACGTCGTGCAAGAGACGTTCTCGAGGGCGTGGCGCTCGAGGTCTCGATTCGATTCGACGCTCGGTTCGCTACGAACGTGGCTCTTCACCATAGAGCGCCGGGTAATTCTGGACGTCAGCATCCAGCAGACGAAGACGCGGACGTTCCCGCTCGACCAAGGAACCGAACCCAGCGTCGAAGACCACGTCGAAAAGGCCATGATCGGATGGCAGATAGAATCGGCACTCAAACGATTGGACCCCGAACATCGGATGGTCGTCACCGAGCTCTACTTCAATGGTCGAAGCGGCAAAGAGGTCGCCGAGCTCTTCGGGCTGGCCGAAGGGACAGTACGCAGCCGTGCCTTCTACGCGCTTCGAATGTTGCGGCTCTTGATGGAAGAGGCGGGGTGGGACCAATGACTGAACACGGATGCGAGCGGTGGCACGAGGTCATCGCGATGCACGTTTTTGGCGACCTCCCCGTTGACGAGACGACGGGACTCCTCGCGCACCTTGACGGCTGCGCCGAGTGTCGAGCCTTGGCGAGCGAGATGGCGGAGACTTTCTCCATGCTCAAGTTCGTCGACCCCTCGAACGTTGAGCCCACCGCTTCGGTACCCTTCGAACTGACGAACCGGGTGCTCGGCGACCTTCGAAGTGTCGCGGCGCTGCAACGACGCCGACAACGAGTGATGGTGGCGGGCATTGGCACGTTGGGCGCGATCGCGGCGGCGTTGATTCTGGTAATCGTCTTTGCGGGTAACACCACGCCCACCAAACCAGTTGAACGAACGTTCGCACTGCAAGGTTCGACGTCCGCCAAAGCCAACGCGGTGTTGATTGAACAGAACTGGGGCACTTCCGTGGACCTACGTGAACAGGGTCTCCCCGGTGGCGAGGTCTACACGGTGTCGATGAAGACCGCCAAGGGAACGTGGTGGACCGCGGGTACGTACCGGAGCATTAACGGCAAGCCCGTCGACGCCACCATGGCCTGTGCTGTCTCTCTGCATCAGATAACCGGTATCCGTGTCGTCAATGGATCGGGCGTCACCGTCTTGAGTAGTTACAACGAGGCCACGGCCTCGAGCTACGAGTGAGTCGATCTCACCCGCAAGGTTTCGCGGTCGTCCGACTGAGACTCAGACTCAGTGTTGTGACGTATCGGAACTCACGAAGGGCGTGACGTTCCATAGACCATTCCCTCGGTGAAGTTGCCGACTGTTCGAAGCGCCCAACTCGCGAGCGACGACAGTGCGTTCGTGATGACGCTCGTACGCGGTCTTACGTTTGAGGCCACTAGGTAAAGTGGTTAGCCATGAAACGAATTGGGCTCATCGGCGGACTGTTGATAGGCGAGGGCGACGCGCCGTGGCCCGCCGTTGATTCAACGGTGGCTCACGTGAAAGCTCTGTTGAACCATTGAGGCGGCGAGATCAACTCTGGATGAGGCGGCGCTCGTTAAACGTGTGGCCCCGGTGAAAAAGCTCATCACCGGACTCGCCCTCGTCGCCGCCACGGGCACGTTGCTCAGCGTGCCGTCGTCACGGGTTGACGCGGCGCAACCACCGGGCCAGGTGATTACGGTGCAGGCGGCGAACGCTCGATCGAAGTCGGCGGTTCTCAGAACTTGGAAACTCCAAAGCGATGGTCGGTACGTTCAGGTCTTTGGACCCTTCATCGCGTTCGTGGGCCAACACGGCGTGGGCCCCACGAGAGAGGGTCTCGGTCGAACACCCGCCGGGATCTTCACGCTGACCAGAGCCTTTGGCAACGAACCCAACAACGGGACCAAGTTGCCCTACTTTCGAGCGGGTTCCGACGATTGGTGGGATGAGAATCCGGCCACTCGGCTCTACAACCATCACGTGAAGAGCCCGGTCTCACCGGGCGGTGACTCCGAGAACCTGTACTACTCGGGCCGTGCCTACGCGCACGCGATCGTCATCAACTACAACACTGATCCCGTCGTTAAGGGCGCGGGGAGTGGGTTTTTCCTCCACGTCAGCTTTGGCGCAGCGACCAAGGGATGCGTGGCCATTTCCGAGAACGAGCTCAATCGCGTGATGCGTTGGCTCCTTCCAGCGGATCATCCGGTCATAAGTATTGGCGTCGGCGCGTCGCCGCTCGCGTTGGTCCAGACGGCGAGCTAGTTCCCGGCAAGAGGAACGGCGACTCATCGGGCGGTACGCCGTAGCTGTCGGGGTGGGTGGCGAGGTCGTCGAGGCTGCGGCGCGGGTTCGGTGATGAGCAGCCCCAGGACGCCTCGTCCGGTTGGTCGTGGGCCAATGAGCGCTTCCGCGTCATCGGTCAGTCCGACGGTGACGAACTGGTCGAGTCCGGTGCGCTTCGTTGAGAACCCCAGGGCTCCGTAGCGCGCGTGGACCAGTGAACAGGCCCCTTCCACGAAGTGTCGGAGCAGCACCGAGAGTTCGACGTCGGCCCGGATCATGAGGACGGCTTCGAGGAGACGACGTATCTTGGCCGAGTCGTCAATGTTCCGCTAGGGCACGGCTCGGATGGTACACATCGCCACGGGGCCAGTCGCCGCGGCGATGTTTATCTGATTACGGAGCGTGAGGTGAATACTGACACAATGGCCTTATGACCATACGCGTCTTCCTCCTCGACGACCACGAGATGGTGCGTGAAGGCATCCGCAACTTTCTCGAGATCGACGACGACATCGAAGTCGTGGGCGAGGCGGCCACCGTGGCGGAAGCCCTCACGCGCATCCCCTTAACCAAGCCCGACGTCGCGATCTTGGACGTGCGTCTGGATGACGGGAGTGGGATTGAGGTCTGTCGCGAAATTCGGTCCAGCCATCCCGAAATCACCTGTCTGATGCTGACCAGCTTCTCCGACGATGAAGCGCTCTACGCCAGCGTGATGGCCGGGGCGGCCGGATACGTCCTCAAACAGATCAGAGCCCGCGACCTCATTGATGACGTGAAGAAGGTGGCCGGTGGAGGGTCGCTCATGGATCCCCGGGCCGTTGCCCGCGTGGTGGAGCGCATCGTCAATCCGCCCAAGGCGCTCACTTCACTCGATCTACTTTCGCCCCAAGAACTACGTCTCTTGGACTTCGTCGCGCAGGGCCTGACGAACCGTCAGATCGCCGAGTCGATGTTCCTCTCGGAGAAGACCGTGAAGAACTATATGACGGGACTCTTGACCAAACTCCAGATGAACAATCGCACCGAGGCCGCCATTTTCGCAACCAAACTAAAAAATGGTGCCACGGACCCCGAAACGTCGCAAGGCTAAGTGTGAAACTGTTTGGCGATGGCCGTGAGGTTTATGTCGTGATCGGCGAGGGCTCGTTCGAGTCGACTTCGCTCCTCGCTCGGGTGCGCAAAGTCCACCGCCCGGGCGTCGATGCCATTCTTCACGCAGAGCTTAATCAAAGCGCGGTCGTAGGCAATATCCCTCGCCAGCGTTAGGTAGGCGTTCTCTCCGGGCGTGGGAGCCGAGTTGAGCATCTCAATGCGACACGCGATGACGTGATCGAACAGGACGCCGCCACTGAACTCGCCCTGCCAGCTGGCGAGAGCGCTCGTGAGCAGATCGGCGTAGATCGACGCGTCGCTCTTGCCCCTGGGCTCGGCGTTCTCCATCTCGTCACCGACATCCTTGGTTAGCGAATGTGTTCGCCGCGTTTCGATCATCACTCATCGCGTCAGAACGACTTTGATGGCGCCCGTTTCGGCCGCTCGCGCGAACACGTCGTAGGCGGAAACAATGTCGTTCAAGTCGAAGTGGTGGGTGGCGAACGGAGTGGCGTCCACTTGGCGCGACGTGACCAGCTTCAACAGCGTCGGGGTCGAGTAAGTATCGACCAGTCCCATCGTGACTGTCACGTCGCGGATCCACAGGGACTCGAGGTGCAACGTGGCGGGTTTGCCGTGCACGCCAATGTTGGCCACGTGACCCCCGGGGCGCACCAACGCCGTACAGAGTTCGAAGGAAGCTGGTACGCCAACGGCCTCAATGGCAACGTCCACGCCGAGGCCGTCGGTCAAACTTTGGACGAACGCCACCGCGTCCGCGTTGCTGTTGTTGAACGTCTGGTCGGCCCCGAATCGCTTGGCGGCGTCGAGGCGGGCGTCGGCGAGATCGATCGCGATGATGCTGCTGGGCGAGAACAGTTTGGCGCAGGTGATGGCCGAAAGCCCGATGGGTCCCGCGCCCACCACGGCGATGGTGTCGCCGGGTTGCACGTGGCCGTTGAGGACGCCGACTTCGTAGGCGGTTGGCAGAATGTCCGCGAGCATCAGGATCTCCTCGTCGCCGACTCCCTTGGGCACCGGGTACGTTGACGTATCGGCGAAGGGCACGCGGACAAGTTCCGCTTGCGTGCCGTCGATGAGGTGGCCGAGAATCCAACCGCCGCCGCCGAGGCACTGTCCGTAGCGACCTTCGCGGCAGAATCGACAGGCTCCGCACGCCGAAACGCACGACACGAGTACGTGATCACCAACCGCGAGGGTCTTCACTCCCGATCCCACTTGCTCCACCGTGCCAACGGCTTCGTGACCGAGAATACGTCCGGCCGTAACTTCGGGCGTGTCGCCCTTCAAGATGTGCAGGTCGGTCCCGCAGATCGTGGTGACGCTCACTCGAACGATGGCGTCGGTATCGGCCTCAAGCTTCGGATCGGGGACCTCTTTCCAGGACTTGGATCCGGGCCCCTCGTAGACGAGTGCTTTCATGGCGTACCTCTTTCTACTTTGTTCATCGAATGTTGCGAAGGGTCATGACTGAGCGCGGGTTCGACTTCATCGCTGCAATGCTGAGTGCGTCGACCGAGCGTCGGGGTTCGACGATCGAGACGCCGTTCTCGCTCGGTGCGGCGAGGGAACTGAATACAAGCGAGTCCGGTAGTCACGGGAGCCATGTTCTGAGTATGTCGCGAGCAACGTTCGCGGCGATAGGGACGAAGGTCCCCACTAATGGTGACGTTCGCCCCTATTTCATCGACTTGTTGTTGGTCCACACTGCATAAGGGGCTTATATAAAGGAGTTAGATAATGCAACGTAAAATGTTCGATGTCCTCGCCAGCGCGGGCGGACTGTTAATCGTCGTGATGCTTTTGGTGGCGGGTGGTCTCTTAACTTGGGGCTACGGATTCACCAGTTCGAGCGTTCACAGTCAGTTGGCGCGCCAAGACATCGTGTTCCCCTCGAGGGCGGCATTCGCTCAGGCGAAGGCTGGTACCGAGGTAACACCTGCAATGATTCCCTACCTTGAAAAGTACGCGGGTCAGCCCCTCACCACCGGCGCTCAAGCCGAGGCTTACGCCGACCACTTCATCGCCGTGCACCTTTCCGAGATGCCCTACAAAGGTGTCTACGCGGCGGTCAGTGCGGCCTCACGGGCCAACCCGACCAACACCGCACTAGCTGCGGAAGTCCAGACGTCGTTCCAGGGCACCACCCTTCGTGGACTGTTGCTCGAGGCGTACGCCTTCTCCCAATTCGGGCTCATCGCCCTGTGGGCCGCTATTGCGTCCTTCGTCCTGGCCGCGCTCATGGCCTTGCTGGTAGCCCTCGGCTTCTGGCACGCACGACGCACTCCCGAAGATAAGGAGCTCGCGCTTCACGTCGAAGCGGAGCGCGTACTGGTCAACGCTTAAGTTGAGCAACCGCACCGTTCGAGTCATCACTCCACCCGGTCCAGCAGTTTTCTGGGCCGGGTGGAGTCGCAAGCTGGCTCCTACGTTGCCCCGATGGTCGTGGGGCGGCCTCGACGCGTGATCGAGAAGAGACGAACACGCGCGCCTCTCGCGTTCACCGCTGAAGTTCAAATAGTTGGGGCCAATCCCTACGTGCTGGTGAGCGCCCAGCAGGCGCAAACGTTAAGACCCGGCTGGCGAAGGCCGATGCCCGTACTGGTCAAGTTGAACGCCACGCCGGACACGCCGTGGCGAACGAACATGATGCCCACGGGCAGTGGCGAGTTCTACCTCTATCTCCACGGTGGGATGCGCAAGGCGGCTCGCGTCAAGGTCAACGACGTGGTGACGGTGACGTTGGGTTTCGACGCCACGTACCGCAACGGTCCTCTGCACGACTCTCCCGAATGGTTCCAAGAGGCCCTCGAACGTAGTCCGGTAGCTCTGACCAACTGGAACAACCTCACGGCGAGTCGGCAAAAGGAAGTTCTGCGCTACTTTGCCGGGCTCAAGTCCGACCAAGCCAAAAAGCGGAATCTGCTCCAGGCGCTGCGCGTTCTGGGTGGCGAGAGTGATCGCTTCATGGGTCGCGACTGGCTGAATGGCCAATGAGACGCCTCCTCGATAACGCGACGAGGACATTGGTACCGTGTGGGTTGACGATCCCAGACACTGCCACCAACGGAGGCTGACGTGACTACCGCCCTACATCGCTCGGACATCTTCTCCTTCGCCAATGACGTGGTCGAGCGCGACGCCGCCGCCGATCCGATCTTCGCCACGAACTCTGGAATCTGGGAGTACGACCACCTCTTGCCGGACTTCTCGCCCGAGCGCACCCGTAGCGACATTGCAACGGTCAAGGAGTTCCTCGACACGCTGGCGACGCTCGCGCCCGTCGACGAGATTGATCGCGTCGCCTTCGCCGTACTGGAAGAGCGCTTGAACGCGCGACTGGGTCTGCTCGAATCGGGAGAGTCGGTTCGCGTCTTTTCGGTCCTCTCCTCTCCACTCTGCGAGATCCGTCAAGTCTTTGAGCTGATGAAAACAGACTCGGCGGACGACCTCAACGTCATCGCCCAACGACTACGCCAAGTTCGACCCGCCTTGGAGAGTTGGCGACGCACCCTGGAGGGGCTGGCCCCAAGTGGTCAGCTTCCGTCGCGTCGTCACATCCTGGGCATTGGTGAGCAGGCCGCGACGTACGCGTCCGGGGCGTACCTCAACTTCGTGGTGCGTGTGGCCCCCGACGCCGCCGACGGCAGCGACCTCATCACCTGGGCGCGCGACGCCGACGCCGCGTGCGCGGAGCTCTCGACGTGGATGATTGATGTCCTGGCGCCAAGCGCGAGTGAGCACGACGCCAGTGGCCTCGAGCGCTACCGGGCGTGGAGCCAGTACTGGAATGGCGCGGTGCTCGACTTCGACGAACTCTACGCCTGGGGTTACGCCGATCTTCGCCGCATCAACGCGCGAATGTGGGAGATCGCGGCGGAACTCGCCCCCGAGGCGAAGAGCCTCACCGAAGTGGCCGAGCAGCTCGACCGCGACCCGGCGCGCGCGATCGAGGGCACCGACGAACTGCTGAGACGTCTCATCTCCTTCACCGAGCAGGCCGTCGAAAAGCTCGACGGTGTTCACTTCGACATCGACCCACGAATTCGTTTCTGCGACGCTCGTCTCGCGCCCGAAGGCTCCGCGGCCGCGCCGTACTACATCCCGCCCAGCGAAGATCTCTCTCGACCGGGCACGACGTGGTTTCCAACTCTTGGTGCAACGACGTTTTCGTGGTGGAGCCACGCGACCACCTGGTATCACGAGGGGGTACCGGGCCACCACCTCCAGTGCGCGACGTCCATCATCGAGGCGGACCGCCAGAGTCGTTTTCATCGCCTCGAAGCGTGGACGAGCGGCTACGGAGAAGGGTGGGCCCTCTACGCCGAGCGACTGATGGACGAGTTGGGGTTCTTCGACGACCTCGGCGACGAATTGGGTTTCCTCGCGTGCCAGGCGCTGCGCGCGGCGCGCGTGATGGTCGACATTGGTTTGCACCTGGAACTCCGTGCCCCCGATGATCTGGGCGTGCTCGGCGATCTCGGCGACTGCTCGGGCAAGGTCTGGACCGCGCCGATGGCGGTCGCGGTCTTAGATGAGATGGCGATTCAAAACCACGAGATGTCGGTATCCGAAGTCGAGCGCTACCTCGGACTGCCGGCCCAGGCGATCTCCTACAAGGTGGGCGAGCGGACCTGGATGAGGTCGCGCGAAGAGGCCAAGACGCGCCTCGGCGCCGACTTTTCACTGAAGAAGTTCCACGCCTACGCCCTCGCGCTGGGGCCCATGGGCCTGGACGCCTTCGAAGACGAACTTCGCAAGTGGACAGGATCGTGAAGTCGGCCTAGGGCGCGGCTAGGTCAACGTCGCCTCCGCGAGGGATCCACGGCACGACCGGCGACGTTCGACGCTGGAAGTCGGCGTACTCGGGGTAACGCGAGAGGGTGATCTTCTCGGTGAACTTCGTCGAGCCGACGAAGAGCAAGGTCAACANNTGGCGCGAGTAGCGAAAGAGGCCGGTCTCGAGGAACTGCCGGTGAGGAGTATGGCCACTGTCGATCTCGAGGCGTTTACGACTCTGGAAGTCCCACTGCTGCTGGTCCGCGATCATCTCGCCAATCGTGCACGCGATGAAGACGATACCCAGAAGTACGTCAAGTGCACCGTAGGGCGTCCGGGCGCGGTCCTCGTACGCCGTGTACGCGGGCAACGTGATGAGTACGAGAAGCACGTTTTGGTAGATGACGATGAAGAAGAAGTTGAAGAGCTGGAACTGCCAGGGACGCATGCTGGCTCGAAGCACGGGCCACCGGTAGTCTTCGACACCCGAGTAGCCGCCCTTGCGAGCGAAGTTGTAGGTGAGGCGCGCGCCCCACAGGGTGACGACGATCGCCATGACGTCGAGGCGCGCGTTCGAGAGTCCCGCGTACGCCGCGAACACCCAGAGGTAGATCACGGGCACGATCGACCAGCTTCGATCGACCCAGGAAGTGTCACCGGAAACGAGTGACGCGATCCACGCGAAGGTGCAGGCCACCGCGGAGATGAGAACGACGACAAGAAGCGGCGTCATACGCGAATCAGTTGGACTCGGGATCCTTGCGTCGTCGGCCTAAGAGCCACAAGAAGAATCGGCCAAACCTACCGACGTTTTCGCTTCGTCCGTGAGCCGCGTCGTGATCCAAGCGTGAACCGTGGACACTGTCAGTGCTGTTCGTCAGGCCAGCGAGTTGAATGTTGTTGGCTTCCGCTCCGCGGGGCACCTTGGCCAGGCGGCGCCTCATTTTTCTTGGTCTATCTCCGGAAGTACCCATGGAAGCATCCTCGCACATAACCATTGCAACAGCGATTCGCTCGCTCGCTCGCGAGCTCGAACCGGCCAGTTCGCTTCTTCAAAATGTTCCCACGTCCCACAGGTGATGCATCGGGTCGTGCAAGCCGTAGGTGCCAAGGGACTGCACCGTGAAGTGGCTGCCGTTGGAACGAGTTCCGGACCGATTCCACTGCGACGGCTCGACGGAGTCGAACCTATCGGCGTACGCACCGGCGGCGTCGAAGAGTTCCCCGCTCACGATGGCCGGCATTTGAAGTTCGTAGCGTTCCTCGAGGGCGGTTTCGTCCTGATCCCAATTTTGAAAGACGGGCCCGTCTTCTTCGAGCATCAAGCGAAGTCGTTCGTCGAAGACCCGATAGACGTCACGCACGTGACAGGCGTACTCGAGGGCCGACCATCGGTCGTCACTCGGTCGCACTGCGGCACCGTCACGTTCCAGGACCGGAATCCACTTCGCCGCGTTCTCGCGAATGGTTCGACTAAAGGTCTCGGGTGGGTACTCCTGGGCGTTAAAGCCGCACGCTTCACAGGGCCGTTCGAGGACCCAGGTCCAGTCCTTGGTATCGGGCGTAATGGGCATAGATCGAATCTAACGTCCTGGCGACACGGCGGCGAATCGCGAGACCACGTAACAATGACCGGCACTCGATGCGCTCCTCGAGTTCTTTCGTAAGTTCCACGAGGACGATTGACACCGTCGAAAGTGAACTGGGCGCCGGGACTCTCAAGCTAGTGGCCCGGAATCGTGTAGCGCGCGAAGAGATGCAGCCCGATGAAGAGCCAGAGCAGCGTTAAGAGCACGCGACCAGTCACTCGCGAGGCCACCAACGCGCCAAATTGAGACGACGTCGAGATTCTCGATGGCTCGCGCCGGGCGAGGACCTCAACGAGGACGCCGACAACGAGTAAGAAAAGCCAGCCAACGGTTCCGTACACGTCAGGGCGATCTTGGCGGGTGCCGTTGCCAGAGTCGCCACAGTGGCGCCACCCCCACCAGCAGCCACGCCACGAAGAGGAGCGCTCGCCCCTCGTGCGTGACCAGTAGATGGTCGACGGCGGTGCTGAGCGTGGGTACCGCCTTGGAACGACCACCGAGCGCGAGACCAACGGTTTCGAGGACCCCGGCACCCAAGAGCACGATAAGCCACGGCGTGACGCTCGACAGCGAGGCGTTTTGAGATCGTGACCGGTAGTACGACGCAATATCTGCTCGTCGAGGCGAGTAGGCGCCCCAAACGACGTAGAGGCCGATCGCCATGAGAGAGGGCAGCGCGATCAAGGTGTACGAAAGCCACGAAAAGGGAGCAACCGCCGTCAGCCACCACGCGTAGGCGATTGTGACCAGCCCGGCGATGACGACACCCTTCACGGGGCCAGATTATCGACCGAGTACTCGTGAGGACGGTTCACGGCTCCGCTCAACACAAACGCCCTCTCGGACATTCTTCCTCGTGTTGAGGACGGAAAAATGAGCGTCCAGTTTTGCGCCCGGTTGGGCTGCGGGGATTTAGCCCGCTTGCGAGATCAGACCCTGCAAGAGCGACTGCGTTATGACGGTGGCGCCCGTGGGCGCGTCGATGCTGTCGCTGGCGTGCGCGACGCTGACCGTAAGCCCAACGCTGGCGTTCCCGTCGCCCGTGACGCTGCTCGGACCGGTGATGGCGATTGACCCTGCGGTGGCGGCGGAACCCGACCCCGTGACGGTGAGCGTGTACGTACCCTTGAGCAAAGTGGTGGGGATCTGGCGGCCGCTCAGACTCTCGATGGTTGGAAGTACGGCGTTCGCGACGGACAGGAGCGTTCCGGTCTGCGAGTACCCGCCATTGGGCAACGTCGTGTAGTTGGTGGTTGAGATGAGGTTGGAAAGTTCGTCGAATATTGCTCGCGCCGCCGCGGCGTCCTTCACGGACTGGGCCTCGGCCGTCGCCGAGGGGGTGGGGGCCAGCGTGTCGAGAAGGCTCTTCGGGAACTCGAACCAGCGTCCTCCCAGAAGGAGTTGGAGTGAAGTGACCTCAGTGGCCGGCAGATTGACGCCAGGGATGTTGGTGACGGCCGAGACATTGATCAACACGTAGACGTTGGAGTCGATCACTCGGACGTCAGCCAACGGTTGAGTTCCGGTGTTGACAATAATCTCGGCGTTCGCCGTTCCGTTGGACTGTGAGAGCGCGGCACCCGTGGGATTCGAGTAGTTCATGTCGATAGATAGGGCGTTGAGCGCGCTCTGGGCTTTGGCGGTTCCCGGTCCGGAGACCGTGCCGGTGAAGTGCAGCTGCAGGTCCGGTGACGCGCCGAGTGAGGAGACTGTTTGGTCCGGGGAAGCCTTGGCCCCACACGACGCCAGTCCCAACGAGGCGGCGACTAATCCAACGGCCATCATCTTTCGCACGCTGACCTCCCAGTCACTCCGCGCCCGGGGACGCTCTCAACTCGAAACTCCAGCCCCCGCAGAACCGCTCGGTCGACTTTGATGGACCGGTTCTCACGAAAATAATACCATCTCCGTCACCGCTGACTTCGTTTGAGGCGAGTTCATCGTCGGGGCCACGTACTCCGTGCCGCTCTTGGCAGTCTCGTTCGTTCTTGCTCCACCGCGTTCACGGTCGAGGACAAGAGTGAGACTCGTAGAGAGAGTGGGCGACCGTCGCGGGTCCTTCTAGAATTTCACCATGACTGAACCGCACGAATCGAGCGCGCGACTTGCGATGCTTCCGGCTGAAGAGATTGCGCGACAATTGGCTAGAGGCTCCCTGACGTCAGTTGAACTCGTCGACAACTGTCTTGAGCGCATCGCGTCGATCGACGCGCCGAGTACCACCATCGCACTGAACGCGGTCGCCGCGATCAGTGCCGACGCGCGCGAGGTGGCGATCGCACGCGACGACGAACGCTCGAAGGGAAACACGCGCGGCGCCCTGCACGGGGTGCCGGTGCTGATCAAAGACAACATCGAAGCACTGGGACTGCCGGGGGTTGCGGGATCAACGTCACTGCTCGGTCGACTAAGTCGTGACGCCACGTTGGTGACACGACTGCGCGACGCGGGAGCGATCGTTCTCGGCAGTACCAATCTCAGCGAGTGGGCGAATATTCGCTCTCCGCGTTCGACGAGTGGCTACTCCGCGAGCGGAGGTCTCGTCGCCAACCCGTGGGCACTCGATCGTTCCGCCGGTGGATCGTCATCGGGTTCCGGCGCCGCACTCGCGGCCGGACTCGCACCACTCGCGGTAGGCACCGAGACCGATGGTTCGATCGTTTGCCCCGCGTCGGTGAACGGCGTCGTTGGTCTTAAGCCCACCGTGGGCGCCGTGCCCACGAAGTACGTGGTACCGATCAGTTCGAGCCAAGACAGTCCCGGTCCCATGGGACGAAGTGTTGGTGACGTGGCGCTGCTCTACGGCATCCTCGCCCAGAGCGCTCCGCCCAACGACACGGCGTCGCCGACGTTCGTCGTCGCGTCGAACTGGCGGACGGGACACCCCCAAACCGATGAACTCTTTGACCACGTCGTGCGGACTCTTCGAGCCGGTGGTCTGGCCATCACCGAGCGCGAACTGGCGCTGCCGGGTGAACAAGAAGGAAGTGACGAAGAGGCCGTTCTCTTTGGTGAGTTGTACGACGACTTGAACGCGTACCTACGAGATCGACCGGGCCGTGGCGTCAAGTCGCTCGAAGACGTCATTGCGTACGAGGACGAGAACAGTGAACGAGAACAGCTCTACTTCGGGCACGAGAACTTCCTCGCCGCCGTCAAGAGCGGGGGCCGCCATGGTCCGGAGTACGCCGAAGCGCGAAGGAGGAATCTCGCCTGGGCCGTGGATACGTGCCTGACGCCAGGTCTTGAGGGTGTCGACCTCGTCATCGCGCCGGCGTACGGACCGAGTTGGAAGAGCGACCTCAGCGTGGGTGGCCATCCGGGACCCGCGAGTCCCGCCACGATGGCGCCAGCGATTGCCGGTTGGCCGATCATGTGCTTACCCATCGGACTCATCCACGGACTCCCGGTGGGCTTGGCCATCGTTGGCCGTCCCCACAGTGAGTGGACGATGATCGAAGCCGCTCGTCAGATAGAGAGATCTGTCCTCGACGAAAGCCCTTGGCCGTTACCTCTTTGGAAGGCACCGAGTAGGGGGTAGTTGACCCTTCGCCCGTGAAAGCAAGATTTTCCATGGCGATCTCACGAAAGATTGTCGGGCCTCTCAACCCAACCCTCTGCCCGAGAACTGCTGTTCACTATGGTCCTTGACGACTCGGTTTGAATGGTTTAGAAATGTAGCAAGGGAGCGAGCGCCATTGGAGGCCTCATGATCATGTTGGGCATCGTGCTACTCATCATTGGATTTATCACGGGCATCGCCATTCTCTGGACGCTGGGGGTCTTGATCCTCATCATCGGTGTGGTCCTCTGGATTCTCGGATCACTGGGTCACGCGGTCGGCGGCCGACGGCACTACTTCTAACTGGTTGCGTCCGCGTTAGAGGCTTCAAGTACGAGGCAACATCCGCACGGTACGTGTGGTGATCTGGGGGCGGCCCTCAAGAGGGTGGAAAACAACTCTTCGCTTTCCAGTTCCAGACCTTGAGAACGGCCGGAGGGATCGTCAGGGGACACTTCGTGCCTTGAACTTCGCTGAGCCCGTCGTCGTACACCGTCCACGTCTTGGTACTCGCGGCCCTCAAGAACAAGTTGTACGCGCCGTCGTCTTGCGTACCGACTTGGGCCTGCAGCGAGTGGGGACCGGCGTTAAGTCCGGCCGCGGCGTAGTAGGAGTTCGTCGCCGGATCGAAGGCGTAGTAGATGGCGCCGGCTCTGAGACCCACGTAGTCCGACACCGGGAGCTGGTGATACTTGGACGCCGCGTCGAGGAGGCCCTTACGCACGGCCGGCGTGAGGGCAAGATTTTGCGTCACGCCAGTAGTGGTCGTCGAGGTTGACGCTGATTTTGGGCCCGACCCGCACGCCGAGAGCAACAGGGATCCACCTAACAGCGCGAGAACACTAAGAACCTTTGGATTCATCGCTATCACCCGATTCACCGTCCACCCACCCTCAGTGTAAACAGAGAGAAAGGTGTCTGGTGGTCCACAGCTACAGAGGAGTCAGATCTCGGTATCTGAAGTCTGGTGATTGAAAAACCCTCAGCCTCAACACTTTCGAAGTCGGGTCCACTGCCTCAAAGGCGAGTCGCTGGCGCCGTCGTTATAGTTACTCGGATTGAGTAGGCACGGGGTCGAACATGAAATCCAATGAAGTCTGGAACTATATCCACGCCGAGCGTGTTCAAATGGTCGACACCTGGACTGGTCTTCTGCCCGAACAGTGGGCTACTGAATCTTGGTGTGGTGGCTGGTCAGTTCAAGAGCTCGCTGGACACATCGTCGCCGCCGCGGAACAGACGCCGGCCAACTTTTTCAAAGATCTGGCGATGGCGGGTTTTCAGTTCAACGTCTTCGCGGACCGCGACGCCAAGAAGAACGCGGCCGCCGGTCCCAATGAGCTGATTCGTCGCCTCGCAGCTCGAACGACAACCACGAACCACCCGCCCGCTCCGGTAGTGGCCATGCTCGGCGAGATCGTCGTGCACGGCGCGGATATCCGCCGACCCCTAGGTCTGACCGATTCGCCGCCGACGGCGGCGTTAGTAGCGGTCGCCGACAGCTGGAAGAACTCCAATCTTCTAATCGGCGCCAAACGACGGGTGGCGGGACTACGACTCCAGGCCACGGATACGGATTGGAGTCACGGTGAAGGACCGGAAGTCTCCGGTCCGATGTACTCGATAGTTCTTGGGATGTCGGGACGCAAGGGCGCGTACGCTGACCTCACGGGTGACGGCGTCGCACTGTTGGCCCGGCGGCCTTGAACGAAGCCGACGGTTTCTTGTGTTGAGTCGTCCGTCTTGAAGCGATGGCGACGCCTTCAAAAGGCAACAGAGTTGCGCGTCCGTCGTCTTACGGTCTTAAAAATCCGTCCTTAAGTTTCGTCGTTCAACGCTCGACGAGTCCGGCGCCACACCAATCGAAGGGCCGTCCACGTTCCATCGATGATACAAACCTTGTTGTCGACTAGCCCTAATGGAAGCGCAATGTCGCGAACCGCGTGGTCCGAGATATCGGTTGACACGCCCGACGACCGTTTCGGCCACGCCATCCACAGCGAACCATCGGGCAAGATCATCTGACCCAGCGTCTCGATCTGACCCTCGATCATTGAAGTTAGTGAAAAGAACGCGACGACGACGTCAACGTGGCCCTGTGCTCTGCGTTTAACCTCGACGCTGGAAGGGATCTCCATGGCGAAGGACTTCGGAGCGTGTAGGAGCGCCAGCGACGAATCATCTTTAATGCCGAGTTTGATGGACAGCGGTGTTGTCGAGTAGTCCTGCACAGTCCGTAAGTATCGCATCGCGAAAGGACGGTGCTGCGCTCAGTGTCGCGACGAGTCGAGTGACGTCGCAGGACTTAGGTGCGAACGAGCCAGGTAACCTCCGTATCATCGTGACGATCGCGCGAAGGAGAGAGAAGATATGGCCGAAAGAACTCAGAGAATCTCCTACTTTCCACTCGCGGAGATGGACAGTCAGATGATGGCGGTCATGAATCGGTGCGCCGCCGAGGGAACCCCCCGGCCAGAGAGTTCCGCCATTCGAGCTCACTCCCAGGCGGCGTTCTGGGCTTTTGACCGTTCGTGGGACCGACTCTTTCGAAACGGCGTCGTGGATCACTCGATCAAGGAACTTTGCCGCGTCTACGTCTCTCGATCGGTGAAGTGCGAGTACTGCGGCAATCAGCGCAGCGAAGCCGCGCAGCTGGCGGGCATCTCCGAAGGAAAACTTGACGAGCTCCTTAACTTTGAGACGTCGGGTGCTTACTCAGAACGAGAGCGCGCCGCGCTCGCGTACGCCGAGGCGATCACGTGGCGACTGGACCCAGACGACAGTTTCTGGGAACGACTGCGTGCGCACTTCTCCGAGGAAGAGCTGGTCGAGCTCGCGTGCTTCATTGCGCTGACCATGGGCCAGCAGAGTTGGATACGACTGCTCAACATTGACCATCATGAGGTGTTGGCGGGAAGCGCCGCGTCGTTGGCGCCGGGATTCGAAAGCAAGGACGCGCTCAACGCGTCCAAACAGAGTCCGGATTACTGGGGCGCCCCCAAGAAATAATGACTTCGTACGGCGGTTGACAACGGTCTTTGAAAAAGTCTTCGCACTCGACAGATCGGCGTTTCATTTCACCGTCTCGAATCGCCGGGCCCACGACGCGACGAATAACCTGGCGCTAACGACGACCTCTGGGAGCAACGTATGATTCTTGATCTTTTTCGCCTCGACGGCAAGGTGGCGATCATCACCGGCGCCGGTCGAGGCATCGGCGCCGCGAGTGCATTGGCGCTCGCCGAGTGCGGCGCTGACGTCGTCATCTCTTCCAGGACCCAGAGCGACCTCGACACGGTGGCGGACCTCGTCGCGGCTACGGGTCGACGCGCGATCACCGTGGCCGGCGACCTTGCCGACCTCGACGTGGTTCGCTCGCTCGCGGCGGCGGCGCAACGCGAGTTCGGTCGACTCGACGTCGTCGTCAACAACGTCGGAGGCGCCATTCCTCTTCCCTTCTTCGACACGACGCCGGAGTACCTCGAGGAGGCCTTTCACTTCAACGTCACGACGGCCCACGCCCTCAATCTCGCGGCCGTGCCGTTGATGTTGGAACACGGCGGGGGAGCCATCATCAACATCTCCTCGGTGATGGGGCGCGTCGCGGGTCGCGGCTACGCCGCCTACGGCGCGGTGAAGGCCGCCCTCACGCACTACACGGAACTGATCGCCAAGGACCTCGCGCCACGAATTCGTGTCAACGCCATCGCCGCGGGCTCGACCGCGACCTCGGCGCTCGAGATCGTGACCACGACGCCCGAGCTCAAGTCGATGATGGAAGACCTCACCCCGCTGCACCGTATTGCCGACCCCGAGGAGATCGCCGCCGGCGTTATCTACCTCGCGTCGCCAGCCGGTGCCTTCCTGGCGGGCAAGGTGCTCGAGATCGATGGCGGCACCGACATCCCGAGCCTCGACTTCGGCCTGCCCGACTTGTAATAGTTCGTCACCTGCCCGGCAGGTTGGGCTCTGGTAGCAGGCCCCCACGTGCTTCTAGGAACCCATCCATCAGGAGTTTTTCCCTCATCGTCTCCTTCGTCGCTCACAAATCCAGATTTCATTGAACAAATTGGCCAAGCCCTCGGTATTCATTGGTATCGCCGCACGACGCGCCGCACTTTCGGGTGCCAGAGGAGGGTTCGAATGTCCAAGGTCCAGATGGTGATGTCTCAAGGCGCGACGCGGCGCTCCAAGGGCGACCGGATCGCCATCGCGGCGATCGTATTGGGAATGACGGTACTGGCGTGGAGCGGCCTCGCGATCGCCGGCACGCAAGGTAACGCGAAAAATGCGTTTCTCACCTCCCTGGGCGCACCAAGAATCGTGGGATCGACCGTCCCGGCCAACGGCGACGTCAATCCGTACGGGATTGCGGTGGTGCCGAGCACGGTGGGCCTGCTGAAGCAAGGCGACACCCTCATCAGCAACTTCAACGACAAGGCCAACGTGCAGGGGACCGGCACGACGATCGTCGAAGTGTCGCCGAGCGGAAAATTGACCACGTTCGCCACCATTAAGTCGCTGCCGACAACGACGCCGTGTCCCGGCGGTGTCGGTCTCACCACCGCACTGTCGATTCTTCCGGGCGACTGGGTGGTCGTGGGAAGTTTGCCCTCGGGCGCCGGAGGCGCACTGCCGTTGGTTAATCCCGCGGGTTGTCTCATTGTGCTCAGTCCCCAGGGTGCGGTCGTTGAAACGTGGACGAACGCGAACATCAACGGGCCCTGGGACATGGCGGAAGTGACTACGAAGTCGGGAGTCGACCTCTTCGTCGCCAACGTCCTCAGTCGGCCGAAGGGTACGAGCGTCACGCCACCGAGTGGCGACGCGTCCACCATCGTTCGCATGAACATTTCGCTCAGCGCGGGCGCCGCGCCTCGGATGATCAGCTCGACCGTCATTGGATCCGGATTTCTTTCGAAGCCCAACAAGGCCGCTCTCGTGCAGGGCGCGACGGGCGTGGCGCTCGGCCACAACGGCACGCTCTACGTGGCCGAGACTGTCCAGAATCGAATTGCCGAGATTTCAAACGCGCTGACACGAACGACGGCCGAGCCGGACGGCAGCAAAACGCTAACCTCGGGCGGCTGGCTCAACGGTCCCCTCGGCCTGACGCTCGCTCCCAATGGCGACGTGATCGCCATGAACGGCAGCAACGGCAACGCCGTAGAGATCAGTCCGTCCGGACATCAACTAGCGAAGGTAGCACTGGTGCCAAACGGTTCGGGTGACCTCTTCGGCGTGACGATCGCTTCTGGCGGACACGGTTTACTTTTTGTCAATGACGGCACCAACGCCCTCGATCTCTCCCAGCATCGCTAAGCACACCGAGTCGATAATTCAGATCATGTAGTCCGACGTACGTAGTGTCTCGAGTTCGGGTTCGGCCGTTTCCTCAACTGCTGAGTTCTAAGACGCGAGTGGGGAAATGTAATGGTTCGACGTCACGAAGAATTCGTCTCGAGCGCCACTCAGTGGCCCGGTCCCTTTCCGTGATCGTGACCGTGGCCGTTCCCGTCGGGCGGACCCGGTGAAGTCGTCGTCGTGGTGGTGCTCGGAGCGCTCACGCCCAGTGCGGCGGCGAGGACTGAGAGATCGCGCTGAAGGGTAACGCCTTCACTCGCGGTGATCACGCCACTCTGAGTGCCGTTGGCAATCGTCGTTGCCGCTTGTTGAAGATCGTTCGCGGCCTTACCTAGATTGCCCGACGCGGCGTCAATGAGTGCCTGCTCGGCCTGTTGGGAGACACTTTGTCCCGAGGCCGGGTCCACGCTCCCGGCTGATTGGCCCGACGCCACGTCATTCACCAGGCTCGTCAACGCACTTGAGGTTGAGGGCAACGTCGTCGTCGAGGAAGTCGTGGTCGGCGGATGGGTTGTCGTGGGATGGGTAGTCGGTGTCGGGGCGTCCTTCGTGGGGTTCGATACGAACCAGAAGATGAGGCCAAGACACAGCGCGGCGACGGCGACGACACCGTAGGGCACGAGCCACCGCGGCCGGGCTGGGCGCTTTGTGGCGGCGTGCCGTGGCGGCGTCGCGATCAGCGTGTGGTCGCCATCGACCACGACGGGGGCGACCATTCCGGGCATGACGGCCGTGAGGTCGTGGGGCGTCACGGGCGAGAGTTGTTGGGTGACGTCGGCGTCCGATGGTTGCCAGGGTGCCGAGTACGGCGACGTCGCGAGAAGTGCCGCGACTTGGGCGCCGTCGAGGCGTTGGTCGGCTCGGTGGTCGAGCATCCCGTTCAAGAGCAGCTTCCACGGTACGGATAGATCGCCTGGCAGCGGCACGGGACCGGCCAATCGGCGCGCGACGATCTCACTGGGCGAGCCCTCGTAGACGCGTCGACCCGTCAGGCACTCGAGCAAAACAATGCCCAGCGACCAGATATCGGCGCCGGGCCCGACGTGGTGACCTTCGAGTTGTTCTGGCGCCATATAGCGAACGGTCCCCAACGTGCTCCCCGCCGCCGTGATCGTGGTCGCGTCATGGAGTTGCGCGATGCCAAAATCCCCGAGCCACGCCTCACCCTTGGCCGACCGCAGGATGTTGGAGGGCTTCACGTCACGGTGCACGATGCCCCGATCGTGCACGTACGCCAGCGCCTCGGCCAATCTCGCGCCGAGTTGCGCGGTCGCCGGGGCGCCGAGTGGCCCACTTTTCAGCGTTTCGGCGAGCGTGGGGCCGTCGATGAACTCCATGACGAGGTAGGCGTCGTCACCGGCGAGCCCGGTGTCGAGCAGTTGGATGAGTCCCGGGTGTTCAAAACTCTCGAGAGCACGGGCTTCTTGGGTCAGACGTCGAACGAACTCGGGATCGCCCGAGCGCACGATCTTCAACGCGACGGTATTGCCACTGCGGTCATCTATCGCCTCGTAGACGTCGGACATGCCCCCTCGACCGAGCAATCGGACGAGGTGGTACCGGCCTCCGAGGACGTCAGCGATCGAAGTCATGGGCTTGCGTCAAGGTATTCAAGCGTATCTCCGGTCAGGATTTACGCCGTCGAACGCAGACGATGACCGCTAAGTCGAGGCGTATCGCCACGCTTTCGAGACCGAACTCATCTCGATCGCTCAGAGTTGGCGACTCGTTCCGGCTCCCGAGAGAAGCTTCTCTATATCGTCGAAGACGCCGTCGCCGTCGCCGGCGCCGGCGCCGGCCCGGCTCGACGGGGCGCCGTTGCGACTTAGGTGAGGTGATCCGAACGTGGACTTCGCCGAGGACACCAGTGTTGTCGTTGAGACCCTTCGTCAGTTGCCCGGAATTAGGGGACCGTAAGAGTAGAAGTGCGCGCTGATTCGATTGAACGGTCTCCGTTTCAACTCTGACTGAGAAAGAGCTGACTATCTAGTTGCGCTCTACGCGCAGCGCCCAGCAGCCGGGACTGGCGTTGTGGACGTTAATGAACTCCACGAGGTTGTTCTGCAACATTCGACTGGCCGCGTCTATGAACGTAGCGCCTTCTACCAACTCAGCGTCAATCATCATCTCGTCACTCGCGAACGATCTGAACGAAAGGCGACGGCCCAGTTGCTGTTGGGGCACGGCGCCGTCGTCCCGCCAGGGCTCGCAGGGTATTCGATGGAGATAGATCGCGCTACTGCCTCGATAGGGCGAGTCAGTAGCGAATGGGTCGTAGGAGACCAGGACGAGCTCGTCACCAATCTCGGCGTCCTTCAGACATTCACGACAGGGATAACCGGGCTTCGCGTCGGCGACTTGGACCACTTCGGCGTGTTCTCGAAGGGACTGGGCAACCTCGGGGTCAATTGGCATGAGGCGAAACGATGGGGCGGTCACGAGAGAACGTTAACTCGCAGAGCACCTCAGTTGTCGTTCGAACGTCGGCCCGGGTTGGGGGCAGGGCACGGTCAAGAGAAAGGGCTCGGCGAGAAAACTAGGTGCTAGCACGATGGTTCCCGGGTAGGAGTACCGCCTTCCCATCCACACGTCCGGTCGCTCGCACTTCACTTTGTACGGGAGGAGGTTGATGCGGTCCGTCTTGATGTTGTTTCGCGCTGAGTTACGGCGCCGCTGGACCTCGTGGCTCGCCTTGGCTTTCCTCGTTACGGTCGTCGAAGGGACGGTGCTCGCGGGAGCCTCGGCGGCAGGACGGACGCAAAGACTTCGGCGTCGTACCCGTAGCGGGCAATGAAATTCGGGATCACCAATGTACGTACTGGACTAGGGAAAGCAACTGAAGACGAGATAGGCGTGGTCCACGACCTGGTGGAACCGGACACGGTTGTCGCCATCAAACTAGAGGCCGAGTGCCGCTTCGTACCAATCTCGTAGCGCGTCCGCGTCGCGTGCACGTTGGAACACTCCGCCGATACCGACGACCTTCGCCACTCCTCGAGTTCAAGCGACCTCGACTCGAATCTCTTGGACGGGTCATTGCTCCTACGTTGGGTCCTGGCTTTGACTTGTCGTCACTCGATGACCAGAACTATCCGACCACCGACACGGTCAGCTCGAACAGGCGACTTGGCGGAAGACACTGGGGATAGCAGTTAGGGTTATCCGTCGCGGTCACTTTCACGTCGCCATTAGCTTCCGCGACGAAGGAGGTGATGGAGGTGCTACCGGATGAACTTGTTGTGCGTTGAAGTATCGCCTGGTTCGATGATTGCGACGCGGTCCAGGTATAGATCGACGGACCCGTGAGACGAACGACAAGGTGATCACCTAGGTGCAAGGTGTACTGGCGACCGCTGTCGACCTGCGTGACGGTGAGCGTTGTCGCCAACGAGGCCGACGTCAACTTGAAACTGGTTGAGGCGTGGCCGGCGACACCGTTGAAGTTCGTGGTGAGTTTGTAGACGCCCGCGGACGCAGGTGTCGACGGAGTGCCCGAGAGTTGGTCCCACGACTCCGTCTTCGAGTACGTGTGACCCGGCTTTAGGTTTAGATCGATGAGATAGAGCGGGCAGGTTTCGGGTGGGACGTCGGCGTTGCACGTACCCCACACTTTGGCGCCGCTCGAATTCGTGACGGAGAACGACGGGGACGTCCCACCAACTATCACGCGGCACGCGCGATGAGAAGTGTTGCGGATCGACGCCGTCATCTTCACGATGGTCCCCGGCCCGTAGCTCCGCTGGTTCGTTGAAGCGGTTTCACGAATTGCTGACGGTCTGCACGACGATGAGGGCGCGCTCGCGAAAGGCATGCTCGGTCCGGAACCTTGCGCGCTCGCGATGCTGCTCGTTAGGCCGTCGAGGAGCACGAAACTTAGGACCACGACGGTTACTCGGAGTCCTCTTGAAGACGAGCGCCGTGGTATTTGTGTCTCATGCCGATTCGTCATTATGCGGCTCCCCATGGTCTAGGTAGATTCGCTCACGTTGCGCAAGCGTATCTTGTCGGGTTTTGCCGCACACCGCCCGTCGGGCTCGCCATTTCTAAGAGAAGTCCAATGGAATCAAGGTGAGCGTATATCGGCGGGGTTGTGAACTGATGTTGCGCCACGGGCTCTCGTTGGTTGCCAATGCAACGTAGAAACGCCGTTTGAACACGCTGACACCTCGACGAGGCTTCATCGTTTCGGTTTCGAGCCCTGCGCTACGATCGGCGCGTCATTTTCCACAAAGTGGGGTCCAATGGCCACGTTTGATGACGTTGTCCGTCTCTGCGCGGACCTGCCAGAAGTCACGGTGTGGACTTCGTGCGGAACTCCCGCTCTTAAGGTTCGCGGCAAGAGTTTCTGTCGGCTGTGGGGCGCACGCGACAGTTCCAAGGCCAATATTGGCGACGTCGAGGTCTTGGTGGTCTTTTGCGAACTCGACGAAAAGGAGTTCTTGCTCGCGGAGAGCGATGGCTCGGTCGTTTCGGCGCCGCACCACGACGGTCACGGTACCGAACTGGAACTCCTCGACGCCACGATCATCCGGGCACTGTTTGTTTCATCGATGGTCGTGTTATTCGGGAGACTCAATTGGTGGATGCCTCGAACCCTCACACGCCTACTCGCCGTTAAGCCTTCAATCTCTTCACGGCGACTGGGCAACCCCGACGCCAGTGAAGAGGCGCTACTACGGCGTTCAGTGCGTCGGATCGAGGAGCGAAACGTGTGAGTGATACTCCCTAGTCCTACGATGGCCAGTCATGGACGACCAACGCTGCGCCTGGGTGGGAAGTGATCCGCTAATGATCGCCTATCACGACACGGAGTGGGGAGTGCCCGTGCACGACGACCAGAAACTCTTTGAGTTCATGGTGCTCGACGCCATGCAGGCGGGCCTCAGTTGGCGCATCGTCTTACAGAAACGCGAAAACTTCGAACTGGCGCTGGAGGGCTTCGATATTTCAAAAATTGCGCAGTACGGCGATCGAGATCTAGAACGACTGGTCACGGACGCCGGGATCATTCGCAACCGGCAAAAACTGGCCGCCACCATCACCAACGCCCGATCCGCGATCACGGTACAACAGGAGTTTGGCTCCCTGGATACGTACCTGTGGCAGTTCGTCGATGGCCGACCAACGTTGAGCGGTTGGACTCAGACGGGTCAGGTTCCGGCCAAGAGTCCCGTGGCCGAAGTCATGAGCAAGGATCTAAAGAAGCGGGGATTCAAATTTGTCGGCCCGACCATCTGTTACGCGTTCATGCAGGCGGCTGGTCTGGTGAACGACCATCTGACCAGCTGCTTTCGTTACGAGGAGTTGGCGAACTCATCGGAGTAAGGAATCACTGATTCCCTTGCGTTGAATCAATCTTTATCGTGCGCTGGACCGTCGGTCGCCGCCGCCGCGTGCGGTGCGGTTGTCTGGGCAGTTGTCGGTTTCGGCGTCATAGGCTCCCTTCACCGGTTGGCGTCGTTTACGTTCGGCGTGAAGCATTTTCACTATGTTTGAAGGCTTTTGGTGCGCGTTCTGGTGTCCGCGGCACGCGCCGGTGTACGCGGCTGGAGGGGCCCCGCGTTTTGGTGATATGAAAGTGGAGGTGTTGAAGACTTGTGACCTAGTTGTTGAAGAATTGATATTGGGCCATGAATAGGCACGTCGGCGTCCTGTTGGCCTTTTCGCTCTACCTCTGTTGTGTGGCCGCGGAGGTTACTTGGGTGGCCTGGTCCGCGGGGAGCAGTTTGCCACGCTGAAACTTCCGAACTAATCCGCTGGTCAGGCTTTACGAACGAATTCAAAGTTGGTAGGTATGGTGTCGGTTTTTGCTCGGGCGACCGATTGATGGCGCTCGGTACTTCGGACGAGTTAGTTCAGCTCCGCCGGTTCGGGTCAGTACCGTCGTCGTAATAAGGGACGCACCGTGTCCAGTTCCAGCGAAGTCGTTCAGCGGTTTTTTGACGCGGTGATCGCGCGTGACGTTGAGAGTGTCCCAGAGAATTTTTCCAACGACGCGGTGTTCACGATGGACGGCGTAGGGGTGGTCGGTACCGGGCGCGATGAGATCAAGCGTGTCTACGCAGCAGTGTTTGAAGAACACCCGGATGTTCACGTTGAAATCGTCCAACGTCTTGCGATTGGCCGGGTTGTCGTTGACCTTGAATCCGTAGCGGGATTTGACACCGCGGAAGCGGCGGACTGGATATGGGTGTACACCGTTGACGGTGACCTCATCACTACGATGCACGGGATTCGCGCTTGAACTAACAACTGGCACCCTAGGCAAACCCGGTCGGAACTCCCCGCGGTAGTGGCTGGCAAGGGCGACGACGATTATTCGTCAGGTGCCGGCTTAAACAGGCAAAAGGGGTGATCCACTGGGTCGAGGAAAACTCTGAAGGACTCACCGGGTTGAAAGTCGGCCAGCCTCGCTCCGACGGAGAGCGCGTGCTGCTCCGCTTCATCTAAATCGTCCACCTCAAAATCGATGTGGAACTGTTGAGGTACTGGGCTGTCCGGCCAGGTGGGGGCACGTACTTCTCAACTATCTGGAAACGCAGAGTTGGCTCGCCATCGTTCAGTAAATCAATTCCCGTGATCTCTTCCGGCGCGAGGTCGTCGAGGGGCTCTACTTCAAGTCCAGTAAGTGCGGAGTAGAGCGCGGCGAGGCTCAGCGGATCGGGACAGTCAAGTACGGCCTGGGCGAAGCGAGGGCGGTTCACGGACGTACTTCACTGGACAACCCTTTGGTCCAAAAGTCAGAACCCTCGACGGGAAGAGCTGGCTACAGTTTTCACGCAGACTCGTCGGGACCGGATCGGTCAACCAGCTTGAAGTAAACGAGCAAGACCGGCATGTCATCGGTGACGTTGACTCCTTCGCCGCTCCAGAATCTCCGGTGGCCCGCGCGCCACTCTTCAATGGAAGCATCACCTTCGCCCTCGGCTTGAGCGAACGACCACGGGACTTCGCCAAATGTCGTTACGACAACTCCGGTGACCTCAACAATTCCGACCTTCACTAAGTCGTCGTTGACGAGGGCGAGGCGCTCACCGACGTACTCCCTCTCGTTGTCTTCGTAGTCGTCGGTGGTACCAGCGGTGGCTCGTTTCTCGCCCTCGAGGACGAGTCCATTGAGCCATTCGCGCATGGTCCCCCTGGTACCGAGTCCCAAGGTGCGCAGGCCGTCCACCACAGGAAATTTCACGGACTGATTCTCGCACCCCCAACGAGACAGAACTCGTGGCGCCACCTTGAAAGGGTGGGATCATATGGTGTTCCGGGGAGGAAGAGAACTGATCCGGCGGAGTATCCGCCGACCGGAAGTTTGTATTCTCCAATCTCGGGCACTCCAGGGGCACTATGGACGCACCCCTCAGGTAACTGTCAACCAAATCGAAGGCAGCTCCACTTCTACACTCAGTACTAACTGAGGTGGGATGACAGTGGCGTTCATTGTGCGGTGGTGGCGAGAACAGGGAAGATCGTGGTGCCGTGGTGCGCTGGCCGGAATGGTCGGAATCTTTGCTCTCGTGGCGACTGTTGGATCACCGGCCACCACAGCATCAGCTACGTCGTCCAGATCAACGATGGCGATCACGACCAACGTCACCACCACGCTGCAAAATTTCGAGTTCAACGCCTTCTATGGCCCTGGGGCTGCTCAGATCTCGTGTGAGCTCGACCATAACTTTGGAGATCCGCAATCAAAGCCATTCACTGATGCGTACTGCATGAGCTACACCAAGAAGATGGTCCACAACGTTCGTCTTAGCGCCTCGGGGAAGGTCGTGACCTGCGTAGGCCCCCAGTGTGGTTCGAACCCGGGACTCGGAACGCCCGACTTCTCACCGGGGACACGAGTGCGCTCCGGGCCCTTCACTTGTACCATCGCGACCGGCACCGTGAAGTGCACCGTGGCCAGTGGCCAGGGCTTCAGTATCAGCCACTCCGCTATCAAGCGGCTCCGCGCCAAGTGAGTGATACCGGGGCTCGCGGACAGATAACGATCGGGATGAATTCGGGCGTTCATCGGCCATTGGCCAAGATCAATGGCGGTCGTGCGACGTCGCCCTTAAGAGACCGAAACGCGGCGTAGTTGCGAGGCCCTCACTACTTTCCTTTTGAACCCTGGTGCCGCTGTAGTTCAAACTTCTGTCCTTGAGTGGTTGCATTGGTTTGTTCGGTTGGCGGAGTTGATCGGTACGCGAGATTCCTCATCGAAAGATCTCCGGTTCCTCACCTCTCCCAGCCTCCCGGCGGAGGATAGAGCCCAACTCGAGATTTGATCGGCTCCGATTGTGCGCGCCAAGTACGTTGTAGCCGTGAGACAGTCGCTGAGATGGTGGTTGGCGTTCTTGGCTCTGGTCGGCATTCCGCCCTTAACACTCACGGCGCCATCAACTGCTGCGGCGGCCTCGGCCCACTCCTCCTGTCGCGCTCCGCGAATGATTGGATTGACGGTTACGGCCGCGCGCGCCAGAGCCAAGATCAGTGGTTGTCAACTACGCCTGACCGGGGCTTCAGTAAAGATGCCCAAGATTCAGACGATTCGTACACAAAGTGCTCGCCCCGGGCGGGTCACCAAGTTTTTGGCCTTATCCGTCAATCCTCTCTGTCCGGGCTCCGTGCAATTAGGACCACCGCCGGGAGAACCGTTGCTTTCGCCAGGGCCCACCGGATTGGACACCGGACTCTTCATCGAAGGCGGGGCCTTTATTTTCCGTTCAGCACCGGTCTGTAAAGATTTAGTTGGTAAGTCAGATGCCGGGACAATCACCGTCACCAACGCTGGCGGGACCGCGATCGCCAATGAGGTGGCGCTGAACGCCGGACAGTTGCTGAAAATCACACTTAGTGCCGGCCAATACACGATCACTGGTGTCTTTGCTAGTGGCAACGCCGTTGGCCCAACCATGGTGACGGTGCCTGCTGGGGAAGTGGTTCGCCAAGATTTGGTTCTCGACGTCCCTTAAACCATTTCATCGGCCTAAGGAGCCAGCCTTCAACGCCAAGCGTCTCCCAGTGACGACGCTTGGCGTTGTTGGTTTGGCTGGAAACTATGGGGGTTGTACGGAGGAAACCCTTTTCAAGTGTCTAGTGGGCTTTCCGCGGGCCCTAATGGGTGCGTAGTAACGGTGGATCGAGCCGGATTGACGAAAGTGCCATGATTCGAGCTCGATCAAAATATCCTGCACCCCCAACGGTGCCTGACTCCAGGACATGGGGGCGGCGTGTGTCAAGACATAGCGGACACTCTTTGCGGGGTGTCTCATGGTCGTGTCACGGGCATTACCTCGAGACGGTCTATTTCAGGTTCTTCCGGACCTCGAATGACGCTTCCCGTGTGGGCGTAGGGCTGCTTTGGAATCGAAGGGATTTGCAGGAAACTCGGCAGGACTAAGGAAGTTTGACTTGCAAATTGATACGTAATTAAGTATCATATAAACATGGAGGGTAAGCAGAAGGCTGCAGAGATTCTAAGGACGCTGCGTCGAGGGAACGATCTCACGCAGCGGGCTCTGGCACGACTCGCCCGAGTTCCTCAACCCACCATTGCCGCGATTGAGTCCGCACGGAGAGAGCCTTCGCTGTCGTTGCTCAGCCGGATTGTTGAATCTGCCGGGTATGGAATTCAACTTGATCTGGTGCCGCTCGCCCGATTCGGAGCGGTAAATACTGCGGGCCGTATAGAACGAGCCTTACTCGAGGACCAAGAACCCTATCGAGTCGAAGATTCGGTCCTTCGACTGGTTCTCAGCTTTCGTGACGCAATTCGACACGTTGACGACGACGCATTACGCGACTTAATTGATGAACCCCCGAGGCTTTCTGGGAGTTCGCGGTGGGATGCCTTTCTCGCTGCGGTCGTTGAAGATGAATGTGCCCGCCGAAGTGTCTCTACTCCTCGTTGGGTCAACGATCCAGCTCGAGTCCTCAAACCCTTCTGGTACCTGTCGAATAACCCAGCTCTGCATGACTGGGAGTTCACCACTGTTCCTGCAGCGTTCATGCGACACGGAGTACTCGTTGCGGCCGAAGAACTGGCGAGCGTCTAATGAACCGCCCAGAGATGATCGAAGCCCTGAGCGCCGTGGGCGCGGAACTGGAACATAGGGGGATAGCCACGAAACTCTTCATCGTTGGGGGAGCGGTCATGGTCTTGGCCCACGATTCGCGAGACGCCACGTTTGATGTTGATGGAGATTTCTACCCGCGCGATGCCGTCATTGAAGTTGTCGCAGAGGTCGCTCGACGTCAGGGGCTCCCAGACGACTGGCTGAACGCCGCCGCCAACGGGTTCATCCCGATGTTCAAGTCTCCGGACTGGCAACCCCTTTATCGCTTCGGGTCCCTTGAAATTCTCGCGGCCGATGATCGAAGCATGCTGGCAATGAAGATACGTGCGAGTCGCGGGCAACGCGACGAGCCGGACATTGCGCTGCTCCTGCAACTCTGTGGCATCACTTCAGTGGAGCAGGCCCTCGCGCTCTACGAGGAATACTTTCCCGAAGATCCGCCTCCCAAGCGTGCAACAGCGATCTTGAAGTATCTTCTGCATTCGGAGCGCTAACGCCCTTTCTTGAGTACCTCTCTAATGAGTCAGGGGACGTGCGATTTCAGGCGAAACCGACGAGGCAATCGATGAATGCTGCAGTCGATTCATTCGACAACTCGGCGTCGCACGCCTTCCAGGCAAAGCTGCGAACTCGACTGTTCTCTTACTCGCCGAGATTAGGTCAGGCTTTCGAGCGCACCCCAACTTTCGAATACGCGAGTAATTGCTTCACTGTGTCGTTTTGGATATCTGCCACTGGGGATGAGAACTGGGACGTTTTGACGGCGCGACACGCAAACGCGATCTCCAAGAGCAGATTTAACGTAAGCGATAGACGAAACGGATCATTGAGTTGCCTTGCTCGTCTACCCATTGATTGGCAGCCTCTGCTCCGACCGCGCGCGCTACTCGAAGTGATGGTTCGTTGTCGGCGGCGACATTAATGTGAGCTTCAGTTGCTTCGGTGTTTTCTTCGAGATATCGAAACACCAGTCGAACTGCACGACTTACGTAACCACTACCACGAAACGCTGGATGCGAGGAGTACGCGACATTGGCCTGGCCGTGAGGGACGTGTTGGTTCGCCAAGTCACAATCAACGTACGCGACGTATGACTCGTCGTCCGCATCGACCGCAAATGACCACTTTGGTCCTGGCCCGAACGTGTCGCGATACATCATGATGGTGGCGCGGGCATGCGCTCGCCGTTGATCGGATGACATGGCAACCCACTTTTCCCGGTCCTCTGCTCCCCACAGCCATTTGATCTGTTCTTCATCCTTGGCTTCCAAGTCTCGTTCAAGATCGTTGAGATCGAAGCGTCGGATGGTGACGGTGCCGTCAGACAGTGACTCGCGCAACATCGCCTCAACAGTAGGCCCGACGAGTTCGGAGGCGAAGAAACGGCCACAGGCCAATTGTCACGGGGGAAATCAGTCGTTCACTGATTCGGCGAAAGGTCCGATAACAAGAGGAATCGATGTTCGACAGTCCTCAACTTCAATACTCCTCTTACGGCGAATCTCAGAGTGCCTCGGTGAAGTCATTGGAACGGGTTCCACAGTGGGCACAAAACTTGGCTCCCGGACTGAGCGATTCCGCGCAATGAGAGCATGGCCGGAGCGTGCTCGAACGTCGAGTGACGATGAACACGACAACCCCAACGATGATAAGAAACAGTCCGGGCATTAGCCAGAGCCAGGGGCTCGACTCTTGGGTGCAACTCTGGCCAACCCCGTAGGGGCTTTGAGTCGGTGTACATACCATGCCGGGACCGCCGCGATTGAGGTACGCGACGTACAACAAGGGGAGTCCGATCCCTCCGAAAAGCCCGGGAAGGCCGCGACTCAACGATGGTCGGCGAACCAACAACACGGTGGCAATGATCGCCACCGGGATGAAGAAGAGGCCGATCGAGAACGCACCAAGAAAGACCATCGCGTAAGCGGCGCCGACGAGCAACCAGAGAAGGAACGAGACCCACGATCCGCCTGACGTGACAGGAGGCGAAGCCACGAACGTGCTCTGCGACCAGTTATTGATCTTTGGTCGCACTGAGAAGAGGTAGGTGAGCGCCAAGATGAATCCGACGAGGCCGAAGAACAGCGTGAAGACCGCAATGAGCGCAATCCAGGTACTTTTGGACGAACCGATGGCGACGAAGGCCTCTGGAGGCTTTGACGTTGCGTCGACGATCGCCCAGATTGAAGTACCAATGGACACCACCGCGAGGGAGAGAAGAGTAATTAACACTTGGATCACCCCACTTTCGTAGAGATCCGTAGGGATTGATTTTCTGGCGAGATACGTCATCGTAGGGCGCTTCGGGCACGAACGCGGATCGCGGTCTATCGGCGACGAAGACTCTTGCAAAACTTTCGTGTAGCCGTTTCAACCCTATGATGTGAATACGCCCCACGAGATATTCCCGCGACGGACGTGGAGTAGAGGCGGTGCCGGATTCATTCGATAACTAACTCGAATGTGAGTGAACAGTTCAGCCAACGGCCACTCCTGGTCTTTTGGGAGATGACGAAGGCCTGTCATCTGGCCTGTTTTCACTGCCGCGCCGACGCCCAACGAGTCGGGGGTTCGGACGAGCTTTCAACCAATGAAGGCTTCGCCTTGATCGACACCCTCGCGGCCATCGGCCGACCGCGGCCGATTCTCATTCTCACCGGCGGAGACTGCCTCATGCGCGAGGATATTGTGCAGCTCGCGGCGTACGCGGAATCGGTGAGGGTGCCGGTGGCGATTGCCCCATCGGTGACACCTCAGTTGAAGTCTTCGACCCTTCAGTCACTGCGCGCTTACGGAGTAAAGAGTGCGTCACTCAGTTTGGACGGAGCAACGGCGTCGACCCACGACGCCGTTCGCGGCATCGACGGCCACTTCGCATCGACGATACGAGCCATCCGTGAGATCAAAGAACACGGTTACACCATCCAGGTCAACACGACGGTTATGCCAGCCAACGTCCGCGAACTAGCGGACGTCGCGGCCCTGATGCACGAGCACCACGTCGACGTATGGGAGGTCTTCTTTCTGATCACCACCGGTCGGGGCACCGAGATCAAAGCCACCACGGCGAAAGAGAACGAGGACGTGTGCAATTTTCTCGTCGACGCTTCGCGCTACGGGTTCACCGTGCGTACGGTCGAAGCGCCGTTTTTCCGCCGGGTCGCGTTCGAACGTCGGGCAGATAACGGGTCGTCCCGGCGCGACGTAGAGACCGATTCGTTGTACGTCTCACTGCGTGATCGGCTGGTCGAACTTTTGGGTCCGAGCACCGCACCGATTCGTGCGCCGAGTGCCGCAACGCGCGACGGCAAAGGGATTGTGTTCGTGGCCGCCAATGGTGACGTCTATCCGTCGGGCTTTCTGCCGATCACTCTCGGAAACGTCCGAGCTTCGAGCCTCATGGAGATCTACCGAAACAACGAACTCTTGCGCTCTATACGCGCGGCCGAGTTCGTCGGACCGTGTGGCCCTTGTGAGTACGCCAACCTCTGCGGTGGTTCGCGTTCGCGAGCGTTTTCGACCTACGGAAATCCTCTCGCGTCAGACCCCGGATGCGTCCGGGTGAGCGAAGGAACGCTACTGGTCCAGTAGTCGTCGTCCGGACCAGGTCCCGGTCGTCCAGTCACCTCGTGGCGTGGCGCTCAGGCGTTGCGGTCTACCTGGCGACCCGACATCTCTTGGGCGCGAATCCGAAACGCCACCGGTGCTCGACCCTCACTTCGATCCCGCG
Organism: Acidimicrobiaceae bacterium; assembly: GCA_003132305.1. Classification (GTDB taxonomy): domain Bacteria; phylum Actinomycetota; class Acidimicrobiia; order Acidimicrobiales; family RAAP-2; genus RAAP-2. The sequence continues at coordinate 22,410 of PKXJ01000022.1, read as the reverse complement.
CCTCGCGCTGAGCACCAGAAGCCGGAGAAAGGCGATCAGTGAGTATCCGCAACGCACGTGCGGCGTCTTCGTCGTGCAACTCTTCGTAGACACCCTGCACGATCACGCTTCGCCAACCTCCGTCGGCGAAGTACTCGTCCATCTCGAAGCAGACGCGCGAGTTTTGGCGCATCATGGTGACCTTCTGACCCTCCGTCGTATAAACGTAGAAGCTGTCGTTTTCCCACGCGAAGATCACGGGGACCACGTACGTCACGCCGTCGGCGTGGCAGCCCACTCTTCCGACCCTCTGTTGGAGGACGAAATCATTGATCTCTAGTGCCGACATTTCCTGGATCACCTCGTGAGGCTACCTTCGATCGGCGCCGACCCGATTGGCGCGAACCTAGACTTGAGTATCGCCTAGTTCAGACGTACGTCGAGACGGCGAAGAACGGTCAACACTGTGATTGACGACAGCACCCAAAGCATGCCGGGCACGCCGTGGCTCATTCAAGGCGGGATGGGAATTGCCATATCCGGTTGGCCACTGGCGCGCGCTGTTGCCCGTGCGGGACAGCTTGGTGTGGTCTCGGGAACCGCCATTGACAGCGTGTTCGTACGCCGACTGCAAGATCACGGAGTGGATGAGTCATTGCGGGCCGTTCTCAGTGGCTTTCCAATTCCTTCCGTCGTCGATGAAGTAGTGGAGCAGTTCGCCACTACCCGACGATTAGAGTCGACCCCCTACCGCAATCTCGTCATGTTGACCCACCGAAGTGCGCAGCGGTCCCAAGATTTGCTCGTACTCGCTGCGTACGTCGAAGTGGCGATGGCCAAACGCGACCACGATGGTGTGGTGGGAATTAACTTGCTCACTAAGGTGCAGATCCCAACGGTGCCTACCCTCTATGGCGCCATCCTGGCCGGCGTCGATTACGTCGTCATGGGGGCTGGCGTGCCCACCAATATTCCTGGCACTTTGGAGCGATTGGCACTAGGCCAAGAGGTCGACCTTCCGCTGAACATCGTCGGAGACATTACCCCCGAGCCGATACCCTCACTTCACTTCAATCCCGCGCGCTACCTGGCGCCGGGCGCCCTGCGACGTCCAAAGTTCCTCGGCATCGTTTCCTCACACGTGTTGGCGACCGCCCTCGCTAAGCGCAGCAATGGTCCGGTCGATGGTTTCGTGGTGGAGCGCCCGAGCGCGGGCGGCCACAACGCGCCGCCTCGCGGTCAGTTCACGTTGGATGATGATGGTAACCCCGAGTACGGCGAGCGCGATCGCGTCGACTTTGAGGTGCTGCGCGCTCTGGGAGTTCCCTTTTGGATTGGCGGCGGCATTACCACCCCCCAACGTGTCCAAGAGGCCTTCGATCTCGGGGCAGCGGGAGTCCAGGTGGGAACGCTTTTTGCGTGCTGCCGGGAGTCGGGCTTGGACCCCGTCCTGCGAGAACAAATCTTGGCCGGCGTACGAAGCAGCTCAGTAGACGTCGCGACGTCGATGCGGGCCTCCTCCACGGGGTACCCGTTCAAGGTGGCGTCGGTTGCTGGAACGATTTCGGAACCAGAAGTCTACGAAGGGAGAGAGCGCAAGTGCGACTTGGGTTACCTTCGAGAGGCGTACGTCAACTCTCAGGGACATATTGGCTACCGCTGTGCGGGCGAACCCGTCGCCGCGTACGTACGTAAGGGGGGGCTACTCGAAGACACTGTTGGACGCACCTGCCTGTGCAATGGACTGATGTCGACGTGTGGCTTGGGCCAAGTGCGCACCGACGGTAGCGAGGAACCACCCATTATTACCATCGGTGACTGCATCAACGAGATCCGCCCCCTCTTGGCTGGGCGGAGCAGTTACGGCGCTGCCGACGTTATTGCGCACCTGCGAGCGGGGATCACCGTCGATAACCGTGGCGCGACTGTCGGAGAATAAAATCTGCCATGAGAACGGTTCGGCCTTTCGCCGGCGCACCAAGCTTTATCAACTGTCGACGATAAGTTCGTTGCGAACATTGCTCGCCATCTAGGGGTCCAGGACGAAAGTTCGCTGGTTCCGTCACCGACATCTGGTATGGGTCTCATCCAATATCGATCCATCCTTACGACGATCTCATCTCGAACTGAGCGACTTCGAGATGGAATAAGTGCCTAACTCCTATTAAGTCGCCGGACAAAGTGACCATGGTCCCTTACATTTGCTTTCGACTGGGCTTTACCATTGACGAATGACCAAAGGGGGGAGTCCGTCGCTGCTCGATGAGACCCTCGCTGCTCGCTACCAGAGAACCAACGGACGGGCCCTGATGTCGGGTGTCCAGGCCATCGTCCGTCTGGCCATGGACCAGCGTCGAAGGGACGTGGAAGCGGCACTCAACACTGGTGGCTTCGTCACCGGCTATCCCGGTTCACCGTTGGCGGGCCTTGACCTGGAACTCACGCGCCGCAGCGAACTCCTGGAGGACCTGGGCATCGTGCATCGCCCGGGACTCAACGAGGAGTTGTCGGCCACTGCCGTAGCGGGGAGTCAACTGGCCATGCGTCAACCCGACCACACGAAAGACGGGGTCTTCGCTCTCTGGTACGGCAAGGCCCCCGGACTGGACCGCGCGTCTGACGCACTTCGACATGGGAACCTGATGGGGACCGGTCCTCGAAGTGGCGTGGTGGTCTGCGTGGGTGACGACCCCCAGGCCAAGTCCTCGAGCGTGCCCTCAACCTCCGAACCGACCCTCTACGCGCTAGCCATGCCCATACTTGCTCCGGCTGATCCTCAAGAGATCCTCGACCTCGGTCTGCACGGCTTCGCCCTCTCGCGGGCGTCAGGACTGTGGGTCGGTCTACGAATTCCGGCCACGGTCGCGGACTGTACCCAGAGCGTCGTGCTCGACCCCCAACGGGTACGTCCGATTTCGCCCGACCTCGAGTTCAACGGCGTGCCCTTTACCCAAGAGGTAAGCGCCCAACTTCTTGGTACGAAGCTCATCGAACTGGAGAGCTCACTCTACGGACCGCGCGTGGAGATCGCTCGTCGCTACTCGGCCGTGAACCGCCTTAATCGCGTCACGGCCCGTGGCGACGACGACAAGCTCGGCATCGTCGCGGCGGGCCCGGCGTACTTAGAGGTGCTCAATGCGCTGGGGCGCGTTGGTGTTGACGAAGCCGACTACGCAAGAGTCGGTGTTCGCCTCCTCAAGGTATCCATGCCCTACCCACTCGACGAGCGTCTCGTGCGCGAATTCGCCAGCGGACTTGACGAAATCCTGGTGGTCGAGGACAAGCGGCCCTTCCTCGAGACCCTTCTCAAAAGCGCCCTCTACGGCGCGACGAACGCGCCACGAATCGTTGGCAAGCACGATGAGGATGGTCGAGTACTCATTCCCGTCACGGGCCAGGTCGACGCCGACACACTCGCCGACGTGCTCGCCGATCGCATCCTGCTCCATCGTGAGGTGACCACGGTGAAGAACTGGCGATCGCGCACCCGCCCCGTCGTCCCCTCACCGCTCTCGCTGGTTCGCGGTGCCTATTTCTGCTCGGGCTGTCCTCACAACACGTCAGTGAAAGTGCCCGCGGGGGCGTACGTGGGTTCTGGGAGCGGCTGTCACGGCCTAGCCATCCAGATGGACCCGCGACAGGTTGGCACTGTCGTCGGTCGGTTTCAAATGGGTGGCGAAGGCGCGATGTGGAACGGCATGTCGCCCTTTGTCGCGTCCGAGCACTTCTTTCAAAACCTCGGCGACGGCACTCTGGCCCACTCCGGATCGTTGGCGATCCGAGCCGCAGTTGCTTCAGAAGTAAATATCACTTACAAACTCCTCGTCAACTCTACGGTCGCCATGACCGGCGGCCAGCCGATCGCCGGTGGGCGCAGCGTCGCCGACCTGACCCGGATGCTGATGGGCGAAGGAGTGAAGAAGATTATCGTCACCACCAACGAACCGTTCCTCGCGCGCACCAAGGGACTCGCGGCCGGTGTGGAGGTCTGGCGTCGAGATCGGATCGTCGAAGCCCAAGTGCTCCTCTCGAGCATCCCCGGTGTTACGGTGCTGCTCCACGACCAGGAGTGCGCCGCCGAGTTGCGGCGCAAGCGCAAGCGCGGTCTGGTCGCGGAGCCACGAGAACACGTCCACATCAACACGTTGGTGTGCGAGGGCTGCGGTGACTGCGGGGCGAAGTCGAACTGCCTCTCGGTACGCCCCCTCGAGACGCCCTTTGGTCGTAAAACGCAGATTCACCAGGAGTCGTGCAACTTCGACTACTCCTGTCTCGAGGGGGACTGTCCCGCGTTCGTAACCGTTCGACCCGCGAGGAAACACTCAACACGCCGTTCGTACGCCAATCTCGACTTCGATCGACTCGGGCCTCCGACGCCTCACGTCACGAGCAAGAACTTCACGATGCGTCTGACCGGCATCGGCGGTACCGGCGTATTGACCGCCGCCCAGATCGTCGCGATGGCGGCCCATCTCCAAGGACTGTACGTTCGAGAACTCGACCAGACCGGTATCGCACAAAAGGGCGGGGCCGTCGTCTCCGACCTGCGCATCAGCGACACAACCTCGGACACGTCCCCTCGACTGGGTGAAGCAGAGTGCGACCTCTACCTGGGCTGTGACCTGCTCGTCGCGGCCGCTACGCAGAATCTCGCCACCGCCGCGCCCGGACGCACGATCGCGGTGATGTCGACGTCGCAGGTTCCCACGGGCCGCCAAGTCGCTGATCCCACGATTCCTTCCCCATCCCTCGCGACGCTCATCGAGCGCATCGAGAGTCGCAGCCGTCCAGCGAACAACGTATGGCTCGACGCCCAGCGACTTTCGCGCGAGCTACTCGACTCGGACACCTACTCGAACATCCTCTTACTTGGTGCCGCCTTCCAGTGCGGCGCCCTGCCGCTTGAGGAGACGTCGATTGAAGCGGCCATCGAAGTGAACGGCGTCGACGTCGAGACCAATCAACGAGCCTTCCGGCTGGGGCGCCTCGCCGTGATCGACAGTCGCGACCTCAACTCTGAAACGACGGACGGATCGCTCGACCTTGAGCCCAACCGAGCGACCTCGATGATCGTGCAATCGATCGGCGCGTCGAAGGGCAGCGTTCTCGAAGTCCTCGCACTCGCACGCGTCGCCGACCTCACTGGCTACCAAAACTCCGCGTACGCGCGTCGTTACGCCAGCGTGCTGAAGCGCGCGCACGAAGCTGAGTCGGGCCTCGGCCTGGCCGAGGGACCCTTCAGTCTGGCGGTGGCGGTAGAACTTCATCGATTGATGGCCTACAAGGACGAGTACGAGGTTGCTCGATTGCATCTCAGCCAAAGCGCCCGAACTGAGATTGAGCGCGAGTTCGGAACCAACGGGCGCGTCATCTTCCACCTGACTCCACCCGTTCTGCACGCCATTGGACTCAAGCGCAAGCTACGACTAGGTACCAGCGCGCGACTGGGCTTTCACTTTCTGCGAGCCGGGCGTCGGCTGCGCGGCACCAAACTCGATCCCTTCGGACACTCACGGTTTCGTCGTCAGGAACGAACCGTGCGCGAGGAGTACATCGACAGTATCGAACGACTCAGCAGCTCACTGACTGAAGAGAACTACCGTCAAGCCGTCGAACTAGCGGACCTGCCGGCCATGATTCGCGGCTTCGGCGACGTGAAGGCTCGCGCGCTAGCGCAGTACCGAGAGCAACGAGAGAAATTGAGCGTAATCCTTTGATTGCCCTCAATAGAGACTCGCCGCCTGGGCCGTCAGCGCCCGACAAGTCTGTACGTCTCGGGCGCGACGGAACAATTCGCCGGATCCGGATGCTCGCGTTGGCCATCATGGTTACGACCTACTTACTTATTGTGCTCGGTAGCACCGTTCGTGTAACCAACTCGGGAATGGGTTGTTCGAGTTGGCCGCTGTGTAACGGTCAAGTCGGTCCAATCGATCAGTTCCATCCATTCATGGAAGAGTCCCACCGCTACCTCGCGACCATCGTTACGATCCTCATCGCTCTACTCGCCGTGCTCGTGTGGCGAGTCGGGCCGGTGGCTCGCCACGTTCGAAAATTGGCTTTCGTTTCCGTAGGGGTGATCGTGGTGCAGATCGTGCTTGGCGCTATCACGGTGCTGACAAAAAATTCACCGGCGACCGTCGCGCTCCACCTCATCGTAGGACTGTTGTTTCTTGCGATCGTTACGGTGACGGCGGTCGCGTCATTCGTCGACCCCGAAGAGTCGTGGTCGCCGTTTCCACGAGGGGATCGGCTCGCCTGGGCGAGCGTCGTCGGTCTATTCTTCGTGTTCGTGTCGGGCTCACTGGTGGTCGACGGCGGGGCGCAGTCGGCGTGTAAATCGTGGCCCGCGTGTTTTGAAAGTCGGGCACCGGCGGGACTCGTCACACTCCAGTACCTGCATCGTTCGCTCGTCTTCATCGGCGTCTGCCTGGTCGTCATCTACCTCGTGACGCTCTGGCGCCGGCGTAGCAGTTTCCAAGCACCGCACGTGCTGGCACTGTGCGGATTGGTGTTGCTGGCAGCCCAGATCACTGTGGGCGCCTTCGACGCCCTGCTGGGCGCTCCCACGGCACTCGCCGATGTGCACCTCGCGTTGGCTTCGGCACTGTGGGCCGTGGTCGTCGGGATCGTCGCCCTGCCAACAAGGGGCCCGCGCACGCAGTCTCGGCCCATTGGATCCGACGACGCGCCGAGTCGAACCTTGTCGAACGTCGATCGAAGAGAGACATGAGTTTCGCAGCACCGAGGGAGCTCGGTCGCCAGCGCGCAACTCGAGGGAGCCGGCCTAGCGGACGTGCTTGGTCCGTCCGAGTGCGAGGTCGATCACCTGATCGAACGGGAGTGCTCGCCCGATTGAGATGAGTCGTTGGGCCTGATCAGAGCCCAGTGCTTCGAGAATGTTCGCGCGGTGGTCGATCTCCCATTGGATCTCCGGCGGACTGTCGATGAACCGCGCATGCTCGCGAGTCTTGAGTTGGAGTGCCTGGTGTGCGCCCGCTAGCTTGGCGGCGAGCTCGTATTCGCCATTGAGCGTTGCCCACCAAGACCGAGTAAGGATGTTGAAGACGTGGTGCCAGCCCGCTGTAGCGTGGCGGCGAAGCGCGCGACGTCGCACATTTTCGAACGGGCGACACTCAACGACACTGACTGGTTCTACAATCGGCGAATTGACCATTCGCCCGACTACGTGTCGCCACTGGAGTTCGAGGCTCACTACTATGTCTCCAGCGGGTCAGAATGTCTGGCCGTTTTGGAAATGATTTCGCCCTCCAGGAAACCCGGCGCGATTCACTTCAGCAGTCCCGATTTCACGTATATTTCCTTCGGACCGCGGCTCGTGAGAGGTTTGTGTTGAATGCTCAGGTCATTTCAATGTTCAAAAGAAATTGCGCAAGACTGTCAGGGGTCGGTATTTACTCGATATTGGTAACTCCTTGAAATCCGAACGTGATGTCGCGGGACTCTCTGGCCGCGTCAGATTCCGAGATGACGTTGATTATTCCAAAGCCCTACTGGCTGTAGTCGGGCTTGTTACCGCCGGTGTTCAACTTCTGCGGCTGCTCGTCACGGGAGATATCTTTTCTAAAGTCTGGGCGGAAGACGGTAAAATACTGCTGGGAGACGCGAGGGCGCACGGGTTCAGCTCCTTGTTCTACACCTACTCCGGATACGCTTCAGAACTTCCTCGCGGCATTGCTCTGATCGGTTCCTGGCTCCCCTTAGATTCTTACAGCGCCTACTGCGTTGTGACGAGTGCATTGGTATCAGCGCTACTCGCGGCCTTCATCTTTGATCGGGCGTTGCGTCAAATTCGTTCAAAGGGATGGGCCGCGGTTGCCGCCGTGGTCATTGGACTCGGCCCGGCACTTCGGGTGGAATCACTAGGGAACATCATCAACCTGCAGTGGCTACTGGTCTACGCGGCGTTTTGGGCGGTCCTCGGTCAGGGCAGTGAGGATTCTCGATCTCGTCAGTTTCTTACGGTCATCGTAGTTTTTGTCGCCGGGATCTCCACTCCACTGACCCTGCTGGTGTTTCCGGCGTTGTTCGTGCGCGCGGGGTGGTGGAGACAGCACCGCTCATCCGTACTGGCGATCTGCGCCGCCATGGCGATTCAGGCCGGCCTTATCGAATTCGGATCTCGCGACGTCGTCGGCGTGGCACGTCATCCAGGTCTTAACATTCTTCTACTGAAACAGTCCCTTTTGGGCTTGGCCGGATACTTACCTATCCCCAACTACGTGACGGCCTCGATCTCTGTCTTGATCGGAGCAGGCATCGCGTACGTCTGGTACCGCCTTCGGAGCCAGAGAGATGTTGTTGCAGCTCTGGTCGCTGGACTTCTTCTCTTTGTCGTGACAGCTGGAATAACTGGTGACGTCGGATATCGATACGCGGCAACTGCGGACCTTTTTGCCGTCGCCGCTCTAGCACTCGCCGCACCTCACCTCTCGGTTCCACTTAAGAGGTTCGTAGCATTAGGAATGGTTTCCGTTGCACTTATTGGATTCCCGGCGACCGCGTACCGGCTCTCGGGACCGTCCTGGCCGGCTGGCGTTGCGTCCTACAGTCGCGGTTGCGCGCGGGGACTCCAGGAAATCAAGGTGCCAGTAAGCCCGGCCGGTTGGGGCGCAGTTACGTTATTTTGTCCCAAAAAATCCTCCTTCGCGCGGCTAGGTCACCCGGAGTATCGAACTGGTTGGAGCGCTCACGGCCCAGTGGATTTGTCCGTCATTGAGAATTCTTAGCTGTCTCACCCCCGTGTCTACTTTCTCTGGGGAAGCTGAACTCGAAGAAGTTTCGCTCTGAATTGGTTCATCGCAAGAGACCTTGGGGCAACGTCGAGCACGTCGAAGGGGCGACGCTCAACTACGTTGACTGGTTCAACAACCGACGAATTCACGAGTCACTCGACTACGTGTCGTCAGCGCTACGAACCCTTCGCGGGGGCGACCACTCTCAGAGCTCTTTTGGTGGCGAGGAGGAAGTCGTGGCCGTGACGTTCGTCCGGTTCAAGGTGATTTCCTTCGCCCCACTCATTCCAGGCATTAATGAAGACGAGTCCATCCAACCCGTCGTTGACCTTGTTCACAACCTCGTTACATCGTTGCAGAGCATCCACCAACCAGCGCTCGTAGGTTTCCGGTGACGGATCAACGAGCACCGTCGCGCCTCGTCGTCGCCGAGCAGTGTTGTCGAATCCAGGTGTAACACCGGGCCAACGGGGATAGTCGGGCTCGGATCGGGTCATCGCTCGCTCCGCCACGTCGTCGTAGCGCAGCAGGTGGTGTGAGAAGCGCGGACGTAGCCAGCGAAAGCAACGACGGAGAAAATAACGCCAAGGTCTTCTTGGAAGGTTGGTCCACGTGGGTGGAAACTCGACCGCCGCGTCAAAACCGAGTGGACGAGGATCGCTCACCTTGTCGGCGCAACTTTCCATGGACACGAGGTAGAGACCCGCGAGGCCCCAACGCGCCGCCTCCGCCCTCCAGAGGTCCGTCGTGGCCTTCGCGTCGGGCAGCAACGAACTTCGGTATATGGCCAAAACTGGTTTGTCGCCGCGGCGAAAATATCTACTATCGGTGAGCGCCGGGCGCAGCGCTTGGATGTGTTCGAGGTCGTCCTCGAGTGAGTAGTGCTGTTGTATAAGGATCTCGTGCCCACCGCCATTCCAACGACGAGTCCAGTTCTCGTTGGCCCACACCAAGATGAATGGAAACTCCTGCTCCTCACTGCGCAGTATCTCTTCGACCGGCTTCTCCAGCAGCGTCTTACTGTTGAACCAGTAGTGGTAGTAGGCGAAGACGCCAATGCCGGCCTCGGCCGCCATATCCGCCTGTCGGTGGCGCACTTCAGGATCTCGAAGGTCGTAGTAGCCAAGATCTGTTGGGACGTGAGGCTGATAGTGACCACGGAACTGAGGGACCGCTTTCGTTACGTTGGTCCACTCCGTAAAGCCTTCTCCCCACCACTCGTCGTTCTCCGGTATTGGATGGTACTGAGGCAAGTAAAACGCCAGCAAGGTTGTCTTGGTGGGTTCGGTCACTGAACGTCTCCCGTTTGGTGACTTCACATTATCTGGTCGATCTGCGTCGTCGTACCGACACGACTTTGTTGAGTAATTCGAAAGAATCTTCGCTCAGCGCCCGCGTAGTGATTCGACAATGTTCCATGAGTGCAAAGCCTCGAGACTCGATGACTGAAGGTCGTGTGGTGCATCGTTCGCGGGTAGAGAGCAACTACTCGGATCCGACGACGTACTCCCTGCGCAGCCCCGCCGAGTACGGGGACTCTACGGCTAAGAAACTTGGCGATCGCGTCATTCGGCGTCGTTCACCGGCGTCGCCATTCTGGCGGTCTCGTAGCGTAATTGAACGTTGTGATCGCGAGCGTCGCTGGTACACTGGCGCGGTTGGAGGTGTCTGAGTTTTGGTCGGGCCCGGTACTACGGCTGGTACTAGCGCTAGCGAACCGGTCACTTTTGGTTCGATCGCACGCGCGCACTACCGTTGGCCAAATGACGCGATCGCCACGTTTCTTAGCCCGTGCCATTCGTGGCGGGCGCGCCCTCCTCGGTGGCAGGGTCAACATGGGGTTCTGTCCCGTCTGCGAGTCTCGCACCTTATTCGTTGAGGCGGGCCCCTGGCTGCGCGATCAATACTTCTGCGTGCGCTGTCACTCCATTCCCCGCTACCGGGCGTTGACCATCGTCCTGAACGAGACCTTCCCCAGCTGGCGCAGTCTCACCATTCACGAGGGCAGCCCATCAGGTCCCGCATCGGCCAAGTTCAAACGAGAGTGTCGCGGGTATTCAGCCTCGCACTACCTGTTGCCCCAGGTCCCCCGGGGGGCGCGAGCCGGAGATGCCACGTGCCAGGATCTCGAATCCATGACGTTGTTGGACGAATCGATCGACGTTCTAATCACGCAAGACGTCTTCGAACATGTGCTTCGCCCCGAGCTGGCCATCAAGGAGATCGCTAGGGTACTGCGCCCCGGCGGTGCCCACATCTTCACGGTACCGGTCTACCGAGGCCGCAGTACCCTCGTCCGCGCCGTTCCCTCGGATACGGGGGTCAGGCATCTAGAGCCCCCCGAGTACCACGGAAACCCGGTCGATCCAGCTGGGTCCTTGGTAGTACGTGAGTGGGGTGACGATATCGTGGATTTCATCACTGCGAACTGTGGACTGACGACGCAGGCTTACCCGTTCCATGACCGGGCGCGCGGACTCGATGGTGAATTCCTTGAGGTATTCGTAACCCGCAAATGAGCCACAAGACTGCGGCTGCGATCGTGAGCGCGGCCGCGTTGGTGCTATCCCTTGGAATGGTGGTCGCGAACGCATCCGCTTCGCCTTCGGCGCTGTGCAACAAACTATTGGGCAGCGGTCAGATGTCTCGGGGTGGGAGCGTCGTCGACCTCGAGCGGGCGTCCAGACGTCGGAGCGCCTTACGACGTGGGCCACGCAACATCACGTGAACGCCGGCACTACTCGCACCAATCTCCTTGGCACTATCGCGAAGACTCTTGCCCAACGCTTGAAGTCGGCGAGCGAGTTGGCACTGCTCGTTGGTCATGTGTGCGGTCAAGGTCAACCTCCTAGGTAGTTCAGCAAATCAATGCTGGATCACCAGGTGTTGCGATGACTCCTGGACTCCGCCAATGCCGGTCATACCCGATTCGCGCCCAGCATCAGCGCGACAACCCGGTGTCACGGTTCCGTTCGTGCCCAACCGGGAACATCTCTTGGAGCAGATATTGGACTCTGGGCAGAATCAGGTGTTCCGGATAGTACGACGCCAAGAGATCAAGGCCCTGCTCGGCGGTTGTAAGACCGCATAGCCTGTACAACTCGCGGATGTCGTCCTGATCCCGCTCGACTCGCGACGCCATGAGTTTCATCGCTAGTAGGTATTGGGGCGACGCCGCCGCGACGCTGAGGTGCTGGCCTTCATAGACTCCTATCTGATTCTCGTCTTCGCCGGGCAAGAACGCTTTCGCACCGTCGTTGAGCCAGTCGGGCTCGAGATTCAATCGTTCAGCCACGCGGGATGCTGCCTTCCGCACTTCGCTGGACGGCACGAAGACGGCGTCAACGTCGGCAGTCGTCCTTCGGGTGTCGTAGGCGATTGCCATCGCAGCTCCGCCGACGATGAACACTTCACCTCGAACGTTAAGGATCTTCAATTCCTCGTCGAGTTCCCTGAGGGCTTCGAGTAACTCTCGACGGCCGAGAAGCGTCACTACGCGTATTCCAGTGCGCCCTGCGTTACGAAGACGCCCCGACGAGCGAGGGAAATTGGGCTGTGCACAAGTGCGTCGGCGTNNCATGCGATGCGCAAGCGAACTCGACAATCCCAGCTAGGAGGGCGTCATAACGATCGCTACCTGTGGTTAGGGGGGGCTCGGTTGTAATACGAATGCGAGTCTCCCCATCAGATTTGTCGTAGCGCTCTGCGAAACGAAAGGCCAGTCGAGTGGCCGCGTTGGAATCTCCTTCTGCGAGACAGGCCGCAATCTCCTCGGCTAACTCACGTACAGAGTTTTCTTTCCACGGCATGGTTCCATCGTAGGGCTCTTACCTAACAATGGCGGGCGTCAATTCGGCGGCCAGATGTTTCGAGAGCGCCATCGGATCATCTTGAAAATCGATCGNNGCCGCCACCTTGAAAGGGTGGGCGATGAATTAACCGGAGGAATTAGCAGTTCCTGATCAAAAGCGACTTTTGCAAGATCATTTTGCTGCGCAAACTGCGTTGGTCATTCAATGGGCATTAACTATGGAGCTTTACAATTCTGTGAGCGAGTTGTTTGTTAGACCGAGAATAGTCTCCACTCGCCCGATACTCCCTTGAGTTCGGGGATCCCTTGGTCGGCGAACGAGAAGTTCGTTCCAGCTACCAGATCCCTGACGGTCGAGGTCACTAATATCTGCTGGCCCTGTGCAGCCCCGCAGACCCTGGCTGCCAGATGCACGGCCAGTCCTCGCAGGTCATCGCCGACGACCTGGCATTCTCCGGTGTGCAGACCGGCTCGAATCACGATCCCTACTGATCCAAGTGCCTGGCGAAGCGCTATGGCGCAGCGAATCCCCTGACCTGGTGAATCGAAGGCGGCGACAAAGCCGTCTCCGGTGGTGTTGATTTCTTGTCCCTGGAACCTCCCGAGTTCACGACGAACCAAGGAGTCGTGACGATCGAGGAGGCTGCGCCAGGCGCGATCACCGACTTCGCTCATTCGTTCCGTCGAACTCACAATGTCTGTGAACAAGACGGTGGCCAACCTCGTTGGAACCGAGGCTCTCTCAATCAGGACCGTGGCGAGTGACGAGAGGGCGCCGGCGCCGATCGCCGCCGCGACCGATGCTGCAGCTTGCGCGGACTGCTTCTCGTCGACATTTTCGCCGAGTCTTCGGCCCAATTCAGCGCAGGCGATGTGGACCTCCGCCACGCGAGCAGGGCAGGGCATCGCTTCGTACAGTTTGAGGGCACGATCAAGACACTCACGCGCACGGGTCCAGTCTGATCGAGCGATTGCCACGTAGCCCTGCACGAGTTCATCGGCTGCTCGATTGTGAGGATGAAAGTCGTTGGCCGTCACAGTCGAGATCGCCTGCGCCCAGCGTTCCAACTCGCCAACGTTCTCGTCGGCCAGCCACGCCGCCGCGGCGTCTGGCGAGAAAAGCCAATGACTTCCGCGCCCTCGGCCCGAGACAGTCTTGTCCAGGACATCCCAGAAGTCGACTGCGGCGCGCCCAATTCCCTCCGTGAGAAGTCGCCAACGGGCGCGAGCCGCCAGTGCAGGCACTGAGCGTTGGGACTCACCGGTGCCGAGGGTGATCCGCCATAGGTCGTCAAGGATCTCGGCGGTGCCGTCCTTGCCCTGTCGCTCCGACATCTCGTAGCAGCCAGTCAGTGCAACGATCCGCGTAGGGACGTCATCATCCCGCTCACATTGCTCGAGCGGCTCGGCAATTTCGTCGTAGCGCCCCATGAGTGACAGTAGCCAGACGTAGCCGGCGCGGGTGTACGCGTCGCGTGGGAACAGCCGTTCACCCACGTCGAGCGAGCGTTCGAAACAACGACGAGACAACTCGAAGTCACCGCACCACAGGCTGACGTAGCCAGCCGTCTGGTAGAGAGAGTGCTCGGCTCGGAGGTTTCCGGCCAATCGAGCTTCGTGGAGTGCCGCCTCCAATGAAGCACTGAACGCCGGTCCGAATGAGGAGTTCATCATGGCGATGACGTGCAGCCTCGAGAACGCTAGGTGATTGCCGGATCGGTCGGCGAGCTCCATGGCCTCGGGCAATCGGCTCATTGCCTCATCGACTCTGTCCGTCCGCGTCAGGTCGCCACACAACCTCGCGAGCATCCAGGCCTCCAGGTGGTCATCACGTTCATGGACCAACTCGACCGCCCGACGCAACAGATCGACCGATCCCGGAGTGTCACCGGCACGCGACGCGAAGAACGCCAGGGCGTCAATCGCTCGCGTCTCGGCGATCGCTTCCCCCAAGGTCTGCGCCAGACGTTGAGCCTCGGTCGCAAACCCGAGAGAGAGTCTGGCGTCAGCCACGTCGGTCAGGCCCGAGTTGTCAGTGGTCGCGGTGACCGCCTCCAGTAGCACCGCGAGACGCTCAGGGTCATTCGGCGACATGAGGCCGAGGACTAGTTCAAACCGGCGCCCGGCCTCGTGAGCCGCCAAGCTCGCCGCCGCGGCCGACGCCGCACGTCGATTCCATTCGATCGCCGACACCTGGTCGCCGCCACCGAGATAGTGGTCGGCCAACGATGCGGCGTGTGCGTCGAGCGACTCCGGACGCGCTACAACGATGGCGGCTGCGAGTTTGAGATGGGCCTGCCGTCGATCCGGGCCGATCATCTCGTCGCTGAGAGCTTCGCGCGTTAGCGCGTGTCTGAACATGTAGGCGGAGCCCGCGACCTCACGTCGCTCCGTCAGTAGTTGAAGATTCAGCCCCTGGGCAATCATTTCTTCGACTCGATCGAATGAGCAGTCGGCGGCGACAGCGAGCACGGGCACGTCGAACCGATCACCGTCGAGGGCCGCTAGGTGCAGAAGCTCCGAAGACTTCTGGTCCATCGAACGGGTGCGCGACAGCAACGTCTCGCGCACCGAAGAAGGCATCTCGATGACCGAGAGGTCCTTTCGGATCCAGTCACCGGCATGAAGGTAGAAGTCACCGCGCTCAATGAGCACCTTCAAGAGCTCCTCGACAAAGAAAGGGTTGCCGTCCGTTCGCTCGTACAGGACGTCAACGAACGCACCGCCGTCGTCGAATTCTTCGAAGATTGCCCTCACCATGGCGCCGATCTCTTCTCGTCCAAGGGGATGCAACTGGACCTCGTCGTAGTGACGCTCGCGAGCAAGGTCGGCCAGCACCGGGGTCAAGGGGTGTCGGCGAGTGACCTCATCGTCGCGGTAGGTGGCAACGATCCAAATTCCGAGATCCACGCTCTCGCGAATCAGGTACGCCAGCAACTGCAAAGTGTCGGCATCGGCCCAATGCAAATCCTCAACCAACAAGATGGTGCCAGCGTCTCCCCCAAGACGGAACAGGAGTTGCCAGATCGCCGCGAAGAGATCAGCCTGCGCCGCCGGCTCCGTCGGTGCACCGACCTCACGGGCCACATCTGGGAACAGGGCCGCGGCCAGCGAGGCGCCACCACCGAAGAGCTCGATGAGCGTCGCACCATCCATTGTGCGAATTCGTCGACGAATCGCAGTGACGAATGGTTCGAAAGGAAGTGCCGGTTCCGGAGTGCAATGACCAATGAGGTTCCCGAGACCTCGTTCCTCCGCGATGCGCAGCGCTTCTGATGAGAGTTGCGATTTCCCAACACCGGCCGGCCCCGTTACGAAGGTGGTCCGCCGGCTGACGACATTCCTCAAGAGCGCCTCGACCTCACGATCTCGCCCAATTCGCACGGGGCACACGGCGGAGTGGGAAATCATAGGTTCCATAGTGCCCGACCAATGACGCGAGTGCATGCAACAATCTGGCCAATCCTGTAGAACGCGTCGCCAACCCCTACTGCCAAGGGAGGTTGCCGGGCTCCCCTGGGGCCCGGCATCGCAGCGATTGCGAGGGCCGTGTGAGAACGCAGGAGGTCGGTGCTGGATTCAGCAACAAAGAGTCCGGGAGGGAGGGGACAATGCCGCTGGTGGGAAGTCCATACTCGGCTTCGACCGGTGCACGCTCGAGCCCGCCCAGGTTGACCTTGGCACCCCAAACCCTCAGAAGTTCGAAACGCCGAAGTGGCATGGCTTCTCGCAGCGGATGAATTTGCCCGGTCACTCTGTGAGGTCGGGAAACCCCAGGTTTCTCTTGGTTTGGAGTACCTACGTATCAGCCATGACGGACTAGAAACGGGAGCGAGTGATGCGTGATGTCTAGGAACTGCGTCTGTGCGAGTTGCACTGGAACACTTGCCGCTGGACCAGCCATCCGAGTAGACCTGGAGACGGCCCAGTCACTCTGGCGGGCCGCAAGAGAGGAAGTCAGATGGGTGCTCAAGAAAACGCAGACCTAATCCGCAGCGGATACGAGGCCTTTTCCAAGGGAGACTTGGAGACGGTTGCCAAGCTGTTTGGACCTGAGATCCGCTGGAACATCAGCGGCCGCAACCAGATTTCCGGGACCTACACCGGACACGAAGAAGTGTTCGGATTTTTTGGCAAACTCGTGGAGTTGACCGACGGTACCTTCAAAGTCGAACTCCACGATTTGCTGGCGTCGGACGACCATGTGGTCGCGCTTGCCAAAGAGTCCGCGACCCGAAACGGCAAGAAATTGGAGACCGACGAGACCCATGTTTGGCACCTCGACAATGGCAAGGCGACTGAATTTTGGGGGGTGCCAAAGGATCAGTATCAGGTCGACGAGTTCTGGATGTGACTTGAGCCGCCAGGCGCTCGCATGCTCCGAGGTCTACTGATCGAGCGATTCAAACTTGGCAGGCTGGACTGCGAGGCGCTCGACTCAGGTGGGGGATTCGCATAGTGGCAGGCGCAGTTGCGCGAGGATTGAATGGGAAGTTTGCGGAGCGACGCCGAGTTCGACGTCGACAGCAAGGGCGCCATCGGACACCTCGCGGGCACTTCCGGGCGAGCTAAGCGGGCAGTTCGCGGTCGCTAGCGGAGAGTCGACAGCCCCTGTCATAACTAGGTTGCGGAATATTCTCCGCAGCACCCCTAGTTCGGCTTTAAGGCACCATGGGTGGTGCGCAATAAAAGAGGTAGTCGCAAACCCGGGTCCAGCACCATGTTGGACCCGGGTTTCGCTAGTGAGTAGCAAAGTGGCGCGCCACTACGGAGAAGGACTCTTTGGGCTCCCACGGCGTGTCCGGGTAGGCCGTCCCGCGGCGCCCGCCGGGCAGCGATTTCACTAGCGACGTCGAATCCATGTCGAGGTCGTAGCGAGGGTCATCGTCGATAGGAGCCTGGGGTGTTGAGAACGTAGAGAGAAGGGCTCCGGCAACTCCGGCGCGTTCGAGATCGTCGAGGGTCTCGGCCAGCTCACGGGCCTGCATGGCCTCATCACGTTCGTAGGTCCCATTCAGGCGGGACCGGACGAAACGCCCGATCACCGGAAGCGAGTGGAGCACAAACCGATTGGGGTCGATGACCCCAAAGCCCAGGGCGCCCGAGTTCTCGGCGCCAAGGAAGGTGCGCATCCCACACTCGGTGACGATCACTGGCTTGCCGGTAGAGAGGTAGGGCTGGAGCATCTCAACGTAGCGGTCCTTGGTTCGGGCTTCGCGGTAGTGATCGGGGCCCACGTAGTCAAAGGGCGACCAGTCCACCTGCTCAAAGGTGAGCGACGCGTCCTTAGCGGCCCTTAATGTTGAGGGGATAGGTTCATGTGGTTATGAGCCAAATGCTGAAACCTCGAATTCTGGTTGTGGACGACGAATTGGCCATTGCCGATGCCATATCAACCGCTCTTCGTTACGAAGGATTCGACGTTGACGCGGCTTTCAGTGGTCGCGAAGCGCTCGCCTCAGTGCACGCTCGATTGCCTGATCTCGTGGTTCTTGACGTCATGCTCCCAGATTTCGATGGCGTGGAATTGACCAGAAAGTTGCGTGAGGAGGGAATTCTGGTTCCGATTCTCTTCCTGACGGCACGTGACGCGATGGAAGATAAGGTCGTCGGACTTGGTGCCGGAGGCGATGACTACGTCACGAAGCCCTTCGCTCTGGTTGAAATTGTCGCGCGAATACGAGCAATCCTCAGAAGAGCCCCAGCACAAGGTCAAGATGGGGAGACTTCTCGGTTCGTGGATTTAGAGATGAATCATGCGGCGCACGAAGTACGTCGCGTGGGACAAATGATCGAGCTCACCGCCACCGAATACTCCATCTTGGAGTATTTCATGCTCAATCCCCGACGTATCTTGACCAAGTCGCAGATTCTTAGTCACGTGTGGCACTACGACTTTGGCGGTGATTCAAATATTGTCGAAACCTATATCAGTTCGTTGCGCAAGAAACTTGACGTACATGGTCCGCCATTGATCTTCACGAGGCGATTGGTTGGATATATCCTCAGCGAGCCTGTCGAAGAGAAGTCCACCGCGCACTGATGTCGCTGAGGGCGAGGCTTCTTGTCACGGTTGGAACGGTAACAGTACTCGCGCTGGGAATCGCGAGCGTGGCGACCTATTCGCTCTTACAGTCGTATCTCTACAGCAAAGCTGACGACTCTCTTCATTTCGCTTCCAACGTCATCACGCACGCGGTAAACAACTCTCAACAGTTTTCTCGCTGTGTTCGACCTGGCAGCGCGCCCCCGCCCGTGAATAGCCAAGGGCGTCCAATCCCCACGGCTCTAAAGGGTTTTACCAATCTTGGCTCGGTGGTCACTGTCTCCTATGAGGTTCGCAGCGCGAGCGGTGTCGTAGCAAGCGGTGAACACTGTGCGGCCTACGTTCGAGGGCAAACATTCAACCCAATCATCCCCAAGGTTATCGCGGGACTCAGTCGGTCGACGCCGGTAAATTTCACTACTTCTTCAACCAAGGCAGGCGGGCCCGACTTTCGAGTGCGAGCGGCAATTTTGTCGAACGGATCCACGATCGTCGTTGGCATTCCGCTCACTGATACCGCCAGTACCCTCCACGACCTTCTCCTAATTGAATTGATTGTTTCGGCCATCGCTCTTCTAGTTGCCATCTCCGCAGGTTTCTTCTTTGTTCGTCTCGGCTTGCGACCGTTAGACGATGTGGAAAGCACCGCTGAGGCGATCATTGAGGGAAGACTCTCTGATCGAATTCCCGGCGCGACCCGCCGAACTGAAGTTGGAAGGCTGTCGAGCACGCTGAATAAGATGCTCGATCAGATCCAGGTCGCCTTCGGCGCGCGCGACTCAATTGAAGTTGAGCTGCGAACGCGCGATGAGCTTCTTCGCCAGTTCGTAGCCGACGCGTCACACGAACTTCGAACGCCCATCGCGGCAATAGCGGCGTACGCGGAACTGATTGATCACTGGGGTTCGCAAGAACCAGATCAGTTGCATCGAGTCCTCGTTGGCATACGAACCCAAGCGCAACGTATGGAAGAGCTCGTGGGTGACCTGCTCACGCTGGCGCGACTCGACGAAGGCGCGCCGTCGCCCAAGACGCGAGTCGAACTGGTCAGCTGTTGCACCGAAGTCATCGCGACCGCTTTGACCGTGAAACCACAGTGGCCCGTTACCTTCGAAGCCACGGAACCACTAGAAGTGATGGGTAACTTTACGCAACTGCATCGCGTGATTGAAAATCTCCTCGCTAATGTTCGAGCCCATACGCCCGAAGGAACCACAACCCGTGTGCGCGTAACGAGGGAGGGCCACTCGGCGTTGATAGTCATCGCTGATGATGGACCGGGGATGAATGACGAGACACTGGTGCACGCCTTTGACCGCTTCTATCGAAGCGATTCAGGACGTGATCGCGGCCAAGGAGGGAGTGGACTCGGACTTTCAATCGTGGCTGCCATGGTTGCGGCGCACGATGGAACTGTCGTGCTATCTCGAAGCATTCCCACTGGCACGACGGTCACATTTCATTTGCCGTTAGCCAACGAATTGAGCGTGTAGTTCTACATTTTCGCCTCATGAACTTAATGACGCCCAAATGCATCTTTATCACTTCCTTAGTTAATCCTGAGCCGGCCTCCAGTTTGGCTATCTACGTTGCTTGCATGTCAATTTCAGTCATCACCGAAGGAGGCGCTCTGTGAGCACCGTCGCGCGCGGCGTCAAGAACGCCTACCGAAATACCGTTCGAACGGTATCCATAGTTTTAATTCTGGCAATTAGTTTTGCCCTGGCGCTCGTTATGCTGCTCTCCGTACAAGCGGTGAACACGCGTACGGCCAGTGTCTCTGCAGCAGTCGGGACCACCATTACGGTCACGCCGGCCGGCTCTCAGGGATTCAACGGTGGCGGGAATCCACTCACGACGGCAGACATCACAAAGATCTCGTCAACGAAGAATGTTGTGTCAGTCGCGTCGTCGGTGAGCGACCGGCTATCAAATTCATCGTCCACGTCGCCCTTCGGTGGTTCGGCGACTGGCGGCAAGACGAATCTCAAGTCGTCGATTAGTCCTGGATCGCTTGGCCGTCGATTTGGAGGCGGCAACGGCGCCAATGGCGGCGCGCCTCCCGCGAACTTCTCGCTACCCATCACCATTACTGGATCCACGCAACCGTTAAGCGCCACGATCCTTGCCGCGCAGTCAGTGACGTTGACTTCCGGAAAGTCGGTAGACGGTTCGTCGTCAACGTATACCGCTGATATTGGAAAGTCCTTGGCGACAAAGAACACCTTGAAGGTCGGCTCGACGTTCACTGCGTACAGTAAAACGTTTACCGTCGTTGGAATATTTGACACGAAGAGCACCTTTTCGAACAGCGAGATCGTGGTGCCGTTAAAGACCCTTCAAACTCTGTCGGGGATTAACGGAGTGACGACTGTTATTGCGAACGTGTCGACAATAAATGTGCTGTCGACCACAGCGACGAGCATCCAGAGCAATCTTGGAACGAACGTCGCGAGTGTCACTACTGGACAGACGAACAACGCGAGCATCATCTCGTCGCTGAACTCCATAAAGACGATCGCCCTCTACAGCCTCATCGGCGCCCTCGTTGCTGGATCGACCATCCTCTTCCTCTCAATGCTGATGATTGTTCGAGAACGTCGCCGCGAGATCGGAATTCTCAAAGCGTTTGGATCATCAAACGGCGGTGTGGTGCGCCTATTCGTGGCCGAAGCTATGACGCTCACGGGTATGGGAGCGGCGGCCGGGGTGATTCTTGGCATCCTCTTGTCCAATCCCGTTCTCAAAGTGCTCGTGAATAACTCCTCGACCACGCCGACAACCGGAGGATTCGGAGGGCGCCCGCCGGGTGGTGGAGGTTTTGGCAACCCGGTCGGATTCGGTTCGTCGACTCTGTCGAGCCTCCATGCAGCTGTTGGCATCAACGTTCTGATATTTGGCGTGATCGCCGCAATCATCATCGCCTTCGTAGGAAGCGCAATTCCTTCCTACATCATTGCCAAAGTTCGTCCAGCAGAAGTGCTACGAGGAGAGTGAGTTGTCATGATTGAAGTCAAGAACATTACAAAAGAGTTCCAGACGGGGAATTCGCCCGTCACCGCAGTCGACGACGTGAGTTTTTCTATCGAGGACGGTCAGTTCGCCTCAATCGTGGGTACGAGTGGGAGTGGCAAGTCCACGCTCCTCTCGATGCTCGGAGGTCTCGATAAGCCCAGTTCTGGATCTGTCCGCGTCGATGACCAAGTGATTAGTTCTGGAAGCGACCGAGACCTCATTTCATATCGAAGGAACAAAATTGGCTTCGTCTTTCAAGCATTCAATTTGATTCCCAACTTGAAAGCCGTTGAGAACGTGATGCTGCCAATGGAGTTCGCGGGTGTCCCTAAAGCCGAACGACGAAGTCGTGCCGTGGAGCTTCTTGATCAAGTCGGTGTCACTGGTGAAAAGCAGAATCGCCGACCCAGCCGACTCTCGGGCGGCGAACAACAGCGTGTCGCAATCGCTCGAGCATTGGCGAACAAGCCACGGGTAATTCTGGCCGATGAACCTACGGGAAACCTCGACACAAAGACTGGCAAAGTGATTTTTTCGATGTTGAAGGATTTGAGCCGCAGCGCGAATACGACGGTCATCATTGTGACGCACGATATGAATTACGCCGAGAAGACGGACGTCACGTTCCGGCTCGAGGACGGACATCTGGTGGCGTGATGAGAGATCACAGCGAAAAGTCAGCCGCGTCAACTCGTCGGATGATTCTTATAGCGAGCGCTGTGGTTGGAGTGCTCGTGGTGGTTCTTTTGGCCGTGGTGCTGATGACGGGCTCTTCCAAGACCAATGGCCCGGCTTCAGCTAGT
>PKXJ01000003.1 GCA_003132305.1 Acidimicrobiaceae bacterium | reverse complement strand
TCAAAAACTCCGGAATGCGCACAATGCGAGCGCTTTCCTGCCTGGGTTCAGAGAGAGATACAAGTCAGCACGTCTATGACACAATCGCGCCAATCTTTCGCGACCAGTTGCTGATCAGTGACGAAAGTACGAGGGCGGCTTTCGATCAACTGGAACTCCTTATAGTGCTGTTGGCTCTGTTTTGTCGCTCAGATTCCGATCTGCACCATCGCCCCGCGTCCGCAGGAATCGTTCGCCGAGGAGGGAACTTTTTGTTGATGACTGCGCTACCCGTATCAGTGTTAGAAGCGAAGCGTGTAAATGGGGTGTACCCGTGGATCGCTCTTGGTCTCTTCGACGGCGACGATGAGCGATTCGAAGAGGCGCTCACGGGATTTAACAGTGCGATCGCTAAAAGAGCCTGGATGCCCGGCAATCACTAGTTGACCCTCGTAATGCAAGCTTTCAATGAAGCATTTGAATGCACTGGACGGCACGTATGTGCTTCGAGATCGGTCGTCTTTAACCTCCAATCTCTCAGCTAATTCTCCCTGGTCAAGGCG
This sequence comes from Acidimicrobiaceae bacterium, assembly GCA_003132305.1. Classification (GTDB taxonomy): domain Bacteria; phylum Actinomycetota; class Acidimicrobiia; order Acidimicrobiales; family RAAP-2; genus RAAP-2. The sequence continues at coordinate 4,286 of PKXJ01000003.1, read as the reverse complement.
TGATCGTAGGTACAACTTGACAAGTTGTACCCCTAAAGTTATACTAATTTCATGCGCCAAACGGTTTACATCCAAGATGAGCTTCTCCAGCGGGCCCAGGCACTGCTGCCTGACGTAAACCCGTCGCAACTTGTTCAGCGTGGACTCGCGCAGCTCCTCGAGGACTTGCAAGGGCCCGTCTATGCGAGCACGCGTCTAGCTGCTGTTGGAAGCGACATTGAACGACTTCGGGATCACTTTGCACTGGAGGCCAAGGCCGAATACGAGCGCGGCTATCGTAAAGCACTCGCTGCCGCCGACTCGCTGTCGTGGAGATTGCTGGAGGAATTAGCGGTGAACCACAACGACCTCAAACGGGTGCTTCGACCGTACGTGAACAGCGCCACGCAAGACGCCATGAACGCGCCGCCGATTTCATTGGAGCAGGTTAACGAACTACTCGAGAACGCTGACAACGGCAAACTCGAAGAGACCGTGCAGCGAGCGGAGGATGAAGAGAAGCCATGGGGATGGTTGTACCGGCTTGCGCGGGATCTCGGGTCAATGGCGGATCCGATCGGGTTCGACGACTTCTCGTTCGATCCCACGCGCGCTTTTCTCCGAGGGTATGGCGACGCGCTCTACGCGGTTTGGGCCGCGGTCGAGGAGGGAGTTGATCCATCGCGATACGACTCGAGAAACGTCACCGCAGAGAAACTCGTTGATCCATGAGTCGAGCGCAGCGAAGTTTTCAGCCATGGCGAATACATTTCTTTCAGCGGCATCCGAAAGATGATGCAGGGCGCGCTGTTCCGGTGATCGAGTTCTTTGACGAGCTCAGCGATACCGTTGTTGCACAAATTCAGGCGGTTCTTGACGCGGTTGCCGAAGCCCCTCCGCCATCGTTTTCGGGTGGCGGGAAATGGGAGGCAATGAAAGGCGACATGGCAGGGTTCTTCGAGGTACGGGTATCTGGAAATAACAAAGTTGGAAAGAGGATGAATCACCGACTGTTCTGCGTGCTTGTTCGCGATGATCCCGCGTTAGGGGGCTCCTCGATCGTCTGCATTGGCGGGCTGTCTAAGGAGCCGCGCGAAGCGGCTCACCCAAGTGACTACAAGCGAATTCGCCAACTTCGAGATGAATTCATGATCCGGCGATCAGTACTGAAGTAACGCAATTCGTTAAGCGGTCTGTCGACGCTTACGTTTCGTTACCGCGACGATATCCATGTCTAAGACCTTGGCCAACGAGACAATCGTGGACAGCGTGGGATTGGAGTGCTTATCTGATAGGAGCCGCCGAACCGATTCAGGTGCGGAGCCCACCCGACGGGCTAATTCGGCCTTGGAAAGGCCGAGGGCAAGCCGTCTCTCCTCAATCGCATCGACAATTCGATCGACTTCGTCAATGGACTCCCGCTCGCGATGATAGGCGTCGCGGTACGCACCGGTCTTGCCACGAGATTCGAAGTAGCGTTCCGCGCCAGTTTTGGTCTGCATTTCAACTTTCTTTCTAAGATATAGCGTAACATATATGTTCTGTCTCGCGTCAGGGGCCTGAAAATGAGGCCTGTTTGTCAGAATTAGATGCTGGCGGAATCGTTCGGGGGTTCGGCCACGTGCACGGCTGCACATAGATAAAGGAGGGCAATGAGGGCCAGTCCCGCATGGATCTGGTCAACATCATCTTCGGAGCCGTGCAACAGTTCGTTGCGAAAGTTCAGTCCCTCGGGCCTCGTAAGAAAGGTGATTAAGAAGCGATACCATGATTCGTCTAGCCCCCGATTGTGGAGCGAGTCCAGCATCACACCTAGTCCCGAGTATTGACCTGGACTAGCACCAAAGGGCGGACGAAAGACCGAAGCTTTCATCTTGAGCAGGATCTCGCGCGCAACGCGCTCGATCCGAGGTACGGCACGTAGTCCTGCGCCTTCGAAGTCGCCTGCAAAGAAACAACGAAAGGCGCGAGCGATTGCACGAGCTACACCAGCGGGAACGTGACCGTGCCGAGACAGAAATGCCACCAGTTCTATCTCATCAATAGGCCCAAAACGGTCGGCGATTTTCTTGAGAGCTTCGATGCGAATGGAGCCGACTAATTGCATCGACTGAACTTCGATTTGAGAAAGGTGAAATTCCTCAATCGAGTCGTCAGTCGCCACTTTCTTGCGTACCAAACCGTCTCGTCCCATGATGGACACAGGCGTCGTTGCCACGAGAGGTGACGAGGCCTGTAAATCAAGCGTTCTCTGCCGGTTACTTTCAATTCGTCCGCTTGGAGGTTCGCCAATCACCAACCGTTCAAGAGCGTCCTGCCAAGTTGAATCCCCAACGATGCCATCGATCTCGGCATGGACCAGTTCTATCGGAATTTCAATTTTCGACTCGATAGGAACGAGTCCTATGTCGATTCCCGCCATGTTTTGCAAACGGAGAGTTGCTATCTCCAGAAGATCACGCAATCCATATTGTCGGGCCCTTTGAGCAGCGTCTTCCAAATGCATCAAGGTTGTGATAGGTGTTGCTAGTTCAGCGGCGTCGAGTAGCGCTTGTACCTCTTCTCTACGCAGACGTTCGCGAGTCGCTTCGTCAAGAGATGAACTATTTAACTGAATTTCTGTGACCGAAAGAGTGTTGAAGACATCATCCTTGTACTTCTCACGAGCCTTCACAAGCAATCGTTCCGACATAGAGGAGCCTTCTCGATCATTTGCCAAAGGACGAATCAACCGTAGGACCACGCCGGGTCCCGCTTTCTCATCGTTGAGGGAATAGTCGGCCTTTCGAACCAGTACTTCAATTACCTGGCCAGCAAGCTCGCTCAATCCTTTCATGCGCGTGAGTTGGAGTGCCCGCCCAAGATTGCGTCCCGCACCAAGTGCAACGTCAAGGTAGACGTACTGAATATCGGAACTACTCGGATACAGTTCGCCCAACTCAATGTAAGCCTCCGCAGCCTTTCGAGCGTGTTCGCGAGCGTCTCCGCGTTTTGCCTCAAAGCACAGATCGTGAAGTCGAGCGCGCGCCGCGGCCGATTTCACTCGCGCCGCACACTCCTCCCAGAGCTGGAGTACCCATTCCGGCATCTGCTGCACGAGAGTTGGGTTGGAACCGACCTCGTACTCGACTAGAGGGCGAAAATACCCATCAGCTTTGTCGCTGTCCTGGCTTCGAGGAAAATACGAGAACGCTGCCATTATTGCCTCATCGATTGGTGTCTCTACGCCACCCAGTCGCTCCCGAATATCTGTTGCTCGCGTAAAACCATCCGCGGCGGAATCGATTCGAATCGCAATGGCGTCCAGTTCAGCCTCACCAGGAAGTTCAATGGCCTCGTCTTCGTTCGACATCGTTGTAGCGACCTTCTAGGAGGCGGTGCCAAAAATATCGTCGAGGTCTGACGTGCGAGGCTCAGGCCCGGGGGTACGTCGCCACCCGATGGTGAAGTCGTGCAACGTGGCGCGCATCCACAGCGCCGTGGCGGCGAGTTTGCGGTCGGGTTCGGGAAACTTTCCAGATTGACGAAGTTGGTGAAGGCGCTGGCGCGTGATGCCCAGCTGGCCGCACACTTCTGCGGTTCCAAGGAGTTCTGACACACTGAGAGTCTCGAGCTGGGCGCAATACGTGTCGTACTGGATGGCCTGTTGGGAAACCATGGCACACCGAGGAAAGTTCACGCCGTCATTACAGGTTTCGACGACCTTCTTTCCCTTGCCGCCAGCGCGCTCGAGGTTGAAGATCTCGCCGCCGGCGTAAACCTTCACCGAGGCACGCCAACCCAGTGAGGTGCGCTGAGCGGAGCCTTCGTACGTCGTCTTGAGCCAGTTGTCGAGCACTTCGATTTGACGATCGGTAATAAGCGGAGACTCGTCGCCCTCCGCGACAGCAAACTCGGCGGAGTACATCCAGGCTTCGCGAGGCGTTTTGGTCATTACGTCAATTCTAGGAGTTATTTGACGTTTGAGCAAGTAATTATGATTTCCACTTTAGGAACTAACGAGTGGCGCACTGTGCGGGTCATGGTCTTTCGTCAAAATCGACGGGAAACTCCTGAATTCGCAGCAAGGGGTTGACAAGATACGAAGCATTACTTTGTGCGCCGGCCGGGCTTGAATCCGGAACCTGTTGATTAATTCTCAAATGCGATGTTGACGAAAACGTAGTTTTTGACGAGTTTTCTCCATTGCACCACGCTTATTGAGGGATTTGTGAGGGATGTTCCCAAGCGAAACTTAGGTTCAGGTGTAAAAAATAATGCGCTACACCAGGAATTTTACTCGTGCGCCTGTAAGACTTCGACAGTCA
>PKXJ01000030.1 GCA_003132305.1 Acidimicrobiaceae bacterium | reverse complement strand
CACGCGGGGCTGACGCTTAGGGAGATGCCAATTGGAAACCCATGGCCCTGTACATTTCGTCTTTCTACCGAGTCTTTGTTGAGTCCCTTTCATTTTCTTTCAGAGGACACCACGCTGCATCGAGCAATGAGGCGTTCTTTTGTTTCGCGATGAGACAAAGGTTCCCAACTAAATTCAACTGAGAATCAAGCTCGGTGGGATCAACTTTCCACTTCTTGAGGAGAGGAGTCCAATGCCTCCGAAAGTTTATTGGAACGATATGGTCGATTTGCCAGTTTGCCTGAATTCCCACGTCTGCCTTTGACTCCGGGAGCCGCGGATTAGAGACAAAGCGATCAGACTTGGGTCTGTTGAGTTGTTGCCGTGCAACAGCCAACTGGCCAAGTACATATCGTCCTTCACTCTTTCTAAGGGAGTAGAAGTTCATGGTCGTCAAACGATCTCGAATCAAATCATTGCTCGGTTTGAGGCCCAAGGGAACGCTACGGTTGAACCATTGTTTTACTAACACATCGGCCGATCCCTTGCCAACAGCGAACATCGGTGATTGTGCCATGCTTCGGAAGTAGCTCGTGAGCGGGCTTCTGTTCAGGCCCGCCAATGTCCAACGCACTAAGAAGGACTCGATTCGAACAAGGGCTTTCAAGTAGTCGGCTGCGCTGATGTCCTCTGCTCGCCAGTAGTAGTGAAGCTGATAGATGACAGGATCTGCCGGAGTCTTAGCGCTCCAAGATCTAAGGCCCTCTAAAACTGACTTGATCGTTCGTTCAGATGCAATGCCCTTGATCTCGAGTCGGACGGGTCGCATGCATTCGACATATGACGTCGCGTCATCGGCGAGCTCCCGAACAATGGTGACGGCCTCAGCGGGTGTGTTGAGTCGTTCCATAATCAGGTGCTTGAAGTCGACGAACAGCGTGTCGCGAGTTGGACTCACCTTCTTCTTTGTCATCATTCGCGCCTCGAATTGAGCCCACGCCAGCAAATAGTCGTCTAGTGAAATGTCAGCGAGCTCATCTTGGAGACGTTTCCAATCGCCGAGGAATAGGCTGTCCGCCTTTGCGCCAGCGGTCATGAAGATCTTGTTCGCGACTAAATCCATTGGTTTCAACGGCAACCCGTCATGATTGAGAGTTTCGAAAATCTCCAAAGGATTTGTCGAGGGGTCCGCGACGATTCGAACGAAGCGGAGTCTCTTAAGTACAATTTTGTTGACGCCAACCAAATACTCTTGGCGCCTTCTCTTAAGTCTTTCGAGAAAGTACTGGTATGTCTTTGAAACACGCGATTTAGATGGCTCAGCGCCAGTTTGAAGGATGATTGCATCAAAATCGGCGCGGTCAAGGGGGCCTGGGATCAAGCTTGGGTGCACGTCACCAGACACTTGTAATTTTAAATACTTATTAATACTCGTCTGAAATGCTTTTGAAGACGAGGAATCGCGGAGTGCAGCAAGTAATAGCTGCAGGGTAATCATGCGCTGTTGCCCATCCACGATCGAATACCGCTTAACCCCGATCCTCTGCGAACTTGGCTGTGCTAGCACGATGGCCCCCATGAAGTGGACCGTCTTTCTATTTCCGGATCTCTGAAATTCGATTGCTTCCCAAAGCCGATCCAATTGCTCCGCTTCCCAGCTGTAGACCCTTTGATAGATAGGAACGACAAACTGCCACGATGACCCGAAAAGTACATCAGCGAAGGGAGAAGTTGGGCGGTCGAGACCTTCCTCACGGAGAGAATCTATAACCATGGGTTGAGGATACCGAACCAACAGAGTTCCACTTGGTATTCCAAGTTGTGCACTACGAACAAAGGGCGAAAAGACCGATTCTGACGACTCGACTTTGACGTCGCAACGAAAAGTTCACCGCAGCTGTCGTGTCAAGGATCAGCTGTTACTGGAATGTTCCAGAGCAGCCGAGGTATTACACCCGATTTAATGGGCCGCCCGGGTTTCGATCCGGCACCTTGGGATTGAAAGAAACTATCCAACGGCTGTTTGATGTCAGTCTCGGCGCGCAGTCCTTTGATTTCAAGAAAACGCGTTGTCGTACGTCGGTCCGGTCTCGTGGTGTTGCGGAAATATGAGGCCTGCTTTGCGGTCTGTTCGGTCAGTAATAAAGGTCACGCCTTAACCTGGATCCACCGTGAAAGGGCTGGTCTGAGGGTCTGACCATTCGTAGAAAAGGTGTTCCCATCAGGTACAAGTGGAGTTACCACACAACCATTTCACCCAAAAAGTAGGACACCCTTTTGATGCAGACTTTGCACACTCCTTCGCAACTGTCGGTAATGTTCGACGACGATCACGCCGTCGCCAAGGCGGGACTCGCCTTGGTGGGTCTGCTCAGCGAGAAGCTGCTCTTCGAAGATCAGGCGAAGGAGCGGCCCCGCATCGAGAAGTGCTCGTCGGGCCGCGCCACTCAACCGGAGGTGACCTTGCGTGAACCGATGGTGACGATTAGGGTCGCTCGTAGGGCTAATCCGGTTGGCTTCGTCGACCATTAGGGGGGAAACGAAAGATGAGAGTTTTTAATCGGGTGAAGGCGTCTCGCAAGATTCTGATAGCTGCGGTCGCATTGACGACCACGGCCGGTCTGTCCATCGTTGCGTCGAGTGGATCCGCCGTGGCGTCGACGTCGAAGAAGATCGGCGGTTCGGTGTCGATATGGGCGGAGTGGACCAGCACCGAGCAGCAGGACTTCAAGGCGGTGTTGCAGCCCTTCGAGGACTCGACCGGTATCACGGTTCACTACACCGGTAAGGGCAGCAACATGGATACGGCGCTCGACGCGGCCGTCGCCGGCGGTTCGCCGCCCGCGGTCGCCCTGGTTCCCGATCCCGGCACCCTGAACACCCTCGCGAAAAAGCACGCCATTCAGCCGCTGGCTTCAGTTATTGGCAACGAGGCGAAGAACTACGGGAGCGCCTGGACCAGCTTGGCCACCTATAAGAAGAAGTTGTACGGCGTCTGGTTTAAGGGTGCCAACAAGAACACCGTCTACTACAACCCGGCCGTGTTCGCGGCCGCGGGCATCACGTCGACGCCGACCACGTGGACGGCGTTGCTGGCGGACGAGAAGACGATTGCCAACGGCGGCACCTACGCGCCGGTCTCCTTGTGCACCGACATTGGATGGCCCGTCGCCGACCTCTTCCAGAACCTGTTCGTGAAGTTGAACGGCGCGGCCGCCTACAACCAGCTCGCCGCCCACACGATGAAGTGGTCGAACTCTGACGTGACCAACACGTTCGCCGAAATGGCGGCGTTGGTCGGTACCGGCGGTTCCAACCTGCTCGGCGGCATGAAGGGCGCCCTGGCCGACGGCTCGTTCCCGAGCTGCGTCACCGGCGTGTTCCCGTCATCGGGCTCGCCGACCGCCGCGATGGTGTTCGAGGCTGACTTCGTCACGACTTCGGTTCCGTCGAAGTACACGCCCGGCAGCGGTAAGTCGTGCACCCTGAGCGCGACCGCCTCACCGTGCTACGACACGTTCAACTTCCCCGCTCCTTCGGCGAGCGCCTACGCGGGCGACATCCAGGGTTCGGGTGACGTGGCGATGTTGCTGAAGTCGAGTCGTCAGTCCAAGGCGCTGATCAAGTACTTGGCTTCGCCGAGCGCCGCGAGCATCTGGGCCAACCTGGGCGGGTTCGTCTCGCCCAACAAGAAGGTGCCGCTCGGTGCGTACCCGGACACCGTGGCCCGGGCCGACGCCAAGGCCCTCACTTCCGCCAAGGCCTTCGTGTTCAGCCTCGACGACTTGCAGGTTGGCTGGGAGCCCCAGTTGTGGGCTGACATGCTGAACGTCTTGCAAGACCCGTCGGCGTCCAACGTCACCACCGTGGAGGCGCTCATGGACAAGCAGGCGACGACCGCACTCGGCCACTAGCCCCACCAGAGTTACCACGCAATGGGTCCTCGTGAACTCGAGGGATCCGCGCGCGGCGATGAGAGCCGGTCCCACCCCGACTTCGCTCAGGGGTGGACCGGCTCTCGTCGCGTGGGGCTGAGCGCGTGACGTCGATCGCCGCCGAGGGCCCGAGAGTCGCCGCACCGAGAGGCTCGCACCGGCGCGGCTGGTGGCGCCGGAACTGGGTCTCCCTGGCGTTTCTCGCGCCGGGAATAATTTGGCTCCTGGCGATCGTGGTCTACCCGACCATCGCGACGATCAGATTCAGCGTCTACGACGAGACGGCGACGAAGTTTGTCGGGCTGCACAACTTCGCGTCGGTCTTTTCGACTGACGCGATTCTGACCGCGTTCAAGAACAACATCATCTGGGTGTTGGTCTTCCCATTCTTCGTCACCTTCATTGGCCTCATGGTCGCGGTGCTCACCGAGCGAATTCGCTGGGCCACGGCCTTCAAGACCATCATCGTGATGCCGATCGTCTTCAGCACGACCGCCTCGGCGCTGGTCTGGCGCACTATCTTCGACCTCGATCCCCATATTGGCGTCGTCAACGCCATCGAGCAGACGGTGAGCGACTGGTTCGCTACGCCCGGGGCGTATCCCCTCAACTCCTCGATCGGCCAAAGCGCCGCGTCCCTGGCCTCGTTCAACGCGACGGGCGGCCCGGGGGGCACGTTGGTCACCAAGTCCTTGGTTCACCCCGGCGGAACGGTGATGATGGGCCTGACCCGAGTCAGTGCCGTCACGCTGCAAACACTGGGAGCAACGACACCAGTGGCGCCCAAGAAGATGGCCGGTGGGATCGCCGGACTGGTGTGGAACGACTTCTCGCCGCTCCAGACGTCTAATACGACGACGATCGTGTCGGACGAACACGGACTGCCCAATCTGCGACTCTCCCTCGTCAGTTCGACGGGATCCAGCGTCGGATCAACCGTGACCAACTCGAGCGGCAACTTCAGCTTCACCCACGTCGCGCAGGGTAGCTATCACGTGGAGATACTGGGCTCCAACTTCCAGACCGCATTCGTGGGCACGTTTTGGCTCGGATCACAGTCGGTTACGCCGACCAGCGGCCTTGATCAGACCGCCCAGTCACTGCTGAGCGTTCCCCTGATCGACCTGGCGATGATCATCAGCTACATCTGGATCTGGGCCGGCTTCGCCATGGTCTTGATCGGCGCCGGTCTCGCCTCGCTCAACCGTGAAGTCCTCGAAGCCGCGGAGATCGATGGCGCCACCGAGTGGCAGACCCTGCGACGAGTGACGATTCCGATGCTCGCGCCCGTGCTGACGGTGGTCTTTGTCACCATGGTCATCAACGTGTTGAAGGTCTTCGACATCATCTTGAACATGGCGCCGGGGTCCTCCCAAGGTCCCGCCACCACGCTGGCCCTCTCGATCTACAACGACGGCTTCACGGGGGGCATCCACTCGGGTCTGGCGAGCGCCATCGCGGTGATCTTGTTCCTTCTGGTCGTCCCGGCCATGTTGTGGAATCTGAAGAAGATCAAGGGATGACAGTCGTGTCGAAGGTGGCCTCGGTGAGAGAGAGGAGAGTCGTCGCGCTGGCGAAGCGGCTACGTGTTTCGAAGGCCGCGGTGAACGTGATTCTCGCGTTGGTGGCCGTCTTCTGGTTGGTTCCCACGATCTCGCTCCTGGTCATCTCGTTGCGCCCGGAGTCGCTCTTTGGTGCCTCGGGCTGGTGGACGGTCTTCACCGCTCCCTCGCAACTCACCTGGGGCAACTACGCCACGATCTTCTCCCAGGGGTTCGCCTCGGGCGGCGTGTTGGACTCCCTCGTTACCTCGCTCGAGATCACAGTTCCCGTGACGATTCTGGTCGCGATGATTTCGAGTCTGGCGGCCTACAGCCTGGTGTTTGGCTCGTGGCGCGGTCGAGACATTATCTTCTTGGTGATCGTGGGGCTGATGGTCGTGCCACTCCAAGTGGCGCTCATTCCCGTCGTGCAGTTGTATCGCGAGATGGGCACCCTCTTCGGGCTCAATCCCTACGGGACGATCCCGGGCGTCATCATCTTTCACGTCGCCTTTGGTCTGCCCTTTGGCATCTTTCTCATGCGCAACTTCTTAACCGGCATTCCGAGGGACCTCCTGGAAGCGGGGCGCATCGAGGGCGCGGGGGAGTGGAAGATCTTCTACCGCATCGTGTTGCCCCTGGCCCTGCCCGCGATCGCGTCGCTGGCGATATTCCAGTTCATCTGGGTGTGGAACGACCTGTTGGTCGCGCTGGTGTTCCTCGGCGGCAACGTGCACACGCCGCTCACGATCTTCCTGTACGACCAGACCCGGTCGTTGGCGGCGAACTACTGGATCGTCTCGACCGGTGCCGTAGTGTCCATCTTCGTGCCGCTGATCGTCTTCTTCTCCTTCCAGCGTTACTTCGTCCGTGGCGTCCTGGCGGGTGCCGTCAAATGAGTGAGGCGCAATGTCCAGTGTCACCCTGAGAGAACTGACCAAGCGCTACGCCGGTAACGACGTGCTCTCGCTCGACTCGGTGAGCCTCGAGGTGGCCCACGGCGAGTTCATCTGTCTCGTGGGTCCCTCGGGCTGTGGCAAGACGACCGCGCTGCGCATGATTGCGGGACTCGAGTCGGTGACCAGTGGCGAGATCGAGATCGGTGATCGAGTGGTCAATGATCTGGCGCCGCGTGATCGCGACATCGCTCTCGTGTTTCAGAGTTACGCTCTCTACCCGCACATGACCGTCTTTGGCAACATGAGTTTTGGTCTCAAGCTTCGAAAGGTCCCCAAGGACGAGATCGTCGCGGCCGTCACTGACGCGGCGCGCATACTCGACCTCGAGCAGTTTCTCGATCGCAAGCCGTCCCAGCTATCGGGCGGCCAGCGCCAGCGGGTCGCCCTGGGTCGCGCCATCGTGCGAAACCCCGCTGCCTTCTTGATGGACGAGCCCCTTTCGAATCTCGACGCCAAGCTGCGGGTACAAACACGCGCCGAGATCGCGCGGTTGCACCACCGCCTGGGCGCGACGATGATCTACGTGACGCACGACCAGGTCGAGGCCATGACGATGGCCGATCGAATCGCGGTCATCAACTTGGGCAGGCTCGAACAAGTGGGCTCACCGCGAGAGCTCTACGACCGGCCGGCGAACCAGTTCGTCGCGGGNNGCCGGGGGCGACATGGACGTCACTCTCGACGACGAAGAATCGGCCATGATCCGCCGCGCTGGCGTGAGCGACGTCGTCCTGGGCGTGCGCCCCGAGCACATCGATAACCGGCCGCGAAGTGGCCGCGGCTTGCAGTTGAGCGCCACCGTCGACGTCATTGAGTTTCTCGGCAACGACGAACACGTCCACCTCTCGTGCGGCAGCTATGAGCTCGTCGCCATTGTTGATGCTCGCACGCCGTTGACCATCGGGGACTCTCTGACACTGAGCGCTTCGAGCGAGGCGATTCACCTCTTTCACCCTGAGACGGGCGTCACGCTGAAGTAGTCGTCGTGGCGATTCGCGTAAGGGGAGTGACGTGCGGAGCACGGTCACCGCACCGGTCTCCACGAGCCGGTGGTTGCTCGAAATCCACAGAGCGGAGATCCCTCGTGCCGGGCGAACGTACGTGGGTCAGCGGCTGGCCGGGCGCCCGAGCCAAACTCAACCCACTGGCTCCTTCCACTCGACGAGTTCGCATTTCGGTCCCGACTGAAATCCTGATCTCGAGATGGTTTCCGTTATGTCCACAGGCGCGTTGCTCGGATTCGATACGGCCGTCACTCAAACACTTGTATTGCTGAGATTCGGACTTAGCGTGGTCGTTGTGGTTGAAACCTGATTGAAGAGAGCTTCAACAGCTCGCGCCATTGTTTCGTGTGCATCCTGTTTCGGGTGAAAAGATTCGTTGACCGCAATGTTCTGCAGGAATACATTTCTTTCATACGAGGGACACGAAACGAAGGGCCGAAGCGAAAGAAGGTGAGCCAAGTCGAAGTGACAGTTCTCGACGATCGTCGTCAGCGGCGAACCCACGGAAACTCGAAGAGCATTCATGTCGGATCGCCCGTTGGCCGCGAGATTGCAGGGAATTGCCGAGGACTTCGTGAGGCTGTTGACGTCAACCAGTCGAATGTTGTTTCCCAGCGCGCTCACGTCACCGACTGCACTTGTTATGGCGGCGTTCAGTTCATTTTCCACGCGATTGAATTCTGCGATCCGACTCGCTGAATAACCAACGTTCAATTGAGCCGATCTCACCTTGAATAATGAGGACAGACTGATCCCGCGGGCGACGGGACAGAACGCAGGAGGGCTTTCGGTGAACAGTTGCGGGTAGTTCAGTACCGCCAGCTCAGTATTTGGTGCGTGAACGAAGATCTGCTCGTAGACGTGTTCAAGCGCGGCCACTTCTTTGGAAGTTCCGTTGGCTACTTCGAAGAGGGAGTTCGCACTGGCGACGTACTCATCACACGTTTTGCTCTCACGTACTATGCCCGATTGGGTGTAGCTCCTCGTCGTGCGATGGACTGTGACGCTCGCACGGAGGCCTAAGCACGCGAGCAGGACATTTGAAAAATGAAGATCATCGCCTCCGGCGGTCACCGTGACCCAACGCGTTGCTGACGACAGTGCACTTAGTTGGGCTGGCTCGCCGTTTTCTCCTTTCAAGAGATCCTTTGAGGTGGCGCCAGAGCACGCCACGAAGCCACCGGACCCGTACGCTTCAAATTGACCAAGATCTACGTGGAGGCTCGCCGCCACCAAGACGGGATACGCCGTCACGCTTCGATGACATCCGTCATTGTTCGAGGGAGAAATGTACGTCGTCGCATTGGACTGCAGGCCTTCTCCCGATGCGTAGGAATCTCCGAGTGCCACATATTCTGACGAGGTCGAAACATAGTTGTTCAAGCCCGCAGCTGAGACGGTGCCGAGACTCATTGGAACTGTCGCCAAGAGGCCGCACGCAGTGACGAGTCTGAGAACTCTCAGAAAATGATCAGTCGTCTCGCGCATTGCTTTACACACTCTCCGATGAAACTGTTGAAGAGGATCTAACGCTATGCCGGTCGGACACGGATAGCGACCTCATGCCGTGGGGAAGGATCCTCGAAGATCAGCCAACTGAATCGTTCACCACGCATCGTTCTGGGACTACAAGTGATCTGAGTCCCGATGGATCGCTCGGCGATTGGCTTGATCGGGCCAGGTGGAAGATATTAAAGGGGATTTGAGGAGGGAGTTTGTGGGCCGCCTGGATCTCGACCCCGGCACCTTGGGATTCGAGCCAGAACGTGCGGAAGCGTCCGTCGTTGTCCGTGTGGCCTGGTCAGTGGATTATGAATGTCCGCCGACGTCCGTCGATATCCTCTCGAATCTGCTGCCCTGGCTACACGATTGGCTACATGGTCTCGGGAGTGGGGTTTCCAGCGTTGTTCAAATCTCTGGCCTTGATGGAGTCCAAATCGAGGCTCGTGTCGAAAGGTCAGATCACTGAGATGGTGATGGCTGCATCACACCTCAGGGCTCGCCTCTAGAGCTCGCTCGGGGGTCTGGGGGAACTAGGGCAGTCTTTGGGTGCGACGGCATCTCTTGTCACATGGGGAGCCTTTGGCGTGCGAGTTCACATCGGGGGGCCGACGTCCAGAATGTCCGACTGGGAGGTTCAGTCGTGGGAACACTAACCCGATACCAGCGCATCGATACGGCACCCGTAACAACTTCGCGTCCTCTACTCCTTGGCCGTTGTACGGTTGACCGTTCAGATGAGTCGCGTTGAGATTTCTCAACTTTTATTTCTCTCGGCATTCACGGTGAGCCTCGGCCTACTATCGCAAGGTGATCAGACTCAAGTACTGGACCGCGATCATAATCTGCAGCGGTTTCTTAAGCTTCGCGGCGGCGGATCCTGCGGCGCTAGTCAATCATCACGCCCCGGTTGCAGACGCCATCCTTGACACGTCAGTTGCCATCATTGGAACCATGGTGGCGTTCTTGGTAGTGGGCCGATTCCGCAGATCCCAACGTGTCGGCGACCTCATGATTGTGAGTGCAATCCTGCTGCTCTCGTGGGTTCACACAATCTTCAACGCTCTCCCCAACCTGGTGGTGCCACACCTAATCAGTCAGACTCTCAGTACCCGAACTGAGTTCTGGGGATCCAACGTCACCCGGGTATTGGCGGCAGGCTACTTGTTCCTGGCGACGTTGCCCTATTTCGAGCAGAAGCACTTCAAGCGCACTTGGTGGAAGTCACTACCGATGTTTGTCGTTCCCGCGATTATCGGCCTGACGGGAATGACCGTGCTCATCTTCATGGTGCCCGTAAATAGCGAGGGCCTCCTTCACGGCCTTTCGTTGCACAAGAGCTTGGCACCGTCACTACAGATTGGAGGCGCCGTCGTGCTGTTCGTGGCGTGCCTGCGACTTGCTGAAGCATCGGACAGGAATTCCGACGCGTTTATGGGCTGGATCGGCACCGGGGGCATTTTCGCAGGATTCGCAATGATATCTTCGGCGCTCTTTACGTCCCACGGCAGTGATTGGCTACAACCACTGCCGTGGGACGTTTTGCGAGGAGCCGCAGTCATCACGTGGGCGTGGGGCGCTGCAGCCGAGATTCGGGACTACTGGGCGACGGTTGCTGACGCAGCGAAGGTGGAGGCGCGCCGATCTGTGGCCCTTGACTTGCATGACGGAATCGCGCAGGAGCTGGCGTTGCTCACCACGTACCTGAGTGCTCCACCAGAGGTGCGCCTCACGTCGGAATGGCACCGGCAAGCTCAGGCAACAGCGGAACGCGCACTGGCAGAGACTCGGCGGACGATTACGACGCTGGCGGACAACATACCGCAACCTATTGAAATAGACCTTTTGCGAACTGCTGACTTTGCATCAGGTATCGATGTCGACGTGAATATCGAGGTGGGTACGTCCTCCACTGCATTCTTCGCCGATTCTGCACGGCGCGAGGCAATTGTGAGAATTGTCCGGGAGGCAGTAAACAATGCCGTGCGACATGGTCACGCCGCATCCGTTGGCATCCTCTTCTCGGAAGCGGAAGGGTCTCCATTGCTTCGTGTGTCTGACGACGGTCTCGGCTTTGATCCGGACGCTGTTGTTGATTCGGGACATTACGGATTGATCAGCATGCGTGAGCGAGCTGAGGTGATAGGGGCCTCCTTAGCGGTGCAATCAAAGCCGGGTGAAGGAACCACCGTGGAGGTCTTATGGCTGTAGCTGAAGAGCCACGAGTGCTGATCGCCGACGATCATGCACCAACCCGGGCGATGATCCGTCGCGTGTTAGAAGACCAAGGGATCTTCGTCTGCGCAGAGGCCCACGACGCCGACGGGGCGATTCAGGCGGCGCAGGATTTCGCCCCCGACGTAGCAATTCTTGATGTCAGGATGCCGGGAGCTGGCCTTTACGCGGCTCAAGTGATTGCCGATCAGCATCCCGACGTCAAGATCTTGATGCTGACTGTATCTGACGATGATGCCGATCTCTTCGCAGCTCTATCGGCACGCGTGTCCGGATATTGGCTAAAGGGTGAGGACCCGTTACTTCTACCCCGAATTGTCCGCCGCATAGTGGCGGGAGAGATGATCGTCGCCGGCGTCCTCCTAAATAGCATCGTTAAGGACTGGAGTGACCGCGACTTTCGTAAGCGGCTACGAGAGCACCTTCCCCGAGAAATCCATCTCACCCAAAAGGAGTACGAAGTCATTGAATTAATGAGCGAAGGATTTAACACTGCGGAGATTGGTAAGCGACTCTTTATCGCCGACGTAACAGTTCGGACCCACATCGCCCATGTGATTCGCAAACTCAAAGTCAAGAACCGTGAACAGATGCTTCACGTGCTTTCTTCGCCGTCCCCGAAGAAGGATTTCGGCTCTAACTAGGACGCTCTGAATGTCGGTCGCGTACCGTCCCAGGTGGTCGGTGTCTTGCGGACGTGCCCCACTCGAGACGTTTCATCAACCCGTCGCGACACCAGGGGTGGGGAGCGGCACGAGCCAGCCGAGCACCTCATCGCAGTACGGGCACGAACCAAGTTGTACTGCGGGGGAGGACGCGGCTGTCTCAAGCGGCTCGGTGCGGGCGCGCTCGTCCTGCGACATCATGTGAAGCGCCACTATTCCGGGAACCACCGCAACCGAAATACCTATTAGCGCGAATATTATGTTCAATGGGATCACCACGGTGTGTCTCCAATGCTCTCTATGAATGACCTTTGGGATATCGTAAGCACGCTGCCCTCCCATCCGCGAACTATTTCCGTTGATTTCTATCAACGGCATCGACTCTCCAGCGCGCGGGGCTACTCGCAGTAGCCCAACGATTCACGATGTCTCACTCTCGAATGATTTCGAAAGCCCGAAGGCCGCGAATCCTCTCGTGGCGACGGCCCCTCAGCCGCCTCTCCGACAGTTCAGCAAGTTCGACGTACGCCCGAAGAATTGCCCCGTGGACGCGCTCAACGGTGACGAAAGGATTGTCGTCTTCGGGGATCACCTCGTCGATTAGACCGAGATCGAGCTGATCCTGAGCGGTCGATCGCATGGTCGCGAGGGTGGTTCTGATCTGGTCGCGCGACGGGTTCGGCGTCTTGTAGAGGATCGAGGCGGCCGATCGAGGTTCCGCGACGTACGCCATCGCCTTTTCCAACATGATCACGTGATCGGCCATCGGTGTCGTGGCCAGCCCACCTCCGCTGCCG
The DNA here is from genome assembly GCA_003132305.1 of Acidimicrobiaceae bacterium. Lineage (GTDB taxonomy): Bacteria > Actinomycetota > Acidimicrobiia > Acidimicrobiales > RAAP-2 > RAAP-2. The sequence goes on along the minus strand of PKXJ01000030.1, from coordinate 24,484 downwards.
AGGGCACCCGCGACCAACGAGATCACTGGTTCGGAGTAGTCGATGCCTTTGAGAATCGAGCGGGCTATCGCTCGCGATTGGCCCCGTCGTTCGCTCTCCAGGGTGGGCTTAGCCCCCAGGGTGTCGGTCACGAAGAGCGCGGGCAAGCGTAGCCGCTCTCCCATTTCCAGCATTCGTTCCATGAAGGCGAAGTCTTCCGGTGCGGGATTCGATGGCCGCTTGATGACGGTTTCTCCCAAGAGCTGGTACGAAGGCTGGGTCCCCACAATCACGAAGGGCTGAGCCCCGATCTTGGCGAAGGCGCCAACGATGGCGGGGTACCTCTTGTAGCCCACCTCCTGCACGTAGTTGTAGACCGCGATCGCGTCAGTGAAGCCATACTGAACAATGAATTCCAGATCGACGCGATTGGCGTCGGTCATCAAGTCCTGGTACTGCTCGACCAGGGCATCCGATTCATCACGCGCCCGGGCTAAGCGCGCGGGAGCCGGTAGAAGTTGGACCGACCCCTTCGGATCATCGAAGCGAGGTCCGCCAATGCCTACCGGAGCGAAATTGAAGATACGCCGCTGATCAGAGGCGCTCACGTTGCGGATCATCGGCAACGTCTGGCTGGTGAGTTGGTGATGCCGGTCGGGTGGGTTCGTTGATGAGAGAATCGCGCCGAGATACCAGACGAGTTCACCGACGTCGAAGAGGACCACGTCAATATTGCGATCGAGGAGATTCGCCTCGGCGCTCTGGGAGTCGGTCGGGACCGTCGAACCCTCGAACGCCTCGATGACGTTGGGACCCGCGAAACCGAAATTCGTACCCGAGGTGGCCAGGATCAAGTCGGCGTTGGATACCGCGCTGGCCGATACTCCTCCCCATACGTTGCCGAGCAGTACCGCGATCTGGGGCAGAGCGACCTGGTCTTTGTAGTGACGGATCGCCTCCACCATGCGGGTCATCTGAGTTAGCCCGGCGAAGTTCTCGTGCTGGCGCACACCGCTAGAGGCGTAAACACTGACGAAGGGGAGTTTCTTGCTAATCGCAAGATCGGCGGCGGCCTGAAACTTTTCACCGGAGACAACTCCGAGCGAACCAGCAAAGAAGTCCCAGTTCATTGCGTATAACACCACCGGACGGCCGGCGACGCTAGCCAAACCGTACGTCGAGGACTCGGATTTTCCTCTCCCGGTCTCGCGGCGCAGTTTGTCAGAGTACGATTCGTCACTTTCGCCTGCGCGCCCTCGGCGAATCAGTCCCACGAGATCCTTGGCAATCCGCCACCGTCCATGGCTCGGCTTGAATTTCACCAACTCCTGGAGGGTCAGCAACTCCGAGGGACTATTGACCTTGCGGCGATTGCGCAGATGTGCCCCAATTTTTGTCTCGAAAACCGGCAATCCAATTGGATGGCCTTCGCCGAAAAGACTCGCATCAAAGTCTTCATCCGGACGCGGTCCGCCGTGATCCGTGGGCTCAACCATGAATGGCCATTATGACACGCGGTGCTCTCGCGAAAGATGGACAGAGGCCCCGGAACCGTGATTCGAGTGCTCACCTGAAGCGACACGTGCTACGCGAGTCGATCAAGTCACTTTTCATTGCTAGAACAGTTCAATGTGGTTGCGCCCTACACGTCTCGAGCCAGGGACTCTTCCGGCATGATCCGATTTACCGTCCGCGTTCATCCAGGGTCGCCCACGGGCAGCGTTGGTGGCGCCTACGACGGTGCGCTCCAGGTGCGCGTGCGGGCCCGAGCCATCGATGGCGCCGCCACGAACGAAGTGTGCGCCGTACTCGCCGACGCCTTCGGCGTTCGCCCCAGTGCCGTGCAGTGTGTACGAGGCGCGCGCTCTCGAACGAAACTGATCGCTATTGAGGGCAACGACGACGTCCTGGCGGACCAGCTCAGCACACTGCTGTCGTCTACCTAGAGCGCTAGCAGTTGGCTTATCGTAAGCCTGGATTAATCAAGTGTCACCAGTGACGGACCACTAGTTGGACGAGAAATCGCAAGGTCAGACTGAGGGCCGTGAATTTGAAACTGATGCGCTAACAGCAGGGTATCACTGCAGTACCAAAACGCAGTAGACGAATGTCTACACTTTTTTCATAGAAAGTCGCTGACTGCCACAAACGGCGGACTCTTGTCATCAAACATGAGGCTGTTGCAACCGTTGCGGGTTGTGAAGGTTCGTGAGATGATTCGAGTACTCGAACGTGACGGTTGGCGTCAGGTGCGGCAACAAGGAAGCCATCGCCAATTCCACCATCCTGCGAAGCCCGGAACCGTGACCGTTGCCGGACATCTTGGGATGGACCTACGATTAGGAACGCTGATTGAAATCTATAAGCAGGCTGGGTTGGAAAGGAAGAAGTCATGACGGAGTACGCCATCATCATTGAAGACGTCGGTAGTAACTTCTGCGCCTATGTTCCAGATCTCCCCGGCTGTGTTGGCGCGGCGGATACCGCAGAAGAACTTCAGGAGTTAATGCGCGAGGCCATCGAGTTCCACATTGAAGGAATGCGGTTGCACGGAGAGGATGTACCTGTGCCTCACTCGAGAGCCGCATCTGTTCAGGTTGCATCGTAAGAGAGTCAACCTCTACCGCCAGACCATCAACGAATGTGTACAGGCTGGTCATCGAAATTTGACTTGTCGTCTCACATAAGATTCTCCCAGTGGACGAAGTCACTCAACGCGCGATCGCGATCGAAAGGTACAACCATTGTTGGCACCTTCTCGAGAAGGCTGGTCGAACCATGGATGAAGACACAGAGTTGCTCACCTCGGCGTTTGTTTCTCGCTATTACTGGTCTCTTGTAAGTGGCACTGATCAGTGCATCATTGGCGACTGGATGATTTCCAGGGCGGCATCGGCGGTGGGGGAAGGTGGCGTTGCCCTTCGATTTGCGTTACTCGCCTATGACCATGCGCAGGAAGCGGAAGCTTCCGATTGGCTCATCGCATCGACCGCTGAAGGCCTCGCTCGTGCCTATTCCGCAAGTGGAGACTTCGAAGCCCGTGATCGATGGATTACAGTCGCGGAGCTTCTCATTGAGGCGATTGCCGACTCTGAAGACAGAAAGTTGATTGCCAGCCAGTTGGCCTCGGTGCCGCGGTAGTCACTGCCATCAAGAATCTATATACGAATGTCTACCGCTTCTTTTTTAGAAAACTGAAAAGTCGAGCTTTTGCGTTTTGCTGGGGCGCCTGTGATTTAGGGGGCCGCCCGGGTCTCCATCCCGGCACCGTGGGAGTTGAAGCATATGAATCATCAAGGAGTGAAAGTCCTCTAAGTGCGCCAGCGTCTACATCCCACGAGGAATCGGCCGGTTCAGCTGGCGCGGAACACCTCGGAGGCGACCACGAGGTCTTCCCAGGACATTCCGGTGCTCTTGAAGACGCGCGGGCGCTGGTGATCGACCAGTGTGGCACCCGTGATGATGTCGCGCATGGGAATGAGAGACGCGGACTCGATCACGCCTTCGGCGATCGGGATCATTAAATCGCCCGCCTCACGAAGGGCGGTGCTGGCATCCTCTACCACGAGTTGTGCCCGCCTGATGAGCTCGGAATCGAGTTCGCGGGCGTCAGGCTCGTACGCACCGACGGCCACCGTCAAGGAGTCGTCGCGTACGAGGCTGCCATCGAACAGTGGGGTCCGCGCGGTGGTGGCGCAGACGATCAATTGGGCGTCGCGCACATCGTCGACACTGCCCACTCGGGCATTAAGCCCACTCGCCGCAACTCGAGTGACGAGTGCCGTGGCGCGCCCCGGGTCGATGTCAACGATGGTGACCCTGCTGATAGTCCGGATAGCCCGCATGGCCTCAACGTGCCCCCATGCTTGTGGTCCGGAACCGAAGACCACGAGATGTTCGATCTGGTCGGGAGCGAGATGATCAGCAACCGCCGCGGAAGTCGCGGGGGTGCGCAGCGTCGTGAGCGCTGTACCGTCGATGACGGCGACCGGGCTGAGCGTGAGCGCATCCATTAGCAAGTAGACGGCCTGGATGGTCGCTTTGCCAAGGGTCGGGTTGCCTGGTGCCAAGGTCAAGACTTTGATCCCGACAAACTCGGACGACTGGGTGGGCATGAGGATTAACTGCCCGTGGTTGACCATTTGGATACTGCGAGCGAAGTCCTTCGATGGTTCAATTCCGGCTATAAGGTCGCGTTGTATTGCGCGAATGGCTGCCTCAAAACTGACACGGGCGTAAACCTCGTCGGCGGAGATCCAAGACGGAATGGTGTCAGTCATCTCAGCAGTAACCCAATCTTGATTGGAATGATCCCCTCAAAACAATGAGCATGCTAGCAGTCTGGCGTGACGTTGGCATACCAACTCGATCGAGTTCGCACGTTGTATTGGACGACGACTCCAATTCGGCGCTGGGGATATTCGTGGCGTCCAACGTCTAGAGCGTTGAAGTGATGAGGGGTTCACGATAAGCGTGCCCGGAAAGTCTGTTGGTCCTTGGCTCCGACAGATTGGATGAGTTCCACGTTGATTGCTGGCAGCCGTGGAGGTTACGTCGTCAGTTTCGTTACCGTCTATCCAGTCATCTCGTGGAGTCGCGGCAACGACCGACCACGAAGCCGCGAATATGCTCGATGCTGCCGAGTCGACTTGAGTGATAGTTTTCAAATTATCGCCGCTCGAGTTGCCCGCCAGTTCATAGTGGCCCTCGGAGGAAGCGGTGAGCGCTTTCGGAATCTGAGAGGTTCCGATATGGCTCGCCGGGAAGGGAAGTTGTGTCAAGTGTTCCATCGCGGCCGCCCAACTCGCCAGCACTTGGCCACGTTGTCGTGGTTGGCGCCGGTATGGTGGGGCTCGCCACTGCATGGTTTCTTCAAGAACATGGCGTTGAGGTTACGGTCGTGGACCGTGAAGGAATTGCCGCCGGGGCGTCGTGGGGAAATGCCGGGTGGCTGAGTCCCGGGATCGTCACTCCTCTCGCGGAGCCCGGCGTCCTGCGTTACGGGCTTAAGTCCTTCTTCGATCCATCGGCCGCGCTCTACATCCCGCCCACACTCGACCCCGGGTTGTGGCGCTTCCTTGCACGCTTCGCGATGCATTGCACAATGAAGCAATGGAAACGTTCGATGGAAGCCTACGTCGAGATCGCCCGTCAAGCACTTAGCGCCTTCGATGATCTCGCCAACGGCGGCGTGTCGTCAGCCACCATCGATGCCCCGCTCATGGTTGCCTTCGAGCACGCCCATCAGGCCAGCGGATTTCGTCACGAGTTGGAGCTCATTCGCCAAGCGGGCCAGCACGTTGACGTCGACGAACTATCGAGGTCCGACGCAGGTGCGCGTGTGGCTCAAATCTCTGATCGTGTAGAACTCGTACTGCAGTTGAATGGTCAGCGTTACGTGGATCCGGGTGAGTTCGTGAACTCGTTGGCCGATTCATTCGTCGCCAAAGGTGGAACGATTCGAAAGGGAGTGTGCGCCCACACAATTAGTAGAGACTCGAGCGGCATTACGGTTGCGCTAGAGGGGGCCGATCCCCTCAGGGGTGATGCCGTCGTCGTCGCCGTTGGTTCGTGGCTTAACGATTTGGCTCCGTCGCTTGGAGTGCGCGTGCGCGTGCAGTCCGGTCGTGGCTATTCATTCTCTGTCTCGACTCGCCAGCCAGTGCCTGCTCCTATCTATCTCCCCGCAGCTCGACTGTCCTGTACCCCGTATCGCGGCGGCATGCGTATCGGAGGAAGCATGGAGTTTCGATCGGTTGACGCCCCTCTCGATCCGAATCGAGTCGCCGCAATCATCAAGGCGGCCAAGCCTTTACTCAGCGATGTTGACTGGGAGTCGATTAGCGATGTTTGGGTTGGTTCCCGTCCAGTGAGTGCCGATAGCCGGCCCCTCATTGGCGCCACCAAGGTCTCGGGCGTCTTCGTGGCTGGTGGTCACGGTATGTTCGGCATGACGCTCGGCGCGGTCACCGGCAAGCTTTTGGCGGAACAGATGATCACTGGCAACCAGCCCGCGGCACTCGGCGGGTTTGGGCCGCTGCGTTAAGGTGCCGAAGCGTTCTCACGGTGAGCAGAATTATGCAGACCCTGAACGGCTATGAAAGCGACGGTGCGTCTTGGTTCCATCTGGCCCCGCCGTCCGTCGCGCCTCCATTGAAGTACGCACAGAACAGTGTGCTGACCTCGCACCAGCGCTTCGCGAAGTTTGCACCCAACGCTGAAGACAGGGTGACGCGACGAGCACGTTTGGGCCTTTCATCGTGAAGAGGATTCACGATCACTATTTTGACCGTTAACCGACGCGATGATAGGTTGGCGATGATTTAGTCGACTACAGAGTTCGGGTGAACGTAAGGGAGATCGGTGATGACGCCTGATTCGCCGGACGGGTCAGTGGATACGTATCCGATCGCTTGGAAGTCACCAGAATCGAGAGAGTTTTTTTTGAAGTGCGGCGGAGTCGCTAGAACTTCGGATCCCTCAAAGAATGGTGAGGTACCACCGAAGGCCGTTGGCCGACCGGTGCGCCGAGGACATCGTGCCGCGATCTCATATCACACTTTCATTCGTTGGCCGGTCGGCCTCATCGCGGTTGAGCGCGACGTTGATGAATCTCTGGTGCGACGTCGTACTCGGGAAAGTCTGCTCAATATTGAGTTGGTGACCGACTGCGATGGATCCAGCTCTGGTCCTTCGATCCCCGTGGTCGCAACAATTTCTAGCTTCGCGGTGGCATTGAAGAAGTCTTCATCGTGAGAGACACTGACGAACCTGCTCTCGGGCCTCATCACTGGTTTGATCGCGTCAAGCCAATCTTGATCGGAAGAAGATCTTGACGGAAGAAAGAGTACGTGACCTCCCGCAGGTGGCTTCCGTGGTCATCATTGGTGGAGGGGTTATGGGCACGAGCATCGCCTACCACCTTGCGGCCGCCGGTGTTACTGATGTGGTTCTGGTGGACAAGAGCTACCTGGGATCGGGCTCGACGTGCAAGGCCGCCGGTGGGGTACGGGCTCAGTTCTCTGACTCGCTCAATATTGCCTTCGGCGCACGGAGCCTCAAAGTCTTTGAAAACTTCCGCGAGTTGTTCGACCAAGAGATTGACTTGCACCAAGTCGGATACCTCTTCTTGTTGAGCACCCCCCAAGATGTTGAGTTATTCGAGCGCAGCATGGTAAAACAGCATAAGTTAGGCGTGCCAAGCCGGATGATCAGCGTCGAAGAGGCGAAAGAGCGATCGCCATTGATCAGCACCGACGGCCTACTCGGCGCAGTTTTCTCCCCTACGGACGGACACTGCTCGCCGGAGTCAGTAGTCCTTGGCTACGCCACCGCGGCGCGTCGCAGTGGCGCCGTATTGATTCCTCACTGCGGCGCCACTGGGATCGAAGTTCGCCACGGGCGAATCCGTGCGGTGCAAACAGAGTATGGACGAATTGCGACGGAGGCCGTCATTTGTGTGGCCGGGGCTTGGTCCCGCGAGGTCGGAGCTTGGGCCGGGGTCGATTTGCCGGTCACGCCTTTGCGCCGCCAGGTCCTCGTGACGGAGCCGATTCCAGGGCTTGATCCCAATACCCCATTTACCGTCGACTTTTCGTCGACCTTCTATTTTCACGCGGAGGGACCGGGAATCTTGCTCGGAATGTCTGATCCCGACGAGACGCCCGGATTCAAGTTTGAGCAGTCGGACGACTGGCTGCCTCGACTGGGCCACGCCATCGAACGGCGAGCACCGAGTCTCTCGGACGTAGGTCTCTCGAGCGGATGGGCGGGTCTTTACGAAACGACGCCCGACAATAATGCACTGGTCGGCGAGGCGAGTGGCATTGAGCGTTTTCTCTACGCGACGGGATTCTCGGGGCACGGTTTTCTGATGGGTCCGGCCATTGGTGAAGTGATTCGAGACTTGTATTTGCGGGTATCGCCGTTCGTGGACATCTCGCAACTCGACGCCCAGCGATTCAGCGGCGGCGTGGTACGTCCTGAACTGAACATTGTTTGAATGAAGAACACACCTCGACACAAGGAGAAGATCATGTCCGGCCTACCCACGCCAAGCGAGCTCGAACGGATGGCGTTCGACGCCGCCGATCGCTGCGGAGTTAAGTTAGGCGCCCCCCTGGGCGTTGAGTCCGTCAGGTCTCCCATCAATGGAAGTCCTTTTGGGTCGATCAGTGGCGCCGACGTTGTCGATATCGACACGGCGGTCGAACGGGCTCGACGGGCCTTCGAGGACTGGAGGTTGGTGCCGGCTCCGGTTCGAGGGGCCCTTGTTCGTCGATTGGGTGACTTGCTCAGCGAACACAAGTCAGAGATCGCGACGTTCATAAGCCTGGAGGCGGGCAAGATCACTTCTGAGGCACTGGGTGAAGTCCAAGAGATGATCGATATTTGCGACTTTGCGGTCGGGCTCTCGCGACAACTCTACGGACGCACGATGAGCTCTGAGCGCCCTGGTCACCGACTCATGGAGACGTGGCACCCGCTGGGCGTGGTCGGTGTGATCACGTCATTCAACTTTCCAGCTGCGGTGTGGTCCTGGAACACGGCGATCGCCCTCGTGTGCGGCGACTCCGTTATCTGGAAGCCCTCGGAACTTGCGCCGATCACGGCTCACACTTGTGCCGCGTTGCTCGAGCGGGCTGTTGGCGACGTCGGCGCGCCGCGCTACGTCAGCCAAGTTGTGCTGGGCGGGGCGGACGTCGGTCGGGCACTGGTCGATCATCCGGGAGTGGCGTTGATCAGCGCTACCGGTTCGACCAATATGGGACGGGCGGTCGGTCCGCGAGTGGCCAAACGATTTGGCCGGTCCCTGCTCGAGCTCGGCGGCAACAACGCATCAGTCGTCGCGTCGTCAGCCAACTTGGACCTCGCGATGCGCGGGATTGTGTTTGGCGCCGCGGGAACTGCGGGGCAACGCTGCACCACGTTGCGCCGAGCGATTGTGCATGAGAGCGTCGTTGAGACACTCGTTGAGCGACTGGCGGCCACCTACGGTCGATTGGTCGTTGGCAACCCGCTGCGACCGGGAACGCTCGTCGGACCGCTTATTCATGAGGCCGCCTTTACGACGATGAGCAACGCGATCGAGGCGGCACGACAACAGGGGGGGAGCCTGGTCGTTGGGGGTGAGCGACTGCTCCAAGACGAGGCACCCGACGCCTACTACGTGAGTCCGGCGATCGTGCGAATGAGCAGCCAGACTGACATCATGCGAAAGGAGACCTTTGCGCCGCTCCTCTACGTACTGTCGTACCGCGACTTTGACGAGGCGATCAAGCTCCATAACGACGTGCCCCAGGGACTTTCTTCGAGCATCTTCACTTCCGATCAAGCTGAAGCGGAGCGATTCATGAGCGCTGATGGTTCGGACTGCGGCCTTATTAACGTCAATATCGGTACGTCCGGCGCGGAGATCGGGGGAGCATTCGGTGGAGAAAAGGAGACCGGTGGGGGACGAGAGTCCGGATCGGATGCCTGGCGTAGTTACATGCGAAGGGCCACGAACACGGTCAATTTTTCCGGAGAGTTACCATTAGCCCAAGGCGTCGAATTCACAGTGTGACGCGCGACGGCGCCATGGTTCTGGCGTGGGCCTCCCTCAGCCGGTGGTAGCCGTTTGCGTGTAGCCGGGCGTCTCTTCGCCTGACCTGTCCTTGGGTGCGACGGCCTTAGCCAGAAACCTGGAAGAGAACGAACGTCAAGACGAATCCCGTGGGGCGGTGTTGTCTATGGGTCGAATGTGTGGGAGCATCTGGATGATGGCAGGCGGTGGGTCGTCACCGGGGTTGATCCGGGGAGTACGGGTGGCTGTTTGTGTCGCGTTGGAGCGGTTAGCGAACAAAGTATACGATGGAGAATATGTCATTGCATACCGAAAGGTATCCTGATACTGTCGCACTTGTTTGACCCGTTAAGCAGCGGGCGGCGAGGGTCGCTCGCTGGGATGATTTTGATGGCCGTGGGGAGGAAGACTCGATGATCGATGGCGGACCGGTTCCACTGATCACGCAGTTCGATCGAATTGACTGGTTTCTTGATCGCGACGATAGTTAGGTATTAAGGGCTCGCAAGTTCGTAAAAATGACGTCAGCAGGTTGATTAGCGCAGGATAAGCCGTTGTTGTTAGGGGAGGGGGGCCAGTTCTTCGTAGTTAGAACTATGTGCACTCGTGCAGTGACGTGCGGTCATCTAGTTCGAAGTATCTGTCACGAGGCAGGTGTCTTTTAATTCATTGGGAGGAAGTGTGTATGTTTAGAAATTTGAAATCGATGAAAGTGTTAACTGCGGGGCTACTTTGTATGGGGCTGGCTGGGCTCAGTATGGTCGTCGAGTCAAGTGGTGTGGCCACCGCGGCCTCAAACTCGAAATTTGTGATTGGTGTGCCGTTACCGATGACTGGCGCTGAGGCAGCGTCGGGCGCCGAAATCTTTAAGGCTGAAGAACTTGCCGCCAGTCAGATTAACGCGACCGGAGGAATCTTGCACCACAAGGTTGTCTTGGTCGAAGAAGACAGTGCGTGTGACGCGACGACGGCGGCGAACGCGGCGAACTTGCTGGTAACTAAGCACGTGAACGCGATTGTGGGCGAGTACTGCACGGGCGACGCGTTACCCGAGGAGCCCATCTTCAGCCGGGCCGGCCTGCCGGTGATATTCGCCGCGGCGAACTCGCCAGCTCTGCTCAGCTTTGGCTACAAGGATATTTTCTTGGCGTTGAACTCCGCCGCGGAGGACTCGGCCACGGCGGCAGCGTTCTTCAAGCAGGATCTCAAGGAAACCAGTATCGCCATTGTGGACGACCAGTCCGCGTTCGGCGTGGCTATTGCCGACAGCATGCAAACAGACGTCAAAGCTGGCGGAATGACGGTGGCGGGCGGGACGATTCAGGCTGTCCCCAACACCCTGGTTGACTTCTCGTCGGTGATCGCCACAATCAAGAGCTCGGGTGCCACCGGCATCTTCTGGACTGGTTACTACGCGCAGGCTGCTCTGTTCGTCAAGCAGCTCGCTGCTGCGGGCGTGACCGCGAGCTTCGTGGGTGACTCGGCAGCGTTTGACCCCACCTTCATCACCGGGGCTGGCGCGGCCGCTACTGGCACCTACGTGACCAGCGCGGTTGCACCTTCGGGCGCCGCGCTCAACAAGTTCACCGCTCAGTACAAGAAGAAGTTCCACAGTGCTCCAGGGCCCTACTCGGCCTACGGCTACGACGGGATCAAACTCATGGCCATCGCCGCGGGGAAGGCTAAATCAATCAAGGATTCAAAGATCATCGCGGCACTTCATAAGACGAACTACGTCGGCATCACTGGCCGATTTAAGTTCGCCACTGACGGAGACCGCACCGGCATACCGGAGGAAATTCTCACCGTAACAAATGGTGCGTACGTAAAGAACTCGGTTCAGCCGAAGCTCTAGAAGATGACGTTAGGCGGGCACGCACGCGAAGCATTACGCTTCACGTGCGTGCCCACCAATGCAAGCAGCGCGAAGCGATGGTCCAATGATTGGTGAGTTAATCTACAGCCGAGTACCGTGGAACTTTTTCTTAATGAAATAGCAAACGGTCTGTTTGTTGGTGCGTTTTTCGCACTGGTGGCGGTCGGCTACAGCATGGTCTACGGAATCTTGCGGCTGATTAATTTCGCCCACGGCGACTTCTTCATGGTGGCGGCGTTCGTGAGCTACACGATCTTGGGAGCGGTGGCGGTGGGGCACGCCCACCTNNCTCCTCGCGGTCCTCGCGAACCGACTTATCTATCACCCGATGCGCCGGGCGGCGTTGCTGAGCCTGATGATCGCCGCACTAGGACTGTCCCAGGTTCTCGAGAATGGCGTTCTCAACATCCCGAGTTGGGGATCGGCGTTCTTGACGTACCCGGTGACCTCGCCGGCGAACGGATTCACCTTTGGGCCAACGCACTTCACCTGGTTCCAGTTGATCATCGTGGTCATCTCCGGCCTCCTCTCACTTGGTGTGTACCTCTTGGTCAGTCGGACCCTCTTGGGCAAAGCGATGCGCGCGGTCTCCGAAGATCGAATTGCGGCGGCGCTGATGGGCATCAACGTTGATTTGGTCATCGCCGTGGTCTTCTTCATCGGCGGCGCGCTCGCCGGTGCGGCGGCCGTCATGACGGGTGTCTACTACGGGCAGATCAACTACTTGATGGGGTGGACCGTGGGTCTCGAGGCCTTCACCGCCGCGGTGCTCGGCGGGATTGGCAACATCGGGGGCGCGGTGCTCGGTGGTGTGGTGCTGGGCATTGCTCAGTCCGTGGGCACTGGTTGGTTCGGCGCCGAGTGGGCGCTGGTCGTCACGTTCGTCGTGCTGGTCCTGCTGCTGTGGCTGCGGCCCACGGGAATCCTCGGCGAACGCGTTGCCCGTAGGATGTGAGCGCGCGTGTCGCGAAATCTTGTAGCAGATAAAGGGCGGCGCAGCGTTCTGGGCACCAAGTTGCCTCAGCGAAGCGCCATCGTGGTACTCGTGGTGCTGGCGGCCCTCGTGCCCCAGATGACGGGCAACGAGTACTACCTAAGCGTCGCGTATCAGGCCGAGGTGCTGATCTGCTTGGCCATTGGTCTCAACATAGTGGTCGGTTACTGCGGTCTCTTGGACCTGGGCTTCGCGGCGTTCTTCGCTATCGGCGCCTACACCACCGGCTTACTGTCGGTGGATCGTCACTGGACGATTCTCGCGACCATTCTGCCCGGGGTTGTGATTGCGGTGGTGTGCGCCGTGCTCATCGGGCTGCCCACGCTGCGCCTACGCAGCGACTACCTGGCGGTGGTGACCCTCGGGTTCGGCTTGATCATCCAGACCATCGCGAACAATCTGACCTTGACGGGTGGGCCCACGGGAATCTACGGTATCCCGGAGCTGACCATCGGCAGCATTGTGATCCAAAGCGCGACCTCTTTCTACTACGTGTTCCTCGTTCTTGTCGTGGTGTTCGTCTTCATCTCGTTTCGCGTTCGCAATTCTCGCATCGGCCGCGCCTGGCTGTGCATTCGCGAGGATGAGGACACCGCCCAGGCCATGGGTATCAAGATCCGCCGTTACAAGCTGTACGCCTACATGGGCGGGGCCGTGATGGGTTCAGTGACGGGAGCTCTTTACGCACCGGCGCTGACGGCGATCTCGCCACCCAGCTTCGGGTTCAGTGAATCACTGCTGATCTTGATGGCGGTGGCCATTGGTGGAATGGGCAGCGTGTGGGGGGCGATCCTGGGCGGAGCCATCGTGGTGATTCTGCCCGAGGCGTTTCGCCAGTTCTCCCAGGCCCGATTACTGATCTTCGGTGCGATGTTGATCATTATCATGATGACGCGCCCCCGGGGGCTCTTTCCCGAAGGCGCATTCCGAGGAACCGCGAAACGTCTGCGTGAAAGATTTAACGATCGTGCGCCGCCGCGGCCCTCGATGGCTCCGCCCGAGCCGGCGGTGCGCGACGCACCGTCAGAAGGCCCATAATGACCGCGCTGCTAGAGACTCACAATCTCTCCCTGCGATTTGGTGGCGTGAATGCGCTCAGCGATGTTTCGCTCAGCATCGAAGAGAACTCCCTTCACGCGATCATCGGACCGAACGGCGCCGGCAAGACGTCACTCTTCAACTGCCTGACGGGCTACTACAAGCCCACCAGCGGAACGGTGAGTTTCCGTGGGGCGGACATCACTCGAATGAGCGCCGCGGGAGTGGCGTCGCTCGGGATCCGTCGAACGTTTCAAAATATTCGCGTCTTTCCCAAGATGACGGTCCTAGAGAATGTCCTCGCCGGAGCGCACCTGCGCGCCAATTCAAATCTCCTGTCCATCATCGTGGGCACCCCAGGTTTTCGCGCCAGTGAGCGCGACCTTCACGAGTACGCCATGACGAGTCTGGAGTTCGTCGGGCTGGGCGAGCAGGCGACCAAGTTCGCGGGCGATCTGCCCTATGGCATGAGAAAGCGCATGGAGTTGGCGCGAGCGCTCATCGCCGATCCGAAGCTCGTGCTGCTCGACGAGCCCGCCGCGGGCGTGAGCTCGGTCGAGCGTGAGGAGTTGTCACGCGTTATAGGTCGAATTCACGACAATGGCATCAGCGTCGCACTGATCGAGCACGACGTGGAACTGGTGATGGGGATCGCGACCGACGTGACGGTGCTGGACAACGGCCGGATCATCGCTTCTGGAAGACCGTACGACGTGCGCAACAATCCCGACGTCATTCGTGCCTACATGGGCAGGAGCCGCAAGTGAGAGCGCTCGAGCTGGAGAACCTCAGCGTCTACTACGGACCCGTTCGTGGCGTCGAGGACGTGACCCTGCACGTCGAGGATGGCGAAATTGTGGCACTCCTCGGCGCCAACGGCGCCGGCAAGAGCACCCTGTTGAAGGCCATCTCGGGGATCGCCGCGTCCAAGAGCGGGACGATCAGATACTTCGGCGACGACTTCGCCAAGAAGTCGGCGCATCGCCGGGTGCTGGGTGGTCTCGTTCACGTGCCCGAGGGGCGGCGGATCTTCACCGCGCTGACGGTGGGCGAGAACCTGGAGCTCGGATTGTACGGTACCAAGGTCAAGCGCACGGAACGCGCCGATCGGCTGGTGGAGATCCTTGAGATGTTCCCGATCCTGCGCGAGCACTTCAAGCGGCTCTCGGGCATGCTCTCGGGCGGCGAGCAGCAGGTGCTGGCCATTGCCCGGGGCATGATGTCCAAACCTCGAATCCTCATGATCGACGAACCGTCGCTCGGGCTTGATCCCCAGAAGATCGACATCGTCTACGACCTGCTCGAGGCGGTGGCCGCCACCGGAACGACCGTGCTGCTGGTGGAACAGAACGTCAACCTCGCCTTGGAGATCGCCACGAGGGCGTACGTGCTCCAGCAGGGTTCGGTCGTGTTGTCGGGCGAATCGAGCGCCCTCGCCGCCGATTCGCGACTCTCGGCGGCCTATCTCGGCGAGGTCGATGGAAAGGCCCGCTGAGTCGACACCGGCCAGTTCTTGCCCGTGCGACCCCGTCCTTGGCGATCGTTGGTCGTCGCGCGATGATTACGGTGGACGCTCTGGATGGAGGTACTGGTGTCGTAGGAGGTCGAGTCCGGCCAATCGGAACTGTCCTTTTGGTTCTGCCGATGGCCACGGCGTCAGGAGCGTTACGCGGTGCGCGGTCGTGCGTGCATTTACAGCGGAAGAGATTCCATTGGTGCACGGTGCTGCGCGGCGACAACCGTGATCGCCGTAAGCCCCACGAGGATACCGCCGATCTGTAGCCAAGTCAGCGGCTGTCCGAGAATGACCCAGGCAGCGACGGCCGCCACGAGCGGGTTCAGGCAGTTGATCGCCGACGAGATCGATGCGTCAACGTAGCGGTGAGCCCAGTTCATCACCAAATTTCCGGTGCCGGGCACGAGGGCGAGCAGGGAGATCCACAGCCAGTCACCAGCTTGAACTCGAGTGAGCGGCGCCCTCGCCAGCAGCACGATGGGGGTTACCGCTACCGCGGCCGTTATCGTCACACCCGTCGTGTATTCCATCGCGTTGTGCACTACGCGCGCGTACTTGGACGCGAGCCAATAAGCCGACCAGGACAGCAGGGCGCCGGTGGCCAGCAGGTCACCGACCAATTGGTGATGGTTGTTCACTCCCGGACCAAGGACCGCGACCGCGACACCCGCCACGGCGAGCAGGATCCAAAAGACGTCCCAGCGCCCCATCCGTTCGCCAAAGAGACGACGTGCGGCGATGAGAACGAGCGCCGGCTGCACGGCAACTATCACGGTCACGTCGACGACGCTCGTGAGCTTGACCGCGACAATGAACAGGGCAATGTCGCTGGCCAGAAAGACGCCCCCGAGCCACGAAGCGCGCATCACGGCCCAAGTCAATCGACGTCCCGAGGCGTACAGGACAATTACGACCACCGCCGCGGCGAGCCAGAGTCGGTAAAAGGTGACGACGAGCCCCGGAGCGGACGCGAGGACGGCAAAGATCCCCGTGAACCCCCACGAGACGGCGGCGAGCATGGTGGCCCCAAGGCCAATTGGCTGGCGTCCGACGCCAGTGAGCCGAGCCATCGGTCGAAATACTTTCATTCAAGTTGAGCATACGACCGGGTGCGTGCCGGGTTGTTAGCTCGTGGCGAACCACTTAGCGACGTGACGAAGACGCCAGGGATCGTCTCGAGGTATGCCGGGAGTTGCAATCGTGCGCAATGCTGCCGCACGACGTGGCATTTAGTGACGTCCTGCTAGTTAGCACTCGTCCGTTGAGAGAGACTGAGCGCAGGTAGATCGGTGATGTCGCAACGGATCAATGCCCTGTTCTAAGAGGCGGGCTGTGCGCTACGTCTCTTCAACTCGAGTTTGGCGTCGCGTACTACTGGTTTGCGAGAGCCAAGCCTACGCACCACGGCGCCCGGCACGCTACGCTCGCGAAACGAGAGGGGCCTCACGGGGCCGCCATGGAGGACGATGCAATCAGGATGAGCGAGGTGGCTGCGAGGAATGCTTTGATACGGCCAGACCACAATTCAGGGCCGGACGGTCTGGGCGATGAGCCGGGGTCGGAGAACGTCTTGTTGTCGCAGGTGGCCCACGAACGACTACGTCTCGATGTTCTCTCGGGTGTGCTGCGCCCGAACCAACGTCTCGTAGAAAAGGAACTGAGCGAGCTTCTCGGGATGAGTCGGACACCGGTTCGATACGCCCTTGTGCTACTTGCGGTCGACGGTCTGGTCGACCGAGGTAAGACTGAGAATTGACGACTCAGAGAGTGTGAATACCAGACGATTTACGCCGAAAATGATGGCGAGCCTCGATTAGATGAAGTCCCACAATCGTGTCGTTTCTTAGTACGCAGCTATTGGCTCCATCTTTCCCACCTAATCGAGTCTCCGGGAATCCTAAGGCTAACCAGACAGGTTAATAGGAGGTTATCCCCGGAAAGCCGGAAGCACCTCTCTTGCTAGCAACCGTTGTGAAGCAAGTGAGGCGTTGAACGGCATTCCCGGCAAGTTGAATCTCAGGATGAATCGGTCGAGGCCGAGCGATTCATGCCAAGACATCAACTGTTCGATGCAATCGTCCGGTGTACCGATCACAAACCGTTGCTCGGCAAGTTCTCCAAATGGTTTGTCGAATGACTCGTTGCCCGGGAGTGTTTTGTCTTGGCCCCCATCGAGTAAAGTTTTGTACTTCGCGCCCAACCATTTCACGGCGAGGTCATCCGCTTCTTCTCGAGTCGGAGCACATACGACTTCCCTCATCACCGGCATTTCGTTACTTCTGACCTCGGGTAGGCCAGCAGACGCTCGGGCGGTATTGAAAAGTTTTAACTGTTCCCCAATCATTTCGAGCCGGGCATGCGGATTAATGAGCCATCCATCCGCCATTCGTGCCGCCCGCTTGACCGCTGGATTGCTGTTGGCGGCCATCAATATCGGAGGCCGGGGCTTCTGCGCTGGAAGCATGGTGAGTTGGGCGTCTTGAAGCCGACACCACGGCAGATCACAAGACGTCGGTTTACCGGTCCACAGACTTTTAATCACTTCCAAATTGGCTTCCAGACGAGGAACAAGATCGCTCTTGTTGAGTCCAAATGCGGCTGACTCAACTTCGCGATTGCCAAGGCCAACGCCAAAGGTGACACGTCCTTCGCTCATCACGTCGAGCGCCGCGACCATTTCGGCCGTCTCAACCGGATTCATGTATGAGAGCAGCAATATGCCCAACATCAACGACATGTCGCCGCTCTCAGGAATCAACCTCGCCATGAAGGGAATTGACTGAAGCTGCTTCATGCCCGACGAGAGGAAGTGATGCCCGAGGCTGAGCGTGCCCCAACCGTCATCGCGGGCTTGATGAACGAACGCCACCTGCTCATCGACCGCGCGGGCCACTGGATAGTCCACCGGGTATTCCGTGTTGAGAAGAAGGCCGAATTCCACCTTGCCCTTGGAAGATGAAAGTAAAGCCATACTTACGATGCTAGTGCGAGTTTCGGGGCTATCTCCTAGGGGTAGTGGGTCAGTTTGAATTGCTAACTAGGCGGTTGATACCTCCCCGGCTCTAGCATTGATGCGTGAAGGGAAACTACCTAGGACTATGGATTTGTGGTGGTGCGGGAAACCATACGACGCTTTCGACAATGGCAAGCGGTCTGGTGTTACGGGCCTCAACATGAACGAAGCCTGCGCTCATCAAGGGCAACCCCTCTCAGGCTCGCAACCGATGAGCCTACCTTCAGAGGATGTCAACGAGGGTGCTGCGAGAGTCATTGAAGAGACCGTGAGGCAGCAGCCAAACGAATAGAAGTCGACGGCTATTCGGTCGGATCGGTTTCGTCTTCACCCACGATTGCGGGTTTCATCGCATTCAGAATTGTCTGAAGCCGCTCCCATTTCGCTTCTGATAATGGGAAGGCTCCATCAATCACAACGTCTTCGCCTCTGGCAACGGGGATCGTATAACTCATCATTCCCTTTCTAACCGGCTTTCGTCGTCGAATCGGTTCGCTGGAATCATCCTCATTCAGATGAGTGAATGAATCTGGATCACCCGCATCTTCTCCAATATCGTCGACGGTAGCAGATGGGTCGAGCTTAGCGAAGGCAATATTTGCACGATAGATTCTTACGAACTCATTGAGTCCGGCTTGAGTGAACTGCCCTTTAGCAATGTAATCGTAGTTAAGGGTTTCCAATGGAGGCAGCGACAGTTTGTACTTTTCCCACCAATCTCTCATCATTGTCGGGAGCAACGCTGCCTTTTCAATGGATGCAGCTTGGTTGGGATTTGGATTCAGCACGTCCACCGCGAGATCAGATATGCGAGCGACACGATCCTTTCCCTTCCCCGTCTCGGTTATCAAGCCGTATTTCTTCACAGCCGAGTACCCGACTTGAGCATTTCCTGAATTCGGGTTGCTAAAATTCCATTTCTTGAGAATGTCTGCAATTGGCATTGGATGCCTGTCTGCTGCCTGGTAGAGGATTCTGGCCCGTTGAATAGCCACCTCCAGTGTGGAACCAGGGTAGCTCGGGCTTCGACGCCTTGGTGATTTGGCGGGGGCAACTGAATCTTTCATTGGTCCTCCTAAAGGCTTGGAGATAGTGTATCACATTTAGCTCCATTACCTTAGCCCAAATCGTTGACTTTTAGCCCGGCTAGTGTAAGATAGGTCTGGAGATGAGAAAACCCCCGGCTGTAACCGGGGGTTTTCTCAAATCTTGGGTCAGAGATTGGTACCTAGGACTTGCTAGCGAGCCTGTCCCCTGGGAGTTCACTTCTCCCCTGATCCACTATGAAGTTTACCAGAAATTCAGACAAATGAACAGGCTCTCGACCCCGAGTCGACCTCAAGTTATCTCGTATCTCGTATCTCGTAGAGGGCATGAGCATCCGGTCGACGGTTCGGGTTACCGGAGTTGCCAACAATACAATCCCCAAACATCTCCACGATATTGGACTTGTGTGTGCCGACTACCAGGACGTGACGCTTCGCAGCCTGGACTTTACGCGAATTGAATGCGATGAGATCTGGCAGTTCCTGTCACTCCAAGCAAAAGAACGTCCCCGAAGAGTTGGTAGACACCTTTGGTTACGGCGACGTTTGGACGTGAACAGCCATAGACGCCGACTCAAAACTGGTCCCCTCGTGGCTAGTGGGGGAGCGTACTAACAAAGACGCCTACGTCTTCTTGAGGGACCTGCACTCTCGTCTTAACGATAGGGTGCAGTTGACGACTGACGGCCACTGTCCCTCTCTCACTGTGATTGAGCCACTGTTTGGCGACGATGGCGTAGACTTCGCGATGCTCCACAAAAACTACGGGCAGCTATCCGACCCCAACCCAGAGCACACCTACAGCCCCGCGGGGTGTACTGGCATCGACGTTCGAGTTATAGCAGACAATCCTGATCCTGCACTGATTTCAACCTCGTATGTCGAACGCCAGAACCTGACCATGCGTATGGGAATGCGCCGGTTCACTCGACTCACTAACGGATTCTCGAAGAAGATCGAGAATCACGCTCACGCCGTGAGTCTTCACTTCATGCACTACAACTTCGCCAGGCCACATCAGACGCTCACTAAGAAGTTTGGATCTCCCACGACACCAGCGATGGCGGCCGGAAAGGCCGATCACGTCTCGTCGACGTGGGAGATCGCGGAGTTACTTGACTAATGAAATATAACCGCCAACCAGTCATTACCAAGGTCTTCGGCGCTAAACCCAACTTCGGCTGCCTCTGCCATGCGCATGATCATCTCCGTGTTCGAAGCGTGAATGGTCAAGGCATCGTCTGTGCATCCAGCAATGCGGGCCCAGATCATGCCTGCCTCAAATCCGCGAGTGAATTCCGGGACATCAGAATCAAACGAGCAAATCAATTTCATCGTTTTTCGCCTATCGAGGAAAGGAGGTGATCAAAATGGCAAGCACAGGAAAAAAGTGTGAAATCTCGGGTATTTACCAGAGTGACTGCACAAACAAACCCCAAATTGCTCTTAGCAAGAGTGAGACGTTTCCTCCATATAGCCATTGCCGCAGGGCCGTGAACTGGAGTCTCATTCGAGCGACTACACATGAGTAGTTTCTTGCATCCGCGTTGCCCCCTGTCCGATCATCCCATCGGACGGGGGGCTTCCGGCATTGTGACTGAAATTAGCACTTCTATACGGAAACGTCAGATTCAAATTGACCTACTAGCCACATAGGCGCGTTCTTTCTTGTCGGAGAATTTCCATTTAAAAATTCGGCTGTCCAGCACGATTCCACGTGGCGATCACCGTCGTGTAGCATGTCGTATATCACAGGGAGGGTAAAGACCGACATGACAACCACCACGGACAGTGGTTTGCGGCGAGGTGATTGCCAGGCTGGCCCGTTGGCTGGCGTGCGGGTCCTGGAACTCGGCAATATGATCGCGGGTCCAACAGCAGGTGTGCTATTCGCAGACTTCGGTGCCGACGTCGTCAAAGTTGAACTGCCGGGCGTCGGCGACGACCTCCGGAGTTTGCCACCGCATAAGGGCACGGTTCCCCTCTGGTGGAAGGTCACCAACCGAAACAAGACACTTATCACACTTGACCTGCGGACTGACCGTGGGCAGCAACTGCTCAAGCGCATGGTCCCACACTTCGACATAGTCATTGAAAACTTCCGACCTGGGACCCTTGAACGTTGGGGGTTGGGCTTTGATTCCTTAGCGAAGCTAAACGTCGGCTTAATCCTCGCGCGGATCAGTGGCTATGGGCAGACCGGTCCGTATGCAATGCGCCCTGGATATGGAACTGTCGCTGAAGCTATGAGTGGCGTGCCCTCTTTCACCGGCTTCCCCGATAAGCCGCCGACGCTGTCAGCCTTTACGCTCGTCGATGCCCTAGCCGGACTCTTTGCCGTGCAGGGCGCCCTCATGGCACTCTACGAGAGGAACACCTCAGGGTGTGGTCAAGTTGTCGACGTAAGTCTGTTTGAATCGCTTTTTAGACTCGTCGACCCGCAGGTGATTGCATACGACCAGCTTGCTCAGATCAAGCCGCGTCAAGGAAATCGCCTAACGGGGGATTCCCCCCGCAATGCTTACAGGACGCTTGATGGCAGATACATTACGATTTCTGCTGGGTCTAAAAGGACTTTCGCTCGACTGGCGTCGGCCATCGGAATGCCTGAGTTAGCGAATGATCCACGGTTCGCTGATGTCCAGTCGCGCTGCGCCAACGTCGACGAGCTCGATCAGATTATCAGTCAATGGTTTGAGGCTCGTTCTATGCCCGAGGCGATGACGATGCTTGAGGAGCACGACGTCGTTGCTGGTCCAGTATACGACATTGCTGATATTTTCGACGATCCACAGTATCGCGCCCGCGAAGACATCGTGTCCATCGACGATCCCGACCTCGGAACAGTACGCATGCAAGGTATAGTGCCAAAATTGTCACGTACGCCTGGTGCTGTCATTCATACAGGAGGCGCCATGGGTGAAGGAAACGAAGCTTTCTATACAACGATCGGCCTCACGGAGAGAGAGATTACGGAGCTTCGCGCCGAGGGAGTGATATGACCAGTCGGCTCTTTGATGGAATCGCCATCATCAGCTCTGGTCAAACTGCCTACCACAAGCATCCCGAAGTTCCCGCCATGTGGTACCTCGTCGAGGCGACGCGACTAGCCCTAGCAAAGGCCAACATACGCAATTCCGAAGTAGATGGCCTCGCCGTATCGTCGTTCATGCTCCCACCAGACAACACAGCAACTCTCGCCGAGCACATGGGCATGACCCTTGGCTGGGCGTTTCTTGGCACCTTCGGCGGGGCCTCTCAGGTCGTTGCGATCATGCGAGCTGCACAGGCAATCAGGCAGGGCGAAGCAGAGGTGATTGTGCTAGTGGCCGGAGACTCATATTCCGTCGCGGCGCACTACTCGCTGATGGCTGATTTCAACTCGGCGATGCGTGATTATGTAGCGCCGTACGGAATGGGCGGTACCAACGGGTTGTTTGCCATGTTAGAGCGGCGCCACTCATATGACTTTGGGACGACAAAAGCACAACTTGGCAAGCTGGCTGTGGTACAGCGAGCCAACGCCCAGCGCAATCCAAACGCCCTCTTGAGAAGGCCTATGACCCTTGAAGATTACCTGGGATCACGAATGATATGTGACCCAATTCGGCTCTACGACTGTGTTCTCCCTTGCGGCGGCGGTGAGGCGATCGTAATGACGACCGCTGATCGCGCACGAGCGAGTGGACGCCAACCGGTTTTCGTGCTTGGAGGGGGCGAGAGCTCCAATTTTGCCCCCGACGACTTGCTGATGCTTCAAGGGGGATGGACCGAGTTTGCACCACGGATGTTCGAGGATGCCGAACTCGGCCCGAGTGAGGTTGACATGGTCCAACTCTATGACGATTATCCCATCATGGAACTCATTCAGTTGGAAGGCTTAGGGTTCTGTGAGCGTGGGGCTGGCGGACGCTACGTTGCCGAGACCGACATCTCTTTGCACGGCGACCTTCCTATCAATACCGGAGGCGGGCAGTTGTCGTGTGGGCAGAGTGGAGCAGGTGGTGGAGCAATTGGCGTCACTGAGGCGGTGATGCAGCTACAGAGCGAGGCGGGTGATCGACAGGTGCCCGATGCCCGTACAGCTCTCGTGAGCGGTTTTGGAATGGTTGGTTTCACAAAGGGCTTATGTCAGGCTGCGGTATTGCTGGCGCGGAGGTAGGAGGATGGATCAGTCGAACTCAATTCAAACAGCACTCCCAAGGGTATGCGATTGGAATGCTCCGTTCTTCGCCGCCGGCCTTTTCGATCAATTGAAGCTACAACGTTGTGACAGCTGCTCGCGCCTTATCTACTATCCGCGCATCGCTTGCCCCTATTGCATGTGTCCTGACATGACGTGGGAGACTTTGTCGGGAGATGGGTCTGTGTACTCTTACTCGATTGTGTGGAGGCCACAAGATCGTTCGTTCATGGATCAAGTCCCCATAGTTCTTGCCGTCATCTCCCTGGTTGAAGGGGTGCAAATCGTAAGCACGGTGCTCGGTGAGACGCGGCAGAACGTGACAATAGGGGATCCTGTAAGAGCGGTCTTCCATAAGCTCAACAACTCGATCGCCCTTCCCAAGTTTCAGCTCGTCAAGTCGTAAGGCGCTGGCAGCGGCGGTAGGGGTGATCACAACTCGAAGCTCTATCGCGAAGAAGTTTGAGAATGAGGGCCTTCGCCACTTGAGCGGGACTTCGGATTTCAGCGGGGTGTGATGGTCGCGAGTAGTGACTAGTTTGGCTTGCCGACGTAGAGCAGTGCCCGGATGCGGTAGTTGCGAAATGATCGGAAGCCGAATGCCGTTGACCGGCCCTCGGGGTTGGAGTCAAGCAGACGGGCCTAGCAACGTATTTCGTTGGAGTCGTTCGATGTGCCGTTCCAGGTTCTCGATCACGCTGTTGTTGCGGTCGACTTCTGAGTACCAATCGTGTGTCACGGTGTCGTCGCGCAGCAGAACGACGTCGGCGAGTTGAGCCTCGAGGGTGGCCGAGAACTCCGGAACGCTGGTGAAGTTGTCGCACTGCTCGCAGATGTTGGCGTAGGAGCATGCCCCAGCTGCGGGTCGACGAGCATACAACCCGCCAGCGAGCCGCGTCTTCAGCATCTCTTCGTGAAGCCACTCGACCTTGTTCGCAACAACAGTCCCGCGTTGGTCAGCAACGAGGATCGGCTGGCGGGCACGGGCCTTCACCATTGCCGCGACGTAGGCGTTGCGCACGGTGTCGGATGCGAGATGCGCGTAGCGCAGCGTCATCTCGGGGGTGACGTGCAACGGCCCGCCACTCGGATCGGTGAGCCGCGCAAGCTCAATGACCGTAACCAGACCCCGGCGCACCCGGCTCGCCCCGATTGGTCGCCCGCCGATCATGAAGAGCAGGTCGGCCGGTTGGCCGGTTCGAGGGTGAGGCACGGCTCGCTGGCGCCTCCGGCGCGCCATCCACTCGTCAAATGCGCATTCCGGAGTTTTTGAA
>PKXJ01000016.1 GCA_003132305.1 Acidimicrobiaceae bacterium | reverse complement strand
CGAGCACGAAGCCGCCCGCCAGTAATTCGGGCAGCCGAAAGAGACGCATCTTGGCCGTGAAGACCTCGAAGACGGCGATCGTCACGCCGGCGGCGACGACCTTGGCGCCGAGCGCGAGCAGCCCCACACTGAAGGCCAACACCCCCGGTCGGTCCGCCACGCCCCAGGGGACGAGCAGGTTTACGAGCAGCCCCAGCAAGAACACGAGGCGCATCGACTCGCCCAGGACGATCAGGCCCAAGTCCGCGCCGGAGTACTCAAGGACCATGGCCTCGTGAATCATCGTGAGTTCCAGGTGCGTGCTGGGATTGTCGACCGGCAGCCGACCGCTCTCGGCGAGGATCACCACCAGGAACGACGCCAGCGCGAGGATTCGCGCGGGGCTGGCGATGATCGCCGGATGGGTCAGACCGACGCGCACTAACGCGGGCAGGTTCGACGTACGGGCGGGAATCGCCATGGCGAGGATCGCCACCAGCAACGCCGGCTCGCAGAGCGCCCCGATGGTCATGGACCGGCTCGAACCCATGCCGCCAAAGGCCGTGCCGGTATCGAGGGCGCTGAGCGCGAGCAGGACTGAGCCGAGCAGCAGCACGAAGACCACCGCGAAGAAATCCGAACTCTGCCCGAGCGGCGGATGGGTCGTCGCCAGGGGCGACACCGCCGTAACGGCGACGGCGGTCGCGACGAGCACGACCGGACCGACGCCGAAGACCCAACTCGATTCCCTCGGTCGCATGCGCTGCTTGGCGAAGAGCTTTCGCAGGTCGAGCAGGGGCTGATGGATGGGCGCGCCGACGCGGCCCTCGAGCCGACAACGAACCTTGCGCATGAGGCCGAGCAGGAGCGGCCCGCCGACGGCCACGACGGCCACCTGGACGGCCGCGACCAGAACCTGGATCATGACGTGGGCGAACTGGTTCACGCCACCACCACCAGGACGATCACGAGCGCCACGAAACCGTAGGCGAGGTAGCGGTGCACGCTGCCGTTCTGGAACCAGCGCGCGCGCTGGCCCCACCAACGCACGCCGGCAATGAAGGGGCGATAGAACTGGCGTTCGATGACGTCGTCATTCGACGTGCGATACGCGATGCGCTCGATGTAGTAGCGCGACTCAACGAGGTGGCTGACGTTAAGGTCGCGCGAGGGGCGGATCACGTCGTCGAACACCCGCTGCAGTGGTTCAGCGAAGGAGGTCGCCGTGTACTGCATGCGCGCCGTCTGTGCCCTTCGACCCGACCCCCACGGTTCGACCGGATTGACCGCGGGCCACGCGTTCGCGCGACGATGCGTGAGCCGTCGGATCGCGATCACCGCCAGGGCCGCCACCGCCAATCCTGCGGCGAGCAGCGACGGCGCCAGGACTCCGCGCAGTCCCAGCAGGTGCAGCGAGATCCAACCGCTCGTCGAGGACGCGGCGCCGACTCGACCGGCGCTCGCCGCGGCGCGCTCGATCGCCGGCAACACCAGCATCGGCACCAGACCAAGCACGAGGCACAGCACGGCGAGGGCCCCAGCGCCGAGGCGCATCGTGGTTGCGACCTCGTGAGCCTCGGTCGCCTCGTCCGAGCGCGGTCGTCCGAGAAACCCGATCCCCGTCGCCTTGACGAACGCGGCGACCGTGAGTCCCCCGGTCAACGCCAGGGCGGCCACCGCCGCCGAGACGCTGATCACGACCGAGGTATTGGACGTGGGCAGGCCGTGCAGCAGACCCTGGAGGAGCAACCATTCACCGACGAAACCGTTGAAGGGAGGCAGGGCCGCCACCGACAGCGCGCCGACGAGGAAGACGACGCCCGTCACGGGCATTCGTCGCATCAGCCCGCCGAGTCGATCCAAGTCCCTCGTTCCCGTGGCGATCTGCACCGCGCCCGCCGCGAGAAAGAGCGCTCCCTTGAAAACGGAGTGATTGACCATCAACAACAGCGCGGCCACCATCGCAATGGCGGCGGTCGTTCGATGGCCCGACGCGGCGAACATGCCCGACGCGCCCAGCGCGATCAGTACCAGGCCCATGTTGTCGACCGTCGAATACGCGAGCAGCCTCTTGAGGTCCGAGCTCGTCGCCGCGTAGAGGGCGCCGTAGAGGGCCGACACGACGCCGAGGACGCTGACGAGTAACCACCACCAGACGGGCCCGCCCCCAAGGAGTACGTTGCCCACGAGGACAATTCCGTAGACGCCGAGGTTGACCATGGCCCCGGACATCAGCGCCGACGCCGGTCCCGGCGCTTCGGCGTGAGCCTTGGGCAGCCAGACGTGCAGGGGCACCGCCCCGGCCTTCGATCCAAAGCCGAGAAGCGCGATCACGAAGATCGTGCCGCGCACCGCGCCCGACAGGTGCCGGGCGTGGGCCTCGATGTCGGCGAAGGTCTGCCCACCGGAGTGGGCCGAGAGCAGCACCAGCGCCAGGAGAATGGCGGCCGCGCCGGCGTGGGTCATCACCGCGTACCACTGGGCGGCGCTTCGTGCGGCCTCGCGTCTCGTCTGGTCGGTCAGTAACAGCACCAGCGAGGTGAGGGCCATCATCTCCCACAGCACGAGGAAGGTCGCCACGCTGGCGGCGAAGGGCACGAGGAGCATGCTGGTGACGAACAACGGCAGCGCGCTCGAGGCGCTTCGCGTCGCCAAGCCGTGGCTGGCGTAGCCCAGCCAATAGAGCGTCGACGCCAACGCCACCACCGAGATCGCGATGACGAAGAGGGCGCCCAACGGATCAAGCACCACCGTCACGCCGGTGAGGGGCAGGATCGCGCTGGTTGACAGCGCGATGACGTGGCCGCTGTGCAGCACCGACACCGCGGCCGCTAGCGCCGCGGCGCACGAGACCCACGTCAACGCCACGGCCGCGCCCACCCGGCGCGACACCGGTAACGCGCCACCGAGGATGGCCGCCATCACTCCGGCGAGTCCCACAGTTACGACAAAGGCCTCGTTCACCGCCTGGTCAGACCCCTCAACGCTTCGACGATCGCCTCAGGACGAGGCGGACAGCCAGCGATATGAACGTCGACTTTGACGACGTCGCCGACCGATCCTTCGACGCCGTAGGCGCCATTGAAGACCCCACAATCGTGCGCGCAATCACCGAGAGAGATGACGAGCCGCGGTTCGGGCATCGCGTCCAGCGTCTTTCGCAGCGGATCAGCCATGTTCTTGGTGACCGGTCCGGTCACCAAGAGGGCGTCGGCGTGACGAGGCGACGCAACGAGTCTCACGCCAAATCTCTCCGCGTCATAGACCGGTGCGAAGGCGGACGTGACTTCAAGCTCACAGCCATTGCACGAGCCGGCGTCGACGTGTCGCACCTGCAGCGATCCGTGAAGACTCACTGGGGGGTGTTGCAACGTCGGCGCGTCGCCCAGGTCCCTGACGACTTTCGTGGGATGAAGCACTGTTTGTAAGAGGAGACGAAACGTCATGACTCCGGTTTCCCTCTTCGCGGACTGGAGCGGACTTTCAACAGTACCATCGAAATTTCAATTCCCGTTCTGTGGGGAAGGGCCCTCAAGTGATGCGGTGATGGAGACGATCGTCAATCCAGAACAGCCAATCTAAACTTAAGTAAGACGCCAGTTTGCTTATTTTCACTGGTATATGCGATAGCGGAAGGCTACATGGTGGCAATAGAGAGGTCGAAGGCCCGACATTAGGAATGCAACCTCGCGCTGGCGACTTGACCCTCCTGCTTCCAATTTGTTGCCGAGTGTCACACATTGAGATGACTAAATATTGGACTAGCGGCCATGGTGTAGGCCGGTTGGCGCATCGTCAGAGACTTACAGAGGCCCTCATTGGCACGTCGACGGCCATTTTCAGGCTGCCGTCAGCTTGACGTCGATAAACGCCAACGAACAGGGAGACATGGTCTCCGTCTTGCAGGATCATCCCAAAGTCAATTATCAGATCGCCATCTTCTAGAACCTTGCCGACCTCAAAAGTGGTCTTCTTCGTAGACGGAGGACCTTGAAACAACTGACCGATCTGCTCATTGCCCATTACGGGCGCAGCCCCGTTCCTTAGAAAGACGGCGTCATCGGTATAGAGCCGAGAGAGTCGGTCAGGGTCTCGTGTTTCAATGGCAAGGGCAAATTCCTCGTAAAACGATTCCAGTTCATCGTTAACGGACATGACCATCTCCTCGGAATCTCGGATTCAACTGATCGACAAACCTAGCCCGGCATCGGCGCCCCGACGTGCACAATATCCGACTGGAGAATCAACCCTTGGCTGCCTTGATTGAAGCCGCTCACGTCACTTCTGCGGCTCACTCCCATGTTCGATCTGGTGGAGTAAGCCTTTGAGCCATTGGATAGTCTCCTCGTGCTGGTCGTCGTCGACGTGTGAAACTGTCTTGATGGCTTCACGATGACCGGGGTGGTTAGGGTCGACAAGTGCGTCGCCGTCCACTGGTGTGGCGTTGTCGTCGTTACTCTGCGACGCGTGGCGGCCGCCAAAAAAGGGGAAGAAGCCAAAACCGCCAAAGCCCCCGACGAAGGGGGTGCCCATGGCGCCAAACGACGCTCCCCCCATAACACCACAAGTGGTCGCGCAGGGAGCGCAACATCCTCCGCAGGAGGCGCAACCAGCCATATGAATCGTCCTCTCGTTTGGGTCAGATAATCAGAACCTATCAAGCACTGGCGCAGGGCGCAGCTCGTTTCGCCACCTCACATCTCGCACTAGTGATCGCCCCAGCTGATTTCAAGTGGACTCTTGAGGCCGACACGAAGCCGGAGTGACGCTAAGTTGCAATCCTGTGGTGTCGGGGGCCCGACGCGACAGTTCTGCCACCGTCCATTGACGGCTTAACTTGTCAAGGCGTAAGCGGTGTCCCAAGCCGGGACTTTCGTCCCTAGCGCACGCGCAGCTGGCGACGTAGAAAAGAGGGTGATGAATGGTGGATCGGAGGCATGATGTTCGCAAGAGTCGGTGATCGAATCTTGGTTCGGGGGCATCGAATGGGGCAGGCTGATCGTCGTTGCGTCATTCTCAAGATTGACCATGAAGATGGGGAGCCGCCCTACGTCGTCCAGTGGGACGACAGCGAGCGGCAAGACCTCTACTTCCCTGGATCTGACGCCACCGTAATCAGCAGCGACAGTAAGTAATCGAGACTTGGCTCTCGAGTTTGGTCTTGACCGGTGGCGGAGGCCCGACGCAACTGAGATGCCACCGTGCATCGGCGGCTTGAACTAGGCATGGCTTGATAGGCATTGGAGGCGGCGCAGAGTTATGGGGAGACCGTCCCTCTCGAATCGTGCGACGGTGCGTGCACGGAGCCCGTATCCGAGACTGTCGAGAATACGAAAGGAGGAGTCATGGACAAGGACGAACAAGAACTGGAACTGGAAGATGAGATCTTCGAGGAGATCAGCGAGGAAGAAGAGGATGAGATCTCCTTGGACGCGGCGCTACTCGACGAGGACGAGGCGGAGGACGAGTTCGTCCAGGAGTCGGTCGGCGCCGAGGACCTGGCGACGGGGTTCAACGCCACGATCCCGACGAGGGAGATCGACGTGGATGAAGACATTCAAGGAGACGAGGTGGCAGAAGCTGGCGGCGAGGAGTTGCTGAGCGAGTTCGAGGTCGCCGTCGACGCCAACGGCGTAGTGCACGGCGACGAGATCGAACTCGATCTGACGGACGCACTGACGACCGGCCGGACCGCCGCCGAGGCGCCCGAAGGCGACTAGGAATTCAGGTCCGCACTGTCGATGCTGGACGGACGAGTGAACCTCGTCCGGAATGCTCGACCCTGGCCGGGATTGATTGGTCTCGGATGTGTGGAAGCCTGCTCACGCACTGGTGCCGGAGGGCCGACGCACAATCTCCGACTGGAAAATTGAAAGGTGGGAGGACGAGGTAGTTCGACTGCCTACCGTGAAATGTTCCCCGCAAACCATGCGATTTGGTAGAGCGCGATGATCAAGATAAGGCCGACGTCGACGGCTAGGACTTTGCGACTTGAAGCAGTCTGCTGACCTCGTCTGGCAATAACCCAAACGCTAAAAGCGACAATGAACACGGGGGGCAGTGGCGGCATGAAGGCCATGACAATGGCGCCAAGCAGAAACGCCCCGATGACCCAGGGCCAGAGCGTGCGAACGTTCGGTCGAAGCGAAATTTGGGTCATTGGGATTTGACGCCTCCTAGGGCCCACGAACTATCCATTACCGAACTCATTGTGAGTATACGAATGCCCTGTGTCACAGAAATGCCATGTGCCTCAGGCAATCGAGTGCCCACCCTGATGCGCCTATGACTGTTACGTCGCTGGGCCGAAGTCAACAATCTCCAATCGGCGCATTGAATCTTGGAATCATCGTTTTGTATGCGACAGGCTCGGCTCATGAAGGACGGCCAAACCATCGTTGCCGAACTCGGGGAACTCGTGTGAGACTGCTGGACGTGGAGGAACAGCGAATCCCGTTCGATCTCGACGCGTACATCGCAGAAGTCACGTCGGGTCGCGAATGCTTTGTTTGTCGCATCGTCCGCGAACCTGAGCCCGAGCACCCAGTCATCTTCCAAGACGGACAGCACATCGCGTTCCTCAATCGTTATCCGCCTCTGCTCGGCTACACACTTGTCGCTCCCGTCGGGCACAAAGAACGCGTCGTCGAGGACTTCGACCTAGCGTCCTACCTCGCACTGCAAAGCTTCATCCATCGCCTTGGGTGCGCAATCTCGAAGGTCGTTCCTACCGAGCGCCTTTACCTACTCAGTCTGGGAAGCCAACAGGGCAACAGCCATGTCCACTGGCACTTGGCTCCTTTGCCCCCGGGGGTGCCATTCGAACAACAGCAGTTCGCTGCACTCGTGACCGAGAGACAAGGCTTTATCGATCAATCAGTCGTTCAACGGGAGGAACTCGCATTGCGAATCCGTGTTGCTTTCGACGAGATGCAGTAATGAACGCGCGGTCAGGGTGACCGTCGCACCGTCGCTAAATGTTCTTTATGGCGAAGTGGGACTTAAGGTACCGGAGATTGTTGGTGTGGGAGGCCCGACGCAACAGGAGTGCAACCATCCACTGGCGACTTCAATCGGACAGGCTTCAATCGGGCCCGACGTCCAACGTCGCTTCAGGCGTCCGACTAATGGAGCGGCATTGAAACGTCGAGCCACATCCTTCCGCCATTGAGGGTCTTTTCGAGTCGGCCAACACTTTGACCGTCACCTGGCAAACAGAGCGCTAAGCCATCTCGCGCGTTGGTGAAGATCAACCCGTTCACACTGGAATTGATCTTGGAACACGACAGAACACCAACCCTCGTTGCTGTCCGAGGAGACGTCGTGATGCGAACGAGAGGCCTCGTCGCGCCATAGTCAAGAAATGCAAGCGTGGTCGAGACTGCATCGAAGAAGCCGCCTCCGGTCCCATAGAACGCCTGCTGTGGGACTGGAGTCCAAGATTTTCCTGCGTTTTGTGAGAAGAGGAACGACTCTTGCATTCCCGTTGGACATTCGGCCCAGAGAGCGACGGCCGACTCCGGAATTAAACCGCAGGCGTTAACACTGCCCAGTTTGGGCGTAGTGAGCTTCTGAAACGATCGACCGCCATCGCGTGAATAGAAAATGACGGCGGAGCCGGGGGGTTGCTCGGAGATCCACACCTCGCTGCCATAGGCAGCCGGAACATAAGGGAATCCCCACACGGTCTTGGCAGAGTGGCCGATGGGCATTCTCGAACTAGTCCATCGATTTGCACTGAGCGAGGACCGGGCGATGCGGTAGTCACCACAGGAGGTTCCGCTGGAGGAGCAGACTCCCGTGATCGCGTAAATCGCATTCGCCGTCGTGGTGAGGCCGAGCGTTCGAGCTCCTTCTTCGACGGCGACCCTGTGCCATGTCCGCGCGCCATTCAGTGTGACAAAGAGTGTGGTCGGGCCTGTCGCGCCCACAATCGCGTATCCGTCGCGAACATTTGCGAACTGAATGCTGTCGATCGTCCCCGTGAGCGATCCTCGTAGGGGCTGGACCCGCGGCAGAGTGGCGGACGAGAAAGATGTGGCATCGACTGAGGTCCGAAGAAGTCGAAGGCAGGATGGCTTCGCACAACCGGTCGTTGCCAACACGTAGATCATCTTGGACGTGCGCACCGGAATGAGTGTCAGTGGCGTCAATGACTTCTGGTTGGCGCCTGCAGAGGACACAGCTGTCCCAGTCACTAGTAACAGAGTTAGGGCCGCCACAACGGGAACGACGATCACAGAACGGAAGCGTGAGACGCGAGGTTGCCTGTACCGGTGGCCCATGAGCCAATACTCGCACGCGATTCCTACTGCCGCTCACGGTGTCGGCGGCCCGACGCAACAGAAATGGGCTCTCCTGCCAATGGTGTGGGTAGATTTGAACGCTTGACGCACAG
>PKXJ01000023.1:88321-113930 GCA_003132305.1 Acidimicrobiaceae bacterium | reverse complement strand
AGCACACCCACGTCGCCGAACTCTGTATCGAGCGCGCGAAGCGCCTCGTTGAGCAGGGCCGCGACGTCGTGATCATTCTCGACGGCATTACGCGTCTCGCTCGCGCCTACAACTTGGCCGCGCCCGCGACCGGGCGAATCATGTCCGGTGGTGTGGACTCGGGGGCGTTGTACCCGCCCAAGAAGTTCTTCGGTGCGGCCCGAAACATCGAAGAGGGCGGATCCTTGACCATTCTCGCGAGCGCCCTCGTCGAGACGGGTTCGAAGATGGACGAAGTGATCTTCGAAGAGTTCAAGGGCACCGGCAACATGGAGCTGCGCCTCGACCGCCGTTTGGCCGAGCGCCGTCTCTACCCGGCCATCGACGTGAACGGTTCCTCGACGAGAAAAGAGGAACTGCTCTTTAGTCGCGAAGCCCTGCCCCAAGTGTGGAAGTTGCGTCGCGTCTTGAACGGGCTCGCCGCCGAGGGCCGCGACGCCGCGGGCCTCGAACTCTTGATCGACAAGCTCAAGTCCACCAAGTCCAACGACGAGTTCCTGGCCGAGATCGCCCGCGGTCCGGCGCCAACGAACTAATTTCGCGCTAAACTCACTCTTCGCACGAAGGAGCATTATGAAGTCAGATATCCACCCCACCTACGGTGAAGCCAGCGTGACCTGCTCGTGCGGCAACACCTTTACGACCGAGTCGACCAAGTCGTCCATTCGTATTGAGCTCTGCAACGAGTGCCACCCCTTCTTTACCGGCAAGCAGAAGCTCGTCGACACCGGTGGCCGCGTCGAGCGCTTCCAGCGCCGTTACGCGCAAAAGAACAAGGCGCGCGCGCCGAAGGCTTAGGTCCTCGAGCGCTCAGCGAGTTTTGTGCGCTCTCTCGACGAGACGCTGAACGTTCTTCAGAGTGAACTGCACTCCGTGGAAGTCCAGTTGTCCGAACCCGACGTCGCCCGGGACCTCGCGCGTCTGCGCGATCTCTCTCGGCGCCACAAGGAACTCAGTGAGATCAACGTCGCCTGGACTGACCTAAAGGGCGCCCGGGATGACCTCGCCACGGCCCGGGAGATGTTCAACGAGACCGAGGGCGCCGATCGAGAGTCCTGGCGCGAAGAGGTCAACGCCGCCGAAGGGCGAATTGGCGAGCTTGAACTGGACCTCGAATCACTCCTGTTGCCCCACGATCCCAACGAAGGTCGCAACGTCATCTTGGAGATTCGCGGCGCCGAAGGGGGCGAAGAGGCCAACCTCTTCGCCGCGGACCTGGCCGAGATGTATCGCCGCTACGCCGCGCTACGCGGATGGAAGCTCGAAGTCATCGAAGAGCGCCAGTCCGAACAGGGCGGCCTCGACGAAGCGATCTACCTCATCAAGGGCGACGACGCGTGGAGCCGCCTCGAGTTCGAGGCGGGCGTACACCGCGTGCAACGCGTTCCGGTTACCGAAGCCAAGGGCCGCGTGCACACGTCGTCCGCGACGGTGTCCGTGCTGCCCGAAGCCGAAGAGGTTGACGTTGACATCAACCCCAACGATCTCAAAATCGACGTCTACCGCTCGTCGGGTCCCGGTGGCCAGAGCGTGAACACGACCGACTCGGCCGTTCGCATCACCCACGTGCCCACGGGCATCGTGGTCTCGATGCAGGACGAGAAGAGTCAGATTCAAAATCGAGCGAAGGCCCTGATCGTGTTGCGCTCGCGGCTCTTAAAGGCCGCGCAGGAAGCCCAAGCCAGCGAACTTGGTGATCTGAAGCGATCGCAACTGGGCGGTGGCGGGCGAAGTGAAAAAATTCGCACTTATAACTTCAAGGAGAACCGGGTCACCGAACACCGGATCAACTTGACGAACTACTCGCTCGACGCGGTACTGGCGGGCGACCTTGATCCCTACATCGACGCACTCTTGGCGGACAAGCGAGCGCGCCAGTTGGCCGAGAGTGACGGACGCTAACGCCCAGGCAGTGACCGAACTCGTTAGGGGCGGTCTCAATCGGCGAGAAGCTCGCTGGCTCGTCGAGGAGTTCGGTTCCCACGGCCACGCTCTCCAAGTAGCCGCGCAGCGACGCCGTGACGGTGAGCCGCTGCAGTACGTCATCGGGCACTGGCCCTTTCGATCACTCGACCTCGAGGTCGATGAGCGCGTCCTCATCCCTCGTCCCGAAACCGAGGAGTTGGTCGCGGTGGCGATTCGTGAACTCGCTCGCGCTCAGCTGAGCGAACCCTTGATCATGGATCTGGGCTGTGGGTCGGGCGCCATTGGACTTGCCCTGCTCGACGAACTTCGCGAACGAGGCGTCGCGGCGACGTTGGTCGCGGTCGATGAGTCGCTCGACGCGCTCGCGCTGGCGCAACGAAACGCGCGTAAGCACGAACTGAGCCGCGCGACGTTCGTGCACTCGTCGTGGTTCGACGACCTCGACCTCGCCCTGCACGATTCAATCGACCTCATTGTCGCGAACCCGCCCTACGTGGGCGACGAAGAGTTTGCCGGTCTGGACGCCGTGCTTCGTTACGAGCCGCGAAGTGCGATCGTGGCGCCGGACTCTCTGGGGGTGACGGGCTTCGCGGACCTCGAGATCATCATCGCCCAATCGATCACGTGGCTGAAACCCGGAGGCGTGCTCGTCTGCGAACACGCCAACACGCACCGTGACGCGGTGCTCGCGGCGGCCACGGCCGCCGGACTACGTGACGTCAAAGACCTCGAGGACCTGAGCGGTCAACCGAGAATCATGGTGGCGCACCGGTGAGTGAAATCGTGAGTCGTGACGAAGCGGTGCGCCTTCTTCGAACTGGTGGGGTCGTGGCCGTGCCGACGGACACGGTCTACGGCGTGGCGGCGTCAGTGGCGCACCCCATGGCCGTCGCGAACCTCTTCGCGATGAAGCACCGGCCGACGTCGATGGCGCTGCCGGTGTTGATCGATTCATTCGCGGCGATCGAACTCTTAGAGGTCACGTGGCCCGAAAACGCGCGACGACTCAGTGAAGCGTTCTGGCCCGGCGCGCTCACCATCGTCGTCAGCGCGCCTCGCGATCTAGCCCGGCTCGTCGGGAGCACCACCGACACGGTCGGCTTTCGCGTTCCCAACGATGAACTGCTCGTCGCCGTGTTGAGAGAGAGCGGACCTCTCGCGGTCACCAGTGCCAATGAACACGGCGAAACTCCCTGTCAGCGCGCCGATCAGGTTCTGCGCACCTTCGCCGATCTTCGCGTTGTAGACGGTGTGCTCGACGGGGGTGAACGGGCCAGCGACGTCTCGACGGTGATTGAAGTTCGTGGCTCGTCGTGGCGGATCCTTCGAGAAGGGGCGATTAGCGCCGGCGAAGTGGCGCGCGTTCTGGCTTAGGCCAGCGCTCGTTCACGAGCGTCACTTGTCGCGCAAGACTTTCCTTACCCACGGCGCGGGGCGCTTCTCTAAGAAGGCCGTCATCCCCTCGCGCGCTTCGTCACGGCGAAAGAGGTCAGCCGAAAGTTGGGTCGTCCAGGCGAAGGCCTCTTCTTCGGACATCGACGTTCTAGAGTTCGTGAGTTGCTTGGCGACAGCCAGCGCGTGCGGCTCGCCCGCAAGGAGATCGTTCACCACCGCGTCAATCTCGCCGTCGATCTCCTCGGGCGCCACCGATTTGTTGATGAGTCCCATTCGCGCGGCCTCTTTGGCGGAGAATCGATCGCCGCGAAGAAAAGCGCTCTGCGCGTCGGCGCGACGCATTTTGGGCAAGCAGACCACCGAAATGATGGCTGGCGCGACGCCGATTCGAACTTCGGTGAATCCGAACTTCGCCGAATCGATTGCCACGGAGATATCCATCACCGCCGCCAGTCCGACACCCCCGGCGACACAGTGACCCGCAACGCGACCGACGAAAGGTTTGGGAGAGAGTCGAATTCGTTGAAAGACCTCGCTCATTTCAACAGTGTCCTTCGCGCCTTTCCCGTCGTCCGGCTTGGAGCGTTCGGCCAAGTTGGCGCCGGCACAAAACGTCGAACCTCGATTCGTGAGCACGATGACGCGCACCTCTTTGTTGCTCTCCGCTTCGTCAATGGCGTCCCTGAGCTCGCGGAGCAGTTGAAGGCTGAGGGCGTTACGTCGCTCGTCGTCGTCGAGGGTGATCGTCATCACGCAGTCGACGGTCTTCGCTTTGACCAGTTTCACTGAACGCTCCTTGGCTCGGGTCCGTCACTCGCGGCGCCGGCGAATGCCTGCGCCCTCACCAACCAGTGATAGCCGAGTTCACCGGTCTCGAGTGACGTGTCGTCGACGTGACGCCGTTGGGTCACGACGAGACAGAACTCCTCG
Organism: Acidimicrobiaceae bacterium; assembly: GCA_003132305.1. Taxonomy (GTDB): domain Bacteria; phylum Actinomycetota; class Acidimicrobiia; order Acidimicrobiales; family RAAP-2; genus RAAP-2. The sequence continues at coordinate 109,640 of PKXJ01000023.1, read as the reverse complement.
GCTGGACCCCGAATGGTGTCCTCAGCTTGGTCGAGACCCCACGTCCAAAGTTCTCCGGTGGGACCGGTGAGTTCGAGTCGGACGTGACCGGCGGGAGGCTCTTCGCCTCGCACTTGATATGACCACTTTCTCGTGATGAAGCCAAGCTGCGCAACGTGGCGGAGTCGCTTCGTCGCGGGGCGATCGGCGTGCAACGCTTCAGCGACGTCAGTGCCGTGCGCCCACGTCTCCATGAGCCGAGCGCTGAGAAAGGACTTCGCGCTCATGGACGGTCCGTACCAGGGCACACGCGCGTCGTCACGTAGTGACGTGGCCGCCCCGCTGAGGGCTCGTCGAGCGCGTCGCCAAGTGAGTAACTGCTCCCTCGCCGAGAGTCTTCGAAAGGAACCGAGCGTGAAATCGTCAACGCCCTCGTTCGTGGCACCAGCCACGAGTTCATCCACCCCCGCTCGAAAGGCGTCGGGGTCGATGATGGCCGTCGCGGCGGAGGCGTCGAAATAGGTCAGGTGGCCGATCTGATCGGCGACGCACCAGCCGAGGCTCGGTGTGGCGTGGCGCCATTCGTAGTTCGTCATGACCGAGACGATCTCGTCGAGCGCTTCTTGTTCTGCCAAGAGATCACGGCGAAGCGTGTCCAACTCGTCGGACGAACCAACGGCGGGGGCTTTCTTCGTCATGGTGAATCGAAGAGCACCGTCGGAATCTCGACGTATCTGCTGCGAAGCCACTCGCCGAGACCCTTGGCCTGCGCGTCTTGGCGAGTGGAAGCGGCGACGCCCTCGTCGAGAAGGTCGTGAATAACGAAATTCAGTGCGCAGAGGTTCGAAAAGGAGTAGCGATCGATTTCTAGCGGTGCCGTCTCGGGCAGGAGTCGACGGAACTCGTCCGCGCTGAGAAACTCGTCGAGCCACGCGAAGGCGTCTTCGCTGCGAGCAAAGATACCGAGATTGGCGTTGCCACCCTTGTCGCCCGAACGAGTACCGAAGAGCCGGCCGAGCGGGGCCCGGGTCGTCGGCCCACCGGGCGCGTCGCCGTGGTGACCCCGCGAATAGATGGCGCAAGAACCGCGCGGCGCGGTCGAATCGACGACGGTGCTTTTGCCGCCCAGCACCGTCACGTACTGGGGCACGAGATCGCTCGGCACGACCGCTGGGCGGTACACGCCGAACGTCGAACCCTTGAAGGGACTCGCGCCGAGAACGAAGAATCCCGGAACGGTCGCGAGCGCAATCTCGACGACCGCGTCGGCGACGGCTCGGCCAACTTTTCGCTCGTCACGGTCCTTCAGCGTGAGACGCCACGTGGCGACCGCCTCTTCGTTCGTCGCGGGATCGACTTTGTCCGTCCGCACGAGCCTTGAGGTGACGCTGTCAAAGTCGCTTGGGGAAAAGGGGCAGGCGAGCCAGAACGCATCTTCGACGAGTCGAGCTTTCGCCTCAATGTCAAGACCGGTCAGTGCGACGCTCAGATCCCGGCGGTAGCCTCCGACCTCGTTCATCGCCACCTTCAGCGTCGTGGGCGGTGCCTCGCCCCTCGTGCCGCTGATTCGCACGCGATCCTTCGCGATCTGTTCGAGTTGAATTGTGTCGAAGCGCGCTGAGACGTCGGGGCCGAGGTACGAAGGACCGCCGATCTCGTAGAGCAACTGCGAGGTGACGGTCCCTACGGACACTTCACCGCCGGTGCCGTCGTGCTTGCCTACGACCGACGATCCGTCCTCGGCAACCTCCACCCAGGGAAACCCGACTCTGGCCATGCCTTGAACCTCGCCAAAGAACGAGTAGTTGCCGCCGGTGACCTGGGCGCCGCACTCGATCACGTGACCGGCCACGACGCCGCCCGCCAGCGCGTCGAAGTTATCGCGACGCCACTGGTGGTGCCAGGCCGCGGGACCACAGACGAGCGCCGCGTCGGTGACCCGGCCCGTCACGACGATGTCGGCACCCATCGATAGAGCTTCGACAATGCCAAAGCAGCCCAGGTAGGCGTTGGCGGTGATGAAGCGCGAGACGTCGCCGAGCGCTTCGCCGGTTTCGAAGTGTGCCAGATCGACGCCGGCTTTTCCCAGATCGTCCAGACGCGGCAAGAGATCGTCACCGTTGACGTACGCGATCACGGGCGAGAGCCCGAGCTTGGCGGCGATTTCAGCAACCGCTTCGGCGCAGTGATCGGGGTCCAGGCCGCCGGCATTGGAGACCACCTTGATGCCCCGCTCGAGACAAGTTCCCATGACCTGCTCCATCTGGGTGATGAAAGTCCGGGCGTAACCAACGCCCGGGTTTTTCGCCCGCGTTCGAGCCAGAATGAGCATGGTCAACTCGGCTAGCCAGTCGCCCGTCAAGACGTCGATGGGACCATCCTCGACCATCTCCTTCGCGGCGGAGAGACGATCACCGAAAAAGCCCGAACAGTTGGCGATTCGCAGTGGCGCCGCCATCGTTAGTTCTCGTTCGTGACGTCGTCGGGATCGAAGGTGAGAAGGGCTGCGCCGCTATCGACTTGCTGGCTCTTGGTGACCAAGACTTCGCTCACCGTTCCCGCGCTCGGCGCGCTGATGACGTGCTCCATCTTCATCGCTTCCATCACGACCAGCGCTTCGCCGGCGTCGACGTGTTGTCCGGCGCTGACGCGTACGTCGAGAATCAATCCGGGCATCGGCGAGTTGAGCCCACCCGGCGTGGCCTCACTTTGTTGAACTTTGAAGCGCGGGACGATGCCGAACGAAACGGTGCCGCGAAGGATCTGCACGTAGAGCGAGTCGGCCGATCTCGTCACGCGCGACGTCGACCGGTACCCATTGATTTCGAGGTCAATGGCTCGCTGGCTCCAGTGGTGGATTCGCGCGTCACCTTGTGGCCCGAGATCAAACGACCCGTCGCGACGAGAGGAGTAGTCGACGTCGATCTGTTCATGACGGAAACTCAGCGACGTGCGCTGGCGCGGGAGCCGCGCGTTGCGCCAGCCGCTCGGCACCTGCTCCAGGACCGCGGCGTTGGCCCGACTCTCGCCCTGCAGCCACAGGGCGCCCGCGCTGGCCGCCGACACCAACTCCTCTTCGCAGAAGAGAAGTTCACGGGGTGGATCGAAGCGCTCGATGAAGTCGGTCGTCGTGTCGCCCGCCAGAAAGTGTTCGCTTCGTAGTGTCGCGACCAGAAAGTCACGGTTGGTCGTGACCCCTCCGAGGTGCAGGCGTTCCAGGGCTCGCGCGAGTGTCGCGGCCGCTTCGACGCGCGTGGGGGCGTGCGAAATAACCTTGGCGAGCAGTGGATCGAAGGCCACCGTGACGACGGAGCCCCTCTCGACACCGCTCTCCCAGCGCACCGAGGGCTCGTTCGGCGGCTCGAAAGCGACGAGAATGCCGGTCGCCGGCAAGAATCCCGCGCTCGGATCCTCGGCGCAGAGTCGAACTTCAATAGCGCTGCCCGAAAAGTGCACGTCGTCTTGGACGTAGCCGAGACGTTCGCCCTGGGCGATGCGCAGTTGCTCTCGTACGAGATCGATGCCGGTCACCTCTTCCGTGACCGGGTGCTCGACTTGAAGGCGCGTGTTCACTTCGAGGAAGTAGAAGGCGTGCGTCTCGTCGTCGACGAGGAACTCCACCGTGCCCGCGGACTTATAGCCAATGGCGCGCGCGAGTTCGAGAGCCGCTTTGCCCATGGCGGCGCGCATGGCGTCGTCGACGACCGGCGAGGGAGACTCTTCGATCAGCTTCTGGTGACGACGCTGAATCGAACAGTCGCGCTCGCCGAGATGTACGAGATTGCCGTAACGGTCGCCCAGTATCTGGATCTCGACGTGGCGCGACGACGCGACGTAGCGCTCGAGAAATATCCGGTCGTCCCCAAAACTGCTCTGCGCTTCACGCCGCGCCGCCGCGAGCGCTTCGTCGAGTTGCGAGGCGTCGGTAACGACGCGCATTCCCTTGCCGCCGCCACCGGCGACGGCCTTGACCATGAGCGGATAACCAATGGACGAAGCGTCCTTCGGGTCTTCACTCGAGGGAAGTACTGGAACACCCGCGCGCTGGGCGAACTTCTTCGCGGCGAGTTTGTCACCCATCGCGTCGATGACCCGGGGCGAGGGGCCGATCCAAAGGAGACCCGCGGCTTCGACCTTCGCCGCGAACGCGCCGTTCTCGGAGAGAAATCCGTACCCGGGGTGAATCGCTTCGACGCTGCTGGCCTTCGCGGCCGCGATGATCGCCTCGCCGTCGAGATAGTTCGTCGCGAGGCGCATCGCGACGTCGGCTTCTCCTACGTAGGGAGCGTCGGCGTCGGCGTCGACATACACCGCGACGCAACGCAGTCCCACGGCTTTCGCTGCGCGAATCACTCTTCGGGCGATCTCGCCGCGATTGGCCACCATGATCGTCGAGAACGTCATAGGCGAAAGACTCCGTAGCTGGTCGCGCCCTCAACGGGGCGGCTGCGCACGACCGAAAGACAAAAACCAAGGACGGTACGGGTGTCGCGTGGATCGATGATGCCGTCGTCACTGACGGCTCCGGTGGCGGCGAGGGCGAGCGAACCCTTTTCCTGGGCGGCTTCCACCATCGCCACGATCTCGGCGTCTTCCTTTTCGTCGAAGGGTAGTCCCTTGCGCTCGGCCTGGCCGCGCCGCACCTGGGACATCACGCCCGCGATCTGCTTGGGCCCCATGACCGCGACCTTCGCCGTGGGCCAGAGAAACGTAAAGCGATTGTTGAAGGCGCGCCCGGACATTCCGTAGGTGCCCGCGCCGTACGACGAGCCGATGATGACCGTCACGTGCGGCACGGTTGAGTTCGTGACCGCGTTCAGCATCTGTGATCCCTTTTTGATGATGCCCTCGGCTTCGGCCTCCTTACCCACCATGTAGCCGGTGATGTTCTGGAGAAAGATGAGCGGAACGTCGATCTGATTGCAGAGCTGAATGAACTGGCCGGCTTTTTCGGCGGCGCGAGGGTGGATGACCCCGTTGTTACCGAGAATTCCTACCGGGTAGCCGTGAATGCTCGACCATCCACAGATGAGTGTGGGGCCGTAGCGAGTTTTGAACTCCTCGAAGCGCGAACCATCGACGACGCGCGCGATGACGTCACGAACGTCGACGCTCTGGCGAAGGTCGCGACTGACGACGCCGAGCAACTCTTCGGGGTCGTGGACCGGGGGGTCGCTCTCGAGCGACGGCGCGGGCCCTTTCTTGCGCCAATTCAAGTGCGAGACCACCTCGCGGCACAGTCGGATCGCGTCCATTTCGTTCTCGGCGAAGTAGTCGCCGAGTCCTGAGACCTCGGCGTGCATCAGAGCGCCCCCGAGGGTTTCGTCGTCGGACTCTTCGCCGGTAGCCATCTTCACGAGCGGGGGACCGGCGAGGAAGATTTTCGACTGGTCCTTCACGAGAATGTTGTAGTCCGAAAGTCCGGGCTGGTAGGCGCCGCCCGCCGTCGATGACCCAAAGACGACGCTCACGGTCGGTACGCGCATCTTGGAGAGTTCGATGAGGTCGTAGAAGAATCGCCCACTTTCGGCGAAGTGACCGGTCTGCATGCGGCCACCCCCGCCACTGCCCACTCGCAGGTCCGCCCCGGCCGACTCCACGAAGCTGACGTAGGGGATCTGGTTGTCGCGAGCAATCTCTAGGGCGCGCATCCACTTCTTGGCCGAGTACAAGGTGAGTGCACCGCCCAGCACCGACGGGTCGTTGGCCATGATCAGGCACTCCGTCCCGGCAATGACGCCGATACCTACGACCATGCCCCCGCCAATGGTGTAGTCGGAGTTGTAGCCCGCGAGCGCGGAGATTTCGAGGAACGGCGAGTCGGGATCGAGCACGTTGGCGATTCGCTCGCGCACGGGCAGCTTGCCCCTCGAGCGCATTCTCTCCATCGCCTTTTCGCCGCCGCCGGCTTCGGCTTCATCGAGGAGTTCGTCGATGACACCGAGCTGTTCGAGCATGTCGGCGCGGTTCTTTTTGAAGGATTCTGAGGAGGTGTCGAGCGTTGAGGCGAGCGGCGGCGCGAGCAGAACTGGCTTCATGCACAAATCTTAGTTATCCATGGATTGGGGGAACTCTGGTGCGCTGGGAGTCAACGATCGACGACGTCGACCTCGTCAAGCGTCCTCGACGCGAGTTGCGAAGTCGTCGTGGAACACTGAATCAGTCCAGGTATGGTGGTGGTAATGCGCATCGCCATGGGCTCCGATCACGCCGGTTACGACCTCAAGACGCTCCTTAAGGCATCTCTCATCGGCTGGGGCTACGACGTGCTCGACCTAGGCACTGATAGTGCGACCGAACCCGTGGACTACCCCGACTTTGGCGCGGCGGTGGGACGAGCGGTCGTCTCGGGAGAAGCTGAACTTGGTGTCGCGTGTTGTGGTTCGGGCATCGGCATCGCGATCGCCGCCAACAAGATCCCCGGCATACGAGCGGCCGTCGTGCACGACGTCACCTCCGCTCACTTGGCGCGTGAACACAATCACGCCAACGTGCTCTGTATGGGCGGGCGCCTCATGGGACCGGTCGTCGCGATTGAGTCGATGCAAGGGTGGCTGAACGCCACGCCCCAGCCGCGACACCAAGGTCGTATAGAAAAACTGAACAAACTCGACCAAGAGTTAGCCAGCGAGGGGAAATAGGTTCGTGGGTTCTTCACCATTAGACGCGTGGATCACGAACGACGACGAAATTACGGCGCTCTTGGCGGCTGACTGGGACCGTCAAACCACGACCGTGCAACTGATCGCGAGCGAGAACTTCGCGTCACCTTCGGTGTTGGCGGCGGCCGGTTCGATTCTCACGAACAAGTACGCCGAGGGCTACCCCGGACGTCGCTACTACGGCGGCAACTACGTCGTGGACGAGGTCGAGGATCTAGCCCGTCGTCGTTTGACCGCGCTCTTTGGCGCCGATCACGCCAACGTCCAACCCCACTGCGGCGCGAACGCCAACGTCGCGGTGTACGAGGCGCTGCTCGACGCGGGCGACACGATTCTCGCGATGCGCCTCGACCAAGGGGGCCATCTCACGCACGGATCGCCGGCGTCAATAACGTCGAAGTTCTGGAAGTTTGTCTCGTACGGCGTGACGCCGCGCTCGGACGATCCCGCGGCGCCCGGCGAAATCATCGACTTCGACAACGTTCGCGAACTCGCCCTCGAGCACCGGCCCAAACTCATCGTCGCGGGCGCGACGGCCTACTCCCGTCAGATCGACGCGGCGCCGTTTCGAGAGATCGCTGACGAAGTGGGCGCGCTGTTGATGTTCGACGCGGCGCACGTGGCCGGTCTCATCGCCGGGGGCTCACACCCCAGTCCGGTGCCCTACGCCGACGTCGTGACCTTCACGACCCACAAGACGCTGCGAGGTCCGCGCGGGGGCGCCATTATCTGTCGCGAAGAGCACGCGAAAAAGATCGACTCGGCGGTCTTTCCCGGCCAGCAGGGCGGCCCGCTCGAACACGTCATCGCCGCCAAAGCCGTGGCCTTTAAAGAAGCCAGCCAGCCGAGTTTTTCAACGTACACCGAGCAGATCGTCGCGAACGCCAAAGCCTTTGCTCGCGCGCTGGCCAGCGAGGGCTTTCGCCTCGTTTCGGGGGGCACGGACAATCACATGGTGCTGTTGGACCTGCGCGACTTTGACGGGGAGTTGACGGGCAAAGTCGCCCAGGAGGTCCTCGACCGCGCCGGTATCACGACCAATCGCAACACGATCCCGGACGATCCGCGCAGCCCCTTCATCACGTCCGGTCTTCGCGTCGGATCGGCCGCTGAGACCACCGCGGGCATGAGGGAGGGCGAGTTCGAGCAGATCGCCGCGTTGATGTCGCGCGCACTGCGCAAGCGTGACGACGAACTCGCACTCGTGGAAGTTCGCAACGACGTCGCGGCCCTCTGCGCCAAATTCAACCCGTACGCGAACTTTACTAAGTAGCTCATGGGCAATATTGCCGCGTACCTCGCCGTTATCGTGGTCGGAGCCATTGTTACTTTGATCGCGAACAAACCCGCGCGCGCGATCTCGCTGCGCGTGGGCTACACCGCACTGCCCGACGAACGCAAGGTTCACAAGAGCGAGACCCCCTACGGGGGTGGCGGCGCCATGCTCGTGGGATTTTGTATCGCCCTGCTCTTCGCCTTTCTCATTCCCTCTCTACGAAGCGTGATCACGTCATCGCACGAGATGCTCGGCGTTCTATTGGCGACGGGCGTGATCTTCGTCGTTGGATTGGTCGACGACTTTCGCGAGATGAGTGCGCCGGCGAAAGTGGCGGGGCAGTTCCTCGCCGCGTCGATTCTGTACTTCTCGGGCGCCACGATGTACCAACTCAAGCTGCCCTTCGCGGGCTTCGTGGTCCTGGGTCCTTCGATCCTGCCGATCATCACGGCGGTGTGGGTCGTGGCGTTATCCAACGCCGTCAACCTCATCGACGGCCTGGACGGACTCGCGGCCGGCATCGTGGGCATCGCGTCGGGGACCCTCTGCCTGTACGGACTGCGTCTCGAGCACCTGGGTCTCTTGCCCGTGACGAACGTGGGCCCTTTAATCGCGGCCCTCACCTGTGGCATCTGCATTGGGTTTCTGCGTGACAACTTTCATCCGGCGAAGCTCTTCATGGGTGACGCGGGCGCTCTGATGCTCGGTCTTCTCATGAGCGCTTCCACCATGGTCATTGGGGGGAGAACCCCGCCGGCCAGCGGCGTGACCTTCTTCTTCTTCGCGCCCCTGTTGATTCCGGTGTTTATTCTGGGCGTCCCCCTCCTCGACGCGGTGTGGGCCTTCGTGCGCAGAACGGCCTCGGGTCAGGGCTTTCACACGCCCGACAAGAATCACATTCACCACCGTCTGATGCGCCTCGGCCACGGGCATCGCCGGACCGTCATTATTCTCTGGTCCTGGACGGCGCTGCTCTGTGGGTTTGTGCTGCTGCCCCTCTTTGATACGCGGGCCAACGTGTTTATTCCCCTCGGGGTGGCGGTCCTCGTCATCGCGCTCTTCACGTGGTTCAGTCCACTTCGCTGGCGCGTTCGTCAACGTCGCGAAGAGGCCGAAGTCAGCGATGAAAACGTCTCTTCGTGAGCGGCCCTGGAGAACGGGGGCCTTCGGGCGACGCGGATCAGGAAAAACCAGCCATGAGAGACCTGCCCGGTCTCGCGGCCTTCGCGGGAATGGGCCTAACGATCGCGATGTGTCTCGCCGTTGGCGTTCTTCTCGGGCTCTACGCCGACCACCTCTGGCACAGCGCTCCGTGGGGTTTGATATTCGGGATAGTGTTGGGAACGGTCGCGGCCGTGGCGAGCGTTACGAAGCTCGTTCGGCGCTACCTTTAAAATTGACCGTCCGTGTTAGAAAACCTGCCCGCCAACGCCCTTCCACGTCTCCTGCGCCGAACCACCCTTTCGGCGATCGCGGTGGGTCTCGTTGGCTTCGTGGTGGCTCTTGTCGTCGCGCCGCCGCTCGCCGCGCTTGGCGTGGTGTTGGGCGTGGGACTGGCCATTCTTAACCTGCGCTTCTTGGACCACCAGGCCGCTCAGGTGGAGCTTCGAGGTGAGCAGAGTACCAAGGCCATGCGCCGTCAACTCGGCGGGAAGACGGCGGGACGTTTGATGGCAATGACCGTCATCTTGGTGGCGGTCGTGTGGCTTAACGCCCCCTTGGGAATCGGTATTGTGTCAGGGCTTGTTCTTTACCAGATCGTGTTTATTGCGAACGTTCTACGGGTCGTGGCCGACCATGGAGGGATGTAGTGGGAACGCTGCTCGCGGCGGGGTCTATCAGTGTCGGCGTCCATCCAGTACTGCACGTCCTCGGCCTAACGATCGACTACGACGTCGTCATGGGAACGCTGCTGGCGGCCGCCATCTTTCTCTTTCTCGGATTTCGGATGAGGTCGAAAGCCACGGACGGCGTGCCGGGCAAACTGCAACTGATCTGGGAGATCCTCGTCGAACAGGTGAGCGATCTCGCCGATTCGGCCGTGGGGCCCGAGGGCCGTCGGTTCGTGCCACTCGGCGTCACGCTGTTCCTCTTTATCCTCATCTGTAACTGGCTGGACTTCATACCGACCTCGATGCACCCGGGCAGTTCCGGGGCGATCTTTCCCTCTCCCACGGGCGACGTGAATCTGCCCCTCGCCATGGTGGCCTTCGTCATCGTGTGGGTGCACGTCGAATCGTTCCGAGCCCGAGGTTTTATGGGCTACTTCAAGCACTACACCAAGCCGTTTCTCGCCCTGGCGCCGATCAACGTCATCGAAGAGATCACGAAGCCCATCACGATGACCTTTCGTCTCTTCGGCAACATCTTCTCGGGCGGCCTTATGGTCGTCGTCATGCTGACGCTCCTGCCCGTCTACATCTCGCCGCCGCTAGAGATTGCCTGGAAGTTCTTCGACACGGGACTGCTCGGAACGATTCAGGCGTTCATCTTCATGTTGTTGGCCGTCTTGTACTTTGGATTCGCCATGAGCCACGACGAAGAACTCGAACCTCAACCCGCAACACATCAATGACCAATTCCAGGAGGAATAGATAATGGCAACAGACACAGCGAGCATCGCCGACGCGGTACGCAACGCCGGCGCTCTAGTCGGAGGCGGGTTAGCCCTCGGTGGTGGCGCGATCGGTGCGGCAATCGGCGACGGATTAGCCGGTAGCCAGACGATCGCGGCCATTGCTCGCCAGCCCGAGATTGAGAGCAAGGCGCGCACCTACTTCTTCTTGACGGTGGGTCTGGTGGAGGCCATGTACTTCATCAACCTGTTGTTCATGGTCGTGTTCGTTTACGTCTTCGAGAAGCACTAGTCACAGCGCCGCCGGGGTCTCGCGACTCCCAGGCGTTGTTCGTCCCCTAAGAAAGTAGGCCCACTGTGTTGACCGCCTCGTCAATCTTTCTCCTCCCTAATGGCACGTTCTTCGTGGAGCTCGCGGTGTTCGTGGCGATGCTCTTCATCGCCACACGTTTCTTTCTGCCGCGGATCAACGCGATGTTGGAGAGCCGTCAGGAGAAGATCCGTACCGCCCTCGAAGCGGCCGACGCCGCGCGTGCCGAGGCGGCCGCGGCCGACGACGAGCGCGCGAAGGTCCTCGCCGAAGCCCGCGAGCAGGCCCGGGTCATCGTCGCGGGCGCCCAGGAGACCTCGGATCAGCTGAAGGCCGAAGCGGGGGGCCGGGCCCAAGTGGAGTATGACCGCATCGTCGCCACCGCCCAGAGTGAGGTCGTGGCGGCTCGACAGCGCGCCATCGACGAAGCGTCGGCGCGCCTCGGTGAGATCGTCTTTGACCTCGTGTCCAAGATCGTCGCTCGCGAAGTCGACCAGAGCACCCACGACGACCTCGTTCGCGAAGCCGTCGCCGCCTTGAACGCCGAAGCCCTCAAGGGATCGAACCGCTAACCATGCTTCCCAAGCTCGAAGGATTCGCCGCCGCCCTGCTGGGTCGACTCGACCACACCGTGCTCGCCACGGTGGTGGCTGACCTTGACGCGTTCGTGGCAACGATTCAAGCTCAAGGTGATCTCAGTGCCGTTTTGACCGACACCTCGATCGCCAACGTGGCGCGCGGCCAAGTGGTGAGTGAACTGCTCAGCAACAAGGTCAGTCCCGACGCACAACGCCTCTGCGTCTACGCGTCGACGACGGCCCCAGCCCAAGAAGTGCCGCGCTCGATAGACGAGCTGGCGCACGTCGCGCGCACGCTCCTAGAAAGTGGCGAGTTTCACCACGCCAACTTGGGTCTGCTCGACGCGCGCCGTCGCGTCGGCGGTTTTGCCGACGCGCTGCTCGATGAAATCGACACGGAGAACTTCTCTGCCATTGAAGACGACCTCTTTCGTTGGGCCCGAACGGTCGAGGGAAACGTTGAACTGCGTCACCTCTTGCTCGATCGAGACGCGCCACTCGACGCGCGCCTCGGCCTCACCAATCAGCTCCTCGAAGGCAAAGTCAGCCCGGTGTCGTTGTCACTCGCGCAGTTCACGATTGTCGGCGGGCGGCCCCGCGACGTCGTGGGCACGCTGGACTTTCTCGTGAACTACGTCGCGCAGTCGCGTGACTGGCGAGTGGCTCGCGTGCACACGGCTCGTTCCCTCAACGAAGCCAGCCAGAGCGATCTGGTCGGATCGCTGAGTGCCCTGACGGGTAAGGACGTAGAACTACAGATCGCCGAAGAGCCTGACCTGTTGGGCGGCGTGCTCGTCGAGATTGGCGACCTACGCCTCGACGCCACGACCCGAGGGCGACTGGGCGCCCTGCGCGACGCCGTCGTGTCGGGCCGAGTTCTCGAATCCGCTGTAAATCGAAACGACTAAGTAAAGGAAATTGCGATGACTGAGCTCACGATTAGTGCCAGCGAAATCACTGAAGCACTGCGTAAGCACGTGACCGACTTCAACCCGGCCGTCGAGGCCGAGCAGGTCGGACGCGTCGTGGAAGTAGGTGACGGTATCGCGCGGGTGTCGGGACTGCCGTTGGCGAAGGTGAACGAACTCCTCGAGTTCGAAGACGGCACGGTCGGACTCGCGATGAACCTCGACGAGGAGACCATCGGCGCGGTGGTGCTCGGTTCGGTCGACAAGATCGAAGAAGAGCAGGTCGTGCGTTCGACGGGTCGAATCCTCTCGATGCCCGTCGGCGACGCGTTACTCGGTCGCGTCGTCAACGCCCTCGGTGAGCCGATCGACGGCAAGGGTCCACTGGTCGATCCCAAGTTCCGTCGGATGGAGATCCAAGCTCCGGGCATCACGGGCCGCCAGCCCGTCAGCGAACCGCTGCAGACCGGCATCAAGGCCATCGACGCGATGACGCCCATCGGTCGCGGACAGCGCGAGCTCATCATTGGTGACCGCAAGACCGGCAAGACCACCGTCGCGGTGGACACCATCTTGAACCAGAAGGGTCAGGGGGTGAAGTGCATCTACGTGGCCGTGGGACAGAAGAACTCCTCGGTCGCTCAAACGGTGAAGATCCTCGAGGACCACGGCGCCTTTGAGTACACGGTCGTTGTCGTGGCCGGTGCCGGCGACCCGGCACCGTTTAAGTTCCTCGCGCCCTACGCCGGCTGCGCCATTGGTCAAGAGTGGATGGACTCGGGTGAGCACGCGCTCGTCATCTACGACGACCTGTCGAAGCAGGCCGAGGCGTATCGACAGATCTCGCTGCTGCTTCGTCGTCCACCGGGCCGCGAGGCCTATCCCGGCGACGTCTTCTATCTCCACAGCCGTCTCCTAGAGCGCGCCGCGAAGTTGAGCGACGAAATGGGTGGGGGATCACTGACGGCGCTGCCGATTATTGAAACCAAGGCCGGCGACATCTCGGCGTACATTCCCACCAACGTCATCTCGATCACTGACGGACAGATCTTCTTGCAGTCCGACCTCTTCTACTCGGGCGTTCGTCCCGCGATCGACGTGGGCAACTCGGTGTCGCGCGTGGGGGGCGCGGCGCAGATCAAGGCCATGAGGTCGGTGGCGGGGACGCTCAAGATTGACCTCGCGCAGTTCCGTGACCTCGAGTCCTTCGCGACCTTTGGCTCGGAACTCGACAAGTCGTCCCAGCAACAGCTCGACCGCGGCTACCGCTTGACCGAACTGTTAAAGCAGGGTCTCAACGCGCCGGTGCCCGTCGAGGAGCAGGTCGTCGTCATCTACGCCGGTACGCGGGGGTGGCTCGACACGATTCCCGTCGTCGACGTGATTCGTTTTGAGGCGGAGTTCTTGACGGATCTACGCGCGAAGCACGCTGACGTCCTCGCCCAGATTCGAGACACGAAGGAGCTGACCGACACCGACAAGCTCGACGCCGTCCTGAAGTCGTTCCTCGACAGCTTCGCCCCCAGTAACTAGAGAGCACCCAGAGAGAAAGGAGGGATCATGGCCGGTGGACAAGAGAGAGTCCTGCGTCGACGTATCAAGTCCGTGCAGTCGACGCGCAAAATCACGAAGGCCATGGAGCTCATCGCGGCCGCGCAGATCCCTCGGAGCCTGGCGCGCATTCTGGCGAATCGCCCGTACCGCCTCGGGATGCAACGCATCGTGCTCGAGGCCGCGCTCGGCGACCCCGCCGGCGCCAAGAAGTTGCTGGCCATGCCCGAAAAGGTGGACGTCGCGATCGTGCTCGTCATTACCGGCGACCGGGGACTCTCGGGTGCGTACAACAACGCGACCCTACGCGCGGGTGAACGCCTGGTGGTCAAACTCCAAAACGAGGGCACCGAGGTTCGACTGTTCTGCGTGGGGAAGAAGGCCGCGGCCTACTTTCGATTCCGTGGCCTCGCCGTGCAAGAGAGTTTCGTGGGCTTCGTGGACCGGCCCACCTTCGCCGACGTCCAACTCGTCGCCCGTCATCTGTCCGCCCTCTACGTCGACGGTGAAGCGCAACAGATTCTCATGGTCTCCATGAGGTATCTCTCCGCGGGCACACAGGCCGTGGAGGTGCAACAACTGCTCCCGCTCGTGATGCCCGAACTACCCGCCGACGACCAGCCAGCGGCGCTGAAGGGCTACACCGAATTCGAACCGGAAGTCGAGAAACTGCTCTTCTTCTTGGCGCCGAGAGCCCTCGAGAGCGAGATCTTCTCGGCGCTCTTAGAAGCCGCCGCCTCGTTTCACACCAGTCAGCAGCGTGCCATGGCCGCCGCGACCGAGAACGCCGACGAACTCGGCCAGACGTTGACGCGCGTCATGAACCGAGCCCGTCAGGACTCAATTACGACCGAAATTATGGAAATCGTGGGCGGCGCCGAAGCGCTCCGCTCGAGAAAGTGAGTATCAAATGACCGTGGCTCCCGAAAAGACCAAACTCGAAACAGGTCGCGTCGTCGCGATCGCCGGACCCGTCGTGGACGTGGAGTTCCCACCGCACGCCCTGCCCGAGATCAACCACGCCGTGGAGATGGACATCGAACTCGAGGGCCAGACCATCACCGTCGTGGGCGAGGTCGCTCAGCAGATCGGTGAAGGACGGGTTCGTTGCGTGTGCATGAAGCCCACCGACGGACTGGTTCGTGGCGCCATCGTTCGCCAAAGCGGTCGGGGCATCTCCGTGCCCGTCGGCGACGCCGTGTTGGGCCACGTCTTTAACGTGATCGGGGAGTCCCTCGACACCGACGACATTGGTGAAGTGGAAGATCACTGGGAGATTCACCGCGACGCGCCTGCGTTCGACCAACTCGAGCCGCGCGCGACGATGTTTGAAACCGGTATCAAAGTCGTCGACCTGCTCGCCCCGTACGTACAGGGTGGCAAGATCGGACTCTTCGGGGGCGCCGGCGTCGGCAAAACCGTCTTGATCATGGAGATGATTCGACGCGTCGCGGAGCAACACGAGGGCGTGTCGGTCTTCGCCGGCGTGGGCGAGCGCACTCGTGAAGGCACCGATCTCTTGCTGGAAATGCGCGAGTCCGGGGTTATCGAAAAAACGGCGCTGGTCTACGGCCAGATGGACGAACCACCGGGGGTGCGCCTTCGCGTGGCGCTCGCGGCCCTGACGATGGCGGAGTACTTCCGTGACGTGAAGAACCAGGACGTGTTGTTGTTCATTGACAACATCTTTCGTTTCGTGCAGGCCGGCTCCGAGGTTTCGACACTGCTCGGACGTATGCCTTCGGCGGTGGGCTATCAGCCCACGCTGGCCGACGAAATGGGCGAGTTGCAAGAGCGGATCACGTCAACGCGCGGCCACTCGATCACTTCGCTGCAGGCGGTCTACGTGCCGGCGGACGACTACACCGACCCGGCGCCCTTTACGACCTTCACCCACCTCGACGCGACGACCGAACTGAGTCGCCAGATCGCGGCCCTGGGTATCTATCCGGCGGTGGACCCCCTCTCCTCGACGTCGAACATCTTGGCGCCCGAGATCGTGGGAGACCGTCACTACGCCGTGGCTCGCCGGGTGCAACAGATTCTCCAACGCAACAAAGAGCTCCAGGACATCATCGCGATTCTCGGTCTCGACGAACTCTCCGAAGAGGACCGCATCATGGTCACGCGCGCGCGCAAGATTCAGCGTTTCCTCTCCCAGCCGATGTTTGTCTCCAAAGTCTTCACCGGTATTGACGGCATCAACGTGCCGGTCCAAGAGACCATTGAGTCCTTCGAACACTTGGTGAACGGTGACCTCGACCTCTTCCCCGAACAGGCGTTCCTCAACGTCGGGGGCGCCTCGGACGTCGAGGCCAAAGCCGCGGAGATGGCCAAGAACTAATGGCGACGTTGACCGTGGAGATTGTGTCACCCGAAAAGGCCCTGTGGGCCGGACCGGCGAGCGCCCTGATGGCGCGTTCCTCGGAGGGCAACTTCACGATTCTGCCCCAGCACACCCCCATGGTGGGCGACATCGTCTCGAGCATTGTGCGCGTCGAAACTTCCGAGGGCGAAATCGCCTTCGCCGTGCACACCGGCTACTTCCAGGTCGGGCCGGGAAGTGAAGAGGGCGAGACGCTCGCGACCGTGCTCGCCGGTGTCGCGGAGCGCACGACCGAGATCGACGTCGCGCGCGCCCAGGCGGCCAAGGAGGCGGCCGAAGCGCAGCTCGCCGGCGCGTCGAAAGGCGACCAACCCGATGACGAGACCTACCTCATCGCGCTCGCGGCCCTCGAACGGGCCGAACTACGCCTCAGCGCCGCGGCGAAGTAGAGGTCTAGCGACCCGCCACGTAGTCGAGTAGATCCTTCTTGTCGTTTTCGAGTTCTTCGAGACGAGCCTTGACGACGTCGCCAATGGAGATGAGACCGACCAGTTTCGCGTCCTCGACGACCGGCACGTGACGAATTCGTCGTTCGGTCATCATCGACATCAACTCGTTGAGCAGCGTGGCCTCGGTGCACACCACGACGTCCTTGGTCATGAGTTCCGAGATTTTTTGTTGTAGGGCACTCTCGCCGCTGGTCGCGAGCGCTCGCACGGCGTCGCGTTCGGAGAAGATGCCCACCAAGGGAGGCTTGGCGCCGGTCACCACCAGCGCGCCGATGCCGCGCTCTTTCAAAAGCGCGAGCGCGTCGCTCACCGTACGCTCTTTCGAGATCGTCGCGACGTCGCGACCCTTGGACGCTAAAAGCTTTGAGACCCGCATCGTGCACCCCCAATTATCAACACCGAGGCGCTAAAGTCCCCCCGGCCTCTTATCGGGAGGCTACGTCGGCGAACCGCATATAGCAATACGTCGACGAGAATCCAAAGAATGCTCTCAGTCTGACTAGAGGCCCGCGGAGTTGAACTCTTGAAGTTTGTCGTGACGGTGGAACGTTTCGATCGTGCGAATGGTGCCGGAACGAGATCGAACAACCAAAGACTGGGTGGTGGCCCCAAAGTCGTAGAAGCGTACGCCGCGCAAGAAGTCACCGTCAGTGATGGCGGTGGCCGAGAAGAAGCAGTTGTCACTCGCGACGAGGTCGTCCGTCATGAGCACCCTTGTGAAGTCGTAACCAAGCGCTTCGGCTTGTTTTCTCACTTCGTCGTTCTGCGCGTGCAACACGCCTTGAATCTCGCCACCGAGACCCTTGAGTGCGGCGGCGGCGATGACCCCTTCGGGCGTGCCGCCAATGCCCAAGAGTACGTCGGCGCCGGAGTTCGGCCAACCCGTGGCGATGGCCCCCGCGACGTCACCGTCGGTAATCGAAAGTACGCGCGCACCAGCTTCACGCACTTCCGCCACGAGGTCGTCGTGGCGGGGACGATCGAGAATAACGACGCCCAGCTCTTGGATGGGCTTCTTCAGACGTTTTGAAAGTTCAGTGAGATTGTCCGTCGCCGACGCGTTGATATCGACCGCGCCACGACCGCGGGGACCGACCGCGACTTTCTTCATGTAGAAACACGGACCGGGATTAAACATCGTGCCGCGTTCCGAGAGTGCGATGACCGAGACCGCGCCGTTTCTGCCCATGGCGGTGAGCGTCGTGCCGTCAACCGGGTCCACCGCCACGTCAACCTGCGGTGGGCGACCGTCGCCGATCTCCTCACCGTTGTAGAGCATGGGCGCTTCATCTTTTTCACCCTCACCGATGACGACGACACCGTCCATGGCGACCGCGCCCAGGACAAAGCGCATCGCGTCCACGGCGGCGCCGTCGGCGGCGTTCTTGTCCCCGCGCCCCGACCAACGCGCCGCCGCGATCGCGGCGGCTTCGGTCACGCGAATGAGTTCCAGGGCAATATTGCGGTCTGGCCTTGTCGGGCGCTGCACCACGCCAGCGTACTCGTCGCCCCGTTTTGCCCCAAACGCCGTTTCTGTCAATCGTGGCAAGCGGCAATACTTAAGAGGTGAGTTCTCTCGTAGTTAAGCCCGCCGGTGCCCTGAACGGCGAGGTTCGGGCGTACGGGGCGAAGAACGCCGTACTTAAAGAGATGGCGGCCTGCTTGCTCGCTTCGGGCGAGCATCGACTGACGAACGTGCCGCGCATCAGCGACGTCAAGGTAATGAGTGAACTCTTAGAGGCGCTCGGCTGTCGGGTCGACGAGCCGAGCGAGCACGAACTTCGCGTCGTCGTGCCCGAGTGCGACGAAATTAACCCCGTGGCGCCGCCGCACCTCTTTGAAGCGATGCGCGCCTCGATCGTCGTCCTGGGACCACTGCTCGCTCGATGCGGCGTGGCCAACATGGCCCTGCCCGGTGGCGACGACTTCGGCCAACGTCCCATCAACTTTCACACCGAAGGTCTCACCGCCATGGGCGCCACATTTCACAACGACCGCACGTCCATTCACGCTACGACCTCTTCACCCCGACTGCACGCGACGCGCGTCACGCTCGAGTACCCCAGTCACACGGCCACCGACAACCTGATGATGGCGGCCGTGCTCGCCAAGGGCCGCACGATCATCGATAACGCCGCGCGCGAACCCGAAGTGGCCGATCTGGGACGACAGCTCATCGCCATGGGTGCAAGGATTCAAGGACTCGGCACGTCACTGCTGACCATCGACGGCGTCGCGGGGCTCAGTCCCGCCTACCACGAAGTCGTCAACGATCGGGTAGTCGCGGCCACGTATCTCGCCTCCGGTCTTATTACCGGAGGCGAGGTTCGCGTTGTCGACGCGAGACCCGAGCACATGGTGATGTTGCTGCGAAAGCTTGAATCGATGGGCGCCGAAGTCGACCAAAGCGGTGAAGGTGTTGCCGTTCGCGCACGTCAGCGTTTAAGGGCCGTCGACGTGGCGACGCTGCCCTATCCCGGAGTGGCGACCGACTACAAACCACTCCTGACAACGATGTTAAGTGTGGCGGACGGTGTCTCGGTGGTCACGGAGAACCTCTTCGTTGGACGATTTCGCTACGTCGACGAGT
Source organism: Acidimicrobiaceae bacterium (assembly GCA_003132305.1). GTDB lineage: Bacteria > Actinomycetota > Acidimicrobiia > Acidimicrobiales > RAAP-2 > RAAP-2. The sequence continues at coordinate 90,376 of PKXJ01000023.1, read as the reverse complement.
TAGTGCGCCTCGGCGCCAACATCGCGACCGAGGGTCATCACGCCATGATTCGCGGCGTCGATCGACTCGTCGGAACGTCGGTGCGCGCGAGGGACATTCGTGCTGCCGCGGCGCTCATTCTCGCGGGACTCGTCGCCGAAGGCGAGACTACCTTGACCGGACTCGAACACATGGACCGCGGCTACGACGACTTCGTTGGGCGCTTGAGTTCACTGGGCGCGACTATTGATCGGTACTCGTGATTTCGCGCGAACCCGACGTGCTACTCAGAGAGGCCAAGCTGGGATCGCGTACCGCGCTCGCGCGTTTGTTGACCTACGTCGAGTCCGGGGGACCACCACACCGCGCGACCGTGGCCCTGGCGTACGCGGCGCCCGCCCCCTACGTTGTCGGTCTTACTGGTCCGCCGGGGGGTGGCAAGTCAACACTGACGGATCATCTCATCACGCTGGCTCTCGCGCGCGGCCACGTCGGTGACGCCGAGACGTTCGATCAAGTTGGTGTGATTTGCGTCGATCCGAGTTCGCCCTTTACCGGCGGCGCCATATTGGGCGATCGAATTCGCATGCAAGACCATGCCACCAACGATCACGTCTTTATTCGATCGATGGCCACGCGCGGGCACTTGGGGGGACTCACGTTGGCCGTGCCGGACGCCCTGCGAGTACTGGGCGCGGCAAACTTTCCCTTCGCGTTCGTGGAAACCGTCGGTGTAGGCCAGATGGAGGTCGAGATCGCCTCGGCCGCGGACACCACGATCGTCGTGACGAACCCCGGGTGGGGTGACTCGTTGCAGGCCAGTAAGGCGGGCCTCTTGGAGGTCGCGGACATCTTCGTCATCAACAAGGCCGATCGGCCCGGCGTCCGCGAAACCAAGCGTGATTTGGAGCAGATGCTCGACCTTGGCCGAGTTCGAGCGTGGCGGCCGCTCATCGTTGAGACGAACGCGACCAGCAACGAAGGCACCGAGGCGCTGTTCGACGCGATCGACGCGCACCGAAACTTCCTCGACAAGGAGCTCCTCGACGACGCTCGTCGTCTGCGTACCCGCGTCGAGCTCGACAAGGTCGTCAGTGCGCTCCTGCGCTCGCGCGTCGCCGAACTGGCCCGAGGTGACGCCTACGACGAGCAGATTGAAGCCTTGCTCGAAGGATCGACGGACCCCTACCGCGCGGCTGAGACGTTGCTTTCCGAGTCATGATCGCCACGTCCGTTACGTACGACGTTGTCTTCTTGATCCACGTCTTGGCCGCCGTCGCGGTCATCGTCGTCTTTGTCACGATGCGGTTCGGAGCGCTCGCCGTGGCCCGAGGTGCGGACGGTGCGACGCAGGCCCTGCGGTTTCCAGTATGGCGAAACTGGCCGGCACGACTCTTGCACCTCCTGCCGGTGACGGGTCTCGTCATGTCCCTCAGCGGTGGTAGTTCCGTTTCACTCGCAAGACCCTGGATTGGCGTTGGACTTCTTTGCTACGCGGCCGCGGCCGGTCATCTCGAAGCGCGCACGCTGCCTCAAGAACGCGTGATCGCTGCGACCATCGCTCAAGACGGCGTCGCCCCTCGCGACAAGGGTCATCAACTGGTGCGATCGATCGACACGATCTTGGCGCTATTCGCCGTCGCTTTTGTGTCGATGTTGATTCAGTACTGACACTCGTGGGCCGTGCAGATTGAGATTGAATCTGCGTACCTACGACTGCGGAAGATCGCGATGAGATCCTTGTCCACAATGCCTCGGCGGCGTCCGAGTGCGTAGCGCGAATTGAACCCGTCTCGTGGTTCGAGCCGGCGATCGCTTTCGCTTGAGTGTTTCTGAAGATCGACTCGAATTCTTCGACCTTAAGACGGGTGTCGCGATTTGGGAATAGAGAATCTCGCGTACTCGCTACTGCACATAGAGTTCCGGAACCGAGCATTTAAAATCGAGTGGATTGGCTGACGGGCTGACTAGCGTCCGCTCGGCGTTAAGGAACTATCTTGCTCAAAACGCCGCATCTTGGTTTGTTGGACGCGCTACCGCTTTTTTTACTTGCGACCTTCACCTTCACCTTCACCT
>PKXJ01000023.1:0-88302 GCA_003132305.1 Acidimicrobiaceae bacterium | reverse complement strand
TGACGAAGTTCGACAGTCCCTTCGAGGCTGTGTTCTATTTGGCGTGTGCGCCAAGAGTGGTGACCGGCACTATCAAACCGTGCCCTATTCGAGTGATCTAACCGACGCCCAGTGGATTCTCCTAGAACCCTTTCTCGTCATACCCTCCAAACGAGGACCGAAGCACGGAAATGACCTTCGACACGTCGTCGACGCGATGCTTTACATCTCGCACACCGGGTGTCAGTGGAGGTATCTGCCCGAGCAGTTCGGACCTTGGACCAGGGTTTGGTCCCAGTTTCGCCGATGGTCGAGGAATGGGACGTGGACTCACGTGCTTGGGGAACTGCACGCGTCGTCGCGCACGGCGCTCGGTCGAAAGGAACCGTTGCCCTCGATGGTGGTCATTGACACGCACCTTGCGCGAGGAGCTTCAAACGGGGGCGTCACCTTCCACAATCAAGGTGGCCCGTACGGCCGAACCAACGGCGCCAAGCGAATCGTCTGCGTGGACGTCACGGGTCTGCCTCTTTGCGTGCGCGTGGTCCTCGCGTCGACCTCCGAGGCGAGAGCTGTTGAGCTAACACTCGAAGACCTCGCCCGTGCGGGCACTGACGAGCGCCTCGAGCTCGTGCTCGTTGACCGGGGTACCGCTGAGTCCGCAGCCCGACGACTCTCGACCATGTTTGGTTACGAGGTGCGTCGCGTCGGGTGGGACGAGCCACCGCGCAATGAGCACGGCGCGAAGATCTTTCGACCCATACGACACGCCTGGCGAGTCGAAGTGGCCCACGGTCATCTGGTGCGACGTCGTCGTCTCGCACGGTGTTTTGAAAATACGACCGCCTCGGCTACTGGGTGGTTGCACGTCGCCGCTATCGTCGAGGTCCTTCGCGCATCGTCGTGGGTTTGTCCGTGACGTGGAGTGGCGGGTTGGTCGTTCCTCGCTTGGTGCGAGGACGGTATGGGAGACTGAAACAATGAGCCACTCTTCATGGTCAACACAGAGTGACTACTCCTGTCGCTTTGAGTGGGGACCGTCGGGCTCTGATCTCCTGGCTCGAGCTGGGTCGATCGTTGTTGTTGTCGACGTGCTTCGCTTTACCACCGCAGTCGAGGCCGTAGTCAGCCGCGGGGAATCGTGTACCCGTATCGATGGAAGGACGCATCGGCAAGAACCTTCGCCGATTCACACGGCGCGCAGCTTTCGAACGGCCACGATGCCGCTGGCGTCTCGCTCTCCCCAACGGCTCTGTTGAACCAGGCGACACTCGATGCCGTGGTCCTGCCGTCGCCCAATGGCTCAACTTGTTCGGTGCTCGCCGCCGAGACCGGATCTATCGTCATCGCGGCGTGCCTGCGCAACGCACCCGCGGTAGCAGAGTATCTTGCGGCCACCTCCTTGCCCGTGACGGTGCTGGCGTGTGGGGAGCGTTGGCCGGACGGGACCTTGCGACCCTCGCTCGAGGATCTCTTGGGTGCCGGTGCGGTGCTGTCGAATTTAGGTGGGGACTTGTCGCCAGAAGCCAAGTCCGCCGCCGCGTGGCAGGACGCCAAGCACACAATCGCCAACGCGATACTCACGTGCGTGTCAGGTCGCGAGTTGGTGGAGCGAGGTTGTCGTGACGACGTTGTGTACGCGTCCGATTACGGCGTCAGCGACGTCGTGCCCGTCCTGGTTGAAGGAGCGTTCCGTCGCGCACCGCAGTTGCCGAGGCACTGACCGGCCCGAGACGACTGAATTACTTGGGGACGTCATCGAGTGCCATGTGACAGCCCTGAGTGAGAATCAGATTCATGGCCACGACAAGAACTGCTGCGTCGATCTCGCATAGCGGCCAGGTGCTCTCGCGGGCCGTCACGTTCCAGTTCACCCTTGACCCGAACGTCGAGCAGAAGATCATGCTCGCCAAGTGCGCCGGGGCCCGACGCTTCACGGTGAATCACCACCTGGCCCGCGTGAAGGCCAACCTGGATGCCAGGTCGGCCGAGCGCGTAGCGTCATCGGATGATGTGACCCCGGCGGAACCTCCCGCCTCTTCGCTGTCGTGGTCCGGGTTCTCCTTCATCAACGAATTCAACGCCTGGAAAAATGGTATGGCCGACGACTCGCCGATCAACGACGACGGAACCCGGGGACTCATCTGGCGACATGAGTTGCCCGGCGATGTCTTCGAGTGCGCCAGCGTGGACGCAGCACACGCGCTCGAGAATTTCTCCGCGTCAAGGAATGGCAAGCGACGTGGTTCGCCCGTTGGCTTTCCCCGCTTTCAGGCGAAGGGGAAGGTGACGCCGAGCTTTCGTCTGCGCAATCGCGCCACACCAGACCAGGCACCATCGAAACATCCAATCCGATTCAGCGACGCCGGGCACCTTCGACTTCCCAAGTTCGGACAGGTGAAGCTCTTCGGGCCCACCCGCAAAATTCGGTGCATGATCGATGCCGGTCGATTCCACGTGTACTCCGCCACATTGACCCAGTGTGCGGGACATTGGACTGTCTCGCTGACCGGCGTGGCCGCCGAACTGCACCAAGCCGAGCGCAGCCGCAGCAACCGTCACGCTGTTCCCGTGGGGGTCGACCGGGGGATCACGTCCCTTGCCGTCGCCGCCGACGCGAACGGCACTCCCTTCGAGGACTTTGAGGGGGTGAAAACATTAAGAGAAGCGCAAGCCACACTCAAGGCGGCCAATCAGGCCCTGGCCAGAACCACACCGGGGTCCAAGGGCCGCCAGCGGGCACGGGCCCGACTCGCGAAGACTCATCGAAAGGTCGCCAACACCCGACGACATCTGGTCCACCAGGTATCGAAGGCTCTGGTGACGAGAGCCCAGGTCCTCGCACTCGAAGATCTCAACGTTGCGGGCATGGTGAGGAACCGACACCTGGCGAAGTCCATTTCGGACGCCGCGATGGGAGAACTGTCCCGCCAGATCCTCTACAAGGCCAAATGGCACGGCGTCGAGGTGCGAATGGTCGACCGGTTCTTCCCGTCGTCCAAGACCTGTTCGGGTTGCGGCGAAATCAAGCGCGATCTCGACCTGTCGCAACGGACGTATTTCTGCAACGTCTGTGACCTGGCCATCGACCGTGACCTCAACGCGGCCATCAACCTGGCCCGTTGGCAGCCCAAGGAGCGGCCAGCGGACACTCCACCGAACCCAACGCGCACTCTGATTCTTACGACAGTCTGATCCCTTAGGGATCTGCACCGCCAAGCAGGCGGGAAGAGCCGATCGTCACCCGCATAACCATCACGACATCGTGATGAGGGCACTGGGTCGGAACCGAGAACCCGGACAGAAAGTCGTCTGAGAAGTCGGACGGTGAGCAAGCACCATCTGAGCCACTTGGTTCAGATGGTCAAGGTAAACCGGTGGGTCCAATTAGGACACACGCTGTTAGGAATTGCGGCGATCGGCTCGCACGTCTGGGTGGCGAACGCCGCCAATAACTCGGTGACGGAACTCAAGACGTCTGACGGCTCGTTGGTGCGCGTCATCAAGGCCAAAAATGACGGCTTCAGCACGCCAATCGCCATTGGGGTCTTCAAATCCAACGTCTGGGTTGTCAACAAGAGCGGTAACTCCGTTACCGAACTCAACGCGTCTACTGGCGCACTGGAACGCGTTATCGAGGGAGCGACGTACGGATTCTCGAATCCGATCGGCCTGGCATTTTTGGGATCGTGCGTCTGGGTCGCCAGCGAAGACAGCGCGGTGACCGAATTCAGCACGATCAACGGCACTCTCATTAGAGTTCTCCGAGCCAAAGCGTACGGCTTTGACAATCCAGTCAACATTGTCGTCGCTGGCCCGGACGCATGGGTGACGAACGAAGCTGGGGACTCCGTGACGGAACTCAACGCCTCCACTGGTCGTCTGGTACGAGTCGTGAACAGTCCGGCTGATGGATTCGTTTCTCCTCTCGGCGTTGCGGTAGGTGGTGGCCACGTCTGGGTCTCCAACGCGAGCGGTAACTCCGTTACCGAACTCAACGCGTCCAATGGATCACTGGTGCGCGTGGTCAAGAGCCCTAACGACGAGTTCGCCGCTCCCTGGAATATGACCCTAAGTGACTCGCGTCTATGGATTGTCAACGCGAATGGCAACTCCGTCACCGAACTCAACGCTTCGAATGGATCACTGGTGCGGGTAGTCAAGGCTAAAGCCGATCGCTTCAACAATCCCATCGACCTGGCGGTGACGAGCTCAATCGTTTGGGTGGTGAACGGCGCCGGCAGCACCGTCACTGAACTCAGTGCCTCGACGGGCGCGTTCGTACGCCTCATCAGATAAGCGTCAGGGCCCCCACGTGCTTACTCAAACCGGGCTTCTGTAACTGTTTAATTCAAGCGGGTGTTCAATGATCCACCCGCGACGACGAGCGGCCGAAAACGCAGCGCGCTGAGAAAGACCGCGAGGTCGAGCGCGGCGAAGACCGCCAGTGTGAACGGCACGACGTGGACACCAAACTGCGAGACCAACAGACTCACCGCTCCGGGTCCCGCGACGCCGCCGATCATCATGAAGAGAATGAGTAGCGAGAGACCGTCACTGTCGTGCGGACAGAGCATCGTGTACCAAAGCAGTCCCATTGGAAAGATCAAGGCGATAATGAGCCCGAGCAGCGGGTACGCGTACGGCGCGAGCGAGTCAAAGAAGGCCGCGGCGCACACGACGATGGCGAGGGCGAGTCCACCGAGAATGAGTTTCTTATCCGAAAGGCGATGGTAGAGCGGCCCACCGAGGAGCCGTCCAATCGCCAAGCCGGTCCAAAATCCGGCGGTGACCAGACTTCCCGATGACTCGGAGTACCCCACGCCGTGCAGTTGGGTGGCCATCCAACCCGAGGCGCTGGTCTCGATGGCGACGTAGAGCACGTAGGCCACCACGAAGGTAATGAGGATGGGGCGTCGTTGGGTCTTCATTTTGGTTATCTCGTACTGCATCGGTTCCGTACGAAGCGGCGGCGCGTGCACGCCGCCATTTAAGGTCGAGAGCACCAACGCGATCACCGCGAGTCCGCCGAAGAGCAGGCGAAAGTTGTTGGGATTCAGCGCGATGATGACGAGAGGACAGATGACGGCTCCGACGCCGTAGCCGGCGGTGCCGACACTGAGTCGATGGGCACGACCTTCAAGAGCGGTACGAGCGAGCAAGGTGTTAAGGCCGATGTCGAGCGCGCCGAAGCCGAGACCGATAAGAAAGATGCTCGCCAAAAACAGAATCCAAGAGTGCGAAAACGCCGCGCCCGCCGCGCCGAGCACGATCGTCACGAGAGAAAAGGAAAGAACCAGGCGGCCCTGGAGTCGCTTCAGTCCGAGCCAACCCGGAAGAACACCGAGGGTCGCCCCAACGAAGTAGACACTGAGCGCCGCGCCGGCACTGGGAAGTGAGAGGTGAAATCGGTGCGTGAAACTCACGAGGAGCGGTCCGAACAGTGAGGTCACGGCCCCCATCAGTATGAAGATGCCGGTGGTACTCGCAAAGGCGGAAGGTCGAAAGAAGACTTCGGTCGCTGGCGTACGAGAGATTGGCGAAGTTTCTGAGTCCACGGGCAAGTTCAATCCTAGGGGTGCGCCGTTTCCATCTTTGCGGTCGATAAGTCGACTGCTCTCGTGTCAGTACACTTCGCACGTGACAGAATTGAAACTCGTGACGCGAGAGACCATTTTGGCCGTCGACATTGGCGCGACCACGATCAAGTTTGGCGTCGTTGATTCTGACGGGCAGTTGATTGAGGACGTGCTGCGACTGCCCACCCCTACCCCTGCACTCCGGCCCACCTGATCGAATTCATCTCCGAACAGATAGCGCTGAGCGGCTGCTCGCGCGATGATGGCCCTCGGTACGAAGGGCAGCATCATCAACACGGCGTCCATGGCCGCTAAGCAGGGCGGTGTCCCCTTCCTCGCGGACTACGTCGCGAGCGAGTTCGCCGTGCTCGGCCTCACCCAGGCGATGGCCTACGAACTGGCGCCGTTCGGTATTCGCGTGAACAGTGTTTGCCCGGGTTTCGTCGCTACCGACATGCAGAAGCGCGAACTCGCCTGGGAGGCGGAGTTTCGAGGCATCGAGCCAGATCTCGTGAAACAGATGTGGATCGACGCGACGCCGCTCGCTCGTCTCGAAACGCCCGAGGACGTGGCGAAGATCGTGGCTTTTCTGGCGTCTGATGACGCCGCGTTCCTGACGGGAGAGTCCGTCTCCGTCAACGGTGGCGCGTACATGGACTGAGGTCGTCCTCGTCTACCGGGTCCGCTAACGACCGCTCGTATGTGGCGAATGATGAGGTGCTCTAAAAACCGCGGTTTTCTTGGGCTCGACACGAGAGCCGTCCGGTCCGATTTAACGAGCTTGAAGGTCGGTGAAATGACCGATCTGACGCCCTAAATCCTCAAGTTCTGATTATTGGAACGCTGTTCCTTTTTTTGCGGAACTGACTATAGTTACTTTCTCTTGAGGAATCGAAGGGGGATCCTTTGGTTGCGGACCTTTTAAAGACTGATAGTTGTGCGCCGGAGGAATCGAAGAGCCTCAATGGTTCGGACCGAGTATTGGCAATATTGAACCTCCTCGGTTCCTTCCCAGACGGTATTGGCCTCAACGAACTAGCTCGATTACTGAAATCCCCGCGCTCGAGTGTCCATCGCGCGTTGAGCGCCCTTCGGCGCGCCAATCTGATCGAGCAAGACCGCGACAGTCGCTATCGACTGGGGTACGGCCTTTTGAGACTGGCCTTCTCCTACTACGAAGAACTCGACGAGGTTGGACGAATTCGTCCGGTCCTTTCAGCGTTAGCGCAGAAGTTTGGTGAGACAACGCACTACGCCGTCTTGGACCAGTTTGAGGTGATGTATCTCGCCAAGATCCAACCCGCGCGGTCTCGGTATCAGATGACGTCCGTTATCGGAGGTCGCAATCCCGCGTACTGCACTGGCGTGGGCAAATCTCTCCTGGCGTACGAACTGAAAAGTCTTGGCGCCGTGGAGGAGTTCGTAGCGCAACATCAATCGTCGATGGTCAAGCACACTGGTCACACGCTGACGAGTGCGAGCGCACTTCATCGCGATTTCGAGCAGACCCGTGAGGAGGGATACGCGTTGGATCGAGAAGAGCACGAACCCGGGATCAACTGCCTCGCTATCCCACTATTCCTAACGTCGAAATCAGTTCCGGATGGTGCCGTGAGTATTACCGCAGTGGCACAGCGCTTTCCACTCAAGAAGCTCGAAGCCTCAATCGATCTGGCGCGAAAAGTGATTCGCGAGCATCTTGGGGAAGTGATGGCATAACACCTGCCCCGAGTCTGGGTTCGATCTCGCGACCTGTGAAGGTCTGACTGGTATGAGTGTGCATGAGATCGCTGCGGGCGACTCCGTCAAACTCAGCGAACCTTGCCGCGACCCGCGACGGCGAGTTCTTCAACGACCTTCCCATTACGAGTGGCGTACGCGGAGTCAAAGAGGTTGATGACGGGACAGATGTGGCTCGGAATCAGTTCTAACTTGTCGCCAATCGCTAGAGTCCCACCCCGGTCAAGGTCAATAGTTCCCACGCCGTGCTCTTCAGTCGTGAACTGCATGGTTAAGTCCTCTCGATCTGCCACCTGAATCCATCCAGGGCGTCCTACGCCATCAGAAGTGAAACACTTCGTGCCTGCGTCAATGACGAATCGCTCTGGCGTGGGACGCGATACGACCGTGGCCAAAATGTGCGCCGCGCAGGTCGCTTCGGTGGCGACGCCAAGTCTGATCATGGTCGTGTCGTTGAACACGTAGGTACCGGGACGAACTTCGGTGACTCCATGGCGAAGAGATTCACTTCGCGCCGACGGAGTGGAGCCAACGCTGATTTCATCGAAGGGGACCCCGGCCTCTGCACAGAGCTGCTTCGTCATCGTGAGATCGTCTATCTCACGGTCGACGACCACGTCGCGCTCGGCGAGAGTATCGGCACCGTAGGCGTGCCCGGCGTGCGTTAAGAGCCCAATGATGGTGATGCCGTCTATCTCGGCGAGTTGCGTTACGAGATTTACGGTGGGCATCCCAGGCGCGCGACCTATTCGATGATGGCCGGTGTCAACTTCTACGTAGATCTCAAGGGGATGTCCGCTCGTCACACCGAGTCGCCCTAAGCCTTGGGCCACCTCGACGGAGTCAAGGCTGACGATGATTCGGGCCTTCTCGCGCAACTTTTGAAGTCGAGCGAGTTTCGCAGCTCCGTAGATGGGGTAGGCGATCAAGATATCGTCGAATCCAGCCGCTACCATCACCTCCGCTTCGCCGACTTTTGCGCACGTGATGCCAGAAGCGCCAGCGTCGACCTGAAGTTTCGCGATTTCTGGCATCTTGTGTGTCTTCGTGTGAGGTCGAAGACGAACGCCGGCGACCTTAGTGGTCTGGGCCATTTCAGAGATGTTATGTTCGACGCGGTCTAGATCAATCATAAGGGCTGGAGTATCGAGGTCGAAGACGTTCATGGCTGCAAAAGTGCCTTCATCGGCGTTGACTGCCCGTTCATCAGTGCGGTGAAGATTTCGGCGCCTTGATCCAAGGGGAACGTGGTCGACCACGAAAGATTTAAACGCGGCGCGAGGGCAATCGCCGCAGCGAACTCTTCATTTGTGTAGGCAAAGGAGCCGCGAATCGACTTCTCAAAACGAATCGCCGCGGAGGCGTCGAACGCGCTCTCTGACGTGGCGAGTCCCAACCAGACCGTGGTGCCACCAGGTATCAAGTGGTCGAGCGAACTCGTTCGTGTGGACGATGTTCCCACTGCATCAAAAATAACGTCGAACTCACCTTCGAGAGCGGTTGCGACTTGGTGGGCACCGATTTCCTTCGCGACGGTTCCACGCTCGTGCGACAGGTCCGCGCACGCGACGAATTCGGCGCCACCATCAAGCGCAACTTCAAGACAAGCAATGCCGATGGGGCCGCATCCGATGATGCCGATTCGCTTCGATGCAGGAGATCCGGCCGCGCGCCACGCGTGTAACGCGTTCGCTACTGGTTCAATCAATCCCGCATGATCCCAGTCAATACTGTTTGGCAGATCGTGCAGTGAGGAGCGCGGCACCACTACGCGCTCAGCGAATCCTCCGGCCTTGTGGACGCCGAGCAAAACGCGAGTTCGGCACAGTTGCGTTTTTCCATCGAGACAGAGTTCGCACGTCCCGCACGCGACGAGGGGATTAACAGCGACGCGACGCCCATCGTCGGTATGGCCTACGAATTCGTGACCCATGATGAGTGGAGGGACGCGGAAACCGGGCTGGCGGATACCGTGCAGTTCACTCCCACAGATTCCAGCTCGGTCCACGTGAAGTACGACTTCGTCGGCACCAGCGACAACGTCGGGAACGTCGTGAATCTCGACAACTCCAGGTGCAGTGAATACCAATGCCTTCATGATGACCTTCTCACTTGTATCATCGATCTATTCGTTCACGCTAGTAGTTTGACGTGATCAAACGAGAAGCGATTTCGTCGTTGGTCACCGTGAGTTTCGCGTCACGTTGCTCGAAACTCGCGACGAGTGGCGCCGAGAGAGGTCGTCTCAATGTCCACCTCGTTCCGGTTATTGGAACATCAATTACACGCGAATCAATCGTGATGATCAACGCGTGATGTTGTTCGCCGGCGGCGGGCCAGAGTGAGTTTTTAGTCAAGCAACTGAGTGTTCGCTCCCCGCGCTGTTCCCACGACCGCACGCGACGTCGTCCCGAAGACCTTTCGCTCACTCACTTTGTTCCGGTAGTTAGAACGAACTCGTTGCAAAATTAACGACGCGCTCATTCACCATCGGGTCGGAGCAAGGTCGAACATTTCCGCCTACTGATTTTCGCTATGTTGTTGGAAAATCCATTTGTAAACGATGGTTCTAGGGAGAGAAATGAACTCGACTGTTTTACATGGTGATGCGGCTTCGAAGTCGACGCGATTGACGTCGTCACTCAAGAGACACGTCACAATAAAGTTTTTGTCATCGTTTTGTGTTGTCGCAATGATTCTCGGCGTCGCCGCGCTGCCTACCGCTGGACCAGCCGGCGCCGCTTCGAAGAAGACCAGCATCACCTACTGGTTCTGGGGAGAGAGCGACATCCCGGGAATGACGAAGTGGATGCAGCAGAGGATTGCCACGTACGAACAGCAGAATCCAGATGTCAAGATCTCACTGGTTCCTCAATCAAACACGACAATCATTCCAAGCTTCACGTTGGCGGCGCAGAGTAAGACCGGTCCAGATCTCGACACCCAGTGGGCCACGTTGCCGACGATCTTGCCTGCACTGGGTGGCTCAGTGACGCCGATCTCAAACTATGTTTCGAAAGCTGATACCTCACACTGGCTCAACACGAACGAGAACACGTACAAGGGCAAGATCTACGCGATGCCGTTGTACATGATCGGTGTTCCCTTGGTGTGGAACAAGAAACTCTTTAAGAAAGCTGGACTCAATCCCAACGTTGCACCGACGACGTGGGCGCAGTTCTTGGCGGATTGCAAAGCGCTCAAGGCCCACGGGATTACGCCGTTTGGTATGGGTAACCAGGACGGCTACTTCGGAGCATGGATGTTCGCCATCTACGAGAAGCAGATGTTGAATTCAATCTCTCAGCTCACGCAAGGAGTAGCGGGAACGGGCAACGCCGAAACGAAGTTATTGGGTTCACTCAAATCCATGTACACCAGTTTCCAAACTCTCATCAAGGATGGTTACGTGAACTCCAACGTTGAGTCGCTCTCCCTCAACCAGGGTTGGCAGTTGTTCCCTCAAGGTAAGGCGGCGATGTCCTTCACCACTGATGGCAACGCGTTGTCCTGGGCGAAGACCATTGGTGAAGCCAATGTCGGTGCCGCGAAGCCACCAATTTTGGGCACAGGCACCCTCGCCGCGACGTATGACGTGACTCAGTCCTCGGACGAATTCATTACTTCGTGGTCTAAGAATCCAAAGGCTGACGCCAAGTTCCTCGAGTGGTTGCACGAGCCAAAGAACATGATTGCTCTTAATAAGGAGACGGGTGCGTTCCCAGCGGACAATCAGTTCCCATTGAAAGACATCACCGATCCGTTGGCCCGCGCGCTCGACAAACTCGATACCTCAGGAACGTCAGTGTGGTTAGAGAACTTCATCCCGCCGCAGATTGACTCGAACGCGGATATCCCTGCGGGTCAGTTGATCACCTCGGGGTCGGGATCGCCTTCACAAGCAGTCGACCTGTGGAAGCAGCAGATCGCCCTGTGGCGCACCCAACAGCCCACCCAGTTCAAGCAGTTCTCAGCATGGGCGTCGTCAGGCTCATAATCTCCGATTGGAGCGTTGACGAAAAAGAATGGAACTTTTGGTGGTTCAATGGAGTCGATGAACTCCCCTAGTTCCCTGCAACTCAGCATTGAAACAGATGAGCGCTCGGCGCCAGACGAAAGAAAAGTCTGGCGCCGACGCCATCTGTGGCCATACGGCTACATGGCGCCCGTGCTTATTGCACTGGCCCTGGTCTTCGGATACTCCTTCGTCGAAGTTGTCCGATACAGCTTTTACGCTGGCAGTGTCGGCCAACTGACCTACGTCGGGATCAGCAACTACAAGGAGTTGTTCGTAGATCCTCAGTTCATCCACTCGATGTTCAACAATTTCAAGTTATTGTTTACCGTTCCGATCGTCACTATCCTCGCGCTCGCACTCGCGCTGGTGATCAATACGACGTTTCGCGGCGTGCGTCAGTATCGAGCGATTGTCTTCTTGCCCTACATCCTTCCTGCGACGGCGATGGGTCTGTCGTTCTCCTATCTTTTGCAAGGCAATGGAGTTCTCGACTCGCTGTTGAAGACTCTGCACCTACCCTTTCTCATCCACGACTGGCTGGGATCTCCGAGCTGGGTCATGTTCAGCATCGGTGGTGTCATTGTCTGGCAGCAGTTCGGATTCGGCGTCGTGGTGTTTTCCGCGGCGCTGCTCGCCGTACCGGGTGAAACGATTGAGGCCGCGCGCATGGACGGAGCGAACTGGTGGATCGTTCAACGCAAGATTCTGATTCCTCAGATCAAGCGCATCATCGAGTTCTTCGTAATTCTTCAGGCAATCATTGTCCTCTCGTCGGTCTTCACCTACGTCTACGTCTTGACCGGAGGCGGACCTGCGTATTCGTCGAGCGTGATGGAGTTCTTCATCTACCAAAACGGTTTTGCAAATGGCTCCATCGGCATTGCGTCGGCTGGCGCGGTCGTACTTTTGGCAATTGCGAGCGTCTTCATTGCGATCTACCTATGGGCTCGATCGAGGGCCGCGAAGGCGGCCGGCTAGTGCAACACGTTAGAAATACTCTTCGTCAGCTACTGCTGATCGGGATATCGATCATTTCGCTGTACCCAGTGTGGTTCATGTTGTCGACGGCACTGAAGTCATCGAAGTCGTACACGTTGGACCCGACCGGGTTTCCCACCCACGTGACGTTCGCGAACTTCAGTACGGTGATCCACAGTTGGCCAATACTGCTCTGGATGAGAAACAGCCTGTTTGTCACGGTCGTCGCGGTTGGGGTTTCCACGGTTATCTCCATCATGGCCGCCTTCGCCATCGTCTTTGGACGTGGTCCCGGTCGTGAATCTCTCTTCCGCTCGAACATTGCCTTGATGGCCATTCCGCCGGTGGCTCTGTTGATTCCGATGTACACGTTGATGGTGTCGTTGGGCTTGATCAATCAACTTCCTTCGGTGATGATCTTCTACACCGGGCTACTCGTCCCCTTCTCGGTATTTTTCTTCGTCAACTTCTTTCGAGAGATTCCGATGGAACTCGTTGAGGCGGCCTACATGGACGGCGCGCCTCATCGACGAATCCTTCGGAAGATTATCTTGCCGATCTCGGGAGCGTCGACGGTCACGTTGGTCATCGTGAACGCGATCTTCGTGTGGAACGAACTCCTCGTCGCCTTGGTTTTCCTGCAAAGCAATACGTCACGTACGTTGATGGCGGGCTTGGCCCTTTACCAGGGTCGTTACGTCACGAACGAACCGCTGCTCATGGCGGCAGCCTTCTTCTCAATCCTCCCGCTCGTGGTCCTCTATATCTTTGGTCAGCGATTCTTCGTTCGCGGGCTGACGGCGGGAATTGGCAAGTAAAAAACTCATGTAGTACAGAGGAGCAGCCAAGGTCGGCCGCTTCCAAGACAAGGAGAATGAAATGGCACGAATTGAAGGACGAACCGATAGGACCCCGACGCCCGTCGCGTCCTACTCCCAAGCTGTCAGGGTTGGATCGATCGTCTCTGTCGCGGGCCAAGCCGGCTTTGACCCGGTGACGGGACAACTCGCTGGTCCAGACGTAGGCGCTCAGACCGTGCAGACATTCAAAAACATCGAGGGCGCCTTAGCCGCGTGCGACGCGACACTCGACGACGTGATTCGCGTTGACGTCTACCTCGCGACTCTGTCGGACTTTGCGGCGATGAACGAGGAGTACGCGTCGATCTTCTCGCAGCCCTACCCCACACGTACGACGGTCGGGGTCGAGCTCCCACCGGGCATGAAAGTGGAAATCACCGTCCTCGCCGTACGCGACTAATTACCGTGGCCCTACGTGACATCTACGCCGATCTGGGCGTGCGCCGAGTCATCAACGCCGCGACGACGTTGACGGCACTGGGGGGAACCGTACTGGCACCCGAAGTCGTCGACGCCATGGTGGCCGCGTCGCGCTCGTGCGTCTCTATTGACGAGCTGCAAGGCGCGGCGTCCAGGCGACTGGCTGAACTGACGCGTAACGAAGACGCGTACGTCACGTCCGGGTGTGCGTCCGCCATTGCGCTGAGCGTATTGGCTGCGATAACGAAGGGTCAACCTGGGCTCATCGCCCGACTTCCCGACGACGAGTCGCTCGCTAGAAATGTCGTCATCCATCGAGCGCACCGCATTCCGTACGACCGAGCGATAGAGCTGGGCGGCGGGCACCTGGTCGAGGTGGGCAACGTCATTCAAACGTTCGCCTGGGAGCTCGAGGCGGCCATTGACGAGAACACGGCGGCGGTGTTCTGGGCGGCGGGAAGTCACCTGCCCCAGACCACACTTACCTTGAACGAGACCGTCGCGATCGCCCACGCGCGCGGCGTGCCGGTGATCGTTGACGCCGCCGCGCAACTGCCTCCCGTGGAGAATCTTTGGCACTTCACGGTCGAATGTGGAGCGGACGCCGCCCTGTTCAGCGGCGGTAAAGCGCTACAAGGTCCCCAGGCCAGCGGACTCATGGTGGGATCGCGGGCGCTCCTCGACGCCGTTCGGGCCAACGCCTCGCCGTATCAGCGTCTTGCGCGAGCGATGAAGGTGGGCAAGGAGGAGATCTGCGGTTTGGTGGCGAGCATCGAGCGCTACCTGGCCCTGGATCATGATGCTCGGGCCAATGACTGGGCAAAAACGGTGGATCATTGGGTTGAAGGACTCCGCAGCGTCGAGGGCATTGAGGTTCGGCGCGTGGCGTTGAATGAGGCGGGCCAGCCGGTTCCCCGTCTCGTGATAGTCCTTCAGGCACCAGTCAGTGCGGATGAAGTCATTGGTCGGCTCTGGGAGGGGACACCTCGCGTCGCGGTGCTCGGTGGGATGGAAAATCGAATCTACGTCACGCCCGACACGTTGGTCGACGACGAAGCCGACGTGGTTCTAGAGCGACTCAAAGCCTCTCTCGTTTCAAGCGGCGACTACTAAGAATGAGTTGAAGGAGATGTTCGATGTGGAGTGAGTACTTTTCCGGAAAGACCGTGATCGTCGGCGGTGGGTCGACGGGTATTGGTGCCGCCGCCGTCGCGGGCTTCGCGCACGCGGGGGCCAACGTGGTCGTCGCGGACGTTGCAGATGAGATCGGCGCCGCGTTGGCCCAGTCCTTGAACGACGAGGGCCATCACGTGACCTATCGACACTGTGACGTCAGTCGCGAGGAGGACGTTGACGGGGTCTTTTCGTGGGTTGAAGGGACGTTCGGTGCGTTGGACGTCGTCTACGCCAACGCGGGCATCGAGTGGACGAAGGACGTGCGACACACGAGTTTGCAGGAGTGGCGTCACGTTCTCGACGTGAACCTCACCGGGACATTCTTGATCACTCGCGCCGCCATGATCACGATGTGCGATCGAAAAGCCGGTTCGATCGTGGTCACGTCTTCACCGCACGCCCTCGCGACGGTTCCCGACGCGGGAGCGTACGCGGCGTCTAAGGGCGGCGTACACGCTCTCGTTCGATCACTCTCGCTCGAAGGAGCTCCGTACGGCGTTCGCGTCAACGGGATCGTGCCGGGAACGATCGACACGCCAATGGTTCGCCGTGAAGCGCAGGCCGCCGCGGATCCCGAACGCCAATTGGAGTTGATGGCGGCGACGCATCCGTTGAATCGTCTCGGTAAGCCATCTGAGGTGGCGAATCTGGCGCTCTTTCTCGCCTCGCCGTTGGCGGACTTCATGACCGGTTCATTGGTGTCAGTTGACGGAGGACTCATGGCGGGTCTTCCGTCGGGTCCACCACTTAGTTACAACAACTAAGTACGACAAACGACCAAAGGAGTGTCGATGAGGATCATCAGTGCCGAAGCAACCCCCGTCAACGTGGCCTACCAACATCGCGAGATCAGTTCCCAGGTCCAGCGCGACGGCGTCACTGCTGGCGTGGTACGGCTCGAAACTGACGAGGGGCTCGTCGGCTGGGGCGAGGCCTGTAGCGGCGCGGACATGGAGTCGGTGATAGCGAGCGTGCGTGCGATGCTGCCCTTCGTTCTCGGAAATGACCCGTGGCGGGCGGAGGAGATGAAGCTCGACGCGTGGCATCGCGGTCTATGGCAGTTCCGCGAGTCGACGGGAAACTTTGCCTGGGCGAGCCTCGACATGGCGATGATGGATCTGTGCGGACAGTACGCCGGTGTACCGGTGCACGCACTCCTGGGGGGCGCGGTTCGCGAAAGTGTCGATTACTTCTGGTACTTGAGTGGCGACGATCTCGATGAGTTGTTGGCGTACGCCGTGTTTGGACTGGAGCGCGGCTATCGGACGTTCTACCTCAAGGTCGGACTCAATGACGAAAACGATTTGGCGAGAGTCTTCGCGGTGCGTTCGGCCATTGGCGATCAATGCAATCTTCGTCTTGACGCCAACGGCGCGTGGTCCTTTGCCCAGGCTCGCCACCTTCTCGCTCTCATGGAGGACGCGCATCTTGACTTCGTAGAACAGCCCGTGCGCCAAGTTCCTCGAGATCTCCTTGGTGATCTTCGTCGCATGGTGAGTACACCAGTGGCGGCCAATGAGGGCCTCTGGAGCGAGGAGCAGGCTCGAGAGCGGATCGAGGCTCGCGTCGCCGACGTCTACTGTTTCAGTCCGTACTGGGTTGGCTCGCTGCGGGGATTCCAGCGATTGGGGTACTCGGTCTACGACCACGGTGGCCAGGTCTGCAAGCACACGCACGGTGAGCTCGGTATTGCCGCTACTGCCGCGCAGCACGTCATGTTGACGTTGCCCGCGATCGTGCAGGGTAATCAACAGACTTCGGCCCACATGGTGGGCGACGTGGTGAGCGAACGCCTCCCAATCATGGACGGACCGACATGGGGGATATCGACGGCTCCGGGTCTTGGCGTCGAGATTGACACGGCAACTTTTGAGGGGGCTGCTCAGGCCTACCAACGTGACGGACAGTTCTTGCCGTATCAGATGGCCAAGTAGGAGTCTGAACGTGCCCGTGTCGAGCAAAGAGGATCGCGTCATCACCTTGTCGAGTGACGCCCTCAGTGTCTCGGTACTGGCGAAGAGGGGCGCGCGGCTAACGAGCCTGTTCAATCGGAATGACCAGAGGGAGTGGTTAAGTCAACCACGTCACCGCACGCTCGAACCAGGTCCTGAGTACGGATCTCTCTTTACCGAGACCGATCACTACGGCTGGGATGAGATGTGTCCCACTGTCGACGCGTGCCGTTTTCCCAGTGATCCCTTCCTCGGCGAGGAAGTGCCCGACCACGGAGAGCTTTGGACTCTGGCGTGGGACGTGATCGAATCCTCCGATGCGAGGATTCACCAACGGGTGAAGAGCGAACGCTTTGGCTTCACGTTCGAGCGCGATCTTCGTGTCGAAGGCGCAGCACTGCGATCTGAGTACACGTGCGTCGTTGCGTCCGAGGTCGCCGTTCCACTGCTTTGGGCTCTTCATCCTCAGTTCACCATGAAAGACGGCTCGCGACTTGTTCTACCCGGCCTACGTTCGACGGTGCTCGACACCTCGTTGTCCACTGAAGTGCGCGACGTGACGTGGTTCGAAGACGCCGTGGTGGAGCGTGACGTTGCTAAGGGCGAGGACCGGATGTTCTACCTGCGTCCCGAGGACCACGTCAACGAAGCCGCGCTGATCGACGAGACGGGTTCATGGCTGAAGTTGGCTTGGGATCGAACGTTTGCGCCTTATCTGGGAATCTGGATGGACCACGCTCACTACACCTCCGGACGCGTCATGGCGATCGAGCCGACGAACGGGTTCTTTGACGATCTCTGTCGAGCTCATCAGCAAGGGACGCTCGTGCCCTTTCAGCCGGGCGAGCGCGTGTCGTGGTGGGTGGAGCTAACCATTGGAAGTGGAGAGGTGAAGTGGAAGAGTTCGTAGCTAAGGCGTGCACGACGGATCTCTTTGAACTTGGAGAGTGCTGTCGTTGGGACAACGTTCTCAATGAGTTGATTTGGGTCGACGTCACCACGGGACGGCTCTTTCGCGCTCGCGCGGACGGCGAACTGATCGACATTGTGCGTACCTACGAGGTTGGCGGAACGTTGACGTCGCTCGCTCCCTTGGAGAATCGTTCCGACGGTTGGATCGTGGCGCGCAATCAATCGATCTCGTTACTAAATGAGTCAGGCGAACTGCGTGAACTCGCTTCTCCGGAAGCTTCCCACGCGTCCGAGGTGCGAATGAATGATGGAGCAGCCGATCCCTGGGGGCGCTTCTGGGTTGGTTCCATGGCCAATGACGCGGGCGAGGGACGGGGAAGTCTCTATCGATTCCACGAGTCATCAGGCACCGAGACGATGCTCGAAAACGTCACCATATCCAACGGACTCGGCTGGAGCCCGGACCACCGAACGATGTACTACGTCGACAGTGGGCCGGGCACTTTTTACGCCTTCGACGTTGACGCACACGGTGAGATCTCTAACCAACGACTCTTTCTTCAATTCGACGTCGCCACCGAGGGGACACCCGATGGTCTCTGCGTCGATGAAGAGGGCGCGATTTGGGTGGCCATGTGGGGAGGCTACGAAGTGCGCCGCTTTTCCCCCGACGCAGTGCAACTCGCGCGCGTGAAAGTTTCCACCGCGCAGCCCTCGTGTTGCTCGATCGGTGGTGCAAACGGAACCACGCTGTACATCACGACGGCGCGAGAGGACATGGCTCAAGATGTTCTCGACCGCGAACCAGATGCCGGGCGTCTCTTCAGTGTCGACGTGCACGTGGCGGGTCGACCAATCGATTCATATCGTCCTACACTTCGTTTCGACGAGTGAGAACGTAACCCCTACCACTCCCTCTACCTTTTGGAGAAAGATGTCAGAACACTCGAAACAAAGGCCATTCCTCGTGGGGTTTGGCGAAGCCATGATTCGCCTCAGTGCGCCAGAGAGGACGCCGCTTCGCTTCTCGAAGGAACTCAAGATTGGAGTGGCGGGCTCGGAGCTTAACGTCCTCATAACGGCGCGCGCCTTAGGCGTTCCGGCTCGTTGGTTAACCCGACTACCAGCAAATGAACTTGGTGCGATGATTCGACGCCACGCCCAGGCAAACGACGTTGAAGTGCTCGCCGTCGACGAACCCGGTGCGCGCGCGGGCCTGTTTTTCTATGAACTGGGCGCTCCTCCGCGACCGTCGAATGTGCTCTACGACCGCGAGGACTCCGCGACGAGTCACCTCAGCGCCGATGAGTTCATCTGGGACGAGGTTCTCGAGGGCGCCGGTGCGGCGCACGTCACCGGGATCACGTGTGCTCTTGGTAGGGGACCTCTCGAAGCGACGCAGGCCTTCTTAAGAAGTGCGAATTCCATGGGGGTCATGACGAGCTTTGACATGAACTATCGCTCACAGTTGTGGGGGATCGACGACGCACGTTCGGCCTACTTCGAGGTTCTTCCACTTGTCGACACTCTCTTCGTCGCTCCGAGTGATCTCTCCATGCTCTTGGACCGAGAGGGAGACACCAACGACCTGGCCTCGCAAGTTTCGAAGGAATTCGACGTTAAAACCCTCGTCATTCGAGAACGTCGAGCGCTGTCGTTTGGCGAGTTGGGCGTGAGCGTGCGCGTCTTTGGTGAAGACGAGAGTACGGCTGAGGCCGGTGGCGTCGTCGTAGACGAGATCGGAGCTGGCGACGCCGCCGCCGGAGCCTTCTTGGCCTCAATGCTGAATGGCGAGCCCGGCGGTGTGAACGCCGAACGCTGCGCGCGAGCGTACGCGCGAATGCTCACCATTCCTGGCGACACTTGGACCGGGACGTTGCACGATCTCACTGAGGGTTACGTCGCTTATCGAAAGGTCGTACGTTGATGAGCGATTCTCTAGACATGATGGAGCAAGCGCTGGAGCGAGCACGGCTCGTGGCGATAGTGCGTTTGATCGATCACACTGACGTCGTCGAGATTGTCACGACCCTTCGCGACGCGGGCGTGGCGTTCTTAGAGCTCACCGTTGAGCGGCCGGAGGGCTTTGACTCACTCCATCAAGTAGTGCAAGCCCTCGGCCATCAAGTGACTATCGGAGCGGGAACGGTGCTGTCCGTAGAGAGTGTCAAGCGCGCGGCCGCGCTTGGAGCTCGGTTCATCGTGACTCCCAATACCAACCCCGCGGTGATTGAAGCGGCGCACGAGCAGGGGCTGCTCGCTATCCCAGGCGCGTTCACCGCCACCGAGGTAGCCACCGCAACGTCGGCGGGCGCGCGATTCGTCAAACTCTTTCCCGCGATTAGTGGTGTGCTGTACCTCCAAGCGCTGCGGGGACCGTTCCCTAACGTCAAGTTTGTGCCCACGGGTGGCGTCAACGTCGAGAACGCTTCGTCGTGGTTGGAGGCGGGTGCGGCGGCGGTCGCGATGGGTTCGAATCTTGTCCCTTCGTCTGGTGAAATGGACGGTCTCTTCGAGCGAGCGCAACAAGCGGTCGCGGTGACCAAGTGGCTCGGTGAGTAGGCGAGTGGTGACGATGACGCAGTGCCGTCTCGGTGGTCACGTCGTCGTGTTCCAACTGGTAGAACAGAGTTCCAACGGTTACTTGGCTCGTTATAGTGAGTTCGAAACCAGCGTGCGTGACCGGGCGTAGAGATGAACCGACCGATGAAGAGGTCGTAGTAGTTCTACCCAAGAAGGAAGACTAAGAGAGTTATGGCGTCGATCTCTTTAGAAAATGTTTCGAAGTTCTACCCCAACGGATTCGAAGCCGTCCATGAACTCAACTTGAAGGTGGCTGACGGCGAGTTCATGGTTATCGTTGGCCCGTCGGGATGTGGCAAGACCACCGCGCTCCGCATGGTGGCGGGGCTAGAAGAGATCTCATCGGGAAGATTGCACATCGGCGATCGTTTGGTAAACCACGTGACGTCCAAGGATCGAGATATTGCGATGGTGTTTCAGAACTACGCCCTGTATCCCCATATGACGGTGGCTGAAAATATCGGCTTCTCGTTGGGCCTGCGCAAGATCTCCAAGAGTGATGTCAAAGCCAAGGTTGCCGAGGCGGCCGCGATGCTGGGACTCACGCAGTACCTCAATCGTCGGCCCAGCCAACTCTCTGGAGGTCAGCGTCAGCGCGTCGCTATGGGACGCGCAATCGTTAGAGAGCCATCGGTGTTCTTGATGGACGAACCACTGTCAAATCTTGACGCCAAGCTCCGTGTTCAAATGCGCACGGAAGTTCGTCGTATTCAACAGCGAATTGGCGTGGCCACGTTGTACGTCACGCACGACCAAACCGAAGCAATGACGATGGGTGACCGAGTGGCTGTGATGAGCGCAGGGATTCTTCAACAGTGTGACTCTCCCAACGATCTCTACAGCAAGCCTAAGAATCTCTTTGTCGCCGCGTTCATTGGTTCACCAGCGATGAACCTGTTCGAGGCAACGATCAGCGGTGACGGTTCGTCATTTCAACTCGGATCACAGACCATCGCGTTGAATGAGACGGTTCACCAGCTTCGCTCCGATTTGGCGAAGTATCGAGGGCGGAAGGTGGTCGTGGGCCTTCGGGCTGAGGACCTCCCGCAAGCGGAGGGCGATCAGGTCCACGGGCCGTCACTCCGCGGTCGCGTCGAGGCCGTCGAAGCACTGGGTTCAGAGTTGCTCGTTCACTTCACCATTGACGCCAACCGTGTTTCACCCGGCAACGCCGTTGACGAGGCTTCCGATGACTTTGTCGCTGCCGCTCCGATCAATATCATGGGCGAAGGCATCGCGAGAGTGCAACCTCGAGCAATGGTGCGCGTCGGAGATGATGCCCAGTTCGCCGTTTTCCCGGAGCGACTTCACTTTTTCGATGCCGAGAGCCAAGACGCCATTTCGCAATGATCGCTCTACATTGATGAACCTTGGCGAAAGATCTTTCAAGCGTGGCGAGCACCAAATCCGAGAACTTTACTTGATCGATCCGAACACTGATTAACTCCGCCAAGCGAAGCCAGACACTGGGACTGGCGGCCTCGGCGGCCGCTGCCGCTTTGTGGGGGTTCGGAGGCATTTTCGCCGCGCTCGCGTCCGCGCCAGGGATCGTCGTCACTTTTTACCGTCTTTGGCTCGGTGCCGTACTCCTTTCCATAATGATGTTCGCGTCGGGTCGAAGAGTGACCTGGGCGACGTTGCGCGCAACCTGGATCGGCGGTCTCTTACTGGCGTGCGACATGGTCATGTTCTACAGCGCCGTCAAACTCACCAGCATCGTTGACGCGACGGTGATTGGCGCATTTCAGCCCGCGCTCGTTCTCATCGCCGCGCGGCGCCTCTTCGGCGAACGGATGGGGCGATGGGACGTTCTGTGGATATTTCTGGCGATGGCTGGTGCGACGGTAGCGATTATCGGTCCCGGAAAGTCGAGCCATCACCAAGTCGTCGGTGATCTCTTGGCGGTCGGAGCTCTTTTGAGTTTCTCCGCCTATTGGCTCGTCACTAAGCGGGCTCGCCAGATGCGAGACGCGATGGAGTACACGGCAGGTGTGACGATCATGGCCGCGGTAGCGGTCACTCCGGTCGTGCTGCTGTCGAGTCAGTCGCTCGGTAGCATCAAGGTGAGTGACTGGTTTTGGATCTCTCTGCTCACGGTCGTGCCCGGAAGCGGACATTTGCTCATGAATTGGGCCCACCGTTTCGTCGACGCATCCGTCTCTTCAGCGATCAGCTGTCTGAGTCCGCTCGTCGCGGCCGTAGCGGCAATTCCGATTCTCGGACAGTCGCTCACCGGCACGCAGGTCGGTGGCGCTCTCTTCGGATTAGCGGCGATCGCGGTGGTGGCCGCGCGTCACCACGAGCCTGCGCTGCCTCTCTCGGAGTAGCGAGGATCAAGGGAGAGTGCACACAGCTGTTGGTCAGTCGTGGTCATCCTCCCGGCATACGTCAGCCGACGGCTCAACTTTTGAATGACCGATTCAGAGAGATCCGTAGGTTGACACGCGAGCAGCGTCGCCGGAGGGCACCGCTCGGATAAAGCTCTCGTCGTGAGGCCGCCGTTATGCGCCCACGTAGTACTTGTCGACTACCGCGAGCGCGCGATCCAATCGGGCCAGACCTTCCTGCGCCTCGTCGTCGGTGATCGTGCACGGCGGCACCACGTGGAGTCGGTGATAGTTGTTGAAGATCAACAGGCCTTCGCTTCGACACGCGCCGACGAGTTCGTTCATCGCGGGTGAACTCGCGCCGTAGGGCGCCAGCGGCTCTTTCGTGGCGCGGTCGGTGACGAGGTCCAGCGCGAAGAACACGCCCAGACCACGCACCTCACCAATGATCTTGTGTTTTTTCGCGAGCTCTTCGAGTCCGGGGCGCAACACTTCGTCGCCGATTCGTTTGGCGTTTTCAACGATGTGTTCGGCCTGCATCGCTTCGATGCAGGCAACCGCCGCCGCGCAGGCGAGTGGGTGACCCGAGTACGTGAGACCACCCGGGTAGACGCGTTCACTAAACGTCGCGGCAATGGCTTCGTTGATCACCACGCCACCCAGGGGCACGTAACCGGAGTTGACGCCTTTGGCGAAGGTCACCAGATCGGGCCGAACGTCATGGTCTTGGTACGCGAACCAGGCACCAGTGCGACCGAAGCCGCACATCACCTCATCGGCGATGTAGACCATGCCGTAACGATCGCAGATCTCGCGAACTCCCTTGAGAAAACCCTTCGGCGGCACCATGATGCCCGCCGTCCCGGGGACGGTTTCGAGGATGATAGCGGCAAAGGCCGTTGGTCCTTCGAAGAGAATGGTGTTTTCCAAACTCTCCAAGGCGCGTGCGCACTCTTCTTGCTCGGTGGTGGCGTGATAGTTCGAGCGGTAGAGGAACGGTCCGAAGAAGTGCACGACGCCCGACGATCCGTTGTCGTTCGGCCATCGGCGAGGATCGCCCGTCAAGTTGATGGACGTTGACGTTCCGCCGTGGTAGCTGCGGTACGTCGCGAGAATCTTCTGTCGACCGGTGTGTAGTCGTGCCATACGCACCGCGTGCTCGACCGCTTCGGTACCACCGCTGGTGAAAAAGACCTTGGCCGCTCCATCGAAAGAGTGGTCCAGGATCAGTTCCGCGGCGTGGTAACGCGCCTCGTAGCCGTGTTGGGGAGCGATAGTGCACAGCACCCCGGCCTGTTCTTGGATGGCGTGTACCACCGACGGATGCTGATGGCCAATGTTGGTGTTGACGAGTTGCGATGAGAAGTCCAAGTAGGTCTTGCCGTTTTCGTCGGTGACGTAGACGCCCTTGGCGTCCTTGATCATCAGAGGATTAATGGTGGCCTGCGCCGACCACGAGTGGAAAACGGACGCCTTCTCGCGTTCGAGAGAGGTCAGTGCTGAGCGGTCGTTCGACATATCACGGTCCCTTTTTGTTGCCGGTATTAAAACTGTAACGTACTGAGTTCCAAGAGAATCGAGGTGCGTGGCAAACGCGCGAGGTCAACCATTGAAACTTCGCGCGTATCCACAAATCAGCACAGTGAGCTGTTCGAACACGTTGACTCACCATCTCCTTGAGTTCGTCGAGATTGGGGCGTACGATGTCGAAGTCCTACCAAGCCCGTTCCTTTCTTTGTCTCAAGGCGCGGCGTCGTTCTACGTCGACTGGCGTTCTTCGTGATCAGAGCGAAGGACTGGCGACGTGTTAGCTGGTCAACACGACGTTGAGGGGATCGTCACCACGCAANNAGCACGTTGGCGAGGGAGAAGAGTGGATGGCCGTCGGGTAGTGGTTCGGGGTCCGTTACGTCAAGGGCCAGGCGTAGTCGTCCAGAGCTGGCGTGTGCGAGCAGTGCGTTCGTGTCGGCCACTTTGCCGCGCGCGATGTTCACGAGCAGGCTGTCGTCGTGCATTCGACTGAGGAAGGAGTCGTCGATGAGATGCGTCGTTCTCTCGGTGAGTGGTACGGCGACCACCACGACGTCCGCCAGCGGCAAAAGATCGTGCAACGAGTCGAAGCCATGAATCTCGCCGCGTTCGTCGCTGCGCGCGGTCAGCGCCACGCGCGTCACCGTGACTTCGAACGGCAGCAGGCGAGCTTCTATGGCTTTGCCAACGCCGCCGTAGCCGACGAGCAGCACGTTGCGATCGGCCAAGCTCTGGTGCCACGACGGCGCCCACCGGCCTTCACTGGCGGCGCGTACGAAATCGGGAATGCCGCGCTGCGACGCGAGAATCAGCGCCACGGTGAGCTCGGCGGTCGACGTCTCGTGGACCGTTGCCGCGTTCGCGTAAACGACTCCAGGCGGCAGTAGCTGTTCGACACCGTCGTAACCGACCGACTGGCTCTGCACCAGACGGGTCTTCACGTTGGCGAGTTGAGCCAGGGCTTTCGCCGTGTCCATGTACGGCGGCACCACGATGTCGATCGCGTTGACCGGCGCCGGGCCCGACATATCCCATTCAATAATCTCGACGCCTTCGGACATCTCACCGAGCGCGGCGCCCAAGTGAGCGTCGGGCACGCTTACCAGCAGACGTGGGGGGTTCATAATTCGATTTTATTCAACAACCCGAGTTTACGTTTCAGGAACCTTCGAGTTTGCCGCCGGAAGATCGTCGAGCTGGGACACAACCTAGGTCTCTCCGTGGTGGGCGACGACGTCGAAACGCCAGAAGTACTAGCCGAACTGGCGTCGACCGGATGTGACGTCGCGCAGGGAGACGTCTTTACTTGTCCCAAGCCAGCTAACGAGTTGGCACCGTGTCTCGCTCGCTATAGATCTGGCGACAGCGCTCAATTTTAGTAGTGACGTGCGCCGCTCGCGCTCGTCGGATCAATCGCCGCACGCTTCGGTCGCGCCGTCGTTCGACAAGAGTTCGCCGTTGTACATCTTTGGATCAGCTCCGCTTCGCTCAAAGGGGTGGACTTACCTCAGCGATGCTGTGGCCGGTGTGGTCACTTCTCGGAATACGTACACCGAGAAGTGGGGTGTAACCAAATGACAACGAGATAACTACCATTTGACAACTGATCGTGAAAGTGCAATAGTCCGTAGTCGCAGGGGCTGGAGCGGAGGAGCGTCATGGACGTAAGTGCCGATGCGTCTCAAGTAGACGAGTCAGTACCTGCAACCCAGGCGTCAATCTTGGCTGACGGTCGACTAAACACGTTGGCCCTTGAGTATTTACGTCAGCCGAGTTCTTCCTCCATTGCAATGATGCGCAGCGCGTTTAGGGGTCTGCTCAAGACCAACGAATAGTCGTTTTGTTCGAGATCCAGCGAGCGAAGATTCTTGGCGCATCGCTGGTCAATAGCTCAGTTCAGGCTCCCTTGCGCGAGAAGTGGCGCAGCGAATATCTCGATTGAGAGATGTTAAATTGCCCAGAACTTCTAGAGAAACGAAGCGTGACCGACCATGCCGGCGGCCACCGTGGCGTTGGTGACCTCGTCGATCAGGACGAAGCTGCCCGTGACTCGGTCCTCGCGGTAGTCGTCGACGACGAGCGCGTCAGCCGTGACCAACGTCGCGAGCCCGATCTGATTCGTGGCGAGCGAGGTGGCGTCAACGATCGCCAGTGACTCGATGTCGATGAGCCCCTTGATGGCTTTCACGCGCACCGGCGTTGATTTCGTCGTGTGCTTCAGTCGAAGTCGTTGGCCCCCAACACTAAAGGGCTGCTCGCCGAACCAGCAGATGGTCGCTTCGAACTCTTTCGTTACCGTGGGCAGGGGAGCGGTCGCGATGAGGTCACCGCGTCCGGCGTCGGTTTCGTCGGCGAGGTCGAGATCGGCCGCGAGACCAACCGTCGCGTCGAGTCGTGACTTGCCACCAAAGTTGATCGCCTTAATCGTGGTCTCGATACCCGCGGGCAACAGGGCCACAGCATCGCCCACGTGAAAGGCCTCACCACTTACCATGCCCGCGTACGTTCGTCCGCCCCCGCGCTGGCGCAGCACCCACTGGACGGGTAGTCGCGCCCCCTGGGCGGTCTCCCACGATCCGGCTTCGGACACTTCGAGCGCTTCGAGGACCGAGGGTCCCACGTACCAGGGCGTGTTCGACGAGTTCTCGACGACGTTGTCACCGAGCAGCGCCGACACGGGAATCGTGAGCGTCGAAGAGAAACCCAACTCGCGCGACACGGTCGCGATCTGATCAACGACGCGCTGAAAGGCGAGCTCGGACCAAGCCACGGTGTCCATTTTGTTGACGGCCACGATCACCGAGCGCACGCCGAGCAGGGCGGCGATGCAGAGGTGGCGACGGGTCTGTTCCTTGAGCCCGGAGGCGACGTCGAGGACCACGAGCGCGAGGTCGGCCGTCGAAGCGCCCGTCGCCATATTTCTCGTGTACGTCACGTGACCGGGGCAGTCCGCGATGATGAACTTTCGCGTCGGGGTCGTGGCGTAGCGGTACGCGACGTCGATGGTGATGCCCTGCTCTCGCTCGGCGCGCAGGCCGTCGGTGACGAAACTCAAGTCGAGGTCGCCAATGCCGCGCTTCTCCGAGGCGGCGGCCACCGCGTCGAGCTGGTCGTCGAAGAGTTGACGCGTGTCCACGAGCAACCGGCCAATCAAAGTTGACTTGCCGTCGTCCACTGATCCAATCGTCGCGAGACGTAGTAAGTCCTTCGTCGCGAGCTCCATTTAGAAGTAGCCCTCGCGTTTGCGATCTTCCATCGCCGTTTCGGAGAACTTGTCGTCGGCGCGCGTAGCGCCGCGTTCCGAAACGTTCGCCACCGCGACCTCGTCGATGATGGCTTCGAGCGTGCTGGCGTCCGAGATCACCGCGCCCGTGCAGTTGGCGTCGCCGACGGTGCGAAAGCGAACCGACATCCGAACGACTTTCTCACCGGGACGCGGTTCAACGAACTCACCCACGGCGAGCCACATGCCGTCGCGAGAGACGACGTCGCGTTCGTGGGCGAAGTAGATCGAGGGCAGATCCATCTTCTCTCGTCCGATGTACTGCCAGACGTCGAGTTCGGTCCAGTCCGACAGGGGAAAGGCCCGCACGTGTTCACCGGGATTGACCTTGCCCTGGTAGAGCTGCCAGAGTTCGGGGCGTTGCTGGCGCGGGTCCCACTGTCCAAAGGCGTCACGGAAACTGAGGATGCGCTCTTTGGCGCGGGCCTTGTCCTCGTCACGCCGAGCGCCACCGAAGGCCGCGTCAAAGTCGTTGTCGGTGATGGCGTCGAGGAGCGTCACCGTCTGGAGGCGGTTGCGAGAGCCCAAGGGCCCCGGGTCGGCGACTTTGCCTTGATTAATGGTGTCTTGGACTTTGGCGACGATGAGTCGCGCACCGGCCGCTTCGACGGCCCGATTGCGAAAGTTAAGTACCTCTTCGAAGTTCTGGCCGGTGTCGATATGCAGAACCGGGAAGGGAAGTTGTTGTGGCGCGAAGGCCTTCGCCGCCAGGTGAAGGAGAACGGCGGAGTCTTTACCGCCAGAAAAGAGCAGCACCGGTCGTTCGCACTCAGCCACGACCTCTCGAAGAATAAAGAGAGCGTGGGACTCAAGAACGTCGAGATGGTCGGTAGCGTTGGGGGTGTGCAAGGTCGTGGTCATGTTTCTTTGGACTGATTGTATTCTAGTAATGCACTAGACAAAGGTAGACTCCTATGAGAATGCCAGTGATGACACCCACTTCGGACCTGCTTCGCGAACTTGATGACGTTAACGAACGATTCGAACGCGCGACCCCCCTCGAGATGCTCAAATGGACCTTTGAGCGATTCGACGACGACGTCGCGATGGCCTGCTCCTTCGAAGACCTGGCACTCTTGCACATGGTTCACGAGGTTCGACCCGCGACGGAAATCATCTTTCTCGACACGGGGGGACACTTTCAAGAGACGCTCGACTTCGCCGATCGGATATCCAAGGAGTGGTCGCTCAACCTGACTCGTACCACGCCGGGCCCCGACGCGGCTGCTTCGCCCTGTGGCAGTGAGAACTGTTGTGAACTTCGAAAAGTTGAGCCACTCGGGCGCGCCCTTGAGAGTCGCGCCGCGTGGCTCACGTCGGTGAAGCGCGTCGACGCCCCGTCGAGGGCAGCGATGAAAACCCTGATGTGGGATGAGAAATTTGGCCTCGTGAAGGTCAATCCCTTGGCGACGTGGAGTGACGAGGACGTGGCCTACTACCTCAAAAGTCACGACCTCGCCGAGCATCCCCTCTGGGCCGAGGGCTACGCGTCAATTGGCTGCGCGGCCATGACCCTCAAGCCACAGGTCCCCGGCGATCGACGCTCGGGTCGATGGGTCGGACTCGACCAAGAAGAGTGTGGGCTCCACGAAGCCTAACTATCCACCAAAAAATCAGACTTGAACAGTAAATTTGTGCCGATGTCATCGGGACGCCTCTTGGAGCTGGTCGAATGCTGCTAATAGTGCTGGCCCTCTTTTGGGTGGCGCTGTTGGCACCTATTGCGGTGCAACGACTGCGTGACGGCGGCACCGAGAAGTCCATTCAGTCTTTTCACGCCGAGCACGAGGTTTTGAGCCGCCAGGACTACGCCATTATTCCCGCGCACCGTCTCGACCAGCCGGATCAGCCCGTTTCGAGCTCTCGTCTATCGGAGCGTAAGCCCCGTCTCACCGTTGTTCACGCCGACGACACCTTTGGCTCGCTCGAGTCGAGATCGTCGTGGGACGAGTGGAGCGACGACTACGCGTACGAGTACGACGACACTGCGCGACCGGTCACTGGTGTTTCCAATCGTTACGCGCAGGCCTACTCGTCGCGTCCGAGTGAACCAGTGGCGACGACGAGGTACCAGACGCCGATACGGCGTCGCACCATGAGGTCGCAGCGGCGCATGATGTTCACGCGACTCGTTCTCGTCGCGGTCGTGTTGACACTGCTGGCCTTCGTCACGAGCTACCCCCTCCTCTTCGACGTGGCGGCAGCTTCGTTGCTGGCCGTCGTTGCTTACGTCGCGCTGGCTTTTTACTCGGTGAGTCAGGGCTACTTGAACAATTCCTCGTTACCGGTGCGCGTGCCCGAGCGTCGCCCCCTGGCCACCATCGAACCGCTGTACTCACAGGGCCGCGAGCGCTACGCCGCGCACTACGAAGACGAGTTCGAGTCAGAGTTTTACGAGTCGGAGGCTGACGATCAGTGGGGTCGGCAACCTCAGCCTCGTCGGGCGTTGGGCTAAAGTGGGGACCTCTGAGGGGGTGTAGCTCAATTGGTAGAGCGCTACGTTCGCAATGTAGAGGCAGTGGGTTCGAATCCCATCACCTCCACCAAAGACGGTCAATTGACCGCAAAACCTGAGATCGAGCTGACGTGAGCGAGAACGAGAACGACCCTCGTGAGTCGGCGGATGACGTTTCGCCCGAGGACGCCACCGGCGCTCGTGGTCGCCAGGAAGGAAGGAAACGAGGGTCGCATGGCTTTGGTGACGACGCTGAGAGTTACCGTCATACCCGAACATCAGCCGCGTGGGCGGCGGTCGGCGTCGCCGTACTTTTCGGCATTGCGTTAGTCGATTTCATCGCTCAGAACACGGGTGACGTGCGTATTGAGTTCTTCGGCGCTAACGGACGGATACCGATCGCCGTGGCCCTTCTCGTGGCCGCACTGGCGGGCGCGGTGGTAGTCCTCGCGATAGGCGTTGGTCGCGTGGCGCAACTTCGATTCAACCTGCGCCGTCGGCGACGGCGCGAGAACGCTGCGAACAACGTCTCCGTCGAACGCGACGCCGACAACGCTCGTGATGGCGACGAAGGTCCGAGCGGTCCCTAGCGTTAGACCAGTAATAAGAACTGTCTTCCTTCTTCGACAGCGTGTGACCAGTCACTACTCGTGGTTCGCCCATTGGAAAGTGGACGAGAAAAATTGTATTCATCCTCGCCCGGAAGATGTGAGACAGCCCCGTCGATCAGATTTCTTTCGATGCAAAGGCGCCATTCACCGGTAATTTACGGTCATCGTGATGCAATTCTCGTCACTGGCGTGCATCGAGCCGAAAATGTCACTTGATTGAAATACGACTTAGATGTATGATTTCTAACAGAAGACCGGTTTTCATCCTCTTTGACTTTGAACTTAATTCGGTCTCGAGAGCGGTGTGTGGTATGCGTACCATCCTTGCAGTAAAGCGCCCCTATTCCTCGCCGTCGAAATTCTCAATGTTTCGAAGCCCGACCCAGCGCTCAGCCAATCTCTCTGGAGCCCGACTCGGTCTTGGAACATTCGGCGTGGGTTTACTCAGCTTTATAACGCTCATCGCCTTCGCGAGCGATAGCGCAGCGGCCGCGACGACCCTCAACCTCGGTGCCGCGACGCCGTACGCGGTGATCGCGGGCTCGACCATTACTAACACCGGAACCTCCGTGATAACGGGTGACGTCGGACTCTCTCCGGGCACCTCGATCACCGGTTTTTCGGCCGGCAGCGTCAGTGGTACCACCGACGCCGCCGACGCCGTGTCGCTAGCGGCGCAGAACTCCGCCACGGCGGCGTACCTCGTTGCGAAGGGTGAGACTCAGGCTCCCCCCAACTCGGTGACTGCGATCGCTGGTGCCACGACGTTGTTGCCGGGCATCTACACCGCGTCGAGCTCGTTATCCGTGGGGGGAACGTTGACCCTAAACGGTAACGGCGACCCGAACGCCGTCTTCATCTTTCAGGCCGGGTCCACTTTGACTACGGCGACGGGTAGCTCGGTTGTCCTTACAGGCGGAGCGCAAGCGTGCAACGTCTTCTGGCAAGTCGGCAGTTCGGCGACGCTCGGCACAACGACTTCGTTCGTTGGCACGATACTGGCGTTGACGTCGGCGACATTGACTACCGGAGCCAACGTGAATGGCCGAGTGTTCGCGCAAACTGGTGCCGTGACGCTCGATGACAACACGATCAGCGCGCCGATCTGCTCCGCGGCCACCACGACCACGACCTCGTCAACGGGCACGACCACGACCTCGTCAACGGGCACGACCACGACCTCGTCAACGGGCACGACCACGACGACACATCCGACGACCACCACGACAACTAAAAAGCCCGTGACGAAGCCTGGGACGACCACGACGCTCGCCCCGGGGTCGACGATCATTCCCGTTGGCGCACCGGCGACCGGTGAAGGTGGAGCGGCGCGAACTGCTTCGCCGCTCTTGGGTCTAGTGGGCCTGGGCGCACTTGGCGTTGGCGTAGGTACGGCATCGATCGCCGTGCGTACTCGCCGCCGCCGTAGTTAACGAGCGTCCAATGAACGCTCGCACGACGTGATTGGTCGGAGCGGGCGCGCGCGCCGTCAGTGGGCGTGGTGGAGTATTGCGGCCATAGCGCTGGCGGTCGGCGTGGTCTCGCTCCTGGCGACCCTGCCAAAGAGTGATCCGAAGGTGGTCGTCCTTGCTCAGACGCCCACGCAGACCACGTCGACGGCTTCTGCGAAGACTCCTGCGAAGGTTTCTCACGAGATTTCAGCGATCGCGAGATCGCGCCCCGTCACACTCACGATCCCCTCGATAGGGGTGAGCTCGAAAGTCGGCTCGCTCGGTCTGCAACCGAATCACCAAGTCATGGTGCCCGCCGGTACGCACACGGTGGGCTGGTACAAGTACGGAGCGACACCCGGACAGATTGGCTCGGCGGTGATACTCGGCCACGTGGACTCGTATCTCGGGCCCGGAATGTTTTATGACTTGAAGCTGCTAAAGCCCGGCGATCGCGTCAAGCTGGTCTTGGCCGACGGCACGGTGACGAACTTCGTCGTGACCGAAGTGGTGCAGTACTCCAAGACCTCCTTTCCCGATCGGTTGGTCTACGGATCGCACGGCACGCGCTCACTGCAACTGGTCACCTGTGGCGGGACCTTCGACAGTGCCACCGGACACTACGAATCCAACATCGTGGTCTACAGCCATCTCGTGAGTGTTTCGTCGCCGAAAGCGGTAGTGCGCTCCTAACTGGAACGCGGTTGTCGGCGTCAACGTGACCCAGCGTTGCCAGTGAATCGTCGCTCACGTTTTTCTCGCGCCATCATCCTAAGATTGGGAGCACTTTCATGGATGCCCCCGATCTGGACGACGTGCGAAAGCGCTACCACTTTGCTCTCGCGCCCGAGGACTACGAGCGCCTACCCTTCTACAAGGCGCTGCTGCACGAACTAGAGGGTGATTCGCTCGCACTGGAACTACTGGCCAGCGTTCGTCTCGAGCAACGAAACCCGATGCTCATCTTGGCGACGCTGCACCTAGCCGCCCTTCGAGGTCACCCAGTTCTCGGGCCGATCTACGACGCGGCGCGCCACGGTCAACTCGAGGACCCCGAAGACGCAGCGCGTCGCGTACTCGCCGTCCTGCGCGAAACACCAGATCTGTTGAGTGGTGAACTGTGGCGATCGACGCAGACCAACGAGCCGGGACGCGGCGCGGTCCTGCAAGCCGTTGTTGCAGACCTCGTCGCGGAAACGATCAACGAGATCAATGTCATTGAAGTGGGCGCGTCGGCGGGCATTAATCTCTGCTTCGACCAGTTTCCGGTGCGCGCGAAGGACGACGGCAATCCGCTCACGTTGATCTGTGAGGACCTAACTCCTATCGATCGTTCACGAAGACTGCCTCCGGTGAACTCTCGCGTGGGAATCGATCCGAACCCGCTCGATCTCGAAAACGAGGATGACCGCCTTTGGTTAAAGGCCTGTCTCTGGCCGGAAGAGCGCCGACGTCACGAACGCTTTGACGCGATCGTGGCCGCGCGACCTTCGTGGCCGAGTGTGACGGAACTTAGCGGAAGAGCGCTCGAACGGCTAGACGACGCCTTTGATCTCAGCGATGCCAACTCGTTGACGGTCGTTTTTAACACATGGGTCGCTTTCTACTTCACGCCGGAAGAACAGCGGGCGTACTTCAACGAACTCACGCGACGTTGTCGTGAGAGCAACGTCGCGTGGATCTCGATTGAGTCGACCATGGTGCAGTGGCCGGGCGTCAAGGTCGACGAGGAAGCGCATCATCGTGGTGCCTCACAGATTGTGTTGACGCGTCCGAAGTCGTCGCCGAGACTGTGGGGTTGGTGTCACGCGCACGGCCGCTGGCTCGAGCAAACTACAGACTCGTAGTTCGCTTTACTCGGTTCGTCGTGACCCGTCGGCAGCTCGCCCAACGCCACAAAAAGTGTCGCACCGCTCACCCCTCCTGTGGGAAAGATGCGACTAAGTGGTTGGTATCTGACCCCCTCGCCTCGAAACTGGTGGATAAGTGTCTCAATTCTGGGCATAAGTATTTGATTTCCCCTTGCGACCGAGGTGAGGGCAGAAATCTCTGGCAGAGTGTCTCTCGTAGTTCACGTAGTACCTGCCGACGATTCTTCGAACCGCAAGGGGAGAGGGAAGCAGGGGGAAAAGGGGCCTCGCAAGAGGAGCGGATTCCTTCTAGCGGGCAGTGGAGTTCGGTCCACTGTTCGAAACAGGCCAATGACGTGAAGTGCCTGCCGTCAAAGATGTTCTGTCCGACACGGAACATAGTTGGCGTGCCTCGGAAACCCCGAGGGGCGGGTGAGTTTCGGCTCACTAGTCACTCGGGGTTTTCGGCCGTCTAGGACTAATTGCGCTCGAGCGCGTGCGATCACTCGATCCAGTAACGACGAACACCCTTTCCACCGTCTCGACAAAGACTCTGTCCAGCTTCTAACGGGACGGACGACTGAAACGTACCCCCGCAGCTCTCAATGACCCGACGAGAACCTGCGTTGTTCTCGGAACAGGTCACCAGTACTCGATCCACGCCTTCGGCGCGGACAACCACAAGGGCTTGACGCAAGATCTCGGCCGCGTAGCCCTTTCGACGATGTGCGGGCGTCACGGCGTAGCCAATGTGCCCGCCCGTCGTCGCAAGAAATCCGTTGAGCTCGAAACGGACCGAGGCTCTTCCTACGAGTTCTCCCCCCACGACGGCCGCGAGTTGCACGGCGCGAACTTGCGTCTCCGAAAGGTTCAGACCCCGCCGCTGGTCATCGAGTGCCTGCAAAAAATCCGACCACGCCATCGTGTCGTCCCACCCCAGGAGAAAGTGGAAGTCGTCAACGAGCAACGCTTCATGAGCGGCGAGGGCCGCCGCCTCATCTTCTGCTCGATAGGGGCGAAGTCGTAGCACCATCGTTTCAGCGTAACGGCGACGTGCACGCGCCACCGCTCAAGTCGAAAACTGACTCGCTCGAATCCTGTCACTTCCTGATTCGACACGACTTCATCGGGACCGTCAAAGTGAGCGACGTAGGTGACGACTAGAAGAGCGACTGCGGATCAACGGGCTCGGTGAGCTCGGGCCCGTCGTTCTTCACTGAACCGACCGCGGTACCCACGCCGTAGTGGGTGAGCGTGCCCTCGGGTGCCGGACGGAGCAACAGCAACCGCTCATCGGGTCCGTAGTCGGTGACGTTTAGCCACGTCTCGACGTCATCGGTGCTCAGTACCACCGGCATGCGGTCGTGGATCTCGTCCATATCAACACTCGGCGTCGTGGTGATGATGGTGCACGTCGCCACGGGTTCGGCGTCGGGGTCGTCGGGGTTGCGCCAGTGTTCGTAGAGCCCGGCGAGGAGCAGGGGATCATCGTTGGTGCGCGTGAAGAAGTTCGGTTGGCGTTTACGTCCGGGGCGATGGTCCCACTCGTAAAAACCGTCGACGGGAATCACGCAGGGGCGTTTCGCGAACGCGCTACGAAACGAGGGTTTCTCGGCGACGGTCTCGCCGCGCGCGTTAAAGAGTTTGTTGCCGACCTTGGGGTCCTTCGCCCAACTCGGCACGAGTCCCCAGCGGTAGCGATCGAGTACGCGCTTCGTGTCGTGCTCGCTCACGCCAAAGAGACGACGCTGGGGTCCGACGTTCCAACTGGGGTGTCCGTCGGGATCGAGTCCCGCGGCGAGGGCTGCGTCGAGGAATCGGGCCAGGCGAGCTGGTGGGCTGAAGAGGGCGACGCGACCACACATAGGCTCTAGTTTGTCTTGATTTGACGGCACTGGCGCGTGTGACGACGAGTGGCTACTCGGTGACGTGTAACTTGACAAACCCAAACGGCATTAGGCTGAAAACATGGGCCATAAGGCATCCTTTGAATCGGCGGGCACCATGAGTGTCGTCGCCGCCGCCGGTTACGGGTTAGTGCAACATTTCGCGAAGCACTCCGGCGCGAAAGGGTTCCTTTCGGGGCTCTTCACCGTAGTGTTTTTCCTGGGGTTGGTTTGGATAGCCGCCACTGGAATTCTCGCCGCGTGGGCGTGGTGGAGAGGAAGAGGGAACGGCATGGCTGACGCAACAAACGACGACGGGGGACCAGGGCAGACCGGAGGGGGTCAGGTGAACGCTGGCCACATTGAGCAGGGCCCCAACGCGCAAGTAATCGGCCAGCAAATTAACAATCCGCCGCCAACCGGACAACCCCAATCGGTTGTGACGAACGCTCCGGTCGGCGTCCTCTTCGGCCCTGGTGCGCACTCAGACCACAGTTCATGGAATCTCACGTTCAATGGGGAAGCACCGAAGCCCCCTAATGCGCCACCCCAAGTTCCAGCTACTCCCGAAGAACGAGATGAAATCCGAGCGGAGTTGCTACGCGTCGCTCCCCTGATAGGAGCATTAACAGAAATCTGGTACGTGAATCCGCACGAAGCAATGACGCGATCAGGCGGCACCCAAGAGGATGGGTACGCCTGGCGCGATCAGCACGACGCAGAAGTAACTCAGCGTTACGTCGCTGAGGTCTATCCGTCAGTGGTTGCTGTCTATCAGAAGGGCCGCATCAGAGGATTCTTCGATCCGGACGTAGAGACGATTTACGAATCAACAATGGAGGTTCAGGTGAAAAACCTTCCGGCGCTATTTACTCGCTTGGCGACTCGTTCTTAGTCGCTTCGTCGTCTTTAACTTCGGTGTTCAACAGGATTCGTAGAGCCTCTTCGGGGTCCATGTCGATATTGACTGGCTCGTCGTAGCCTTCAAAGGCGTCACGTGACACGCAATGATTGTACTTCTAATTGCAGTCTTTATGCACAACTTATTCCACAATCTACCCACATGCCACACCAGGCAAGTATGTTGTGGTTTGTCAGCGGGGGGCAGCAACGGAGGTGTCGGCAGGAATGAGTGAAGTCACATTTAGAAAGGTTTCGAGCACTGAAGCTTGGAACATGTTTGATAAGGCGTCCAAGCGAATATTGGGCATGTCGGGCAGCGAGTTCGCAAGCAGGTGGGACGCGGGGGAATTCGCTGAATCAGTAACTGCAGAGATGATGGAAGTCTTGGTCCTTAGACCTCACGGTCGTTAGTAGGAGTGTCCGGCAGGACTCCACGGGAAGCCGTGGGGGCTTACAGGAAGCCAATTCAGAACGTCCTTTCGTGTTTTGCGACGGGCCGACTAAGTGTCAGCAACTATGACGCGAGTCAGCCGGGGATTCTCACTTTCAACGGTGGCAAGCCCACTCGTCTGAAAGGACCGGCCCACCTTTCGTTCACTTGTGCGCAGAACTACATAATTATCCCGAGCGGTCACCCTGATCGCAAGTGGAAAGTTCACACAACGAAGTACATTTATCGCCTCATCGCAGCGGATAGCACTGGAATCGTTGACTATCACTGGCACCCCGATAACACCGTTGACAAAGCCTTTCCGCATCTGCACGCGAGTCAGTATGAATGTAAGTTGCATCACCCAACTGGTCGAGTCCTGATTGAAGATCTTCTCGTGCTAGCAGTGGAATGCGGGGCAATTGCTAGCGATGACGATAAGTGGCAAAGAATCTTGAAGAAAAATCTCAAGGACTTCGCGAAAGGTGCGACTTGGGGAATCCCGAATCTCTGACGCTTCTTTGCGTTTCTAGTTCGTAAGCGGCCGATAACTCAAACGCACACCAGGCGTTTGGGCCATGAGTCGCACCATGCGCTCAGTGTCACTAAGACCATGCGTTGAGTGTCGGTAGGCGAACTCCGTGACGTAGCGACTTAGGTGTTCAGGGCTGATGCTGTGGTGCGTGCCACTGATTGACCGCTTCAACTGACTGAAGAAGTTCTCTGCTTTGTTGGTGCCATCTGAAAGCTCCGTGACGTACTGACCGACATGGTGGTTCACGACGTGGTGACCAGCCATCTCTTTACCAATGGTCCGATAGACACCGGCTGAGTCGGTGTGGAGAATAGACGTTGCAAGACTCACGTTCTCCTTGATCACCTGTCGAATGTTCGGACCCGAAACCGTCGTTATGACCTTTGTCCGTATCTCGCCGGTCTCTTCTGAGATGAGGGCGACAACGGGGGTCTTGTGAGCGGTTGAGTAGCCATCCTTCGCTCTGCGAGGGTCGTTCTTGTGCCAGTTTTCAGGCTTCCCGCCAATGTAGGTTTCGTCCATCACGATGTTGCCCGACAACTTGCCAGATGAGTCGTTAGCCATAGCCTCACGGATGCGTTGGGTCATGAACCAAGCCGTCTTTGGGGCCACCCCGTACTTCCTGGCAATCTCACGCGCGGCAATGCCGTTCTTGTTACAGCACATCTCGAAGAACACGAAAAGCCAGGTCCGAAGGGGAACCTTGGAACCGTGAAAGACCGTGTTCGTCGTGGCCGAGAACTGCTTGCGACAGTCCTTGCACTTCCACACGCGACGCTCCGAGACTGAGCCACGAGTGGTCCCACGGCTAAAGCCGTTCTCTGGCTTTAGGTAGTAGTGATCGCCAATCACCCCGCAGTGAGGGCAGATCGGCTTTTCAGGCCATCTAAGGGTTTCCAGGTAGATATAGGCGTCGGCCTCAGTTGGTATCCTTGAGGCCATGTTTCCAAGGGTTATTTTGTTCATACCTTAATTATCCCACCGAAAACTGGGTTTGTCAAGTTACACGTCACCGGCTACTCTTACGAACGTATGTTCGCTTTTTTGCCACCTCGTCCCTCGCTCTCCCCCGAACTCCTGGCCGCCTTGCGCCCCGTTTCACTGGCGAAGAGTCGTACGTTGCCCCTCGGTGATCCGTGGCGCGCGCTCGTTCCCGGCGCGGGACTTCGTCGTGGTTCCACGGTGGTCGTCGAGGCACCGGTGGGTCTGGGTGGACTGAGTCTCGCCTTAAGTCTCTTGAGCGAGGCCAGCACGCAAGGTCACTGGGCGGCCGTCGTGGGCGTGGACGATCCCGGTGTCGTGGCGATGGCCGAGCTCGGCGTTGATCTGCGCCGCGTGCTCTTCGTGCCACGCCCGCGAGGCGCGTGGGCCGAGTCGGCGGCCGATCTTCTCGACGGCGTTGATCTCGTACTCGTGCGACCACCCTCGCGCGCCGGTCACGGCGCCGCGCGTCGCTTGATGGATCGGGTGCGTGAACGCGGCACCGTGTTAATCGCGCTCAGCGAACCGCGCGCCCCCTGGCCCCTTCCGGCCGACCTCTTCTTTCGCGTCACGCAGGCCGAGTGGGTCGCCTCCTCGCGGCTCGACGCGCGCTATCTCACCGTGCGCGTGAGTGGTCGCGGTGAAGCGGCCCGGGGGTCCGAGCACGTGGTGGTAGTACCGAATCGTCGCGGACGCGCGGAGGCGAGTTGATGGAACAGCTACTCGCTATCTGGGTGGAGCCGCTCGCGCTCGAACAACCCGACGGCTCGACGTTGCGTGACACGCTCGCGCTGCTCGACGCGCTCAGCGTGCTCTGTCCCTTTACCGAGGTGGTGCGTCTCGGTCTCTACGTGTTGCCGTTACGTGGACCGAGTCGATTCTTCGGTGGCGACGACGCCGTGCTACGCGCGGTGCGCCAGAGTGTCCTCGACGTGGTGGGCGTGGAGCCCAAGCTCGGCGTCGCCGAGGGACTGTTCTGCGCTGAACTCGCGGCCCATCGAGAACTCATCGTGCCCCGGGGTTCGAGCGACGCGTTTCGTCGCGCGCAGCCCCTTGACGTGTTGGGGCGTAAGGACCTCGCGACCACGTGTCAGCGCTTGGGGCTGCACACGCTGGGCGCCTTCGCTGACCTCGAGAGTGCGCGCGTGGCGGAGCGTTTCAATAAGCACGCGCTCGCGCTGCATCGCGTGGCGCGCGGCGAACTCTTTGAGATGGAGGGTCAGCGCGACCTGCGTCTCGCGCGACGCTTGGCGCAGCTGCGTGGCGAGGAGGATCTCTTCGAAGAGCAGCAGGGCTTCTTTGGTCAGCGCGGGGCCGGTGACGACCGGGCCGACGCGGCCGCGCACCGCGTGCGTCGACGTCTCGGGGCTGAGGGCATCGTGGTGGCCGCCTTGCGCGGCGGTCGCGGACCCGAGGACC
Organism: Acidimicrobiaceae bacterium; assembly: GCA_003132305.1. Taxonomy (GTDB): domain Bacteria; phylum Actinomycetota; class Acidimicrobiia; order Acidimicrobiales; family RAAP-2; genus RAAP-2. The sequence continues at coordinate 48,444 of PKXJ01000023.1, read as the reverse complement.
GGGCCACGCTCGTGCCCTGGGGCTCGCCACCGACGAACGTTCGCGACCTCGCGCCGTGGCCCGGGCAGCTCGCGGCGCCCTCGCCGGCGACCACGTTGGCCCATCCGGTGCCGTTGCAACTGCGCGACGCCGCGAATCGTCCCGTGGTGTTGAACGCGCGCGGCGTACTGAGTGCGGAGCCCACGGCCGTGATCTTCTCCTCGCCACTTCGTCGCGAGATCATCTGGCACGCCGGACCCTGGCCGCTGGTGGAGCGTTGGTGGTCGCGTCATCGCCGTCGCGCGCACCTTCAGATGGTGCTCGCTAGTGGTGAGGCGTTGTTGGTGGTGGCGGAGTCGAGTCGGTGGTGGCTCGTTGGAATCTATGACTGATGGCGACCTACGGAGAACTGCACGCGCACTCGGGCTTTAGCTTCTTAGACGGCGCGAGTGACCCCGAAGAGTTGGTCGTCGAAGCAACGCGCCTAGGCCTGTCGGGCCTCGCCCTGTGCGATCACCACGGGCTCTACGGCGTGGTGCGCTTCTCCGAGGCGGCGCGCGCGCTCGGACTCGCGAGCGTCTTTGGTAGCGAGATCACGCTCGACGGTAACGACGATCGCGTGGGCGTGTCGGACCCTTCGGGTGAGCACCTCGTTCTCTTGGCCCGTTCGCCCGCGGGCTACGCACGACTCTCACGGATGCTCGCGCTCGCGCACCTCGAGCGCGGCGAGAAGGGCGCGCCGCGTTTCACGCTGGACGAGGTCGCGAGTTGCGCGCACGAGTGGTTGGTGTTGACGGGGTGCCGCAAGGGACCTCTCACGAGAGCGTTGATGAGCGAGGGGCCGCGCGCCGCGCAGCGTTCCCTGTCGCGGCTGATCGAGCGCTTCGGGCGTGAGAACGTGGCCGTCGAGATCTGGGACCACGGCGCGCCCGACGACGTCGCGCGTAACGACGTCCTGGCCGAACTCGCGGTGCGCTCTGACGTCGCGGTCGTCGCGACGAACAACGTGCACTACGCCACGCCGCGCGACTTTCCTCGGGCCAACGTGCTCTCGGCAATTCGTGCTCGCAAGAGCCTCGAAGAGATGGAGGGCTGGCTCAGCGCGTCACCGCTCGCGCACCTGCGAAGTGACGCCGAGCAGCGTCGCCGTTTCGCGCGCTGGCCCGGGGTCGTGGACCGGGCCGGTGAGCTCGTGAGTGAGCTGGCCTTTGACCTGCGGCTCGTGGCGCCTAATCTGCCCGCGTTCTTAACACCCGAGGGACACGACGAGCAGAGCTACCTCGAAGAGATCGTCGCCGAGGGCGCGACGCATCGTTACGGGCCGCGCGACGCTGAGCGCGTCGCGGGTGCGTGGCGTCAGATCGATCACGAGCTCGGTGTCATCAAGACACTCGGTTTCGCTGGCTACTTTCTCACCGTCTGGAACATCACCGAGTTCTGTCGCGCGAACAATATCTACTGTCAGGGACGAGGTTCGGCGGCGAACTCGGCGGTGTGTTACTCCTTAGGCATCACCAACGCCGACGCCGTTGCGCTCAACTTGTTCTTTGAGCGCTTTCTCTCGCCGGCGCGCGACGGCCCGCCCGACATCGACGTCGACATCGAGTCGGGACGACGCGAAGAGGTGATTCAGTACGTCTTTACGCGTTACGGACGTCACCACGCCGCCCAGGTGGCGGCCGTTATCACCTACCGGTCGCGCTCGGCGCTACGCGACGTGGCGCGCGCGCTCGGTCACAGCGAAGAAGAGGCCAATTACTTTCGCGACCACGTCAATCGATCGACCATGAGCGCGACCGACGCCGCGGTGCCCGAACTTCTCACCACGATGGCCAGTGAACTCTTGGACCGACCTCGTCACCTCGGCATTCACTCGGCGGGCATGGTGCTCTGTGATCGACCCGTGCTCGAGGTCTGCCCCGTGGAGTGGGGGCGCATGCCCGGGCGCAGTGTCCTGCAGTGGGATAAGGACGACTGCGCGGCGATTGGTCTGGTGAAGTTCGACCTTCTCGGACTCGGCATGCTCGAAGCGCTGCACCGAGCGGTCGACTCCGTCGAGGCCTTTCACAAGGTGGCGCTCGATCTCGCCACCTTGCCCCAAGACGACACGGTCTACGACCTGTTGTGCGAGGCCGACACCGTCGGGGTCTTTCAGGTGGAGTCGCGCGCCCAGATGGCGACACTGCCCAGAGTGCAGCCGCGCTGCTTCTACGACCTCGTCATTGAAGTGGCGCTTATTCGTCCCGGCCCTATTCAAGGTCACGCGGTGAATCCCTACATTCGCCGGCGTCGCGGCGACGAGCCCGTGACCTACCTGCACCCTCGACTCGAGCCGATCCTTCAGCGCACGCTCGGTGTGCCGCTCTTTCAAGAGCAGTTGATGGAGATGGCCGTCGCCGTGGCGGGCTTCTCGCCGGCCGAGGCCGACGAGTTGCGCCAAGCCATGGCCGCCAAGCGCTCCGAGCTTCGCATGATGAAACTGAAGAGTCGTTTCTACGCCGGCATGAAGGAGAACGGCATTAGCGGCAGCGCGGCCGATCAACTCTTCGACGCGCTGGCGGCCTTCGCGAACTTCGGCTTTCCCGAGTCGCACTCGGTCTCCTTCGCCCACCTCGTCTACTGCTCGGCGTGGATCAAGGTGCACTACCCGGCCGCGTTTCTCGTCTCGTTGCTGAACGCCCAGCCCATGGGTTTTTGGTCGACGCAGAGTCTCGTCGCCGACGCCAAACGTCACGGCGTTCGCGTGTTGCGTCCCGACGTGAACGTCTCGGACGTGGGCGCTTCGTTAGAGGGGGACCCCGAGCGTCCCCTCGTGCGCCTCGGCCTCGGTGACGTTCGATCGATCGGCACGGAACTCGCGGAACGCGTGGTCGCGGGCGCGCCTTGGGAGAACAGCACCGATCTCGTTCGTCGCGCCGGTCTTCAACAGCACCACCTCGAAGCGCTCGCCGCCGCGGGTGCTCTTGACGCCTTTGGCGCGAGCCGGCGCGCGCTGACCTGGTCGGCCGGCGCCGCGGCGCAGGCGCTGCCCGATCGACTCCCCGGCGTGGTGACGGGACTCGTCGCGCCGTCACTGCCCACGGTGAGTGAGCTGGAGCGTGTCGCGGACGATCTCTGGTCGATGGGTCTCACGACCGAGGCAACGGCGATGGAGCTGGTGCGCGCGTCACTCAACGAACGCGGTGTCACGCGCGCGAGCGCACTCTTCGCGGCGGAGAGCGGCCGCGTGATGGTGGCCGGCGTCGTGACGCACCGTCAGCAACCCGAGACGGCGAACGGCGCGGTCTTCGTCAACCTCGAAGACGAGACCGGTCACGTGAACGTGATCTTCTCCAAAGGCGCGTGGGCCCGGTGGGGCAGCGTGGCGAGTAACAAGCCAGCGTTGGTGATTCGAGGTTCGCTCGAGCGAGGACAGGGCGTCGTGACGCTCACGGCAGAGTACGTCGAGCCGCTCACGTTGGGGTCGGTGGCGCCTTCACGCGACTGGCGATGAGAACCACGACCGTCCGAGCGCGCGCGACTGAACTATTCGATTTCTGCGGCGTCGTCTCAGTGGATCCAATAGTCGCGGAGGCGACGGGGCTCGACTGACGACTGACGTGAGAGAAAACTCAACTCTTGATATCTCCGAGACGATCAGGCCGCGACCAATAGATCCGAGGTCGCCTGCACGGGAATCGGGAAAACGAACGCTACGGGCTTCGCATGAGCGTGAAGGTACCGTGTCGTGGGTCAAGATATCCTTCGAGGGAAATCTCGCAATCTAATCGGGGCTAAATTGAAACGTCGTCTGCTCCTAACGATCGTGGCTGCTCTCGTGACCGCCGCCATCGTTGTGGTGCTGTGGCAACGTTTCTCTGGACCGGGTGGCGACCCCGGCGGCAGAGTTTTAGCGCAGTTGGCGCCTACTGCTTCGGCGCTGCCGTCAGCGAGCTCATCAAATTACCTCTGGAAAATGGAGCCGCACCAAGACAGTTGCGGTGGGAGGGCGGGAACGTTTGGCTGGTCCCAAGTTGTCGTGCAGAGCGGTTTCAAGTACGTCGGATCACCGACGTCGCTTTTTGCCCTCATGAGTATTCGACTCCAAAAGCTCGGTTGGAAAGTCAACAAACGTGAGGGCGTGTCGTTACCTCCCTCCTTCCAGTGGCACAAGACGTTGACCAATGGTTCGCACGCCGGGTTGCAAGTGCAACAGAGTTTCACCGCTTCCACGTGGGAACTTGTCGCGGTCGCCCCACCCATTGGAAAGAGGTCCAGCGGGTGCTGATTCGCGGCGCCCCCGGTCACGCGAGGGGGAAGTTCGCTAGGTTCACGAGGTGCGTGAAGCTCGATGAAGGAACGAGGTACCGACGTTTGAAAAGTCATCCTTTGCTCAGTTCAGACGACGGTGGCGCGAGTCCACTTCATGACTAGTGGATTCAGCAGCACGACGCGAGAAGAAATGCCTCTGTTGGCTAGTTGACGAACGCGAACTCGGGACGTTCGCCGGCTTCGATCTCTTCACGAACGAGGATCTGCGCGAGCGGTAGATCGTCGGCGTGGGTGACGCCAATACAGCGCGACTTGGTGGTCATGACGTCAAAGCGCAGTGGCGTGCGGTGAAGAATTTGACCGACGAAGGTGGAGAGTTGGATCTCCTTCTCCTTCTCGAAGTCGTGCAGTTCAACGGCGTGGTGCATGAGGGGAAAGATTGACGGTTGAAAGCCCCAAAGGTTCATCGACACCGTGGTCTGGGGGTGCAGAATCGCGGGCTCGAGTCCGTCGTCGGCGAAGTAGCCCTCGAGGGTGGCCGAGACGTTTCGACGTTCGACGATCTCGGTCAGATGGCCGTTCACGACAACGCACGTGCCGCGAGAGACGGGCAGCTCCCCGACGAGTGCGCGCTCCAGTTCGAAGCCCACGAGACAGTTGTTGGAACTCGTGGCGAGGTGACTACCCAAGTGCAGAAACGACTCACGACCGTAGAGGTCGTCGGCGTTCGAGACACCGAAGGGCTGCGTGAGATCGAGGCTCTCTTCGGCGGCGAGCACGGCACTGACGGTGCCACGAAGTTGGGTCTGATGCGTAAAGGAGACGCGTCGACCCTTGGGCCAGTACGTGGCGACGTGCTCTTGGATCTCGGGACCGGTGTCGGGGTTGATGACGATCACGATGTCGTCAAAGCCCGCGGCGTACGCGTCCGAGGCGATGAGGTCGATGACGCCCTCACCGTGCAGACCAACGGGGGCGAGCTGTTTGACGCCGCCGTAGCGACGGGCGCGGCCGGCCGCCAAGATGACGAGCGACGGACCGCTCACTTGGACCACCGAACAACGGCGGATGCCCAGGTCAATCCGGCGCCAAAGCCCGTCAAGAGCGCGTAGTCACCCTTGTGGACGCGGTCGTTCTGTCGGGCGTCGTCAAAGGCGAGCGGGATCGACGCGCTCGAGGTGTTGCCGTAGCGATCAAGCACCACGACGGCGCGGTCCATGCCGACGTTGAGGCGCTGGCAGGCCGCCTGAATGATCCGGATGTTGGCCTGGTGGGGGATGACCAGGCTGAGCTCGTCCGACGTGATGCCCGCCATGGCCAATGCCTTTTCGGCCGAGTCCACGACGACGCGCACCGCGCGGCGAAAGATCGCCCGGCCGTCCATCTGGAAGTAGCCCTCGTGTTCGCAGGTCAGCAGGTCGGCGTCGGCGCCCTCGGCGCCGAGCACGAAGGAGAGGAGGTCGTTCTCGGTCGGGTCGTACTCGAGCACGGTCGCGCCCGCGCCGTCGGCGAGTAGGACGGCCATGTTGCGATCACTCCAGTCGACCCAACGCGACAGGTTCTCCGAGCCCATCACGAGCACGCGCTTGTTACCGGTCTCGAGCAGTCCGTAGGCGGTGCGTACGGCGTACATGAAACCGCTGCAGGCGGCGTTTAAGTCCATCGCCGGACAGCTCAGTCCCATCTCGTGCGCGACCAACGTCGCCGTCGCGGGCGTGATGCGGTCGGGCGTGGTGGTGGCGAGGATCAAAAAGTCGATGTCCTTGGGCTCGATGCCGGCGTCTTCGAGGGCGCGATTGCCCGCGATGACCCCGAGGCTCTTGGCCGTGCCGCCGATGTGGCGCTCCTTGATGCCCGTGCGCTCCGTGATCCACTCGTCGTTGGTGTCGAGGGTCAAGGAAAGTTCCTCGTTGGTGACAATCCGGTCTGGCACGGCCGTTCCCCAGCCAACAAAACGAGCACCCATGTCTCAGCCCCTTCGTTGGCTAGTCATTGCCCAAGTCTAGAGGGTGGGTCTTACCGGGTGAGGGTGCCGGTAAAACCTGCAAAGTACAGCGCGCTACGCAGATCAGTCGCTCCTGTTCGTCTCGTAGCTCGATGGCCCAGACGTGGACGCTGCGACCTTTTCGAAACGGCGTCGCGGTCGCGGTGAGCGTGCCCGAACTCATCGCGCGCAGATGTGAGCAGTTGAGTTCGGTACCCACGACGATGTGATCGGGCCCCACACTGACGGCGCCCCCGATCGACGCGGCGCCTTCGGCGAGCAGGGCCGACACGCCGCCGTGCAAGATGCCGTACTGTTGGTGCACCTTGGGTCCGACTTCGACGCGTAGGACCACCTTGTCCGGCGTGACGAGCACGACTTCGACGCCGAGTTGATCGTTCACGTTCGGACGATGTGGAATCTGATCGATCAAGTTGTCACTCATAGGGGCAGTTTATGAGCCGGTAGCCTTCCTCTATGACTCGTCGCGTGGACCTACGAAGTGACACGGTGACCCAGCCAACACCCGCGATGCGCGACGCCATGGCCAACGCCGTGGTCGGTGACGACGGCTACAGCGAAGACCCCACGATCAATGAACTCGAGCAACGATTCGCCGAGTTGGTCGGTAAGGAAGCCGCGCTCTTCGTGGTGTCGGGCGTCATGGCCAATCAGATCGCGCTTCGCGTGTTGGCCCAGCCGGGTGACGTGATCGTCGCCGGACGCGGTCAACACCTCGTGAGTTTTGAGATGGGCGCCGCGGCACGTAACTCGTCGGTGCAGTTCGCCACCGTCGACGACACGAACGGCACGCTCGAACTCGCGGACGTGCTCGAGGTGATCGACGCCGAAGGCGATCATCAACCCCACGTCGCGATGGTCACGGTTGAGAATACGCACATGTTGTCCGGCGGGACGCCCTGGGACGCGGAGGACCTTCGCCGCCTCGCCGCCGCGATTGGAGATCGTTCGCTTCACCTCGACGGTGCGCGGCTCTTTAACGCCGTCGTCGCGACCAAGACGAGCGCCGCGGAGTACGCGGCTCCCGCCACGACGGTGATGACGTGTCTCTCGAAAGGACTGTGCGCCCCCGTTGGGTCGTTGCTCGCGGGACCGGCCTCGTTGATGGAGCGCGCGCGCGTGGAGCGTAAGCGCCTCGGGGGCGCGATGCGCCAAGCCGGTTTCTTGGCCGCCGCGGGCCTCGTCGCCCTCGACACCATGGTCGAACGACTGAACGACGACCACGTGCGCGCGCGCCAGCTCGCCGAGCTCTTCGCCGCCGCTTTTCCCGAATCGGACTTCGACCCCACGACGTGTCGGACCAACATCGTCTCGTTCAATCACCCCCAGGCCCGCCAGATCGTCGAAGAACTCTCCCTACTCGGTGTCGAAGGCGGCACGGTGGCGCCCAAGCGGGCCCGCTTTGTCACCCACGCGGGCGTGAGTGACAACGACGTCGACTTCGCAGCCGACGTGCTCGCGCGCTTCGTTCCTTCGAATCGCTGATCGCAACGGGCCGAGTTCGCGCCACGTTCGCGCGACGTTCACTCGTCGCCAGCCGAGCCCCGCCAACGAAGCGGTAGCCTAAGAGGGTTGTAAAGGCATCTAATGACCGAAATATTGCACCTCTCAACCTTCCTGCACCGTCCGATCTTCGACTCCGACGGCGACAGAATCGGACGCGTCCAAGACCTGGTCGCGCGTCTCGGCGACGACGCGCACCCGCCGATCGTGGGCGTCGTCATCCGCATCGAGGGCCGAAACCTCTTCGTGTCGATCAAGAAGATCGGTGGACTGGCCCAGGGTCGTATGACCTTTGAAGGCAGCCGAGTCGATCTCCGTCGCTTCGAGCGTCGACCGGGCGAGCTGCTGCTCGCCGAAGACCTGCTCGCGCGACACCTTATTAACCTGGTCCGAGGACGCATCATCATCGCCAACGAAATCGAAATCGCCGAGATTGACGGTCTCTGGGAGGTCGTGGGCGTCGATCCCGGTCGCCGTTCGTTCCTGCGCCGGGTCCTCGGCCACCGGATCGGCTCACACGTGCAAGCCGACTCCATTGTCGACTTCGCCTCCATTGAGCCCTTTGTCTCGCACGTTCCCTCAGCGCGCCTGCGAATCCCTTATCGCAAACTCGCGAAGTTGCACCCCGCCCAAATCGCCGACCTCGTCGAGCAATCGAGTCACGAAGAGGGTGAGGAGATCATCGAAGCGGTGGGACTCGACCGTGAGCTCGAAGCCGACGTCTTTGAAGAGCTCGACACGACCCACCAACTGGAGTTCTTGGAGTCGCGCAGCGACGCCGAAGCTGCCCGGTTGCTCTCGCGCATGGAGGCCGACAACGCGGCCGACCTCATCACGGAGATTGACCAAGAGCGCCGGCTTCCAATTCTCGAGTTGTTGCCGAGCGAACAGCAGCTCAAAGTTCGCCAGCTTCTCTCCTACAACGCCGACACCGCCGGGGGACTGATGAACCCCGACTTCGTCTCTGTTCCGCCGACGGCCACCGTCGCCGACGCGCTTGAGGCCATTCGAACGTCCAGCGTTCCCGCGGAGTCGCTGCAAGCGGTCTTCGTCGTGGACGATGGTGGCCACCCCATCGGCGCCGCGTCGATCGCGCCCCTCGTGCGCGCGCGTCCGAGCGAACTGGCGCTCAGCGTGGCCAAGACGCACCTCGCCCACGTGCACCCGCACTGGGACGTCCTTCGAGTGTCGAGAAAGATGAGTGATTTCAACCTGACCGTGTTGCCGGTGCTCGACGACGAGCACGCCAAGATGATCGGCGTAGTGACGGTCGACGACCTACTCGAAGAGCTACTGCCTCAGGGCTGGCGCGCAGAGTTTGGCGTGGGAGCGGTGGAGGAGTAATGCGCCGCTTCGACCAAGGTCACGTTCTAAGGGGGTCTCTCTGAAACCCCCTAGTACCAGCCGCGAGGCTTTCAACGTACCGACACAATTTCGCCCGTCTCTAAAGGAGAGCGCCTAGCCCCCTTTGGTCCTTGCGTGGTTGTTTCGCCCTACGACCACGAGAGAACGAAAGGAGGTGGAACGTGCAGCGCGAACAGTCGAAAGAACCACAGATCGCTGGGGCCTTTGGCACCATCAGCGCCCACGACGAAGGCAGTCGCCACGGCGCGCGCGCGCGCTTTCTCACCCTGATCGCCATCATTGGTCCCGGGCTCATCGTGATGGTCGGCGACAACGACGCCGGCGGCGTCTCCACCTACGCCCAAGCCGGACAGAACTTCGGCTACTCCTTGCTCTGGACGCTGCCGCTGTTAATCCCGGTACTCATCGTTGTTCAAGAGATGGCGGCCCGAATCGGCGCGGTCACGGGCGTGGGTTACGGGCGGCTCATTCGTGAGCGCTTCGGCAACTACTGGGGCAACCTCTCGATCTTGTCGATTCTGATCCTGAACTTTCTCATCATCGTCACCGAGTTCATTGGCATCTCACTGTCGATGGAGTACTTCGGCGTCAGTCCCTACGTCTCGGTGCCCGTCGCGGTGACGCTGCTCTTCGCGGTGACGGCGTCGGGGTCGTTTCGCCGCTGGGAGCGCTTCATGATGCTCTTCATCGCGGTCAACTTCGTCGTCATTCCACTCGTCCTCATCGCGCACCCCTCGTTCACGGCGATGGTCCACTCCGCGGCTATCCCGCACATTCGCGGCGGTGCGTCGTCGGTTTCGGTGTTGCTCATTATTTCGATTATCGGCACGACCGTCGCGCCCTGGCAGCTCTTCTTCCAGGAGTCGAACATCGTCGATAAGCGCATCACCCCGCGTTGGCTCAACTACGAACGCGTCGACACGATCATTGGTTCGTTCATTGTCGTCATCGTCGCCTCGGTGCTGGTGGCGGTCTGCGCCATAGGTCTCGCCGGGCACGGCGGCACGAACTCCTACACCAACGCGCTCGGCGTGGCGAGAGGACTTGGTCGTTACGTGGGACACGACACGGGGACGCTCTTCGCGATCATCCTGCTCAACGCGTCCGTCATCGGCGCGGCCGTCGTCACGCTCGCGAGTTCCTACGCGTTGAGTGATCTCGCCGCGACGCACCAGGGACTGAACGCTCGGCTCAGCGAAGCCAAGGGTTTCTACGGCGGTTTCGCGGCCATCTTGATTCTCGCCGGTGCCGTGTCGATCATTCCCGGGGCGCCGCTCGGCATCATCACGTTGGCCGTGCAAGCGCTCTGCGGGTTGATGTTGCCGAGTACGACGATCATCGTTTTGCTGTTGGCGAACGACCGTGAGTTGATGGGACCATGGAAGAACGGGCGTCTCCTCAACGTGGCGGCGGTCATCATCGTGACGGCCCTCGTGGTGTTGTCCCTCACGTTGATGATCTCCACGCTCTTTACGTCGGTGCCCGTGTTGCCCCTGCTCGTAGTCCTGTCCATCGTGGGGGCGCTGGGCCTGGTGGTTGGACTGCCCCTGGGACTTAGAAAACTCGAAGCGCCACCGCACTACGACATTGACAAGAGAGACTGGCGAACGCCTCGACTGACCTTGCTGGCGCCCATGCCCAGTTCCAAGGCTCGACGCCTGCTCATGCGGGCCCAGAGCTGCTATCTCTTCGCGGCCGGAATCCTCTTGATCGTGCGTATCGTTCAACTCGCCACCTCATAGTCTCTTTTGATGAGCTCTCTACCCACCCTCGTGTGCGTGCACGCTCACCCCGACGACGAGGCGTTCTTTGGTGCGGGGGCGGTGGCGCACTACGGCGCCCTCGGACATCGGGTCGTACTCATCACGTGCACCGGTGGCCAACTCGGTTACGACGCCAGCGGCCGAGTGGGCAACGACCCGCTGCACGACGCTCTCGCGACGAAAGTAACCCGCGCCGGCGAGCTGCAACGCGCGGCGGCGATCCTGGGCTTCTCTCGGGTCGTAACGCTCGGCTACGACGACTCGGGCATGGAGGGCTGGACCGAGAACGACAACCCCAGCGCGTTTATGAACGCCGACGTTGACGCCGTGGCGCGAACGATCGCTTCAATCCTCGACGAAGAGCACGCCAGCGTCGTCGTGACCTACGACGAGAAGGGCTTCTACGGCCACCCCGATCACGTCCAGGCCAACGTCGTGACTCGTCGGGCCCTGGACTTCTCGTCGAGCGCTGAGCGTCTCTACTACTCGGTCGTGCCCGAAGGGGTCATCACAAAGTTGGTGGAGGGCGCTACGTCGTTGGGCCTCTCGATGCCGGCCTGGGTGTTGGACGCGGGCACGCACGTGCCCGACGAACTGGTGGCCTCGAGATTGGACTTGAGCGCCCACGTGCGGGTGAAGCACGACGCGATGGCGGCTCACGCCTCGCAGATCGACAACGACGACCTCGTCGAGATGAGCGACGATCTCTTCTCGTTACTCTTTAGCACCGAGTACTACCAGCGCGCCTGGAGCCGACACGAGGCCGCGGGAGACGGCGCCGATCTCTTTGGAGGACTGTGATGGGACTTACCTTTCTGGCCGTGCACGCGCACCCCGACGACGAAGCGAGTTCGACCGGCGGGCTGTACCGCGTGCTCGCGAACGAGGGCGTGCGCACGGTGCTCGTGACGTGCACCAACGGCGAGTGCGGCGACGCGCTCGACGGTGCGAAGCCCGACGCCGATCACCACGACGCTGACGAAGTGGCGAAGATTCGCGCCGTCGAACTCGATAACGCGGTCAAGATCCTCGGGATCGACCGGTTGGTGCGACTCGGCTATCGCGATTCGGGCATGAAGGGCTGGCCGCAGAACGAGGACCCCGAGTCCTTCTGGGCAACGCCCCTCGATGAAGCCGCCAAGAAACTCGCCGAGGTCCTGCTCGAAGAGCGTCCCCAGGTCGTCATGACCTACAACGCCTTTGGCTTCTACGGCCATCCCGACCACATCCAGGCGCACCGCGTCACGATGGCTGCCCTAGAACTCCTCGACTACGAGCCCACCTTGTACTTCAACACCATTCCCACCTCGCTCATGGCGACCATGCGAGAGCGTTGGGAGCGAGAAGATCGCGAGAAGGCCGCCGCGGACGCCGCGAAGGGCATCGTGCGAGCGCCCGAGCCCGAAGAGAGCGAAGAGGATCAAATAGAGATGGGCACCCTCGACGAACTCATCGACGTCGCCGTGGACGTGAGTTCGGCGAACGACGCGAAGTACGACGCGCTCGCGGCCCATCACTCGCAGATCGCCGATTCGTTCTGGATGAAGATGGGCCGAGAGCAGTTCAAAGAGGTGATGCGCACCGAGTGGTTCGTTCGTGTGACCAATCCGACGAACGTTGACGGACCGGCTGACGATATTTTCGTAGGGTACCGCTAGCGGCCCGGGGGACCTGCGGGTCCCCTCGACGATCGCGCAGCGTGAGGCCACGACGGGTTGTCGGAGATCCGTCGCGACGAGATTGACGTTAAGAGGTGACGCGTGGCCCGTCAGAGCGGTAGCGGACTCCTTCGTTCAATAGTGATCGACTTCGAGATTTGACGACGAGAATGTCGAAAGGTAGGGAGTTGCTACTCGTGAAGCGCGCCACCAACGACCTTGCCAATCTGGTCAACTTCGAGCAAGAAGCCGTCGTGACCGATAGCCGAGGAGATGACGAAGAGCGAGTTGGCGTCGGGAGCATGGCGTACTAGTTCTTCCTGGAGTTCCAAGGGATAGAGCCGATCCGAGTCGATGCCAATCACCGTCACCCGACTTTGTATCTCACCGACGGCCGCCGCGACGCCGCCGCGACCTCGACCCACGTCGTGATGGTTCATCGCTTCGCTGAGCACGACGTAGCTGTTGGCGTCGAAGCGTCGCGTGAGTTTTTCGCCCTGATAGGCGAGGTACGACTCGACGGCGTAGAGGTCGCCGCGAAGAGGATCGCCCTCGTCCTGGCTGGATCGTCCGAAACGAGCGGCGAACTCGTCCGACGATCGATACGTGATCTGTGCGAGGCCACGGGCAATCGCGAGACCCTCACGGGGCGCGAAACCGCTCTCGTAGTAGTCGCCCTGCAGGAAGTGTGGATCGGCCTTAATGGCTCGAACCTGAAGCGAACTCTGCGCGATTTGATCGGCGGTCGACGCGGCGCCGACCGCCAGAACGATGGCGCGTCGCACTCGCTGCGGGTAGCCAATGGCCCACTCCAGGACTCTCATTGCGCCCATCGATCCACCCAGCATGGTGTGCCAGGCGGCAATTCCCAGCTGATCCGCCAGGGCGACTTCCACCGTTACTTGATCGCGCACGGTGATGACGGGAAAGCGCGAGCCGTAGGGTTGGCCGTTCTCGTCGAGCGACGAGGGACCGGTCGTACCCTGCGCGCCACCGAGCACGTTGGGACAGACCACGAAGAACTCGTTGGTATCGATGGCGAGTCCTGGTCCGATGAGACCGTTCCACCAGCCCGGCGCCGGATGGCCCGGGCCCTTGTCGCCAACGACGTGCGAGTCCGCAGTGAGCGCGTGCAACACGAGCACCGCGTTGGAGCGCGCGGCGTTGAGCGTCCCCCACGTCTCAAAGGCGACGGTCACGCTCTCGAGGTGACCACCGCCTTCGAAGGTGAAACCCGATCCGGTCTCACCGCGAAATGCGGCGAACTCGCGCGCGCCGGGGTCGTCGCCCGGACGCCAGTAGCCCGGCGTTCTCGTCGTCATGCTTCCTTGACGGCGCGAAAAGCGGTCTCAAGGTCGGCCAGGATGTCCTCGATTGACTCGATTCCTACCGACAGTCGCACGAGGTCCGCGCTGACACCGGTCGAGAGTTGCTCTTCTTCTGATAACTGAGAGTGCGTCGTGGACGCCGGGTGAATCGCCAGACTCTTCGCGTCACCCACGTTCGCCAAGTGACTGAAGAGTTCGAGTCCTTCGATGAACTTACGGCCCGCGTCGGCGCCACCTTCGATTCCAAAGGCCACTATCGCGCCAGCACCCTTGGGGAGATAGCGCACCTGCAGGGCGTGCCAAGGACTCGACTCGAGCCCAGGGAAGGCCACCCACTTGACGTCGTCGCGAGCTTCGAGCCACTTCGCCACGGTGGTGGCGTTCGACACGTGTCGTTCCATTCGAAGACTCAACGTCTCGAGTCCCTGCAAGAAGAGGAAGGAGTTGAGTGGGGCGATCGCCGCGCCGAGATCGCGTAGGTACTGCAGACGCGCCTTCAAGACAAAGCGGGCGGAGAATAAGGGTTCGGGCAGATCCCCAAAGACGAGACCGTGGTAACTGGGGTCGGGCTCGGTGAATCCGGGAAACCGGCCGCTCCCCTCGTAATCAAACTTCCCGCTGTCGACGATGACGCCACCAATGGATGTTCCGTGTCCTCCGATGAACTTGGTCGCGGAGTGCACGACGACGTCCGCACCATGTTCAAAGGGGCGACAGAGAAAGGGCGTCGCGAGCGTGTTGTCGACGACCAGCGGAATCTTGTGGTCGTGGGCGACCTTCGCGACGCCTTCGAAGTTGAGGACGTCGCCCTTTGGATTCCCGAGCGTCTCGGCGTAGAGCGCCTTGGTGTTGGGGCGTATGGCGCTGGCCCACTCGGCCAAGTCGTCGGGGTTCTCCACGAACGTCGTCTCGATGCCGAGTTTGGGCAAGGTGTAGTGAAAGAGGTTGTACGTGCCACCGTAGAGCGAGGCCGACGACACAATGTGTCCGCCGTTTTCGGCCAAGTTGAGCAGTGCGATGGTCTCGGCGGACGAGCCCGACGCCACCGCGAGGGCGGCGACGCCACCCTCGAGCGAGGCGACCCTCTCTTCGAAGGCGTTCTGCGTGGGGTTCATGATCCGCGTGTAGATATTGCCAAGCTCGGCCAAACCGAACAGCGCCGCGGCGTGCTCGGTGTCGCGAAAGACGTAACTCGTGGTCTGATAGATCGGAATCGCTCGTGCACCGGTCGTCGGATCGGCCGTTGCGCCAGCGTGTACTTGACGCGTCTCAAATCCCCATTCAGCCATTTCGGCCTCCTCCATCTCCTCGCCCGCACTCTGCCGCGACGACAAATCACTGCAGAGATTATCCTACAAATGTTATGGGATTAGTAAACTTCTGCGGAGCGTTCAAGTACGACGTTGCAGGTCGAGCAGACCGCGGACACCGCTTCGCCACTAATAGCGGTAACTGTCGGGCTTGTAGGGTCCTTCGACCGCGACGCCGATGTAGTCCGCCTGCTGTTTCGAGAGCGTCGTCAACTTGACGCCGAGCGCGTCGAGGTGGAGTCGCGCGACCTTCTCGTCGAGGTGCTTCGGCAAGACGTAGACCCTCTTCTCGTACATCTCTTGGTTTACGAAGAGCTCGATCTGGGCCATGGTCTGGTCGGTGAAGGAGTTGCTCATCACGAAACTCGGGTGTCCGGTCGCGTTGCCGAGGTTGAGGAGTCGTCCTTCGGAGAGCACGATGATCGCGCGACCGCTCGGCAACGTCCACTTGTCGACTTGGGGCTTTATCGTCTCGCGCCTTACACCGGGCAGGTTCGTGAGTCCGGCGATGTCGATCTCGTTGTCGAAGTGACCGATGTTGCCCAGTACGGCCAAGTGCTTCATCGTCTGCATGTGCTCGACCGTGACGATGTCGCGATTACCCGTCGCGGTAATGACGAAATCCGCGATCGGTAGCGCCTCTTCGAGCGTCGTGACTTGAAAACCGTCCATGGCGGCCTGCAGGGCGCAGATCGGGTCGATCTCGGTGACGATGACGCGAGCGCCCTGACCTCGAAACGACTCGGCCGATCCCTTGCCGACGTCACCGTAGCCGCAGACCAGGGCGACCTTGCCGCCGATCAGCACGTCGGTCGCTCGGTTGATGCCATCGATGAGTGAGTGACGAACGCCGTACTTGTTGTCGAACTTGGACTTGGTGACGGCGTCGTTGACGTTGATCGCGGGAAAGAGCAAGACGCCGTCGCGCTCCATTTCGTACAGACGATGCACGCCCGTCGTCGTCTCTTCCGAGACGCCGATGATGCTGTTCGCCATGGGCTCGAAGATCTTTTCGCCGCTCGAGATGATCTTGTTGAGCAACTGCAAAATGATCGCGTACTCTTCGGAGTCCGCCGACTCGGGCGCGGGTACGAAACTCGCGCGCTCAAACTCGAGACCCTTGTGGACGAAGAGCGTCGCGTCACCCCCGTCGTCCAGGATCATCGTGGGACCGTCAAAGCCGGGCCAGCGAAGTAGTTGCTCGGTGCACCACCAGTACTCTTCGAGCGATTCGCCCTTCCAGGCGAAGACCGGCACCCCCCGCGGGTCATCCACGGTGCCGTTCGGACCCACGACGGTCGCCGCCGCCGCGTGGTCTTGGGTCGAGAAGATGTTGCAACTTACCCAGCGAACGTCCGCGCCAATCGCGACGAGTGTCTCGATCAACACCGCCGTTTGAATCGTCATGTGCAACGATCCAGCGATGCGAGATCCCTGGAGGGGCTTCGACTCGCCAAACTCGGCGCGCATCGCCATGAGACCGGGCATTTCGTGTTCGGCCAGGATAATTTCCGCGCGACCGTAGTGCGCAAGCGAGAGGTCCGCAACTTTGAAGTTAAAGGTGTCAGAGGTCATGATTCTCCTAGGAGTTCGAAGTTTCTAGGCGCCGACCTCTGTCGCAGTCGCCCACCTCAACTGTACTGCTTAGACGCCCACTCGGAACTCGACCACGTCGCCGTCGCGCATCACGTACTCCTTGCCTTCGACGCGCGCTTTGCCGGCGGCCTTCACCGCCGCCATCGAACCGGCCGCGATCAGGTCTTCGAAAGAGACGACCTCGGCCTTGATGAAGTGCTTTTGAAAGTCAGTGTGAATCTCGCCGGCTGCCTCGGGCGCGGTCTCGCCCTTGTGAATGGTCCAGGCGCGCGCCTCTTTGGGTCCGGCCGTGAGAAAGGTCTGTAGGCCTAAGGTCGAAAAACCGACGCGAGAGAGTTGCGAGAGCCCCGACTCGTCTTGGCCGTAGGACTGCAGAAGTTCCAGTGCTTCGGCGTCGTCAAGTTCTGAGAGTTCGGCTTCGACTTTGGCGCAGAGGACAATGCTGGCCGACGGCGCGACGGACGCCTTCAGTTCGTCCTGACGTGCTTCGTCGCCGAGGGTTTCTTCGTCGACGTTGAAGACGTAGATGAAGGGCTTATCGGTTAAGAGGTGCAGATCGTAGAGCAACGAGCGATCGAGTTCCTTGCCTATCTGAGAGATAACGCGACCCTCGTTCAAGGCAAGTTGGGCTTTCTTGTACTCCGCCAACTTGATCGCGTCGTCGCCGCCACGCTTGGCGCCGCGCTCGAGGCGTGCGGACGCTCGTTCTACGGTCTGAAGATCGGCGAGAATCAGTTCGGTTTCGATAGTCGCCACGTCGCTCGCCGGATCGATGCGGCCGTCGACGTGAATGACGTCATCGTCTTCAAAGACGCGCACCACTTCACAGATCGCGTCAGACTCGCGAATGGCGGCGAGAAACTGATTGCCGAGACCCTCACCAGTCGACGCGCCGCGCACGATGCCCGCGATATCGACGAAGTTCACGACCGCTGAGATGATTTTTTCGGAGTGAAACATTGCGGCAAGGACGCCGAGGCGCTCGTCGGGCACCGCGACGACGCCCACGTTGGGTTCAATGGTCGCGAAGGGGTAGTTGGCCGCCAGTACGTTGTTTTTCGTAAGCGCGTTGAAAAGTGTTGATTTTCCAACGTTCGGCAGTCCGACGATACCAATCGAGAGGCTCATAGAAGTTCCCAGGCTACTTCAGCACTTCTGGCGTTCATCGGCGAACTTCCCGGACGCCACCATACTTCAGCGTTGGTCTTATTCGACCAGCGTCAACCAGTACTCCTCGGCGGTACTTAATGCCTCCTGCACGCCCTCCAATTCGGTACCGAGCTGCGCTTGTTCCGCGCGATCGGGTGAGGCCAAAATTTTCTTCGTGAGCGCGTGACGGCGTCGATCGAGACGCGACATCTCTTTCTCGGCGTCGCGGATCTGACGCCCCAGAGAAACTCGCGACAGGGCGGCGGACGGTGAGGTCGGAGCCGCTTTGTCGTCGACGTCGGGCAACGAGCTCACGCTGACGCCGGTGGCTCTGGCAATCCAGGCGTCGATGCCGCCCGGCACGTCGCTCATCGTTCCGTTTTCGTGAACTTCCAACAGACGATCAGTGGTGCGGCTGAGGAACGTTCGGTCGTGCGAGACCACCACCAACGTGCCGGGCCACTGGCTCAGAAACCCTTCGATGAGGCGAATGGTCTCGAGGTCGAGGTCGTTCGTTGGTTCGTCGAGGAACAGCACGTTGGGTCGCGCCGACAGGGCTAGGAGCAACTGCAGTCGCCGTCGCTCGCCGCCCGAAAGATCCTTGGCTTTCGTCCCGGGCAGCGCTCCGGTGAACCAAAATCGCCGCATGAGCGCCACGTCGGCGGGGGAGCCCGGCACTCCTTGAGGGCCCGCGACGAGTTCTTGGATGGTTGCTTGCTCGTTGAAGCCGCCGCCACCTTGCTCGAGGTACGAGGACACGACCGTAGGGCCGCGCTTTACCGTTCCCTTCGAGGGTTCGATCACTTGCGCGAGGAGGTTCACGAACGTCGACTTTCCCGAGCCGTTGGGCCCGACGATGCCCACCCGGTCACCGGGGCCGAGCTCGACGTTGACGTCGTGGAGGATCTGGTGCTCATCGTCGTAGGAGAAAGCGACGTGGTGTGCTTTGATCACCATGGTGCCGAGGCGAGGCGTGTCGGTACCTAGTTCGAGCGCTCCCAAGCGAGCCGCCGCCTCGGGACGACCGGCTAAGAGTCGTTTGGCCGCGTCGATGCGGGCCTGGGGCTTCGTGGAGCGGGCTTTGACGCCGCGACGCAACCAGGCCAACTCAGTTCTGGCGAGGTTGCGACGAACCTGTTCCACCGACGCGGCCTGCTCTTCTCGCTCGGCCTGGGCCTCCAGCAATCGCGAGTAGCCACCAGCATGAATAAACGTCTTGCCGCGATCGATTTCGACCATCCGAGTGGTGACCTGGTCGAGTAAAAACCGGTCGTGGCTTACCAGAATGACGGCGCCTCGGAAGTTCATGATCTGCTGCTCGAGCCACTGGATCGCGTTCAAGTCCAAGTGGTTCGTTGGTTCGTCGAGAATGAGAACATCGTTGAGATTGGCAAAGATACGAGCTAACGCCACGCGCTTGAGTTGGCCGACGGACAGTTGGTTGGTCGCGGTGTCGACGGCACTCAACATTGCCAATCGATCGAGCGCCGCGTCGATCTGCCACCCGGACCCCACGGCCTCGCGGACCGTTCCCGATGGCAGCGTGGGTACCTGTTCCAAGAAGCTCACCCGGACGTCTCGACCTCGGCGAATATCGCCCGAGTCTGGTACTAAATCACCGGCAATGATCTTGAGAAGAGTTGTCTTGCCGACGCCGTTGATTCCGACGACGCCGATCCGGTCTCTGGAGGAGATCGTCAGATCGAGGTTCTCTAACAGCGCTCGATCGGTGCCTTGAAGGGTGACCTTTTGAAGATCGATGAGGATTGTCACGAGACAAACAGGTTAATGACGAAAGTTCTTCGTGCCGTGCACGGAATCTGGTTACCCCATGAGCGGACTTCGTAGAGCGCTCGTAGGTATTCATTTCACGCCGCCGCTGCGTTGAGTTCATGGTGAATGAAATTTCCGGTGACGACACACGTCGTCGGCTAGGAAACGATTGATGATGGGACCTTCAAGAGGCCCGCGACGCCGGCGCTCGTCGGCTGCTTAATCTGCGGCGGCGCACGCTGGCCTCGACAATCTACAAATACGATCCGAGCCACCGTGACAGATCGCGCAAGGTCGGACCGATTACTTGTCCAGCTCGGCTAAGACTTCGCCAATGATCTTGGTCATCTTGTGGGCCGGGAGTGGTTCGCCCCCTTCGGCTTCCGCCACTTCTTCGGAGAAGGCCTCGACCGAGTGAGTCCCCCCAATGAGCACGTGTCGCAGCGCCTCGCCGCTCGCTTCGGAGTCGTTGACGTCTTTGAGCGCGCCGGCAACGTCATGGTCGGGCGACTCGGCGAGGGTGTGCACGACGTTCATCGCTTCTTCTCGCCCACTCGCGGTCGAGACGGCGGGGGCACGATCGGGATTTTGTTGAAGATCCCATTCGGCAAGAGCCTCGCTATAGCCTCCTTCACCGGGATGCAACAACCGAGTCGTTGGTTCAGCGACCACGTCAACGCTGTCATCGGTCGGAGTGTCGGCTGCGTTGTCACTGTCGTGATGTCGCCCCTCTGCAATAGGTACCACCAGGCTCCCGTCGGGATTTCGGATGATCTCCATGTCGTCACTCCTTTTGGTCATCATTTCGTGCCCGTCACTCTCAACCTAGAGGGTGCGTCTCGAACCACAGTCGTTACCGATATCGATTGTCCGTCAATAGTGCACCGGGACTCGTCGCTCGGCGAAAAAAGGCGCCCTTTCGAGGGCGCTCAAGATGCCATGATTCTCGCGACGTCTTCGAGTCGTTCAGGAACGACGTGCCACCACATCCAACGGCCCCGCTTCTCACCAACGATGAGCCCCGCCTCGGCAAGAATCCTGGTGTGATGCGAGATCGTCGGCTGGCTTTTTCCTAAAGGCTCTTCGAGCGAGCAACTACATACTTCGTCTTGAGAAGCTACGAGTGACAGCATCCGCAACCGGACGGGATCGCTGAGGGCTCCAAAGATCTGGGCCATGTCGCTGGCCTCGACTTCGGACATCACACCGCCCACCAATGGTTCGCAGCAACTAATGACTTGCTCATCGATGGCAATGGACTTTGGATGCGACATCTGTTCCACATTACTATTGACAAGCATCGATGTGACGGTTACTCTTCCAATTGACAAATATCAATGTAAAGGAGACCCCAAGTGTCCAGACTGCAGCTCGCCCTCAACGTGTCGAATCTCGAAGAGTCCATTGAGTTCTACTCCAAGTTCTTCAAAACTGAGCCAGCGAAGGTTCGTCCCGGCTACGCGAACTTCGCCATTGCCGAGCCACCGCTCAAGTTGGTCCTCTTTGAGAATCGCGAAGTTCCCGGCACGATCAATCACCTAGGCGTCGAGGTCTTTTCGACGACTGAAGTGGTGGAGGCTACTCGGTACCTCGCCAGCGAGGGTTTCGATACCGACGTCGAGGACGGGACAATCTGTTGCCACGCGCTCCAGGACAAGGTATGGGTGGATGGACCTGATAGTTCGCGCTGGGAGGTCTACACGGTTCTCGCCGATGCCAGCGAGACCCCTACCTTGGCTGGCGACGAGATGTGCTGCACGACAGCGACGCCGCCTACGTCAGAGGCCACCTCGTGCTGCTGAGCTTTCGTTTGAGCGTCATCCGGGAGCGATCGTGAGCGGTGCGGTCTCGGAGCAGACTGAGGACAGCACGCTGAGCGTGCCCGTCATCGCCCGATTGTCATTTCTCAATCAATTCCTGCCTGTGTGGATCATCTTGGCGATGGTCGTGGGCATTGCACTCGGCCGAGTCTTTCCGAGTCTCAACAGCCACCTCAACGCGGTGCAGGTCACGTCGGGCACGTCGTTGCCAATTTTCATCGGGCTGCTGGTCATGATGTATCCGGTACTGGCCAAGGTTCGCTACGACCGGTTGGGTACGGTAACGCGTGACCGGCGTCTGTTGGTAGCGTCGCTCGCACTCAACTGGTTGGTCGGTCCGGCGGTCATGTTCACGCTGGCCTGGTTGCTCCTGCCCAACTTGCCCACGTATCGAACCGGCTTGATCATCGTGGGCCTTGCGCGTTGCATTGCGATGGTACTCATTTGGAATGATTTATCCGGGGGGCACCGAGAAGCGGCGGCCGTGCTCGTTGCGATCAATTCGTTGTTCCAGATCGTGGCCTTCGCCCTGCTCGGCTACTTCTATCTTAAGTTGCTGCCTGGGTGGCTCGGCTTGCAAACGCAGGGTCTTCATCTGTCGATCGGGCGAATCGCAGCGACTGTCGCGATCTTTCTCGGCATTCCGCTCGTCGCCGGTTACCTGACTCGCACGCTGGGCGAACGCAAACGAGGTCGAGAGTGGTACGAGACGAAACTATTGCCGCGCCTCGGCCCCTTTGCGCTTTACGGATTGCTTTACACCATCGTTATCCTCTTCGCCCTCCAGGGTCACACCATTACCTCTCGGCCTAGCGACGTGGCACGCATTGCACTGCCCCTGCTGTGCTATTTCGCAATCATGTGGTTCGGGTCGTTCGCCCTCGGGCGAGCCCTCGGTCTTCCCTACGATCGCACCGCGACGCTGGCCTTCACCGCGGCCGGTAACAACTTCGAGTTGGCCATCGCAGTTTGCATCGGTGTCTTTGGGGTCACGAGCGGGGAAGCCCTAGCCGGGGTGGTCGGCCCTCTCATCGAGGTGCCCGCACTCGTTGGCTTGGTCTACGTGTCGCTGTGGGCGAAGCGCCGCTTTTACGGTTCCGTCGTCGATGAGAAAGAGGCAACGTGAAGAAGCGCCCGGTAGTCCTCTTCCTGTGCGTGCATAATGCTGGAAGGTCCCAAATGTCCGCGGCATTCGCTCGCGAGATCGGAGGCGAAGACATTGTCGTGCTCTCAGCGGGCTCCGCGCCCGGCGAGACACTCAATCTCGAAGTCGTTCGCGCGATGAAAGAAAGAGGAATCGATATATCCAATGAGTCGCCTCGCGCACTGACCGACGAAATGGGCCGCAGCGCCGATGTGGTCGTGACGATGGGTTGCGGCGACGCCTGTCCCGTGTACCCCGGCAAGCGCTATCTCGACTGGGAGTTGGCTGACCCGGCCGGTGGGCAAATCGACGAAGTTCGCCTGATTCGTGACGATATTGAACAGCGTGTACGAGGACTCATCGACGATCTTCTTAAGTCCACTTCCTAAAAGCGAGCGGGACCGACACTCTCATCACTTCTTATGATGACCAAAACGCACGAGTACAGTTTTGACGGTGGGTTTTCAAAACCGTTTTCTAGACCGGCCGCTCCCGTAGCTCAGGGGATAGAGCATCGGTTTCCTAATCCGAAGATCGATATGGCAAACACTCGGGAGAGCTTGGAAATCCGCTGGTTTACGGGGTCTGTCTGGGTGTACGAACGAAGACATTGCGAAATTCTGGAGCAAGAATGGAGCAGATGGAAAGCGCGATTGATGCTCCTTTGCATCTCGTGCGTATTCCGGAGAGCTCTACTGAAATGCAGACGTCGGATGGTCAGTTTCTCGACTCAGTCACGGGGTAGCGCCAGCGAAGGATCACCAATTTCGTCACCTTGCACCAGACGGCCGACGCCCGTAAGAAGTCGCCTTTGTAGTCCTTCGGAAGCGCCAATTGGAATTGAGACAACTTCAAGTGCGCTCTGCAGGTCTGTCAATGTCTCTTCGACGATTTCGCCAACTCGACTCGACGACAGAGTTCCCCAAGACATTGCTTCATTAACCAGGTTCGAGGGCGAGAGCAACCTCTGATCGAAGATGCCGTCGATTGCCAGTCCGAGATTCCACGCAATTCGTTCTTGCTGAAAGAGGTTCGGAACGGCATCGTACACATCCGTGAGCGTGGTAGCTCCAGGAGTATGCATGACCGCAACGTTCTTCGCGTGACCGTCGTTGTCACCAATCGCCACTCGATACGTGAGTTGTCGTAACCACTGTTCTACGGCTCTGTCACCCCCAGGAATGAGGCTGAGCGCGCTGGCAATGCTTCGGGCCGAAGCTCGAGCGGGATCCGAGGGTCGCAACGGTTCTTGGAACTTGACATCTGTGTCTCTCCAGTCGAGCGACATTACTTGGGCCAAGTCCTCTTGATGGATGAGTTGCACAGTGTCGTTGATGACCTCTCGGTCGAAACGTTCGATCGCGAGAAACGTTACGCCGCCAGCAACCAGGATCTCGCTGCTGTAATGCAACAACCCCATGTGTCGACAAAGAAGGTGGCTGTAGTGCTCGTCGTAGATTCTCTCGGCGCGGTCGGGAACTTGAGGTTTGAGAATGTGTGTGGAATGAGCTCGACCATGAGGCCGCAACCATTCGTGGTCAAACCGCGCGACTAGGACCTTGGGCTGCCATCCTGGCAAGGTAGAACGACTGTCGTCGGTAATCCCCTGGTCGCTCTCATCGAGTGCTCGCAGCAGTAGCTGACTGAGCGCTTCATCTGAAAGCGGTTCGTAGGTCATGTGAAAGTTCGATGGCTCATCGTGGTCGCGGAGAGTTACGGCACCGGCAATTGACCCCCCGAATTCGTGCAGGAGGTCAAAAAGGTTGTCACTCTCGATATGGCGTTTAGCTGCCATGTGGGTTCGCTGACTTCCTTCTGGAACATAACCCCCAAGGAAGTTGGAAACAGCTTCGATCGGAGCCAACCGACCAGAGATCGTCGTAAACGACTCGCTGAGTACGATTCGTTCGTTGTAGTCAGCGCTGACGTCAAGTGTTACCTTGCTGCGATCACGACGATCTGGTGCCACGGTACCCACATATTGATTGCGAAGGAAGAGATCAAGACTGGCCACGGTCATCTCCATACGTGAGAGTGACAGTCACGCCGAGTTCGTGGAACGCGCCCAACAATCGTCGGGTAAAGAGATTCGTCGCGCCGGCTTCAAGGTCTACTAAATAGTCGCGGTTAAAACCGAGCCGATTGGCGAGTTCTTCTTGCGATAGGCCACTGTCTTGTCGCGCAGCTTTGATGGTCGATCCAATGTCTTGAGGCTTTCGTACTATTACGCGAGGCATGTGTGCGGCTCCCTTTGTGGTGATATTCCCACATTACAGCAAGTGGGGATATCACCACAATAGGATATGTGGTGATATCCCCACGAATTGTGCGTCAGGGTGTCTCGTTTCTGCTCGAGGACCTCGCGCGGACCGGCACTGACAAACAACTCGAACTCGCGCTCGTGGATTTCAAAGGCAATCGACTAGGCCGTTGCTGTGTCGATTATGAAATCGGCTGCAGTAAGTTCGCGTTTCAAATCCGACCTCCATTTTCCCTGGGCGTCATTTAAAACATAAATGACGCCATCCATGTCGGAGGGAAGTTCAACACCTTCATCGTAAAGAATGAGAACACTTGGCCGACCCAGAGCTCCGATGAAAAACCCGAGTTCGAAGACGACGTTCTGGCGTGCTCTAGGTTGAGGTATGAGAGAATCTCTCTCGTGACCAACATCGTCTGCAGTAGCTAGCACGACAACGAATCCAGCTTCGACAGCATGTCGTTCAAACTTTTCGATGATCGTTTGCCCACGGTTCGGCATTTCCGAGAGAATGATTGCGTCCCTCCCTGTTAACTCCTTGACGGTATCTACCACTTCATCAAGTTTTCCTAGATCGTGGCCGTGCACGATAAAGATTTGGCCACTCGCTACTTGAGGTTCCGAGATCGACGACGATTCCGATCCTTTGGGTCCGGTCAATGCGTGAAATCGCTCTTCCGGCGTAGAACTGGCCGAGAACGTTGATTGCTTAGAAACGAGTTTCTCAATGACTTTGCGCTGACACTCCACGTAAGTGTCCGGCGACTTCGCCTCAACAAAATCAAATATGTCCGATTCATTGACCCACATGGTCCAGTGATCGTCTCCTCCACCACCAAGAGGGCTGGGATAGTCCGATTCAAACAAGCGGGGGAGGAGAATTACATCGGTTGAGGTGTAGGAGAAGAAGCGCTGATCGTCGTAGGTGACCGTTGGATGCTCATCGGGGCCTTGAAAGACTTCGAGCGCCAATCTTGTGGCAGCGACAGCTAAGTTCAGCAGACTCCTTGCCTTGGGCAGCATCAACAAGTGTCGAGCGCCAAGCGCAATAAACGAAACACCAGGTTGCTGATTCCACATGGGTAGCACGGGTTTTTGGTCAGCAATTGACTGCACGTCGACGTCCATACCACGCTGAAATAGATAGCGTCTGAATTCTGAATTCTTTGGCCAAGTATGAAACCGGACGAAGTAGTCAAAGACGAGTTCAACGAAGCCGCGGTTCTCTTCGACCCATTGCTGGTCTCTGTCGATCCAGTCTCCTATTCTGTCCACGAAACCTAAGACTAGTAACTCGTCTGTCGCGGGCTCGATCTTGAGGAGAGTTGCGTTCACGTAGAAGTGTGCGACAAACTTCACATGAAGGCATGTGACCGCATCTACTCCTCGGTGCTTGGCTCCTCGAGCGACTCCACATACTCAACCAGATCTCGGAACTGCTTTTCAAACTGAGGGGGCTGCTGACGGTTCCCTTGTCACTGTGCTGCCCACGAGATTCTTACCCTTTCAGTTGTTGAAATTGGGCCTTAGTGAAAGGCTCAATCGATCCACGAACGATCCACTCGGTCGTCGCAGCGCCGGTCGTTAGATTCTTTCTCTTTCGCGATCTTCAGCACAGAGGGGAGGGAGGGAATGTGGGATTTACCCAGCACGAATTCGTGAGAACTTTCCAAAGTCCTTGGTACTACTGGTGGGCCGCCTGGGTGGCGATTCCGGGAGTTTTCGGACAGGCGTTCCGATTGAATCCGGACACCCGTTCCGGAGTTTTCGGACACCCCGTCGGGCGGCGTTTGTGTGAGTGAAGGGGCACCTGGCCGGACCCCGAAAAC
Organism: Acidimicrobiaceae bacterium; assembly: GCA_003132305.1. Lineage (GTDB taxonomy): Bacteria > Actinomycetota > Acidimicrobiia > Acidimicrobiales > RAAP-2 > RAAP-2. The sequence continues at coordinate 21,711 of PKXJ01000023.1, read as the reverse complement.
TAAGCCACTAACTCTGCGAGTCGTTGCTAAGCCTGTTGCGTTTTCCGGAAGAGAAACTGTTACCCCGTTGTTCGTAGCCGTTACCGGCGACGAGGCGCTTGAAATCCAATTGGTGGCGAAGCCAGCGTCGGCACCTGATGATTTCATCGCGCCCGCAACGCTAGACATGCTCGGCACTGTTGGCGAAGCTCCGGCCGGAATCGCAACAAGCGTAGCTCCAAGAACTGCGGCCACAGCACACGAAACTACTGCTCTCTTGAAATAAATCTTATTCATCGAACTCACTTCCGAAGCGACTTTGAAACACAACGTTCTGTTGCCTAATGGGCACAGTTTCCGGAGAGAAGTATTCGTTTCTTAGTCTTCGAACTATTTGCAAGCGAGATGGAAACTGAAGTTGGCGCGACTGATTCTTCCAATCGACTAGTTATCTCCTTAATTCTTGTAGGGGCTTACAGGTACGTTTCAAATGTGTGGGGTTTGCTTTCCTCAGCCGTCGGGGATCCAGCGATTCCCATAACGTTCATATTGGCATCGACAGTTGACTTTGACGTGGTCGCGGTCTTGGTCTTTGTACCTGCGAGATACCCTGCGATCGTGCCAAGAAGAGTAAATCCGGCGGTCTGTGTCGTACTCGTAATACTGGCGAAACCCAGAGCAACACCAAGTACTGCAATGACAATGAGCGCGAAGACTCGCGCGAAGGTTGCGCTCACCTGTCTCTCCTTTACATAGACTGCTGTGAAAATAATTAGGGCCAGTGCGCCCAGCGCGATGATTCCAATAAAATCTGTGTTGCTCGTACCCGTTACGACCGTCACAAGTCCAATCATTTCAACCTCCCAGTGGCTAGTTAATGCACAACATTCGGCAATTATCGAAACAGTTCGCGTTGTCTAATCGCGGGACGGCGCCCTCTGAGTTGACAATGAAACTCCGACTGCAAGAGGTCTTTCACCTATTCTCCCAAAGCAATGTCGCGGCAGCGTTCGCAAAGAGTACTGCCGTCCGCCCGTCCCGATATTCGGTTTCCGTTTCGAATGATCTCCTTTCCGTATCCGCATTCACTTTGATTGTGGTACACCAACTTGTCGCCGTCCTCTTCACTTGACGTGTGAAATTCGTTTACTAAGGCCATCAGCTTCCTCGCTCAATTTGATGTTCGAAATTACTCTTCAAGACCAAATGGCGAACGAGAAATGATCCTTGTATTGAGTATCAAGTCCTCCATTGACTTTTTTACCCTCCTCCTTATCGGTTACGCGTTTAAGACACTCATCTCAATCGGGTCTGCCAGCGTCAAATACGATGTCTGTTGAACCACCGGTAGCTATAGAGATCGTGATCACTACCGGTTGGCCAGAATTGAGACTCGCACGTGCGTTTTCACCAATTACGTTGAGCACGTTGATGTGGCTCTTCGTATCTTGGGCCGGACGGCTTCTCGTCTGATTCAAGCGATGTTCCCAGAACCACGAAAATGTGACGAGGAAGTCTAGGGGTCTCGAAGTAAGTACTTCGTAGAACACGCGTGACAAAAGCAGGAAAATATCCGTCGACGAAGTTTGACGGGCGCTGAGAAACTCAACTGCATTTCGATCTCTCAGCGGGCGCGTTGAGCCGTCCGAGATGAAAGATATCGTGCGACGTAATTCAACGTCTAGGTCGAGCAATGTTCGACCGATGTCCCCGACAACTGACGACGCGAGCTGCGAGTTCATCGGAAGTGTTCGGGGTGGAAGTGCACGTCCTGTGCCAAAATTGTGCTTCTCACGCGCCGCCCGGTCAAGCAAATTTCCGAGTGCCTGTTGGTCAAAAGTGGATGCGCCGTGAAGTTCGTTGTACATGTCAACGAGTTCATTGATTGCGTATCGACTGCTATACACGAGACCCCCAGGGCCGCCCACGAGTTGGAGCACGAGAAACGCTTATTTACTCACCACGTTTTCTGTTTCCACGTGACAGAAAAGGTTTCAGTGTGAGCGAAGTCTCCCTCAAAAATGGCTTTTGATTAGGTGAATTGCGCCGATAAAAACATAATGTCGTCTTTTCGAAAGTATTTCCGACTCGTGGAAACAAACAGCATCAGAGGTTCTTTGTCGTCTTGGAGAGGACAACTATGCGAAGTGTCGATCGTCTCGGTCAGTTTGTGGCCCTGATCGTTGCGGGAGCGCTGTTAGGGACGATTGGAGGTGTTTCCATTGCGTCCGCGTCAACGGGTTCGGACGTTATGGCGACGTACAACGGGGGAACCATCGACTTGTCCCAAGGCTGGGGAACTGCCACCGTTTGCGCCGTCTCCAACTACGGAACGAACTGTTTCGCTAATAAGAGTGACTATGAGTCTTGGATTTCCATCAACACGGGTCTCGGAGGAGTTCAACCTCTGATTAACTGCTCATCCGGTCTCCAGCTATATCAGAACGTCAGCTATGGCGGTAATGAGTTAGTTCTCTTTCAGAAAGCGGCGTGGATTAATCTGTCGAGCTACTCATTTTCTGACGAAGTATCGTCTTACAAGGTCGGCGCGTGCTCGATAAGCATGACCGATGGCCAAAACGGCTCAGGTAACGTCTATCCGGGCGCGACGTCCGCGGGATCCGACGTTTCTTGGATCGGAACGGCTTGGAACGATCGAGTTCAGTCTGTGTACATTTACTAGACGGAGGGCATCGCTCGAGAAATAGCTTTACGAACGGATACCATGCGCGACGGCGGAACGATTGATGAGTTCACGCGTCTTTTCAATGAGCACTCACGAGCGCTACGGCGATTTACGCTTCGACGGCTGAACGACGTTAAAAGTTGCGAAGACGTAGTTGCCGATACGTTCTTAATCGCCTGGCGACGTTGGGATGACCTACCTGAGCACGAGCGCGAACTGCAGTGGCTCTACGGAATTGCCTATCGTGTTTTGTCAAATCAACGGCGCTCGCGCGATCGACGAGAACGACTTCGTACTCGGCTCTCTTTGGAGAGAGATCCCCACTCTGACGGCGACGAATCTGATTTTGTTGACGCGGTGATCGTGAGGCGTGCGCTCGACCAACTTCGTTCCACCGATCGAGAACTACTTGAATTTGTATATTGGGAAAGGTTGACGTACCGAGAGATCGCCAAGATTATTGGTGTTAGTGAAAACGCAGTCGGTATTAGAATCAATCGCGCAAAACTAGTTTTGAAGGCGCTACTTTCTTCGGAACAAGGCGACAGTTCCAGTCCGTCTATTTTCGGAAGGGAGTTCGAAAGTTGAAAGACGACGCTTTCCGGCAATTATTTAACGCGGTCGATCCCGTTAAAGGTTTGGGTGACAAGGAGCTTGATGCGATTTTTCCTGCCGATCGTGTTCTTCGACGAATTCAAACTGAGTATTCGAGCAAACAGTTTCGTGGGTTCCGTCATAGATCATGGCGTCGAACTGCCATAGTTTCCATATCGGCGATACTTGTCTTCGCGGGAACTGCAGCGGCCATTACATTGTTGCGGTCTCCCGTCAGTAACACTTATCGATTCAGCTGTTACTCGCAGGATTCGTTGCATTCAAGGGTCGTTGAGGAGTTTTCCTACAGTAGTCACCCGCTGGAATTGTGTCACTCCGAATTGAAGTGGAAGCGCGAAAGGAAAGGTGCCACGCCATCAGGTTTTCTCTGTGTACTCCTCGACGGATCGCTGGCCGGTTTTCCTCCTTCGGCGCACAATGAAAATTGTGCGAAGTTAGGCCTTGCCGTCTTTAATGGGAGACTCAAATATCCACGAGTTCTGTCATTCGAAAACTTGGTTGAACGTTACTTTTCGAAAAATCAGTGCGTCTCTATTAGCACAGCCCAAAAGCGGGTGTTACTGCTCATTGGAAAGTATGGATTAGTGGGATGGCGCATTCGTACCAGTGGTTCCGACTCACGAGTTGCGTGCGCGACCTTTGGAATTCAAGTCGGGTCACGGATCATTGACATTGTCGGCATCGATATTAAGACACCGATGGCAGATTGATCGAATTATGGCGGGCGAAGGGCAGAAATCTGCGAGCCGGTGCGCCATCCGAAGTGATGGCATCACGAAGTTTTTCCATGCCTGCTTTACCATGAAGCGCGGTCATCGTTTAACGGCGTGGTCAGATTGTCGAGGACGGTTGGAAAATGACCGAAGCCTCTTCTAATTCGCAACTATATGAGAAGGGTTGCGCGGAAGCGCAGCGTGGCGCCACGGTGGCTGATCACAGACCAATCCGGAATGTACGAGAACTCTGCCTCAATGTGGGGAACGTCAAGCACCTCGGACTCATCCTTTTGCTCGCCTCCTACATTGTCTGGTTTATTAGCTTGTGCATGAAGCTTTATTATGGGTACGGGTATCCTCCCTTTGACCTCGCAATCTTTGACCAAGGTTTATGGCTCCTCTCCCACTTTCACGCACCCTTCGTCACGATTATGGGACGCAATTTATTCGGCGACCATACGTCGTTTATCCTTCTGCTCTTCGCACCGTTTTATCGACTCTTTCCGGAGCCCCAGGGTTTGTTGATACTTCAAACATTCCTTGTCGCGGGCGCGGCAATTCCCATCTACATTCTCGCCCAGAAACTTATAAGGAGCACCACCATTGCGACGCTGCTCGTCGCTACGTATCTGCTTAACCCGATGCTTCAACAAGGCAATTTGGACCAGTTTCACCCCGAAGCCTTCCAGGTGCTTATTATCAGTTTGGCAATCTACGCGGCGTTCGAGCGCAAGCCCGTAATGCTCGTCGTGATGGTGGCACTGTCACTCATGGTCAAAGAGGACGCGGCGATGCTGGTCGTGCCGCTAGGTATCTGGGTCGTAGTCCGCCGGGATTGGCGATGGGGACTCTTGATCATCGGTGCAGCAGTCGCCTGGGCGATGGCCGCTAACTGGTTGATCATCCCCGGCATCCTAGGTTCGTCGAGCTTCTACGCTGGACGGATACCCTTCGGTAGCTTTTCGGGCGTGTTCAGCACCGTTATACACCGTCCAAACCAATTGTTGTCCTACTTAGGTTCTCAAGGGCGCCTCTTCTACCTCTGGCAACTCGGAAGCACGACCGGCTTTGTTTTCTTGCTCGCCCCCGAGATAGCGATGATTGGGATTCTCGTCGTTGCCGAAAACGTCTTGAGTACTGATCCCTACATGCACCAGATTCTTTATCAATACTCGATGCCGCTCGCACCGGTCATCGTGATGGGGACCGTCTTCGCAATTGCTCGGCAAAGGAGTGTTCGTCGACGCAACATTTTGACTGCCGTCGTGGTATCAGCAGCATTGTGGTCGTGCCTCGTCTGGGGATACGCTCCGTTCTCTGTCAATCAGTTGATTCCCGGTTGGAGCCCCAACAGTGGCGCTCAAGCGATTAACTATGTTGAACAAGGGTTGCCGCCGAACGCGGTCGTCTCTGCTTGGTACCCACTTGTGTCGCACATTGACCACCGCGCGCAGGTTTACGTGTGGCCCACGCCGTTCAGCGCTCAGAATTGGGGCCTTCTGAACAACACGGGAGCACGATTGCCGATGGCAAAAGAAGTGCAGTATCTGGTGCTTCCGATTGTCCTCGGCCCTAGCGACTATCCGAAAGTATTCGAAGGGATTACAAGTGATTACGCCCTCATACGCAGTCGCGGAGGCTTCGGTCTCTACCTGACGAAGGGCGGTTCGGGAGGGTAATTGAGAAGTAAAGGCCACCAAGTATTGAAGCAAAGCGTTCGAGTGTCGTCCGTTGGAGTCATGAGCCTGGACTACCTCACGAATTCCTGCCAAATGGATTCTTCCGATCAATGACACGGAACTTTCTTAACGAGGTCTCAGGCCAGCGATCACCAGAGTGGGTACTTGCTCATCAGTGAAATTGAAAACCTGCACGGAAGAGGACGGTCCGCCATCACTCTAGAGAGCACGGCCCGAACTTGCCGACAGAAGTTGATCGTGGACGAATGCTCCAACTCCAAGAACTGCTTCGGCTTGATGACGGTCCCCGCAATTGAGAGCGATGCGGTGCGTGTTGAGTGTTCACGTGCCAACATCCACGGAGTCGCTCGTGGGTCTTTGTCTGACCTATGGAGCCGTGCACCCTACCCCCCTGCCAAGACTTAGGTAGCGGCGAAGAAGCGTGATGGTGTGGGCACGTTGTTTTAGGTCGCCCGCTGCGTCAAGCTCGACCCATTCATCAATGACCAATACATTCCACGGGCGCGCACCGGTCGGTTGGAGTTTGGCCGTTTGAGTGGTCGCCAGAAACTCGGCTCGCGGTTGTACGTCCGCGAGTAGTTCGTTGGTCAGTAGGACGATTCGCTCTACTTCATTGCCGCATACCAGCCGGCTGAAGCGTGGGCGCCAAATAGATAACTCGGCGAACTTCGGGACAATGCCGACAAGACACGCGTTCCGCGACACGGTGAGCCCCGCGAGAATCACTCTCATTGCGACCGACTTTCACGAGCCGGGATTTCCGCTGATGAGAATGGATTCTCCATAGAACGAGGTAGTCACTTGGGACTGCCGCCGATTCGGTTGACACATTTGGTTCAAAGCTTTAGGCGACCTTTCGGGTCGCGTTGATGGTCTCAAACTCTAGCGAGGTCAACTTGTCGCGGGAACGTTTGCGATGCTGACGGTCGTGTTTCGCTTCAATCCACGTCAGGACGGCGAGTTGCAGGTCTTCACGTATCTGCCAGCGCTGTGTGTCGAGCATGTTCTTTTGCAAGATCGAAAAGAGCGACTCCATCGCGGCGTAGTCACCGGCCGCACTCACTCGATCCATAGAGCCCACGAGTCGGTTGATCTTGAGGGTGCGCACGAACGGCCGAAAGCGGAATGACGATCCGCAGTCGGAAAGAACTATTGTGCCCTGGGGATCTGCGATTGGTCCCGGGCGCTCGCGTTTCGCGGTTAGAAGTAGTGATTTATGCGGCCTTCTCCACCATTGGTAGCGGTCATTTGGTATCTGATCCCCGCGTCAGATGTTGGCCAGTTCATCGGACCGGTTAATCCGATGGCAACGGACGACTGGCGATATCGGATTTGTGTCGTAGACGGAACACATGGCACGGACAGCGCGGGGATTGTCGAACACCACCGAGAAACGCCCTCGTTTGTATCACGGGAAATGTCTAAAATTCGACAATTATTCCTTTTTTGGAAACCAAACAGTGGGAGCCGGACACAAATAGTACGTGGGGGATGTTTCTGACGGCTTGACAGACTTTGAATTGTGGCAACGAGTCACAAGGCATGACGGCGCGACCGTTTCTATTGCGGGTAGACCCGGCTCGGACGCTCAGGCGGCGAATGCATTGGGCACGTGCAGCATGCGTTGGCGAGATGGGCTCAGCGCCAAAGGTGTTTCGCATTTCATCCGTATAAGTGAATCCAAAACAATTCATCTGATTCCGAGTCTCGTAGTCTGCACGCTGCCAAACGGCACGGCAGGAGTCTTCTCTGGCACATCTTCAACATGCGCGAGGTTGGGTTTACCGAAGCTTATGAAGTATTGCAGCGCGACCTGACAGAGATCCGTATTTAACCGCATCGACATTGAAAGGGGTGGGTCGAAGGAAGTGTAGTTATGCAGTCTGAGAACAACCAATCAAGAGAAAGAGATCACTCACATGAGGAACTTCAATAGATTTACAAAGCTGCTCGGTATCGTTGCGTTGGTCGGCGGAGTAACGCTCACCATTCCGTCGGCGGTAAACGCCGCAACGCCGACAAACGGATCGGGACCGTATTGCGTGACATCTACTTCATCGAATGGCTCCGTCCAGTGTTTTAGCACTTTCGGAGGTTCGATTAGTTACGCCACGCACGGCCTAGTAGTCTTGGCGAACGCTAGCGCAGCTCGACACGTTTCACCCTCCGAGATGGGAGTAGGTGCGAGTAATTCACAATCGAGTTCGATACTAGTTCCGCCGCCCAGCATGGTGCTTGCCATCGACTATTCTGGCAGTGGCTTCTCAGGCGCTACCTTGGTCTGGACCGGCACGGGTTGTTCGGCAACCGTTGGTGGCGCCAATATGCCGTCGTCTTTCAATAATAAGGCGAAGTCTGTTGCAGCTTACGACGGATGTGCAACGACCTTGTTCGCGAACGCCAACTACGGGTCACCTGCGTATCTGATCGGTGTTAACGGCTCGGCATATGACATGGGCAGTTTTGACGACACTGCGTCGTCCCAACTCTTCTGCAACTACTACGGCTGTGCTTAAGAGGCAAAAGAAAAACTGAGATCTCGCGACTCGGTCTGTTTCATTTGAAACAGACCGAGTCGCGAGAAATGACTCTATACGCTACTGTCGCAAGTCCTTGTTTGAAGTGCTGACTATGTTCACGCTATTCCGCAACCGTACGCTCGATTGTATTGGACTTCGCCATGGGACTGGCGCTTAAAGCAACTCGAAATCGAGACAGACACGTGGAACGTGACGCACGTGATTGCTGTCGATGTAGTTGACAGATTGATGAGACTCAAGAGCACTTCCAGGTGCCGGGCTTGTGCAATATCCCTTCTGCTTTCCCGACGCCCTGGGAACCAATTTGGTAAGTACGGGGCCGTCGCTCTCTGTTCAAATTTGCTGTTCAAATGATGCCGGTCGTTCGGCGACGTCTTCAGAAATTCTCCGTAGTCTGATCTCTTGGCTAGGCGAATGGCTAGACAAAGATTCGTTTTCGGGTCTAGCCAATGTTCGATTCGAATATTCCAAGGGAGAAACCATGGAACTTCGTCGCGATTGATGAAGGGACGTCGGAGGAGTTTCTAAGCGTCCCGCAAAAACTCAATTAGTCGAGATGGGCGATCCCGGCGACGCTCGGTTGGAATCCACAAGCATAATGTAAAAAGAACCGAGGCGCTCCTCAAAAACGACGTTGAGCCACTCGCAACCGGCCTTTGAACTTTCATGCCATGCGGCCCTGTTCAGTTTGCTCACGTCCGCTGCTGACCGTGGGCGGTTGGAATATTGCGCTTTCGATTCACAGGCATACGGGCGCGACCACACGTAATCGCCGACGTTGCTAAAGGCGTTGCTAAAGTATTGTGCTTGCACACTGTGCAAAGGGTCGTTGGATGGTTGGAACTCGCCGGCTCAGAAGAGCGGTTGAAGTCTCTAGTTGCGACCTAATGTTCTTGGGCCCAAGATGCCGTTTCGCCGGAGCAAGCGTACTCCTTGGGAGTTCAGTTTCACACTTCGTGGAAGAGAGGTGACGGCCCAAGCTTCTACGTCAATCTTCTCCAGTCCGTAGATAGGACTCTCGGCTTCGTTCGCGAGAGAGGACAGTTTGTTGCCGATTCCCTTCGCTGTGATCCCTAGAGAACCCGCAATGGCCCCGGTCTGTGTCCACAACTTGGCGGCGCCACCGAGGTCTCTCGCGGCAATGTAGAAGATGACCACCAGAGCTGCTGCGAGGACGAGCAACGCGAACCAGTAGTGAAGAGCAATCCTCCGGATGATTTTCGCCGTTCGATGCAGAGCGGCCTCACCCGCGGCCACGTATCCCTCCGGCGTCAGAAATCCTCCCGGTGATTGGACACCAATGAGCAGATTCAGCCAGACATCCCCTTGGTTCAAGAGGCTGCTGAGAATGACATTCGCGAAGGCAACTTCTGGCTCATCCGACTTCAGGCGCGTCCTTTCAGGCGAGGACGAGTCGAAAACCGACCATGTGAAATCGCACCAATGTCCGAGAGATGTACCTACGATCGCGGCGGAATCCTTGGGCAACTGGGGCCCCAGCACAATCAGCCAGCTCTGCAGCTTGAAGACTCTCCCGCGTGAAAATTGACTCCGGATGGCGGCAACCGCGGGATCGATCCTCGGTCCTTGAGTGGTCGCTGAGTCATTCAAGGCGCCGGAAGGTTGGCCAGCTGATTGCAAATCCGCTCGCAGGGGAGGATGGACCGTGTCTCGAAGACTTCGACCCAATTGATATGCCAATTCGATGGCACGACCCATTTGAGCCAAGGCCTCAAGCATCTCAAGGTTGAATTTTAACAACGTCTGCGAACGCTCCGTTTCATCCAAGTCAGCAGTTCGCGGAACCGCGGGGAGCCGGTGGGAAGCGGCCAGAGGTTGTGCACTCAGTTGATTGAGCAGAGAGTCAAGTCGCTCGACTTCGAGTTCAATCCGCTGAACGGGCTCAAGCTCGTGTTCAGTCGGCAGGCGGTTCAGCGACGTGCCTGATCTGGAAATCAAGTGCCCGTAAAGCACGGCAACGGTCCAACCGATCTCAAGGGCCAAGTGGACGGCGACGTCGGAGCCAACCGTGGCGACGGCTGAGCCACCATTCGATCCTCCGGCGCCGGAGCTAGAAGCTGCTTTGGTATGGTCCTCACCAGCCATTCGGTGATCGTACCCCGATAGCGATGCTATTGCTCTTCGAAGGTGGAGCACACTCGCTTAGGGCGAGGAAGTGGGGCTCCCTTTGTGGTTGTTCGTGGGCCGCCCGGGCCTGGATTCCGACACCTTTGGATTAGAGGGTTCTGCCTGATGGTTGTGTGGTGCTGAGTTGGCCGACAACTCGCTGTGATTCAAACGAAATCGTGTTGTCTCTTGTCGGCCTGGTTGCGTACTGGTGTAAAAACGGGGGCTCGGAGCGAGTGGCTTAGAAATCGTGGTCCGGCGGTTGTGTCAGGCAGATTTGGGCCGTGCATATTGGCGCGGCTGTGGGATGCGGTGCGAGTTTCTTCCAGGAGAGTGTGAGTGATCTCGTGATGGTATGTTCACGGCATGTCAAGCGCGGGGAGTGGACGTATCTACTTCACTAGGTCGCTCGTGGCTCCCATTTCCTTCGCGTCTGTACTTCGAGAACCAATCGGCAAGCAGAGTGAGGTACTTGACGAGTCGGTCAAGGGACTATATCGAAGTGCGTCGCGTTTTCTGTTTAATGACTCGTTGGACTCGAGGTTGACATTTACGTATCTGGGATGCGAGATAGCAACAATGCCGATGACTGGTGACGGGAGCCTTGGTCGTGTCCGCCTTGACTACTTCGTCATCGAAAATTCGTTTCACGAGACAGTGACGCTTGATATTCATGTCCTAGTCGAGAGGAACGAATACTCCCTGAGCGAACTTATTGTCAGTACTGACAATCTTGTAAGAGCCAAGCATTCGTCGGTCATTGGTTTCATGTACGACCTCTACTGGGGGTCCGATGAGATCGTTGAAGCGTTTCCGACACTTGGAAGATGGGAGCATGCTCTGCGCGAACATCTTGGTGACCGGATTCCTTCGAAATATCTTTACGTATCAATATGTGATCAAGATGCAGAAGTGATTGTTAACTGGGAAAAGTACTCCTCTCTGATCTATGGTCTCCTGTTTCTTCATCGGGAGGGGGTTGACGCCGAACTGGCATCTGGCTACCTTGAGGGTCACATTTGGGGAAGCACCGAGTTCTTCCGGAATTTCTCCCAACCTGGAGCGATTGTTTCCGTATCCCGTCCGTACCCTTCCCAAATCTATGATGCGAATCGCGAATACTTTCTTCCGAGCCAAGGAAGCCTCCCTTGCACGAGAGCCCTGCCGCGGGAGAGTTCAATGTTTGAGACGTACGACCTCCTACCTGAATATCCGCCGCTTAGATACTGCGGACTCTTAGTTGGTTTGTATTCGGGTTGGATCGAGGAGGTAATGCGGTCGGTGGAAACTCGACTTTTTCGGATCCATGATTCTTCACGTTGGCTCTATCCACTGAGAGTGTGGCGAGGTTCCGCTCGCTTGCAAAGCGAGTTCTACCGTGCCAGGTATTCTGACGCGATTCGTTTGCCAGTCGTTCGTGACTACGTCAGTCGGCTAGTTGAGGAGAAGCAGCTTGGACCTACGGGCGAGAATATACGCGACCTTCAAGCAAGCTCACTAAATCTGATCCTCCTAATTATCGGCGGCTTGTCCGCAATCCTTGGTGTCCTCGGTGTCCTTATCGCCATATTTGGTCACTAAGTTGAGAAGCGGTCGTCAGAAGAACATCCTCAACTTGGGTTTCGAATGAAGATTCTCATGCTCACGTCTGAGTATCCGCCGTACACGTGGGGCGGCGTTGGGAGATACAGCAAAGAGGTGGTTGAACGTCTCCGCGAACACTCGATCGTCGACGTAATAGATGTCCCGACTTATGCAGTAAGTGCGGGTCAGATTGGTGACTCGCATTGTTCAAGTTCGCCACGAGGCAACAGCATTCACTTGCGCTCAGCGACCCACGATCAATCTGAATCGATGCTGGATCCTTTCAACGAAGCAACACAAGTTACCCCGAATCTTGCGGAGTGGCTGCGGAACGATTACGACGTGCTATTCGTGCAGGACTACTTCACGGCTCAGTTAGCAGTTGACATCTTCTTATCTGGATACGCGAGTCGAATGGTGGCTTACTCCCATCTTCCCTTATACGCAGGTTTCTCATACTTTGATCGACCAGGAGCAATTGATCGGCAGCACGCATTGGAATCGATGATATTTCGGTTATCGGCCGCCGTGATCACCCCCTCGAAGTTTGCGGCGGGCGTAATCCTGCAATCTCACAACGTCACGGCAGAGCGCCTCCGTGTCCTACCCCCCGGCGTAACGATGCCTGAGAGTCAAAGTCACTCGTTCGCTAACCACGATGGTGATTCAATATCACTACTCGTGGTGTCGCGACTTACTCATCAAAAGGGGCTTGCTTATCTTCCCGACCTTGTTTCGCAGTTAACCGGGAGAGGCATCAATTGCCGAGTCGTCGTTATCGGTCGAGGACCGCTGGCGGATCGGTTGCAAGAATCGCTAAGGGCGGAACGAGTGCAAGGTGTCGTTGAGTTCGTATCCCAGGTAGACCAAGAATCGGAAGTGTTTGATTACTACAGGTCTGCTCGGATCCTTGTCAGCTTGTCACTCTATGAGACCTTTGGTTTCGCAGTCCTTGAAGGAATGAGCCGAGGTTGTGTCCCGGTGGGCTTTGCCATCGAGGGCATTCGGGAACTCGTTGGTCCTGAATTGGCCAAATCATTTGCTGACATTGGTGACGTTCCGGCACTGGTAAACCGGATTGAGCTTCTCTCGCTCGATTCACGTCTTCTCCAATTGGAGGCTGAACGGGCAATTGACCAAGCGCTCAAGTACTCTTGGAGCGACCACGTGCGGGCACTTCTGGAACTCTTTGAGGGCCTAATGTGAACTTTCGAAATTCGGGCATCGTCGTGTCTTGGTACTTTCACCTACCAACTATCTGTCCAAGTAGTGAAGTACAGGACCTCGCGCATCGGAGCATAGATCCGTTGTTAAGAGCCCACGAGCGACGCGGGGTGCCACTGACACTTGCAATCTCCGGGACATTGCTTTCGAGACTTGCCATTGATGCGCCTCGCACAGTCGAGATGCTGAGCAACATGACCTCAGAAGGATTGTGTGACGGAGCAGTGACGCTCATGCATGAGGCTTTTCCATCACTTCTTTCGTTCCGGTTTCTGCACAAGCAGATTTCAAGTGACGTCGCTATCAAGACGCAACTCTTAGGTGTAGAGCCGCGAACCTTCTTCCCGCCGAATTTTGCATGGGTCGGAGCAATCGAATCGTGCTTGGCCGAACATGGAATCGACCAGATCATCCTCGATGCAGATCACTACAGGTTGGCCGTCTCTCCACAGTCATGGCGGTGGTCCGGAGGGGGAGTTGGTGCACCTGAGAGCGTGTTGCTTGATCCCTCGATCGACCGGCGTGAACTTTGGCGTGTGATTGAGTGCGAGGCGAAGTTCAACGTCGACTCGAACGTCTTGCGGTGCTTCTTCAGAGATAGCAGTTTCGTCCGCAAGTTTAGTTTTGGATCGACTGGATTGATTCAGCAAGTCAATACTGATTCAGAGATTGTGGAGTTTGCCGAAGGTTTGAATTGCGCGGTCGACAGTGGTTTTGTGGTCACGCTCGCTGATGATGGCGACCGGGTCAATCCGGTGTCGCTTCGTCACTACGAGACGTTTCTGGACATCCTTGCGGAGGGTTCACTCGTTCGATGCGACCAGCTGCTGTCTTCACAAAGGTTTCCGCGCCTTAGTTACCTTCCTGGATACGCACTACCGAACTTCGAGAGTTTGCTTCTTGAGGGAATGGACAGTCGCCACTACATGGCGATTCTGGCGGAGTTGTGCGCTTTGGATGTTGGACACAATTACGACAAAGAGATAATGGAACTGCAGGATATCTTCTTTCTGTTCTGGAAGACTGTCAGTCGGAAACGTGAGTATCTTCAGCGAGCGCTTGAAATCGTCAAGAGTCTTTCTTCCTCCCCTTAGTTACTGACACGTCAGGACAAGCGCGGAATGAGCCTCCCTAGGGGATGTGGACACCCAACGATCTGGACTGCTCTTCACGGGTTCTCTGAAGAGGATCCAGGAAACTGAACCAGAGCTTTGTACCGAGCCAGATGCTCTTGACCAATCAAAGGGGCGGGTACTTAACGGGGTCTGAATCGTGCCGGGTTTCCATCCCGAAAACTCGAACCATGCGGCCAGGCGATGCCAAGTCTCGATTGGGTTGCTAAAGGCGTTGCTAAAGTTCACCACTAGCAACACCATCCCCTGAAGTATCAAAAATCCTATGATCAGGTTTCTTTTGGTGGCCCTATCCACTGCTGACTCAAACAAATGGCTACTCCTTGTCGAAGACCGCTTGAAGGGGCAAACACCGGAAGATCACACCTCGTCCAATTATCAACTACGTGGCCCAATCCGTCAACGACAGAGGCGGCTCACAGAGGCTCAGGTGATCGAAGTGGCCGCGCGTTACGAAGGAGGAGCCACGGTGTACGAGCTAGCTGCTGAATTCGGCTGTCATCGCACGACTGTCGCCGCACGGCTCAAGAAGGCCGGAATTGCGATGCGCTGCCAATCTCCCACGTCCGAAGCCATCGACTCGATGGTACGTCTGTACGCGTCCGGACTCTCACTCCTGGAGGTCAGCAAGCAACTCGGATTTTGCGCGAATACTGTGAGGAATTGTCTATTGAGACGCCGAATTGAGGTTCGCAAGACGCATGGGCGAGAACGTTAAGCGCTCGCGGCAACGGTAGGTGCCGACACTGTGGTGTCGGGTGTTGCGGACGGCACGGTCTCGGGCGTAACCTCCTATTGGTTCCATCAATCGAACGAAGTCTCAACCTCGTATTCGCATTTGATTGTCGCAACCTGAAGACACAGTGGCGTTGTCTGAACACGTGAGCAGGCGTACCATAAATTCATTGATGAAGAAAGAACGCAAACTTACTTTGATAGTCATCGCTCTCATGAGTGCATCGATCTTCATGTTCAGCGTCTGGCTTTCGAAAGGCTACGGCAAGGACAAACTGCCAATCTACCTAGGCGTAATCGCTGTCATTTTGATTTTCTGGATTTTGGGCATTAATTTGATCAGGAAGAATACAAGAAGTAAATAGTCAGGGTGAAGCGATGAAGATGCAGATTCAATACACAATAATGGTGGTTGCTTGGTTCGGGTTCTTCTCCGCGCTTACTGTCGCTCGGCAGCCGTGGCTGGCGGGCTGCGCTTTGGTGGTGTTCGGTCTCGTCAGTTTGAATGTGTCAAGGGCATTCAACTCGGACTTCAACCTCGTAGTGGGGCAGTCCGAGAAGCACGAAGTTCACTTCTTACGTAATCAGATGACGGGCAGAGTGCAAATCACGGTGGACGGCGTGGTACAACTACGGAAAATTGAGATCCAATCGTTTGGCAGGTCCAGAAGATTCGAACTGAGCCTGGGTACAGCAGAGCACCATGACATAAAGTTCGTGAAATCCAGACCGCTCCTCTTCGCGCCGTGGCGGAAACAGCCCATTCAGGTGTTGGTTGACGGAACTGTGACGGCCGCGTTCTAGTTACGCCCTGAGCTTCCCAGAAATAGTGGACACCCGATAAGCCGACCGAAGGGTCGGTGAAAGGGTGTCTCCATGGGAGCCACCACAAGAAAGTTCACGTTGAAATTTCGAATTGAGGTGGCGCTACAGCGGACACAGTCGCCTAGAAATGCTGACAAAGGCCGGAAAGGAAGTCTCAGACACGCCGAGCGTGGTTTTTTCAGGTCAATAGTCTTAGTAACAGACTTGGTGGAGGTAAGGGGATTCGAACCCCTGACCCCTTGCATGCCATGCCGACTTTTCCAGTTCGCAGGTGTCTACTCGTGTCCGCACGCGTGGTGAATCATGGGCGTTTGACTTCGCCGACGTCCGTGCGTGAGTGCGCGAAGTTGCCGGTGTTGCTAAAGGCGTTGCTAAAGGATTTGATAAGGCTGACCCCTTTCAAACCGTGCAAGGGGTCAGGTGTTCGCGCACTTCCAAGTTGACGCCGGGAACTCAACGGTGCCTCTCGGTGCTCGCTAGTCCCGTCATGTTGGTGATCGCGGGTTCCTAAATCTGCCAAACGATGCGGCGCACATGATTGAGTCACCATCGTCGGCAATAAATGGAGCGGCGCATCATCTGGATCTCGATTGCAGTTTTCTTTTTCGGCGGACGAATCACTTTCAGGACCTGAGGGCTCGTAGACCTGCGATGGCCGCGCCTGCTCGCTTCAATATTCATCTGCGCAACATCGTGGGCTCCCACTATAACCGAGCTATTGCATTACGTTCATCTCTTGTCAATCGACGTGGCTCGACTCGGTGGCACAAACTTGGCTCCGTGTCATCGCGCGGCTTTACTGGCTGGTCCTCTAAAGTTGAGATGAGTCAAAGCCTTGCGAAGATCTCAATCGACTGCGCCCTAATGCGCAGTTGCTTCTAATGTCGGAGAAGGGGAGAAAACGTTATGGCCGATAAGTCAAGTATTGAGTGGACTCAGGCAACCTGGAATCCGACGACGGGCTGCGATCAGACGTCCCCAGGTTGTGACCACTGTTACGCGCTAACGCTGTCTCGTCGACTCAAGGCAATGGGAAACCCGAAGTATCAGCGCGATGGCTCTCCAAAGACTTCCGGTCCTGGCTTCGGACTTACGATTCACCCGGATCAGCTACAGCTTCCACATCGCTGGAAGGCACCACGTCTAATCTTCGTGAACTCCATGAGCGACCTGTTCCACCCCGACGTGCCTGACGAATTCATCGAGGATGTATTTCAAGTCATGGCCGACACCCCGCGCCATACCTATCAGGTGCTAACGAAGCGCGCTCAGCGGCTCTCTAAAATCGCGACGCTTTTGCCTTGGACCGACAACATCTGGATGGGGGTTTCTGTCGAATCGGCTCGGTACAGCTTTAGAGCGAATCATCTCCGCAAGGTTCCAGCCGCAGTGCGCTTCATCTCCGCCGAACCACTCCTTGGGCCGCTCCCGAATCTTGAACTGACCGATATTGACTGGCTGATTGCTGGTGGAGAGTCCGGGCCCGGGGCACGACCGATGTATCCCGCTTGGGCCGAAGACCTTCGAGATCGATGCAGGGTGGAGGGTGTGGCCTTTTTCTTCAAGCAGTGGGGCGCTTGGGTGCCAAATCGTGAGTCTGGAGCGGTACCAGTCACCATCGAAGGAGAGATTCTAGATGCCATGCCAAAGGTGATGGCGCCCGGCGCTCCTGTGAGAATGCGTCGCGTCGGAAAAGGGGCCGCCGGACGTACCATGGGTGGAAGAACTTGGAATGAGATGCCAACTGGTCCAAGTCAGCATCGATAGTGGCGAACTGGGGGGGATATTGGACTGAAGTCAAGCTTGACGTTCTATCTAAGTATCTTTCTGCATTCAACAACGCTTCTCGTTCAGCAAAGTCAACTGTGTACCTAGATTTATTCGGCGGGAGCCTTTCTCACACTCTGGAACAAAGCGGAAAAACATTTCCTGGATCTACGGCGCGAGCCCTTCGCACGAAGCCGCCATTTTCTCGTCTCGTTTTCTGGGAACTTGACGCGCAAGCCGCCTCACTGAAATTGGATTTGGAAGAAGCGTTCCCAGGAGATGACCGATACAAAGTCGTCGCGGGCGATTGCAATCGCTGCTTAGAAGAGGGTCTGGAGAGCGTGAAGGATCTCAGATGGGCGCCGACCTTCGCGTTCGTTGATCCAAAGGGGCTGGAAGTTGAGTGGACCACACTGGAAATGCTCTCCAAGTGGCGCAGAGACAAAAAAGAGCGCAAAGTTGAGATGTGGATACTCGTTCCCGAACCAGCCTTCGCCCGAGTGCTCGGTCTCAAGGGCACTAGAGGTGAAGGGTGGCCTGCACAGCTCACTGGTTACTTTGGCACCGACGAATGGATCGCGATTTATCAGCGGCGGCAGTCGGGCGAGTTCGGCCCGCAGCGCACACGTGACGAGTTCGTCAATCTACTGAGGTGGAGGCTAGAGAAGGTACTCGGATACGAGTGGACGCACGACCTCAAGCTCACCAATGTCTCGGATCAACCGATCTATACGATGGTGTTTGCGACCGACGCTTTCCCCGGGAACAAGATCATGTCGAGTATTTATCGGGCCACAAGAGCAAAGGGTATACCCGAGCAGAGATCGCAAGCAGTGGCCAATCGTCAAGCCAGGCGTCGTGAGGCAAGGGGACTGCTCACACTGTTCGACCCTGGAGCACCCAAGGTCAAGTCATGGGAGTATAAGCATTTTTCTCCGTGGAAACCGCCAATCAAGTTGCCGGAGACGGTGGTCTTTGATGAGCCCTCTGAGTCAAACGATTCCGAAGACGAAGAGGTATGGCCGAGTCCTGACGGGAGTTAACTCATATTTGCATTAGCGCGCTCTTTAGTGCACGAGTGACATAGGAACTGTCCTTCGCGATTCACTGTGCACTAACGCACTCACCCGAGAACATTCCCGAATTATTTGAGTGTCGTTCGAAAATGCTGCGACCGTTGGGAGCCACTGTGCACTAACGCACTCACCCGAGAACATTCCCGAATTATTTGAGTGTCGTTCGAAAATGCTGCGACCGTTGGGAGCCACTGTGGAGAATAATCAAGTGGGACCGCTCTCGCTTTGGTTGAAAGATGCCTCCTCAGACCTTCGCAGTCCCGTGGGTCGAACCTCTCGCTTTCGAGGATTCGGCCTGATCGACCGAGGAGTTTTATTCTAAACCTCAGACAGAGTAGCGACCAGAGAAAGATGTCGATTTTCTACGAACAAATGTTCGATATGCCGAGTCTGTGTCTCTAAACTACATGCATGTAACTACGCGGCGAGAAACAAGAGAGCGAGGTGCATATTCAGATTCGAGCCAATTCTCGACAGGTTACCCCCAACAAATGCATACGATTTACCCCTTTCAACGCACACCCAAAGGCAAATAGGTTTCATTGCGTTGTCGTCAATGGACCTATTTGGCTACATGCAACGTCAGATCTAGGAGGGAATTAATGAATAGATCCATTCACTCATCAACCGAGCGAGAGAGAGATCTAGCCTCCTTGCTGCGCACCATATGCATTGGGGAGATTCAAAACCGTGATCCATTGCAAGTCTGTGAAAGTCTCGGATTGGAAAGCAGCGGTCTGATGCGACTCCTTTGGAAGCCACGGTGGGATCTTCAAACGGCATTTCGCGTTTCGGATGCTCTCGGTCTAAGGGTCGTCGATGAATTGCTAAGTTCAGAAGACCTGACCTCTAATCGTCAAGAGCGCCACGCCAGTTAGGATGGGCCTTAGTTGGTAAGCGCGGAAGACATGTCGATGAAATCTGCGGTTCTACGAATGGATTGCCATTCCGGGGGCGGTAGCGATGCACGAGAAGTTGGAACGCTTAAAGTCCGCGCTCGCCCTTGAGTTGCCGAATCTGTCGAGAGCGGCACAGGCATCAGAGGAGACTCTGAAGGAGGTAAGAAGGTCCGCCGAGGGGTATCTTGTCGATAAAGGCGTCCTTCGAAGGGGGGAGACTCATGAAAATCTTCCTCTTGGTCTTGTAGCGTTCGGAAGTCTTGCTCGACAAGAACTCTGTACTGCGCCTGACACGAGCGATTTTGATCATGCCATTGTCGCATACCGTGCCATTGAACTGCCAGAGGATATTCAGAACTATCGCGTCGCTGCGCTTGTCGCGCAGAAACGATCGAACCTCGGTGATCCAGGGCGCACGAGACTTTTTGGGGGCGTCATTTCCTCTTCGGATCTGATAAATCGAATCGGCCTTGAGGAAGACACGAATCGAAGTCACACTCAACGGATGCTTTTTCTTGAGGAGAGCGTGCCGATTATCGATATTGTGTCTCACTCAATCACCGTGGCGTCAATTTTGAATCGGTATCTGCATGACTACCAAAACGAAGAAGAGAAGTCGACTCTTCATAAGAAGGGTGTGCCGCGCTTTCTCCTCAATGATGTCGTTAGATACTGGCGAACGATCGCGGTCGATTACCAAGCAAAACGCTGGGACGAAGTTTCGCTGCCTGAAGAATTTTCAGATGACGGAACGGAGTTCGATTCTCCCAAGTGGGGCCTCCGGTACGTCAAACTGCGGAGCAGCAGAAAACTTGCGTTCGCGGGAACAATTATCTCGCTGTTCATTCCTTGCATTCTGGACGTTCCGGTCGAAACAGAATTGCTCTGCGAACAATTTAAAATGCCTCCGCTCGCGCGTCTGGCCCAGTTGGAGCAGTTCGTGTGTGAAGAAGACAAGGTTCATCTTCGCCGGAGCTTCGAGATCGCTGACGAATTTGCTGGATTGCTCAATGATTCTGAATTCCGAAGCGAAGTCTGTAAGGTCCAACATCCTCGCAACCCTGGAAGCAACGACGCTTTCCGTCGCGCTCGTGCACTTACCCAAGAACTCGAAATCTGCCTCGAACGATTGTTTTGCTCCAAGAATCCATTTCTTGGCGCCAGCACTAAATTGGACGGTGACGAAGATCTGCTTACATTGAGCGGTCTGACGAGAAGGTATTTACTCTTTTGATGCAAGGTCTCTCATCTTCCGATTGTTTCAGATGCCCAAGCTGCGGATTCGAACTGTGGAACCCGATTTGTCAAATGAATGTTAGTTTTCTCGGGCTATATGACGATGGGCGGTTTCCGGGAAGGACGATACTGGTCCTCAACGAACACTTCGAGCATTGGGAGGATATTCCCAGGGAATTGCTCAACGAATTTGTCGCAGATTCGCAGCGTGCGATGAGAGCCATGTCTGCTTTAACGGGCGCATCTCGCATCAACCTCGCCGTCCTAGGTAACACCGATGCGCATGTTCATTTTCATTTGATACCTCGGCGTCGCGACTCAGAACCCAACCCAAGTAAATCGCCGTGGAACGATCCCCGGCCATTGACGAAACTGAGCCGAAGGCAAATCGTAGAGCTCGTGGAGGAACTCAGGTCTAATTTGGGGACTGATATACCTCACTCACCCGGAAACGGGGGCGTGAGATGAACGCTTCAGGTTCGAATTTTGCGTGGTGGGGACACCACCTTGAAAGGGTGGTGGGCTTCAAGAAGAGGACGAGGTGAATGTACTGATTAAGCGGTCTTTTCTGCCGGGACAATTTACGGACTGAGGGCCGTGGGCATTCCACGGGCACTAACTCGGAGTCGGGCGCCACTTTCGATTCTGCGCGGTCCGCCTGAAGTCGGTTCATTTCACCTGTCGGATGCGTACAGAAACGATGGGATCAATCCCTTCGACAAAGACGCCGTTCCGGACATCTTGAAGTTGGAGGCCACGGCCACGTGCTTCGCGATCTCGGTGAAGCGCTACGCGCTCTATATCATCAACCACGAGGGTCAGATTGTTTTTCTCGACGACCACCCACCTGAGGTTCCCCAGAGAAAGTA
>PKXJ01000032.1 GCA_003132305.1 Acidimicrobiaceae bacterium | reverse complement strand
AATCAAACTCTCCATCAAGATTCTTCGAGAACCGAAGTTCTCTAGAAATCAGAGAGCCAGACGAGCGACTCTAATACTCATCTGACGACAGAGACTGCACGGGGTGCACTCTCTGCCTACTGCAATACTTCTTTTGACGAACGACGCGTCCTGTTAGATCAGGCCATCGTCGCCCGTACTGGCTTTTGGCTCTCGTTCTTCCGTTTTCAAGGAGCGACATCACACACGACCGAAGTCGGAGGTATGAAGTACACCATCTCGGGATTTCTCCCTCGAATCCGTCACTAAGTTGCCCCAGTGACAGGGATGCCTACCCTACCAGCGCGAGGCCTAAAGACGCAAGTCCCGGGCCACTCTCGCTTCAAGCAGGAAAACCATATTAGCAGTTGAAAGATGCTCGCGCCGCGCCCTTTTCTCGCCCGCTTCGAGGCGACATTTTGCAAGAACGTACCTTTGACTACTTCAGTCGCTCAGTGCTCGTCACGTGAGTTTGGGCGAACTCCACGAAGGCGCTCAGCGTCGAAATGAGTCGCATATCGTCGATGTCGACCGCTCGTGAATTCAGTAGCGCTTCCGTGCAGACGAGATAAGCCACACAGCGCGCCCGCGACACCGCCACGTTCAGGCGATTACGAGAAAAAAGGAACTCCGGACCGCGCGGCATGTCGGCCGCCGAGGACGTGGTCATGGTAAAAAACACCACCGGCGCCTCTCTTCCTTGGAACTTATCCACAGTGCCCACCTGCACCCCGCGCAGCGTGGGACTCCTTCGAAACCGCTCGCTCAGGAGGTTGACTTGGTCGTTGTAGGGTGCGACCACCATGAAGTCGCGAGGAGCGAGAGCGAGCGATTCGCCGTGCCGATTGACCCACGTCGTTCCCACCATTTTCTCGATCTGTTGGGTGACGACGTCGACTTCTTCTGTCGACTCCGTCGAACGCCGGACGTGGTGGGTCTCCAACCAGCGAAGGCCGGTTCCGAACTCCGTTGACTGTTGGGCGCAACTCGCGTGACTCGTCAGACGATCCTCGTAGATCTGCTTCGAGATGAACTCACAGATATCCGGGTGCATGCGCCACGTCTCGGCAATAAACACGCCGTGCGTGTTGGGGATGGTGAGGTGTTCACCCAAGACGTGTTGGAGCACGCTCGACCCCGATCCCCCCGGGTGTTCGGCCTTGGCGACTTGACTGAGTTGCAACGGGTCACCGAGTAACAGCATGTTGCGCGCGCCGTTGGTGGAAGCCAGAGCGTCGGCCAAGGAGAGCTGACCCGCTTCGTCGACGAGTAAGAAGTCAACGGGACACTGACGCATCTCTTGGTTGGCCCACAACCACGCCGTGCCTCCGACGAGATTGAACTCCCCCGACGTGAGATCCGTCTTCTTCTTGGAGTACTGCGCAAAGGGTAGCGACACTTCGTCGGCTTCCTCCTGCCAGCGCAGCGCGTGAAGGAGCGACGCGTCACCGGCGTCCTCGAAAACTTTGTAGGTCGCGGTCATCAAGTTGTCGATGGCCGGATGACTCATCGCCACCACCCCGACGCGCTTACCCGACGCAATGAGGTGATGAATAATGTGAGACCCGCTGTAGGTCTTGCCCGTACCCGGAGGACCTTGAAAGGCGACGAAACTTTCATCGAGGTGGTCGACCCACTGATAGACCGACGCCAATTCGTCGAGGAACACACCGCCGGCGGGACCGTGACCGCCAGTGAATCGTGGATCGTCGCCACGAAGCAGCGCCATCGACAGTCGACTCGCAGGCCCGTGCACGTCGGGTTCGAGTACCTGGCGCGCCAGATCCTTTAACGCCGAGGCCTTCGCGGCCGGTCGAAAGTACCGGTCGCGCGTCAACACCGCCGGAACGCCACCGAGTTCTTCCTGCAGCGCGCCCCATCGAATCTTCACTTCGCGATTCTCGAAGTCAATCGCGGTGATCGATCCCTTGCCGTAGGGAACACCCACGCCGGCGTAGAGGACGTCGCCCTTCGACAGCGAGTGGTCGACGGTCTGGTCAGGCCACGTCAACACTATTTTTCGCGTGCGTTCGCGGCCCTCCGGCTCTTCGAATCGCACGAACTGCAGACTGGTCAGAAAGTCCATGTTCTCGTAGAGAACCGAGTAGTCACCGTTCAGCGCGACGTACTTCGGTGTCACGTCGGCGGACCGCTCTCGGCGCCAGTAGTTCAACAGCTCGCCCAGCAGGTACTCGGGACTTTCCTCACCGAAGCGATGAAGCCCCTCGACCAGTTCGTCAGTGTCGAGTTCGTACGGTTCGCGAGTAATGATCGCTTCGCGCCAGGCGAGATCCGCGGGACGCTGCTCGATCAGCCAGTCGCGCAACGCTCTCGTGGCCGCCACGTCGTCGCGGTTGTAGCGGGCAATATTGCGGAGACGTGTCTCGTCCTTCGACAACATCCACTCCTCGTACTCCACGACCGCCCCGGCCCCGTGTTCGATGCCCGCCGTCCTCTCAAAGCTGACGAGACGCTCTAGATGCTTTAGCCCGTAGGACTCGGTCCCCACGCGCAGCGCGTTCTTGGCCACGAGGAAGAGGTCGACGAAGAGCCCGGATTCCACCAAGCTCGCGAAGAGGTTCTCGTCTTCCGCGTCACGCATAAGACGCTCAATCGTCGACTTTTCCGTGTGGTTGTAGTGATAGACGTGCATTTCTGGAAAAGCGTCCCGTCGAGCGGAGAAGAACTCGACCAGACCCTTGATCATTGACTGTTGATCGTCAAGCGAGTGCGCCCAGCGCTCGTCGTAGTTCCACTCCCCGTGGGCGTCTTGATAGTAGAGACCAGCGAGAAACATCAGATCGTGTTGCGCGGTCCAAAAGGGATCGCCTTCGAAGTCGAAGAAGACGTCCGCCGGGTGGGGTTGGGGCATGAGTTCAAAACCGTGTCCGTACACCGGGTCATCACTGGCCTCGACGTACTCGAACACTGGTGGTGACTCCGGACTCGTACGAGACTGCACTTGCAGCGCGGCCTGGCGGTGCAGTCGCCTCAGCTTCTCGTCGCGCAGATCGACCACGGACTCTTCGCGCCGTCCCAACGCTTCAAGCGTGAGCACACCCGACGCTTCGAGCGCGTCGCGCTCCACCTGACGTGAGTTGGCGAGAAAGGCCAACGAGTCCTCCTGACGCCACTGCTGTTCGCAGTGGCCCTGAAACTCGCAGTACTCACACGTGACGCAGGGCTTTGGCTGCGTGACGATCGTTGACTGCTCGCTCTCGAGGAGCGCTCCGAGCTGTCGACGGAGTCGTCGCCAGTAGGGCAAGAACTCGTCGACGGAGAGCTCCTCGGTGCGACCGGAACCCAGCCAAATGTGCATCTTGCGTGGCGTGACGCCCGTCAACGCCGTCATGGCTTCTGCGTAGAAACAGAGTTGAAGAACGTGGCCCGGCTTTCCCTTGCTGCGGGTCAGTTTGGCGTCGACAGGTTCGTACGTGGCGACTGTCGCGTCAGAGCTCTCGGTCCGAACGAGAAAGTCGGCAATCCCTCGAATGCCGTCGTGCACGAAGGGCATTTGATAGATGACGTCAAAGCCCTTCTCCATCGGATTGCCCACTCGCTCGACCCACGTTTGGAATGGTTCGCCGGCGTTCCTACCCGGCACCTCGTAGATCGTTTTACCCATGGCTTCGTAGTCTTCGAGACAGTTCGATTCGTGTTGATTACCCTTGTCAATGAGAATTTCAGCGAGATCGTTCAACGGCGTTCGTTGCGTCGCGAGGAGCCCCGACTCCACTTGATTACTGAGCGAGAGATAGTGCCCGCAGCCGAGCCACGACGAGATCTTGGAGGGGGTTAGAAGTCGTTCGACCATGCACTCTCACTGTAGGTTTCGACGCCGGGACTAAAGGACACTCCCCTACTCTGACGAGGGCCTGTAACAGAGACCCCGAATGGCTAGAGACGT
The DNA here is from genome assembly GCA_003132305.1 of Acidimicrobiaceae bacterium. Classification (GTDB taxonomy): domain Bacteria; phylum Actinomycetota; class Acidimicrobiia; order Acidimicrobiales; family RAAP-2; genus RAAP-2. Next base: position 449,003 of record PKXJ01000032.1, on the reverse strand, counting down.
TGGCGGGCTTCGTCAGCGCTCTGGCGAAGTCGTTGCGCTTGATCGCGCCGGGGTCCGGGGCCCGAGGCCCCCGGCGAACGCCGGCGAACGAGGGCTTCACCTTCGTCGAAGAGGTGATCGAATCGTTGATACGTGGGCGTGGCCGCCACCACGTCACGGAGCGGCCGCTTCTGAGCTACGGCCTTCGCGACGAGTTTTCCCACCTTCTCGTGAGCTTGACGAAAGGGCACGCCCTCAGCGACGAGCTCTTCGGCGAGGTCTATCGCTACCAGGAACTGATCGTCGGCGGCGGATTTTGCGACATCGTCGTTAAACGTCATTGACCGAAACGCCCCGCTCAATGCTCTCAACACCAGGAGGACCTGTCGCACGGAATCGAACAGTGGCTCCTTATCCTCCTGGAGGTCTCGATTGTACGAAAGGGGCAGGCCCTTCAACACGACGAGGAGGCCGGTCAAGTTGCCGACCAGTCTGCCGCTCTTCGCTCGAGCCAGTTCGGCCACGTCGCTGTTCTTCTTTTGGGGCAACATGGACGATCCGGTCGTGAAGTCGTCCCCGAGCGACGCGAAGTTGAACTCTGCGGAAGTCCAGAGCACCAACTCCTCGCCGATGCGCGAGAGATGCACCCCCATCAGCGCCACGTCGAAGAGCGTCTCGGCCACGAAATCGCGGTCACTCACCGCGTCCATCGAGTTCGCGAACGTCGCGTCGAAACCCAGCAAGTCCGCCGCAATCGTTGGGTCGAGCGCCAGCGACGTGCCCGCGAGGGCGCCCGCACCGAGGGGCGAGACGTTCAAGCGATCGCGCGTGTCGAGGAGCCGATCCACGTCGCGCAGCAACGCGAAGGCGTGGGCGTTCAGATGGTGGCTCAAGAGAACGGGCTGCGCGCGTTGGAGGTGAGTGTAACCCGGGAGGTAGGCGTCTTCGTTCTTCTCGCCGATCTCGAGAAGGATCTCCACGAGAAAGAGACCGGCGCGCGCGATCTCACTGAGAGCGTCACGCGTGAAGAGCCGCAACGTCGTGGCGACCTGATCGTTGCGACTTCGACCGGTATGGAGCTTGGCCCCCACGTCACCGGCCAGCTCGGTCGCACGACGTTCAATCGCCATGTGCACGTCCTCGTCACCGGGCGCACGAACGAAGGAGCCACTTTCGAACTCGGAACGAATCTGCTCCAGGGTCGAGAGCAGGGTCGAACTCTCCTCGTCACTCAAGAGGCCTACGGCGGCTAGACCCGTCACGTGCGCGCTACTCCCCCGGATGTCGTGCTCGTAGAGCACGTGGTCAAAGGAGTAGCTCTCCGAGAGGTTCCAGAGCGTCTCGTCCATGGGCGACGAGAAGCGTCCGCTCCAGAGTGTCATGACGTCGGCGGCGTAGCGTTCTTGGCGCCCTGACGCGCGGCCCAGGTCTTCACGCCGAGACCGTAGATGTGCACGAAGCCCTCAGAGGCGGCGTGTCGAAACGTGTCCGCGGCGTCGTAGGTCGCCAGTCCGTGGTCGTAGAGAGCTTTCGGACTGCGTCGTCCGACCACACGAAGGAGTCCCGGTGCCTCAAAGAGGAGACGAACATCACCGGTGACGTGTCGCTGGGTGTCCGCAAAAAAGGCGTCGAGGGCCTCTTTGAGGGGCGAGAACCACATCCCGTCGTAGACCAGTTCGGCCCAACGCGTTTCCAGACGAGCCTTTTCGTGGTGCACGTCGCGCTCCAGGACCATGTCTTCGAGCTCCGAGTGTGCGGTAATGAGAGCGAGCGCCGCCGGACACTCGTACACTTCGCGGCTCTTGATACCGACGCGGCGATTTTCCACCATGTCGATCCGTCCGAAACCGGTGGAACCCGCGAGCATGTTCAGCGTCGCGATAAGTTCCGCGAGGTCCATCTCGACGCCGTCAAGTCCCGTCGGCACGCCCCCTTTGAAGTGAACGGTCAACTCGACCGGCTCGAGGTTGGTCACGCGCGTCAAGGTGTAGGGCTCTTCGGGGGGCGCCGCCCAGGGGTCCTCGATCGCGCCACACTCGATGGCCCGTCCCCAGAGGTTCTCGTCGATGGAGTAGATCTTCTCCTTGGTGGCCTTGATCGGAATCTCCCACTTCTGGGCGAAGTCCACGGAGTCGGCCCGGCTCATGCCCCAGTTGCGAGCGGGCGCGAGCACTTCGAGTTCGGGCGCGAGCGCGTGCGTGCCGACCTCAAAGCGCACCTGGTCGTTGCCCTTACCCGTGCAGCCGTGCGCGACGGCCTGCGCGCTGAAGGTACGAGCCTGATCGACCAGGTGACGGACAATGACCGGTCGAGAGAGCGCCGACACCAGGGGGTACTTTCCCTCGTAGCGAGCGTTCGCGGCTATGGCCTTCGCGCAGAACTCCTCCGCCATTTCGCGCTTGGCGTCGATCACGACACAGTCCAGCGCTCCGGCGGCGAGGGCGCGCTTCTTAATGTCGGCGAAGCTCTCGGAACTTTCGACGTCCTGTCCCACGTCGACCAGGACACAGACCACCTCGGCGCCCCACTCTTGGATCATCCAGCGTACGGCGACCGACGTGTCGAGTCCACCGCTGTAGGCAAGTACGACTCGCTTAGCCATCTCTACTTCCCCTTCAACTTCTCGTGAACCACTTCGCTCAATCCTGCCAGCACACGAAACTCGCTCGCCAACGACGCTCCGCCATGTTCCTCGGCGGCGATGACCAAGATGGTGTCGTCACCGGCGACCGAACCGAGTACGCCTCGTAGGGCGCTGCGATCGAGCGCCGACGCCACCACGTGCGCGCAGCCCGGCGGCGTTCGCACGACCACGAGATTAGAGGAACTTTCCACGGACACGACCCACTCGCCCATCATTCGTCGAAGGTGATCGTGCGGCGCGGGCGCGAGCTTGGGTGAGGGGGCCATCACGATTCGTCGAGCCCCGTGTTCGTCACGAATCTTTACCGTGCCGAGTTCTTGGAGATCGCGCGTCACGGTCGCTTGGGTGGCGGCGATGCCCTCGCCTCGCAGTCGTGTCACGATCTGCGCGGCCGTCGAGATGATGTCGTGATCGATCAACTCTCCAATTCGATGCTGTCGTTGGGTCTTGGTCATGAATCTCCTTTTATCCAGCGCAACACGCCGATCATCGCCGAGCGACGGTGAAAGACTTGTCGCCAGACGCGCGAGCGTTCGCTGTCCAGTACTTCGTGTGTAATCTCGTCACCGCGATGCGCCGGTAGACAGTGCATCAAAATCGCGTCCTTCTTTGCCACGCCCATCAACGCCTCGTTCACTTGAAACGCCGTCAGCTCCGCGCGTCGAGTCGCCGTTTCCTCTTCACAACCCATGGAGACCCACGCGTCGGTGTAGACCACGTTGGCGTCCTTGACCGCGTCGTAGGCACTGTCACAGAGGCGTAACGTCCCCGGGCCGTCCACGACCGAGGGGTCCTCTTCGCCTCCCGGCGTGAGTTGATAGCCCTCGGGAGAGCCCACGGTGACGTTCACGCCCAGGCGCAGCAGGGCCACCGCCAACGAGCGCGCGACGTTCGTGGCGTCGCCCACGTACGCCACCTCGAGGCCCGAGAGGGCCGAGACGTCGCCCTCGGTGAACTCGTCGGCGATGGTGAGAACGTCGGCGACGGCCTGCGTCGGGTGCGCCACGTCGCTCAGCAAGTTGATGAGCGAGAGTCGGTCACTGGTGGCTTCGCGCATACGAGCGAAGACGCCGTGGCGGCGAACGCGCAACGCGGCGATGGCGTACATCTCGGCGATGGTTCGACCGACGTCCTCAGCCGATTCGCGACTGTCGAGGCCAATCTCGTCGTCCCCGAAGAACGTGGCGTAGCCCCCGAGCTCGTGGACGGCCGACGAACTCGCGGCGCGCGTGCGAAGACTCGGCCACTCAAAGATGAGGGCGACGCCCTGACCCTTCATCGTCTCGTCATCAAACGGCGACGTCGCTAAGTCGTAGATCAAGGACAACCTGTCGTCGCTCAGCTGGTCAATGGTTACGAAGTGCCGGGTCATGGAACGACCTCCGTACTTTTTGTCGATCCGGCCAACGCGTCACGAAGGGCGTGCGCTCTGGTGCCGTTCGCCACCAGCACGCGACGAGCGCCGCCTTCGAGCGCGTCGAGGGCGGCGTTCATCTTGGGCCTCATTCCGTCGCGGATTGATCCGTTGTCGAACAGGCGGCGGACGTCATCACGGGTCACCAACGCCAAGGACGTGTTCTCGTCGAGGGGATCAGTGCGCAGTTGATCCACGTCACTTAGAAGAATCAACGCCTCAGCCTGCAGCGCTCCTGCGAGGGCGCCAGCCGCGACGTCGGCGTTGCAGTTCACGAGTTCGCCCCACTCGTCAGTACTGATTGAACTGACCACGGGCGTGACGCCACTCGCCCACAGGGTCTCGATGAGGGAGCAGTCGACCTTGGGCACCGCGCCCACGCGGCCCCAGGGGGGACCGAGCGCCGAGGCCGTCAAGAGCGATCCGTCGACGCCCGACACTCCCGCGCTCGCGAGCCCGGCTCGGTTGAGGGCCGCGACGAGGTGAAGGTTCACTTGGCTGAGCGCCATGGCGACGAATTCGACCGTGACCTCATCGGTCACCCGCAGACCTTCGTGAAAACGACTCTCGAGTCCGACGGCGTCGAGCAACGCCTGTATCTGTGGTCCCCCACCGTGCACGATGACAACGTGCGTGGACTCGTCGCGCAAGGTCTCAACGTCACGAGCGAGCGCGACGAGCACATCCGAGTTCGGCCGCAGCGTGTCGAGCGCGTGGCCCCCGAGCTTCACGACGTAGCTCTTCACGGGGTGAGTCCCACGAGAGGAAGGCCCAGCGTCTCGTCGCGACCGGTGGCGACGTTCCAGGCCTGGACGGCCTGGCCGGCGGCGCCCTTGGTGAGATTATCGAGCGAGCTCATCGCGAGCAGCCATCCGGTTCTCTCGTCGACGCGAGCACTGACGAAACAGAGATTGCTGCCAAGTGGATCCTTCAGCGTCGGTGCGTCGTCGGTGACGACCACGAAGGGATCGCTCGCGTAGCGCGCACGAAGGAGCGACAACGCGTCCGCCGTCGTCCACGCGCTCGACGTCACGCGTCCGTACGCGCTGACGAGCATGCCTCGACTGACGGGCACCAGGTGGGGCGTGAAGAGCAGGGTCGCGCCGAGTTCTTGTTGTATCTCGGGGGTGTGGCGATGCGTGAGGAGTCCGTACGCCTCGGCGTTGCCCACCAGGCGCGAGAAGTGCAGTCGCTCGCTCGTGGCCCGACCGGCGCCCGAGGCGCCGCTCAGGGCGTTGATGACAATGTTCTCGCGCCCAATGAGGCCTTCGTCGCAGAACGGTCCGAGCGCGAGCGCGCTGGCCGTTGGGTAACAGCCCGGCACGGCGATGAGCGTGGCGCCACGAAGTTCGTCACGATGGCGTTCGACGAGACCGTAGACCGAACTCGCCAAGAGATCCTTCGCCTGGTGTTCGTGTCCGTACCAGCGCGGGTAGTCGTCAGCGTTCTTGAGGCGAAAGTCGGCACCCAAGTCGACGACCTGAGTGCCGCGCGCGAGAAGCTGAGGAACGAACGCCTGACTCTCGCCGTGCGGTAGCGCCACAAAGACGACGTCGAGATCGCGCTCGAAAATCCGCTCAGACGCTTCAACCATCAAGGTGGGATAGGCGCCCGCGAGGGCGGGCGCGTGGTCGGCGACGCGCTTGCCCGCGTTGGACGAACCGGTCGCCACGATCACGTCCAGGTCGGGGTGCGACGCGGCGAGGCGAAGTAGTTCCGTCCCGGCGTAACCGGTTGCTCCCACGACACCCACGCGCATATGACATTTTATGCACACGGGAGAGCAAAAATGCAAGTTTCGTCACGTCACGCTAGGCTCCTTCCATGTCACGACGGGGCTGGACGTACTTTCTCGCAATGGCCGTCATTTGGGGAATCCCCTACCTGCTTATTCGAATCGCCGTTCGCCAACTCGACCCCGGCGTCTTGGTCTTTGCCAGAACCGCCCCGGCCGCGTTCCTCCTGGCGCCGCTCGTCGTCGCCCAAAAGCAACTCCCGACACTGTGGAAGAACTTCAAGTGGATCGCCATCTTTGGCGTCGTCGAGTTCGGCGTGCCGTGGTACTTGATGGCGACGGCAGAAAAACACATCACCAGCTCCCTCACGAGTCTGTTGATCTGCTGCGTGCCACTCTTTTCCGTTGTCGCCCAGCGCATTCGACGCACCGAAGGGGCCATCGCGCCGCGGCGCCTCCTGGGTCTCGGCATCGGCGTCGTCGGCGTGGCGTTTCTCGTCGGGCTCGACCTGACGGGCGGCTCCATCACGTGGATCGGGTTCATGATGGTCGTCTGCGTGGGCTACTCGATCGGTCCGATAATTCTCGCGACAAAATTGAAGGACGTGCCGGGACCGACCGTCGTCGTGGGCGCCACGGCCGTCGTCGCCTTCTGTTGGATACCCTGGGACCTCGCGCACCTGCCAGCCCACGTGTCGGGCGAGACGTGGAGTTGCCTCGCGGTGCTCTCGGTGGTGTGTACTGCCGCAGCCTTCTTAACGTTCTTTGAACTCATCAAGGAAGTGGGCGCGACGCGCGCGACGGTCGTGACTTACGTGAACACCGCGATCGCCGTGGTGTTGGGCATCGTGGCGCTCAACGAGCCGCTCACGGCCGGAATTATGGTGGGCTTCCCACTCGTCATTATTGGTTGCGTGTTGGCCACCAGTAGCCGAGAGCCCGCCCTCGTCACCTAGGCCACTTGGTACTCCACCGAGACTCGAACCGTGCCGTCAACGAGTAGCCACAGACGTCCCGAGGCAGTGGCGAGCGTGACCTTGTCGTCGCGCTCGATGGCGAGATGGTGCGTCACGCTCACCAGGTGAAGGGGCGGCTTTAAGACCTCGCTCACGGCCAGCCACACGGCGGCGTTGTTCACGTGTCCGACAATGTCCAGGTCCGACGCGCGAAGCGGCCACGATCGAAACTGCGCGTCGTCGGGAATCTCGGGCGTCGTTACTCGCCCGGAGATCTTTCTCTCGCCCGCCGACTTGCCGTAGACGTCGAAGAAGTCCTGTCGCACGCGCAGTGGGCGACCCGTCGCGTCGGTGGGCACCCATAGCGCCGCGGCCTCGAGCAGCAGTTGTCCCTCGAGTTCGAAGTTGGTTCGACGTTCGGCCCACGCGGCACCCACGCCACCACACCACGTCGTCAGCGTGACGTTGTCGAGGTAGCGCGGCCAGCGCGTACCGGAAACGTGCCGGAGCGACGTTCGCCGAACAATCCAGACGACGTCGGAAGAGACGCCCGTGTCGATCCAGTCGTCGGTGCCCACGTCTTGGAGATAGCGCGCCACGCCGTCGAGGCGCAAGAGACCCTCGTCGTCGGTGTCACTGAGTCGAATGAGGTAGTCCCTTTGGAAACGACGTCCGCGTTCGGTAAGGGGGACGAACTCGATCTCGGTGATGGCGATGGCGATGGTATCCCCTTAGCGAAGCACCGCACCCAGCGATGCGGCGGTCTCGAGGAGAGCCGCACGACCTCGTGCGACCTCGTCTTCACTTAAGGTACGTTCTTCTGAGCTGAGTCGAACGTTGTAGGCCAGACTCCTCGTACCTTCGCTGAGCGTCGGCCCCTCGTAGACATCAAAGAGTGTGACTTCTTCAACGAGCTCGCTGGATTGACGCAGCGCGTGGGCCAGGTCGCCGGCGTTGATGGACCGGGGCGTCACGAAGGCGAGATCGAGTACCGCACTGGGGTATCGACTCGGCACGCTTACGAACATTGAGGCGCGCGTGGCCAACGTCGGATCGGCCAACGCGTCCAGGTCGACGTCGAGAAGACCGAGACGCCGCAGCGGTGGTGCGACGGTGATCGCGTTCACCAGTTCCGCGTCAACTTCGCCGACGTAGCCGAGCAGCGCGCCCGACGCACGATCAACGAGGGCGGCCGTTCTCGTCGGGTGCAGTCCTCGAGGCGGCTCATTTGATGATCGAACCACGACGTCGGCGAGTCCGAGGCGTTGCGCGAGCACGTCCCAGAGCGCGACCGCGCTACTCGCGTCGTCTTCGGGTCGGGCCAGCACAATCGTGAGCCGCTCGTTCTCTGAGGGCAGCGCCAAGGTCAACGTGCCCCCGGCGCCGCCTCTCGTCATACGAGGCTCTGTCGTAGCGCTCGGGTGTTGAAAGACGACGCCAAACTCGCCGAGCATCACGTCGCCGGTCCCGCGCTCGAAGTTCTTGGCCCACGCGCGAACGAGCCCGGTGATCATCGTCGCTCGAAGTACCGACTCATCCGAGGCGAGGGGGTTAGTGACGCGCACGCGCGCTATCCCGGGATGCACAAGATCGAAGTCGGCGTCGCTGCCGAGCGTGGGCGTCCACGCCTCCGTCACGCCCGCGTTGACGACCACGTCGCGCACGTGGCGGCGCAGTTGCTGGCGTGCCGTAAGAAAGCCCGGTTCGGGCCAGGTGGGACTGTGTCTTGGCAGGCGGCGATAGCTGTAGAGACGAGCGACCTCTTCGATGACGTCCGCTCGCCCGAGCGCGCCTTCTCGAACGTCGAGCCGGCGACTCGGCGCGGTGACTTTCAGATGTTGTTTCTTCTTCTTCACCGTGAAGCCCAGACCCGTCAGGAGGGTCGTGACCTCGTCTCTCGCGATGGGTACACCTAAGAGACGCTCCACGTCGGCGTCGCGTAGCGAGATCGTGGGCGGAGTCGGGACGTCGCCCCACACGTCGAGGGGGTTCGAAAGCCAGGACAGCTCGGGCACGCTTTGCGTCAGGATCTCGACGAAGCGCGCCGCCGCGCGAAGGGCCAGGTGCGGATCAACGCCACGTTCGAATCGATTCGACGCCTCACTGCGCAGCGCGTGGCGCTTGGACGAGCGCGCGATCGTCATCGGGTCGAAGTAGGCCGCCTCGAGGAGTACGTCGGTGGTGTCGGCGCTGATCTCACTCGCCGCGCCTCCCATGACGCCCGCCAACCCCAAGACTCGATCGTCGCCGTCGACGATGACGCAGTCCTCGCCGGTGTCACCGAGTCCCCGACCGCTCTTGGCCAGTTCACGTTCGACGCCGTCGAGCGTGGTCAGGGTCTCGCCCGCTCGTGCTCGGCGCGCCCGCAACGTTCTCTTCGCCACGTGCGCGGCGTCGTACGGGTGGGTGGGCTGGCCCAGTTCCAACATGACGAGGTTGGAGGCGTCCACGACGTTCGAGATCGGTCGCATTCCCGCGTTCCGCAGACGCTGAGCGACCCACGACGGTGACGAGGCGACCTTCACGTTACGCAGTACCGACACCGTCAGTCGACCGCAGAGATCGGGGTCGTCGATCCCCGCCGCGGCAAAAGTGTCCGACGATCCGGCGTCGTTCGGTGAGGCGATCGACGGCGCGCGCAGGGGACGGCGCAGTCTCGTCGCGAGGTCGCGCGCCACGCCCTCGACGGACCACGCGTCGGGTCGATTCACTTCAACGGAGATGTCAAAGATGACGTCGGGGGCGATCTTGAGCGCCTCTAAGAGACCCTCACCAACGCGAGGCTCGATCAGCTCATCGAGCACCATCAGTCCCTGATGATCATCGTTCAGTTCCAGTTCGCGTGGCGAACAGAGCATCCCGTGCGACGTGACGCCGCGCATGGTTCGCTCGGCGATGACGAAGCCCCCGGGCAGCACCGCACCCACGGGGGCCAGTGGCACGAAGTTGCCGACAGCAAAGTTGGTCGCGCCACAGACGATTTCGAGCGGGCCGTCGCCGGCGTCGACCACGACCAGGCGCACGCGGTCGGCTCCCTCAATGGCTCGAATCTCCTCCACGCGCGCTACCACGACGTCGCGGAGTCCCTCGCCGACATGTTGCACGCCCTCAACAACTAAGCCGAGGTCGTCCAAGATCTCGCGCAGTTCGTCGGGTGATTCGTCAAGATCGACGAACTCGCGAAGCCAGGTCAGCGAGATCTTCACGAGAACTGTCCCAAAAAGCGCGTGTCGTTCTCGATCAACGCGCGCATGTCGCCTAGTTGGTGGCGCATCTGAGCGCAGCGGTCGACGCCAAAGCCAAAGGCGAAACCGCTCCACTCGTCGCCGTCAATACCCACGGCCTCGAGGACCGCGGGGTCCAACACGCCACAGCCCCCCAGCTCAATCCACCCCGTGTCAGAACACGTGCGACACCCGTCACCGTGACAGATGGTGCAGGTCACTTCGAACTCCGCCGAAGGTTCGGTGAAGGGGAAGTAGCCCGGGCGCAGCCGCGAGGCGATGTCGGGTCCGAAGTAGGCACGCGTGAAGGTCTCGATCACGCCGGCTAAGTCGCCAAAGGAGATGCCGCGGTCGACGACCAGTCCTTCGATCTGATGAAAACCAACGAGGTGGCGCGCGTCGGGGGTGTCTCGTCGGTAGCAGCGTCCGGGCATCACCGAGTGAATGGGCAACGTGTTGGTCGACACGGCGTGCTCCATGAGATGGATCTGGGTGGGCGACGTGTGCGTGCGCAACACGACCGTCTCGGGCTCGCCGAGTTCGACGTAGAACGTGTCCCACAGGCCCCTCGCCGGGTGGCCCGGGGGAATATTCAGGGCTTCAAAGTTAAACCAGTCGCTCTCGACTTCGGGACCGTCGGCCACGGAGAAACCCATGCCCACGAATACGTCCTCGAGCTCTCGTTGGGTCAGCGCGACGAGTCCGGGGTGGCCAATAGAAAGAGGCCAGTGGACGTCACTCACGATCACGTCACCGAGGTCGAGGCGGTCCGCTTCCAGTGACGCCCGTCGGGCGTCTCGCAGCAGCAGCACCCGGCGCGCTTCGAGCGCGGATTCCACCACGCGGCGAGCCTCTTGCAGCTCGGCACCCGCGGCCTTGCGCGCGTCGGGTTCGAGCGCGCCCAGCGATTTTTGCAAAGTGGAGAGAATCGAACGTTTTCCCGTTAGCGACGCTTCGGCCTCGCGCAGTGCCTCGATGGTTGCCAAAGCTTCAATTGAGGCGAGGAGTTCCGCCGTCTGCTCAGTAAGTTGCTCGAGTGGTGACGTGGTCATAACTCCTAAAGGCTAGGGGTTGGCGGACTTGTCGTCGTGCCTTCACGTTGCCAGAGAGATTCGAACGCAATGAGCGAACCCGCGACCCCCGCGTTGAGTGACTCACTCGCCCCGGCCATCTCGATGGTGATCGAGCCCTGACAGAGCGCGATCGACGCCTCGTCGAGACCCTCGGCTTCGTTGCCAATGACGACGACGGTGGGACCGGTGAAGTCGACCTTTCGATGACTTACTCCCCCGCGCACCACGGTGGCGAACGTCGTCGCCCCCCGGCCGACGAAGGACGCCAGCGTGACGATCAGCTCGTCGACCGCGACGGGTACGTGAAAGATCGAACCGGCCGTCGCGCGAAGCGTTTTGGGATTAAAGGGATCCACCGAGCGTCCGGTGAAGACAACACCGCTCGCTCCCGCGGCGTCGGCGGAGCGAATGAGCGTGCCCGCGTTACCGGGATCGCGCACGTCGTGCAGCACCAAGATGAGCCCGCGACAGGCAATCGCGGCAACGTCGACCAGCGGGAGACGCACGGCCCCGAGCACCGGTTGGGGCGTGGAGGCGTCCGCGACGCGCTCGAGCACGCCCTCCGCCAGTGCGAAGACGCGAACCCCCTTCGCGGCGGCCCGAGTTTGCAGGTCAGCGAGCGTCGCGCTGGAGGTACGCGTCGCGTCCACGTAGATCGCCTCGAACGCCACCGACGCGTCAAGGGCCGCGATCACCAGGTCCGGACCCTCGATAACGCAGGTCCCCTCACTCCATCGAAGCGAGCGTTTCTGGGCGAGGCGTCGAAGTCGACGCACTCGTTGGTGTGAAGACCCCAGGGCCTCGATGAGTCCTACTTCGTCAGTGCGGCGCTGGCCTGAGCGACGATCGCGCCAAAGGCGCCCGTGTCGTTCACGGCCAGTTCCGCCAGCATGCGACGGTCGACTTCGATACCCGCGGCGTTGAGCCCGGCGATGAAGCGACTGTAACTCATACCGTGCGACCGGCTACCCGCGTTGATGCGCTGGATCCACAGTTTTCGCATCTCGCCCTTACGAGCGCGACGGTCTCGAAACGCGTAGACCCCGGAGTGCTGTACGGCCTGGTTCGCACTGCGAAACGTACGGCTGCGATCGCCGTAGTAACCCTTCGCCTCTTCGAGAATTGCCTTGTGGTGCTTCTTGGCGTTGACGGCCCTCTTTACTCGTGCCATAGCACTACCTCTTTCCTAACTCGTTCTCTCTACAGACCCAGCATGCGCTTGACGTGCTTCATCGAACCCGGCGCGATCTCGGTCTGGCGACCAAGACGCCGCGAGCGTACCGACGACTTCTTTTCCATGAGGTGTCCACGGAAGGCCTTGCGACGGCGCAGCTTGCCGCTGCCCGTGACCTTGATGCGCTTCTTCGCACCACTGTCTGTCTTCATCTTTGGCATTTCAGCCCTCCTCTAGCGAAACTTCAGCGCCTAACGGCGACTCTTCTTGACCTACAACTACTTTCGAACTTTCGACGCTCTTAGCCTTGGACTTCCTGTCAGGCCCGAGCACCATGATCATGTTGCGACCATCGAGTTTGGGTGCGGACTCCACTTTGGCCACGTCCTCGAGTTTCTCGACAATGCGATCGAGAATCTTCTTGCCTAACTCGGGGTGGGCCGACTCGCGACCGCGAAACATGATGGTGACTTTCACCTTGTGACCTTCGCCCAGAAACTTCTCCACGAGCCGCGTCTTGGTGTCGAAGTCACCGGCGCCGATCTTCGGGCGGTACTTCATCTCCTTGACGCCCACGTTGAGAGTCTTTCGTCGCGACTCCTTGGCTTTTTGGGCCTCGTCGAACTTGAACTTGCCGTAGTCCATAATGCGGCACACCGGCGGCTGCGCCGTCGGCGCAATCTCCACCAAGTCCAAATCGAGGCTTCTCGCCAGCGCCAACGCGTCACGCGTTGCCATCACGCCACGCTGATTTCCATCTTGGTCGATCAGGCGAACGGTTTCGACACGAATACGGTCATTGACGCGGTGGTCTCCAGGCACTGTTGCGATAACTCTCTCCTTGCTCTACGCGACACCACTGCGGTGTCGCCACGGCAAGCGAGGCGCACAACTCCCGGGAACCCGGACGCACGCTGGTGGCCAGGTGGACGTTGGCACTGCCAACCTCGCTTGCTGAACTGCTCAACTACGTTATCAGACGGCCGTCCCGGTCGACAACGTGACGTCCCTCGGCGCCGTTGCCTGCTTGAAGGATGTCGTCGTGCACGGTTTCGACGTGGCGCCAGTCTTTCGAGCGGCCCTCGAAACGCTACGTTGGTTCGCGTGAGCGATCCAACGAGCGAGGCCGAGTTCAACGAAGCCGACGAGATCGCGTACCTGCGCGCCGCGCCCGCCGAGGCGATCCTTGGAAACCATCTCTTCGTACTGCTCCAAGTCGCGGCGCTGCGGCTCGGCGAAACGCCACCCAATCTCGCCGCCGCCGAGCTGGTCATTGACACCGTCGCGGCGATGGTGAACGCCGGTGGTGAGCGACTCGGAGAGCACGTTGATCTCTATCGGAGCGCCTTAGCGGAAGTTCAACAGGCCTACGTGCGCGCGAAGAGTACCCCGACTACCTAGCTAGGACTTCACCGACACCGCGAGCGGCAACACGAAGTGCAAGGCGAGCCCCCCGAGGGAGCTCGCCTGGGTGGTCATCGCACCGCCGAGCGACTCGGCGACGTCGGCCATGATGCTCATGCCGAGTCCCGAACCGCCAGTCTCGCGAGAGCGCGAGTCGTCGAATCGCTGGAAGCGTTGCGGGCGCACCCCGTAGAACGGCAGTCCCGCGCCCCCGTCCTCAATGACGAGCGACGCCTCCTGGTTCGCGGCGGCCAGTGTCACGTGAAGGGGCGCGTCGCTCTTCGTATGGCGAAGGACGTTATTGAAGGCGTTGCCGAGGAGGCGGTCGACGAAGTCGACGCGCGCGTGGATCGTGATCCCCGACGCCAGTGCACTGGTGAGGCGTCGTTCGGGGTGTTCCAGAGCAAACTCGCCCACGCGCGTGCGCAGGAGCTCGCTGAGATCGACCAGTTGCTCGGCGTGATGGGGCGCCTCGCGAACTTCGGCGAGTAACAAGAGGTCTCGAACGAGTTCCTCCATGCGTTCGACCTCGCGTTGGACTCTCGTGACGGCGCGGACCTGCTGTTCGGGACTCGCCCGGCCACTGGCCAGAAGTTCGTTGTAGCCCTTGACGACGGTGAGCGGCGTACGCAGCTCGTGCGACGCGTCGTCGATGAACTGCTGCATGACGTTGGCGTTCTGCGCTTCGAGGGCGATGCGCTCTTGCAGCGCGTCCACCATGATGACCAGCGCCCCGCGCAGTTCTTTTAAGTCCCGACTGCCTTCGCTGGGCGGCACGGGTCCCGTCTCGTCTCCGCCGGCCACGTCGCCGGCGTAGTCAATGAGTCGTCCCATCGAGCGAAGATCGCGATGCATCACTTCGCGCGCCAGCACCAGGCCCAAGAGGGCGGCCACGATGGCGGCGCCCGCGACTAAGAGCGCGAGGTGTTGATTCTGCTTCTTGATGCCCGACGTCGAAGCGGCCACGACGAGGTAGTCGGCCCCGCCGACGTTGAGCGATCGAATCTGAAAGCCCGGAAGATTGCTCACTTGAACGACGCGCGACAGCGAAGCCTTGACGTTGGCGATCGTTGGGCGGCGTTTGAGGGGCACCGTCGGGGTGTTCACCTGCGTGATCTCACCCGACGGGTAGACCACGTCCAGCGTCAGGTTGTAACTGTCGCGTTGCACGACGTAGAGGGCGTTACTGAGGGCGGTGTTGGGATCGCCGAGGCCACTGTCGACCACCGAATTGATGGAACTGTCGAGCGTCGCGTACTGGGCTCTCGAACTCATCACCACCGCGAACCAGCCCACCGTAAAGGACACCAGCAACGTCAGGAGTACGAAGAGGAGGGTGAGGCGTGTGGCAATCCTCACTGGCGAGGGGCCTGATCCACCAACTTGAAGCCCACACCTCGAATCGTGGTGATGGGCGCGAAGTCGTCACGATGGATCTTGCGTCGGACGTAGGAGATGTACGTGTCGAGTACCGACGTTTCCGAGTCAAAGTCGATGTTCCATACTTCGCGGAGCAACTGCTCGCGCGTCACGACTCGATCTTGGTGTTCGAGCAGGAGTTCTAGTAAGCGGAACTCGGTCGCGGAGAGTTCAATCTCCTCGGTTCTAAAGGTGACCACGTGGCGGTCGATATTCATGACGAGTGGGCCGCACTTGAACACGTGGTCATCGTTCTCGTCGATGCCCGTCCGGCGAAGAATGGCCGCCACGCGCAGTAGTAGCTCCTCAAGGCTGAAGGGCTTACGAACGTAGTCGTCGGCGCCAACCCGAAGACCGCGTTCGACGTCGTCACTCGAATCACGCGCCGTGAGCATCAGCACGGGCGTCTTGGTGTCGTGAGCCCTCAGCTTCTCCAAGAACTCGAACCCGTTCATGGTGGGCATGTTGATGTCCACGATGCACAGGTCCGCACTCCGACGCCGGAGCTGGTCGAGCCCGTCGGCCCCGTTGGTGGCGCACTGGGTCTGGTACCCGGCGTTGCCCAGCGCGTCTTCGAGCAGGTCGCGAACGCCCGGTTCGTCGTCAATGATCAAGATGGTCGTCAAGGTCGCACCGCCATAGGGTGAGCGTACTGTCTCACGAGTAGCGCCATCAGGGAGCCCTTATAAGGGACTTCTCAACGTTTCGACAGTTGCTTCACAGTACTTTCTCACTTTCTCTCGGTACGCTTTCGATTATGAGGAAGTTGACGTCGCGAGGGCTGATTGCGCTGGGCATCGTTGCCACATTGGGGCTCTCCACGCCCGTGCTCGCTTCGGCCGGTACACAACAAAACGGATCGGCACCGCTGCGAACGTTCCATCAAGACGAGTCGGCCTACCGCGCGTCACAACGCGCCATTCAGATCACCTTTCGCTCCGCCGTGAAGCAAGCTCACGCCATCTACGAATACGTACTCGCGCAGGCGACCACGTCCGCACAACGAAGCGCCGCGCGCCAGACGTACGTGGCCGCCATCATTCAAGCCGCGGCGAGACGAAGCGCGGCGCTCATTGCCCTCGGCGCTGCGCCCCAAAAATCGGGTACGGACTCCGGTAAATCGAGCTAGTCATTCGTCGACGCAGTGGCGAGTCACTCTTCTTTGAAGAGGCGCGTCGCACTTTCGTGGCCTTTGTTGATCAGTGGACTTGTTGCAACGAGACGACCTCGTCGCGACCTCGATGACCCACGGAGCGGTGTGCGCACACCCGGACACCTTCGTCAACGTGTCGAGTGCCGTCGCTGATGGACACGCAGTGGAAGTAGAAGGACTCGCCGGTGTCACTGCGCACGACACCATCGCCGCGATTATCGTCGAAAGACTGAACGACGCCGAGAACGTTCACGGACTCGCGAGTGAACCTTGGCGAAGTACGCTGACCATCGCGAGCGCACTCTGGGCCGCTTCTCGGCCCTTGTTCGTTTCGTCCGATTCCGATCGTTCGAGCGCTTGCTCGACGGTGTTGACAGTAAGCACGCCGAAAATGACCGGGACGCGCGTGCTCAGTTGGACGTCTTGCGCGCCTCTCGCGCACTCACCGGCCACCACCTCGTAGTGACCGGTGTCGCCACGAATGACCGCGCCCAACGTGATCACTGCGTCAAAGGCTCGATCGGCGTCAGCGTAGGCCAACGCCAACAAGGGAATCTCGAAGGCGCCCGGCACCCAGCCAATGGAGATGTCACGGCGATCAACCCCGGCCTCTTCGAGCGCACTGAGGGCGCCGTCGAGCAGGCGCGCCGTGATCGCCCCGTTGAACCTCGCGCAGACGATCGCCACGCGAAATCCTCTTCCACCAGAGGATCCCTCCAGATACTCACCCGCGCGCGCGCGAAACGAGGCCGTCTCGTCGGGATTAAACGCCGTGTCCTTACTGGACGTCATCGAGTCCCTCGAGCAGGTGACCCATCCGTTCGCGCTTCGTGCGCAGGTAGTCAATGTTAAAAGGTGTTGGACTGCTTTCGAGGGGAACGCGCTCAACGATGTTGAGGCCAAAGCCCTCGAGGCCGCCGTACTTGACCGGGTTGTTGGTCATGAGGCGCATCGACGTCACGCCGAGATCCACCAGAATCTGCGCGCCGGTGCCGTACTGGCGAGAGTCCACCGGAAGACCTTGCTCGAGGTTCGCGTCCACCGTGTCGCGACCGTCTTCTTGGAGGGCGTACGCGCGAATCTTGTGCGCGAGTCCGATGCCTCGACCTTCTTGGCCTCGGAGGTAGACGATCACGCCCGCGCCTTCGGCGGCAACCTTCGCCAGGGCCATCTTCAACTGTGGGCCACAGTCGCAGCGCAACGATCCCAGCGCGTCACCGGTCAAACACTCCGAGTGGACCCGCACCAACAGATTGTCAACGTTCTCAATGACCCCGTAGACGAGCGCGATGTGCTGTTCGCCGTCGAGCACACTCTCAAAGACGTGGGCCTGGAACTCACCGAACTCCGTTGGCAACGAGGATTCGGCGACGCGTCGGACCAACTTCTCGTGGCGGCGGCGATAGCGAATGAGATCGGCGATGGTGATGATAGGCAGGTCGTGACTCTTGGCGAAGACCTCGAGTTCCGGCAGCCGCGCCATGTCGGTCTTGTCCTCGGTCACGATTTCACAGAGCACCCCCGCGGGGAACTTGCCGGCCATCCGACATAAGTCCACGGTGGCCTCGGTATGGCCCGCGCGCTCCAGGACGCCCCCCTCGCGATAACGCAGGGGAAAGATGTGACCCGGTCGATTGAGATCGTTCGGGCGCGTCGTGGGATCGACGAGGGCACGAATCGTTATCGCGCGGTCGTGGGCGGAAATTCCCGTGGTCGTGCCGTGGCGATAGTCGACCGACACCGTGAACGCCGTTCGCTGGGCTTCAGTGTTGGCGAGTACCATGAGCGGTAGCTGCAGCTCGTCGGCGCGCTGACTCTCGATGGGAGCGCAGAAGACGCCGGAGGTGAATTCGAGGAAGAACGCCATGCTCTCGGGCGTGACGTCCCCGGCCGCCATGATGAGGTCGCCCTCATTCTCGCGATCTTCGTCGTCGACCACGACGACCATGCCGCCACTGCGAATCTGGTCTATCGCCTCTTCGATCGTTGATAGCGCCATTAAACCTCCACGTCAATGCGAATGTCTTCACCGATTCGACGAACGTCGACTATCCGGCCCCGCCGTAAGGCTTCCATCGTAGGGGTCGTGAGTCCGCGCAGTGCCGCGAGCGTTCCCTCGCCGCCGGCGAACGCTGCGGCCTGATACCAGACCACGTGATTGACTAGCCCGGCGTCGAGGAACGCGCTCGTCGTGGTCGGACCGCCCTCCACGAGAAGTTGCAGCACGTCGTGGTGGCCCAGTTCGTCGAGCACGTGCCCGAGATCGCCGGAGAGTTCGAGGCAGGGACGCACCTTGGCCGACTCGGGCGCGCGGCCGAGCACGACGCGAAGCGGCTCGAGGACGATGTCGTCGAGCCGGGCCGTCAAGGCCGGATCGTCACTTCTTACCGTGCCCGCTCCCACCAAGATCGCTTGACTCTGTGCGCGTAGGACGTGCGCGTCGCGTCGAGCCGCGGGACCGGTGATCCACTGACTGTTACCGTCGGCCATCGCGACTACCCCGTCGAGGGTGCTCGCGATCTTCGCCACGACGTAGGGACGCGCCGTCACACGATGCCAGATGTAGGGCGCGAGTTGGGTACGAACGTTCTCCTCCTCGACGCCGACCTCGACGTCGACGCCCGACGCTTTTAAGAGTTCAACTCCCTTACCCGAAACTCTCGGATCGGGATCGATGGTGCCAATGACGACTTTCGCAATACCCGCTTCGATAATGGCCTCGGCGCACGGCCCGGTTCGCCCGACGTGACAACAGGGCTCGAGGGTCACGATCATCGTGGCGCCGCGAGCGGCGCCGCCGGCACGACGAAGCGCTTCGACCTCGGCGTGTGACTCACCGGGTGCCTGGGTGTGACCGTCGCCCACGATGACGCCGCGGTCGTTCACGATGAGCGCCCCCACCCAGGGATTCGGCGGCGCGTGCAGACGAGCTTTCTCGCCTTCGTCCATCGCCATCGACATCAACTCTGAGAGCGCGAACTTCATTGGCGCCCCTCGTACGCCGCAGCGCGAAGGGCTTTGGCGGCGGCGAAGGGATCGGGCTGGCCAAAGATCGCCGAGCCCGCGACCAACACGTTGGCGCCCGCGCGTACCGCGCGCGGTGCGGTAGAAACGTCAATACCCCCGTCGACCTCGATGTCGAGGGCGAGTGCACTTTTCTCCACTTCGTAACGAGCTTGTTCGACCTTGTCCATAACGTCGACAATAAAGGACTGACCACCAAAGCCCGGAAAGACCGTCATCAGCAATAAGAGATCGACGTCGCCGAGATACGGCGCGACGGCTTCGAAGGGGGTGTCGGGATTGGCGGCGAGGCCCACGCGTAGACCGAGCGCGCGAGCGTCACGAATGAGCGACGCCGTTCCTCCGACCTCGACGTGCACGGTACAACCGTTCGCGCCCGACTTCTTGAAGGCCTCCAGGTAGCGCCCCGGCTCGGACATCATCAAGTGGCAGTCGAAAAACTTTTTGCTGTAGCGGCGAAGCGACGCCACCACTGGAGGTCCCAGTGAGACGTTGGGCACGAAGTGGCCGTCCATGACGTCGACGTGAAGCCAGTCGGACTCGGCGTCGATCTCCTCGACGGCCCGGCCCAGATTGCCGAAATCAGCGGCCAGAATCGACGGCGCGATTCGAATCTTGCCCGGCGGGCCAGCCTCTATCACCGTCACGCGTTCAGCCTAACGGGGGTAGACATTTTCCTCGGAGACGCGCTAGGACCACGCGAGCGGACCGTCGTCGGCTCGACGACCCGACCACCACGCTGGGGCGCTCATCGTTCTCGAACCCGCGGGACGTACGTCGCCGAGCGAGAGAGCGCCCTCGCGGGTGCCGAGTAAGACGTTTCCTTCAACTAAGTCCACGAGACCTTCACGAAGCGCCGTGTTCGAGGCGTGCGCCGACACCACGCCCACGCGCGTCGCGGCGACGAAGAGATACGCACCGCCGAGACGCACCGTTCGAAGGGCCAGAGACGCCGACATCTCGGGCGTCAGATGGTAGGTCTCTTTGGTGAGTTTCTCGGCGTACGTGGCGTCACCTACTTGAACCTTCGGATGTTCGAGGAGACGAGGTGATCCAAGGACTTCGAGGAGCGCCCCCGCGCCGAGCACGGCCAGCTCCGCGGTGAGTTCGTGCGCGGTCTTTTCGTCAATACGAATCCGCCGCTCGAGGTGAACGGGACCCGTGTCGAGCGACGGCTCGAGCGAGATGATCGTCACGCCGGTCTCCTCGTCGCCGGCGAGAAGGGCCCGTTGCACCGGTGCCGCGCCGCGCCAGCGCGGCAACAGTGAGAAGTGCACGTTGAGCATCGGTACTCTTCGAAGCAGTGGTTCGGGAATGATCGCGCCGTAGGCGACCACGACGCCCCGCTCCACGTCGAACTCTTCGAGATCGGCGAGTCGATGGCTCACGGAAAGTCCGAGCGCTAACGCTGCGGCCTTGACGGGACTAGGCGAGAGTTCACCTCCCCGGCCCCGACGGCGATCGGGTCGAGTGATCACGAGCGCGACGTCGTGACCCGCGTGGACCAGGGCCTCCAGCGAGGGTACGGCGGCGTCGGGCGTACCGAGAAACGCGAGGCGCACCTAGTCGCCAAGCAGTTGGTGAAGTCCGTCGTGATCGTCGCGCGAGAGATTAAGACGGCGTTTTCGTAGAATCTTCTTCGCTTCCTTCTTCTGCTCGTCCGTCAGCCGTTCGATGAGTAGCACCCCGTCCAAGTGATCGACTTCGTGTTGGAAGATGCGGCCTTCGTACTCGTCGGTCTCGATGTCGAGTTCGTTGCCGTCGAGGTCGTAGCCCCGTAGATGCACGGCGTTCGGACGAAGGATCTCCCAGTTCAGTCCCGGTACCGAGAGGCAGCCTTCGTCGTGGAGCCACTCCCCCGACGTCTCCACGATGACGGGGTTGACGACCACGTGGGGACCGTCGCCCTTGTCGTAGACGAAGAGTCGTTTTTGAACGCCGATCTGATTGGCCGCGAGCCCGACGCCCGGGGCCTCGTGCATGGTCTCGATCATCGACTGCGCGAGGGCGGCGACCTTGGCGTCGATGTTCTCGATCTCGGTCGTCGCCGCGGTCAACACCGGGTCACCGTAGATTCGAATGGGCAACGTACTCACTCCATCAGGTTACCGCCCGCCATAAGTCGCCCAACCCGATCAGACGTCCCGGGATTGTCGCGATGGTGTCTCGAGAACAGTACCTACTGCACCGCGACGCGAAACTTCTGCGCGGGTCGCTCCACACTTTTAAGTGCGTTCGTCAACGTCGTGACGTCCCTCGCGCGCACGAGGTAACCCGTGGGCGTCTGGTGCACGCTGACCACGCCGAGGGAGAGTTCCGCGACGAACGCGTTGGCGCCCTCGCCCGACACTTCCGCGCTGGCGCCGTAGGGAGCGAGCGACAACAACTCTGCCGTAGCGACGTCCTCGGCGATGAGGGCGTCAAAGTCGGCTTCGAGCAGAGCGTGCACCACCGCGTCGTCACCGCGGCGCGTCTGAAGAACCACGAGCCCACGGCCTTCGCGGCGCGATCCGACGAGTCTTCCGCCTTTGCCGACCGCGTTGACGGCCGCTCGTCGAGCGGAGTCTCTCGGCGCGAGCAGATACTGATCGAAGTCCACAAAGATCACGACGCCACAACGGCGCACCCGTTGCCACGTCGCCTCGGTGCCGACGACCACTCGCTCGAGCGAGGCCGACGGGTCGAGTGAGGCCGTGACTTCACTGACTGGCTGATTGAGTTGCGCGCCAACGTCGCGGGCGAGCGTCGTCACGCCTACGCGCAGTCGCTTCAAGTTCGTCGAGCCGCACGCTCGACAGAACCGCGCGCGAAACTCGTGGCGCTCGGCGCACGCCAACTGTTCGCCCACCTCTTCTTCAGCCTGTTGACACGACGCGCATCGGGCTAGTTCACCGCAGGCCACGCAGGCCAAGAGTCGCCCCGTTCCGAGACGCTGCAAGATCACCGCAACCGCCACCGGATCGTCTCCCTCGAGTGCTCGACGGGCCGCTTCCAGTGCGGCTCGGCCCAGGACACCTTCGTGGGGATCGCTCAGTCGTCGATCCACGACCACCACGCGAGGCCAACCTCCTACGAGGTCACCGTCCTTTTCGTAGCCCGCGCGATTGAGCACCGCGGGCGAGGGAATCATCGACGTGCACCACAGGGGCGCCTTGTCCCTCGCGCAACGCTCACGAAGCATGGACACGGCCTCCCACGTGGGCGTCGCGCTCGAGCGGTACGACTCGTCGTCGGCGTCGATAATGACCGCGCCCGCGACACGAGGCACTGGCGCGAGCGCCGTGCCTCGAGCGCCCACCACGACGGGCCAGCCCGCGCGCATGCGGTCCCACTGTTCCTCGCCCGAGGCCACGGCGCAGCCGCGCTGTTCGAGTCGACCACGAAGACGGCTGGCCCAACTCTCGGTCGGGACCAAAACGAGCAGCGAACCTTCCGACTCGCGCGTTGTCTCGTAGGCGCCGAGCACCACCGCCAGCGGATCAGTCGTCGGCGCGAGCTGGATGACGCCCACCGGCGCGTTCCACGCCGACTCCTTCACCGCGAGGGCCAAAGGCGCGGGCGTTGGCGCACGAGGCAACGTAGTGACGACGCGCCGCGGTGACGCGCTCAAGAGAAATCGCGACCACGAGCTGTACCATCGCTCGCTCGCCCACTTCAAGAACTCCAACAGTGACGACGGCGGACCGTAGCCGAGCCACTTCTTGACGGTCTTTAGTTCCCGCGACGGCGTGGCCCCGTCGATAACCCAGCCGCGCACCGAACGGTGATTGAAGTCGACGCGCACGCGGTCGCCCACGCCCACGTGGCTCGTCTCTTCACTCAGCGCGTAGTCAAAGGGCCGATCGACCGCGGCGACCTCGGTGATGATGCGTACCGCGCGCGCGGTCACTAGGCCAGCGACAGTTCCCGGCGCAGGTCGTCAAGCCGAGGCGTCTGCTCCCAGGTGAAGCCCTGGTCACTTCTTCCGAAGTGGCCGTACGCCGCGGTTCGCTGATAGAGCGGGCGGCGCAGGTCTAGGTCGCGAATGATCGCGGCGGGACGAAGGTCGAAGAGCGCGTCGACGGCCTTGGCAATCTTGGCGCGATTGACGCGCTCGGTGCCAAAGGTCTCCACCAGCACCGAGACCGGTCGAGCGACGCCGATAGCGTAGGCGACTTGCACTTCACAACGCGCCGCGGCCCCGGACGCGACGACGTGCTTCGCGACCCAGCGCGCGGCGTAGGCCGCCGAACGGTCCACCTTGGAGGGGTCCTTACCAGAGAAGGCGCCCCCGCCGTGTCGAGCCATGCCGCCGTACGTGTCGACGATGATCTTTCTTCCGGTGAGACCGGCGTCGGCGTGGGGTCCGCCGAGGACGAACTTTCCCGAGGGATTGACGAAGATCCGCGTCGAGCTCGTGTCGAGGTCGTTGGGCAACATGGGACGGATCACGTGTTCGATGACGTCGCTTTGAATCATTTCGTGGTCGTAGCCGTCCTCGTGCTGGGTGGAGACCAGCACGGTGTCCACGCCCACCGGGCGGCCATCTTCGTAGGCAATGGTCACCTGGGTCTTGCCGTCGGGTCGCAAATAGGGAACTTGACCGGAGCGCCGCACCTGTGAAAGACGCATCGACAATCGGTGCGCCAACCAGATTGGCAGGGGCATGAAGTCGTCGTTGTCGCTGCAGGCGTAGCCGAACATCATGCCCTGATCACCCGCGCCGAGGGCGTTCAGTTCGTCCTCACCACCCGATCCGGTGCGATGTTCGAGCGCCACGTCGACGCCGCCGGCGATGTCGGGACTCTGCTTGTCGAGCGAGACGAGCACGGCGCAGTTCTTTCCGTCAAAGCCCTTGGCCCCGTCGTCGTAGCCAATGTCGAGAATCGTGCGCCGCGCGCTAGCGGTGATGTCGACGACGGCCGTCGTGGTGATCTCTCCCACTACGACGCACAGCCCCGTGGTGAGGAGCGTCTCGCAGGCGACGCGCGCGAAGGGATCCTGGGTGAGAATGGCGTCGAGGACCCCATCGGACACTTGATCGGCAATCTTGTCCGGGTGCCCTTCGGTCACCGACTCCGACGTAAAGAGGGTCCGGTCGCTCATTGGGCTCCTTGAGGTAACAATGCAGCCACCCTAGCCAAGATCTCCCACGCGACCGCTTCTTTCGAACGAAGCGAGACGCGTTCGGGCTCTTCGTGGCGACTAAGGAGGAGGACTTCGTTGGTGGCGTGCTCAAAGCCCACGCCCGGCGCGGCGACGTCGTTCACGACGAGCAGGTCGACGTCTTTATCGCGCAACTTCTCCAGCGCGTTCGCCAGAACG
This sequence comes from Acidimicrobiaceae bacterium, assembly GCA_003132305.1. Lineage (GTDB taxonomy): Bacteria > Actinomycetota > Acidimicrobiia > Acidimicrobiales > RAAP-2 > RAAP-2. Next base: position 424,500 of record PKXJ01000032.1, on the reverse strand, counting down.
TCGGTCGTTTCGGCGGCGAAGCCCACGATGATCTGACCATTCGCTCGCTGCGCCACGAGATCGGCCAGGATGTCGGGCGTGCGCTCCAGATGCAGCTCGGGTACTCCATCACGCTTCTTCAGCTTTTCGCTCGACGCTCGGGGCGCAAAGTCCGCCACCGCCGCGGCCATGATCACGCACTCACTTTCGAGAGCTCGTTTCATCATCGCCTCGTGCATCTCCGCGGCGCTCTCGACGGGCACCACCTCGATGGCGCTCACCGTGTCGAGGTTGAGCGATCTTTCGACCGTCGAGACCAAGGTCACGGTCGCACCCATTCGACACGCCGCGTCCGCCAGGGCGTAACCCTGTCGCCCGGACGAGCGATTGGAGAGCACCCGCACGGGATCAATCGCTTCGCGCGTGCCCCCGGCACTGATCAGGACCCGCACGCCACTCAACGCGCCCCGGTAGCCCTCGACGATCTTCTCGATCAGCGCGGCGATCTTTTCTGGTTGGGGTAGACGCCCCGTCCCCACGTCGCCCCCGGCCAAGGGGCCAACTTCTGGCTCGAGCACGAGCACGCCGCGACGGCGAAGAGTCGCCAGGTTCTCTTGCACCGAGGGCTGCACCCACATCTCGGTGTGCATCGCGGGGCAGAGCAACACCGGCGCGCGGGTGGCGAGGAGGGTGGCGGTGAGGAGATCGTCGGCGAGACCCATGGCGTAGCGCGCGATGAGATGGGCGGTCGCGGGGGCGACCACGATCAACGAAGCGTTCGAACCGAGGTAGGTGTGGGGAATCGGTGTCGTGGGATCGCCGTAGAGGCTCGTTCGCGCCGGTTCGCTCGCGAGCGCGGAGAAGGTGACCAGTCCGACGAATCGAGTGGCGTCGGGGGTGAGGACGGGCGCTACGTGGTAGCCCTTCTCACGAAGCAATCGAAGCAGTTCGACGGCCTTGTAGGCGGCGATTCCGCCAGCAACGCCTAGGACAATGCGAGGAGTCGGCGAATTAGGCGTCGCGGAGGGCATCGGTGAAGGCGTCCAGGTCACTGTTGGCGTCCTGGCGAGCCTGCTCGACGGCCTCGGCCTGCAGTCGCTCGTTCTCGAGCTCTTCGCTGGTCGGGCGGTGAAACAGCAGCTTGCCTTCGTAGAGCTCTTCCATCGCGAGCGACAACGACTTGTTCGACAGCGACGTCACCTGCGGGGGAATCAGGGCGCCGTGACCCGATCCCAGTCCGTTGTAGTACTCGTTGATCTCGCGCGCTCGGATGGCCGACACGGCCACCAGGGTGAACTTGGAGTCGCCGACCTTACCCAAGAGGTTCTCAATGGGTGGATCGACGAGCGTGGGGCGTTCGGCCATGGTGGTCAGTCCTTTGACGAGGGGTCGCGCCGATGCCGGCGGAGTTCTTCCAGTATAGAGAGGATTTCTCGACTCGCCCGCTCAACGTCGTCGTTCACGACGACGTACGACGCCAGTTGGCGACCTTTTTCGAGCTCGAGGGGTGCGCTTTCCAGACGATCGGCGACGTGGTCCTCGTCGTCACCGCGTGCTCGCAGACGCTCTTCGAGTCGCCCTAGGGACGGGGGCAGGATCAAAAAGACCACCGCGTCGGGGTTCTGATCGAGGACTTGCTCCGCGCCCTGGACCTCGATCTCCAAGATCACGTCGGCGTCCTTCGCCTTTTCCGGCAGGGGCGTGCCGTACAGATGGCCGTGAAATTCGGCCCATTCGAGGAAGGCGCCGGACTCGATGGCGCGCTCAAACGTGTCCCGATCGACGAAGTTATACTCGTCGCCGCGCTCGCTGGCGCGCTGTTGGCGGGTGGTCCAACTGCGACTGAGCCAGAGGCGATCGTCGAGTTCGACCAGGCGCTGGGCCAAGGTTCCCTTACCCACGCCGCCGGGACCAATAAGAACGACGATCAGTGGATCAGCGGACAAGGGCTCGAAACAGCTCGGCGCGTTGCTTCGGACCGAGTCCGCGAATGCGACGAGTCTTGGCGATCGACGCGCTCTTCATTATGCGCTCGGCCTTCACTTCACCAATCGCGGGCAACGCACTTATCAAGTCGTAGGCGCGCATCTGCGCGACGCACTCTTCGCGCGCGGCCAGATTGAAGAGCTCGTCGAGGGACAACTCACCCGACTTCACAAGTCGCTTTACCTCGGCGCGACGACGCCGATTCGAAACCGCCAAGCGCGACGCTTCCACTCGCTGTTCCTGCGACAGGGTGGGCGGCGTCGGTGTCACGAGGTCAGACTACTCCGCCAACGTCGCGGTGGCTAGAGGGCTTCGCGCAGGTCGTCACGCCACCTTCGAGCGGCGTCGAGAAGGCCACGTCGTTCGGGACCGGCGAACAAGATGGCTCGCGCCACGTTGACGAGTACGGTACCTTGCTCGCATCGCTCGAAGAGACGCGCCACGTCCTTCACGTCCGCGCCCTGCGCGCCGAGCCCCGGTACCAAGTAGGGCCCGCGCATCGTCGCCAGATCGAAGTCGGGCGCGTCGCGCGTCGCGCCGAGCACCACGCCGAACGAGCCAAGGCCCTCGTCGCGCTGATTCATTTCCGCGACGCTGCGCAGCACCATCTCCTGCACGCGTTCCTGCTCGAACGTGCGAGCCTCTTGGAGGCTGCGCCCCTCACTGTTCGAGGTGGCCGCCACGACGAAGACGCCGCGCCCGCTCGCGGCGGCGGCGTCGAAGAGGGGCCCCAGCGCCGCGACGCCCAGGTAGGGACTCACCGTCAGCGCGTCCACGGCGAGCGGCGATTCGTCGCGCAGCCACGCCTGGGCGTAGCCCTCGTTGGTCCAGTCGACGTCACCTCGTTTCGCGTCGGCGACCACCAGCAGTTCGGCGTCGTGCGCGTCACGAATGAGCCGCTCCAGCACGCGATACCCGGCCGAGCCAAATCGTTCGAAAAACGCCACCTGGGGCTTTATAGCGGCCGCCACGCCGGTCACCGCTTCGAGGACCGCGAGGGCGCAGAACTCGAGACCCTCGACGCTGTCGGGACGGTGCCACGCGTCGAGCAACGCGCTGCTCGCGTCGACGCCCACGCACAGGGGTCCCAGTTCGCGCAAGCGTTCCTGCAGTCGTACGCCAAAGGTCTCAGCCATGAGCCGCTCCGATCAGTTCGTCAATCGTGGCGACGCCGTGGTGCGTCATCCACTTCGAAAGTTGTTGTTGCACGAGCCACGGCGCTCGGGGATTGGCGAACGTCGCGGTGCCAACTTCGAGGGCGTTCGCGCCGGCCATCAGCATCGCGACCGCGTCCTCACCACGTAACACGCCGCCCACGCCCACGATGGGCGTCGTCGCGAACGCGTCACGACACTCGAAGACCGCGCGCAGGGCGACCGGCAAGATGCCCGAACCGCTGACGCCCCCGCCGCCGTTACCGAGTGCCGGTCGGCGCGCTTCGACGTCGATCACGAGGCCCAAGACCGTGTTCACTAGAACCAGCGCGTCCGCGCCCGCGCGAAGGGCCGCGTCGGCGACCTCGAGCAGTTCGGGCGTGTTCGGGCTGAGCTTCACCCACAGGGGCACGCCCGCCACGCGTGACGCGGCCACGATCTCGCTCGTGGCCGACGGCGAGTGGGCGAAGATCTCACGCCGGCCCTCCAAGTTCGGACAGCTCGCGTTCACTTCGAGGGCGACGATCTCCGCGCCGCTCATGGCCCGCGCGGCTTCGGCGAACTCTTTCACGCTTCGGCCCCATATCGATCCGACGACCGTGGCACCTCGGTCCAGTAGCGCGGGCAGTTCGTGTTCGCGCCACGCGACGACGCCCGGTCCGGCGAGTCCCACTGCGTTGACCATGTGCTCGCCCGAGGCCACGACCCGCGGGGCGGGGTTGCCGTCCCAAGCAAACGCCGCCAACGACTTGGTGACCACGGCGCCGAGTTCGCTGAGTTCGCCGTAACCCGCGAGCTCGTCACCGGGTCCCGCCGTACCCGACGCCGTCAGCACGGCCGAGCGTAGAGCCACGGCACCGACGTGGGTGGCGAGGCTCGTCACGCGTGTAGCTCCTGGAGGGTGTGCACACGCCAACCCTTGGCGCGCGTGTCCGCAATACCCTTCGCGGCCGCGAAACCGGCCGAGAGCGTCGTCACGCACGACACGCCGTGAACCACGCAGGCGCCTCGAATCGCGGCGCCGTCGGATCGCGCACTCGAGCCCGAGGGTGTGTTCACGACTAACTGCACCTCGCCCGAGGCAATCATCTTGACGGCGTTCACGGCGAGGTCACCGAGCCCCACCTTGCCCACCAGCGTGTCGACCTTCACGTCGTTCGAGCGCAGGTAGCCGGCCGTACCCACGGTCGCGGCCAGACGAAAGCCCAACGCCGCGAGTTCGCGCGCGAGTTCGAGTCCCGACACCTTGTCGCGATCGGCGAGCGAGAGAAAGACCTGGCCGCTGTCGGGTAAACGCGTACCGGCCGCCAGTTGGGACTTCGCGAAGGCAATGCCGAAGCTCTCGCCAATTCCCATGACTTCGCCCGTGGAACGCATCTCGGGCCCGAGCACGGTGTCGACGCCGGGGAAACGACTGAAGGGCAGGACGGCCTCCTTCACGCTCACGAACGCGGGCACCGGCGTCGAGTCGGGCACGACGCCCTGGTCGCGCAGCGATTGGAGCGAGTGGCCCATCATCACGCGCACCGCGACTTGGGCGAGGGGAACGCCCGTGGCCTTAGCGACGAAGGGCACCGTGCGACTGGCGCGAGGGTTCGCTTCGAGAACGAAGACTTCCTCGTTCTTGACCGCGTACTGCACGTTGATAAGCCCCACCACACCGAGCGCGTCCGCGATCTTTTTCGTGTGTTCGTGCAACGTGGTCAAAACGTCACCACTGAGCGTTTGCGGGGGCAGGGCGCAGGCCGAGTCCCCCGAGTGAACCCCGGCCTCTTCGACGTGTTCCATAACGCCCGCGACGAAAAGGTCGCCCAGGGTGTCGCGAACGGCGTCGACGTCGACTTCAATGGCGTCCTCGAGGAAACTGTCCACCAAGATGGGTCGACTCTGCGAGACCGCGCCCTCTCTCGCTAACGAACCGTGGGCGCTCGTGAGATCTTTCATGACGCGCTCGAGTGACGCGTCGTCGTAGACGATCTCCATGGCGCGTCCGCCGAGGACGTAACTCGGACGCACGAGAACGGGATAGCCCACGCGCTTGGCGATCGAGCGCGCTTCGTCGAGTGAGAGCGCGACGTCGCCGGGAGGTTGGCGAAGTCCCAACGCGTTGCAGATCCGCGACCACCGTTGGCGGTCCTCGGCCACGTCGATGGAACTGACGGGTGTACCGAGCACCAAGGACGGGTCGAGGGAGTGTGAAAGTTTGAGCGGGGTCTGTCCGCCGAGGGCGACGATGACGCCTAACAGTTGGGCGCCCCCGACGCAGGCCGCCTGTTCGGCCGCGATCACCTCCGCCACGTCCTCGGGCGTCAACGGCTCAAAGTAGAGCCGGTCGGAGGTGGAGTAGTCCGTCGAGACCGTCTCGGGGTTGCAGTTGATCATGACCGTCTCGTACCCCATGTCACGCAGCGCCATCGAGGCGTGGACGCAGCAGTAGTCAAACTCGATGCCCTGACCAATCCGGTTGGGGCCCGATCCAAGGATGATCACCCGATCGCGCGACGAGGGTTCCACCTCACTCGTGTCTTCGTAGGTGCTGTAGTGGTACGGCGTCGACGCTTCGAACTCTGCGGCGCACGTGTCGACGGTCTTGAAGGTCGTCACCACTCCCTTCGCTCGGCGAAGCGCCGAAACCTCTTCGATCGTCGTGTTCGTGAACTGGGCTATCTGCGAGTCAGAAAATCCCCACTGCTTGTAACGGCGCCAGGCCCGGGCGTCGAGACCGCCCAGCACGACGCCGCCGGTGAGTTCACGTTCTCGCTCGACGATACACGCGAGTTGGTGGATGAACCATCCGTCGATGCCGGTGCGCTGGGCGACCTCTTCGAACGTCGCTCCGCGTAGGAGGACCTCGTGCAGAGCGAAGAGCCGCTCGGGCGTGGGCACCACGCAACGTTCCCAGAGCGTTGCCGTGTCGAGTTCGGCGAACTCTGAATCGTCTCCAAGAGCGAAGCCCGCCCGGCCTTGTTCGAGTGAACGCACGGCCTTTTGCAGCGATTCGGCGAAGTTGCGACCGATGGCCATGACCTCACCGACCGACTGCATTCGCGTGCCGAGCTGCGGCGAGGAACCGGGCAACTTCTCAAAGGCCCAGCGCGGGATCTTGGTGACGACGTAGTCAATGACGGGCTCGAAACTCGCGGGCGTGACCTTCGTGATGTCGTTTTCAATCTCGTTCAGGGTGTAGCCCACCGCGAGGCGCGCGGCAATCTTCGCGATGGGAAAGCCTGTGGCCTTGGAGGCCAGCGCACTCGAGCGCGAGACTCGCGGATTCATCTCAATGACGAGTCGCTCGCCCGTGTCGGGATTTACCGCGAACTGCACATTCGAACCGCCCGTCTCCACGCCGACGCGTCGAAGGACGCGAAAGGCGTCGTCGCGCATCTCTTGGTACTCGACGTCCGAAAGCGTCTGTTGGGGCGCCACGGTAATGGAGTCGCCGGTGTGCACGCCCATGGGGTCAAAGTTTTCGATGCTGCAGATCACCACGCAGTTGTCGGCGCTATCGCGCATCACTTCAAGTTCGTACTCTTTCCAACCCGCGACTGATTTCTCGACGAGGATCTCACCAATGGGCGAGGCGCTAAGGCCCTCGGCGGCGAGTCGAAGCAGCTCCTCGTCACTCGTCGCGATTCCGGTGCCCGCGCCGCCCAGGATGAAACTCGGACGGATGATGATCGGCCAACCAATCGTCGTAGCGATGCCGAGGGCGTCCTCCACCGAGCGAGCGAAACCCGACTCGGGCACCGCGAGGCCGATCTCTGACATCGCCTCCTTGAAGAGTTCACGGTCTTCGGCCGTCGAGATGGCGTCAGGTCTCGCGCCGATCACTTCAACACCGAGACGCTCCAACTCACCGCGGCGCACGAGATCCATCGTGAGATTGAGCGCCGTCTGTCCCCCGAGGGTCGGCAGCAACGCGTCGGGCCGCTCGCGTTCGATGATGTCGATCAAGACGTCGGCATCGAGGGGTTCTACGTACGTCGCGTCGGCCGTCGTGGGGTCGGTCATGATCGTGGCGGGATTGGAGTTCACGAGCACGACGCGATAGCCCTCGTCACGCAACACCTGACAGGCCTGCGTGCCGGAGTAGTCGAACTCACAGGCCTGGCCGATAACGATGGGACCCGAGCCGATCACCATGATGGACTTGAGGTCGTCACGACGCGGCATTAGTGGACGTTCAACGTGTTCGTTCGAAGGAGCGCGTCGAAGCGTTCAAAGAGGTAGCGCGCGTCGTGCGGGCCGGGCCCCGCCTCGGGGTGGTACTGCACCGAAAAACAGCGCTCCTTCGCGGCGTGAATGCCTTCGATCACGCCGTCGTTCAAGTTGACGTGGCTCACGACCGCGCGCGTGAGCGAACCCGGGTTTACGGCGTAGTTATGGTTCTGCGCCGTAATCTCGATCTTGCCCGTGACGAGATCTTGCACCGGGTGATTACTGCCGTGATGCCCAAAGGGCAGCTTGAAGGTCGTGCCGCCGAGCGCGCCGGCGAGAAGTTGGTGGCCTAGACAGATGCCAAAGATCGGAACCGTCCCGAGCAACCCGTCGAGCACGGCGACCTGGGCGCCGAGCGCCGCCGGGTCACCGGGGCCGTTCGAGAGAAAGACTCCGTCGGGGTGCAGTTCGTGGACGGCACCCGCGCTCATCGTCGCGGGCACCACGGTGACGCGAAAACGCCGCGAAAGCTCGTGCACCATTGTCGTCTTGATGCCGTAGTCGAGGGCCACGACGTGCAGGTCGCCGTCGCCTTTTTCGTAGGGCTCGGACGTCGTCACGTTCGTGACGAAGTCGGTGCCGTCGGTGCCCTTCGCGCGTTGTGCTTCGCGAGCAATAAGGTCGGGATCGCCGTGGCCGAAGGCGCCCGGCAGCGCGCCGTTCGCGCGCAGGTGGCGCGTGAGACGTCTCGTGTCAACGCCCACAATGGCCGGCACGCCGTGGTGGCGCAGCAGCCCTTCGAGTGATCCCCTGGAGCGCCAACTCGACGGAACGTCGCTCAGTTCACGCACGACCACGCCCTCGCAGAACGGTCGTGAGGCCTCGTCGTCGAGGGGCGTGACGCCGTAGTTTCCGACGTGGGGGTAGGTGAACGAGATGATCTGACCGGCGTAACTCGGATCGGTAATGACCTCTTGGTAGCCACTGAGTGCGGTGTTAAAGACGAACTCGCCCGACGTGAATCCCGAATCGGGAAGATGGCCCGCGGCGTACCCCTCAAAGGTGGTGCCGTCACTCAAGACCAGTTGCGCGTTCGGACGACTCACGTCAGCGCCCCGTCAACCACCGCCAGTTCGCCCTTCGCGATCAAAGTGCTCACTCTTCCGAGCATCGAACGCCCGTCGTAGGGAGTGTTCATGGCCCGACTCTGCAGCGCGTCGCGGCGCGCCGTCCAGCGTTGGCGTGGATCGAAGACGACCACGTTCGCGTCTTCACCCGCTTGCATCGCGCCGCCGTGAGCGCGATGACGGGGACGAACGTCACTAGAACGCAGCTGAGCGATTCGTGCCGGTCCGCGGCTCAACAGGGCGAAGAACGTTTGCGGACTCGCCGCGTCCGCGCCCAGTGCTTCGTAGGTCAGCGACGCCGCGTGTTCGAGTCCCAACATTCCCGCGGGCGCCTCGTCGAATGGGAGTTCCTTTAGCTCCGGCGCGTGCGGGGCGTGGTCGGTAGCGACGGCGTCGACGTGGCCAGCGACGAGCACCGCGCGAAGTGCCTCCACGTCCCGCTCACCACGTAGCGGCGGGTGAACCTTGAAGATCGGATCGAAGGACTCCAAGGCACTCTCGTCCAACGTGAAGTGATGGGGCGCCGCCTCACAGGTCACCGGGAGACCTTCGAGGCGCGCCGCCACGACGAGCGCGACCGAACGTGTCGTCGAGAGGTGCAAGAAGTGCAAGGGACAACCCGTCAGTCGAACGAGTTCGAGGTCGCGTAGTACCATCAGCTCTTCCGCGAGGGCGGGGCGACCGGTGAGTCCAAGACGACTACTTAAGGCCCCCTCGTTCATCGAGCCGCCCGCGGCCAACAGCTCGTCTTCGCAGTGCTGTGCCAGGCGCACGCCGAGGGGCTTGGCGTAGTCGAGGGCTCGGCGCATCAGCGAAGGGTCCTGGACCCCAATTCCATCGTCCGTGAAGATTCGCACGCCGAGCGCCGCCATTTCGGCCATCGGCGCCAGTAACAGGCCACGTCGACCTTGAGTGATGGCGCCCGCCACCGCCACGTCGACGACAGACCGCTCACCACGATCCATGACGTACGCCACGAGCGCCGCGTTGTCGAGCGCCGGCTCGGTGTTGGGCATCGCCACGAGGGCGCTGTAGCCCCCAATCGCGCCGGCTCGAGCGCCCGACTCAATGGTCTCGGCCTCTTCGTGCCCCGGTTCACGCAAGTGCGTGTGTAGATCGACAAAACCCGGACCGACCCAGCACCCCTCGGCGTCGATCTCCTTGGTGCCGCTCGGCACGTCGACGTGAGGTGAAACCTCACGGACGCGACCGTCTTGGATGAAGACGTCGCGAACCTCGCTGCTCGACTCGCCCACGACGAGACCCTGACGCAGGACAAAGGCGCTCACGGTCTTTCTCCCCTTGATCCCGCCACGCTCAAAAAGAGCACCGCCATTCGAACGGGCACGCCGTTGGTGACCTGGCGATCGATGACCGTGGCGGGTAGGTCCGCCACTCGCGAATCAATCTCGACGCCGCGGTTCATCGGTCCTGGATGCATGATGATCGTTTCGGGACGTAACTTCTTCGCGCGTTCGATGGTCAATCCGTAGGTCGACGTGAACTCGCGCAACGTCGGCACCAGCAATCCGGACCCCCGCTCGCGCTGCAAGCGCAAGAGACCAACGACGTCCGCCCAGGCCAGGGACTCGTCGAAGTCCGTCGCCAGCTCGACGGGCCAACTCTCGAGGTCGTGCGGCAGGAGTGTTCCCGGGGCCGCCACTCGAACCTCGGCGCCGAGTGTCACGTAGGCCGCCACGTCGCTTCGCGCGACGCGACTGTGGCGAAGGTCGCCCACGATCAAGATCTTGAGGCCCTCGAACAACGCTGACCCCGACGCTCGTCCGGTCGTTCCCGTGCGTTCGGCGAGGATTTGGCGAATCGTGAAGGCGTCGAGCAGGCCTTGAGTCGGATGCTGATGCTGCCCGTCTCCCCCGTTGATAACGCGCACGTGCGGCACGTATCGACTGACCTGAAGCGCGGCACCGCTCGACTGGTGGCGCATGACCACCGCGTCGATGCCGAGCGCGTCGATGGTAGCGATCGTGTCGCGCAGTGACTCCCCCTTCTTCACGCTGCTCGAGGCGATAGCGAGCGACAGCACGTCGGCACTGAGTCGTTTGGCCGCTGTCTCGAAACTCAGTCGCGTTCGAGTGGACTCTTCGAAGAAGAGCGACGCTACGACGCGACCCTTCAGCGCCGGAACCTTCTTAATCGTGCGTTGATTGACCTCGACGAACGACTCCGCCACGTCGAGGATCTCCACCACCGCGTCTCGAGAGAGATCGTGAAGGGACAGCAGATTTTCGCCGCGCAGGGAGTTGATCACGACGCAACCTCGGTGCCGATCCAGACGCCGTCCAACGTGGCCACGATGGCCTCGTCCAACGACGTCGGAAGGTTCTTGCCCACAAAGTCGGGACGAATGGGCAGCTCGCGATGCCCCCGGTCCACCATGACCGCGAGTTGCACCGAGCGGGGACGTCCCCAGTCCGTGAGGGCGTTGAGAGCGGCCCGGATTGTTCGACCGGTGAAGAGAACGTCGTCAACCAAGACCACGGTGCGATCGGTCAGATCGTGGTCGATGAGTGTGCTGGATACGTGAGGAACCGGGTTCACGGAAAGATCGTCGCGGTAGAAGGACACGTCGAGCAGTCCGACGAGCGGCTTCTCGCCCGTCACTTCCCCCAACAACGCCGCCATCCTTGTGAGGAAGGGCTCGCCACCCGTCTGGAGTCCAATGAGCGACAGCGTCGAGACTTCGTGATTGCGTTCGATTATCTCGTGGGCCATTCGCACGAGCGCGCGCGTGACGTCCTCGGAAGAGAGAAGTTGGCTTTTCGCAGAAAACGTCAGGCCGCGGCCTCGCGCCTGACGATCGTTTTCGTTACTCATCTGACTCCTGTCGTACGAACCTCACAGGATCCGCTTCACGACATACTCGGCACTACTTTAGCAAAGCTGTACGACACCGCAGTGCGTTAGTTCTCGGACGTTCCTTCCAGGCGATCCGTTGGCGTCGAGGCGGGTACTCGCTGGGGGCGAAACGACTCCAACGTGGGCGTGGCGGCGCGCCCGGTCAATCGATCGATGACACTTGAAAATGATCCCTCGTCCGCAATCGCTCGACGGAAGATGAAGATGAGCGCCGGGAGGGCCCAAAAATCACCGCAGACCCACAAAATGGCCGCGCCAATCTGCTGATCGGCGAAGGGCGAGAGTGTGACGCCGGGGATGCGCGCGTAACCCGAGTACCAACTGGTGGTCGTTAAAATGCTCATCGACATGGCGAGCAAGGTCATGATGACGTTCGTGGCGATTATCGAACCGGCCTGCCACGTCGGACCGCGCAACGGCTTCATTGGATACGACTCAATAATCTGGAGCCAAAACAACACGCCGGTGACGAAAAAACTGCCGTGCATGGCCCACACGTGCACGGCTTGATTTCGTTCGGACAACTCAAAGAGCGCGGGCACGTGCCACAGCAGCATGGCCGCGTTGAAGGAAATGATCGCCACCCAGGGCGAACGAACAAGATGGCCGATAGCCCGAAAAACTCGAGCCTTCTTGCTGAGATAGAAGAAGCGACCGACCTTTCGCCGCGTCTTGACCGGCAGGGCGAACATCAGTGGAATCCAGGGCGCGCCGGCCACGATCAAGACCGGCGCGAGGAACATAATCATCACGTGTTCGAGCATGTGCACGAAAAAGTAACTTGAAGACCAGTAGTCAATCGGCGAGCAAATTGACACTAAGAGTGCAGCGAGACCCCCGTAGAAAACGAAGGAGTTCCTCCGCCTACGCTTCGTTCGCGAGAGAACCGAGTGCTGGCGAAGCCGGTAGAGTCCGAGTTCGTTGGCCATCACGGTAATCGCCACGATGACAACGAATGGGTCGAAGGACCAGTGATGAATCACGTAGTTCATTTCGTCACCGGTCCACCCCTACGCGACCCGCGACGTAGACGAGGTACCAACTGGGCTCGTCGCCGTTGCAATCACGAGATGGGCGCGGGGGGTTACTCACCGCTTCGAGTCGTTCCATTGTTTTCGTCCAAGAGCTTCGACGCCGGCGCCTCTTCCGCCAGTCGCGAGGCCTCGATCTTCTGTTGCTCAATTTGCCACGCGGCGAGCATTCCTTCGTACTCTGGCGCAAGGGCGGGTTTCGCGTGACGTTGTTTGAAGGTGAAACCGGGATGAAGCAGCTTCCACCACATGTAGATCGCGAATAGCGCGAGCAACGGCCACTCGAAAACGTAAGCCCAGCTGAGCGCGTTGCCCCCCTGCGCTCTTCCAAGTTCGAACCAAAACGCCACGCCGCACAGCGCTAAGCCCACGAGCAACGCCAGGTGGGTCCTAACGGCCGACGCGCCGGACAATCGAGGGACACCGTCCGTCGCGGGACCTTCATCGTTCGAACCTTCGATGCCGTTCACGTTTTCACGTTACTCCGCACAACTCGAAAAAGTAGACGACGGCTTACTTGAAGCGAACGTGGTTTCCCGAGCGACGGAGCGGATAATCATGCGTCACGATTGGGCCGTTCACACTCAGCGATCGTTTCGAAATTCACTGACCGATAGAGTAAAGACAGAGTTCAGGGACGGGCAGCAAAATGACGAGTATGAATCCTGGACCTACCAATGAGTCGGGCGAACTGTCGGACGAACAGCGAGCGGCAATATTTTCAGCCGCGAACGCTCCAAAGGACCGCGGAGCGGCGTTTCGAACGGGACGAGTCCCGGTGTCCTCGAAGTTCGTGATGTGGGCCGTCGCCGCCATACTGTTTCTCGGACTCGGCGGCGAAGTCGCTCAACATTTTTTCGGAGCGTACGGTAAGGCTCCTCGAGTGAGCGCACCGACGTCACCCGTACGTAACTTGACGACCACGACCAATCCCTCCGCTCCCACGCTGATATCGCTCGAAACCTACATCGGACTCAAGTTCATTGGCACGGCGCAAGCGCCCGTGTTCACGCTGAAGACCCAATCGAACAAGAAATGGAGTCTCGCGTCTCAAAGGGGCAAGGTGGTGGTCCTGGCTTTCTACAACTCGATCTGCAATGACATCTGTCCAGTGCTCGGATCGGAGATTCGCGAAGCGCGTCACGAACTCGGCCCCGCGAGTTCAAAGATCGTCTTCGTCATCGTCAATACCGATCCCAACCAGACGTCAGTCTCTGGTGAACGTAGAGCGCTCATCGTCCCGGGACTCTCGAAGATACCTTCGGTGAAATTTTTAACGGGTAGTGTCGCGAAACTTGACGCCGTGTGGACCGCGTACGGCATCAGGGTTTACGTGGGTGCCAAGGCGAATGAGGTCTCGCACAATAATGCTCTGTACTTCATTGGGCCGAACGGAAATCTTGAGGCCTACGCCAAACCTTTCGCGGCGGAAGGTAAGTCGGGCACTTTCACATTAGACGCATCGAGTATTCATCTTTACGCCCAAGGAATTGCTGAGACCGCAGATAGTCTTGTCAAGTGACTGACGAGTTCTCGGACTTTGAAGTAGTACCTTTCGACCCGGCTTCAATGGCGACATCGTCCCTGGGGCTCGCGAAAGCCATCTGGTACAAGCGTCCGTGGTTTCTTGTCACCGCCGTCGTGGTGGTCATTGCGGCCATCTCGGTCGTCACTGACTGGCCGCACCGAATCTCGAAGGCTGAAGACGCGGCGTCGCAGAACGCGACCATCAAACAGATCAACGGCGATATCAAACCGTGTGCCTTTGCCGTCAGCGAATCCTTTCGTTTCTACAACGAAAACGTCGCGGGCCAACTGACGTCGTCAAATCTGGCACAGATTCCCAAACAGATCACCGATGACCGGATCGCCTGCTCTTTCGCGAGCCAACCGGTCTACGACTTGACGAACAACATTCAAGTCGTCGACACCACCGCGGGCAAACACATCGATCGAATGCTCAGGGTCGTCGAACGGTGGATGACGGCCAACGCCCTAGCTTCAATCGAGGATATCCAGTACTCGTTCGCGAATCCCGGCTCGACGTCGAAGATTGGCAATCTCGCGTCCGAGGAAGTGAAACTGAGTAAAAATCGACAACTTGCGCTGAGCGACGTAAAGTCCGCCGAAAAGGTTCTCGGCACCCGACTCTTGGCGTTGAAGTTGCCGGAGCTGCCCCACTTGAGTGGCACGTAAGAGAACCTTCGTGCTTCTTTGTGCGGATTTCGAATCCTGAAATCAGTGAACCAGCACTGGCGACCCAGTGGCGACGCAAGTGACAGCATTGAACCCTTCGCGCTATGGTGCGCTGTTATGGATACTCCGTTCGCCCCTCAGCAGCGTCGCGACACGGCGGCCGACGTGAGTATCCGATGGTTCATTGTCGTGATCGAGTACGCGATCATCTCTAGTCTCTTACTGGTCGCCGGCATTGTTTTAGTACGCACGGTGATTGATTTTCTCAGCCATTGGGGTTCCTTTCCCCAAACCGTGGTCGCCGCCATCGACGGCATCCTGGTCGTCATCATTCTTCTCGACATCGCGCACACCGTCTTCGGTCATCTTCGAGCCTCCGTGTTTCCGGTTCGGCCGTTCCTCGTGATTGGGATTCTGGCTGGCGTTCGAGACATTCTCAGCGCTTCGGCCCATCTGACCCTCAGCAGCACACTCTCGAAGAGCGACTTCAACGACACCCTCATCTCGCTCGGTGTGGGCGTTGGCGTTGTGGTCTTTTTGCTGCTGGGCCTACTCGTCCTTCGCTTCAGCGCGCTCCCCGAGGATCAGTACGGCAACTGAGACATACGGTCCTGCGATTTCTCCACGTATCCCCTCGTCGCCCTCGACACTCAACCCGTCGCACAACCTCTCAACTCAGAAGGTGCCGAGAATCCAGAAGGTCTCGTTCACCTCGCGCCTCTAACGGCTTTCAACTACTTTCCGTGCCAGCCGTAAGCCAGGGGCGTCATCGCCAGCGCCGCCACGAGACCGAGCACCACACTCCACACCAGTAACCACTGACGCGACGAAGCGCCCGCCACTTGGCGACGAGTCCGTCGTAGCCAGTCGCGCGGTGCCAAGCGCACTGTTTCGCCCAAGTGCCCGAGCACGTGGACTCCCAAAACCCCTAGCCACAGAATGAAACTTGCTCGGTGGATGAAAAATAGTTCAAGTCGAAGTGACGCGGGGAGAACAATGAGACCGACGCCCGAGGCGAAGACGACGACGGTCAGCGCAATGACCATCGGTCCAAGGAGTCGCAAGATCAACGCGGGCGGTCCCTTGCGGCGATACTCAGGGTCGCCGGCGTAGTACTTCGCGAAACGCCAGCTCGCAGAAGATATCTTGACCACGACGATCGGAATAAGAAGCACCCCCACGAAGACGTGCATGTTGAGAAGGTTGCCAATACGCAAAATTGTGACGCCTTCGAGAGCAAGCAGAAGAAAGATGACCGCGGCTACCGACGACGTCAGCCGAGCATTGCCGTCCACTCCCACGTAGCGTCGAAGCCGCTGCCCGGGACTCGACGGCCCAGGTTCCCGGGAGTCGATGGCGTGACCGAGGGCTACTAGGCGATCCTCATTGGGGACACCTTCGTGCGCCTGTTGATGACCTCTTCGAACGTCGTCGTTGGTCATGGCACGATTTTAAGTGAACATTCTCTTCGAACAGTCACCATAGAGAAAACTCCCGAAGCTGATGGTTCTTGCACCACGCCAGAGATCGCGACCTCGGACGTCACGAGTCGTCGACCTCTCGAATCATCTTTGGACGAGAGTCGGACGTTTGATCGTTCACCCGACGTCTCTCTTGAAGACACGTGGCGTCACATTCCTCAACAACGTGACTACCTGGTGACGGTGACTCAACTCGGGTTTGTCTCACAGGTGAAACGGCTGGAGCATTGACGACGCCGAACGGGCGTTCCCCAGAAGCGGCAAGTGCAACAACGTCTCCGTCGTTCGCAGCAAAGAGTAGTGAGTGAATCGTTGGCCCACTCGATGACCGCGCGGCACCGAGGGAGCGATGACCACCGTCGGCACCCGGTTCGACGACTGTAGGTCGTTCTCGTCAAAGGTGATGAAGAGTACGAGCGAACGAGCCTGGTACTGGGGACTCGCAATAATCTTTGACACGTAGCGGCGAAGCCACTCGTCGCCCGCGGTCACCGGGCAACTGTGCATGTCGTGACAGACGTTCGGGACAATCATGGTGAATTCTTTACTCAAGTTGAGGGGGAGTTTCAACGGCACGTCGTTTCGCTGACACGAACTCGTGATCGATCGGTAGTAGACCGCGGGATTGTGGCGCGTCGCGTACTCGCCGCTCGTCACGCGATCACAACGTGAGGGCATAGATTCCACGCGTGAACTCCAGTTGCTTCCCAACTCCGAGAAGATGCTGGCCACCGAAAGTGGATGCACGCTCGGTCCTCCGTCGTCGGTGATTCCCTGAGTCGACCCCGAGGTCAGCGCGACGTAGTTGGGCAAACTGGGATGAGAGACCGCGTAGTCGTTCGTGGCTAGTCCGCACGCGCTGGCCAGAGAGTTGAGGTAGGGCGCGCTCGATGAACCAATGACCGAGTAGCCCTGATTTTCGAGCAAGATCCACACCACGTGCTTGTACGAGGTCGTCCCAGGGCGACCGCAGGGTGATGAGGCTTGAATCGACGCGGCACTCGCCCCCGTGGACAAGGGACTCAACGTCGCCATCGACAAAGCCAGGGCCACCATGGCACCGAGCCCGCACGCACGTTTCGCGTAAGAGCCATGCAATATCTTGTGCACGAGACCCACTCTCCGCTATGAACGTCTCCGCTCGACACCCTGTGTACGACGTCACTGCTTCCGCTTCAAAAACGATTTCCTCGGCGCAGTGAAGTCCTTACGGTGAATTTTACCCCTCAACCGATCGCGCCGAGTCCCGCGTTCGCGCCCTGCAGCCCGTCAGCGATGAAGACGCCACCGACTAGGGATTCGTGCCAAAGAAGCCCCTGGTGGGGTCCCGGCGAACGAGTTGATAGAGCTCTTCATCGGGGTCGTCTTCGGATTTGAGCCAGCGGTTCAAGTTCGAGAAAATCACCGGAAGAAAAGCCGCGGCGGTGATGAACCACATCGCGCCCGCCGTGAATTGTTGATCGGCCGATTGCGATAGTCCGTGTCCGGCCACGTGGTGAATATTGCGATACCACGAGTTCTGCGACATCGCCATCAAGTACGCCAGCACCCAGACGGTCCACATGGAAAGCGTCGACACTCCAATACGGTACGGTCGGGTGGCGCCGGGTCGAAACGGTGGAGCTTCCACCAAGTCCAGCCACAAAAAGACACCGGCCACGATCAACGCCAACGATTCGAAAACCGAAAGCCAAGTGTGACGAACCATTGCGTCGACGACGGGTGACGATCGCCAAACTATCGACTGGCCGATGAAAATGATGGCCAACACCACCGGCCGTCGATGACCTTTGCGCTGAGCCCTCGAAATCGCGATCCGATCGAAGAGAAGCGGCTTCGCTGGAGCCTCCAGCACGCCGTCACTACCAAAGCGGAATGGTTCGTTCGACGTCAGTCCCAACCACCGCCACGGGCCACCGGCCACCAACAAGAAGGGGATGACCACGGCGAAGAAACAAAACTGAATTGCCTGGACGTACTCGTAGCTCTTGGTCCACGCGAGTAGCGGCGGTACGAGAAAGAGTATCCACAGGACAATTCCCGCGGTTGCGAAAAAGTTACGGGCGTAAACCTTGTTTCGTGATTGAAATCTCTGCGCGAGCTCTGCCGTCACTCGGAGTGTTTGCGCTGGAAAAACAGCCAAATAATGACACCGAAGAATGTGCCCAAGAGAACGACCAGCGTCTGTACTTGAGGTCCAATATAACTGTCAACACCTAGCATCACTTCCACCTCGTCTCTAGTACTAAAACTACTGACCGTTTGATCACGTCACGACTCCCCGAAATCCTGCGACCCTACAGCAAGTAAAACATGGCAAAAAGAAGGGTGCTGGCGAGAGCAATGAATCCAAAGAAGTACGTCATCGCGGCGACGTTGGCGCGAAAGGACTGTGCTGACTCGTGCATGGATAGCACGGGACTGACGCCGCCGAGTTCCTTACGCAGTCGGTAGGACCGAGCGAGCGCCGTCTCCAGCCAATACGTCACGACCACCAGCGTGCCGATGTTCATCACCGAGTAGCCAATGAACGTTGAGGCGTAGCCACTCGATCCCGGGTAGAACGGCACCGCCGTGAACTCCCAAATCTGCAGCATGAGTGCCACCAGACCAGCCCCCACACCAATCCAGCCCGCAATCTGCCAGTCGAACACGCTGCCCTTACGAAGACGCGACTGACCGTAAAACGCCATGAGCCCCATGAGCAGGATCATGGTGTAGATCCCCCACCCATAACTCGTGGGCGCAGTGACGTGATTGGGCCGCCAGAGCAAGCCATTGTTACTCGAGCGAAGGTAGAAATAACTGAAGACCAACGACGCGTCCAGAAAGGTATACATCGCGATGAACAGGCGACCACCGCTCCAGATCGAGCCAATGTGAGCGCGTAGTTCGAACTCCTGCTCCTCGGGAGTGCTGCTCGGACGGTCAGAGTTCTTGATCGTGTCAGTCATGACTTTGCTCTTCTCTCGCTACTCAACTGGATCACTGGAAACTGTTGAACTATCCGAATGAACCGTCCCGCCGTCGCCAAAGTTAGCCAGCGCCGGAGCTCCGACTTCGCTGTAGTGATAGGGGTCGTTCATGATCACCGGAATACGGTCAAAGTTGTGGCGAGGAATGGGCGTCGCCGTCTGCCACTCGAGCCCCAAAGAGTCCCACGGGTTCGCCGGTGACTTCTGCGGCTTGATGAACAGCGACCACATCAAGTTAGCAATGAAGATGAGGAATGAAGCACCCAAGAGAAACGCACTGACGGACGAAAAGTCATTCCAGCTTTGCAAGTTCTTTGCGTACGTGAAGACCCTACGGGGTTGTCCGAGCAGACCAATGATGAACATGGGGAAGAACGTCAAGTTGAAGAACACGAACATGGTCCAGAAATGCCACAGTCCGAGCTTCTTGTTCATCGTCCGTCCGGTCATCTTGGGCAACCAGAAGTACAGACCCGCGAAGAACGCGAAGATCAGGCCCCCCATGATTGTGTAGTGGAAGTGCGAGAGTACGAAGAAGCCTCCGTGCACCGTCACGTTCACTGGAACGTCCGACAGGAAGACCCCTGATATGCCGCCAATCAGGAAGTTGAAGTACACGGCCATGCAGAACAACATCGGCACTTCAAATCTTATTTTCGCTCGATAGAGCGTGCCCATTCCCACGAGGAATATAAATCCGGTGGGAATGGAGATGAGTTCCGTGGTGAGCATGAAGAGCGGACGCATATCTGGGTCGATGCCACTCTGGAACAAGTGGTGTTGCCACACGAAGAATGACAGCAGGGCCACTCCGATCATTCCCGCGGCCGCGATCCGATAGGCAAAGAGTGGTTTTCTCGTAAAGACCGGAATTATTTCGCCGATGATGCCAAAACCGGGCAACGCCATGATGTAGACCTCGGGGTGTCCAAAGAACCAGAACAAGTTCTCCCACAGGTACGAACTTCCACCGTGTTCGGACACGAAAAAGGCCGTTTGCACCGTCTTGTCGAGAATCCCAAAGAGTCCAGCGGAGAAGAGAACGGGCGTCGCCAAGACCAACAGGGCCGCCGTCGACAGGATTCCCCATACGAACACTGGCACGCGGCTCCACGTCATTCCGGGCGCACGATAGTTCACGATCGTGATCGCAATGTTGAATCCGGCGGTCATCATGCCCACGCCGATGATGGCAAAGCCGAACAGGTAGGAGATCATTCCCGGTCCTGCTTGGGTCTGCAAGGGTGCGTAGCCCGTCCATCCGGTCGGGAATCCGCCGTAGGGCAGCGCTGAAAAAATCACCGCGTAACCCACCAGGAAGGTCCAAAAACTGAACGCTTCAATGCGGGGGAACGCCATACGACGAGCACCAATCATGAGTGGCACGAAGTAGTTGCCAAGTGGTCCAACAACGACGGACGTTGCCATCATCATCATGATCGTTCCGTGCTCACTCACGATCTTGATATAGGTGTCGGCGCTAAAGACGTGCGTCGTTGGATTTAGCAACTCCGTTCGAATGGCCATCGCCAGTAGTCCACCGGTGAAGAAGAAGAGGAGCACGCCGACCACGTACTGCAAACCGACAACTTTGTGATCCAAGTTGTAGCGAACGTACTTGCTCCAGCCCGTGTACTCGACTTCGCTCTTCGCTTCGCGACCGACCATCTTGGCGAGTGGATAGTTCAACGCGCCAATTCCAAGTAGCCAGCCAACGACCATGAAGAGCAACGCCAACAAGTCGGCCACGGAGTTTTGACCGCTGTTGGCAATGTAGGGGTATCCGCTCGCGATGTAGTTCCCCAGCCAGTGTCCAAAGATGTAGCCCAAAAATCCACCGAGTATGGCGGTGCCCAGGTGCTGGCTCAGCCAACCACTACCCCATCCTCTTTTTTCAGGGATCGCGACTGGGGACACCGGACTGCTCTCAACTTCCGTCGGTCGTTCAGCGCTAATTGTCATTGCGCGATCTCCGTTTCTTTATTCATTGAGGCCTGCTCCAATACCGAGTTGATCATCATCACGAACTCGGTTGCTTCGATCCGTACACTTCTACCGGACTGTACGGCGTCACCGTTCCGTCGGGGTAGTAACCACCGGATGAGCCATTAGCGTCAGGCACGTACGTCCAGGCAAACGGCGGTAGGTCCTTGGTGTTCACTGCGTTCGCTGCTTCGGTTTTAGTCGCCCACGCCATAAAGGCCGCCGGCGTGAGCACTTGGCCAGAATTGAACATCGCGCCGTGCCAGATTCCACACAATTCGCTACAGCGAACCTCAAAACTACCCAACTGTTCCGTTTTGGTAAACGCCACGTTGTTTTCCATTGGGTTGGCGTCTGCTTTGACTTCCAGTTGATACGCCCAGAAGCTGTGAATCACATCGAGTGACGTCACGTTGAACACAATATTCGTATCGTTGGGCAGTATCAGATACGGAGACTCAAAACCCCCAAACGTTGGATAACGATAGGTGAACTTCCACTGCTGCGCGATGACCTGCACCGGAAGAACCTCGTTGCTGTTGGGCGACCAAGTCCCGTTTCCCGCGAGCGCCGCGGTCTCGGCCTTCACGGCGCCGGTCGGCTGCCAAATGGGGTTCGGGCCTTCGCCGCCGCCGGAACCTTTGCCCACGATGACTTCTACCGTGCCGTAGGCCGCAAGGAGCAGGACCACGACCGTCGTAATCGCGATCCATGACGTCTGTAGTTTCCTATTCTCCGCGGCCCGCGGCCCACCCACCGATTCGGGAACGCCCTCTTTCTTCGATCGCCAATTGATAACCGCGTACAACATGTACTCCCAGATGCCGACGAGGACGGGAAACGCGATAATGAACAGCACGTTGAAGTCGAACTGATTGCCCTTCGCCGTCGAGGTCATCCTTCCCGGCGGCACGTGAGGTCCGACGAGGAACCAATACAGCAGGTCACCGATAATGGAAACGATGATCCAGATGACGGTTATACGTTGAAGGTGATTCGTGTCGTTCTTAGGTGGGTTCTCCGAGGTCATGACTACTGCACCACTTCCAACTCGCCGCCCATGTAGTTCTGCGCTGACATCGCTCCTCCATTACCAAACAAATAACCCAACGCACAGGGCACGAAGCACTGCCAGTTGTAACTACCTGGTCCCGGTGTCTTGAAACTGAAGGTTTCGGTGTTGTGAGGGAAATTTATGAGACACGGTGCGGTCCCACAGATGTTGCTCCCACCGACGCCGACCAGCGGCACGACCAAGTTGAGTTGCGGTACGGCGAAGGTGTGGCCGACGCCGGTGCCAGTGTTCGAGTTGTACGAACTAAAGGTCTTCCCGTTCAAGGTGGCGTTATCGCCGATCGTTCCTTGGACCTGACCCCACTCCTGATTACGGAGCGGGCTGCCGCTGTCGTACTGATAGATGGTCATGTGAACCACCGTGTTAGCTGGCAACTCCCACGACGTCTCGTGGACCCACTTGCCTGTGTGCGGATCCTTTGTGAGGTACGAGACCCACGACGGATGAGCACCGAATCCGATCGATCCAACGGTCTCGACCGTTAGGTTTACCGGCTGTCCGGCGGCTTGAGTGTTGGTGTAGTTAACGACCCCGCCGGGTACGCCCGGCGTTATGAAACTGGCGACCGCCCACACCACAAGAGCTACAGCCACCAAGAAGAGTCCAAGAACCGTTGCCAGTCTCCCTTCCTTTGACATTTTCCACTCCTTGCGACGAGGCGCCCCCAACGGGACTCCGAACCAAGATTAACGAACAGCGTCACTAGTGTGAAAACTTGTGAGCGAAAAGAATAAGAGAATTCTCGGAATTGATCTGGCGCTCGCGTTCGTGGAGATTATCTGCGTTTCGGGCTTTATTTTCGAGTATCTGCGGGCCCGTTCCGGCAATTCCCTCTCCTGGGCCTACGTCTTTGAATGGCCCATTTTTGGGGGATACGCGCTGTACATGTGGCGAAAACTGTTGCAGGAAGAGAGGAGTGAGGCTCCCCCTCGAAAAGACTCGCCCGTGACCAGGAGCGACGAGACTTTGAGTGCCTACAACGAGTACCTTCGAGAAGTTCATGACGGTACACCCGAAGGTCACTCCAACACCCCGAAACCGCCGCGCTGACTCTCTCGATTGACACTCCCCGCGCGTTGAGTGACCCCCGATCCTCTCGCGAGGCGACTCTTTTCCCTTGACGGCGAACTCCCAAGCCAATTACACCGCCGCCGCGCTTCGGCTCTCAGTTCACGCCCTCATCCGCCAACAGACCGCGCAGCTCAGAGACGGCCGACGCGACGCCCGACGAACTCGACAGTGGATCGTCGGGGATAATCCAACGTAATTCGCCCTTTGTGGTGATAATGAACATGAAATCGGAGTGAATGCTCATCTTGTCCGCTGACGTCATGGAAACACCGATTCCGTACGACGCCCACACCTTGCGAACCCTCGAGAGCTTTCCCGTCACGAAGTAAAAGTTCTTCACGTGGGCGAGTCCGCGAACCGCAATGAAGTGACGAAGGTCTGAGAGGTGTTCGTGGTACGGATCAGCCGCTACCGCGACGATGTCGAGATTCGCGTTGGCGGACAACTCTGCGCGCACGTGCTCGAGCTGTTTCGCCAGCAACGGGCAGTCGGTCCAGCAACGCGGATCGAGAAAGGTCAAGAGCGTGACGTGTTTTTTATGTTCGCCCAGGGAGTACGTCTTATTGAACTGATCCGTGAGAGTAAACGGGGTTGCTTTCGTCGTCGTTGCGGACGCTGGACCATTATGGGCCTGGTAGAGCGTGGTCTCGGCGCTCGCGAAGGTGGTGCCGGCCATCAATACCGTCGAAAAGAGAATCATGGCCGAAGCAAACGTTGCTATCACGGCACCGGCGCTACTCGTCACTTCACGAGGCAGTCGACGCTCTCGTGGTTCAAGTCCGCTCAGCGCCGGTGACGCACACCACGTGAGGACCGCGAGGGGAAGCAGGGAGTTCACGTCGGTGGAGAGTCCGCCGAAGATTGACGTGTCTTCGGACACGAGCCAGAAGAAAACGCACCCAACGACGAAGGTCCACACCGGCCATCGCCACCGTCGCGCGGCCGCCATCCACAGACCCACCGCACAGACCCCCAGCCACAAAATGATCACGATGTTAAAGCCGCCGCCCATCGTCGCCGCGAGCGAACCAACGTGATGAACGAGCCACGTCAGTGCGTGCGGTTGGGCGATCTTGGTCATGTACGTGGTCATGGTGGTGAGGGCGTTGGCGTTTCCACCGTGCCAGAACTCGGTTGAGGGCAGAAACTGCAGCAGCGTCGCGAACGCCACGATCACGCTCAAGACTCGAAGGGTGACGAAAGAGAACCACCGTCGAAACGTTTCGGGATTGACGGCCATCCACACGCCGGCAAAGACGTAGAAGAACGACGCGCCCGGCCAACCAAATAAGAATGACGCGCCGGTCACGAAGATGCCGCCGGCACCATTGCCGATAAGCCAAACGAGAGCCGCCCACGCGGCCGAAACCCCACCAACAATCCGACCGGTCCGTCCGTTCGAGACCAGCAGCACCAGGCCAATGCCAACTTGCAACCACGCCACTCCTACGGCCAGCGAGATGGGGTGACTGTTCCACAAGAAGATGCCGTGCTCCATCAACGCGTGAAGCCACGAGGGCGTGTTCGTCGTCAGCGGCGCGACGACGTTGTTGGCCAGGCCGAGTGGCATGGACGCTTGAAACTGAAGGACCCCATCGAAGAGCCAGATAGCTCCGAAGGCCCAGCGGAGGTAGGTTCGAGCCCGCGGTTCGTTGACACCTTCGCTGGACAAGTTGAAGCGGAATATGTTTCGCGTAACTACCAGGACGAACATCATTACGACCGCAATAACCGCCAGCCACAGCAACCCGGTAACAAATAGTGAGTGACGGAACATCGACACCACGAGGGCATTAGTCAAATCAATCGACTGTTGACTCATGCCGGGCACGAAGCAACTCCTTTACCGGGGGGGCTCCTCTTACTTTAGATGTTCGACACACGCCGCCAAAACGCCGTTGACGAAAGACGCCGAATCCTCCGTGGAGTAGGTCTTCGCGAACTCCACGGATTCGTCAAGGACGACCGCCACGGGCGGCGCGTCGTCCATCATCAGCTCGCCCAGCGCCAACGTCATGATCAAGCGGTCCATCAGTGCGAGTCGCTCGAGGGTCCACCCGTGTGCGTACTCGGCGATGAGTTCTTCAATTCGAAGACGATTCTCTTCGGCGGACGTCAGGATCACCACCGTGTAGTCGTCTGGCGACACCATCAACTCGCTCACGATCGAAGCGAACGGACGGCCTTTCATACTGGCTTCGTACGCGAGTTCCAGGGCTCGTTCGCGAGCGAGATGACGTCGCTGGCCGAGTTCGCTCACCCTACGCTCGGGTCATGTACTCACCGGTGCGAGTGTCGACCCTAATGGCCTCACCAGGACCGACGAAGAGTGGCACTTGAACCACGTAACCCGTTTCGAGGGTGGCGGGCTTGCGCGCGCCGGACACGCGATCGCCCTGCACGCCGGGCTCGGTCTCGGCGATGGTGAGCTCCACCGAAGCGGGCAGTTCAACTCCAATGATCTCTTCGTCGTAGGAGATCAGCATGGCCTTGCCGGTCTCTTTGAGAAAGTTCGTCGCCTCGCCCAGACTCTTGGACGAGACGGGCAACTGGTCGAAGTTGGATTGGTCCATGAAGATGTAGTCGTCACCGTCGCGATAGAGGTACTGGGTGTCACGCTTATCGATAATGGCTTGTTCTAAACGCTCGTCGGCGCGGTAGGTACGTTCAATGACGGCCCCGGAACGTGCGTTGCGCAACTTGGTGCGTACGAAGGCACCGCCCTTGCCGGGCTTGACGTGTTGAAACTCCAAGACCGTAAAGAGACCTTCGTCAATCTTGAGGGTGATGCCATTTCTGATGTCCGAGGTTGAGATTGCGGCCATGGGCCTGGGTGCCTTTCGCGATTCGTGCGCAGCCCAGTCTAGGCAACGGCACTACGGGCTCGATCTAGGACGCGTCAAGTATGCGACGAACCGCTTCGAACGCCAGGTCGTAACTCAGTGCGCCAAAGCCCGCGATGGAACCGTTCACGACGCCCGCGAGGGTGCTGACGTGACGAAACGGTTCGCGCGCGGCTGGACTGGACAGGTGGACTTCAATCTTGACGCCGTCGAAAGTAGCCAACGCGTCGCGAAGCGCCCACGACGTGTGCGTGAGAGCGCCAGCGTTGAGGACAATCGCGACGCACGTTCCGCGCGCGGCGTGCACGGCCTCGATGAGGTCACCTTCGAAGTTGGACTGAAGATCTCGAACACTGAAGCCCGCCGCGCTCGCGAGAGCTCGAAATCGACCGACGTGCTCGAGGAGCGTCGTCGTTCCGTAGATCTCCGGACTCCGTTCGCCCAGCAGATTCAAATTCGGTCCCGCCAACAGCAAGATTTCGCCACTCATCGTTCTCCCTGGAATCGCTCGAGTACGTCGCGCACCTTGGCCTCGTCGATGTCCGACACGACGGCAAAGCCCGAGGGGCCCGGCAGCACGAAACTCAGATCGTGGTGGGCCTTCTTGTCGTGGCCCATGGCTTCGAGCAACTCCTCGGGGTCGTAGCGTGCGGGCAAATCGGTCACCAGCCCTAACTGTTCGAGGACCGCGTCGTGGCTCGCCACTTCGTTTTCGCCAACGAGGTCGAGCTCTTTCGCGAGTCGAACCGCGAAGGCGAGACCGATCGCGACGGCTTCGCCGTGGCGCAACTCATCGGGACCTCTGCGCAGCGAGAGTTTTTCGAGCGCGTGTGCGAGCGTGTGACCGTAGTTAAGGAGAACCCTCAATCCTCCCTCTCGCTCGTCGTTCGACACCACGTCGGCCTTTAACCGAACCGAGAGTTCAATCAGACTCGAAAGAGAGGTGGTCACGAGCTCGTCAACGGGACGTCCCTCGAGAAGCCAACACTTCGCGACCTCACCCAGTCCGCTTTTGCGCTCGCGTTCGGGCAACGTGTCGAGAACACTGGTGTCACAAAGAACGCCCAGTGGCTGGTGGAACGCGCCCACTAAGTTCTTCCCGGCGCGCAAGTTGACGCCAGTTTTGCCACCAATGGCCGCGTCGACTTGGCCCACCAGCGACGTCGGAATCTGCACCAAGGCCACGCCGCGCAAGTACGTGGCGGCGGCGAAGCCAGCGAGGTCGCAGATGGCACCGCCGCCGACGCCCACGATCACGTCGTCACGCGAAAGTCGACCTTGCGCGAGCGCTTCGAGCAACTCCTCCAGTGAACCAAGCGTCTTCGCCGACTCTCCTTCGGGAACCAAAAACACCGCCTGGTCGCGCCCGCTCTCAATATCGAACCACGTCTCGTTAACCAGGGAGGGAGAGGTGACGAGGGCGACGCTCTTGGCGCGAGGCGCCCGTCTCTTTATCAACTCGCCCAGTTGGTGGCGCGCGTCGACGTCAACGACGACGTCGTAACTACGTTCCTCTAGTTCGACCGTCACGTTCACGACGTCACGCTATCGACCTCGATGAGAATTCGACGCACGACCTCGTCGAGCGGGCCCGACGAATCCACGCGAGCGCGAGCGCTCGAGCGATACCACGTCTCGCGCTGCACGCGAAGATCCACGAGCCCTTGACGATGGTCCTCGCCGAGCAATGGTCGCTCTCCGTCGCTCACGCGCTCGAGGAGCGTCTCGTCGTCACTGTCGATCCACAACGTGGGCACTTTCTTTAGAAGTCCTCTCGCCGCGCTCGTCGTCACGACGCCCGCGCCCGTCGCGACGACGCCGTCGCTGGACAACGCGTCGCGCAGTGCGTCGAACTCCTTCTCTCGAAAGGCCGCCTCGCCGTGCACTCGCAGATACTGCGCCACCGGCGTGCCCACCTTCAACGCGACGACGTCGTCGGTGTCGATCGCCGCACAGCCCCAGACGTCGGCCAACGCCCGGGCCAACGTGGACTTTCCCGCGCCCGGCAGTCCCACCAGAACAAGGCGAGCCACGACTACTCCGGACGAGCGGCCGAGGCCGTCGATCCCAAGTTGGCCACGTAGGAAGCGTGATTGCGCACGAACTCCTCCACCGAGTCGCCGCCGAACTTACGTTGCGCCTCGTTCGCGATCACGAGCGCCATCATGGCTTCACAGACGACACCTAGGGCCGGCACGGCGGTGACGTCGGTTCTCTCCTTGAATGAAACCGTCGACTCCCCCGTCGCGACGTCCACGGTCTCGAGGACCGGACGATTCAGCGTCGCCAGCGGTTTCATCGCGACCTTGGCTATGATCGGCGCGCCCGAGGAGATTCCGCCTTCGAGTCCGCCAGCGTGGTCGCTGCGACGCACGAAACCCCCGCCCGGGCTAAAGCTCTCATCGAGAGCGATGGCGTCGTGCGCGACGCTGCCGCGCTGGCCCGCTTGGGCCATCCCGTCACCGATTTCGACGGCCTTGACGGCCTGAATACTCATCAGCGCTCCGGCCAGTAGCCCGTCGAGCTTTCGATCCCACTGCACGTGACTACCCAGTCCTACCGGCACACCGTAGGCGATGACTTCGACGATGCCTCCCAGGGAGTCGCCCTCCTTGGCGGCAGCCTTAATCTCCGCGATCATGGCCGCTTCGCTCGTCGCGTCAAAGCAGCGCACTTCGCTCTCGTCGACCCGCTCGAGGTCCTCGGGCAGCGGGCGGACGTTGCTGGGCGTCGTGGCCGCGCCGATGCGCACCACGTGGCTGACGACCGCCACGCCGATCGTCGCCAGCAGCGATTTGGCGAGAGAACCGGCGACGACGCGGGCCGCTGTTTCGCGCGCGCTCGCGCGTTCTAAAACGTCGCGCGCGTCGTCAAAGCCGTACTTCTGCATTCCCGCGAGATCGGCGTGACCGGGTCGTGGCGCGGTGAGCTTCTTGCTCGGGGACCCCGGCGCGGGTGACATCTCGACTTCCCACTTCGGCCACTCCGAGTTGAGGATCTCCACCGCGACGGGTGATGCGAGCGTGCGACCATGTCGCACGCCGCCAATGAGTCGAAGTTCGTCGCGCTCAAAGCGCATTCGGGGGCCGCGTCCGTAGCCCAGTCGACGACGGGCCAGTTCGTTCCCCAATTCTTCCACGCGCACGCTCAGCCCCGCCGGGAGTCCTTCGACGATGACGCTTAGCGACGGACCGTGACTCTCACCCGCGGTGAGGAAGCGCAACATTGTCCGATTCTAGGTTGAACCGTCTCGCGGTTCTTACTCTGGTGAGTAGAAGGGATTGACGCCCGACGCGTGGTCGGTTACGTCGAGCACATGAACGAGCTCGGGAATGGCTTCGCGCAGCGTCGTCTCAATCCCTTGGGTCAAGGTCAGGCGACTCATCGCGCAACCTTGACAACCGCCCGAGAGTTTGATGTAGGCCGTCTTACTCACTTCGTCCAACGCCACGAGATCGGCGCGCCCACCGTGCGAGGCAATCGAGGGGTTGACTTGCTCGTTGAGCACCACGAGGGCCACCGTGGCCAAGGGACCGTCGACTCCGAGGGCCAAAATATCCTCCGGTATACCGGGGTTGATCTCTTCGGGCGTGGGGCTGTTGGGATTGACGAGCACCAGACCCCCACCCCCTTCGCTCGCGAACTCGAGACGACTCCCGCGCAGACGATCCACGCTGGCGGCGGGCACGACAATGGTGACCTCACCGTCGCGTCCTATCGCGGCGTCACTCGGGGCCAGGTTCAACTCGGAGAAGTAGAGATCGTAGGAGTAGCCCGGTCCGCGCGTCCCGGTCACTTCCACCCACAGCGCCAAGGTCTCACTCGGAGTTTCGTTGTTGAGGGCGTCCACGACGACGTTGCGCGCTTCATCGGTCAGCGTTAGGACGTCAAAGGTGTCGATCGAGGTCATGAACGAAGTCTAGAGGTGCTTCGCCAAACCTGGCGCGCGCACTAAGTTTTGTCCGTGACCTCTATACCGAGCGACGCCCACGAGTGGGTGAGTTTCGAAGACACCAAGCGCGAGCGGACCTGGATGTTCGACGTGACCTTTCTCGAGAGCAACTGGACGTGCATCTTTGGCAACGGCTGCCAGGGCGTGCTCACCGGACCGACGCCCGAGCTCGTCCAGGGCTGTTGTAGTTACGGCGCGCACTTCGTCGACGAAAAAGACCAGCGACGCGTCGAAAAGGCCGCGAAGCGGCTCACCGCCGACCAGTGGCAGTTCAAATCCAAGGGCAAGAACGGCACCACGAGGGTGAAGAAGAACGGCGAGATCGTCTCCAAGCTCGTGCAAAACGCGTGCATCTTTTTGAATCGCCCCGACTTTCCAAGGGGCGCGGGCTGCGCGCTGCACGTGATGGCCATCGACAACGAAGAGAGTTACATTCCGCTGAAGCCCGAAGTCTGTTGGCAGCTGCCCCTGCATCGCGACGACGAGGTCCAAGACGACGGTCACGTGATCACACGAATCTCGCAGTGGGATCGGCGCGACTGGGGTCCGGGCGGAGCGGAGTTTCACTGGTGGTGCACGGAGTCGGCGTCGGCCTTCGTTGGCAAGACGCGCGTCGTTGACTCAATGCGCGAAGAACTCACGGCGATGGTCAGCAAGACGGTCTACGACCGACTACGTGCCTACCTCGACAATCGCGCGACGCAGCCCAAAGGCACCCGTCTCGCTCATCCGGTAGTGCGCAAGAAGGGTTAGCCCTCGGCGGCGAGGGGGTCCTCTTCGTTAAAGTTCGTTCGAGGAAGTGAGCCCAGGATCTCGTCGTAGCGATCCTCTTCGACCAGGCACCACTCGGCGTGCACGTCGTCGGGGGCGGCGCCACACTCCACGCAGGTGGTGGCGCGAGGACCCGTAGATCGCTTGAGTTCACGAGCTTCTACGAAACGGCGATGGCGACCCTTTTTCACGTCAACTCCTCACTCGTCGCGGGCCAATACCTGGCGGCGGCGACAACTCGACAACCCTGAGTTGAGAATCCATACTACCAACTCGAACTCGTTCTATAACCCCTAGCATTTGCCTGTGAGCCCAGCCTTTGACCCCAACGAAATGATTCAGCGCTTTCGCGATCGTGCCGACGCCGTGAAGCGCCGGGGCCTACCGCCGGTCGAGGGTCCAGAACGTCTGCTCTTCATCGAGGCGGCGAAGATTGACTTTCAGGACTACGCGATGCTCGGCGACGCCACCCCCACGCTCGAGGACGGCATTCTGCGTCTCGAGATCGATCTGCGTCCGCCCGCGAACTAGGGCGTCGAAGCGCTCGCGATTCGAGCCGACGCTTCGGCGAGGTCGGAGACGCCCCTCGTCAAAGAGTGCAGCGCTTTCGCGCGCTGGGCGACGTCGGCCGCCGCGCCGTAGCACTCGCTCGCTCCCGCGCCGAGATTGGTGTAGGCCTTGGACAACAGTGACGTCGCTTGATTGTCGGGCGTCGGCAGCGAGGAGTTCGCCTGCTCGGTCTCGAGGTCTAGTACGGCACACACGGTGTGCAGGTCGACGTTGGACGTTGACGCGATCTTCAAGGCGTTAGCCGAGCGCTGGGCGTCGTTGGTGAGTGACTTCGCCGTGGAGAGATAGCCACTCTGTACGGCCCACGACGTCAGGGCCTTCGAGGCGCTGATCGAGCCGCAGGCACCGAGGAGAAGTCCGGCGGCGAGGAGGACACCGATGACTCGAATCACGCCGCGACCACGAGGTGCAACTGTCGACGCCCGCGTCGCATCACCAAGTACCGTCCGTGCAGAGCGTCACTGAGACCGACGCGCGACGCGACGTCGAGACGAACGTTGTTGAGGTACACCCCGCCTTGTTCGAGGTACCGACGCGCCTCGGCCTTGGACTTCGCGAGGTGACTGGCGACCAAGAGATCCACTGGATCGACGCCGATCGCGAGCTCTTCGCGCGACCACGTGGACGAGGGCGCGTCGGCGACGACTTCGAGCAACGTCGCCTCGTCGAGTTCGGCAATGGACTCGGAGAAGAGTGCCTCGCCGGCGCGCTCCGCCTTGACGGCCGCTTCCTCGCCGTGCACCACGGCGACGACTTCATTGGCCAGCGCCCGCTGGGCCCGGCGTTCTTGGGGCGCGGTGTTCGTGGCCTCGTCGAGTTCGAGGATGGCCTCGTGGTCGAGGAAGGTGAAGAAACGAAGCAGGGCCGGCGCCACCTTGTCGTCGCTGTTGAGGAGGAACTGGTGCATTTTGAACGGCGACGTGCGCGTAGCGTCCAGCCACACCTGCTCGCCCCCTTCTGACTTGCCGAATTTTGTCCCGTCCGCTCGCAGGAGAAGCGGCGACGTGAGACCGGCCGCTGGCGTCCCGGTCGACTTTCGCACGAGCTCAGTGCCCATGGTGATGTTGCCCCACTGATCGGATCCGCCCAGTTGCAGGGTGCAACCGTGATCGAGATTCAGGCGCAAAAAATCGTAGGCCTGCAGGAGCATGTAGGCGAACTCCGTGAAGGAGAGCCCCGCGTCGTCGCGATCCAAGCGGCTCTTCACGGACTCTTTCGCGATCATCTGATTGACCGTGAAGTGTTTGCCCACGTCGCGCAAAAAGTCGGTCAGACCAATGGTCGTGAGCCAGTCCGCGTTGTTCAACAGCTTCGCCCGGGCCCTGCCGGCGCTCGGTGAAAAGTCGAGAAAGCGGCTCATCTGCTCGCCGATTCCCTCGACGTTGGCGTCGAGCACTTCGCGCGTGAGTAGGGGCCTCTCCACGTCCTTGAAGCTCGGATCGCCAATGAGCCCGGTCCCGCCACCGGCGAGCGCAATTGGCGCGTTGCCCGCCATCTGTAGTCGGCGCAGATTGCACAGCGGGAAGAGGTGGCCGAGGTGCAGTGACGACGCCGTGGGGTCGAAGCCGACGTACGCGGTGACCGAGCCGGCACTCAGACGATCAAAGACTTCGTCGTCGGTGGTCAAGTGAATCAGACCGCGAAAGCTCCAGTCGTCACGAACATTCATCGCTTTAGTCTACGAGGCTCGTTCGCTAAAACAGGGCGTTGGACGCGGGGAAGTGAACCTGGAGCCAGAGCACGAAGGAGTGCCACCAACCCGTCACTTCGCACACGCCAATAACGATGAGTAACACTCCCCCCACGAGTCCGATGACCCGGGCGTGACGACGTAGCCACGTCGACGCCCTCGCCATCCACTCGGTGGCGAGGGCCGCCACCACGAAGGGGATGCCGAGTCCGAGACAGTAGAAGAACGCGAGGATCGACCCGCGCAGTGCCGTCGCGTTCGACGACGACGCCGCGAGACCCAAAATGGCCGCGAGGGTCGGGCCAATGCACGGCGTCCAACCGAGCGCGAACGTGAAGCCCAGTGCCGCCGCGCCGAGAATAGAGACCCGAGGAAGTCGATGAACGCGACGCTCGCCTTGCAACCACGACGACGGCCACCAACCGGCGAAAAAGAGCCCGAGGGCAATCGTCACTACGCCAAAGATCTCTTCCAAGATTCGTTGATGCGTGTGCAGCTCTTTACCAAGTTCACCAAAGAGAGCGCCGAGACTGACGAAGACCAGGGCGAAGCCAATGACGAAGGCCACCGAGCCCACGAAGGCCCGGCCCCGTCCGGTGCGACCTTCGATGCTCCCCGCCGCGCCACTGAGAAACGCCAGGTAACCCGGCAGGAGCGGCAAGACGCACGGCGAGAGAAAGGAAACGAGACCGGCCGCGATCGCGAGGGGAATTGCGACGAACAGCGACGCCGGAAGGGACGCGATCACGCGCCACTCCGCGACACCAGGCTGACGACGTGCTCGTTCCACTCCTGGTGCAGCGTGACGTTCTCTTCGCGTGACGGCACCTTCGCCACGACCACGCTGAGACCCTCTGACCCGAGACCCTCCTCAATGGCGTGACGAAGTTCATCAACCGTCGTGACGGAGATAGACCGGTGACCAAAAGCCGCAGCCACGACTTCAAGGTCGTGCGCTCGAGGCGTGCCGAAGAGTCGTTCAAACTGCTCGCGCTCGAGCATCGTGGCTTGCGGGAGGAAAGAAAAGATGCCCCCGCCTTGATTGTCGATCACGACGAGCACGCACGATCCGTCGGCACCACCGAGTCCATCAACGAGTCCCGACACGTCGTGCAGCATCGTGAGATCGCCCACGAGCCCCAGCGCCGTCGAACCGACCGACACGCCGAGCACCGTTGATACGACGCCGTCGATTCCGTTCACTCCGCGATTGGCGTACGTGGCGCTTAATCGTGACGGCGTCCACCACTCGACGTCGCGCAGGGGCATAGACGAACCCACGACGAGTGACGCGCCCGACGCGTTACTCGCCGCCACGACCGCTCGCGCGATGAGCGGTTCGTTCAACAGAGTTTCGTTGTCGTCGATGGTATGTAACCACTCGCCCACGTCATCCGACGCGCGTTGCCACGTCGACGCGTAGTCGTGATGGGCTACGAGGGGCGCGTAGTCGCGGTGGGGAAGGCCCGCGTACGACTCGTGTATTAGATGGTCGGGGTCGGCGACGAAGCCAGCGCCACTTACACCTACGGTTCGAACGTTCCACGCTCGAAGCTGTGCCGCGAGCACCTTCGACGCCGGTACGCCTCCGAGGCGCACGACGAGATCGGGTCGCGCGCGCGAAGCAAAATCGCTGGAGCGAAGGAGCGCGTCGTAGTAGGGCAGCGAACCTTGGGCCGTCACGTCACCGAGCACCACCCAGTTGAGTTGACGACACTCTTCAATCACGGCCGCGTCGGTGCCACGTCCCACGACGCAGAGCACCGACTGGCCCGCGACGTCGAACGTCTCGATGTCGGGTAGGTGCTCGTCAACGTCCCGTGGCGACTTCATCTCCTCTTCGCGATCGGGAAGGTCGAGCGGCGTGGCGACGAGTGGCTCGACGAAGGCCGCGTTCAAGTGAACCGGTCCCGCCGGGCCCACCAGACCCTGCGCGAAGTGCCAAAGTCGCTCCGCCAGCGGACGCCACGAACTGGCCATGTCGTAGCGCGCGACCCCGGGCTCTTCGAAGAGGCGGACCATCGGCCCGTAGAGGTGTCCCTGCTCAATGGTCTGCGGCGCGCCGACGCCATGCAGTTCGGGCGGACGGTCGGCCGTCACGACGATCAAGGGAACGTACGAGAGATCGGCTTCGGCCACGCAGGCGTGAAGTTCGGCCGCCGCGGTGCCGCTGGTGACGACCACGACCACCGGCAACTCCGTCGCGAGGGCTCTTCCGAGAGCGAAAAACCCGGCGCTGCGTTCATCGATGCGCACGTGGAGGGTAAGTTCCTCGCGTTCCGCGGCCGCGAGAACGAGCGGCGTTGAACGTGAGCCGGGCGAAAGAACAACGTCACACAGGCCAGCGTCGATCCATTCGTCGAAGAGTGTGGCCGCGAACGTGGCCTGCGCCACGCTGGGGCTCGGTACGCTACGTGACAATGTCGCTCCTCGGTTTACAGCGTGACGGCTCCGGCCCGGTCTTGGTGTGGTTGCACGGCTTCACGCAAACCAAGGACTCGGGCCATACGTTTCGTTCCATTCTGACAGGAACCTACGAACTCTTAACCCTCGACCTGCCGGGTCACGGTGAAAACGCAACAATTTCAGCCTCTCTCGACGAGACCGCGGACCTCCTCGCGCACGCTTTGCCGAGCAAACCCTTCATCCTCGGCGGCTACTCCATGGGAGGACGCGTCGCTTTGCACTTCGCGTTGCGCCACCGCGAGCGACTTTCCGGCCTCGTGGTGCTCAGCGCCACGCTCGGCATCCGCGACGTAAGCGAGCGACGGGCGCGCCGCGCTCGAGACAACGCGTTGGCCGATGACGTCGAGCGCATTGGCACTGGGGCCTTCCTCGACGAATGGCTCGCCCAACCAATGTTCGCCTCGCTGCCCGCCGATCCTCTCGAACGCGCCGCGAGGAGCAGAGACGCTTTGGGCCTCGCCAGCTCGTTACGTAACGTCGGCACCGGAACGCAGGCTTGGCTCGGCGACCAGCTCACCTCGGTAACGGTGCCCACGCTGATCGTGGCCGGTGCCAACGATCGAAAGTTCGTCGGCGAAGCGCGACTCATGAGTGAAGCGCTCGCGAACGCGACCACGGCACTCGTGCGCGACGCCGGTCACGCCGCGCACCTCGAACGGCCCGTTGACGTCGCCGCGCTGGTCGCGAGTCTTCAGCCCCAGTAGGAGTTCGTCGTCAGCAGCACCGCGAGCAGGGCGCCGAGTGCCAGTTGGGCCCGCGCGGAGTACTCCAACAACACGACGAGTTCTCGACCCTTCTTCTCGGAGAACGCCATCCGCAGTGCCGGGAGGTAGAGCACGACCGCCGCGATGACCACGGCCAACTGGCGCGCGCCCACTACGCCCACCACGACGCCCGCAACGCACACCACGTAGAGCCACGCGCCTCGCTTTCGACCGAGTCGCGCCGCCAGCGTGTTCTTGCCCGCGGCGCGGTCGCCGTCGACGTCTCGAAGGTTGTTCGCTTCGAGGAGCGCGCAGGCCATGAAGCCCGCCGCGACGCCCAGCCACCAGGCGCGCGTGGGAATGTTGAGGTGTTGGACGTAGGCCGTGCCGACGGTCGCGACGAGGCCGAAGTAGATAAACACAAAAAGTTCGCCGAAGCCGTAGTAGCCGTAGGGTTTCGGGCCGCCGGTGTAGAACCAACCGGCCAACATCGCGCTGAGTCCGACCAGCACGAGCCACCACGACGTGCGAGACGATAGCCACAGCCCCGCGACGCCGGCCACGGCGAAACCGAGCCACGCCGCCGTTCGAACGCTCCTCGCCGGAACGAGCTTCGAGACCGTCAGGCGAAAGGGGCCGACGCGTTCTTCGTCGGCGCCGCGAACCCCGTCGGAGTAGTCGTTGGCGTAGTTGGTCGCGACCTGCAAAGCGAGCGCGACGACGAGACAGAGCGTCGAGTTAAGCCAGTTGATAGTGAGCGGACGAATGAGGAGTGTCCCGATCACGACGGGCACGCACGCGGCGGGCAACGTTCGAGGCCGCGCCGCGAGGACCCAGCGTTGGTACTCCCCAGGTGCCTCGATCATGGTCGTTTGGGGAACTTTGAAAAGTCGGGCTTTCGACGCTCTAGGTAAGCATTACGCCCTTCTTGGCCCTCTTCGGACATGTAGAAGAGCATCGTGGCGTCGCCGGCGAGTTGCTGCACGCCGGCGAGTCCGTCGTCGGCGGCGTTAAAGCCGGCCTTCAACATGCGCAGCGCTATGGGCGACAGCGTCAAGATCTGACGACACCACGCGACGCTCTCTTGTTCGAGATCGTCGAGTGCCACGACCGTGTTGACGAGTCCCCACTCGAGGGCTTGGGCCGCGTCGTACTGACGACAGAGAAACCACACTTCTTTCGCTCGCTTGAGACCGATGGTGCGCGCGAGCAGCGACGAGCCGTAGCCGCCGTCGAAGGAACCCACGCGAGGGCCGGTCTGGCCGAATCTCGCGTTATCGGCCGCGATCGAGAGGTCGCACACCAGGTGCAGAATATGTCCTCCGCCGATGGCGTAGCCGGCGATCTGGGCGATGACGGGTTTCGGAAGTCGGCGAATCTGGATCTGGAGATCGAGCACGTTCAATCGACCGACCCCGTGCTGGGCGACGTCGTCATCTCCCATGTACCCGTCGTCACCACGAATGCTCTGATCGCCGCCCGAGCAAAAAGCGTCGGGACCCGCGCCGGTCAGTATGATCGCCCCGACCGTAATGTCGTCCCTCGCGCGTTCGAAGGCGTGGGCCAACTCGAAGAGCGTCTGAGGACGAAAGGCGTTACGAACTTCCGCTCGATTGATGGTGATACGCGAAATGCCCTCGGCGACCTCGTAGATGACGTCGCGGTACTCGCCCTTTCGTTGCCACGAGGGCGGGGCCTGGGAGCGAAACTCCTCTAGAGGGTCGTGCGGGGAGCCTTCAATCACGGTCTTGGCCATGTGGTCCACGCTACCTTTCTCTCACACGGGGCCACCAACAAACTCGGCGCCGCACGCTCGGAGAGAGTAAGAGGATCACTGGCGAAGCTGCGGTCGTCCAAGCGGTTTACGCACTGCCAGGGATCGTCGTGCCGATCGCCAGCTCTCTCTCCGTGACGTAGTGAAGCCACGAAACCAACCCGCCGACCTCGAGGGCGACAAAGTGCTCGCCCTAGTCTCTCTAAGTGCGAACTTTGCTAGCGCTCGACCTACCGCTGGGACCAGAACTCGAAGGGGCCCTTCGCCGATGCGTCGACGACGGTGACGCGTTTTGCGTGCTCGATCAGCGTCTCTCGCCTCGCCGTCGCGAAGAGGAGCTCCTGCGGCTCGGCGCCACGGTGATCGTCGACGCGAGAGGACGACACGAACGCCGTGAGGGTCAAATGGTGGACGACGAGATTGGCCTCGTGATGTTGACTTCGGGGTCCAGTGGCGAACCTAAGGCCGCGGAACTCTCCTGGGACGCGCTTCGCGCCAGCGCTGAGATTACCCAGAGCACGCTTCGCGCCGACGCTCCCCCGATTTGGTTTCCCTGTCTGCCGGCCAACCACATCGGCGGTCTCGCGGTGTTGCTACGCGCAATTTTCAGCGACGCCTCACTCGTGTGGGGCGGCGCCGACGAGATTGAACGCGCGCCCGCTAGGGGCGCGACCCACGTCGCGCTCGTTCGTACCCAGCTCGCTCGATGTGACGTCAGCGGCTTCTATCGCGTGCTCTTGGGCGGTGCGCGGCCGCCGGGCACCTTGGCGGACAACGTCGTCACCACGTGGGGAATGACGGAGACGGGATCGGGCGTCGTGTACAGCGGTTTTGCCCTGCCCGGCGTCGAGGTAGCCGCCGTGAACGGCGAACTCTGTGTGCGAACCCCGACGCTTTTTCGCTCGTACCGGTCCTCGGCGCGACCGCTGACCCGCGGACCTGACGGTAGGGATGACTGGTTTCCCACGGGCGACGCCGGCGACGTCGTCGACGGACGCGTCAGTGTCCGTGGGCGATTGAGCTTCGTCATCAATACCGGCGGGGAGAAACTCTGGCCCGAAGACCTCGAAACTGTTCTCGCCGCTTTGGACGGCGTCAGCGACGTCGCGGTCATCGGCGTCGACGACTCCGACTGGGGCCAGCGCGTGGTCGCCCTCGTCGTCGGTGACGGAACGAAACTTGACGACACGATTCGCGCCGAAGCGAACGATCGACTGGGGCCCTGGGCCAAGCCCAAGGAGATTCGCTACGTCGCGGCCATTCCCCGTACGAGTAACGGCAAGATTCGTCGCGGTGACTTGGCTAACCTGTACTAGCGCTGTCAGCCCGGCGCCGGCACGTGCGCGAACCTATTTGAGCAAAGATTGACTTCGCCGTGCGAGCGAGTCGACCGTCACGGCGCCCAGAAGCACCACGCCAATAACGACGAACTCCATGGGTGCCGACACTTGGGTCAGCACGAGTCCGTTGTAGATAACGGCCACGATGATGCCACCCACCAACGGGTAGATCATCTTTCCTCGACCGCCGTAGAGACTCGTGCCGCCGATGACCGCTGCCGCCACGGCGTAGAGCACCAGGGTGGAGTCGGTCGAACTCGAGGAGTATCCCCCGAGTCGCGACACGTAAAAGAGTCCGCCGACGCCCGCCGTGAAGCCACCAAGCATGAAGGCGTAGACGCGATAACGGTTGACGGGAATGCCGGCCCGCCGTGCGGCCTCGGTGTTACCGCCGATGGCGTACATGTAGCGACCGAACTTCGTTCGACTCAAAATGAAGGAGTAGATCGCCACGATGCCAATGATCAACGGCACGGCGAAGGGCATACCCTCGATCGGAATGAAGCTTCCGCGGTTCGAATTGAACAAAAGAGCCAGAACTATTCCCATGACACTCAGCGCCGCGAGCTTGACGACGATCCGGTAGAACGGAGCGACGACGAGGACGGCTTTCCTACGCGCCCGTTCTCTCACGATCAGCACCGTGGCCGAAATGACAATCACCGCAATGACAAATATCCAGGTGAAGGTCGGCGTCAGGTCACCGTTGGTCAAGTTGCTGAGCACGTTGCTTTGCACCGGCGCGCCACCGCCGTTAAAGACGTGGTCAAGAATGTAGAGGAGCAGACCTTCCACGATGAAGCTACCCGCGAGCGTGACAATGATCGAGGGAAGTTTCAATCGCACGACGAGCACGCCCCACAGCGCACCGATGGCCGTGCAGAACGCCAGCGCCGCGAGGAACGCCAGCCACCAGGGCCATCCAAACTTTACGTTGGTGTAGATCGCCGCGATCGACCCACTCATGCCGGCGACCCAGCCGAGTGATAAGTCAATTTCGCCCAAGAGCAGAAGCCACACCTCGGCCATACCGAGCAAGATGAAGCCCACCGCTTGGATAAAGAGGTTGGTGACGTTGTCCGCCGAGAGAAAGACGGAGCTTCGAACCTGGAAGTAGATGATGAGCACTACCAGGGCGATGAGAACCGGAACGATGCCCACGTCGGAACCGATGAGTCCCCCTACGCGACCACTCAAGCTGGTCCGAGGAGAGTTCTCAGTAGCGGCGGGCGCGGGGTCAGATGTCGCGGACAAGAAAATGCCTTTCGAAAGTAATGAGGCTCGTCGGTTGCCGATTACGCGGCACGAGAAGTCGTGCCGGTGGTGATCAGTTCTACGGCGCTTGACATGGTGTAGTTCGATTTGGGCCCACTGCTCACCAGTGTGCCGAGATACATTACGGCAAGCCGATCGGCTACTTCAAAGACGTCATTGAGGTTGTGCGAGATAACGAGCACGCCGATACCTCTGGAGGCGAGTGTCGT
Organism: Acidimicrobiaceae bacterium; assembly: GCA_003132305.1. GTDB lineage: Bacteria > Actinomycetota > Acidimicrobiia > Acidimicrobiales > RAAP-2 > RAAP-2. Next base: position 383,813 of record PKXJ01000032.1, on the reverse strand, counting down.
CATCAAATCCAGGACCTGTGCGGTTTGGGTGACGCCGAGGGCGGCCGTGGGCTCGTCCAGGATGACGAGCTTCGCGTCGCGCATGACGGCACGCGCGACGGCAATGGCCTGTCGCTGACCGCCCGAGAGTGAACCAACAATTTGACGAACTGACTGAACGGTCGAAACGGACAGATCTTTCAACGTCTGTTGTGCCGTCTTTTCCATCGCAATTTCGTCCAACACCTCATGCTTGGTGGCCTCGTAGCCCAAGTACATGTTGGCGACGATGTCGAGGTTGTCACAGAGGGCAAGATCTTGATAGACGGTGGCGATGCCCAGATTGGCAGCGTCCTTGGGCGTGTGGGTTTGCATCTTCTTGCCCATCCAGAACTTCTCACCGCTCGTGGGCTCCCAGATACCGGCGATGGCCTTAATGAGGGTCGACTTTCCGGCACCGTTGTCACCGATGAGAGCGGTGACTTGACCGGCCGGCACGTCGAGATCGACGTGGCGAAGAGCCTGCACGGCACCGAAACTCTTGGTGATGCCCCGCAGGCTCAGCAGCATCGAGCCGTCTCCACCCACGTCCGAGCCCCCTACCACCTCCGCGTGAGCAGAGTTACTGGTAACAGACTCGGACATGGGGAAGCCGTTCTTACGTACTTACTTAATCTTGTACTTCTTGCAGTCAGCGGCGTAGGAGGTGATCTTCTTGTCACCCCTAACGGCTGGCTTTACCTTGGTGCACAGCGCAGCAGCGCTAATCACACCGTTGGCGATAACCGTCGACTCCACCTTGGTAGCCGTAACCCACGTGGCCTTCAAGAGCACGGAGGCAACCTTGCGACTGTTCGACGGGTCTGTCGTCGAGCCATTCACGAGGGCCGCAGGAGGTGTCTTGCCAGCGCGCATGTAGATAGCCAACGCGGCAGCGGCCTGAGCCTCTTGCCAGATGGGCTTGTACACGGTGCCGCACTGGTAACCAGAGATGATGTTCTGGAATCCGGTCAACGTGGCGTCTTGACCCGTGAAGGGAATCGAAGTGGGCTTGAGGCCCTTCTTTTGCAAGTACGAAATGATTGGCGCAGCGTTCTCGTCATTCGGCGTCACCACCGCGTTGATCTTCGGGTTCTTGGCGTACGCGCCCTGGAAGTCCGTCAAAGCCTGCGAAGGCGTCCACGTACCCGTGCCAGTTTCGTCAATCGTCTTTGAGTTACCGGCGCCACCAACACTGGCCTTGTAGCCCTTGGCGTTGAGAACCTTGTCGTAACCCTGAGCGAACAACACCGCGTTGTTGTCAGTCGTCGTGCTGCCGTTCATCACGTACAACAGTGGCTTCTTGATCTTCCACGAAGTGATGCAGGAGAGCGCGCCCTGTCCGATGAGCGTACCGACGGCCACGTTGTTGAAGCTCACGTAGTACGCGCCACTTCCACCAACCGTAAGACGGTCGTAGTCAATGACCTTTACGCCAGCCTTGGCAGCCGCCGCCTCAATGGTGACACCCGTAGTTGCGTCGAGTGGGTCCATGATGAGCACCTTGTCGCCCGAAGCGATGTCACCCTGAGCAATGCTGATCTCAGTGGCGTCTACACCCAACGCGTTCTGAACACTTAGGTCCGTCGCCGGAAGTCCCGCGTCGGTCAAAGCGGTCGTCAAGTTCGGTGCGTCAAAGTCGACGTAGCGGTTCGACGAAACTTCGTCCGGCAAGATAACGCCAATCGCACCCTTACCAGCGTGAGTAATCGACGTCAAGTCCGCCATGGTGGTGTAGTTCGCGTTAAACGTCGTCGCAGAAACAGTTCCCCCCGCCGAACTCAGTGTCGGAATCGCCAAGACGGCAAACGTACCCGCCAAAGCGACGGCCGTGAGGGCCCTAGCTTTTTTCAATTTCATTGTTTTCCCCAACCCTTCAGTGGCACCCCAACGATGCCAACATTGTGATTACTTCTCGAACGCCCCGTGACAAGCAACGTCCGCAGGAAAAGGTAGCACGTAAGAGTTCTCTAAGAAGTTCGCCATCCAGGAATCCACAGGCACCGAGTTTCGCACGGCCCCAAAAATCACTCGCGCCGTACGCCAACGAACCCCACCGTTGACAGGAGCGACTTCGTCGCTCAGTATCTCCTGCGACGAGGCGTATTTCGGGTTACTTCGCGTGCGTGCTCGAAACTAGCGTTGTCGGCACCCCTAGAGAAAATTCAAGACACTTTCCATCGTTTCCATGATGGACACGCTCTCGTCCAAGGGCATGACGCTGCTCTCGAGTTTCCCATCTCGAAGGCAACTCGCCACCTCGTGCGCCTCATAGTGAAGACCTCGCCCCCGCGTGGCAAAGTCAAACCGCTGTTCGTCGCCGTCACGAGTGATGAGCGTGAAGGACGTGGGCGCGTAAAAGTCCCCGTCGATTTCGATTCGCGCCTCCGTGCCCGAGACACACGCGCGCGTCGCGGTACGCGCGCCCGACGTACAGTTCAGGACCGCTTGCGCCCCGTGGGCGTAGCCAAAGAGCATCGACGCCTGTCCGTCGACGCCACTGAAGGCCGGATCGACGAGCGCGGTCAATCGCTCGGGCGTGCCGAGGAGCATCGACGCGAACGAAACGGGATAGACGCCCAGGTCCAGAAGGGCACTCCCTCCGAGTTCTGGGGCAAAGAGGCGTGAACCGGGATCGTGCTCAAACCACTGGCCGTGATCGGCTTCGATGGTAACGATCTCGCCCAGAGCTCCCTTATGGATCAAGTCTCGCAACGCCACGACGTGGGGTAAGAATCTCGTCCACATTGCCTCCATGAGGAAAAGCTGATTCGAGCGAGCCGCGGCGACCAGGTCGCGAGCCTCTTGAGCCGTCATGGTGAAGGCCTTCTCGACGAGCACTGGTTTTTTGTGCTCGAGGGCCAGCATGGCGTTCGCGAAGTGCAGGGGGTGAGGAGTGCCCACGTAGATGACGTCGACCCCGTCGTCGCGAACCAGGTCCTCGTAGGACGCGTGACGTCGCGGTACGTCGAACTCGTCGCCAAAGGCGTCGGCCGAAACCTTCGACCGTGACCCCACCGCCGCGACGACGCCGTCGTCGGTGAAGCGAAGATCGCTCGCGAACGTGTGGGCAATTCCCCCGGTGCCGAGTACGCCCCAGCGAAGTGGCTCGGTCATCGATCTCTCCTTCTCGTTGTCGTCGTTTTCACAGTAGTCAGCGACGCCCTTTCACTCTGACGCGGCCGCGAACTAGAACGTACGAATGGTTCAACTCTCGCAGCCGCGTCTGACGACTCGTTTGACGATGCGACGCTTTGCGCTCGACGATCTCGATGATCTCGCCCTCATTTACGCCAACGAGGAAGTGAATCGTTACCTCTACACGGAACCCCGCGACCGCACCGAGACGCTCGAGACGTTGCTAGGTCGCCTCGCCAAGCCCGAGGGGGCCACCGAGGACAACATCCTCAACGTGGCCGTCGAACTTCGCGACACGAAACGCGTGATTGGCGACTTCGTGCTGCGATGGGTCGACAACGAGCACCGCCAGGGTGAGATGGGCGGCTCCTTGCACCCCGACTATCAACGTCTCGGTGTCGCGAGCGAGGTCTACGAAGAACTCCTCCTCCTCGCCTTCACCCAGTACGGGCTGCATCGAGTCGTCGGGCGATGCGACGCGCGCAACGCGGCCTCGGTGCGATCGCTGGAAAAGGTCGGACTCCATCAAGAAGCCCACCTCGTCGAAAACGAGTTCGTCAAGGATGAGTGGACCGACGAGATTGTCATGGCCATTCGAAAGGATGAGTGGGAACGTCAACGCGCCTCGCGTGAGGTCTGACGCAAGGTTCGTTCCTCGCAGGCGATGAGTGCGAAACGAAAGCGAACGCCTAAGGTCTCACGGTGGGTTCACGATGCCACTACTGAGAGACGTAAGGAACGAGCTGGGCTCGTCCTACCTCTTGGATCATGTGGACAACCCCGTCTTGTGGCGCACGTGGGGCGAGGACGCGCTTAACGAAGCGAAGCGCACTGACCGACCGATATTTCTATCCGTGGGCTACGCGGCGTGTCACTGGTGCCACGTCATGGCCCACGAGTCCTTCGAGGATATAGAGATTGCTCGGCTCTTGAACGAGAACTTCATCCCCATCAAAGTCGATCGTGAGGAGCGACCGGACGTCGACGCGTTCTACATGGCCGCGACGCAGCTCGTCGCCGGACACGGCGGCTGGCCGATGTCCGTCTTTCTCTTGCCCGATGGAAAGCCCTTCATGGCCGGTACCTACTACCCACCCACTGATCGCGGTGGTCAAGTCGGTTTTGCGCGTCTCTTGGAGGCCTTGCACGAAGCCTGGATCAACCAGCGAGAACTCGTCGAACGCCAGGCCGGTGAACTCTCGGACGCTCTCGCGCGCGAAGTTCTCTTCATCGACCATCTCGCACCCTTTCGAGACGCGATCGATCTCAGCGTGGTTCGCCGTCACCTACGCGCCGAACTCATCGAGCAAGTTGACGCCGACGGCGGATTCGGTACGGCACCGAAGTTTCCTCGTCCCAGCCTCGTTGAGGCCCTGCTCGAGTTCGAGGACGATGAAGCGCGTAGCGCCGTCACTCGAACGCTGGACGCAATGTCGCGTCGCGGTCTCTACGACCACTTCGGTGGGGGCTTCGCGCGCTACAGCGTCGACGCGGTCTGGCACGTCCCACACTTTGAGAAAATGCTGAGCGATCAAGCGCTGCTCGCGCGCTGCTATCTCCAAGCCAGCCTCGCAATGAATCGGTCCGAGTGGAGAGAGGTGGCGCTGGACACCCTCGGTTTCGTCGTGCGCGAACTACGTCGTGACGACGGCTACTCGTCGTCACTCGACGCCGACGCCGGTGGGGTCGAAGGTTCGCACGTCACCTGGACAGCCGACGAGATCGAAGAAGTGCTGCGCGAACACGCCCTGAGTGATCGGCTCGTCGACGTGCTGGCTCGCTGGAGGGTCGAGGCACCCGGTCGGTTCGAAGGTCGATCCATTCCGCGCCTGGGTGACGGCGAACCGTTCTTCACGCCGTCGTCGTTCAGCCTCGCGCACACGGCACTGATGGCGAAGCGTGCGACGAGGGTGCAGCCGAGTCGCGACGAAAAGGTCATCTTGGAGTGGAACGCCATGATCGCGTCGGCGTTGCTTCGCAGCGACGATCGCGACTTCGAGACGTACGGTCTTGACCTGTTGCGCTCACTATCGACGACACACTTCTCGGACGCCACGTGGTGGCGAACGGAGCGTCGTCAGGCGCACGCGACAGCGAGCGACGTGGCTTGGCTCGTCGACGCGATGATCGACGCTTTTGAATTGACCGGTGACGACGAATGGCTCGAGGGCGCGAACGACGTCGCGCACTTTCTGATCGATCACTACTGGGATGGGCCGGTGCCGAGCGCCCAGACACCGTCGCAGGGCGGCGGTGTCTTTAGCCAGAGTGACCTCGTGGGCGATCTGGCAACGAGACCAAAGGAGATCTTCGACGGTGCGACACCCTCGGCCCACGCGGTGTCGACGCGCGCCCTCGCGCGCACGGCACTCTGTCGAGGCGACCAGGAGCTTCTCGTCGTGGCGCAACGACTCGTAGAACTCGCGGGAACACTCTTGGTCTCTCACCCGAGCGCCGTACCCGACCTCGTCGCGGCGGCCGGATTCGCGCTCGAGGGCGTGGAGGTCGTTATTCCGGGCGTTCAAGGCGACTGGGCTCATCACGTACGATCGATGGCGATGCCGCGCACGATTTTGATTACTGGATCAGGCACCTCTCCGCTTCTCGTCGATCGCGACGAGGGTCTCGCGTACGTCTGTCGTGGGGGCGTCTGCTCGCTCCCCGCGTCCAGCGTTGACGCGCTGGACGCGCAACTTCGAGAGGTTCGTCACTCGTGGCTCTCTTAAATCGTGACCCCGCCGTTCGAGCGACCAAGCGGCTCATCGAACGAACACCCCAACGGGCGTCGGTGGACCTGTCGGGCGGTTCGACGGTCCACGGTCTCGTGCTCGGGTCGACCAACGAGTCAACCACGGTGGTCGACCTCGCGAGTCAGGCCATCGTGCGTTGGCGCGTCCCGTGGCCCGCGCACGTCGAGACGGACCTCGCGGCCTTTGACGTCGTGGAGGGCCAGCTCGCCGAGAACGTCGAGCGCGACGATCTCGCCCAACCCGAGGCGGTGACGTTGCTCGATCTGCCCCGACGCCTCGGCACGTACCGGGGACGAAGGGTCCGCGGCTGGCTTGAGCAGTTGGCGAGTCCCGCCGACGGCCCGCTCTTTGGCTTTCGAGGCCCGAGCGCGCCCTACTGGGAGTTTCGTGGCGAACGACCGAGTGTCGCGCTTATCGGTGCCGATCGAGGGCCGCAGCTGCTCCGTCGACCCGACGACGGTTCGACGTGGGTGCGCTTTGGATGGTTCGGCGACGACGTGTGGCTGCTCTGTGAAGACGCGCACGCGATTCGAACGATCGAGTCGACTCGCCGTACGTCACTTTCGGGAAAAGATCTCGCCACGGCGCTCGGTTTTCGCCCGACCTACGTGCTCACGACGCTCTCACGACCACTCGATGGTCACTGCTACAAGAGTTGCACCGGGCTCTTGCCCCGGGGCTGAAGAGTTACTTGGGAAGTTTGCCGGTGGCGAGTGCTTCGGCCATCGCCCAGCCAAACACCACCAGTCGCTGACCCTTTTCGGGCCTCAGGCCCTTGAAGAAACTGTCCGCGCCCTCGGGAATCGGGCCCTTCGAGGCCACGTAGTCGAGTCCCCCGACGGGGCCCGGAGAGACGGTCATCACGAAGGTCTTGTCGTCGATGGACTTCTCCGAACCGAAGCGCTTGGCGAGACGACGCCCCCACGCTCGGTCTTCGCCGGTCGGACGATAGCCCAGACGCGGCACCACGTCGTCGAGTCCCGTGAAGGCGCGGTAACCGTGCGCCGACGTCAATCGCGTGCCCAGCAGAACGTCCTCATCAGGGAAAGCGAGGAGCGCTCGACGGAACTGATCGTGCAAAATCGTCTTCAACGTCTGATCGGACTTCGCGTTTCGATCAACGAGGAGCAACCCGACGAGCAACGACGGCGTGCCGCCAATTCGTTCGAGTGTGCAAAACGAGTAGCCGCGAAGCTTGTTGCCCTCACGAACGTGGGTAACGAGCACCCACTCTTCACGCTGCTTGGAAAGAAAGCCAATGTCGAAGTTGGGCTCTCGGTCAACGCAGAGATCGGCCATTTCAGCCAACTCCGCGTCACTGAGGGCAGTGGTGTCTTTTGTGGTGACCGTCATTGCCATAGGGAACCATTCTACGGGAGTCCGCGACCCCTTAAATCAGCGTTAGGCCTTAATGACGTTTCGGCCAAATTCTGAGCGCAGATCGGCGACGACACTGGGAATGTTGACATTGAAGTCCGGCCCCAGTTTAAAGACCTTTCCGGCGGCGCCGGTGTCGACCACGACGGGTGAGGGACCGGGATATCGTGTCAAAATCTCTCGCAACGTCGCGATAGATCGTTGCGTCAGGTCTTCGGGGCGCAGCGAGAGACGAAGCTCACCGTTCGCGCGCTCCTTGTGAAAACGTTCCACGTCGATGGCACTAAAACGCAACTCTTCGTCGTTGTCGCTGAGTCGAACTTTTATCAGCACGACGTTGTCCTTCGCGAGAAAGCCACTGAACTTCTCGAAGGCCGCGACGGAGAAGTTGATCTCGAGCGATCCACCGAGGTCCTCTAAAGTGACGCGCGCGTACTGCTTGTTGGCCTTCGTTTGACGGAGTTGCACTTCGGCGAGGATGCCCCCCACGGTGACCGCCTTACCACTGCGCGCGAGTTCTTCGGCTCGCTCTCGAATGGCGACGATCGAGCCGTCGGTGCGCGCGCCGAGACTCTCGCCCACTTCGTAGAGGGGGTGATCGGAGATGTAGGTCCCGAGCATCTCTCGTTCAAAGTCGAGTTTGACGGACTGTTCGAACTCGATGTCCGCCAGCGCAATCTCGGTACCCTCCCAGTCGCCGTCGGTTCCTTCACTACTGAGCGCGGCGAAGAGCGTCGTGATGCCTAGAGAGAGGTCTTTTCGCCGACTGAGCGTGACCTCAACGATCTCGTCCACCTTAAGAAGGAACGCGAGTCGTGGCACGTCGAGCGAGTCAAAGGCTCCGGCCTTGATCAACGACTCCATGGAGCGACGATTCAACACGACGGGATCGACCCGACGCACAAAGTCGTAGACGCTCGCGAAGGGACCCTTCGCTTCGCGTTCTTGCACGATCTTCTCCACGAGCGCTTCGCCGACGTTTCGTACCGCGGCCAGACCAAAGAGAATGGTGGCGTCGGACGTCTGCGACGGCGCGTACTCGGCGAAGGACTCGTTCACGTCCGGCACGCCCACTTTGATGCCCATCTGGCGCGCCTCGTTCAAGTAGACCGCGGCCTTGTCCTTGTCGTCTCGAAACGAGGTCAGCAGTGCCGCCATGTACTCCACGGAGTAGTTCGCCTTCAGCCACGCGTTCTGGTACGCGATGAGTCCGTAGCCGTAGGCGTGACTCTTCGGGAAGGCGTAGTCGGCGAAGGGCTCGATCTTGTCGAAGATCAAGTCGCCGAGGGCTCGCCCGTAGCCTTCGCGTTCGGCCCCGTCCACGAACTTCGTTCGTTGCGCTCGAATCATCTCTCGAATCTTCTTCGAACAGGCCTTTCGAAGGTCGTCCGCTTCGGTCATGGAGAAGCCCGCGATGGTGGTGGCGACGCGCATGATGTCCTCTTGGTAGATCATCAGGCCGTAGGTCTCGGAGAGGATCTCTTCTAGGTCGGCGTGGTCGTACGTCACGCCCTGGCGCGCGTTCTTGCGATCGGCGTAGTCGTTGTGGACGTTCTCACTCAGCGGCCCCGGGCGGTACAGCGCGACGAGCGCCGCGACGTCGTCGAAGCTGGTGGGCGAGAGACGACGCATCAGCTGGCGCATCTTGTCGCCCTCGAGCTGAAAGATCCCGATCGAGTTGCCGAGCTTCAACATGTCAAAAACTTTGGGGTCATCGAGCGCGACGTGGTCGATATCGACGTCGACGCCGTGACGACGCTTGATGTGCTCGAGGGTGCGCTCGATAATCGCCAAGTTACGAAGACCCAAAAAGTCCATCTTCAACAGACCCAGTTTTTCGATCGCGCTGGCTTCGTACTGCGTGACGATGGGCGCGCCCTCCGCGCTGCCGTTCGGACCCGACTTTCGTTGGACGGGAACGTACTCGAGCACCGGCTCCTTGGTAATGACGACGGCGGCGGCGTGAATGCCGTCCTGGCGCCGCTTGTCGACGAAACCCTTCGCCACGTCGACCACGTGCTTCACTTCGGCGTCGCCGTTATAGAGCGCGCGCAGTTCGCCGGCCTCGCCGTAGCGGCTCTCGTAACCCGGCGTCGGGGTGAAGCAGGCCGCCAAGGGAAGGTCCTGGCCCATGAGGAGCGGCGGCATGGCCTTCGCGATTTTGTCGCCAAGTTGGGGCGGGTACCCGAGAACGCGCGCGGCGTCGCGCACCGCGGCGCGGGCCTTGATTGTCGAGAAGGTCACGATCTGGGCGACGTGATCCGAGCCGTAGCGCTCGGCGGCGTAGCGAATCATGTCGCCGCGGTAGCGCTCGTCGAAGTCCATGTCGATGTCGGGCATCTGGCGACGACCGGGATTGAGAAACCGCTCGAAAATCAAGCCGTAGCGAATGGGATCGAGGTCGACAATCCGTAAGCAGTAGGCCACGCAACAGCCCGCTGACGATCCCCGACCCGGTCCCACGCGAATGCCCTTCGCCCGGGCGTGATGAATGATGTCCCAGACGACCAAGAAGTAGTCCGAGAACCCCATGTCGGCAATGACCCCGAGTTCGTAGTCAAGTCGCGCGCGCACTTCGTCGTTCAGCGACGACCCGTAGCGCTCGCTGGCCCCTTGCATGGTCAGCTCGCGCAAGTACCTGGTCGCGCCCTCCGGATGGGACTCTTGCATGAACGCGTCGGGCAGCGCGAACTCGGGCAGGGCGTCGTTGTCGAACTCAATCGTGACGTTCGCTCGCTCAGCGATCAGCAGCGTGTTGTCGCACGCCTGGGGAATCTCTCGAAAGAGGTAGCGCATTTCGACGGCCGTCTTCAGGTAGTGCTGATCGCTCTCGAAACGGAATCGATCGGGGTCGGCGACGCGCGACCCGGTGCCAATGCACAACAAGGCGTCGTGCATCTCCGCGTCGTCGTGTCGAACGTAGTGCAGGTCGTTCGTCGCGAGCAGTGGCGCGCGCAGGTCGTCGGCGATGCGCAGTAACTGGGGATTGGTGCGTTGCTGCGCGGCGAGGCCGTGGTCCTGCATTTCAATGAAGAAGTTCTCTCGGCCAAAGATGCTCTGTAGTCGCCCGGCGAGTTCGAGTGCCTTCGGGTAGTTGTCTTGCAGCAGCGCCTGCAGGACGACGCCGCCCAGACAGCCCGAGGTCGCCACGAGACCCGTCGCGTTTTGTTCCATCAACTCCCAGTCGAGGCGAGGTTTGTAGTAGTAACCCTCGAGAAAGGCCCTCGACGAGAGCTCTCGGAGGTTTCGGTACCCCTCGTTCGTCATGGCGAGGAGGGTGAGGTGGTGGTAGAGCTTCTGTCCGCCTTCGGTGTCGCCGCCGGTGTCGTCGATCTTTCCTCGGCGGGCCGGTCGATCGAAGCGTGAGTTCGCCGCCATGTACGCCTCGAGGCCGATGACCGGCGTGACGTCGTGGCGGCGACAGGCTTCGTAGAAGTCGATCACGCCGTACAGGTTGCCGTGATCCGTGATGCCGATAGCGCGCTGACCGTCGGCCTTGGCGGCGAGCACCATCTCGTCGACGCGCGCCGCGCCGTCGAGCATGGAGTACTCGGTGTGGTTGTGCAGATGGACAAAGCCCTCAGCCATCAGCCGAACCCTTTCTGTACTCGTCCCCGCGAACTACACGGATGGGATTTGCACGCTAGTACCGTTTCGGGCGCCTCCACGTAATGGTCCTAGAGGTAGGTGCCGGCCCGAGGTTCGCTCGCGCCCGGCGGCAGCGAACGATCACGCATCTTCTCGAGCTGGGCCGCCGCGGCGGCCTGTTGAGCGAAGAGTGACGCTTGAATACCGTGAAAGAGGCCCTCCAACCAACCCACTAACTGCGCTTGGGCGATGCGCAGCTCCGACTCCGAGGGCACGTCGGCGCTAAAGGGAATCGCCATACGACTGAGCTCTTTGGCGAGATCGGGTGACAGTGCGTCGGAGAGTTCGTGCACGGATGTTTCGTAGATCTCTCGAAGTCGCGTGCGCCCCGCTTCGTCGAGGGGTGCGCTTCGCGCTTCGTCGAGGAGCAACTTCACCATCGAACCAATGCGCATGACCTTCGCGGGCTGGCTGATGTAGTCGGTATTTGCCTCTTCAGAGTGCTCCTCGGTCTCCCCGGGCGAGAGAACTTGGTCGGGATTTACGGTCACTTTGTCTTTTCTTGGATCGGTCACCATTGCAGTGTGCCAGACAATCACCCCCTTCGTGCGCGAGCCCTTGGTGGCCCGCACGACGTCGATAGGATGGCGCAGTGAGAGTATCCACTCGAGGGGACTACGCCAGCCGCGCGCTGTTGAGTTTGGCCCTTCGTGACAACCATGGCACGCCCACGTCCGTGCGCGACCTCGCGGAGCGCACCGGTCTCCCCCAGCCCTACTTGGAGCAGATCCTTTTGAGTTTGAAGGGCGTCGGACTCGTTCGCTCCAAGCGCGGCGTGGGCGGCGGCTACGTCCTCGCTCGATCGGCCGAGACGATCACGCTCGCTGAAATCGTCGCCGCCGTCGACGGACCCATCGCGGCTGGTGACTTTGGCGAACCTCACCAAGACGGAGCCTGTGACCACGAGGGCCAGTGCGTCTTGCTCGGGGTGTGGGCCGACGTGGGCAATCACATGCGCGAGCACCTGGCGAGCTTCACGCTGGCCGATATGGTCAATCAGGCCCGGGGCGGACGGCCGGTGGCGCGCACCCACAGCGGCTGATTCAGGCCTCGCCCTGGACCTTCCCGGCGGGCTTGAAAACTCCTTTACCAAGTGGTAAATTAGTAATGCGTCCATAGGAGAAATACCAGGCCCCGGACGTATCGACTTTGTACCCCCCAAAGACATAAGGAGATGCCAGTGAATACGAGTCCCCGCCGTTCCGCCGTGAATACCAACGACATGTTGGGTCTTTTGATGCGTGACCTTGACCGATACCCCATGCCCAACTACGACGAGCAGGTTGAGTTGGCCAAGCGCGTCACCGCCGGTGACGAAGAGGCCAAGAAGCAGATGGTCGCCGCCAACCTTCGCCTCGTCCTGCACTGGGCCCGCCGCTACCAAGACCGCGGCGTCGAGATGGTCGATCTCGTCCAAGAGGGAACTTTTGGACTGCTGCGCGCCGTCGAGAAGTTCGACTGGGAGCGTGGTTTTAAGTTCTCGACCTACGCGACGTGGTGGATTCGCCAAGCCCTCCAGCGCGCCGTGCAGCAACACGGTCGAACGATTCGAATCCCCCTCGAAGTTGGTGAACAACTTCAGCGACTTGAAGCCACGACCGCGGAGTTGACCTCGTTGCTCGCGCGCAAACCAACCGACGAAGAGTTGACCGAAGCCACCGGAATGTCCAAGGCCGAGCGCGAGAACCTGAAGGGACTCGCGGGCGTGACCGCCAGCCTCGACCAGCCGGCGAGTTCCGACTCCGCGACGACCCTGGGTGACCTGGTCGCGCCGAGCCAGCACGACTGGGTCAGCGACGTCGAACAGACGATGATGAACGACCAGTTGCACGGGGCTCTTTCGAAGTTGACGGACCTCCAGCGCGACGTTCTTTCACTTCGTTTCGGACTGAACGGTGCTACTCCCCTGTCCCTGCAGGCCACGGCCACCAAGATGGACATCGGCGTGCGACGGGTGCGTCGCGCCGAGGACGAGGCCCTCGCGATTCTGCGTGATGACGCCAACGTCCTCGCCGCGCACGAGGTCGCCTAAAGCTCGAACTCGGGCGGCACCAGGTCTCTCAAATCGCTCGGCAGTGGCGCGTGGGTAGAAATCCGCTCGTCGCTACGAGGATGGTGAAAGGCCAGCGTGGTTGAGTGCAAGAAGAACCGCTCTTCGTCGAGGCGCCGGTCGCGCCGATGACCGTAGCGAAGATCGTTCACGACGGGATGACCGATGGTCGCTAAGTGCACGCGTATCTGATGAGTACGTCCGGTCTCGAGACGCAGTCGCAACAGTGTCAAGACGTCGGGCTTGTCGACGCGCGTAATGACTTCGTAGCCCGTCCTCGCGGGCCGTCCGTCGGACCGTACGGTCATCAGGGTTGGTGTGCGCGTGGAGCGACCGATGGGCGCGTCGACGACGCCTCGCTCTTCGCTCACGTGGCCTTGGACCATGCCGAGGTACGTCCTCTCCATCACTCGCTCGGCGAGCTGGTGACTTAGTCCCAAGAAACCCTCAGGCGTTTTCGCGACCACCATGAGTCCCGACGTGCCCTTGTCGAGCCGGTGCACGATGCCCGGCCGCGAGGGATCGCAGAGACCCTCCGCGCTCAGCTCTTGCATCTGGGGGTACCGCGCGAGAAGGCCCGCGACCAGCGTGCCGTGCCGCTGACCCGCTCCGGGATGCACGACTTGACCCGGTGACTTGTTGATCACCGCAAAGTCCTCGTCGTCGAGCACGACGTCCACCTCGACCGCAGAATCGGGCGCGACGCCGTCACTCGCTCGAGGGGGTAGCACCGCGACGAGGTGTTGACCTTCTTCGAGTGACGTTGAGGGTTTCACGACGATCTTGGCGTTGACGCTCACCGCACCACTCAGTAATACGTCGTGCGCCTCGGACCTCGAAAGTCCGGTCAGCATCGAAAGCGCGCGGTCCACGCGAATGGCGTCGAGGGTGCTCGGGATGACGAGATCGAGCGTCTCGCCGTCGAAGGCGTCGCGTCCGCTCGAATCGCTCATCGACCCAACAGCTGTTCTCCTCGTAGGGCCACCACCATCAAGACGATAAAGCCGAGCGTGATCGAGACGTCGGCGAGATTAAAGACCGGGAACGACGACACCGCGATGAAGTCCGTCACGCGGTGCGTGGAGGAGGCCAGTCGATCGATGACGTTGGCCAGTCCCCCGCCGATCAACAGGCCAAAGCCGATGGCCGGCGTGCCACGACGGGCATTGACGCCCACGAGCACCACCGCGATCGCCACCACCACCGTCGCGATCGTCGTCACGAGGGGTCCCGATTGATTGATCGAAAACGAGATGCCGCCGTTGTACTGGAGTCGAAACCACACCACGCTGAAGACGTGATCACCGTGGTTCGACAAGTCGTGGCGAGCCCACGCCTTGGTCAACGCGTCGAACGCCGTCACCACGAGGGCCACCGCGACCACGGTGAAGTTGAGGTGAAACGTTAGACGCTGGCGCGGCACGACACGCAGGTAAAGACCGGCAACTGCGCTCGCAGCCGCGGCTGGGAGATGGCCTCGAAACACTCGTCGCAGCGACCGTAGCTGCCGTCATCGATGCGCGCGAGCGCGACGTCAATCTCGTCCACCTTCAGACGAAGCGCGGACGCGAACTCCTTTAGTTGATCTCGTTGAATGTCCGAGGCGACACTGCTGCCGTCTTCGTCGTCGTACTCCAGACGTTCGCGGTCCACCAACATCTCGTTCGCTTCAAACTCGCTCACCGAGATCTGTGCGCTGGTCGCGGCGCGGGTCTCGACGAGGAGTTGACGCAACTCTTCGAGGAACGCCGTGTCGTTGGCGTAGGGCTTGGAGTGCATCTTGCGCTCGAGTGCCTCGAGGCGCTTCTGCTCTTCCGCGTCGCGGCGCTCTTGACGCTTGCGCTCTTCGGCGTCGCGACGTTCAATCTCTCGCAGCTTGCGAAGCTTCTCCGCTTCAATGGCTTTACGCTTGCCCTCAATCTCTCGTTGCTTCTTCGCCTCGACCGCGGCCTTCTCACGGGCCTTTCTCGCCACTTCGCGCTCTTTCGCGGCGACTTTCGCCTTGGCGTCACGTTCCTTCTTGGCCTTGACCGCGGCGATCGCTCGAGCCTTTACGAGCGCCGCCTTCTCCTTGGCGAGGGCGCGCGCTTTGGCCTCGCGCTCCTTCTTCACCCTCGCGGCGTCGATCGCCTTTTGGCGCGCTAGGGCCTTGTGCGCGGCGACCCGGGCTTTGGCCTCGCGCTCCTTCTTCGCCTTCTCGGCGGCGAGGACCTTGGCCTTCTTCGCCGCCGCGGCCTTTTGCGCGGCCGTGGGGACGCGGGACCTCTTGCTGCTCGACTTTTTCGCCGCCTTTTTCACGCTCGTCTTCTTTGCGGGCGTCCTTTTTAGAACCTTCTTAGCTGCCGCCCTCTTCGCGGGCGCCTTCTTCCCCGCCTTTTTGGCCGACGCCTTGGTGACGGTCTTCTTCGCGACCACCTTCTTGGTAGGGGTCTTCTTTGTGGTTTTCGCGCTCGACGGCATGCTCTACTCCTCGCGTTCCTAAGAACAAGTGCTCGCCGACCCTAGCAGTTGGGCGCGGAAATACTATCGATCGTCGCGAGAAGACTGATCAAATTTAAGGAGTTGGCCGATTGTCGGCGGTGAAGAGAGTGGCGCAGGTGCGGGCGGTGGCGTCTGGTCCGGTCGCCGCGACGCCGCGGGGACCGTCGGTGGTGCCGAAGCACTCGACGGCGCCGGTGCGGGCGCGCGCGGCGCGGACGGCTTCGACGCGCCGGCTTGGAGCGACGTCTCGACCCAGTGCGTGAACTCCGAGAGCACTTGTGCGATTCGAGTTCGCTCGGCCTGGAGCTGGTGACCCAGCGTGTCGACGTCTTCGCTGAGGCGTTGCTTTAGACCGTTCAATCGGTTCACTTCGTCCTCGGCGCGGCTGCGCGCTTCGTTGACGATTTCGCGCGCACGCTCTTGCGCGGCGCCCGTGTATTCGTGCGCTTTGGCTTCGGCTTCTTGTTGGGCCTGCTCGATGAAGCGCTGCGCGAGCGCGATCATCGACGTCACCTGCTCGGCACTCCCGCCGCTCGTTCGAACTGTGGGCGCGACGGGCGCCGGCGCGACGGGTACGGCGGCGGTGCCGCGGACGTCCAACTGGCCGATGCGTTCCGCCGCTTGGCGAAGTTGTTGGCGCTGTTGATGCGCGAGATCCTTGAGCTGGCGAACCTCGACCGAGAGTCGCTCGAGGAACTCGTCAACTTCGTCAACGTTGTAGCCCTTGAGACCGACCTTGAAGGCCACCGTGTCGATGGCGTCGAGCGCCGAAAGTGCGTTGTCCGTGCTGTCCATGCTGCCACCCTACCCCTCGACGCTCGGCGCGTCCGTGACTAACGAGCGGCTAAATGAGGACGTTGATGACTTCGAGGCCGATGACAGCGACGAGCACCGAGAGGTCGACACCCACGCCGCCAAAACTTGGCCGTGGCAGGATTGCTCGCAGGGGACGCAGTACCGGTTCGGTCAGACGGGCCAACACCCGCTTCGTGCCCGCGAGTCCCCCTTGGCTATTCGTGGTGGGAAACCAACTGAGCAGGGCGGCGATGATGAGTATCCAGATGTACAGCGTGATGAGGTCGTGAAGGAGGATCATGCCTGATCGAACGCGTGATGGTTCGCGGCGCGAAGTCTCTCTTTTATCTCAGGTCCCACGTGCATGCCTTGGGGACTTATTAGGTAGACGCCGCGAACCAACATCTCAATCTTGGCGTTCATCGCGTACGCGGTGCCGGCCGTGAAATCGACGAGCCGGCGAGCGAGGCTCTGGTCGACGTCGAGCGTCGTCAAGACCACCGCACGATTCGCTCGCAGTAGGTCGGTGATGCGGCGCGAGTCGTCGTAGTTCCCCGGTGAGACCACGGCGACGTCGCGTTCTTGGGAGAAGGGCGAGACGCCTCTCGCCGCGTTCGGATTCGCGATAGGGCGAACACGTGAGACGCCGTTGGGTCCGTCGAGGACGGAGATTGACGGGGTGCGCGAGGCCGACGGTCCCGACGCGGGTGAGCGAAACGGCGAGGGATTTCCGGGCTGCGTGGGAAAGCTCCGAGCGGCCGGCGTGGGGGCCGCGTTCCACTCGGATTCGGCCTCGTCGGGCTGCTCGGAGAAGGGACGCGGCGGGTTGCTCGGGCCGTACTCGCCGTACTCGTCCTCCACGAGGCCGAGGAACCCCAGGAACCCTCGTAACTTTTCTTTCATTCACGTCTCCTTGGCAACGGCGCCCGCGACTATGTTAGGCCAGGCGGCCTCAACCCAACCGAGAACCAAAGAGCGCACGGCCCACGCGGACTTCCGTGGTACCCAGTTCACAAGCCAACTCCAGGTCGTCGCTCATGCCCATGGAGCGTTCCACGAGGCCCAACGCGTCGGCCAAGGCCACCGTGGCCACGAAGGCTTTGCGCGTCGGTCCCTCGCCCGGGGGCGCGACGACCATGAGTCCTCGTACGTTCAATTCGAGCGCGCGCGCGCGGCGCACGAGGGCCGCCACGTCGCGCGGCGCCACGCCGTTTCGCCGCGCTTCGCCGGTGAAATCAACTTGAACGTCAATCACCGCACCCGGCGACGACGTCGCGATCTTTTCGAGCTCCTTCTCTCGTGCGACCCCGCTCAACACGTCGGCGCAACTCGTGGCGCGAGCAATCTTGTTGGTCTGCAGCGCGCCGAGGTAGTGCCACGAAGCGTCGAGCGTCCCGGTTGCTCGACGTTTCTCGCAGAGTTCGTCCACGTAGTTCTCGCCGAAGGTGCGTAGTCCGAGTTCGTACGCCGCGCGCACGTGCTCTACGCCGAAGGTTTTGGTGACGGCCACGATTCGCACACTCGAAGGGTCGCGTCCACTCGCGCTGACGCGTGCACGAACGCGGGCCAAGTTGACGCGCAGGCGCTCGAGAAGTTCGTCGCTAGCGGAGGAAGCTGGGTAGGTCGTCATCGCCGCCGACGTCGAAGAAGTCGTCACCCGAGGCGGTAAAGATGTCACTGCGCGGACCCTCAGTCATGGAGGCTTGCGCGCTGGTGGTCGCTTTCGAGCTTCCTTGGTCGAAGCCCGCGGCGATGACGGTGACGCGCACGGCCTCGCCGATCGAGTCGTCGATGACACTGCCGAAGATGATGTTCGCGTCGGGGTGCGCAACCGAGTGGATGATCTCCGCCGCCTGGGTCACCTCGTTCAACGTCACGCCGGATCCACCCACGATGTTCATCAAGATGCCCCGGGCCCCGTCGATGGAGGCCTCGAGCAGCGGCGAGGTGATCGCGGCACGCGCGGCGTTCACGGCGCGCCCCTCGCCGGTGGAACTGCCGACGCCCATGATGGCCGTGCCGGCGTTGCGCATGACGGTGTTGACGTCGGCGAAGTCGGTGTTGATGAGTCCGGGCACCGTGATGAGGTCCGTCACCCCACGCACCGCCGAGAGCAGTACGTCGTCGGCGATCTTGAAGGCGTCGAGCATCGAGGTGTCGGGCGCGGTCACCGAGAGCAGTCGATCGTTGGGAATCACGATCAGGGTGTCCACCTTCTCGCGCAGGTTCTGAATACCCTTTTCGGCCTGGGTGGCCCGACGCTTGCCCTCAAAGGAGAAGGGCCGCGTCACGACGCCAATGGTCAATATTCCTAGGCCGCGCGCAACCTCCGCGACGACGGGCGCGGCGCCGGTACCCGTGCCGCCGCCCTCGCCGGCGGTGATAAAGACCATGTCGGTGTCCTTGAGCGCCTCTTCGAAATCGGCGCGGTGATCCTCGGCAGCTTGGCGACCGACCTCGGGGTCGCTCCCGGCGCCCAAACCGCGGGTGAGCTCGCGCCCAATGTCGATCTTGAGATCTGCTTCGGAGAGCAACAACGCTTGAGCGTCAGTGTTCGCGGCGATGAACTCAATATTTTTCAGCCCCGAAGTGATCATGCGGTTCACTGCGTTTGCACCGCCGCCACCCACGCCGATTACTTTGATTACGGCGTGGTAGTTGCTCTGATTGAGACTCATGGGCTCCCCTTGGCTATCTCTTCTATTGTTACCGCCTTCGCGCGGGCGGCATGGCGAACAGTCACTGAAGGCTAGTCAGTGCCTACATTATGGTCAAATGCCCCGCTTTCTAGGAGTGCGTCGGTGGAGTCACCGCTAGCTCGTCGGGTACCGTCACGTCCACCACGTCGCCCGGCACGAGGGTGCTGTGCCCGATCACCGACGCGATGGCCACGAACTTGGCGTGCAGGTTGGTCGGTCGGCCCAAGATAAACGTCACGGGCGTGGTCATCTTCAGGGTCACCGAACCCTGCGCGTCGTCAGTGATCACCGAGACCTGAGGACTGAACGCGCGCGGCAGTTGGCTCGCGACGTAGGCCGCGCCGCTACCGGAGTGCGCGAAGGGCCACGTGGAAGACGTTGGACGCAGGTACGCGAGCGTGGGCAGATTGGCCGCTAACGGCGCGGGACCTAACGCGCGTCCCGTGTCATCGACGAACTCGAGCACGTGCTTGGACGTGAAGGCCACCGCGACCGCGACACTTTCGTGCACCGTCACCACCACCGTGTTCGGCCAGTGCTTGGTGACCTGCACCGCGTTGATCCACGTGAAGGTCGAGAGATTCTTCTTGATCTTTGCGTCGCTCAGATTGATCATCGAGGGATGGTTCGCCAGTCCCGACGCCGCTAGCACCGCCGACGGGGCCTCGTGGCGAAGTCCCACGAAGGTGACGTGCTGGACCCGAAAGAACGACTGGCGTAACGTCCACTGCGTCGCGAAGGTGAGGGCCGTCACCAGTATGCCGAGACCGAGCAACCACTTCGTCAGTTTGCGAACGCGTCGACGAGACTGCGTCGAGCGCTCGGGCCGCGCTCGCGAGGGCGTCGCGGTCGACGTGGGACGAGTCGTGGCGCCTCGACGCGGCGACGTCGCCACCGCGTCGCGCCGGCGACTCACGGCGTCACGCCAAAGCCAATGAAGCGGTGCTCGCTGATGAGCGTGACGCCGGAGTCTTCTTCTACCCGGTCTCGAACGAGACTCATCAGCGTGAAGACGTCGTCGGAGCGACCGTGGGCGTCGGCTTGAATGAAGTTCGCGTGTTTGTCGCTGACGCGAGCACTGGCGTAGCGCAGGCCCTTGCACTTCGCCGCTTCGATGAGACGGGCCGCGTGGTCGTTGGGAGGATTGCGAAAGACGCTGCCCGCGTTCGCGCCACCGGGCTGATGTTCGCGTCGCCA
Source organism: Acidimicrobiaceae bacterium (assembly GCA_003132305.1). Lineage (GTDB taxonomy): Bacteria > Actinomycetota > Acidimicrobiia > Acidimicrobiales > RAAP-2 > RAAP-2. The sequence continues at coordinate 363,660 of PKXJ01000032.1, read as the reverse complement.
ACGAACGACGTCGCGTACGCGCGCGTCCGCCTCCGCGGCGTCTCCCCTCGCGAGGTGCAACCTCACCGCGAGCACGATGTCGCCGACCCCGAGCGCACTCGTGCGATAGCCGAGGCGCAGCTGCTCCTTGGTCCATGTCCGGATTTCACCGTCGCGCCAGACGGTCGCGTGTTCAAGGGAGTCCGCGAGGTCGCCCCCGTGACCGCCGGCGTTCATCGCCACCCCGCCGCCGAAGGTTCCCGGTACGCCCACGGCCCACTCGAAGCCGACGACGCCGTCGTTCGCGAGACGACGCGCCGCGATCGGCATGTCGTGTCCAGCGCCGGCGTCGACGACGACCCGGTCTCGCTCGTCGCGCCACGACAGCGTGGCCAGTTCACCCGTGAGGTGAACCACGAGCACGTCGTGCTCGCCGTCTTCGACGAGCAGATTCGACCCGTTGCCGACGCTCACGATGCCGAGGCCCGTGTCAATCATGAGCGGGCCCAGTTCTTCGAGGTCGCCAAGCGACGAGAGCGTGACGAGAAAGCGCACACTGCCGCCGACCCGGTACGTCGTGCGCTCGCCGAGCGGCGCGTGTTCTTGCACCCGGTCTCCCCCGTGCGCCACGAGATCGTCGTAAGCCCTCACGCGAGACCTCCCGCGAGCTCGCTGATGATCGAACCAATGTCGCCCGCGCCGAGCACGAGCACGACGTCACTATCGTCAGCCAAATCTTCCAAGAGTCCGCCGACCAGCGAGAGGTCGCCGCAGTACAGGGTGTCGAGCGCAGGGTTGTGGCGACGAATGGCGCTCGCGATCAACTCGCCCGTGACGCCCGTCGGATTGGCCTCACCGGCGAGGTAGAGGTCGGTCACGATGACGTGATTGGCTTCATCGAACGCGGACGCGAACTGATCGACGAGCGCCAGGGTTCGCGTGACGCGGTGGGGCTGAAAGACCACCGTCACGCGCTCGTACCCGGCGGCGTGCGTCGCGGCGAGCGTGGCCGCGATCTCTCCGGGCAGGTGGGCGTAGTCCTCGTACACGTCGACACCGCGCCACGCGCCACGGTACTGATAGCGCCGCGGCGCGCCGACAAAGTTCGACAGACCTCTCGCGATGGCGTCATCGTTCACGCCCACTTCGCGGGACAGCACCGCGACGACCGCGGCGTTGGCCACGTTGTGCGCGCCGGTAACGCGAAGCGCCAGTTCGAGAGTTTCGCCCGGTCCGCTCAATCGAAACGTGGCGCGACGACGTTCGAGTTTCACGTCGGAGACTAGGAACGTCGACTCCTCCTTCGATCCAACGATCAGCGCGTCACGTTTCACTGACTTCAGCACGCGTGCGACACCCTCGTCGTCGCCCCAGGCGGCGACGGGACCACTCGTTCGACTCACGAGATCGGCGAAGGCCGCTTCGAGCGTCTCAAGCGAACCGTAGTGATCGAGATGATCCGCTTCGACGTTCAAGAGGCCGAGCGCGTAGGGACGCAGTTCGCCGAAGGTGCCGTAGCTTTCGTCGACCTCAACGATGAGGTCGCCCTCACCCCAGTGTCCGTTCGCGCCCAGGCCGAGCACCGGTGCGCCGACGAGCCATCCGTCGTCACGACCGGCGGCGAGCGCGATCTGGACCATCATCGACGTCGCGGTGGTCTTGCCGTGCGTGCCGGTGAGGCCGATGATCCGCTTCATCGATGAGAGTTCGTGGAGGGCGTGCGCGCGCGACACCATCGTCGCGCCAGCGGTTCTCGCGGCCACGAGTTCAACGTTGTCGCTCGACACGGCGGGCGACCACAGGACCACCTGCGCGCCTTCGACGTTACGAACGTCGTGACCAACGAAGGTCGTCACCCGGCGAGCGCGGAGCTCCGCAAGGATCGGCGCGTCGATGACGTCGCTGCCACTGACCTCGGCGCCCATCTCCGAGAGCAGCATTGCCAAGCCGCTCATGCCCGCGCCACCCACGCCCACGACGTGGATTCGCTGTCCCGGTTGAAAGGTGCTCACGCCGTGCCTCGAACGTCCGCGATCACTGCGGCAATCGCGCGCGCGGCGTCGTGGCGCGCCAGGGTCCCGGCCCCGCGTGACATGGTCGCGAGCGTGGCGGGTTCCATCAGCTGCTCGAGGACCGTGGCCAACGCTTCGCCGGTGCAGTTCGCGTCCGTGAGGCGCTGCGCTCCTCCGACCTTCACCACCGCCTCGGCGTTCTTGGCCTGGTGATCGCCCGGCGCGCCCGGCAGGGGCACCAAGACCGACGGAATCGAGAGTGCGGTCAACTCAGCGATCGTGACGGCGCCGGCGCGACAGATCGCCACGTCGCAGAGCGTCCAGAGTTCGACCATGTCACCAAAGGCGATCACTCGATAGTCGAGGCCGTTACTCGACGGCAGTCGGGCGCGGACCTCGTCGAAGTCCCGACGTCCGGTCACGTGCACGATCGCGCGATCGTCGCGCGAGTCCCACTTCGTAGCGAGCTCTCGAACGGCCCGGTTGACGCGCGCCGATCCGAGAGAGCCCGTCATCACCACGACGACCAGGCGTGCCGGATCAATGGGTGGCGTCTGGGCCGCTTTCGCCGCGTCGCGCGCCGCCTTTGACCGGTCCACGGCCTCGATTCCCGCGCGAAGGGGGGCGCCCGTCACGACCACGTTCGCACCTGCGACGGGAAAGGCGCAGCATCGCTTCACGGCGTAGCGTCCGACGATCCGCTGCACCGCACCGGGCGTCGCGTCGAGTTCGATCAAGACGAGCGGCGTGCGCCAGCACATCGCCGCGAAGGAGACCGCGAACGAGGCGTAGCCGCCCACCGAGACCACGACCGCGGGGCGCCAGCGACGAAGCAGCGCGATCGCGCTGACGGCGGCGGCGGCGAGGCCGAGCGCGGCGCCCAGATTGACGAGCGCGTCCCTTGGCCTCAACGAACGCCGTAGTCCCCTGCCCGGCAACAACGTGAGGGCGACGTCACCGTTTCCGAGTAGTCGACCCTCTTGGCCGCGGCGGCTCCCGACGTAGCGCAGCTCGCTCGTAGCGAGTCCCTGTGCCCGAAGTGCTTCGGCGACGGCCTGCATCGGAAAGACGTGTCCGCCCGTTCCACCCCCCGTGATCACGACGGGGCCGGACATTAGTAGGCCCGCGGGTTACGCCGAGTGGGATGACGGCGCCTGACCGGTCGCGCGGGACGCGGTCGTTCGAGCGTCTCTCGAAAGTTCGTCAGTCGGTACTCGCGGATCGTGAGGTCGTCCGTGCGGCTTCGATCGTGCGCGATGTTGTAGAGAACTCCGACCGCCGCGAGTTCGGTTATCAACGCCGTCCCGCCGTACGAGAAGAAGGGTAGGGGCACGCCCGTCACGGCCCACCACCCCACGACCGAGGAGATGTTGATCAGGGCCTCCACGGCAATCCACGTCGTAATGCCGACCGCCACCAGCCGGTAGACCTGATTCGAACACCGCTGCGCGATGCGTACTGAGACCATCAAGAACGCCACGAAGAGCGCGATCACCGCCAACGCGCCGATGAGGCCAAGCTCTTCGCCCACGATCGCGAAGATGAAGTCGGTGTGGGGATTGGGTAGCAGTCCCCACTTCTCACGACTGTGTCCGAGGCCCAGTCCCGTCACTCCCCCAGCGCCCAGTCCGATGCGCGACTGCAAGAGCTGATAGCCACTGCCGAGCAAGTTGGTGTTGGGGTGAAGGAAGGAGAAGAAGCGCTTCGCGGAGTAGGGCTGGAAGAGGAGATAGCCCCCCACCGCGACCCCCGTCAAGATGACCACGCGCGTGAGTAGGCGACGAGAGAGTCCCGCGACCGACAACATCGACAGACCAATCACCAACACCACCGAGGCGGTACCGATATCGGGCTCGAGCACGATCAGACCGCAGCCGAGCCATACCGGCAGCGTCCAGACCGCGAGTTGTTTCCAGTTATCGAGCTCGTCGTGGTGGTGCTGGACCAACCAGGCGATGAACACCACGCTAAAGAGTTTGAAGAGCTCCGACGGTTGGAGATTTATCGCGTGGAGGTTCAGCCAGCGTTTGCCGCCGTTCGAGGTGACGCCGATGGCCTTCACCGCGAGCAGCAAGATGAGACCGCAGAGCATGAGTAACGGCGCACTCTTTAAGAGCCGGTCGAGTCGGACCCTCGCCGCGACGTACAACGTGAACACCCCGAGACAGAGGTAGGCCACGTCGTGGACCATGATCGAAAACGCCGTGCCGCCGTTCGCCGCCGCCTGACCTTCACTCGACGAAGCGACGAAGATCGTGCCAAAGATGACGAGGGCCGTCGTAATGATCAGCAGGAGGCGTCCCGTCGGGTTACCTCTCGGCAGCGGGTGCAAGAAGCCGCGCATCCGCCGGGGCTTGGGTGCTGGGCGAACCTGCTCGCGCGTTGGCACCTCACGACTTTGTTGGCGCGTCGACACGGTCACACCACCTTCGCGATCTTTAAGAAGTCGCCGTAGAAGATTCCCAGTCCGAGCATCGCCAAGAGTCCCGCCAGAATCCAGAAACGAATGAGCACCGTGGTCTCGGGCCAACCGCGCAGTTCAAAGTGATGGTGGAACGGCGCCATACGAAAGACTCGCCGTCCAAAGAGTCGAAAACTCAGGACTTGAAGAATCACCGAGGCGGTCTCGGCGACGAAGAGCCCACCGATGACAACCAGCAACAGATCGAGATTCATCAACAGACAGAGCGCGCCGAGTCCCGTGCCAATCGACAACGAACCGGTGTCGCCCATGATGATGCGAGCCGGCGCCGCGTTCCACCAGAGAAAGCCCAGACACGCGCCCACGAGTCCCACCGCGACGAGACCGAGGTCGAGTGAGGAGTGCAGGCGATAGATCGCGAAGTGGCGAAACTGCCAGTACCCAATGATGGCCAGGACGCCAAAACAGAAGGTCGCCGATCCGGCCGCGAGCCCGTCGAGCCCGTCGGTCAGATTGACCGCGTTCGAGGTTGCGATGATCACGAACGCGGCGAGAAGGAACCAGCCCGCGGCCGTTAAGTCCCAGCCCGGAAGCGAAAGACGCGTGAAGGAGAGATCCGTCGACGTGTGCACCCAGGAAAGGGCCAACACCGCGAAGACCCCGGCGATGACCAGTTGACCAACGAACTTGCCGCGCTTATTGAGTCCCAAGTTTCGCTCGTTGCGAATGGCCAAGTAGTCGTCGACGAAACCTAAGAGGCCCGAGGCGACGATGACCAGTACGGCGAGAACGCCCGCGCGCGTGAAGTTGATCGACGTGCCGACGTGACCCATCACGTAACCGAGCACCGCCGCGAGCACGATGATGACGCCACCCATCGTGGGCGTACCGGCCTTGTGCTGGTGAGTTGAGGGACCGTCTTCACGAATCTGTTGACCGAGTGATCGAGCGCTGAGAAAGCGCATCCACAGGGGCGTCAGGAGCAGCGCGCAGAGGAATCCCACGCCGCCCGACTCCATCAAACTCAACATGACGCCCTCACTTCAAGAGCTCCTTCGCTAATTCGCGATCGTCGAACGGGAGTACGAGATCGCCCACGGTCTGGGTCGATTCGTGTCCCTTGCCGGCGAGGATCACGACGTCGCCCGCCGTCGCGCCATCGAGGGCGAGAGCAATGGCCTTTCGACGGTCGCTCTCTCGAACGACCTCGGCGCCCGGCGTGACGCCCGACATCACGGCATCAATGATGGCATCGGGAGGCTCGGAGCGAGGGTTATCCGAGGTGACAATCGTTAGATCCGACGCGCTCGAGGCGACGCGACCCATCTCGCCACGTTTCGTTCGGTCACGATCACCCCCCGCGCCAAAGACCGTGATGATTCGCCCCTCGGGTTGCAAAGTTCGAACGTCGCTGAGCAGCCGATGCAGTCCCTCGGGAGTGTGGGCGTAGTCGACGATCACCGTCACCCCGTGGCCGTAGAGCACGTCGAATCGTCCCGGTACCGACGTGACGTCGCCCATGGACGCGGCCACGTCCGCGTCGTTGGCGCCAAGAGTACTCATGATGGCCATCGCCAGTAGTGCGTTGTCGACGTTGTAGTCACCGACGAGCGCTGAGTTCACGAGATGACCCCGCCAAAAAAACGTGGAACCTCGAAGCGAGGTGACCACGTCAACGGCGTCACTTCGCGACACTCGCGTCACGGGCAGCACGGTCATTTCAGCAAGGCGTTCGCCGTACGCGTCGTCGGTCCAGATGACGGCGCGCTTGGCATACTCACTCGTGAAGAGCGCGGCCTTCGCTTGAAAGTACTCCTCCATCGTGCCGTGATAGTCCAAGTGGTCGTGACTGAGATTCGTGAAAGCGGCCACGCAAAATCGAAGTCCGTCCACTCGATGTTGGTCCAGCGCGTGACTCGACACCTCGAGGGCGATGAGCGAGTTATTCGTCGCGGAATCGAAGTTCGCCACGATCGCGGCGAGCGTGCGATAGAGCTCGGGGGCCGCGGGCGTGGTTCGCTCGTTCGTGAGGGTGCCAATGCTCGCCGTGTTCCACGACAGCGCCCGCGCCAGTGAGGCCACGATGGAGCTCACACTCGTCTTGCCGTTTGTTCCGGTCACGCCGACCAACTTCGCCTTTGCCTCGGGATGACCCGTGAGCGTGGCACTCGCGTGCGCGAGCAGCGCGCGTAACTGCGACGTGGGCACCACCACCACGGGCGCGTCAAGTTTGATGACTTCGTCGGCTACGACACAACTGGCGCCGCGCGCGACGGCGTCACGAGCGAAACGTGAGCCGTGTTGCGTCGTTCCCGGCATCGCAATAAACAGCGTGCCCGGCTCACAGTCGCGGGAGTCGTTCTCGACGCGCGTGATCTCCAGGCTGCTGGTCGCGACGTCGATCGAGAGATCGTCCAAGATGTCACCTAGTTGCATCACGTCACGTCCGACGAGATGCTGGCGGCCGCGCCCTTAAGCGGCTTCTGTACGGCCCCGTTGGACGGAATTCCGTAGTGGTGCAGGGCGTACGACATGACTTCTTGGAAGACGGGCGCGGCAACGGTGCCGCCAAAGATGTTGTTCAGGGGACGCTCGATGACCACGATCATTGACAGTACGGGGTCGTTCGCGGGCGCGAATCCCACGAAGGTCGCGTTGTAGTTACCCGTCAACTGGTCGCGCCCGGGGAAAGGAATCGTCGCGGTTCCCGTCTTGCCAGCGACGCTGTAGCCGGGAATGATGGCGTTGGTGCCCGTGCCGGCGAGGACGACCTGCTGGAGCATCTTGACCATCGTGGCGTCCGCATTCGGCGAGAGCACTTCGCGCTTCACGCTCGGCGCCGTCGCTTTCATTGTCCCGTTGGCGTAGACGTAACCGCGCACCAGCTTGGGCTCGACGAAGACGCCGCCATTCGCGATGGCGTTGTAGGCGTCCAGTACCTGAATGGCCGGCACGGCGTCGACCTGGCCGATGGGCAGCGCGACCTGGTCGCTCGCGTACCAATTGGAGGCGTTCACGAGCAGGCCGCGCGTTTCGTCGGGGAAGTTGACCGACGTGGTCTGACCAAATCCCAGGCGCTCTACTTGGGCCAATAGGCCCGACTCCCCGACGCGAGTGCCGATCTCGTAGGTGCCGATGTTCGACGACTGCGCTAAGACCTCGGTTGCCGTCAGATGCTCGAGCGCGTGATTCTCGGCGTCGTGAAAGAGTCGCCCACCCACTACGACGGAGTTAGGCACCGGAAAGACGGTGGTTGGTGTGATTAGTCCGGCTTGCAAGGCGGCGGAAAAGGTCACGACCTTAAAGACCGAGCCCGGCTCGTAGGCCTGGGAGAAGGCCAGGTCGTTGATCGTCTGATCGATCCCCGAGTAACCAACGTTCTTGCCCCAGGTCGTAATGGGTCCCAGGGCGCCCGCGGTGGTCTTGGTGTTGACGAGGGACGCGTCCGCCAGAATTTCGCCGGTCTTCACGTCCATGACGACGGCGAGACCAGTCAGCCCGTCGTAGGTCTTGAGTTCTCGAGCCAGGTCCCGCTCGGTCACGTACTGCAACGAAGAGTCGAGGGTCAGTTCGAGTCCGACTCCGGGTTCGGCCCTACGAATGACCGTGGAGTGCGAAGCCGGGAGATTGACGCCCGACGAGGAGACGAATTCGCGCGTGACGCCGGTCTGTCCGGCCAAGAGCTTCTGGAACTGGTACTCGACGCCGGTGGATCCGGCCCCGCTAGCGTTCACGCCGCCGAGTAACGACGTCGCGAGCGTCCCGTCGGGGTACGTTCTGACCGACGAGTTCTGCACGACGATGCCGGGGAACATCAACGACGACACTTTTCGACCATCGGTGAGGTCGAGCGCGTCGTTCAAAATGACGTAGCCGCCGTTTTTCGATAAAAGAGAGGTTAGTTTCACGACGGGTACTTGCACCAACGGCGACATGGCCTTCGCCTCCGTGATGGGGTCCTTGATTTGAAAGTCGTCGGCGATGACGAGCGACGTTGGCCGTGAGACGGCCAAGGTTTCGCCGTGTCGGTCGTAGATGCCACCGCGCAACGCGGTCGTCGTGAGATTTTCTCGAACTTGCGCCACCGAGAGCGCGGTGTAGTGCGCGTGATCGAGCACCTGGAGGAAAACGAGGCGAACGCCCAGGGCGCAGAACGCGAGCGCCAGCCCCGCGCGCAACAGTAACAACCGTCGAGGACCCTTGGGTTTCGCGCGCGACACATTTTGTTGAACACGCGTGCGACTATGCGTCGAGGTGTTGTGCGTTGTCACCGAATCGTCCTTGATGTTGCCGGTGCGTAACCCGAAAACTTCGGTAGCGACAAAGGCGCATCAAGAGACGTAGACGGAACTTGGGTGACCGAGGTGGGATCTACGAGATGCAGGGCCCCGGCCTGTGTCGCGATCTGACTTGGTGCGGACAGGTTCGTGAGTGAACCAACTTGGACGGCGTACGTCGACTGTTCTTGCAACAGCTGACTCTGCAGGGAGTGGATTTCAATCTGACGGTTCGCTTCGAACATGGAACCCGCGAGCGACAGCGCGAGAGCGAGAACCACGATCGTCACGGACTTTCGAGAAGAGGACGTGCCACGCCAACGCCTGGCGGCGACGTCACGACGCGGCGCCTTCGCGCGGCGCGAGACGGGCTGCGTCGATGGTGTCTGGCGCGGGGCAGGTCGACGCGTGTCGACGCGGCGAGGAAAACTGATGACGCTCACGGCGCCATCTTTCGAGCAACCCGCAGACGCGCGGAACGCGCACGGGGATTCGCCGCCACCTCGGTGGCGCTGGCGAGTTGGGCACTGGCCTTAAAGACCTTGACGCGCGAAATCGCGCCACAGACGCATCCCAGTTCCGGGGAACAGCGACACCCGCCGCTTTGCTGTTCGGCGAAGAATGACTTCACCACCCGGTCCTCACCGGAGTGGTACGAGATAACGGCCATCAGGCCACTCACGCTCAGTGCGTTCAGTGCCGCCTCGAGCCCTTCACTGAGCTGATCTTCTTCGTCGTTCACGGCGATTCGAAGCGCCTGAAAGACACGCGTCGCGACGTGGCCACGACGGCGCGCGGCCCGGGGCACCGCGCGCTCGACGGCTTCATTGAGTTCGTAGGTCGTCTGGGGTTGGCGTTCGATGAGTGATTTGGCGATGGAGCCAGCGAAACGCGACTCGCCGTTGTTTCTTAGGAGCCGCGCCAGTTCATGCTGATCAATTCGGGCGAGCAACTCGGACGCCGTTTCACCGTGCGTGGGGTCCATCCGCATGTCAAGCGGCGCGTCGGCCCGAAAGGAGAAGCCCCGACGTGCGTCATCGAGTTGATGTGAGGAGACGCCGAGATCCATTAGCACCGCCACGACGTCGTCACCCCTAAGAAAGTCCTCGTTATCTCGAAGTACGTCGCTCAGTTCAGCGAACGTCGTTCCGACGACGCGCACGCGACTCTCGTGCGCCCGTAGGCGTCTCGTCGCTTCGTCACGAGCGTCGGGGTCACGGTCGACACCCAGGACGCGAAGTTGAGACGCCGCGGTGAGAAGGGCGTCAGCGTGGCCGCCACCGCCGAGCGTGGCGTCGATGACGACGCCAGCCGGCAGGCTGGCGAACAACTCGACGATCTCTGACGCGAGTACTGGTTCGTGGTAACTATCCGGGGCCATCCGCAGCCTTTCAATCGCGACAACGAGCGAGAGGGCGGAGGAGGATTCCCGCTTCGCTGTCGCGATTGCCAGGCTGCGCGTGGTCCGCGGCCGGTACTGCAATTGAGCTCCCGTCACTAGTCACTGCCCTGCTTAAAGATCTCTTCGGCGGCGTTGACCTTCTCCGCGTACGACGCGGGGTTCCAAAGTTCAACGTGGTCGATGGCACCCACTACCAAGACGTCGCCCGATAGTTGTCCGTAGTCGCGGATCGCGCTCGGTAACGCGAAGCGACCCTGCTTGTCGAACTCGACGTCGGAGGAGTTGGCGGACCAGTAGCGCACTTGCTGGCGTTCGCTCGATCCCCCGACGCGACTCTGTTGAAGACGCTCTTCCATTTGACGCGAGAACTCTCCCGGTGTCCAGAGCGCGACGCAACCTTCGGTGTTCGGACTTAAGTGACCGCCTCGTTCAAACTCCACACGAAATTTTGAAGGCAGGATGAGTCGACCCTTGGCGTCTAGGGAGTGCTGAAACTGTCCGACAAACCCGAGCATTACTGTCCTCCCGCGGGTTCACCACTCTCCCCCACTTAGCGCCACATTACACCACTTCCCACCACATAGCGCCAAATCTTCGGGCTTTTGATGCATTTTGTGCGTGACGACACGTCGGTGACGAGTTCGGCTCCACCGGGAGCGATCACACGTTCGTGTTGAGGGTATTAAGAGGCGACGTCGAGTAGCCGAAGATCCCACGAGCCACTAATTTGACGCAGTCGAAGTACGACTGTTTCGCGGTCCGCGTGCTCGAGAGAAGCGAGCACCTCATGATCGAGCGCCTCGCCAAGTCCCTCGGGTACCGCGACGAGGTACTCAATCACGTCGCTCGTCTCCTCAGCGTGCAAGACGGTAGAGAGAAAGACGCCCTCGCGGACCCTCCACTGAGTGAGTCCCACGGTCTTTCGATCGTCGATGAAGACCTCGCCCGGACCGCGACCGGCAAAACAGACAAGTCGAAATGTACGTTCGCCTTCCAACGATCCTTCGTGCACGCTGACGACGCCGCTCGTGAACTCGCGCAACACGCTCGCCCACCACGTTCCCGCCTGGATCGAACTGACGTGCACGTCGAAGGACCAGCGGGGATCGCTTGAAGGAATCCACCAATCGATCCAGAGATCGTCTGGTCGAAGCAGTACGAGTCCCCCGCCCCCGCGACGACGGCGCAGCGAGGTCGAACCAAGTTTCGAGGCGTCAACCACGTCGGGTGACTGACTGCCCCCGAGAACCAACGTCGGGCGAGCAACGCGCGCGACGAACATCGTGGCTTCGCCTAAGCGACGAAGAACGCTGTAGTCGTAGAGATCGTCTACGTTCCTCACGACGCTCGTGGCAGATACGGCGCCCACAGCGGATCGGGATCGGGCACGTGGCGCCAGCGCCACCAGGGTCCGTCGGGAATACGCGGTTGGAAGTGCATTCGCCACCCGATCTCCTCGATTAGTCGATCGCCCTTTTGCATGTTGTGAGGACGACACGCGGCCACGACGTTCGTCCACTCGTGGCGACCGCCCCGAGATCGCGGCACGACGTGATCGATGGTGTCGGCGTGTTCTAGGCAGTACGCGCAGCGGTAGCTGTCGCGCAGCAATAGCGATCGGCGCGTGAGCGGCGGCGTTCGAATCTTCGTGGGAAGTTTCACCATCTCGTGTAAGCGCACGATCGCCGGGATCTCTACCACGAGGGTCTGCGAACGGCACACCGCCGGCTCTTCGGGCATGGCGATGGGCTCGGCGCGTCCAGCCAGCATCAACACCACGGCGCGACGTTCCGAGACCAGTTGCAGGGGTTCAAAAGTGGCGTTGAGTAGAAGGACGCGCCCCACGAGAAGCTCCTATCGTCCGACTCGTTGGCGACTCGACCATCGAGCGGCGTCAACAATCTCGCGCACACTCATCACTCCGTCCGTTGAGCCGGTCGCGGTCATCATTCGAAAGTTCCAGTACTTTTGATCGGGCAGCGGCAGAAAGGGCGCGTGACGCCACCACTTATTAGCGCGTAGACGCCAACCCGCCAGCAGCACCACCGGCGCCACCGTCGGGTGTCGCAGTAAGTAACGACCGAGGCCTGTTAAGTCAATCCCGTTCACGCCGCGCCCCGCCAACCCACGAGCGCCGCGCCGAGCAGCGGTCCGTCGGCTCCGAGTTGCGACGGAAGAATCTCGATGTCGTGCGAGTACGACATCATCGCTGTCACGCGAGCGGCCTTATTCGCGGCGGCAAAGAAGTCATCGCCGTAGCCGAGTGCCACGGAACCCGCGACGTAACTGTGGCGAAAGTCCAACACTGAACTCAACATTCCCACCGCGCGGCCGACGAGTTCGCCAGTTCGAAGCCGGGTCGCTTGATCGGCCTCGCTAGCCGGTCTTCCGGTGCGCCCCTCAATGGCCCACCCCGACGCCTCCGCCTCGAGACACCCGTAGGCCCCACACGAACAGAGCGCACCGTTCGCCACCACCGTGAGGTGACCAATGTGGCCGGCGTTGCCCGACTCACCATCGAGCAGACGACCGTTCAGAACGATGCCCCCGCCCACGCCAGTAGAGACCACCATGGAGAGGTACGACGTCACCTCGCGAGCTGCTCCGAACGCACCTTCGGCGAGCGCGAGCGCGCGAGCGTCTCCGTCGACGTACACGTCGCCGCCCAGGGCGTCACACAACGATTGGCGAAGCGGGAACTCACGCCAGAAAAGAATGTTAAGCGGCGAGACCGATTCGCCACCTCGCGTCATCGGTCCCGCGCAACCCACCCCGACGACGTCAAATCTGTCCTTGCCGCACACTCGACGCGCGAGCGTGACTATTGACTCGAGCAGATTTGTGGCGTGGTCGGCGACGTTGAAACGATCTCTCCGGGTCAGGGAGCCGTCCGCTAGGACGATCGCGGCTTCGACTTTGGTCGCCCCAATGTCAAGGGCGAGACACGGAGGCGCGCCTCGCGCGCCTCCGGAGTCGGTCATTCGCTTTTATGGCGATGACGCGACAACCAGTCGCGGAGCGAACTGGTGCGAGGACCATAGTTCGCGTGGGCGTCGTCGCCCTGGCCAGAACGAGTGATGTCCTGCCATGAGGCGCGTCCCAATAGTCGAGCGTTGCGCTCAACTACAACGGCGGAGATAAACATTAACGCCACACCCAAAAGCCCCACGAGCACCGAGTGTGAGAAGAAGAGGACCAAGACGACGAGACCGATCAAAAAGCCCACGACGCCCCAGCGAACACGACGTCCGCTGTGGGAGTAAATATTGGTTTCACGGACGTTTTTCGCAAAGCGAGGGTCTTGTTTGGAGAGTGACTCTTCTAATTCGGCCAGGACTCGCTGTTCGTGCTCTGACAGCGGCATAGCGTCTCCTTCCGTTATCCCTAACGGTACTTTATCTTTCTTCCCCTAACATTCGCACGTCGCGCGTGACAATTTCGCGGACGAGGGGAAGAGATCCTCCAGGAGGCTCGTGTCGTATCAACCGCTCCACTTGGCCACAATCTGTACCGGAAACATCTGCCGTTCGCCCATGGCCGAGGTCGTCCTTAAGCATCTCGTCGCTCGCGACCCCCTCCTAAAAGATCACGTGAACGTCACCAGCGCGGGCACCGCCAACTGGCACGCGGGAAGCCCGATGGACCCACGCGCGCGCGCCGCGTTGGACCGGGCGGGCTACGACCTTCCGGGTTCGCTCGGCGTCTTCGCCGACCCCGCGTACCTCGACCGCCAAGACCTTGTCGTGGTCATGACCCGAGAGCACCTCCACGACGTGCGCGAGCGCTTGAGCAACGCCGCCACGGAGGTCATTCTCTGGCGCAATCTGCTCGAACCGGGAGCGAATCTTGACCTCGCCGATCCCTACTACGGCGACACCGTCGAGTTTGATGAGTGTCTGGCGGTCCTCAGCTCGGGGGGTCATCGTTTGACATCGGTACTTCGTTCGCGACTGGATGAACGCGCTCGCGACGTCTGATGTCCGCCAGCGTCGACGAGAGCACGATCGCCACAACGCCAAACGGCATCGACCTGCGATAGACCGCCTAGGTCGAATCAATGACGGCGTGCAAAGTGACGCGCGACTCGCTCGGCGGACACTTCTTGAACCAGTTGGGCGTCCCCGACGACGAAGCGAGTTTGAGAGTCATCGCGAGCGAAGCGTGGACGCGCTCGGTCCTCGAGACGCGCTCAATCGAACGCGCCTGGCTAGCATTTCTCTATGGCGAGACCCATAACCTCGCGCGTGTCGTGGGTCCTCGATCACGAGTACAGCGCGGCGATCGGACTCGCCGCGGGCGTCGCGGCGGCGTTGACGTGGTCGGCCCTTTCTTCTTCGTCGTACTTCACGTTGTTCTCGTCGCGTTCGAGTTGGCACCTGCTTCGCGTGCTCGACGTGAGTACCGTGCACAACGCCATCGTGAACGGACTCATGGCGGTTTTTTTCTTCTCGATGGGTCTCGAACTCTCGAGAGAACTGTCCTCGGGGACGTTGGCCCGCCCGAAGCACGCCGTGCCGCCCGTGTTCGGCGCGATCGGCGGAATGCTCGCCACCGCGCTCGGATCGATCCTTCTCGGCCACGTTCTGCACTCCGAGGCTTTACGACGAGGCTGGGGCGTTCCAATGGCGACGGACGTCGCCTTCACACTCGGCGTGCTCGCGATCGCGGGGCGCCGCCTGCCGCCACTACTACGCGTCTTTCTCCTCACCCTGGCGATCACCGACGACGTCTTGAGCGTCGTCGTGCTGAGCGTGAGTGGTACGACGCATCTTCGACGCGACGGCCTCATTGCCCTGGCGGTGGTGGTGGTGGTCGGTGCGCTCGTTGCTCGTCGAGCGACGAGCAACGTGGCGAGCGGGTTGCTACTCGTCGTCCTTTGGATCTGCTTCGCGTGGGCGAATATCGAGCCGGCCCTGGCGGGGGTCCTCGCGGGTGTGCTGGTCACGTCGCGCGCTCCGTCACGTCAACGGCTCGAACGAGACGCCACGCGTCTGTCGGTCGGCGTCGTGTTGCCACTCTTTGCGCTGGTCGCGTGCGGGCTGCACTGGGACAACCTTCAACTGAGCGGCGCCGTGGGCACGGTCGTCGTCGCGACGATCGCCATTCGCCTGGTAGGAAAGACTCTGGGAATTACCGCCGGCGTCGCGATAGCTCAACTACTGCGCTTTCGACTCGACCCGTCACTCACTTGGCCTCTCGTGGCGACGACGGCTCTACTCTGTGCGATCGGCTTCACGGTCCCCTTGTTGTTTGCGACCAAGCTCTTCGGCGCGCAGAGCACCCTCTACGCGGGCTTCGCGCTCGGTCTCTTGATGAGTTCGGCCATCGCCGCGATACTCGGTGGCGTCCTGCTTCGGCTGCAGCATCGTCCTGAGTAGGTTAAAGCTACGAACTATGAAGACGCGACTGACCGAACTCCTAAGGATCGAACATCCGGTGATGCTGGCTGGTATGGGCGGAGTCTCCTACAGCGCCCTGGTGGCGGCGGTCTCCAACGCCGGAGGCTACGGATGCCTCGGCGCGTCGACCATGTCGAGCGAACAACTCACCCACGAGATGGCCGCGACCAGAACCCTCACGACCAAGCCCTTCGGGGTAGATCTCTTGACGGCCTTTCCCGACTCGCTGGTCGCCAACGTCGAACTCCTCATCGAAGGCGGCGCCAGCACGTTCGTCGCGGGTCTCGGCGTTCCGCGTCACGTCATCGAACTCTGCCACGATCATGACGTACTCGTCATCTCGATGTGCGGCAAGGTCGATCACGCCAAACGCGCACTCGACGCGGGCTGTGACGTCGTCGTCGCCCAAGGCACCGAAGCCGGCGGTCACACCGGTACCGTCGCGTCCCTGCCACTGATTCCGCTCATCGTCGACGCGGTCAAGGGAGAAATCCCCGTCGTAGCCGCGGGTGGAATCTTCGACGGGCGCGGACTCGCGGCCTCGCTCGCGCTCGGCGCCGACGGCGTCTGGGTTGGCACCCGATTCATCGCGACGCCCGAGGCGCGCGCGATACCCGGCTTTCGAGAGAGCATCTTGGGCGCGCGCGAGGACGGCACGGTCATCTCTAGGGCCTTCAGTGGAAAGACGATGCGCGTCATCAAGAACGACACGACGGAGCGATACGAAGCCGA
This sequence comes from Acidimicrobiaceae bacterium, assembly GCA_003132305.1. GTDB lineage: Bacteria > Actinomycetota > Acidimicrobiia > Acidimicrobiales > RAAP-2 > RAAP-2. The sequence continues at coordinate 347,437 of PKXJ01000032.1, read as the reverse complement.
TCCCTCGTTGTTAAAGAAGTTTCCCGACCAGCTCTTCGTGTCGCACGAAGAGGGCACGTTCCACCTCGGCGGTGACGAAAGAACGACGGGCATCGATCCGCGTCGTGAGGGCTACCCGGCCGGTCAAGCGGTTGGCGCCATCAACGAACTCGTACCGGCGGGCGAACTCGTTCGCCACATGGTGAGTGAAGCGGAGACGATTCTCGCGCGACTCGCCACGCTCTAGTTCGCCGCTCGTCCCGCAACGGAGGGACGGGCCCGAGGTTCTTGGTGATTCTCCTTGCGGACATAGTGTTGGGCTATGGCCACCGCCCGCGCCGACGAGGACGCCATCGCCTCAATCATTCGAGGCGCCGCCAAGCGAGTAACCGTCGCTAAACGCACGGTGGCCGCCGTGTTAGTGAGTGCGTCGGAACACCTGACGGCCGATGAAATCACCTTCGCGGTTCAGCAACGTCAGCCCGACGTGAGCCCCTCAACGGTCTATCGAATCCTGGAAGAGTTCGAAGAGCTCAACATCGTGGTGCACGCCCACCTGGGCCAGCACGCCGCGGTCTACCACCTCGCGGGTGCCGTGCACGGCCACTTAACCTGCGAGGTCTGTCACGGCACCTTCGAGATACCGGCCGCCCACTTTGACACGTTGAGCAAAAACCTGCTCACCAAATTTGGCTTCAGGCTCGATCGCCATCACGTCGCACTCTCGGGGACTTGTAAGTTCTGCCGCGACCTAGCTCGCCCCACGTGAGCGACAAGACACACTAAAGAGTGCGCAGACGCTCGCTCGAGTCCTCGCTGTAGCACGACACTTCGCGAGCGCACTCGCTCGTTCACTAGATTCTTGGCAAGGTACTCCATGATCAAGATCGAACATCTCACCAAGCGCTACGGCACGACCCTCGCCGTCGACGACCTCGACTTCGAAGTTCGTCCCGGGGTCATTACCGGATTCCTGGGACCGAACGGCTCAGGGAAATCAACCACCATGCGCGTCATTCTGGGACTGCATCACCCCACTAAGGGTCGAGCGACCGTGAAGGGTCAGAACTACGCCGAACTCCGGGCCCCGCTGCACGAGGTCGGTGCTCTGCTCGACGCCAAAGCGATTCACCCGGGACGAACGGCGAGAAACCATCTGCGCGCGCTCGCGGCGTCGAACAAAATCCCCCTCGCTCGCGTCGACAAGGTACTCGGATTCGTCGGAATCGATTCAGTCGCGAACAAGAAAGTCGGGAACTTTTCCTTGGGGATGAGTCAACGACTGGGCATCGCGGGAGCGCTGTTGGGCGACCCCGCGGTTCTGCTCTTCGACGAACCGGTCAACGGTCTCGACCCCGAGGGAATTCGTTGGATTCGCGAGTTCTTTCGCTCACTCGCCAATGAAGGACGGACCGTCTTCGTCTCTTCACACTTGATGAGTGAGATGGCCGTGACGGCCGATCAGATCATCGTGATTGGTCGAGGCAAACTCATCACGCAGGGTTCGATTGACTCATTGACCGCGACCGCGAAGGGCACCGTTTTCGTGCGCGCGTCCGATCATCCAAAGTTGATCACCGCGCTGAAGGCCCAGAATGGGACCGTCAGTGAGGCCAACGATGAAGCGTTGTCGGTGAGTGACCTCACTTCGGATCAGATCGGTCAGATCGCCTTCGACGCCGACGTCGTGCTCTACGAGCTGACCCCGCAACGTGCCTCGCTCGAGGATGTTTTCATGGATCTAACCGCCGACTCGGTCGAGTACGGATCCTCGGGAGTTCGCAATGAGCAGTGACCTGTCGCTGGGTTCGGTGGTCAAGTCGGAGTGGATCAAGTTTCGCACCGTTCGATCCACCGTGACCGGCGTCTTCGTGATGTTTGCCCTGACCATTGGCTTAGGTGCGCTCATCGCTTGGGCCACACGAAGCCACTGGAACTCGATGACCCAGGTCGAACAAGTTACCTTTGACCCCGTTTCAGAGAGCCTGATCGGGATCGTTCTTTCTCAGTTTGCCGTCGGCGTCATCGGCACGCTGTTCATAACGAACGAGTACGCGTCGGGATCGATCCGCACGACTCTCGCGGCGGTACCAAATCGAATGAAGCTGGTGTCGGGAAAATTGGTCGTGATCATCGCTTCGATGTTCGTCGTGACCGAAGCCGCCTGTTTTGGCGCCTTCTTCGTCGGTCAAAGCATCTTCTCGGGCGCGGTGCCGACGGCGTCGATCAGTAGTGGGGGTGTTCTTCGCGCGGTATTTTTCGCCGGTCTCTATCTCACGCTTCTCTCGGTACTGAGTGTCGCGCTCGGATTCATCTTTCGCCATACCGCCACCTGTATCGGCTTCTTCGTCACGGTGTTGATGATTCTGCCCCTGATCACGCTCGCCATACCCGAGAGTTGGCGAGTCCACATAACAAAGTTCGAACCTTCCGAGTTGGGCAACGCCATGACTTCAGTCATCACGCCGTCCGGCGACCTCAACGCGTGGAGTTCGCTCGTCACTCTCGTTATCTACGTCGTCGTCGTGTTGGCCATTGGCGCGACGCTGTTCCAACGTCGCGACGCGTAGCGAGCCTCCGGCCTCTACGACCTACTTCGGGCGCTCGTCGTCGGTGAAGATCTCCTTGGTGTCTTCGCCGAGGCGTCGGGGGCCTCGGCGAATCGTCGGTCGCACGCCATCGATGCGTAGTGGCGTCTTCATGGCCCTCGTCATTCCGCCCGGAGCGGACATCGGGCCGACGAAGTCGCCTAGGACGATCTGATCCTGGGCGAAGGCGCCCGCGACGTCGAGGATTGGCGAGTGCGGGACCCCGGAATCGTGGAGTTGGTCGAGCCAGAAGTCGGTGTCGTGCGTGAGAAATATCCGATCGAGTAACGCCGAAAGCTCGTCGCGATCAGCGACGCGCGACGTGTTCGTCGACCACTCGTGACGAGCCGACAACGCCTCGTCACTTAACGCGTCCACGAGTTTCGCGTACTGAGCGTCGGTACCCACCGCGAGCAAGAGGTAGCCGTCCGACGTCGTGACCGGTCCGTAGGGCGTGATACTCGGATGATCGTTGCCCCGTCGACGGGGATTGACGTTCGCTGAAAGATAGCCCTGCGCCTGATTGATCAGAGCGCTCATCGTCGACTCCAACAACGGTGCTTCGTAGTGACGACCGGCCCGACCGATCGCTTTGGCGTAGAGACCGGCGAGTAGTCCCACGACACCGTAGAGACCCGTGACGACGTCAGCGACCGGCGCGCCGACCTTGGTGGGTGCGACGTCGGGTCCCCCCGTGACGCCCATGAGTCCCGAGCGCGCCTGCGCCAAGAGGTCGAAGGAGGGCTGATCCGCCAACGGGCCGCCTTCGGTGGCGGGCGTGATGCTCACCCACACGCATTCGGGATTGAGGGCACGGAGTCGATCAACACCGAGCGATCGGACCTGACTGGGTAGATAGTTCTCAATGACGGCGTCCGCCGCTTTCACCAGTTCGCCCACGCGAGAAAAGTCATCAGCGTTTCGAAGATCGGCGACGACGTTGCGGCGGTGACGATTCACCGCTAAGTAGTACGTCGCTTCGTCGCCAAAGCGAGGCGGTGCGAGTGAGCGCACCGGATCGCCGTTGGGACTTTCGACCTTGATGACGTCGGCGCCGAGATCGCCCGCGATCATCGCGCACAGTGGTCCGGCGAGCACGCGAGAAAGGTCCAACACGCGCACGCCCTCGAGCGGCAGTCCCGTTCCCACGTTGGTCGGATGAATCTCCCAGGTCATCAGAGGACCTTTGAGAGAAAGCTCTGCAGCCGTTCAGTCTTCGGTGAAGTCAAAACCTCGCGGGGATTGCCCGACTCTTCGATGACGCCCCCGTCAAGGAAGTACACCGTGTTGGCGACTTCCTTCGCGAAGTTCATCTCGTGGGTCACCACGATCATGGTCATGCCACTGCGCGCGAGGTCCCTCATCACGTCGAGCACTTCACCAACGAGTTCGGGGTCGAGGGCGGACGTCGGCTCATCGAAGAGCATCAACTTCGGTTCCATGGCGAGGGCCCGCGCTATCGCCACGCGCTGCTGCTGCCCTCCGGAGATCTGGCTGGGGTAGTGCTTTTCTTTGTCGTGGAGTCCCACCCGGTCCAGTAACTCGCGCGCCTTGGCGCGCGCCGCCTCTTGGGACACTCCTTTCACCTTGGTCTGACCAATCGTGATGTTCTCCAGCACGGTCAGGTGCTGAAAGAGATTGAACCGCTGAAAGACCATGCCGATGCGAGAACGCTCCGCACAGATCTGCTTGTCGTTGCGTTCGTACAGTTTGCCGGCGCGTAGTTCGTAACCGACGAGTTCACCGTCGACGCGAAGCTCACCCCTATCGTGCTTTTCTAGGTGATTGATGCAGCGAAGCAACGTACTCTTTCCCGAACCCGAAGGACCAATAAGGCACGTGACTTCACCTCGCACCACCGTAAGGTCAACACCCTTCAGGACCTCCACGCCGCCGTACGATTTGTGCACGCCACGAGCTTCGACCATGGCGTCGCTCATCGAACTACTTCCAACGTGCCTCGTCGAGAGCGAAACTTTGAAAGTATGCCCACGAGGTCGCGGCGCAGACGCTGCAGCGGCGTGGGCGGCGGAGAACGAAGTGCGCCCTTGGCGAAGTGGCGTTCCAAGTAGAACTGACCGGTAGAGAGGATGGTCGTCACGATCAGATACCAGATACTGGCCACGATTAACAGCGGCATCTCCTCGAAGTTCGCGGAGTAGATGTTCGACGCGGCACCGAGTAGATCAACGACGCCCACGACACTCACGAGCGAGGTGGTCTTCAGCATCGAGATCACCTCGTTGCCCGTGGGCGGGATGATGACTCTCATCGCCTGGGGCATTACCACGTAGCGAAGGGTTTGGCGTCGCGTCATACCCAGTGAACTCGCCGCTTCAATCTGACCCTCGTCCACCGCGATCAGCCCGGCGCGCGCGATCTCGGACATGTAGGCCGCTTCATTCAGTCCAAGGGCGATAAGGGCCGCCACGAAAGCACTAAAGACGGTGTTCGTAGTGAAGTGAACAAGCGTGAGATGAGTGAAGGGCACGCCGATACTGATGACGGGATAGAGAATTGCGATGTTGTACCAGACGAGTAACTGAACCAAGACGGGCGTGCCTCGAAAGAACCAGGTGTAGGTCCAGGCGGTCGAGGAAAGTATGCGATTCGGAGAGAGTCGCATGACGGCAATCGTCATGCCCAACATGATGCCTACGATCATGGCCAGCACCGTCAACTCGAGTGTCGTCACGAGACCGTGCAGGATCTCGGAGGTCGTGAAGTACTGGCCGACAATCGTCCAACTAAAACGCCAGACGGAAATCTGGTGGCACGTGCGTACGCCACTGACAAGTGAACACGAGTACTGGCCACTTGGCAACTTGGAAAACAGCGTGTGGATCAACATCGCCACCAACAGCGTTACGACACCGGCGCCAATCCACTGACCGACGTGACGAACGGGGACGACCTTGACGGCGTCCCCGTTCGTTGTCATTGCGGTACTCCGACGACAGAACTCTTAGGAGGTAGCTCCATTGAGGACGACCTTGTTCGAAGCCAGGGCTCCGCTCGTTACGCCCCACTTCGCCAAAATGGCGTGGTAGGTCCCGTTGGCGATCAGCGTTTTGATGGCTGCCTGGATCGCCATGGCGAGTCCGTCACCGGCGGTCGTCTTCGGGGTGGCGATGCCGTAGGGGGCAACGTTCACGGCGGTGCCGAGCAGCTTGAACTTGCCCTTGGACGTGGAGACGATGTAGCCCGCGATCTGGCTGTCAACGAATCCGACGTTCGCCTGGCCCGACAAGACAGCCAAGTTGGCCTCAGTCTGGGTCGGGAAGGTGATGACCGACAACTTCTTCGACTTTGAACACGCCTTCGCCGCGGTCTGGGCGTCCGTCTCTTCGACGGTGCCCTTCTCTACCGCGACCTTCCAACCACAGAAGCTCTTGAAGCCCTTGAAGGTGAGCTTCGAACTCGACTTCGCGTAGACCCCCTCGCCCGCCTGGAAGTAGTCGACGAAGTTGACCGACTTTTCACGAGCCTTGTTGTCGGTGAACGAGGAGTTACCTACCTGGTAGCGGCCACCCTTGATGCCGGCAATGATGCTGTCAAAGGTCACGTTGTTCTCGTTGATTGTGATCTTCAGCGTCGTCGCTACGGCTTTCATCAAATCGACGTCGAAGCCGACCATCGTCGTGCCACTCATCGACTCGTCGGGCGCGTAGGTGGCGTCGGTGGCGACCTGGAGCGTGACGCTCTTGTAGGACGCCGGGACCAGTTTGGCGTCGGCCGCGTTGTAGGTTCCTGACGTTGATGCGGCGCCCGCTAGGACACTGGAGGCCAACATCAGCGAGCCAATACCCGCCGCAACGAGAACTTGACGAACTCGTGAATTACGATACATGAAATCTCCCCAAAATTTTCTGCTCCGCCGGCAACGGCGTCAGGCCTCCATTGATACCAGATAACAGCTTCACCGGAGAATCGCCCGTCGAAGAAATCGCTAGGCGTGCGCCACGATTTCGTCGGATTTGACGGGAATCGCCCTCGGCAGTTGCGTAAGTACGAAGATCGTGGCCACGAACGCCGCACCGGCGGCGACAAAACAGCCCCGGTGCAGACCCTCCATGAAGGCGTTGGTGACTTGAGTGTTGAGGGCCGGACGCAACGCGACGGGAAAGTGCGCCACCGTAGCTTGGGCGGCGTGGGTCGAGCTTACGGCCCCGTGTAACTGAGACCTCGTGAGACCGTGCGAGAGATAGGGCGTCAGCGCCGCGCGAACGCTCGGGCCGAAGATCGACGCAAATACTGATCCCACGACCGCGACGCCCATGGTGCCCGCCAGCTCTCGCGTCGTCTCGTTCACCGCCGCTCCGGCGCCAATCTGGTCGGGGCGAAGGGTGCCCATGAGTGACGCGGTCGAGGGCGCGTTCACGAGCGAGAAGCCCAGTGCCAGTACCACCATCAGGCCGACGACTGGCCCGAAGTAGGCCGCGTTCGCTACAACGACACCCGCCCAGGCGAGCGCGAGAGCCACGAGGACGAGCCCCGCGGAGACGACGTAGCGTGCCCCAAATTTGAGAGCGGCCGACGCGCCCAGGGGCGTCGCCAGCATGACGACGCCCGCGAAGGGCAGGGTGTGCAGACCGGCCGACAGGGCCGAGTAGCCACGGATCAGTTGGAAGTACTGGGTGATGAGAAAGATGAAGCCAAAGAGGCAGAAGTAGTTCACGGCGATGGCCCCGGTGCTGGCGGAGAACGAGCGATTGGTAAAGATCCGCACGTCCAGGAGCGGCCCATCGCGGCGAAGTTCGTAGAGCACGAACGTGACGAGCGAAAGTGCCGCCAACGCGAAGAGCGACGTCGTCGTGACGCTGCGCCATCCCCACGACGGGCCCTCGATGATAGCGAGGGTCAGCAGCGTCACACCCGCGGTGCCCAGCGAGAGACCCGCGAGGTCGAAGGGGCGGCGAAGGGGGCTCTTCGACTCCGGCACGACGTAGGCCGACGCCACGATCGCGATGAGAACTAACGGCGCGTTGATGATAAAGATCGAGCCGTACCAAAAGTGCACTAGAAGAGCCCCGCCAACGACCGGACCGATGGCGATCGCGACGCCACTGGCGGCGCCCCACAGGCCAAAGGCCTTCGCCCGCTCGGACAGGTCATCGAAAGCAATGGTCAACGTCGACAGCGTCGCGGGAAAGATGAACGCGGCCGACGCGCCCATCAGCGAACGCGCGACGAGCAGCGTCGCCACGCTGTTCGAAAACGCCGCGAAGAGAGAGAACGCGCCGAAAGCACCGAGCGCGATCTGCATGACGCGCTTTCTACCGAAGCGGTCGGAGAGTCCTCCCCCGGCCAGCAGCAGTCCGGCGAAGGGAAGGGAGTACCCGTCAACGATCCACTGCAGCGATGAGTTCGACGCGTGTAGCTCGCGCGACAATACGGGCAGAGCGACGTTGACGATGGTGTTGTCGATCACGACGATCAACACGACCACGCACAACACGCCAAGAATCCACCAGCGTCGATCGTGAACGGATGCGGGCATGTCGGCTCCAACAGAACGATGTTCCATAAGTATAGAACAGTGTTCTATACTGGTCAAGTGATCAGACGAACGGCTCGTACGCCCTCGACGGAGATCGGCCCTGAGGTCCTGCTCGCCGCCCTCGCGATCCTCGACGACGAGGGGCCCGACGGATTTACCGTTCGCGCCATCGCCCGTCGGGCCCACGTCGCCCCGATGGCCATTTACAACCACTTCGAGGGCGTGAATGGCGTTCTCGAAGGACTGTGGATCGAAGGTTTTGAAGGGTTGCGTGACGCCGTGACCTTTCACACGAGTTCCCCCGAAGAGGATCTCTTCAACGCGGGACTCGCCTATCGAAGCTTCGCCCTAGAGAACCGCGGTGTCTACACGGTGATGTTCATGCACCGATTTCGCAACTTTCAGCCCTCGATCGAGGCCGCGCAAGTCGCCGCGCAGTGTTACGAGACCCTGGTCGTCGGTGTTGAGCGCTGTCAACAAGACGGACTCTTTTCGAACTCGCGCGCGGGTGACGCCGCCCAAATCATCTGGTCAGCGTGTCACGGCTACGTGGCGCTCGAACTTCTCGACATTAACTTCGCCACGAATCGCGACGAGACGTTCCGTCACCTGCTGACCACCCTACGAGACGGACTCCGCTAAGGGATCGAGGTGGAGTTCACTCGGCCAGTGGCCGAGGCGTTCGGGCGAGAGCAACATGTCCGTGAGGTCGTGGCGAAGGTGTTCCTGGCGCCAGACGAGTTGTCGTTGCGCGGCCCGCAACACTCGCTCAACGTCACGGCACTCCGTGCGCCACGTGGGATCGACGGCGAGATCAAAACACCGATACGATCCATCGCCAAATTGGACGTACGCGAGATCGTCGCTCACCGAAACCGCGAGGTTGCGTCGCGCGAGCGTTTGGCTCGTGGGCGGTGGTGACCCAGTCGTGTCGAGCAACATGAAGCGGCTGTCCCACTCGTAGTGCGCCGCGTCGCGCCAGGGCGATCCCGCGTCGTGAAAAAGTGGCGTCAGCGTTCTTCCGTCGCACTGCACGGGCACCTCCACGCCTAAGGCGTCGGCCAGGGTCGGCAACAGATCCACGTTTTCCGTGAAGCGCGGAATTGACGTGCCGCCCGTTGCGCGCGGGTCACGCCACAGTCCAATGACGTGGTAACTCTGCGGAAAGAAACCGAGCTTCTCGATGAGTCCGTGATCACCGAGCTGATCACCGTGGTCCGAGGTCACGACGACGAGGGTGTCGTGCCACTCACCGCGCTCTTCGAGGGTCTTCACGACCCGGCCCAGTTGCGCGTCGACTTCAGAGATCATTCCGTAGTACTGCGCCCGGAGAAATCTCATGGCGTCGAGGTCGCGCGGTGCGGCCACGTTCTTCCACTTCAGGGCGGCCTCGTGCAAGGGATGACGTTGTTCTTTTTTCACCGGCGCGATCGGCGTCTCGACGTCGGCGGGGTCGTACATGCGCGAGAACTCTCCGGCCGCGGCGTAGGGCGGGTGCGGACGCAGGAAACTGAGATGAGCGAACCAGCCGCTTTCTTGATAATCGAGCCACTCGAGAAAGCGCGTCGTAAGAAACCCGCTGAGCGAGTCTTGCGCCGGGCGCTCGGGCTCGCCTCGAGCCAGATCGGCCCAGCCACCTTGAACGTCGTAGCCCTTGGCGCGCAGGTCCTGCACCCAACCCGCCAGACTCTCCGGCTGGTAGAGACCGACCGAAAATCCCGGCAAGACACCGTCGTAGAAGTTCAGACGCGAATCGTCGGGACCATTGGCACTGTAGGGATCGAGGCCCTGGTCGGTGTAGCCAAAGAGCGTCGGGTCGTAGCCGGCGCGTCGCGCGACGAACGCCAAATTGTCAAAGCCCCGCGCGAGCGGCGTGCCGTTAGCGACCACCCGGTTGTTCATCTGATACATCCCGGTGTAGATCGCGGCTCGTCCCGGCGCGCACGGCGCTGCTTGGGAGTAGTGCCGCTCGAGGCGAACGCCTTCGGCGGCGACGCGGTCCAGTGTCGGGGTTACGACGAGTGGATGACCCGCGGCGCCGTACGAGTCACCGCGAAACTGGTCGAGCGTGATAAAGAGGACGTTCACGAAGCGACTTCAACCAGACGATGAAGGTGGGTAGCTAAATCGTCGACAATGGCCAACGCTTCGGGAATGACGCCGCCCATCTCCAAAAAACCGTGCACCATACCCTTCGCTTCGAGGAGTTCCACCGCGACGCCGTAGTGTCGGAGCAGTCCCGCGTAGGCCACTCCTTCGTCGCGCAAGGGATCACACTCGGCGACGACCACGATCGCCGGCGCCACCCGAAAGAGGTCGGTCGAGAGCAAGGGCGTCACCCGGGGGTCGGTGTGATCGCCGAACTCGCCGAGGTACTGGGCGTAGTCGTAACGCAAGTTCTCGACGTCGAGGAGGTAGCCGGAGCCGTAGCGATGGGCGGAGTCGGTGACGAGCTCGGGACCCAGCGTCGGATAGATCAGGACCTGCGCCACGATGTCGAGGTTCTCGTCTCTCAGTTGCGTCGCGGCGACGGTGGCGAGATTGGCGCCCGCGGAGTCGCCCATGACGATGAGTTGGGCGCTTTCATCGCCGAACTCACGTCGGTGCGTCGCCACGTAGCGAATCGCCTCCAGCGCGTCGTTGAGACCAGCAGGAAACGGGTACTCGGGTGCGAGGCGGTAATCAACGGCCAAAAAGCGCATCTTGGTGTCGAAAGCTAGGCGGCGACAGAGCCACTCGTGAGTGGCCAAGTCACCCATGACGAAATCGCCTCCGTGAAAGTAGACCACTAACGCTTGCGCTTCTTCATTGACGGGCACGTACAGCCGAGCCTTGAGGGTTCGACTCTCCAACACCAGTTCTCGGTCCTCCAGTGACGTCATGGGGGCCATCTCACCCTGCAGGGCGAGCGCCTCATTTCGAAAAGCCTGTCGCCGTTCGTCGGCCGTCACGCTCTTGGGAGACGGCTCGGGGTTCGCACGCGCCTCGCGAAGAAAAGGTTCGAATGCTGAATGGACCACGACCACCTCCTGGCCCCAACATTAGGCATCACCGAGATTGGCGCGCCCACGGCGCTGGAAGTGATCGTTTCATAGAAACAACGAACGAGCGCGGTGCGGTTTGATCTTCGGTTCGCTTGACGCCACCGACGGATGAGTCCTAGACGTTCGCGCCGTTGCCTCCAACGTCAGTCATATCAACGGATCCGAGCGTCGAGCATGGTAAATTCGTGCGCGAATCGATCATGGCGTACCGACGAATCCGTGCATGACGTGCTTACCGTGCGCTGGCGCTTGATGAAGAGATGGGGAACCAGTTGTGAGTCAAGACGCACCGAGTTCCAACACGTCCGCCGAACCCGCCGCGATCGAGGCGGGAACCGACAACGCGGGAGTCATGGGCACCTACGACGAGTTGCCGAGATGGTTAAAACTCGCGACCGGATTGGTCATCATTGCCGTGCTCGCGGTCTTGATCGCGATTTGGCACGACTTCTACTTCCACTGGTTCGAGGTCCACACCGGCACCGTTAACGAGACCGGCACCTACTACGCCTTTTGGAGCGGCTTCGGGTCAGACATCGGAGAAGCCACCCTCGTGGTCGGCGTCGCGGCCGTGTGGCGTCACCACAACTGTCACGTGAAAGGCTGTCTCCACCTCGGGCGCTCAGTTCCCGGCACGCCGTACGTTGCCTGCCCCAAGCACCACCCGGCTCACGCGGGTAACAAGCGAGCCGTCTCTCTCGAAACCATCGTGAAGGCGCACGAGGCCGCCAAAAAACAGAATCGATTGCCGTAAAGCGTCGACGCTCTTCGTCGCTACTTAGAAGACCTCATCACGACACGGCTATTCGGGGCACGCAAAGAGTCCGAAGCTCACCACGTTGCGACTGCCGGGCCGGACTTTCACCCAGCGAACGTGACCCTGGTACGTCGAAACGACCTCGTAACGCCCGGCGGGAACGTTGAAGATGAACGACCCGGTCCACGGCAACGTCTTAGGAAATTTGATCGACTCACTTTCGAACGCGTGCTTGTTGTGGATGAGGACAACGGATACTGGCTTGGGCGAGGGTGACGGTTCGCCCGGCGACGCCACGATGGGCCCCGGTCCGCACTCCATGACCGTTCCCGTGATGACGCCGGTCCTGACGGAAACCGCGCCCACACTCGAATCAAGGCCGACGACACTCCCGGCAACGGTGAGAAGACAAACTACTGCGGCGGTGGTCTTGCCCATGACTCTCCACCCTTCCAACGCTATGAATCGCCTACCTAGCTACTGTTCCGCGGATCACGATTCTAACAACGACGTACGTCCAATCAAGCCTGGAAAGTGGTCCAAGTGTCCTCGGTATTAGCGCGCCTTCCAGGAAGCCGTCGCGGGATCGCTGAGCGCGGTGCGCGCGGGGCCTGCGAAGTCGAGAAAGTCGACGTGCACATCGACGTTCTCGTCAAAGCTGGGCTGGGCGCAGAACAAAATGACACGGTGCGCGTCGTAGATTGCGGCCTGCCCGTCCTCGTCGTTCGCGGCGATCGCCAGCTCTTCGACGTCGGCGTCGTCGGGCAGTTCCGCCACGAACACGCTAAAGGACCCACCGTCGCCCAGGGCGTCGGCGATAAAACTCAGGCAGCCCGTGGTGGGCAGGTAGGAGCCGGGGACGATGAGAGAAAAAGACGTCGCGGCTAACTGGTCTTGGCCAATGGGACCCGTGACCACCTTGAGTGAAGCGTCCAGGGCGTCGGCCAGGGCGGCCGCGAGTTGGGCCAGATTAGTCGTCGGGTGATACTCGATCTCATTCACCCCCAAGCTCGAAGGCGCTCCAAAGAGGCCAATCGTGGGCGTGTTGCGAAAGACGAGAATCTCGACAAAGCCGGTGCCGAAGTTCGTCGTGACCTCGAGGAGGTGACACTGCGCCAGAGTATCGACGCGAACCATGGACTCCACGGCGACGTCGCAGCGAGCCGCCGCAGTGGCGTCGGCCACCTCAGCGAAACGTTGACGCGTCATAGCGAGGTCACGCCCGAGGGAACGAGCGACGAACAGTGCCGCCTTAAGCCAGGATTCCCACGGCACGTCGTTGAGCCTAGGTAGGAGGGCATATCCGTCCATCGCCTCGCTGACGAGGCTCAACGAGGCCTGTCGTCGGCCTTGGAGCGTGCGCCGCATGGCGAAGAGGCGCAACGTATCAGCCGTGGCTTCACCGAGACCGTGGCGAAATTCACGACATTCTTCGGCACCACCGGCACTCACGCCTCGCACAATGCCCGAAACGACGTCGTCGTTGGCGTCGACGTGGAATCGGACGAAATCGCCGGCGTTGACCTCGTAGGGGTGGGCCGCGAGTTGATCGCGCCACTCGCCAACGCGCGCGCTGGTACTCACGACGACCGCGTCACTCGTTCGTGGCCGTGACCCAACGCCACGGGCGCGATGGTCCCGCGAGCTTCAGGGTCGACTACGCGACCGTTTGCCGGTCGACGCTCACCGGGAGTTGTCGACGGCGCTTCTCCGTGGCGGCCAAGTAGAGAGATCCCGTTGGCCCGCACGCCAATAACTGTACGACGTGACTGTCGGCGGACCCGGGCCAGACCCTCGCGCGGCCAGCGAACGGACCCGGCGAGCGCAAGTCGCGATGGTCGTTCGTGGTGCGCGTCGGCGGTGCACGATTTTCGCTGAATCGTTCCAGAGTTCTTGGAGCGGACGACCGGGCTCGAACCGGCGACCTCGACCTTGGCAAGGTCGCGCTCTACCAACTGAGCTACGTCCGCGTGGTGCTTCGATTGTAGCCGACGCACGGCGTTAAACCAATCGCCCTTTACTACGATGACGCGGATATTAAGGCCTTCGCTTCTTCAAACAGGTAGTCGCGCAGCACGGAAAGATCACTCATCCGATCAGCGCAACCCAGTAGTCCAAACTCCAGGTTCTCCTCGAAACCGAGCACCGTGATATTCAGTGAGAACGAGCCAAGGAGCGGGCCGAACGGAGCGGCCGAGGTAACGCGATAGCCACTGAGCCACAGTGGAATCGGTGGTCCGGCGACCGAAGAAATCAAGAGGTTCGCCATTGGCAAGTGATCGAACAGCCCGAACGCGGACAGCACCTTGCCACCAAAGGACAGCAACGTTGGTCCGAGTACTCGAGGCACGTCTTGAAAAATCTTGGCACGATGTAATCGTTGCTCACCGAGGGTTTTGACCGAGTCACTCGAGATCGCACGGAGTCGCTCCAAGGGGTCCGCGACGTCGATGTGTAACGCGACGAGCATTCCCGAGATCTGGTTACCCAGGTAGGAGGTGTCGCCCTCTCCTCGCACGTTGATGGGCACGAACGCAATCAGATCTTTCTTTAGAACGTCACCACGATCGTCGAGCAGTCGTTTGAGTGCGCCGCTCGTCGTGGCCATGACGAAGTCGGTAACCGAAACTCCTTGAGCTTTGGCAGCGCGCTTCACGTCCGTTAAGGGAACGCGGGTTCGGTGATATGACTTTTCAATGTCCGACGCGCCGGTGAGTGACGTTCGTCTCGCCTCAAAGATTGACGGCTGATCGGGCGTGGCGTTTCTCCGGCCGTGTACCGAGATGACGGTGACAACCGCCCGCACGATCTCGTAGAATCGACTCCCCCACGTCGCGACGTTCTCCGCGAGAAGTCGCGGACGGCGACGAACTCTCCCGAACGCTTGTCGAAGCAGTCCGAGGGACGTCGTTACCGTGGGCTCATCTTCTTCCGCCTCCAACCGAGGCTCGGGAACTCGAACGTCGGGCGATATGTCGAATAGGTTCGCGAACGTCTCGGCGAACGACACGCCGTCAGCGAGCGCGTGATGCACCTTCATTACCAACGCGGCGTGACCGTCTTCGAGTCCTTCGATCACGAGCAGCTGCCACAGTGGCCGCTGAGGCGACAGCGGCCGCGAGAGAAACTCCGACACGAACGCGTCAAACTGAGCCGGCGAGCCCGGCGTGGGCAGCGCGGCGCGAACGACGTGCCGGTTGATGTCGAACTTCTCGTCCTCGACCAAGATTGGCCACGTCATGTCAAAAGGGGCGCGCACGACGCGTTGGGTCAGTACCGGGATCTCGTGAACTCTCGCGGCGATGCTGCGCTCGATGAGTTCAAATCGTTCTCTCGGATCAGTGACCTCGCCAACTTCGAGTTCGATGACAGCACCAATGTTCATCGACGTGCCCGGGGTCTCGAGCAAGATGAAGGCACTGTCGAGGGGATCAAGGAACTTGGTCATCGCCCGCTACTTCCGAAGCCGCCGACGCCTCGCGTGGCGCTCGGTAACTCTTCGACCAGGCGAAAGTTCGACGTTGCAAGAGGAACGACGACCAGTTGAGCGATTCGATCGCCCTTTTCGACGTGGTAGTCGCGTTCGGGATCGAGGTTTACCAGGGCGACTTTCAGCTCACCTCGATATCCCGGATCGATGAGGCCGGGCGCGTTGGCGCACGTCACCCCGTGCTTTGAGGCGAGTCCACTACGCGGAAGGACGAAGCCCCCGTGACCTTCGGGAATCGCGACCGCGAGACCCGTCGCGACCAACGCCCGTCCCCCACCGGCTCGAAGCGTGCACGACTCCACGGCCACGAGATCACAGCCCGCGTCGCCTTCGTTGGCGTAGCGAGGCAGTACGGCGTCGGGATGAAGCACCTTGGCGAAGATTTCCATAGCGGGAAGGCTACACACGGCTCGCGGCGACTTTAAGTAGTGTCGCACTGTGCTGGTGTGGATGGATCTTGAGATGACGGGCCTCGAGCCCCTTCGTCACGTCATCGTTGAAATCGCCACGCTCATCACCGACGACAACCTCAACGTGCTCGCCGAAGGTCCCGATCTGGTGGTGCACGCCACTCCCGAACAGTTAGGCGAAATGGGTCCGTTCGTCACCGAGATGCACACCAAGTCCGGCCTCTTGCCCGAGATCATCGCTTCCACCATCACGCCCGAAGAGGCCGAAAGCAAAACCCTCGAATTCCTCAAAGAGCACATCGCTGAGCCGAGATCGGTTCCGCTGTGCGGCAACTCCATCGGTACCGATCGGCGATTTCTCCAGGAGTACATGCCCGGGCTCGAGTCGTTCTTGCACTATCGCAACGTGGACGTGTCGACGATCAAGGAACTGGCCCGTCGATGGAACCCCGACGTGCTGTCGACCTTGCCCGAGAAGGAGTCGTCGCATCGCGCGCTCGACGATATTCGCGAGTCCATCAGCGAGCTCGTGCACTACCGCTCGACGCTCTTTCAACCCGTCAGCGAAGCCAAGTAATCTCGCCGGCCATGAGTGAAGCACGACTCTCGCTCGACGAGGCGACCGCTCAACTCACCGCGCCCGGCCAGATGTTCGAGACCGAGCGCGCGATGGTGAACGGGATGACACTGACGGTGTGGAAGAACGCGCCCGCCAATTTGCGCCAGATTCTCGACCTCTCGCTCAACCACGCTGCGCGTGATTTTCTGGTCTACGAAGACCGGCGCCACACCTTTGAAGAGCACTACCGGGTGGCCGCGACGCTCGCCACGCGCCTCGTTGAGCTCGGTGTTCACAAGGGCGACCGGATCGCGATCGCGTCGCGAAATCTTCCCGAGTGGGTCATGGCCTTTTGGGGCTCAGTGGTCACCGGCGCGGTGGTGGTGCCGCTCAACGCCTGGTGGTCGACGGACGAACTCATCTACGGACTCAGTGATTCCGGGACGACCGTGCTCTTCGTTGACGAGGAACGACTCGAGCGCGTCCAACCGCGACTCGCTGAACTGGCGAATCTCTCGACCATCGTGGTGTGGAGTGACGACGCCAATCGCCCGGCCCAACTCGGAGAACTTCGTGGCCGGGTGCGCGTCGTTCGTTTCGGTGACTTCCTTGGCGAGGTCGACCCGTTGGCGACACCGCCCAAAGTCGTACTCGAACCCGACGACGACGCCACGATTCTCTACACCTCGGGCACCACCGGCCACCCCAAGGGTGCCGTGGGCTCGCATCGCAACGTCCTCACCAACCTCATGAATCTCTTCTTCGCCGCACAGCGATCCGCCCTGCGTTTTGGTGCCGGCGACGACGCACCGGCGCCGGACGTTCAGAGTTCGGGTCTGTTGAATATTCCGTTCTTTCACGCGACGGGATGTCACGCGTTCATGATTCCCGCGACCGCCGCGGGTAACAAGATCGTGATGATGCACCACTTCGACGCGAAGCGCGCACTGAAAGTCATCGAGACCGAACGAATCACCGGCATTGGCGGCGTGCCCACCATCGCCATGCAGATTATCGATGACCCGGACTTTTCTACGTTCGACACGTCGAGTGTGAAGAACATCTCGTACGGTGGCGCGCCCGCCCCGCCCGATCTCGTCAAGCGACTGCGCAGCGCCTTTCCGGGCGGACAGCCCGGTAACGGGTACGGGCTCACCGAAACGTCCGCGGGCGTGTGCGGAAACTCGGGTCCCGACTACGTCGCGAAACCCAACAGCTGCGGACCCGCGTACCCCGTCAATGAGGTGGCCATCGTGCCCGAAGGTTTCGCGGGCGACGAGCCGAGCGACGAACTGCCCCGGGGTCCCGACGTCGTGGGCGAACTCTGGATCAAGGGACCCAACGTCGTTCGCGGCTACTGGAACAATTCTGAAGCCACCGCCGAAGCATTCACCAAGGGTTGGCTGCACACCGGGGACATCGCCAGAATCGATAACGAGGGATTCGTCTTCATCGTCGACCGGGCGAAGGACATGATCATTCGCGGTGGCGAGAACGTCTATTCGGTCATCGTCGAAGGCGCTATCTTCGAGCACCCCGACGTCGCCGACTGCGCGGTGGTGGGCGTGGCGCACCCCACGCTCGGTGAGGAGGTCGTCGCGGTCGTCGTGCTTCGACCGGGCCGGGTCATCGAGGCGGAGGAGATCTCTCGTCACGTGGCGGCACGCCTAGCCAAGTTCGAAGTACCGACGACCATCGTGTTCCGCTCTAAGGAGTTACCGCGAAACCCCCAGGGCAAAGTCTTGAAACGCGAGCTTCGCGATTCACTATTCGAGAGAACCGGCCCGGCAACCCGGCGCTAGTCGGTTCGTGCACGGACCGAGAGGCCCCGTCCCCTCGAAAACCCCAAGGCGGCCACCTCGAGGGTGGCCGCCTTGGGAGATCGACTGCTTACTTGTTGGGCTGTGGGGTGTAGCGCAGGTAGTCCTTGACCTTGCGAAAGCCCTTGGGAAACTTCTCCTTCGCGTCGGCGTCACTGACGGCTGGCGAGATGATGACGTCCTCGCCGTCCTTCCAGTCAACGGGAGTCGACACGGGGAACTTGGCCGAGAGTTGCAGCGAGTCCAACACGCGAATGATCTCGTCGACGTTGCGTCCCGTTGACGCGGGGTAGGTCAAGGTCAACTTCACCTTCTTGTCCGGCGCGATAATGAAGACGCTGCGCACGGTAAGGGTGTCGTTGGCGTTGGGGTGAATCATGTCGTAGAGGTCGGCCACCTTGTGGTCTTCGTCGCCGATGATGGGAAAGTTCAACGCGGTGCCCTGCGTTTCGTCGATGTCGCTCCTCCAGCGATTATGTGACTCCACGCTGTCCACCGACACGGCGATGAGCTTGGTGTTGCGCTTATCAAATTCGGCCTTGCGCTTGGCAAAACCGCCCAGTTCCGTGGTGCACACCGGCGTGAAGTCCTTGGGGTGGGAAAAGAGAATTCCCCAACCGTCACCTAGGTACTCGTGAAACTTTACGGGTCCTTCAGTGGTGTCCGCGGAAAAGTCGGGGGCCTCGTCGCCCAAACGAATTGCCATGATTGCTCCTTATGTGCGTGGTGCCAGCCACTCGACGGCACCACGACACCTTAGCGGTCTATTCTTAATTCTCGCAAATTACCATGGGAGTTATAGATTATTCGACGACCCTCGGTGGTACGCCTGTGAAACTAGAGGGGTGACGACTCCCCCTTCGCCGATCGTGGCGGCGTTTGATCTCGACGGCACCCTGAGCAAAGGCGGCAGCGTCTTTAAATGGTTGTGCTGTCTCTGCGGGCCACGCGCGACGTACTTCGCGGCGGTAGGACTCGCCCGTCCCCTCTTCGTCGGGGCCCTTCGAAGCGGCTCCTGGGCCGATCACGCCAAGGAGCGACTTTTTCGCCGACTTCTAACTGGTCGCGACGTCGAAGAGGTAATGACACTGTCGCGAACCTTCGCGATTCGCTTCTTCGAGGAGCACGGACGCCCGCGCGTGATTGAGCGAATGAACTGGCATCTTCAACAAGGTCACGACGTCGTTATCGTTTCGGCGTCACCGCAGCTCTACGTCGACGTCGTCGCGGAGATCTTCGGCGTCGCGGGAGGCCTCGGTACGCGTCTCGCGGTCGACGCGCGCGGCCAACTCACCGGGAGCTACCTCGACAAGAACTGTCGCGGCACGGAGAAGTTACGTCGCTTCACCGAGTGGACGCAAGCACGTCATCCCGGCGTTGAACCGATCGTCTACGCCTACGGCAACTCTCGCGGTGACCGGCGACTACTGCGCGCGGCGACCTACGCCTTCGACGCGGGCCGACTCGGTCCCGTCGGGTCGCTTCGACGCTTTGCCCGTCTACCGCGCGGCGAGTCTGGTCCGACGGCTACTGCTGGCGAATAGTGGCGCCGAGCTCGACGATGCCGGCCTCTCGTCCGTCGTACGTGACTTGAATGGTCGCGGCCTGTTCGCTCCACGCGATCACCGTGTGACCGTGATGATCGACAATTCCCACGTTGAGGTCGTACAGTCCGTCCAGAAGAGGTAGCTGCGCCAAGTCGATGCCGATGACGTTGTGGCCCGGCGTCAAGTTCACCGGTGATCCCTGCGCGTCACTGCGACTGACGAGAAGACCGCCTCTCGTAAAGATCTCCATGACGAAGTTCCCGCTGTAGGCGGACTTCGCGTGGACGTTCACGTCGAGGTGCAGCGCCGAGCCACTGCGCACCTCAAAAGACCCGGTCGGTGAGGTGACGGTGTCGATTTTGATGGTCTCGGAGAGTCGCGCACTGTCGTGTTCGACCGCGTCTTCGAGCAGGTGTTCACGGAAGATTCGTAGCGACTCTTGCGTGGGACCGTCCGCGATCATGTCACCGGTGTTGAGCACAATGGCGCGATCACACAGCGCACGAACTTGGTCCGCGTTATGGGTGACGAGCAGGATCGTACGACCTTCCTCTTTAAATTGTCGAATGCGTTCCACGCACTTGGCTTGAAATCGTTCGTCGCCCACGGCCAGGACCTCGTCAACCACCAGAATGTCCGGATCCACGTTCACCGCGACGGCGAAGGCCAAGCGAACGTACATCCCGCTCGAATAGAACTTCACCTGGGTGTCGATGAACTGTTCAATCTCGCTAAAGGCGACGACGTCGTCGAAGATCCCGTCGACCATCTTCTTGGAAAATCCCAACATCGCGCCGTAGAGGTAGACGTTGTCCCGGCCCGAGAGCTCGGTCTGAAAACCGGCCCCGAGTTCGAGTAGCGCCGCGAGACTGCCGCGAAGACTAATCTCACCCGTCGTTGGCTTCAAGACGCCGCAGATGCACTTCAACAGGGTTGACTTGCCCGAGCCGTTGTGCCCAATGATGCCCACCGTCTCGCCCTGACTCACCGAGAAGTTGACTCCCTTGAGGGCGTGGAACACTTCGGTGGTCCCCGCACGCGGGTGGAGCAGACGCTCTTTGAGCGACTGGTTGCGTTCGTGATGAATCTTGAAGTTCTTCGAGACGCCCTGGACGTCGATGACGGTGGTCATTACAGCTCCGACTCAAAGTTTCCTTCGAGGCGACCAAAGATCGCCTCGGCCACGAGGAAGAACACCATAGACAAGGCGAAGAGGAGCAGATTTAGGTACAGGAACTTCGAAAAGGACCACGTGGGAAGAATATTCAAGATAACCGCCGCGTTCACGGTCGAATGCACGACGGTGCTGACGTAAAAGACGCGTTGAAAGGTCACCACGATCAAGGTCACGGGGTTCAAGAAGTAGAGGAGAGAGAGTCCGTGTCGATGCAGGTGCGGCGCGATGGAGTTTTCGTACGAGTAGACCACCGGCGTCAACCAGAACCACAGCTGTAAAAGCACTTCCATCAGGTGTTTCGTGTCGCGAAGGTAGACGTTGACCGCGGACATCACGACCGCTAACGCGGACGTGAAGAGGAACAGCGAGAGAAACGAAATCGGCAGAATCAACATGAAGTGCCACGCGGGCGCGTGGCGTAATGCGGCCACGAAGATGATCAGAATGACCAGTTGCACGACGAAGTACACGGTCGCGGCGCCCACGTTCGACAGCGCCAGTATCTCGCGGGGGAACGAAACCTTCTTCACCAACGCCGCGCGATCGACGATGACGGGCGTCGCTGAGTTAATGGCGTTCTGAAACATATTCCACACCACGAGACCGGAGAAGAGGTAGATCACAAAGTTGGGAATGCCGTTTTTCAAGAAGAACGAGAAGACCATGTAGTACACCCCGAGGGTGAACGCCGGCGACAACATGGACCAGAAGATCCCGAGCGCCGAGTTCTTGTACTTAATGCGAATGTCGGACGAGATGAGTCCTAGAAGCAGCTCACGACGAGACCAGAGGTTCTTTAAGCGAGCCGGAAGGGTGGCGCGGGCGCTGACGACACGAACCGGTGTGTCCTCCAGCGAACGGCGCCGAGGTTCCGCCGACGGGGCGTCGCTCACTAGACCCCTTGACGAACGGCCGAACGCTCAATGACGGCGTCAATGAAGCCGTACTCTTTCGCCTCTTGGGCGGTGAACCAGCGATCGCGATCCGAGTCGGCTTCGATGCGCTCGAGCGGTTGACCGGTGTGAAATGCAATGCGCTCCGCGAGCGTCTTTTTCATGTAGATGATCTGCTCGGCTTGAATCGCGATGTCCGACGCCTGACCCTGCATCCCACCGATCGCGGGTTGGTGCATCAAGATGCGACTGTACGGCAGCGAGAACCGCTTACCCGGCGCCCCGGCGCACAGCAAGAACTGACCCATCGACGCCGCCATCCCGATGCAGATGGTGCGAACGTCACAGTTCACGTACTGCATCGTGTCGTAGATGGCCAGTCCGTCGTAGACCGAACCACCGGGTGAGTTGATGTAGAGACTGATGTCCTTGTCGCGGTCTTCCGCTTCGAGGAGCAGCAATTCCGCGCAGATTCGATTCGCGGTGGTCTGGACCACCTCTGATCCCAAAAATACGATGCGCTCGCGCAAAAGGCGCTGATTGAGATCGTTTACGCCAAAACCGTCATCTATTGAAGAGTTAATCATGCGACCAATCTACCGCGCGAGACTCGAAACTACTTCCTTCAACGCCTAGAGTGGGGTCTCTCGCGGGCGTGGCGGAATTGGCAGACGCGCTGGTTTTAGGAACCAGTTCTTCGGAGTGTGGGTTCGAGTCCCTCCGCCCGCACCAAAAGTACGTGCGACATGGAACATTGGTGCGTCTGCTATCATAGAAAACGCTGTTTCATCGCATCTCGCGATAAGAGACCGATTCGACGTAATTCTGCGAGTTGGGCTCATCTCAACTCGTAGGAGTTCTATGTCCATGTCCTTTGCCGACCTCGGCGTCCCCCCACGCCTCGTCGAGCGATTAAACGCTCGAGGCATCACCGAGGCCTTCCCCATCCAAGAAGCGGCGATTCCTGACGCTCTGGAAGGACGTGACGTGGTCGGTAAGGCCATCACGGGCTCGGGGAAAACACTCGCCTTCGCCCTGCCGTTGATGGCGCGTCTAAGTAAGGCTCGTCCCCGCAAGCCCGTGGCGCTCGTACTCGTGCCGACGCGCGAACTCGCGGCCCAGGTTCAAAAAGAGATCGCCCAGCTCAGCGACGACCGCGGTCGTCGCGTGATCTGCATCTACGGTGGCACGTCGTACAACGTCGCGCGCAAGGCACTGAACTTCGGCGTCGACGTCGTCGTGGCGTGTCCCGGCCGACTCGAAGACATGCTCGAACAACGCGCGCTCGATCTCGGTGACGTGACGACCGTCGTCGTCGACGAAGCGGACCGCATGGCCGACATGGGCTTCTTGCCCGCGGTGCGCCGCATCGTGGCCGCGACGTCGCCCGAGCGCCACGTCATGTTGTTCTCCGCCACGATGGGACCGGACGTCTCGTCGCTGGTGAGAGAGTTCACCCACGACGCCGCCATCCACGACGTGGTGGGCAACGAAGCGCCGAACGACGTCGATCACTTCTTCTGGAAGGTTCCTCGCGACCGTCGCCCGGACATCACGGCCGACATCATCGAGACCTACGAACGGGCCCTCATTTTCACCCGCACCAAGCACGGCGCCGACCGCCTAGCCCGCCAGCTCGGCGATCGCGGCATCTCGGCCGTGGCCCTGCACGGTGACCGCACCCAGGCCCAGCGCGAACGAGCGCTGCGCAGCGTGAAGAACGGACAGATTCAAGTGCTGGTGGCGACTGACGTCGCCGCACGGGGAATTCACATTGAACTGCTACCGGTCGTCGTGCACTACGACCCACCGGCCCAAGCCACCGACTACCTGCACCGATCGGGTCGTACCGGACGAGCGGGCGCGACCGGTGCCGTCATCTCCCTCGTAGGCGAAGACGTCATGGGTCAAGTGAAACGCCTCCAGCGCGCCCTCGGCATCAGTCCCTCCATCGAGCCCCGTGAAGACGCGCCCGCCATCCGCTTAGGTGCCGTTGACGACGCCGTCGCGGCCGAGCGCCTCGACGATCGCCCGCCTAAGCGCCGCGTCGAGTCGTCGCCGCGCGATCGTGAGCGCGGACCTCGCAACTTCGAACATCGCGAACCGAGAGAGCGCGTCACGGCCGCTCGCCGTGAACGTCACACCAGCGAGGTCGAGACCCGTCCCGTACGAAGCTTCGAACGTCGTTCGACGCAGAGCGCGCGCGGCGAGAGTGCCGGACGTCCCCGCGGTAAGGAAGGCGTCGTGAGCTTCTTTAACGACTCCAAGGGCTTTGGCTTCGCGAGCGACGACAAGGGCGACGATCTCTTCATTCACTTCTCGAGCATCGTGGGCGACGGCTTCAAGTCACTCAGTCAAGGCCAGAAGATCACCTTCGAAGAAGCGCAGGGCCCCAAGGGCCGCGAAGCGAAGAACGTTCGCGTCGTGGGCGCGGGACGGGCTCGGCGCTACTAGAGTCGTCGCCAATGTCAGAAAAACCATTAGTAGATCCGCACCTCGGTCCCGCGCCACGGGATCTCGTCATTGAAGAGATCCTCGTGGGCGAGGGCGAAGAGGCCAAGCCCGGCCAGAGCGCCGTCGTTCACTACGTGGGCGTCGGGGCCACCAGCGGCGAAGAGTTCGACGCCTCGTGGAATCGCGGCGAGCCGTTCGACTTTCCCCTCGGGGCCGGCCACGTGATTAAGGGTTGGGATCAAGGGGTCGTTGGTATGAGAGTGGGCGGACGTCGCCGACTCGTTATTCCCGCTCACCTCGGCTACGGCGAACGCGGCGCGGGCGGCGTGATCGCGCCCAACGAGACGTTGATCTTCGTGGTCGACCTGCTCGAACTTCGCTAAATAAGCGGCGCTCGAAGCTCGTCCACCGCGAGCATTCGCTGGTAGTCGCCGTAGCGTTCACAGCAGATCTCCGCCACGAGACGCAGCCGGTCGTTGGGATTACTCAAGCTCAGCACCTTGAACTGATCGAGAATCGACATGGGCGTCAAGGCACAGAGCTGCCAGCTTCGAATCTTCGGATCTTCGTCCATGGCGCAGTTGCGTTGTAGGCACTGATCAGCGAATATCTCACTTTGCAGGTTGCGAAGCGCGCGAACGGCCGACTCCGTTGACTTCAGCAGCGACGGCTCGATGGCGACCTCGTCGCAGCAGCGTTGGCCGACTCGAGCGCGGGGGTAGGGGTCGTCGACGAGCCACTCACCGACCTCGAAGCACTCCATGCCCTCGACGACAATCAGGGTCTGGCCGTTAGTTAGACGGTGCGAACCAAGGATCTCGACGACCGTTCCCACGAAGGTCCGCTCGTCCCTTCCACCGACCTCTGAGCCTCGCTCGATCAAGCAGGTACCGAACTCTCGCGCCACTTCAACGTCAGCGAGCAGTTGGTGATAACGCGGTTCAAAGACGCACAGCCCCACCGTCTGGTACGGAAAGACGACCATCCCCAGGGGGAACATGGCCAGCTCGCGGTTCGTCACTCTCCCACCCTACGGGTGAACACTTCTCGAACGACCTATGAACTTGAGAGTTTTTCGGCGAAGGCGCGCAGCGCGATTCCGCGGTGCGAGATCGCGTTCTTCTCGTCGGGCGTCAACTCGGCCAAGGATCTTCCACCGTGCGCCAGGGGAGCGAAGATCGGGTCGTAGCCAAATCCCCCCTTCCCCTTCGGTGCTTTGAGTATCGCCCCTTCGAGGACGCCGTCCACCCACCACGCCTCACCAGTCGGGTACGTCACGGCGATGACGGTGCGAAAACGCGCGCTGCGATCCACGTCGTCGACGTCGTCGAGTTCGCGTAGAGCCAACTGCACGTTGTCTTCGTACGAGGCACTCTCTCCGGCGTAACGCGCGCTATGCACCCCCGGGCGTCCGTCGAGCGCATCGATGAAGAGTCCCGTGTCGTCGGCGATCGCGGCCTCTCGCGTGACGTTGGTGAGAGCGCGTGCCTTTAGGAGAGCGTTACCCTCGAGCGTCGTTTCCGACTCGTCGACGTCGGGCACCTCCCGGGGTCGTGGAAGTAGCTTGACGTCGAAGCTCTCGAGCGCGCGACGCATCTCATCGGCCTTGTGCGCGTTCGCCGTCGCTAAAACAAAGGTGCTCACTTCGATCGTGGCGTGGGCGGCGTTTTAAGAAGGGCTTCTTGCTCGTCCTTGATCCGGCCAATACCGAGCGCGGCCAGGTCCAAGAGCTCGTTCAGTTCGTCGCGATCGAAGGCCTCGTGCTCGGCCGTTCCCTGTACTTCCACGAAGCGACCCGAGCCGGTCATCACGACGTTCATGTCGGTGTCGGCTCGCACGTCTTCTTCGTAGGGAAGATCGAGCATGGCGACGCCGCTGACGATGCCCACCGACACCGCCGCTACGGAGTCGTTGAGCGCGTGCTCAGCGATCACGCCATTGGCCACCAGGCGCGAGATGGCGTCGTGGAGCGCGACGTACCCACCACAGATCGCGGCCGTTCTCGTGCCGCCGTCGGCCTGCAAGACGTCGCAGTCGACGAGGATCTGTACGTCGGGCAGTAGTTCGAGACGGGTCACGCTGCGAAGAGAACGACCGATCAGTCGTTGAATCTCTTGGGTTCGTCCCGACTGCTTACCCTTCGCCGCTTCGCGGTTCGCGCGTTCGGGCGTCGAGCCCGGCAGCATCGAGTACTCGGCGCTCACCCAACCGCGACCCTTGCCCTTTAACCACCGCGGCACGTCGTTATCGATTGACGCGGTGCAGAGCACTCGGGTGCGACCGAAACTGACCAGGACCGACCCCGCGGCCATCTCGGTGAAGTCCCGTTCGAACGACAAAGGACGGGCCTCGTCGAACGCGCGGCCGTCGGCGCGAAGTACAGACATATCTCTCCTTAGATCACACGGGGAGTGCGAGATAACGGTAGTAGAGATTCCGACTTTGTCGGTCGCTTAGAAGTAGATGGTCGCTTTCGCGCGCTCGACGACGTCGTCGATGTCGTCACTCCACGCGCCGGTGGATAGGTACTTCCATCCGTCGTCGGCGATCATCGTGACGATCGTCGCCGTAGTGCCGTCCTCGATGGTCCGGGCGCATTTGAACGCACCGGCCATCACGGCGCCCGAAGAGAGACCCGCGAAGAGGCCGACGTCGGTCAAGCGGCGCGTCCACTCAATGGACTCCCGGGGACGAACAATGACTCTTCGGTCGAGCAGCTTCTCGCCGTCGTTGTCGCTAAAGATTGGTGGAACGTACCCGTCGTCGAGGTTGCGCAGCCCGTCGACCATTTCGCCACTCGGTGGCTCCACGGCCCAGATCTGCACGTCGGGTCGATGTTCCTTGAGGTAGCGACCAACACCCATCAACGTGCCCGAGGTGCCGAGTCCCGCCACGAAGTGCGTGATCTCGGGCACGTCCCCCAAGATCTCGGGTCCCGTCGTCGAATAGTGCGCGAGGGGATTCGCCGGGTTGGCGTACTGGTAGAGGAAGACCCACTCCGGATGCTCTTCGCTGAGGGACTGCGCGAGGCGCACCGCGCCGTTCGAGCCCTCGCCGCCCGGTGAGTCAATGATCTCGGCGCCAAAGGCGAGGAGGAGTTGGCGTCGCTCGGGCGAGACGTTCGTCGGCAGGACCACTTTCAGGTGATAGCCGCGCAGACGACAGACCATCGCGAGCGCAATGCCGGTGTTGCCCGAAGAGGGTTCGATGAGTGTTTGATCGGTTTTGCCGGGAACGAGACGCCCGTCCCTCTCGGCCGCTTCGACCATCGACAACGCGACGCGGTCCTTCACCGATCCAGCCGGATTGCGACCTTCGAGTTTGGCCAAAATGGTGACGTTAGGTTTTGGGGAAAGCGCGCTCACGTCGACCACTGGCGTGTTGCCAATGAGCTCAAGTA
This sequence comes from Acidimicrobiaceae bacterium, assembly GCA_003132305.1. Lineage (GTDB taxonomy): Bacteria > Actinomycetota > Acidimicrobiia > Acidimicrobiales > RAAP-2 > RAAP-2. Next base: position 319,819 of record PKXJ01000032.1, on the reverse strand, counting down.
CTGAGTTGTATCGCGCCACTACCAAACGCCGCCCGCGACCGCGGGCAGAAGAGTGATCTCGTCGTTATTGGTGACGGACGCCTCGACGCCGCCGAGGTAGCGAACGTCGTCGTCGTTGACGTAAACGTTGAGGAATCGGTGCAGCGTGCCGTCGTCGTTCAGCAACTGACTCTTGATGGCAGGATAGGTCTTGGTGAGCTTGAGAAGAACTTCGCCAACGGTCGAGCCCTCGACGGCGATGACGCTTTCGCCACCCATCGCGGGACGGAGCACGGTGGGGATTCGTAGTACCGCCGCCATAACGCCTCTTTCGACTCACCGGGTCAATTCATGACCTGCTAAGTCAACATTATCGGCTTTCTGCGACGTCGTGCCCAAAAATTGATCTTTTCGGACTCAGTCGAGAAACAACACCGGTTCCGCGGAAACGACTTCGTCAACGACCCGATAGCTGCACAGATCGGCCGGCGTGTCGCGTAAGGAGACAATGACGTAGTGCCACGAAGGATCGGGCGCTTGGCGAACGTCCGTGGGGCTCGGGTAGGGCTCGCTGTGCGTGTGAGAGTGAAACACGCCAAGGACTTCCAAGTCCTCTTCGTCAGCTCGGCGATAGGCGCGCAGCAAAACCCGAGGATCGATCTCGTAGACCTTGGCGGAATCGGCCACGTTCCTACTCGCGGCTATCTCGCGCACGACACCGTCGCTCGTACCTAAAAGCAGCCCGCACCCCTCGTTCGGCAACGCACGAATGCACGTCGCGAGAATGGCGTCTCGTTGAGTCGAACTAAGAGTGAGCACGTGGTTACCCTAGTGAACCGCAATTGATTCACCTCACCACTTCACTACGCTGGCTAGGTGGCTCGAGCCAAACAGATCCAAGAACGACGTGCGAAAAAGCGTGGTGAGGCGGGTAGCGACCGAGTCGTTGCCACCAATCGTCGCGCCCGTCACGACTTCGAGATCATCGACACCCTCGAATGTGGGCTGGTGCTGACCGGATCCGAGGTCAAGTCGCTGCGAGAGGGCACCGCCCAGATCGCCGAGAGCTACGCCCGGGTCGACAACAATGAACTGTGGATCTTTCAGATGCACATCCCGCCGTGGAGCCACGCGGTGGGATTCGGAAGTCACGATCCCGACCGCAAACGCAAACTCCTCGTCCACCGCAAGGAAATCATCAAGTGGGAACACGAAGCGAATACCCAATCCCTGACGATCGTGCCCTTAAAGCTCTACTTCAAAGAGGGGCGGGCCAAGGTGGAGATAGCGCTCGCGAAGGGCCGCAAACAGCAAGATCGACGTCAAGCTCTGGCGAAGCGCGACGCCGAGCGCGACATGGCGAGGGCCGTGCGTCACAGAGAGAAGTTCGGTTAGGGGCCCTCTCTCTGTTTCGAACGACCGTACCGTACTGGCGGGTCGAAGGGTACACTTCTAGAGCAACCAATTGGGTTGCGGTCTGACGAGGGGGTGAATGGTTTCGACTACAGACGTCGAGGTGAAAGAAGCGAGCCGTGGTCTCCGGAGCCACGTTAAAGAGCCGGAACAAATAACAAACGCCAAGCCTCAGCTTGCGCTTGCTGCTTAGGTAGCAACGTCCGTCTAGACCCAGCCCTGCGGTTTAGTACACGGGCGTCATAAAGTAGGGCTTACCAACAAGATTCGTTAGTGATCTCGTCGGGACAATTCAGCTAACTAAGGAACGCCACCGGCGCTGACAACAGTGACGCTCCCGACAACCTCCTGTTAGCTGCGCTCGGAGAATGTTCACTAAGAAGCTGTGGGACCGGGGTTCGAAACCCCGCACCTCCAAGGATGTTCGGAGTTCTTTTCGAATGTTGTTGGAGGTGAGACCACTCCCGAATTGACATAGCGCTCAATAATGATGCGCGCTCATTCGACAGCGTCTTCGATACGAATTCGCGGAGATTGGGGTCGCGTCCACAGTTCGAGATTCTCCGGTCGATTGTCATCACGTACAGCATTTCGATGATCGAGCGTTTCACCATCAATGACGTGCCGACCAATCGTCGACCGGTCGCGATAGTTCGAGGCGCCACCGGCAGATGGTGTTGTGCTCGCGAGGTGCGTCGCACCAAACCCGACGCGATTCACCGTTAAGTCGCCCAGTTCCCAAGAGCCCGCTGCGGCGGCGGGCAGTGCGTCAGTCTTCAACACCAAAACCTCTCGTTGAATAGTTGCCACTCGTCGACACGACGATCCGCAGACGCCACGGACGATGGCGCGGTCGGAGTAACGACCGTCGAAACGATGACGTCCTTGTTAAGAAGAAGTCCGCGAGGCGACGAAAACCGGAATCGTCCGACTCGTTTTCACCTGGTATTCGGCGTAGGGAGGGAAGGCGGCGACCGCCCTCTCCCACCACCGAGCGCGTTCGTCGCCTTCGACCACGCGAGCCGTGAAATCGAACGGCGTCGCGCCATCTTGGATGGCGAGTGCCGAAGGATCATCAATCAAGTTGAAGTACCACGAGGGGTTCGTCGGGGCACCCCCCTGTGAAGCAACCAACGCGTATTCGCCATCATGCTCGACGCGCATCAGTGCGAATTTTCGAATCTTGTGACTCTTGTTCCCTCGGGTCGTCACGATGATGACGGGCCGACCAGAGTCTCGAAGGGTGTTCGCACGCTCACCGCCGCTCGCCTCGTACTCGGCAACCTGGTCCCTCACCCACTGCCACGCGCTCGGTTCGTACTCGCCTTCAAGTGCCACGAACACACTGTACCGCCGCCCAACATGCTCGCAAATAAGTGTGGGGCGATCGCCTAGGGCGCCGCGACGAAGACGTCACTCCCCTGTCGGCGCACTCGCCAACCTCGCCACTGGACCGACTCGATCGCGTCAAGACCGGCGGTCAGGATGTGCCGAGCCAGAACGCCTTTCACGGCCTTCGCGTCGTGACCGACCGCACGTTGACCGTCGTTCGCGACGAAATGAACGTTGACGACGTCGTGACTCTTGGCCAGTACGTGAAAGTCAATACTCGCCGCGTGTTCTTGCGGCAAGAAGTTGACGACGGTCGAGTTCTTCGCGCGATCGTGGAGCAGCGGCGTCACGATCGGTCGCCAGAATTGGGCGAGTGAGGGCAACGGCTTCAGTCGAACGTTCATTCTGAGTCGGTACTCAGCAATGGGATCCTCGCTGGAGAGAAGACCGTAGAGACCCGAGGGGACGAGAATTCGCCGTCGCGTCGCGGGCGTCAAAGAGGCGGGATCGAGATGATTCCAGACGATGCCTTCGTATCGTCGCCACGCCAGAGAAAGCGGTGATCGTCCGAGCGCCAACTCGATCGTGGCGGCGACGGCGCGCTCGAGCAACGCCCCTCGCGCGTTGAGGGCCACCTCAAGTTCTCTAGGCGACGCGCGAGAAACGAAGTCACTGAGAACCAGAAGCACCTGGCGACGCGGCTCTTCGAGCACTACGTCAAAGACGCCCGCTCTACTACGGCGACGACCGCCCGAGGACTTGCTCTGCGACGGCGGGACCAACACCAGGAGTCGCTTCGCCACGACTCCTAAAGTACTGGCCAAGAAGTTAGGCCGCGGTCAACTTCTCTTTCGTGAGACCGAATGATCGAAGAAAGTTTCGAACCCGCACCACTTGGTCCTCGGTCAACTCGCGCGTGCGAGTCGATCCGAAGGAGACAGTTTCGCCTTCTAACGTCACGGCCCAGTTGCCACGGTGGGTCTCATGGACCTCACCAAAACGTGCGAGCAAAGAACACACGTCGTGCCACTGAATGTTGTGGTTCAGTGGGTGGCCAAACAGCTTCTGGGCGGTAACGCGGTGGTGATGATCCAACTTGATCGACATACTCAACCCCCTCAGCGGGCAACGAGATTTTCGGCCTCAAATCACTATCCACCTTTTACGCGGGGCTGTCAAGGAGTGCGACGAGTTCGACGTGTTCGGTCATCGGGAAGAGGTCAAATATTCGCAACTGTTTCAGGGAAAATCCACTGCCTAAGAAGTTCTTAAGGTCGCGCGCCAAGGTCGCCGCGTCGCACGATACGTAGACGAGTCGGCGCGGACGGCGACGGACGAGGCTCTCCACCACACCCTTCGCGAGTCCTTGTCGCGGCGGGTCCAACACGACGACCGATCCCTCACGAACGGTGTCGTTCACCGAGCGCGCGGTGACGGACCACTCGCGAACTTTCAACTGTTTCAATCCCGTGGCGTTCGTGCGCGCGTCACGAACACCAACGGCGGACGACTCCACCGCCGTCACGCGACCACTCGACCCCACCAACTTCGCCAGCGGCACAGCGAAGAGCCCAACGCCGCTGAAGAGATCAACCACGTCATCACCCGACGTGACGCTAGCGAGTTCCAACACCGCGTCAAGGAGCACGCTCGGCGCGTCGCGATGTGACTGCCAAAACGACAGCGGACCCACGGAGAACACGTGATCGCCAACCACCACGCGAGAGTGCGTGCCGGGATCGAGTGGCGCCCCCGTAAGGGAACGAAGCTCGTAGTGAGTGCCGCGTTCGCTCTCACGACGGGCCACCGCGAAGGGCTCCGNNAGGCTCAAGCGTCCGTCCTCGTTGACCGCACAGCGAAGTCTCGTCCGTGAACCCTGGACCTCTCCGGGCGGCGGCGCCACCTCAACGTCCATCTCCAGTCCGGCTATTCGTTTGAGATGCTCTCGAACGAGTGACGCCTTCCACGAGAGCTGCGCACTCGTTGAGGCGTGTTGCAGATCGCAGCCGCCGCAGCCTCCCGGGTGCGCGTACGGGCACGGTGGCGTAACACGATCGGGACTCGATTCGAGTATCTCGACGGCGTCACCACGGTAGAAGTTCGACGTCGCCTCGGTCACCTCCACGCGAACCAGTTCGCCCGGCAACGAGTGGCGCACGAAGATGACTCGTCCGTCGTCGGCTCGCCCCACGCCCCCGCCCGTCGCCGGTCGATCGATCCTCACCGTCGTCCTCTCGGTCGACGAGCCCTCACCCACCAGTGTCACCTAACCAACACGTCGAAGGAACAGGTCCACGAGTTCCTGGGCCCGCCCTCGCGCCGCCGACGTCTCTCTCGCGGTTTCGCTCAGCAGGGCCTCGAGGTCGAGCCCGAGTTCTCTCGTCTCCTCTTCGTCGGCCGCCAGCCACTCCTTGAGCTGCGCTTCGTCGATCTCGGGATGGAACTGCACGCCCACGTTCTGGCCAATCGAAAAGGCCTGCACCGCGCGCGGCGAGGTCGCCCAGAGTTCGGCCGACTCGGGCAGCGTGCAGTGATCGAAGTGAAACTCGAACCACGGTCCTCGGGGCAACTCGACGTCGGCCACGACGTCGATCTCGAACCATCCGATCTCGCCGTCGGGCGCTCGACTCACCTCACCGCCGTAGAAGCGACAGAGCGCCTGCGCGCCAAAACAGATACCCAGAATCGGCAACGCCTTCTGATCGGCTTCGCCGATGAGCGCCAACTCTTCTTTAAACCACTTCGCTTCAACTTCGAGGTCGTACACCGCGCACTTGGAGCCGAGGATGACCATGACGTCGTAGCCGTCAAGTAACGGCGTCGCACTGGTCTCGTCCATCATCACGAGGTCAAGCTCGTAGCCCCGCGCTTCGAAGGCTTCGCCCACCAGGCCCGGACTGTCTTCTAGGTGATGACGAAGTACGAGCGCGCGAGTCATGGTCTCTTCGACTCTAGTGAGCGAGCCCGAGCCCTAGAACGCTCTGTCAAGCGTTCGGCAACGACCAACCGAGCGACTCGGCGATCTCCTTACACGTCGGACACAGTGGGTACTTCTTCGGATCTCGACCGGGTACCCAGACCTTGCCACACAGCGCTCGAACCGGGGTCGCGTTCACCATGCCGTCGACGACGGAGTTCTCTAACGCCACGAACTCTCCGTCCTTGGGGGTGTAGCCCTCGAGCACCAAGTGGGTGAAGCGCTCGTGGTCGCCGTCGTCAGTTTGCGTCGTCGACTGCGTGACGACTTGGGTCTCGGACTGAATACTCACGTCGATCAATTTAGCGAGAGCACGTAGTGTTTGAGTGCCATGAAGCGCCGTCGTCGCCACCTAGCCTCCACCCGCCCGCTCGGTCGCGTCGCGTCACACTTCACCCGAGAAGGCACGCCCAAGAGCCCCTACCGCACCGAACGCGAAGCCCAGAGCGCCGCGCAACTGGCGTGGACGCTCAACGGCGCCGAGCTCAACGCGTACCGATGCGACTACTGCCACCAGTGGCACGTCGGCAAGCGCTTTCGCGACGATTAGCGAAGGAAATGGAAAACGGGCAATATAGAGGGACTTGAAATGAAAGGTCTCCCATGGCGGTTCAGGCGTACATCTTGATTCAGTCCGAAATCGGCTCCAGCGAAAAGGTGGTTCTGGCCACCCGTGCCGTACCGGGCGTGCTCGAGTCCTTCGAGGTGACGGGCCCCTACGACGTGATCGTTCGCTGCGAGGCCGAGAGCGTGGACGACCTCGGCAAGTTCATCGTGGGCGCCATCCAAAAAGTTCCGGGGATCACCCGCACCTTGACCTGTCCGGTCGTCAATATCTAGCCAAAGGCGCCAGCGTCGCGCAGCGTCGCGCAGCGCTCTTCGCTCACTCCCCAGCGAAGTAGTCCCTCTCGTGTGCCCGATCCGGGCGTGCGCGGCGGCGCGCTCACGCTCGCCGGAGTCTTGGAAAAACGCGGCGCCGGCGTGGGTTGCGTCGCGCCCTCGCTGGTGAAGACCCCTCGAGCCGTGTTGTACGGGTGACGCGCGGCCTCTGAGGGCGACAACACGGGCGTCACGCAAGCGTCCCCGTCGCTGAAAATCTCGGTCCACTCGTCACGACTCTTCGAGCGAAAGAGAGCCCCGAAACGCTCTTTCATGGCGGGCCACTGCGTCCGGTCCATCTGGGCGGGCAGATCGTCGCCCTTCAGTCCGAGCCCGCGTAAGAGCTCGTCGTAGAACCTGGGTTCAATCGCACCGACCGCGACGAAGCGCGCGTCCTTGGTTTCGTAGACCTCGTAGAAGTGCGCGCCGGTGTCGAGGATGTTCACGCCACGCTCTTCGCACCAGTAGCCCGCGTTCATGAAGGCGTGGGTCAGGGCCATCATCGACGCCGATCCGTCGACCATCGACGCGTCAACGACCTGCCCTTCGCCGCTGCGCTGCGCGGCGAACACCGCCGCGAGCACGCCGAACACCAAAAACAAGGCGCCACCACCAAAATCACCAATGAGATTGAGCGCCGGCACTGGCCGCTCGCCCGCTCGTCCGACCGGCCACAACGCACCAGAGATCGCCACGTAGTTAATGTCGTGACCGGCGCGCTGCGACAGCGGACCGACTTGTCCGTAGCCGGTCATCCGTCCGTACACGAGGCGCCGGTTGTGGCGCCACGCGTCGTCGGGTCCTAGGCCGAGTCGTTCCGTCACGCCGGGTCGAAAGCCTTCGATCAGGACGTCGGCCTGTTCGCAGAGCTCTAGTACGAGGTCGCGCCCCGCGACACTTTTTAGATCCAGCGCCACCGAAGGACGCGAACGGTTGAGAACGTCCCACGTCGTCGCGGCTTCCGCGTCGGGATTGCCTCGTTCCAGGCGCAAGACGTCGGCCCCTAAGTCCGCGAGCAGCATGCAGGCGTAGGGGCTCGCGCCGATGCCCGCCAACTCGAGGATCTTCAGTCCCGTTAGGGGTCCACTCACAGAGTCAGTGTAGGTGGGCCCGACTTCGCGTTCGGGCCTAGTCCCACCACATGTCGCCGCTGAGAACACCTCGCGCGATCAGACCGAGTTGAATCTGACTCGTCCCTTCAACGATCGTGAGCTGGCGAGCGTCGCGGTAGTACTGCTCGGTGGGGTGATCTTCCATGTACCCGGCCGCGCCGAGGAGTTGCACCGCGAGCCCCGAAGCCTTCACCGCGACTTCGCTGGCGTAGTACTTCGCCATCGAGAGCATGGGCACGTACTCTTTGGTGAACTTGCCCTGGTCCGCGAGCCACGCCGCACGGTACGTCAAGAAACGAGCGGCTTCGATCTCCGTCGCGCACTTGGCGATCTCCCACTGAATACCTTGGAACTCGGCAATGGTTTTGCCAAAGGCTTGACGCTCTTTGACGTAGTTAGTCGCGTACATCAACGCCCCTTCGGCGAGACCGATGCCGCGCGCGGCCACGATGGGTCGCATGGCGTTGAGCGACTCCATCGCCAACGCGAAACCGCCGCCGATTACCTGTCGGGGACCGACTCTCACGTTGTCAAAGACGATCTCCGTGGTGTCGATACCCTTCACGCCCATCTTCTTATCCACGCGCGGTCTCGACACCCCGGGCGTGTCGGCGTCGACGATGAAGCCCCAGATATTCGTGTGATGTCGGAGCGCGGGGTCGCCAATCTTCGCAAAGACAACGAACCAGTCGGCCTGCATCCCGCCGGAGATCCAACACTTCGTGCCGTTGATGAAAAAGCCGCCCTCCACTTCGGGATCCTCCGTCGCTCGAGCCTTCATGCCCGCGACGTCAGATCCCGCCCCGGATTCCGAGAGACAGAACGCCGAACGCTTGGTCCCGTTCGCGATGCCCGGCAGGTAGCGCAGCTTTTGCTCTTCGTTGCCGGCGATCATGATCGGGCCCGTGGGCAGGCGCGTCAGTAACAACATGAGGCCGAGAACGTTGGAGTACTTCGTCACTTCTTCTATCGCCAGCGTGAGCCCCATGATGCCCGCGCCCGATCCGCCGTACTCCTCGGGAATACAGAGACCTAACAGATCGGCCTTTTTGAACTCGTCGAAGATGTCCTGGGGGTAGGCGCCCGACGAGTCGATTTCACGCGCGCGAGGCTTAATCTTCTCTTGCGCGAGCCGTCGCACGCTCAGCTGGAGTTCGCGGAGTTCGTCGGAAAGTTCAAAGTTCATATTCAGCAAGTTAGCCCGTGTCACCCACTGGGAATTTCAACATATTTTACGTTGCCGTCACGAAACGTTCACCTTGCGTTCACTTTACGGTTACCCTAGAGACATGTTCATAAGTGGCCTTTGGGCCTCCCACCTCTTGGCTGCCAGCACGCCCAACATTGAAGGCTGGACCCAAGTCGCCGAACTGGCGGCCGCGTTCGTGTTGTCGATGGTCATTGGCGTTGAACGCGAGATCCAGCAAAAGAGTGCCGGACTTCGCACGCACACGCTGGTGGGTGTTGGTGCGGCACTCTTCATGTTGATCAGTAAGTACGGCTTTAACGACATCCTCGAACCCGGGCGCATCGTGCTCGACCCTTCTCGAGTCGCGGCGCAGATCGTTTCCGGTGTTGGTTTCCTCGGGGCCGGACTCATCTTCGTGCGCCGCGACTCCGTACGAGGTCTCACGACCGCGGCCGCCGTGTGGGTCACGGCCGCCATTGGCGCCGCCTGCGGCGCGGGACTTATCGTGCTAGGCGTAGCGGCGACCTGCATCTATCTAATCGTGGCGACTGTCTTTCCGAAACTTTCTCGTCAACTGCCCCACTCGTCTTCGGTGATTTCGGTTCTTCGAGTGCGCTACCCCGACGGCAAGGGAGTGCTTCGCGAGGTCCTCGCTCTCGCGACGACTCGCGGATTCGCGATTTCGGAGATCTCCACTGAAGCGCTCGGGTATCAGCGCATCCCGGGGAATGAAAAAGGACAATCAACCGAGGAGGTTCCCATGGTCAGCGTCTCGCTGCACGTTCGCGGTCAGACCCTCATCAACGACTTGGTGGCTGCGCTCACGGAACTGCCGGGCGTCGACGCGGTGCTCGCCGACGACGCAAACTTCGACGCCGAGTAGGCGTCGCGACCACCGCACCCAGAAGTGACGTGGTCATCGAGGGACCGCCTGATGTGACAGACTTTGTGCTTGAAACTTTCTCCACTGAACTTCTCGCAGCGAATCGTCGTGGTGGTGGGACTCGCCCTGGCGCTCTACCTCGTCGGCGACTGGGCAGTGTCGCTCGGTTCGCATCCCTTTACGGGTTGGGTGGGGTACGCGCCACTCAGCAACACAGTGGGCTCTCTCAACGAAGGACTGCATCCCTGGGCGCGACTTTTGATCTGGCTGATCTTTGTCGCAGTCTGGATGATCGCTTCGCTGGCGTTATTACGCCGTCGAACCGACGACAGCCTTGCAAAACCTACCGACAGCTGAACGGCGTTGAAGCGCTGGCTACTTCGAAGTTCGTCGAGGTGCTGGCGCAACGCCGCTCTCCTACTGAGCCGCCACCTCGTCAGCCACGACGACCTCCTTGCGAGGGGCGACCAGCACGTCGCGCGCGACGATGCTCGCCCTCACGTGCGAACCAAGTTCAATCTCCGAGCCCACGTCACTTCGCACGTCCACGCGCACCGAGATCTCGCCGATCTGAACCACTAAACGCGTCATCGCGCCGAGAAAACTCTTTCGGGTAACGAAGCCCTTGCCGTCGGGGTCAACTTCAATCGCGATATCTTCGGGCCGGAGCAAGGCGTCCGCCGCGCCCGTGACGGCGCTCGAATCACCGCTGCGCACTGGGCAGCGCTGACCAAAGGCTTCCACCTCGTGACCCGTCACCACCACGGAAACTCGACTCGAAATGCCCACGAACTGCGCCACGAACGCAGTCTTCGGACGCTCGAAGTCCTCCGAGAACGTGTAGAGATTGAATCCAATGCTCGTAAGTTTGATGCCGACGTCCTGGAGCCAGTACCTGAGTACGCCCGTCGATCCCAGGGTCGCAATGAATATGAACGTGAGATTGATGCCACCGAAGTTCGCGAGCACGCCCGAAGCGGTCGCGCAGAGGCGGCGAAGAGTATTGCTCTTCGACGTTTGAATCGCGTAGGCAAGAAAGATGCCTAGCACGCCGGGAATGATTGCCGATAGCAACCCCAGTTTGATGCTGTTCTCAAAACCGACGAGAAAGACGCGTGCATGACTTCGTTCACGTTGCTGAGCGTCCATTTACCGCTGTCGGAGTGAAAGGCCCGGTAGACGACCGCGATCGCAGAAATGCCAAGACCGAGGAACGTGTAGACGACCACGTCGTTGGCGTGCTGGAGTCCTTTGAAGTGACGGGTCCCTACGACATGATTGTGCGCTGCGAGGCCGAGAGCGTGGACGATCTGGGAAAGTTCATCGTCCACGCTATCCAAAAGGTGCCCGGCATTACTCGCACCCTCACCTGCCCCTTCGTCAACATCTAGCCAAAGGCTCCCGCGGCATATAGTTTCGCGGACCGTTCCTCACTCGTGGTCCACTGAACCAGTCCGTCGCACAAGCGACGAGGAAGGACAGTGTCACGCAGGCGAATACTTCAGTCCATTCGTAGTGGGCCTTCGATCGTACGATCGTCCTGGTCGCTCGTATACTTGGGTCCCATCAATGAAGCCGCTACGAGTTCGATGGGCATCGATTCGCGATTAGACCTTGGGCTTCCGTGTGACGTACTTGTCACGCAATTTTTTTAGTACAGCAATGCTGTGCTCGAGGCCCTCCCACTGCGCCTGCACTAGGGCCTCGAGAGCCTCTTCACTTGCTTTGTGCGGAGAGTAGTAGTTCGTGGGTTTCACCAGGTCGGGCGGGAACGGTGAGGGCGCTATCGCAAAGGCACCATCGAAATTATGGACCCCCCCGGTGCCGCGCTCTCGTTTAAAAGTGGTGCAGTACGGAAAACACATTTCAAGATTGACGTGAAGCTCAGCGGAGTGTTCGGACAGTATTTGGAACGCCGTGTCGATGTCGATGTTTCCTCGACCCAACGCTGCGCCGCTCACCAGCGCCGTGCCGCCTTCGTTGATCACCATGTGATCCTTGAAGTGCGTCGAGAAAGCGTGCGGCGCCATCGCCCGAACTGCCGTGATCGGATCTTCCCAGGCCATCATCGAGTTCCCCGTGTCACAAAGCAGACCGACCCAGTCTGGCTGACCCACGAGCGTGATGAAAGTGATCATTTCTGACGATGTCTCGTACTCGTGGTTTTCGAAAGCTAAGCGAATCTGGTACTTTTCGAGAAACGGAACGACGCGACGCACTTCTATGGCCTGACTCTCTAGGAACTTCTCGTCGAAACGGCCTAGGGGGTATCGAAGGTACGTGCGGACGACACTCGCTCCCAGAGCTCGCGCCACTCGCAGAGCCGGAACCAGTTCCTGCAAGGAACTCCCGCGAGTATCCAACTCGCAGTAGAGTCCGCGGCGGTCAATGGCCGCTCTCACTCGAGCTAAGTATTCACCGGTGACACTTTCGAGGACCCCCCAGCGAGGGTGAAGGTTGAAGTCGGGAACAACATTAATTTGCACGCCGTCGAATCCGTGTTGGCCCGCGAATTCGGCAAACTCAAAGAGGTTCATGCGGCCGTGCTGGAACAAAAGGTGGCACGATTCAGTCTCTAGACCGATTTTCATGAGCCCCCGCTCCCAACGCGCGCTTTCCCTAAGAGTCATAACTCAGGTCATTTTCCAAGTGAAGTTCAAACTCGGGTGTTCCACGCGTTGCGATTGGCTGTTGCCGCACTGCCCAGTAGCAGAACTGTTCATACCCTCTTCAACACTACGTCGCCCCTCGTCGAGGGGCGTCTGCGTCCCACCGGGCGCGACGCTGCACGTTCGTGGCCAAGCCCTCGTCAATGATCTCGTCGCGGCGCTCACCGAACTACCCGGCGTCGACGCGGTCCTCGCCGACGACGCGAACTTCGACGGCGAATAACGTTCGTCCGCCCGCGCGCCGGTTTGTCGTGACCCGTGCGACGATGGGCGAAAAAGCCGTTTGGCGCTACGGCGTCGCGGCGGCGTCGGGTCCCACGACTTCTTGTCGCGACGCGACGAGCACGTCACGCGCAACGATACTCAAGCGCACGTGAGCGCCGAGATCGATGTCGGATCCCACATCGCTGCGTACGTCGACGCGCACAGAGATGTCGCCAGTTTGAACCACTACGCGCGTCATCGCGCCGAAGAAGCTCTTTCGAGTAACGAAGCCCTTGCCCTCGGTATCAACCTCGATAGCGATATCTTCGGGTCGAAGCAGCGCGTCCGCGCCACCGGTTAAGGTTCTACCCTCACCGCTGCGCACCGGGCAACGTTTTCCAAAGACCACGACCTCCCCATTCGACACGTCAACGGGCACACGGCTCGAAATGCCGACGAACTGAGCGACGAAAGCGGTCGCGGGACGCGCGTAGAGCTCGGAGGGCGGAGCGACCTGTTCGATGTGGCCGCGCGACATCACGCAGACCCGGTCCGCCATCGAGAGCACCTCTTCTTGGTCGTGCGTCACGAAGACGGTGGTGATCGCCAGGCGCTGTTGCAACAAGCGAATCTGGTCGCGAAGCTCGGCACGAACCATCGCGTCCAGGGCGGACAACGGCTCGTCGAGCAAGAGCACGCGAGGCTCGATGGCCAGGGCTCGCGCGAGCGCGATTCTCTGTTGTTGACCGCCGGACATCTGGTGGGGATACTTGGCCGCCTGATCAGCGAGACCGACCATCTCCAATAGCTCTACAGCCTTTTTGCGACGTACCTGCGACGACTGTTTGCGCATTCGAAGTCCAAAAGCCACGTTGTTGAGGGCGCTCATATTGGGAAAGAGTGAGTAACTCTGAAAGACCATTCCCATGTCGCGCTTTCGAGCGCTGACATCCGACAGATCCACACCGTCGACCACGACGCGACCGCTGTCGAGCAACTCAAAGCCCGCCAGTACGCGGAGTGCGGTCGTCTTGCCACACCCCGAGGGTCCGAGCAGCGCCATAAACTCACCGGGCTCGATCTTGAGCGTAAACCCGTCGAGCGCTCGTACGGCACCGAACGTCCGCACCAGGTTTTCCAGACTCACGGCCGCCCCGGCGGCCGCCGTTGGCTGCACCATCGAGTTGGTCATGGGAATATCTTTCATCTGGGTCATTACGCGCCCAACTTTCTACGTGAACGGCGGGACTGTGAACGGTCGAGCGAAACTACGAGTACCAGCAGAATCCACGTACCTACGAGACCCAACATCGACGCCGCCACTTGTATGTGACCGTTAGAGGACGTGTTGAACTGAACGATCCACACCGGGACCGTCGTCCAAAGATCAAGGCTCGCCATGGTGTACTCGCCAAAAACCAGCGCCAAAGTGAGCACCGTGGCCGAGAGCAGCGCCGGACGGATATTCGGAAGTATGACCCGCCAGAGCGTCTTGAACCAGTTTCCGCCGAGCGAACGCGACGCTTCAGTGAGCGTCTTGAGATCAATCGCACCGAGGCCTGCGTCGAGAGAGCGATAGACGAAGGGCATGGCGAGGATGACGTACATGAAGCTGAGAAGATACGGTGACGCCTTGGCCCACTGGGGAAACACGCCGAGGACCCCGATGATAAGCACGATGGGCGGGATGACAATTGGTAATACCGTCACCACGTCGAGCAGTCGGCGCAACCGAGGCACTCTGACGTGGACGTAGATCGACGTCGGGACCATCAAGACCGTCGATACCACCACTGTAGCGAGCGCAAGTTTGAGCGATAGCGTGAGCGCCGCGGTGAATCCGGGCGCCGACGGCAGATCCCTAAAGGCTTCGTCGGACAAGTGACCAGCAGCATTCTCAAAGGAGAATTTGAGTCCCGCGTATATCGGAATCAAGAAGTAGACCCCGGCGAGGACGAGAACGACCAGACGCCACCAACGAATTCTCCGGCGCCGCTTCGGCGAACCCGAGGAGAACTCGGCGACGGGTCGACTCTCGACCACCTCGACTTCGAAGAGGGAGCCGGGGCCGCCTATTGGAGCCATTTCGACGCCCTCTTTCGAACGAGACTGTAGACGATCATGGTGATCGCAAGGATTATCAGCATCCCAAAGGCGATGGCGTAGCCGACGTGGGTCTGCCCTGCGATGACGTTACCGTTCAAGAAGTTGCCGATTTGAATTGGTGAAAGAGCGATGAGGCCGAGCGTCAGCGTCTCCGCGGTGGCGTACGCCGCGAAGGCGCTACCGAAGAGCAGGAGCATCCCGCCGAGAATCGAGGGCAGCAACACCGGAACGCCGACGTGGAGCCAGTACCTCCAACTCGAGGCGCCCATGTTCTCCGCCGCCTCGCGCCAATTCGCGCGAAGGCCCCCGAGCGCCGGCGTAATCACGAGCACCATCAATGGAAGTTGAAAGTACATGTATACGACTAATACCCCGGAGAACGAATAGAGATTGAAGCCAATACTGGTGAGTTTGATGCCGAGGTCCTGGAGCCAGTAGGTGAGCACGCCCGTCGAACCCAGGGTCGCGATGAAGATGAACGTGAGATTGATGCCACCGAAGTTGGCGAGTACGCCCGAGGCAGTCGCGCAGAGTCGCCGAAGAGTATTGCTCTTCGACGTTTGAATCGCGTAGGCCAAAAAGACTCCCAGGACACCGGGAATCAATGCCGAGAGCAGACCCAGTTTGAGGCTGTTCTCAAAACCGACGAGAAAGACGCCGTGCATGATTTCGTTGACGTTACTAAGCGTCCACCCACCAGAATCTCCACGAAAGGCTTCGTAGATAACGGCCAGGGCTGGTATGCCGAGGCCGAGGAAGGTGTAGACGACAAAAGGAGCCATCGCGAACGTCGGCTCACATCGTCGAAGAAACCTTCGGAGTTTTGAACTTCTACTGAACGTCGTTGCTTCGGACCCGGGTACCGAAGTACCCGGGTCCGAAGCAACGATCCCACTATTAGACATGAGTGAATTCAGTTCGCGCTAATTACTTACCCACCTGCGCAGCCCACGTGTTGTTGACAAGGGTTGCTGCGGCCGTAATTTGCTGGTTCGTGGGGAACAGTGGCGTCTGACCTTTGGGCAACGCAGGTAACGCCGCCACCAACGACTTAGTCGCTGTGCCGTGCGCCTGCATGTACGCCAGTTCAGCGGGGCGAGCTCCACCCTTGAGCCAGAGGTTTTGACCGGTCACCGAGTACAGGTACTCCTCCCAGAGGCGGGCCGCCGCGGGGTTTGGCCCACCAGAGTTGATGCCCTGGCTGTAGTACTCCCCCATCAGCACGTCGCTCGGGATGACGACCGTCCAACCCGGCACGGCGATACCGCCGTTCGCCATGAGGTAGTCCCACCAAATGATGATGTTCGTCGTTCCACTCTCCGCCGTGGTCGAGCTCGCGATGGTATTGACGAACGCGCCATTCTTATTGAGTGTCGCGAAGAAGCTCACGCCCGGAGCGGCGTTGCTCAACGATCCACCGTTGGCCACCGCGGCTGCCAGCACACCGGCTAGGGCCGAGTTCGACGTGAGCGGGCTGTCGTTCAGTCCAATTTTGTAACCGTTCGCGCCCGTCTCGGTCAACATGGCCTTGAATGAAGTGGGGCACGTGGTGACGGTCTTGGGGTTGCAACCAATGGCGACGTAGCCGCCGTAGTCGTCAAACCAGTAACCGCCAGCTTGCTTCAAGCCCGCCGGGATCTCACTCCAGGTCGACACCTTGTACGGAGCGAGCAAACCTTCCGACTTCGCCGTGATGGCGTAACTCGTGCCGACGTCGATGACGTCGGGATCCGACGAGCGTCCCTTGTCCGACGTCAGCGCCTGAATCTCTTCAGCACTCGAGCCGTTGGGGTTCTCCGAGTTGATCTTGATGTGGTACTTCTTCTCGAAGCCCTTGATGATGTTGCCGTAGTTAGCCCAGTTGGCCGGCAACGCCACGACGTTCAACTTGCCTTCCTTCTTCGCGGCCTTCACCAGTGCCGCCATGGACGTGGAACCACTCTTCGTGAGATGCGTCACCTTCGACCAGTTCACACTCGTCGCTCCGCCGGCGGTCACTGAACTAGCGGAGATGCCAACGGCCACCAAACTGGCCACCGTCGCCCCGGCTAGCAGTGCCGTCTTGATCTTCTTCAGTGCCATAAGCACTTCCTCCCTGAATTCGAAGCCACCACATTGGCCGCTCGGCGAAAGACTATCGGCTCTTGACCAGGCTCGGCAATCACCCCCCAACGCGTTCATATTCAGTACTTTGATTCATTTCCGTTATTTTTCAAGGTCAGTTCGTCTCGCGGTGGTTTTTGCATCACGGCTCGGTTTCACCCGCGTGACCCAAAGTTCATTTTCTTCATCCGATTTTCCTTTGCCCTTCAATCGACGTTTTCACCGGCGAAGCGAGCCATTCATCTGAGGTCCACCACTCTCGACCGTGACGCGAGATGATTAAGCATCGTCCGACCCCGTTTTCGAACCAGTTCGGGCCTTGTGTCAACATTGCTTAATGACGACGTGGCGACGAACCGACGAGTTGAGCGCGCTCGCCGCGTCCAGTTTCGACGTGGTCGTCATTGGAGCCGGTATGACCGGCGCGGGCGTGGCCCTCGACGCCGCGTCGAGGGGACTGCGCGTCGCGCTGATCGAACGTGGCGACCTCGCGTCGGGCACGAGTTCCAAGTCGTCCAAAATGGTCCACGGCGGACTTCGCTACCTGCAGCAAAAAGAGTTCCGACTGGTGTACGAGAACCTTCGCGAGCGCCAGCGCCTTCTCCTCAACGCGCCCTACCTCGTGCAACCGCTCCCCTTTTTGATCCCACTCTTTGGCTCTAACGGGGTGGCCTCGAAGGCCATCGTCAGGGGCTACGCCACGGCGCTTCGAATCTACGACCTGAGTGGCGGATGGCGAATAGGGCATCGATACCGTCGAATCACTCGAGAGGAGACTCTCGCGCACCTGCCCACCCTTCGCACCGATCGACTGGTCGCCGGCTTTCTCTACTATGACGCTCAAGGTGACGACGCTCGCGTCGCGTTAACTCTGGCCAAGACGGCCAAAGTGAAGTACCGGGCCAGCGTCGCGAACTACGTGAGCGCGGCCGACGTCGTGAAGGACGCGCGAGGACGCGTCGAGGCGGTCGTGTGTCGAGACGAACTCACGAAGAAGAAGTTCACGATCGCGACGCGCTCGGTCGTCAACGCGACGGGCGTCTGGGCCGACAGTATTTTCACCTTGACCGAGCACCAACCCTCCCGACGCATTACGCCCGCCAAGGGCGTGCACGTGAGTGTGGCGCGCGATCGACTACCCGCCGACGTCGCGGCAGTACTGAGCGTGCCGAACGATCGACGCAGCATCTTCGTGGTTCCCTTTGACGACGCGCCCTACACTTTCGTCGGCACGACCGACACGGCGTACAGCGGACCGATCGACGATCCGACCTGCTCGCCCGAGGACGTGGCCTATCTCCTGGCGACCGTGAACGCGTCGACGTCGTCGAACCTCACGACGAACGACGTCACCGGCGTGTGGGCAGGCCTTCGTCCGCTCCTCGCGCCTGAAAAAGGTAAAAGAATCAAGGAGCGCACCGCCGATCTCTCGCGGCGACACCGCGTCACGGACTCGGGTGACGGTGTCGTGCACGTCACCGGGGGCAAGTGGACGACCTATCGCCAGATGGCCGAGGACGCGGTCGACGCGCTCAAGCCCTACATCAACGACCTCGCCCACGTGCGCACCAAGACGCTGCGCCTCTACGGCGTCAGCGCGTGGCGACCCACGAGCGAACTGGAGACGCACCTCTATCACCGCTTCGGGGGCGATGCCTCGACCGTGCTCGAGATGATCCAGAACGATCCGTCGCTCGGTGAGTGTCCGATTGCGGGTCAGCCCTACGTGGGCGCGGAGTTCATCTTTAGCGCTCGCGAAGAGATGGCGACCTCCCTCGTGGATCTGCTCACGCGGCGAACCCGCGCGCACCTGCACGACGCGCGCGCCACGCTCGCTGCCGCGCCAGCCATTGCGCAGCTGGTCGCCCCCGAGATGGGTTGGGGTGACGGGGACATCGCGACGCAAGTCGAGGCGTACCGCGCACTGGTGGGCCACGAGTTCTCGGCCGCGGGCCTCGCCCTGTAGGGCGTCAACGTGAGCGAGCCCACGATGCCCAATCACTATCCCTCGGGCGCACTCGTGGCGCCCGACCCCGCTTCCAGCGTGTTGCTCGATGAACTCATCCGGGCCGGCGTCTCCTTCGACGTGAGCACGAGTACGCGAGCCGAGCACGCGCGCGACTGGTGGCCTCGCCTGATTCCAGACGTCGCGAGCGGGCACGTCGAGAACTGGCCCGGCGTCGTGGTTCGCACCCATTCGACCAGTGACGTGAGCGCGACACTGCGCGTGGCGCAAGACCACCGCGTCGGCGTCACCGCGCAGGGGGGCCGGTCCGGCGTCGGGGGTGGCGCGGTCCCCACGCCCGGTTCCATCGCGCTCGATCTCACCGGACTGCGTGAGGTCATCGCGCTTGACGCCACGTCGAGCACCGTTCGCGTCCAAGTCGGCGTCTTTGGTCCCGACCTCGAACGTTTCGTTCGAGCGCTCGGCTACACCGTTGGTCACCTCCCCCAGTCCTTCGACCTCGCGACGGTCGGGGGGTGGATCGCGTGTCGCGGCGCCGGTCAATACTCAAATCGTTACGGCAAGATCGAGGACATGGTGCGAGCACTCACCGTCGTACTCGCGGGCGGCGAGGTCGTCGTGCTCGGCGGACACGGGCCCCGCCAGGCCGTCGGACCTGATCTGTTACAACTCTTCATCGGTTCAGAAGGAACGCTCGGGATAATCACCGAGGCGACGCTGCTCGTGCACGCGCTCGCACCCAGCGAACAGCGCGGCGCGTTCTCCTTTGTTTCTTTCGTGAAGGCATGGAGGCGTGTCGGCGAATCCTTCAACGTGACGCGCACCCGGCGGTACTTCGCCTCTACGACGAAGCCGAGTCCCGGCGAAACTTCGACGTCGAAGGATGCGCGCTCATCGTGCTCGACGAGGGCGATCCACTCTTCGTTGAAGCCACCATGACGATCGTCCGTGAAGAGTGCACGCTGGCGACAAACCTCGAGAGTTCGTACGTCGAGCGTTGGCTCGAGCGCCGCAACGACGTCAGCGCGTTGGCCCCACTTTGGGAACGGGGCTACGTCGTTGACACCATTGAAGTCTCGGGCCCCTGGGCGATTCTCGACTCCCTACGCGAACGGGTCAACGAAGCACTGCGCGCCCTCGAGGGCATGTCGGTCGTTTCGGTCCACCAGTCCCACGCGTACCTCGACGGCGCGTGTCTCTACTTCACCTTCGCCGGCCAACCCAACGGTGACCTCACCACCTTCTATCGCCACGCCTGGGACGCCGCGATGAGCGAGGTACTGAGGGTCGGCGGCGCGATAAGCCATCACCACGGTGTCGGGCGTAACCGAGCGCGCTTCGTTTCGGACGCACTCGGCGGTGCGTTCACCATTCTCGAAGGCGTGAAGGGGCTCCTCGATCCTCACAACATCTTGAATCCCGGGGTCCTCGGTCTGGGAGGTCGCACGTGGTGAAGGCCCTCGCGATCGACGTGGGCTCATCGTCGATTCGAACGGCGCTGGTCGACGAATTAGGTCAGGTCAGCGCCGTGCACCAACAGCGCTTGACGGTACGAACCCCGAGTCCCGGTGAAGTGGAGCTCGGTCCCGCCGAGATCGCGCGGCTTTCACTCGAGCTCGCGGAGGTCACCCTGCACGAGGGCGGGCGCTGCGACGTCGTGGGTATCACGAATCAACGAGCCACGACGGTGGTCTTTGATCCCACGACCTCTCAGGCCGTCGGACCGGCGCTCGGATGGCAGGACCTGCGAACGGTGCTGGACTGTTTGGTCTTGCAAAGTAAGGGCGTGCGACTCGCACCGAATCAGTCCGCGACGAAGATCAAGTGGCTCGTCGATCAGTCCGGTCGAGCGCCCAGGGATCTTCGATTCGCGACGATTGAGACATGGATCGCGTGGCACCTAACGCAGGGCTCGACCTTCGCCACGGATCGCTCCAACGCCAGCGTGAACGGCCTCGTCAATCGCACCGTCGATGGTTGGGACGAACGAGTCCTCTCGCTGCTCGATCTCGATGAGGTGATGCTGGCCGGACTCGTCGACACGATGGGTACCTTTGGCGCCGCGAGCGCGTTGTCGGGTTCGCCGCCCATCACGGCCCTGGTCGGCGATCAGCCGGCCTCTCTCTTTGGCCAGTCGTGCGTGCGATCCGGCGCCAAGATCACCTTTGGCACCGGCGCGATGCTCGACATGATTCACGGGAACGAACCTCCCGAGACGCTCAACCGTTTCGCTTCGGGTTGCTATCCGACCGTGGTGCGCAGCCACGACGACGCCGTGACCTGGGGGGTCGAGGGCATTATCTTGAGCGCCGGATCGTGCGTGGAGTGGCTCGTTGAGCTCGGAGTACTTAGCGATCCGCGCGAGAGCGAAGCAGTAGCGCGGTCCGTGACGTCGAGCGACGGGGTCTCCTTCGTTCCCGCCTTCTCGGGACTCGGCACGCCCCAGTGGGACTTCGGCGCGCGCGGAGCGTTCTTTGGTCTCACGCGAGGTTCCTCGCGAGCTCATCTGGTGCGATCCGTTCTCGAGGGCATTGCCCAACGCGGAGCCGATCTCATTGACGCCGCCGAGGACGAGATCAACACGTCGCTGCCCGAGTGGCGCGTCGACGGAGGCATGAGTGCGAATCGCCTCTTCGTGCAGCGCCTCGCCGACTTTTCGGGCCGCACCGTCGCGGTCTCCTCCGATCGCGAAGCCACCACCCGTGGTGCCGGTCTCATGGCGCTCGTCGCGGCGGGCCACCTCACGCTCGACGACGTCGAGGGACTCTGGTCACCGGGCTACGTAGCGACGCCCTCGCTCAGTGACGACGAGCGAAGGTCCGCGCGTCACTCGTGGCGCTCAACCATTGAGCGCGCGGAGAGAACTATCCCGGAACTCTCTGGCATCTCGTTCTAGGTCGACCACGGCGCCCTCTCGAGCGCGCTCTTGAGTGACGTGGGCTCTTCCAGTAACGGTTTCGAGAGCGCGAGAGCGCGCGGTTGACTGAGCGACACCAGGCCCGTGACGAATCCGTCGCGTGAGTAGAGCGCCAGCCACTTGCCCGCATCGTGGCTGCCTTCGACCATGACGACGTCGTCACTCGGGTGGGGATGGCCGAGCATCTGAATCTTCTTGCCGTACTGATCGGACCAAAAGTAGGGAATCGTGACGGCCGTCGATCGTTCACCGCTCGTCCAGAACCGCGCCAACTGCCCGGCGTGATCGGTCGCGATCTCCCAGTGTTCAATTCTCGCGCGTTCCTCGCCCATCGCGCCCGTCACGACAAAGTGCGCGACGTCGCCAATCGCCGCGACGTTCTTCGCCGCTTGAAAATCGCGGTCGACGACAATTCCGTCGTCGATGGTGAGACCTGATCCGTCGAGCCACGCGAGATCGAGCGACGATCCCACCGCGGCCAGAATCGTGCCCGCCCTCAACGACGATCCGTCGTCAAACGTAATCTCAACGCCGTCTTCTCTTGGCGCGACGTCGATCAATCGTTGATTGGTGCGAACCTCGATGCCAAAGTCCGCGCCGAGACCCTCGAGCCAGGCGGACGCCTTTTCACCCACGGCGCCGATCAGGGGGCGGGCGGCGACTTCCAGCACGATCGGCACCAATCCGCGGGCCTTGATCGAGGTCGCCGCCTCGGCGCCCACGAATCCGCCGCCAATAACCACGACGACGCTCTCGGGCTCGAGCGAATCGAGCACCGCACTAAGGCGCGTGACGTCGTCGTAGTTGCGAAGTGTCGCCAACGCGCCCGACGAAGGAAAGGACAGGGGACGAGCAAGGGCTCCTGTGGCGAGCACGACGTGCGTGCCCTCGAGCTGGGATCCATCAGAAAGAAACACCGTCGTGTTCGCCACGTCGAGGCGCGTCGCGCGCACGCCGAGTCGAAGAGCGGCCCCGGACGCCACGAGTCTCTCCGGCGTCGCGAGCGTCGCCTTTTCCAGAGTCCACTTACCCGAGAGCACCTGTTTCGACAGCGGCGGCCGGTCGTAGGGGGCGTGGGGCTCGTCGCCGACCAGGGTCAACGCGCCCTCGTAACCCTCTCGACGCAGCGTCTCGACGAAGCGCCAGCCGGCGACGCCGGCGCCCACGACGACAACGTGGTCTGACGAGAGCAGTGAACTCATGACGCGAACATTGCGAGCCACTCCTCTTGACTCTTCGCCGAGAATACGTAGTTGCGCGCTCGAACGTGACCCATTGAAAGGAATGACTCGGGTGCGTACAAGTGTCCGGGAAAGAGCACCGTTTCGTCGCTCACCGCGTTCAGGCGTTCGCTCAACGTTCGATACATTTCGAGCGTGTCGCCGCCGGGAAAGTCGGTGCGACCACACCCGTCGATAAAGAGCGTGTCGCCACTGAGTAGTCGGCCTTCGACGAGCAGGCACTGACTCCCGGGCGTGTGACCGGGCGTGTGCAGTAACGTCACCGCGACCGTGCCCACGTCGAGTTGATCACGATCGTGATGGAGGGTGAGCGCGTCGTCGCTCACGCCGGTACGCGCTTTCACCCACTCCGCCTCTTCCGCTTGCACGTGCACGGGAACTTCGATGAGGGCCAGCAGTTCGGCGATGCCCGCGATGTGCTGATCGCCGGTGAGGGTGCCGCCGATGTGGTCGGGGTGGAAGTGCGTCGCGACGACGCCCACCACGTTCATCTCGTCGGCAGTGACCATATCGACGAGCTCCGACGGACGATAGGCGGGGTCCACGAGTATCGCGTCGCCGGTCTCGCGATCGCCGAGGGCGTAGGAGAAGTTACGCATCGACGTGGCCACGTCGTCACCGACGGCAAAGTCGCGACCCGCGAGGAGCTGGCGAAAGTAGAACTGCTCGTTCATTCGTCCTCGGTGACCTTGGCGATACGAGGCGTCAACTCTTCGACCTTGGCCTTGGTGATCGCCAGACGAGCTTCGAGGGCCTCGATGATGGTCGTGGCTCGTTCCAACTTCACGAAGAGTTCGTCGACCGAGACTTCACCTTCGTCGAACGAAGCGACGATGGCGTTCAGTTCGTTCGATGCTTCGTTCCACTCACTGACAGTGCTCATGAGGATGTCTCCTTCGTTGCGGTGACCTTTGACGTGAACGATCCGTCACTCACGAGGACCCGCACCTCGTCGTCGACGTGAACGCCTCCGAGTGACTTGACGACGACGCCCTTCGAGTCGGTCACGATGGACCAGCCCTGGGCGAGACGGCGCCTGGGATCGTACGCCGAAAGAAGTTGACGATTACTCGCGAGCATGCGCGTCGCCGACTCCACGAGGTGTCGACCCTGGATCACCAGTCGCTCGCGGGTGCCAGCGAGGTGACGCTCTTCCGCGCGGAGGCGATCGCGTACCGCAAAAATCATGGTTCGACGGCGCTCGCCCAGGTAGAACGTCGCCTCGTCTAGAACGTCGTTCGTCGCCTCCACTAGACGCCGGGCCGGTCCCTGCACGTTGGCCTCGTACCACGCCTCAACGAGGGCGACGATCTCCTCGCCCAGTTTCGTCGGGGTAATCGACCTCGTGTGCGCGACGAGATCGGCCACGGACTCGTCGCCGGTGTGACCGATGCCGGTGAAGATCGGCGTCGACGAGGTCGCCACGGCGCGCGCGACGCGTTCGTCGTCAAAACACGCGAGGTCGCCCTTTGAGCCACCACCGCGAACGATACAGATGACGTCAAGGCCCTCGGCGTCGAGGGCCTGAACGGCACTCACGATCTGCGGGGGCGCCGCCTCACCTTGGACCAGGGTCTTGACGAGAATGATCTCGAAACTAAAGCGCGAGTTCAGCAGTTGACCGGTGAAGTCCTGGTATCCCTCGGTACCGGGGCTCGCCACGAGACCCACGCGCAGCGGCACCGGCGCCAAGTACGTGTTCTTGTTGAGCTCGAGCAGTCCCTCGCCCGCGAGGCGCGCGATGAGTTCCTGGCGACGGCGCGCGACGTCGCCCAAGAGACCCTCCACGTCGATCTCCGTAATCGAAAAGCCTATTTTTCCCTGCGGCGCGTAGACGTCGACGTAGCCGTAGAAACTGACGACCATGCCCGCCTTGAGCGCAATTCCCTCGGCCGCGAGCCGTCGCTTCAGGGGCGCCCAGGGCGTCGCCCAGCAGTGGGCGTTCAAAACCGGGCGTTTGGTGTCCGACGAGGCGGAGCCGGCGTCGACGAGGTCGACGTAGACGTGGCCCTTTTCGTAGACCTTGGCGACCTCGCCGCGCACCCAGTGCGGTCGGCGACGACCGAAGCTCGACTCCAGGTGCGCGGTGAGCAGTTGGTAAAACTCGCCGACCTCTAGGACGGGTTCGTCGCTCAACGTGTCACTCACCACGTGGTGAGGCTACCGCCCGGACGTGACCAACCGTCGTGGCTTGATGGATTTCAAAAGTTGTGTCAGACTGGAAGTGGATGGTGAGTCGACTGGGTGGCCGCGCTGCTTGGCAACAAGTGGCGAGGAAAGTCGGGGCTCCAAAGGGCAGGGTGCTTACGAAACGTGAGTCGCGGTGACGTGCAGGAAAGTGCCACAGAAAACAGACCGCCGATGGCTTGGGCAACCAAGTACAGGTAAGGGTGAAACGGTGCGGTAAGAGCGCACCAGCACCTTGGGCAATCAAGGTGGCTTGGTAAACCCCACCCGGAGCAAGATCAAACATGGAAGGCGGCCCGCGCGCCTTGTAACAGAGGCACTTCCGAGGTAGATCGCTGAGATGGATGGCCGCCCATCCTTCACTACGAAGGTGGACAGAACCCCGCTTACAGGTCGACTCACCATCCCTCTGTCCCATAAATCAACTACTCGAAAGGATGAACCGTGCTGCACCTGCCCTATCGCGAACTGCCCGTTGGCGATCCGGGCACGCCCGACACCGGTTCGCCCCTTCGCTACCTCGCCTGGCTCGCGCGACAACAGAAGTGGCTCTTGAGCCTGAACGCCCTCTTTGGCATCGGGTGGATGGTCTCGCAGGCCCTCGTGTGGGCCGCGGTTGGTGCCGCGATCGACCACGGGGTGGAGCGCCACAACGAGGCCGAACTCTTTAAGTGGGTGGCGGTCGTGGTGGCCCTCGGACTCTTTCAGGCGTTCTGCGGCGCGCTTCGTCACCAGCTCGCCGTGACGAACTGGATGAGCGCGACGTATCGCACCATTCAAGTCATTGGCCGTCACATCGCCAAAACGGGGCCCGCGCTGACGGACGAGATTCCCGCCGGTGACATTGTCAACACCGTCGCCGCCGACGCCATGCGTATCGGTGGGTCGTACGACAGTTTCGCTCGATTCTCCGGCGCCATCGTGGCGTGGATCGTCGTGTCCTTCATCTTGCTCTCGACCTCGGTGCAGCTCGGTCTCATCGTGCTGCTCGGCGTGCCGATCCTGGGCTCGCTGACGACGCCGCTGATGAAGCCGCTGCACGCAACCCAGGCGGCCCAGCGTGAGGCCGCGGGGCGCCTCGCGGCCCTCGGATCCGACACCGTCGCGGGTCTACGGATCCTTCGAGGGGTCGGCGGCGAAGAGGTCTTCCTTCAGAACTACCGCGACCAGAGCCAGAAGGTGCGCGTCGCCGGCACGCGCATCGCCGCGCCCCAGGCCGGACTGGAGTCGGGTCAAGTGCTGCTGCCGGCCATCTTGACCGGTGTCGTGACGTTTCTGGGCGCGCGCGACGTGATGAACGGTTCCCTTCAACCGGGTCAACTCGTGGCCTTCTTCGGCTACTCGTCGTTCCTGACGACGCCCCTACGCACGGCGATCGACTACGTCATCATGTCGACGAGGGCCTACGTCGGCGCTGGCAAGGTGCTGCGGATCTTGAAGGTCCAGCCCATCGTGAGCGAACCAGAGAACCCGGTGGCGTGGCCGCCGCGTCTGAACCGTCTCGAAGACCAACGAAGCGGGGTGGTCGTCGAGCGGGGCCAACTGGTCGCGCTTGTCACCGACACGCCCGATCACGCCGCGGTCCTGGTCGATCGCTTGGGCCGTTTCGTGCCCGACACCGACGACGTCCTCGTGAACGGCGTAGCGATTTCGTCGTACTCACTGGCCGACGTTCGCTCGCACGTCATCGTGAGCGAGATCGAGCCTCGCCTCTTTTCGGGCGAACTGCGCTACGAACTCATGCCCCACGGGCTCGTCGACGACGAGCGCATCCTTGAGGTGCTGCGAGCCACCAGCTCCCTCGACGTGCTCGACGCCCTCGAGGACGGGCTCTCGACCACCGTGGAAGAGCGCGGCCGGGGTTTCTCGGGGGGCCAGCGTCAGCGACTCAGTCTCGCGCGCGCCATACTCACCAACGCCGAGGTCTTAGTCCTGGTGGATCCCACCTCGGCGGTCGACACGCACACCGAAGGTCGTATCGCCGCTCGACTACGCGAAGTGCGCGGTGAGCACACGACGTTGGTCGCCACGTCGAGTCCGTTGCTGCTTGAGAAAATGGACGTCGTGTACGTGGTACTCGACGGCCAGGTGACCGATCACGGTACCCACCAGGAGCTCGTAGAACGTTCCTCGAAGTACCGCCAGATCGTGTTACGAGAGGACGCCTAGTGCAGTTGCCAGTCGCGAACTCAAAGGTCGTGCTCGCCTACGCGCGCGTGCTGATGCGCCAACATCGCCGCCCCCTGGCGCGCATGCTCGCGCTCTACGCGTTGGCCGCCGTGATGGCGCTCGTTCCCGCGTGGGTCATTGGCCAGATCACGGACTTCGCCTCCAACCATCAACTGACCTCCACGAAAATCGCGCTCTACGTCGGCACGCTGGTCGTGTCGTCACTCGGCTACGCCGCGCTGACGTTCTTCGCGCGCCGGCGCAGCTACGTCCTGGGCGAGACGGTCTTCGCGCAACTGCGTGAGGAGTTTCTTGAAAGCGTGCTGGCGCTGCCGCTCATAGAGGTCGAACGTGCGGGCACGGGCGATCTCTTGAGCCGCACCACCAACGACATGGAGTCCCTCTCGCGCACGGTGCGCTTTGCGGTGCCCGAGTGGCTCGTCGCCATTCTCCAGGCGATTCTCACCTTGATCGCGATGTTGCTCGTGAGTCCACTGGCGACCGTGGCGAGCCTGGTGTCGCTGCCCTTCCTCTTCTTCTCCACTCGCTACTACTTGCGTTACGCCACGCCCGGCTACCGACGCGAGCGCATCAGTTACGCGACCATGTCCGGTTCGGTCGCTGAAACGGCGGAGGGAGCTCGCACCGTCGACGCCCACCAGTTGGGCGATCGTCAGGCGACGCGAATCGAAGACAACGTTCGAGAGTCGTTCTACTCAGAGATGTACACCCTGCTCCTTCGCATGGTGTGGTTCCCCACCGTCGAAGGGGCCTTCGCCATGGCCGTCGCCGCGACGCTGGCGTGGAGCGGCTGGCTCGTGATCAACGGTCACCTTTCGATTGGCGCGGGCACCACGGTCACCCTCTACGTCGTGCAGATCAACGACCCGCTCGACCGAATTGTCTCGTGGCTCGACGAACTCCAAATCGGTCAAACCGCCCTCGCGCGCTTGGTGGGCGTGTCGGTAGTAAAGGACGACCGACCGAGTACGGGTCCGGAACCATCCAACGAAACCATCACGATGGAGAACGTTCGCTACGCCTACCGCGCGGGTCACGACGTTCTGAACGGCATCACCATCACGGTGAAGCCCGGTGAACGACTGGCCATCGTCGGACCGTCGGGCGCCGGAAAGTCAACGATCGGAAGACTCCTCGCGGGCATCGACGCCCCGCGGAGCGGCTCAGTGCGCGTGGGCGACGTCGAACTAGCTCAGATGCCGCTCGCGACTCTGCGTAAACACGTCGCGCTGGTGACCCAAGAACACCACATCTTCATTGGCTCGGTGCACGACAACTTGGCGCTCGCCCATCCCGAAGCGAGCCAGCGCGAGATCGAAGACGCCCTCGACGCCGTGGACGCGCTCGAGTGGGTCCGACGCCTGCCACAAGGACTGGACACTGAACTCGGCACGACGGGCTACCAGATCACGCCCGCCCAAGCGCAGCAGTTGGCACTGGCGCGGCTGGTCCTAAGCAATCCCCACACGCTCGTACTCGACGAGGCGACGGCGCTGCTCGACCCGCGGGCCGCTCGACACCTCGAACGCTCACTCAGTGCCGTGTTGCACGGACGCACCGTCATCGCCATCGCTCACCGCCTTCACACCGCGCACGACGCCGACCGCGTGGCCGTCATTATTGAAGGTGTCGTGGCCGAACTCGGCACCCACGACGAACTCGTCGCGCTGAACGGCGAGTACGCCGCGCTGTGGAGCAGCTGGCGTAATGAGAAGCCGACCGCCTCGTAGGCTTCCTTCGTGGCCGAGTACCTACGCAGTGACGAGATACTCGCGTGCGTGCACCGCGTCGCACTGAGTCGAGGCGCCCCCTATGACTTCGTGGCACCACCACTTTCCCCGGAGATGGAGCGTCGTCGACGCGGCGCGCGCGACCATCGACACTCCACGCTGGAACTGCTACGCCAACTCCACCCCGAGGCGCCGACCCCCACGAGCCAAGACGAAACCACCGAACTCATGCTCTCGGGCTGCGACCTCATCCTCTTGCCGCGTTTGGCGAGAGACGACGAGGGGCGCCGCACGGCGTCGGTGCACGCCCTCGTTCGCGTGGGCCGAGTGGGCGAACGCTTCACGTACGCGCCACTACTGATCAAGAACCACGAGGCCGTCGAAGTCGCGAGTACCCGGCGCACGCTCGAAGGCACGTTGGCGCGTCTTCGACCGAGCGAGGCCCACTACCTCGACGGCGTGGGGACGCGTTCCGCGCTGCCCATGACGCGTAGCGGGCTCTCCCTGGCGCAGGCCACGCGGGTGCTCCACACTCTCGGACACGCTGACCCGAACGCCAGGGCCGGCGTCGTCGACCGCCAAAGTCGACTCTGGTGGTTTGAACTGGCCGGGAAGAGTTACCCGCGCTTCAATCTTTCGACCTACGACGACCTCTACCAAGAACGCTTCAACGTTCTCGTGGCGCACGACGAGTGGGCCTCGTCAAAGGGCCCCTTTCCCACGTCGCCCTACTGGCACCGCGACTGTCCCGAGTGCCCCTACAACGAGCACTGCGAAGATCAGCTCGAACAACGCGACGACGTCTCCCTGGTTCGCTTCACCTCCTTCGACCAACAACTCCTGCTTCGAGAACAGGGGGTGGACACGCGCGCTCGTCTCGCTCGGCTCAATCCCGACCTCGCTCGACGCGCGCGCAACAAGACGATCAATCCCCTCGGTCCCTACGTAGCCGAGGAACTCTTGGGTCGTACCATCGACAAGCTCGACGACCTCATCTATCGAGCACGCGCGCACGAACGCGGATCGTCGCTTCGCATCGTGGACGCCGAGCGAATGGGTTGCGTCACCGCCGACGTCGAGGTCGACGTCGACATGGAAAGCTACGAGGACGCGACGTACCTCTGGGGCGCGCACGTCACGGTGAATCACCCAACGAACGGCGTCGCGGCTGGCTATCGAGCCTTTGTCGAGTGGGGGGCACTCAGCCACGAGACGGAAGCCGCGATCTTCAAGGACTTCTGGACGTGGCTGAAGGGAGTGCGCGACGCGTGTCACGAGCAAGGTCGCACGTTCGTGGCGTACTGCTTCTGGGCCCAGGCCGAAGACGGCGCGATGAATCGAGCGGTCAATCCGCCGCTCGACGAAGGCCCGACGCCGCACGACCTCGCCGCCTTTCGCCGGAGCGACCCCGCCCAGTGGATTGACCTTCACGAACTGGCTAAACGCCAGATCCAGACCGAGGGACCCCTCGGACTAAAGATGCTCGCCGTCGCCGCGGGCTTTAGCTGGCGAGATCCCAACCCGAGCGGCGAGGCGTCCATTCGTTGGTACGAAGAAGCGACGCGCCCTCAACTACCCGACGCCCTCGCTTTTCGAACACGGATACTCGAATACAACGAGGACGACTGTCGCGCGACCAAGGCGTTGCGGGACTGGCTGAACGGCTCCGCGCACGCACTACCTCATCGCGACGACCACCAGTAAGAAGCGAAGCGGTTCATTAGCATTGAACGGTGGCCCTCGCATCGTCTGAACCTCCAACGAGTGCCGCGTACCTGCTCAGTGCCCGAGTCCTCGGCAGTCTCGCTAGTCTCCTCGCGCTGGCCCTCGCCGCGCTGAGCGCCGTCGCCCTTAGCGACGTGGCGCACCGCGACGCCGCCGCGGGCGTCTGGCTACTCGTCGCGGTCGTCGCACTGCGCTGGGTCTTGGCGAGTGGACTCGACGAGTGGGGCGAAGCCACGACCGCGCGTCTTCGTTCAAGGTGGCGACACTCCCTCGTCCAACACCTCGCGTCACCGCGTCGAGAAGGTGAGCGCGGACGGGGCGATCTGGCCCTCGCGATCGACCAGGCCTCGCAGTCACCTTCGCTCGAGCGCCTGAGAGCGAGTGCCGCCACGTCACTGCTGGGCGTCTTTGTCATTTTTTGGGCCGCTGGATGGCTGCCGTTGGTCATTACGGTGACGCTGCTCGCGATGGCGGCGCCGCTCTACCAACGAGCCGGTCGACGGAGCGAAGCCATGGCCACGCAGTACCAAGAGCGCCGCGCGCTTCTTGAAGCTCGCCAGTTGGAAGTTCTCCAACACGCCCCCGAGCTACGAGCACTCGGCGCGGTCTCGTACGGTGCGAACGAGATAGGTGCCATCTCCGAGAGTGAACACTCCCTCGCCCTTCGAGCGATCCGCGTAGCCCTGGAGTCGTCCTTGGTGACCGAGTTTCTCAGCGGCGTCAGCATTGGCCTGGTCGCCATGGTCGTCGGATTCGGGCTCCTCGGTGGTCGACTCAACCTCGTGCGCGCCCTCGTGGCCGTCCTGGTGACGAGCGAACTCTTCGCGCAAGTTCGACGCTACGGCGTTGAGTTCCATCGCCGCGACGACGCGCAACAAGCACTCGTGGCCCTCGTCCCCGCCAAGACCTCGAGCACGTTACGCCCGAGCGACGAACTGATCGGCGCGCGCGCTCTCGTCACCGAAGCCAATCGCGGTGTCGTCAATTTGATCGTGCGTCCGGGCGATCGCGTCGTTATCACGGGACCCTCGGGCGTCGGTAAGACCACGTTGCTCCATACCCTGCTCGGTTGGCGCTCGATCGCGAATGGTGAGGCGACGCGTACGAACGAGTCCATTGGTTACGTCAGCGTCGAGAGCGCCCTGCTTTCGGGGTCGCTGCGCGACAATCTCACGTTGGGCGTAGGCCTGAACGACGACGACGTCGCGAACTGTCTCCAATCCCTAGGTCTTACGGGCGAGCGCTTTGTCGATCTCGACGTTGAACTGCTGAGCGAGGGACGCGGACTCAGTTCGGGCGAACGCGTTCGACTCGTCCTCGCGCGGGCTCTCTTGAGCACGCCCTCACTCGTCGTGCTCGACGACGTCGCGGGCGTGCTCGACGCCGACGCGCGCGCCAGTGTTCGCCGAACCCTCCTCGAACTGCCCGGTCTCGCGGTACTCGAAGCCACCGTCGACACGCCGCTACTGATCGACGCGACGCAACGAATCGAGATCCGACCGTGAACCACGACGTGGCCCGACTACGTCGATGGCTCCAACGAGCTCAACCGCCAAGAGTGGCCCTCGCGCGAGCGTTGGTCGCCGGTTTCGTCGCCACGGCGACGAACGTCGCGCTCTTAGTGGGCGCGGTCGCGCTCTTAGTGGAGAGCGCCACGCGACCGGGTCTGCGCGCGGTCGCGGTCGTACTTATCGTCATCGAGCTCTTCGCCTTTCTCCGTTCACCGCTGCGCTTTAGTGAGAGGCTCGCCGCGCACCGGCTGGGTTACGCCGCGGTCACGCGTTGGCGTCGCTGGCTCGTCGAAGTGATTGGCCAACTCAACTTCTCGCAGTGGCGTGCGTACGCGTCGGGTGATCTACTCGAGCGCGCGCTCACTGACACCGACGAACTGCAAGATCTCTGGCTTCGTTTCGTCGTGCCCTTCGTTGACACCATCGCCGTCCTGGTGCTCGGTGACGTCGTCGTGGCCGTCTTGGCCCCGGAGGGACACTGGTGGGCGTACGCGCTAATCCTTCTCGCCCTACAACTACTCGGCGTCGTAGGACTCTCGTCGCTGGCGAGAGTTGAACTCACCCTCGACCGCGAACTTCGCGCGGCTCGAGGCAACTACCGCGCCCAACTGGTCGAGCTCAGCGCGGTGACCCCCGAACTGGCCCTGCTTCGTCGTGAGGAACTGGCCGAACTGCGCTCCGCAGCGGCGGTGGCGCGTGTGGAGAGAGCCGAGGGGAAGCTCCGGCGTCAACGGCGCGCGTCGAACGCTCTGGTGGTGGCGCTCAGTCTGTTGGCGGTGGGTGCCGTCACGACGCACCCTCGAACGTCGAGCGTGTGGCTCGTCGTGGCGGCGGTGATTGGTCTCGCGACGTACGAGGCGCTGAGCACCATTCGCCTGTCGCTGCACGCCGCCGTCGAGGTGAGCGGGGGCGGGGAACGCCTCGAAGCGCTCGCGACCTCTCCTCGGAGAGGTTCGCTCCCGTGGCCTTTGACGACCGCGCTGCAACTGATCGACGTGACGCTCGTCGAAGACGAGCGCGTTCTTCTAGAACGCGCCGACCTCACGATCGAGCCCGGCGTACGCGTGGCGATCACCGGCGAGTCCGGCGTTGGAAAGTCGACGCTGCTTCGCGCCATCGCGGCCCTCGACGAGGTGAGCAGTGGAACCATCAGCGTGGGCTCGGTGCGACTCAATGATCTGAGCGAAGTCGAACTCCGTCAGCATCTCACCTACGTGCCGAGCGAACCGGGTCTCACCCGCGGGTTCGCCATCGACGTCGTGACGCTGGGTCGCCCGAGCACGCGAGATCCCCACGACGATCTCGCCGCGCTCGGACTCGTCACGGATCGAACGACCCGCTTTGAAGAACTCTCGCGCGGCGAACGCGTGCGCGTCGCCGTGGTCCGTGCTCTCGTTACCAGCCCGGACGTCTACGTGCTCGACGAACTTACCGCGGGGCTCGGGCGCGAGGAGACGAGAGCCGTCTTGGCCCTTCTCGGCTCGACCAACGCCACGGTGATCGTCGCCACGCACGACCAAGACGTCATGGCGTGGTGCGACGTGGTGGTGGAGTTACGTGAAGGAGCGCTCTCGCGCGTCACCCGTTGACGTTCAACATGCCCGCGGGCTGGTAGCGATCGCCTACGACCGCCCCACGCGGCACGGCCGCCTCGAGCGCGGCGACGTCGGCGACGCTCAAGTCGATGTCGAGGGCCGCGATGTTCTCGTGCAGCCACCGGCGGCGCTTGGTGCCCGGAATGGGGACCACGTCGGGGCCGCGCGACAGTACCCAGGCCAGCGACAACTGAGCGACGGTGACGTTTTTCGACGCGGCGATCGCTTCGAGATTCTTAACCAGGGCCAAATTCTTCTCAAAGGCGTCGCCCGAGAATCGCGGATGACGGTTACGAAAGTCCCCTTCGACGTTTTGACGCGTGGCGGCTTCGTTGGTCAAAAAACCGCGGCCGAGCGGGCTGTAGGCGACGAAGCCAATGCCCAAGCGTCGACAGGTCGCGAGCACGCCGTCTTCGGGGTCGCGCGACCACAGCGAGTACTCACTCTGCAGTGCCGTCACTGGGTGGACCGCGTTCGCCCGTTCGATCGTCTCCGACGAAGCCTCCGAGATACCCAAGTGCCGGACCTTGCCCGCGGCGACGAGCGACTTCATCGCTCCCCAGGTCTCTTCAATCGGCACGGTCCGATCGACGCGGTGTTGGTAGTAGAGGTCGATCGCGTCGACGCCGAGGCGTTCGAGTGACGCGTCGCACGCCGCCGCCACGTACTCCGGCGTGCCGTTCACTCGAAGAAACGAACCGTCCTCAGCTCGCTGGTTGCCGAACTTCGTCGCGAGCACCACTTCGTCGCGACGATCCTTGATCGCGCGCGCGACCAGGCGTTCGTTGGTAAAGGGACCGTACATATCGGCCGTGTCCAAGAAGTTGACCCCGCGATCGAGCGCTTCGTGAATCGTGGCGAGAGACTCTACGTCGTCGCCGGCGCCGTAGAACTCACTCATGCCCATACAACCGAGTCCCTCAGCGGAAACTTCCAGTCCTTGACCTAAGGTGCGACGTTCCATAGCGGTTCCTCCATGTGAAATTGCTCACGAGACCCTGTTTAAAGGCCTTGACGCTCACAGTAGTGCGTGGGGACGAACTAATTTCTTGGCTATTGGCTGGGGGGGCCAAACATCGAGCGCCCGTCTGTTCTGTCTACAGAGCAGACGGGCTCCGTTGTTTCAAAGGGGGCAACGCCGACCCTTACAGCGTGTGTCCTAATTCGACACACCGGTTCGCCTTGACCGACTGAACAGCCGGTACTTGCTCACCGTCCGGATGCTGGTCCTTCGACCAGCACTTGTCGGTTCCGTCCCAGAGCCCTACCCCGTTCGAGGCTTGTACGGGTGACGAACGGCTCTTCCCGCGTGCTTCGCGGTGCAGGGTTCACGTTTCCGAAGCACCACGAATCCACCACTAACGGCACCGGCGTGGTGTAACAGCGCTCGGATCCGAGCGCTGGCTCCCGCGTGATTGAGTAGTGGTTATGTAGGACCGAAAATCGTACATAACCCTTGTAGCGTACGGACTTTCAGTGTTTTGGGTGCCTATCTAATCCCCGTTTAATCACACTTGGGCGCGCCGGCAAGAAATGGAACACAGCCTCTTAGGGTTGAAGCGTGACGGATGCTTCCCCCGGCGAGTCAGCGAGCACGATCGTGCGCCCGCTTCTGCGCGGATGGCTCCACGTCGCGGGCGCGGTCATTCTCCTGGGCTGTTCGCCCATCTTGCTGGTGGAGGCGCGAACGTGGTCACAGGTCGCCTGGGTCCTCTGTTACCTGGTCGGCGTCGGGTCCATGTTCGTCACGAGCGCCCTCTTTCACCGCGTTCGGTGGTCGCCCAGCCACCGAAGGGCCTTCAAGCGAGCCGACCACTCCGCGATTTTCCTCGCGATTATCGGAAGTTACCTGGCCCTCGCCGGGCTGACGATGCACGGCACGATCCGCCTCGTGCTGTTGCTCGTGGTGTCCGGTGGGGCCGCGGTGGGCATCGCCATCCGCCAGCTGGCCCTCGACACGCCCAAGTGGGTGAACACGTTGCCCTACCTCGTCGTGGGCTGGGCGGCCGTCGCGGTGATGCCCCAGATCTATCGCGGGGGCGGTCCGATGTGCTTTTTCCTCGTCGTCGCCGGCGGACTGGCCTACACCCTGGGCGCCCTCGCCTACGCCCTGAAGAGACCGAAACTCGCCCCGCGAATCTTTGGCTACCACGAACTCTTTCACGTCGGCACGCTGATCGGCGCGGGCCTGAACTTTTGGGCCCTCAGCGTGGCGCTGCACTAACTAGTGCAGCGCCGGCACCACGTTGAATCGCACGAGTTGGGGCGTCACGCCGCGAAGTCCAATCGTGGTGATCGAACCGTTGTCCAGTCGGGTTCGCCACGCCGTCGACCCGGGGATCCCGAGCGCCCAGACGGTCGCGGATTTGATCGGTGAGACGTGACTCACGATCGCCAAGTGACGATCGTGCGCGTGAAGGAGACTCGATTCGTCCACCAAGAGCGCGTCGAGTTCCGCGTGCACGCGCCGGTCGACGCTAGCGAGTGACTCGCCGCCGCCAAAGGCCGCGTCGTGATCGAGTTGGAAGGCCCGCCACCCCTCGGGCGAAATCACGCCCAGTGGCTGCCCGTCGAGGTCGCCGTAGTCCACTTCAATGAAGGACTCCTTCACGGTGGCTTCAATGTCCGGCAGCGCCAGCGCCGCCGTCTGGCGAGCGCGCGTCAGCGGGGACACCCACACCTCAGCGACGCCCGTCAGGTAGGGCACGAGCGCGCGGGACTGTCGCTGACCGAGCTCTGTTAGATGCGGATCACTTCGCCCCACTAAGAGACTCTGGGCGTTGGTCGTGGTCTGGCCGTGGCGAATCAGGATGATCACGGCAACAAGAGTCGACCGCACTCGGGACAGTCCATGAAGGTGTCGAGTGCTTGGGACTTGAAGCGGTCGTGGTCGAGCGGTGAGAGCGCGAGACGACAGCCATCGCATCGACCTTCGAGCACTTGCGCCGCCCCAGAAGTGCCCGCGCGCGCCAGCGCGACGTCGTAGCGAGCCAGCAGGTTCGCCGCGACAGCGCCAACGAGCTCCTCGCGGCTGCGTCGAAGCGACACGAGTTCATCGTCGAGAGTGATCTGTAACTTAGCGATCACGTCGATGAGTTCACTACGTCGGCCCACGCCGGGCTGGGCCCGTCGTTTGATCGACTCGACCTCGCCCTCTCGAGGTTCGAGCTCGAGCAGCAGTTCGAGTTCGCGGTCTTCACTCTCGGAGAGCAGGTCGCGCACGTGGGTGAGCTCCTTCTGGAGGACCGCCAGCTCTCGGGCATTGGCCGTGGACGACGCCAACGTCGCGTCGAGATCGTTCGCTCGATTCTTCAAACGCTTCGACTCACGTGACACGTCGTCGTAGGCACTCTTCACCGGCGCGAGGCGCCCCTCGGCCTCGCGGAGGTCCTTGAGCAGACCGCGAAGTTCGACCTCCAACGTTGCCAGTTCCGCGATCTCGGGCAGGTGCGTCTTCTGCGTGCTGACCCGATCCATCCACCGATCAGCCTCCATGAGAGCACGAAGGGCGTCGGTCTCGCTCACACGATTAGTCTGTCACGTCAAAATCGTCGAGCGACCCGGCCAGCTTCTTCAAGGCCGCGCCCAATGTTGGTTCCGCACGCTCAATCGCGGCGTCAAAGTCAAACCAGAAGACGTCGGGGCTTTCGTTCGCGGGTGGGTGGGGATCGAGCGGCTCGCCGATGAGCACGTAGCGAAGGTCGTAGTGGGTGTGACCCTTGGGTCCGGGGTGCACGTCGACGTGAAAGAGCGCCGCGGGATCGAGATGAGGCACGACGAGGCCCGTCTCTTCGGTCGTTTCACGAACGCAGGCCTCTTCGGGCGACTCACCCGAGTCCACGTGTCCCCCGGGCTGGACCCAGATGCCGAGACGCCGATGTCGATGAAGTATCACGCCGCGTGAGGAAACCACGAACGATGAGGCCGTGAGGTGGTGAACGTTCTCGCTCTCGGAGAAGGGATTTCCCGGCCAGGTCAAGCGGTCCAGGGTCATGTCAATGGAGATCGACTCGCGAGCGTCGACCGGCGTGATGCGTTGGATCTGTTGACGAAGATCCTCCAACGTCACTGTTCGTCCAAGAGTCTTTTCACCGAGAGCGGTAGCGCAACGTCACCGCGGGCCATCGCGCCGTTGGTGTCGGGTACCGGCTGGCCAAAGACGAGGCGCGCCGGCACGGTACCGGACCATATGCGAAGCGCCCGGTCGTCGTCGTCGTCGTCGGTCGGTCCCTCGGAGACCTTCGCCGACGCTTCGTCGATGGACACCGCGACCACCATCGTGAGACGCTGCTCTTGGGCACTGAGGGGACGAACCTCACGGGCCCTTCCGGGCAAGACCCGATCGACGAAGAGATTGAGCACCCTCGCCTTTTCGTTTTCCTCCACGACTTCGTGCGCGACGCCCACCACGACGACCGACCGGTACGCGATTGACGACTCGAAGCCCGATCTCGCTAGTCGAAGACCGTCGTAAAGCGTCACGCTCACGAACGCCTCGCCGGCGCGCACGAGTGACTTCAGCACCTCGTTAGAGGGACTGCCGTGAAGATAGATCGTTCGGTTCTCTCTCGCGTGCAGGGTCGGGAGCGCCACGGGCTTACCCTGCACTGTCGCGGCGACGTGACAGAGCGGCGCCTGGTCCAAGATTGCGAAGATGATCTCTTCGTCGTAGGTCGCCTTTTGGGGTAGGCGTCGTACCCGGGTGCGCGGCCCGGGGCCGAGAACGTCGTCACTCATAGACGAATTTCGCCGCTGAAGAAGGTCCTGGCCAACCCCGCGACCTCGACGTTCTTTTCGAAGAGCCGTGCGTACATGACGCCCCCACGCGAACTGGCTTGGCGCACCATGACGGTGGGTGATCCAACCTTTTCGACCCACCACGGCGCGACCGCGCACAGGGCGCTGCCCGTGGCATGATCTTCGGCGAGACCGAGCCGGGGCGCGAAGACGCGAATCGACACGTCGACGTCGGGTCCACCGATACACGCGGCGATGATGATTGAACTCGGCACCAGAAAGAGACTCATCGGATCGACGCTCAAGCCACAGAGCGTGTCGTAGTCCTGGACAATCGCGAGCACGCTCGAGGGTCCGGCCTGGTAGATCTCGTGCACCACGCCCAGGGTGTCGTTGAGGACCGCGGGATCCAGTGGTTCGAGGTAGGCCCGGGGTAGGTCAATTCCCAAGAGCCCCTCGCTCAGTCGTCGACCCGAGAGCACGCCGGCTCTCGTGGCGAAGT
The DNA here is from genome assembly GCA_003132305.1 of Acidimicrobiaceae bacterium. Lineage (GTDB taxonomy): Bacteria > Actinomycetota > Acidimicrobiia > Acidimicrobiales > RAAP-2 > RAAP-2. Next base: position 280,672 of record PKXJ01000032.1, on the reverse strand, counting down.
AGAGCTCGCCACCGGGCGCGCCGAGTTCGTTTAACAAGACGTGCAACGTGGCGAGCGTCGCGTGGCCACAGAGATCGACTTCGACCGTGGGCGTAAACCAACGCAGCGACCACTGATCGCCAACTCGTCGAACGAAGGCCGTCTCCGAGGCGCCCAGCTCGAAAGCAATCTTCTGCAGTTCGTCGCCGCTGAGAGGATGCTCAAGTAAGACCACCACCGCGGGATTTCCGCGCTCCGTTTCGCCGATGAACGCGTCAACCCACCACAGTCGATGCCCGAACGTCACGTCGACGGATTCCACCTTTAGAGACTGCCACATCACGCCACGAGCCTGGGTAGGGTTTAACAGTGCGTGTCGCGACGTTTAACCTTCACGCCGGCGTCGACGGCTGGGGTCGTCCCACTCGAGTCCTCGAAGTCATCAAAGAACTCGACGCCGACGTGCTCATCCTGCCCGAACTCTGGCGGGCCGACGACGGTCCCGACTTCTACGAAGACTTGTCGACCACGCTGCACCTCGAGGGTGGCTTTGCGCCGCTGGCGCACGGCGAACGCGTCACGAGGGGCGTGGGCGGAACTACGTGGCAGCCTCGCTTCGCGCACTTCTTCGGTGAACGGGGCCTCTTCTTCACCGAACACCGCTCCCTCACCAAGGTCCAGCTCGCGAGCCGCGCGCGACTCGAGCACGTGGAACGAGGGACGTGGGGACTGGGCCTACTCACGCGCCTCGAGGTCGAAGACGTTCGCGTCATCTCGCTCGGCCGACTGCCGCGCGAAAAAGTGCAGCGCGCGCTGCTGGTGGCACGACTGAGGGACAACGACCGCTCGTTCTACGTCCTCGCGATTCACGGCGCGCACCTCAGTCACGGTTCGTACCGTCAGTACCGACGGGTGAGCGAGTTCGTCGAGACCCTCGATCCCGAACTCCCCATACTGATCGGCGGGGATTTCAACAGTTGGCGCCCACTGCTGCGACTCTTGTTGCCGGGCTGGCACTCCCTGGCGACCGGGCGCACCTGGCCCGCGCCGCGTCCCCACTCGCAGATTGACCACATCCTGGGACGAGGTCCCTGGAAGTCGCTGCAAAGTTTTACCCGCGACGGCGGCAGCGATCACATGGCGCTCGTGGCCGACATCGAACTTCGCTAGGCCAGGTCCATCGTCGAACTCTCGGGCAGTCGCGTCAACAACAACAAAAGTGGCAGCAACGGCAAGAACGTCAAGAGGGCCGGCAGACGAAGGGATCCAGCACCGGTCACGTGCACGCTGTCGCCGATCAGTCCAAAGACCAATAGTCCGGTCATGGCCCCGAGCACGCCGGCTACGACGATCCAACCGGCGGCGGTCGCACGAAACGTGTGCGAAAACAACTCGGTGCTCAGCGCCGCGATCGCCGGGGCCAAGAGTCCGCCGGCCGCGACACCGCTCATGTAGCCCACGACGAAGGCGATCTTTCCACCGCCGTACGCGAGCGACGCCGTCGCCGCGGTCGCGAGCGTGCCAACGACGATCGTCCAGCGTCGACCGATCACGCGTGAGAAGTAACGACTAAGCAGTAGTCCCACAAGACCGGTCACGGCACTAAAGGCCACGACGCTCGCCACGACCCCCGGGCTGATCTTGAGGACGCCCTCGCCGTAGACGAACGTAAAGCCGCTCGCGGGACCCGCTATCACGCCGATGATAAAGACCATGACGCCCACGATGGCGACGCGTCCGCGCAGGCCACGCGGGACGGCGCCGATACGAGCGAACGTCATGACGCCGTCGTGAAAAGTCGGCTCGGGGATTCGTCGCAACAGTGGTCGCACGAAGAAGACCGGCACCACCGCCAGAGCGAAGAGCCAACGAAAAGAGTCGGGCCCTCGGATGAGGCCGTGCAAGATCGCCGCCAGTCCCGCACCAATGCCCGCGCCGGCCGAAATAATGACGAGGCGGTCGATCCGACCCTTCGTACTCGAAAGTTCCACGGTAATGACCTGGACGAGCGCCGACGTCGTGGAGAGCAGCGGTCGAGCGAGCGCGAAACAGGCCACGAAGAGCCAGTACGAAGGACTGAGTGACGCGCCGGCCGTAATCACGAGTCCCACCAGCAGCGCTCGACGAAGCACGTTGGTGCGTCCCCAGCGATCGGCGAGTGAGGCGAGGGGTAGAGCAACGAGGGAAGCGAGACGAAGTATCGCCAGGCCAGTACCGAGCACCGAGCCCGAGAGTCCGACGACGCTCTGCAGCGATTGGCTCGTGGCGGGGTGACCAAAGTGACGCGCGACGTCGTCGAGCGACGCGACGGCGCCGAACTGCGCGAACCCGGCGACCAACGCAACGAGGAACAGCGCGACCGTGACGTGGAGCCAGTCACGACGCGCCGCAGCGTCTATCGACGCGTCAGCCAAGCTGCACGCTCTCGTCCACCACGACCAGCGTCTTGCCGTGGTTACCTCCGCTGAAGAGCAGGCTGAGCGCTTCGGGGGCGTTCTCCAAACCCTCCACCAAGTGTTCTCGGTGTTTCAAAGTTCCCGAGTGCACCATGGCGGCCAGTTCACTCTGCGCCTCAGCGAAACGAGACGCGTAGTCGAGAACGATGAAGCCCTCCATTCGTCCTCGACGCGTGATCAACATCGACGTGTTCTCGATCCCGCGACGAGCGCCGGTGGCGTTGTACTGCGAGATCGCCCCGCAGAGCACAACCCGAGCGTGCATCGCGACGTTGGCGAGCACGGCGTCGAGGATCTCGCCACCCACGTTGTCAAAGTAGAGATCAACGCCCTCGGGACACGCCTCGTGGAGTCGCCGACCCAGATGCTCCTCGCGATAGTCCAAGCACTCGTCGAAGGCGTAGGTCTCCACCACCTCGGCGCACTTCTCCGGTCCCCCGGCGATACCCACCACTTTTAGTGCGCCGCGCGCTTGGGCGATCTGACCCACGACTGAACCCGTCGCGCCGGCCGCCGAGGAAACCACCACCACGTCACCGGGCTTCATCTGGCCCACGTCGGTGAGACCGAAGAACGCCGTGATGCCCGTCACACCGAGCACGTTCATCATGGTGGCGAGATCGAGACCGAGCCCCGGGGGTACCACGGAAAAACGGTTCTCCTCGTTCGCGAGGACCCACTCTTGCCAGTTCGTCATTCCAAAGACGATGTCGCCCACTTTGTAGTGCGGGTTGCACGATTCGACGACGAGCCCGGTACCGCTGCCTCGGATGACTTCCCCCAATTGCATGGGCGCAAGGTATCCCGGCGCGTCGTTCATCCACGTTCGAATCGTGGGGTCGATGCTCAACATGGCCACTTTTATGAGTGCCTCACCGTCGCCACAGACTGACTTGGTTGAAGTCACCAGCGTTGTGGTGGACTTACCGAGTGGGCCCACGGGACGCTCGGCGAACACTATCTGTCGATTGTTCACGGGGTCTCCTCGATCACGGCGGGCACTCTCGATTCTGTCACTACCACACGACGTACGATTCGTTAGAGAGAGTTGAACCCAAGGAGTCGACGTGGCCCGTCATCGCAGTCTTCGATCGGAGCTCTACCGCGACGCGCGTCTCCTCGGCAACGTCCAAGCCGCCGCTAAGGGTCCCGGCGCCTACGCCCAGCGCTACGCACGGCGCAAGGTCTACTCACGGACGAACTCCTTCACCCACTCGATACTTCGATCGATCTACCTCAGTAAGTAATGAGAGCTGAAACGAGGTCGCGTCGCCGAGCGTCGCCCCCACCGCCGCGACGCTAGGCGCGACGTTGTTCGAGGCGTCGAATGACCTCGTCAACCACCTCGCTCGTGGAAGCATCGCCCCCGAGATCGAACGTTCGTATACCGTCGGCCGCCGCAGAGAGCGTCGCCGCCCGCAGCGCGTGCGACGCTTCACCACATCCCGCGTCGCCTCGATAACCCGCGTGCTCCAGCACCGCGGCGCAGGCCAAGAGCATGGCCATGGGATTAGCGACGTTCTTGCCTTCGAGCGACGGCGCGGTGCCGTGTGGGGCTTCGGCCATCGCGATCGTGGTCGCGAGGTTCTCGTCGAGCGAGAGCAGGACCGACTCCGCACCGGCGATGGAGCCAAACATCGCCAACACCAAGTCACTGAGACAGTCGCCGTCGCGATTAAGCGCTGGAATGACGACGGGTGAATCCCAACCTTCGGTCATGAGTCCGGCGTAGGCGGCGTCAATCAACGTGGGCCGGTAGGGAACATTCGGGTGGCGTACGGCCGCGGCGTCCATCTCCTCTTTCAACATGCCCTCGTAGGTTGCCGACACCGTCCACTTGGGACCCCCGTACACCAGTCCGGCGAGGGAGGCAGCGCTGCGAAAGGAGTACTCGGCAACCGAGCGACACGTGGACCTCTCGATGCGCTCGGTGCGCCAGGCCGACTCCGTGCTCGAGCCGGGCGCGCCGTCACGCCCCTCGGCGGCGCCGTACGCGTCACCCACCGCCATACGGACCACGACGACCGGATAACTGACCGCCACGATCGGGGTCACGCCCGGAATACGACGGCCCGTGCGCACGATGACCTTGCCGCCGATACTTTCGCGCAGAATGCGATTGGGTGACCCGACACTGCCGATCTCGGTGGGCGTGACGGTGGCCGCCTTCAGACCAAGTCCGGTCTCTCTCATCTTCGCGGCCGCCTCGTGAATCACGCCGTTGTTGGTGGCTTCGCGGCTGCGAAGTGAAAGGTCGTAGCGAAGTAACTCGAGTTCGAAACCGAGCACTGAGGGCTCGAGTGCTCGCAGTGCCTGGTCGAGCAGTTCTTGACCGGTCTGGTCGCCTTCGCAGACGACGATGGTGGGTCGAATTGTCATCGATATTGCTCCTTCAAAGTTCGTCGTGGTGTACGCACCACCTTAGAGAGACGCAAGAACTACTAAATATTGAACGCTCGCCGTCACGCCCGTCTGGCGCTATCAAGCGGGTGACTAAGTTCTTCGTATGGACTACGTCAACCTCGGTTCCACCGGCCTTAAGGTCTCACCAATCTGTCTCGGCTGCATGAGTTACGGAGTACCCGAGAAGGGCAACCAAGCCTGGTCGCTCGGCAAGGAGGAAGCCGAACCCTTCTTTCGTCAAGCGCTCGACGCCGGCATCAACTTCTTCGACACCGCAAACGTCTACTCGGCGGGCAGTAGCGAGGAGATCACCGGCCAGACGCTGTTGTCGATGGCGCCGCGCGAAGACGTGGTCATCGCCACCAAGGTGCACGGGAGGATGCGGCCAGGACCCAACGGCCAAGGCCTTTCTCGCAAGTCGATCCTCACCGAGATCGACAACAGCCTCCGACGTCTCGGAACCGACTACGTGGACCTGTATCAAATCCATCGATGGGATTACCACACCCCCATCGAAGAGACGCTCGAGGCCCTGCACGACGTCGTCAAAGCCGGCAAGGCCCGCTACATCGGGGCGTCGTCGATGTACGCCTGGCAGTTCGCCCAGGCTCAGTACAGCGCCGATCTCAACGGGTGGACCCGGTTCGTGAGCATGCAGAACTACTACAACCTGCTCTACCGAGAAGAAGAGCGAGAGATGCTCCCCTTCTGCTTGGACCAGGGTGTCGGGTCGATTCCCTGGAGTCCGTTAGCGCGAGGTCGCCTGACGCGCCCCTGGGAGCAGCAGACCAAGCGTTCCGAGGTCGACCAGTTCGGTCGCGAACTCTCCTTCGAGAACGACCGGCCGATCGTTGACACCGTGATCGACATTGCCAGCCGGCGTGGCGTGGCGCCGGCCCAGATCGCCTTGGCCTGGGTGTTGTCCAATCCCGCCGTCGTCAGTCCCATCGTCGGAGCGACGAAGGCCCAGCATCTAACCGACGCGATTGCTGCGCTGGACCTGCGTCTCGACGACGCCGAAATTGCGTCACTTGAAAAGGACTACCAGCCTCACCGCGTCGTGGGCTTTCAATAGAGAGTTCCGTTAGCCGACAAAAGCCTGGACGTCGGCAATCAACTTGTTCTCAATCTCAAGATTCCAGAGCGAGTCCGACACGTCCACTATCAAGAACAACTCCGAGATGAGCAGCGTCTCGATAGCCGCCACGCCCAGGTGCTCGAGCCACTTTCCGATGCCGTAACGCACCGTGAAGTCGTTGGGACTTCCAGAGATCGTGACCGATAAGGCACGGTCCGCCGCGACGATTTCACGAAGGAAGCCGCCCTTCTTGGCCTGAATGACGGTGCCTTGATCGCTCGGCGCGGACGTCTGGACGGTGAATCCGTCGTTCTTCAGGTACTCCTCAATATGAGACTGCAGGGCGCTGATCTCCGTGCCCTTGCCTTCGTAGTGTTCTGATTTGTCACCAAGCACTGTGCTCTCCTCATTTGGGTTCGTAGTCGCACCCTAGTTGCGTTACGTCAATACTCTTTAAGAATCCCCTATGACTCGTTAACCGCACTCTTCACTGAAGGCCGTGTCCTCTTCGCTCGCGAACGTGACGCCGGGGTGCCAGAGATGTGACACTTAAGAAGTGATGGAACCTCGCTACGACCAAGGTTGGCAGTTGTCGTCACTCCTGGCATCATGCAAGTATCTGGGAGTGAGCGATAAGTCCGAGGTGACGTTGGAAGGAGGCTCGCGCACGACCGTGAGTCGAAAGGGTGACGTCATCTTTCGCTCGGCGAAACCACAAAGCCGCACCGTCATTTCGTTGCTCCAGCACTTGGGGTCCGTTGGCTTTGGTGCGGCACCGCGACCGATGGGCAGTGGCTTTGCGCCCGATGGCCGAGAACAGTTTGAGTTCATTGACGGCGAAAGTCCCCAGCCGTTGGCGTGGTCCGACGCGGCGGCCTGGGAGATCGGACGGCTGCTCGGCCAGTTTCACGACGCGGGTAGGAGTTTCTCACCACCGGCCAACGCGACGTGGAGTGAATGGTTTGCTCGATCCCTTCCAGGATCCTCGCCCGTGTTCGGTCACGGTGATCTGGGACCCTGGAACATTCTTGCGAAGGACGGAATGCCCGTCGCTTTCATCGACTGGGACAATGCTGGACCGGTGGACGCCATCTGGGAACTTGCCCACGTCGCGTGGCTGAACGCACAACTTCATGATGACGATGTCGCCCAACTGAATGATCTTCCTGATGCCGCTCACCGGGCTCACCAGGCGCGGCTCATTGTTGACGGTTATGGTCTTCGCGCCGTGGATCGATCGGACTTCGTGGACAAGATGATTGAACTTGCCATTCGAAGCGCCCGCGAGGAAGCAATCGAATACTCAGTTGGCCCAGACTCCGATAGTGCGTTCTCCAATGGGTTTCCGGTGATGTGGGCCATCACCTGGCGAGCTCGAGGTGCCGCGTGGATGATTGATCATCGAACAATGCTCAACGCGGCACTTACCACATGAATCACTCGGCGTAGAGACGAAGTGGGCGATCCCCCACGCGGCACCACCTCGTCGAACTACTCCGAGAGTCCCATCGACGGGGACTCGACCGTCGAAGTGTGGTACTTATTCACCATCGAGACCGACCTGGCGAAGGACTCGCCAATGGGCAGCGCCAGCAGCATCGCGAGCAGGAGGGTAATGGACGTGGTGTGATTTTGGCGAATGGAATCTTGCGAAGAACGAAGAATCACCAGCAGAATGACCAGGGCGTACTCCGCGCGAGATCGCGTCAGAACGACGCTCCGTGAACTCTTGGTCGCCCGAACGAATTGAACCCGTGATCTCAGTAGTCCAATGGGAATGCCCACCGAGATTCCGATCAAGCCGGCGAGAACGTGCCAGGTGTTCAGGTTCAGTTCGTGGGCCAGGACTGGTCCGACAACCACGATGGCGAGCAACGGGTCCAGCATCTCCAAGAGAATTGGTCGGATGCGTTGACGCGGTGGAAGATTAGCGGCGAGGGGGTCGGCACGACCTTTGCGGACGAGCGCGGAAGCGACGATCGCGAACAGTACGACAAGGACGAGCTGAACACTGTTCTCGGTTTGCACACATGTTCCATTCGCTCGAGGCGCCCAGACGTGAATGATACCGACTTCGCAACACCCTCAAGAATGACCGGTCGAACGATCCGCGATCGATTGCTACATTTTCTACGTGCGCTTCGTTTCGTGGAACGTCAATGGCATTCGAGCCGTGTCCCGAAAGGGCCTGTTCACGCCGTTCGTCGAGGAACTCGAGCCCGACGTCATCTGTCTTCAAGAGACGAAGGCGCAACAGTCTCAGTCGGAGGTTCAACTGCCGCAGTACGAAGAGCACTGGAACTCAGCGCAGAAGAAGGGTTACTCCGGAACGGCCAACTTCTCGAAGATCTCGCCGATCAGCGTGACACCGGGCTTGCCCCAGACTTCGATCGATCAGTTCGGTGTCGTCGGCGACGCCTTTGGCGATCCGAACAACGAGGGCCGTGTTCTCACGTCGGAGTATGCCGATTACTTTCTCGTGAACGTCTACACGCCGAACGCCAAGGACGATCTGGGGCGCTTGACACTACGTCACCGCCAGTGGGACCCCGCGTTCTTGCACTACCTACAACAACTGGAGAGTACGAAGCCGGTCATTTTCTGTGGCGACTTGAACGTGGCGCACACGCCCGACGATTTGGCAAATCCCAAACCCAACGCCGGTAGGAGAGGATTCACGAGCGAAGAACGTGAGGGCTTCGAGAATCTGGTGGACGCCGGATTCGTCGACACCTTTCGACTCTTTCACGAAGGTAATGGTCACTACTCGTGGTGGTCGAACTTCGCGAACGCTCGCGCGCGCAACGTCGGATGGCGCATCGACTACTTCTTGGTCTCCGCTAGCCTCGTCGATCGCGTCGTGGCCGCCGAGATTCACGCGAACATCATGGGCAGTGATCACTGTCCCATCAGCCTCACGCTGAAGTCGTAGGTCACCTCCCGGCGAGGATGAACGGCACCAAGGGATGCACGTCGAAACTGACCCCGCAGTCTCGATTGACGCTCTACGTAGCGAAACATCATCGAGTCGATATAGAGTGCGGCAGCGCCTAGAGAGGCGCATCTACGAGAGTAAGCGGAAGACATGAGATTCAGTGGCGTGATGATCGGGTCCGAAAACCCGAAAGCACTTGGCGAGTTCTACGCGAAAATATTGGGAGAGCCCGGCTTTCAAGAGGGTGAGTGGTACGGCTGGGATACCGGTGCGCAGATAATGATCGGCGCGCACAGCGAGATACACGGCAAGAACACTCTGCCCCAGCGCATCATGCTCACGGTTGAAGTGGACGACGTGCAAGCGTCGTTCGACGAGATCGTGTCGTTCGGCGCCACGGTGGTGGCCGAACCGTACAAGCCAGAAGAAGACAGGAGTAACTGGCTCGCCACCCTCGAGGACGTTGACGGGAACTACCTCCAGTTGGCGACGCCCTGGGAGTAACGCGTCAGCGAAGCCCCGAACGCCAGTGGGTTCGAGATCGACGCGCGACGAAGTGCGCAATGCTCTGATTGAGATCGCTGTCGGGCGCGAAGCTTCCTAAACGAAGTTCATCCGTGTCAGTCGCGATCCTTCCGGCGACCACGTCGAGGATCCGTCGATTACCCGTTGTCGCGACCTCCGACCACGACGCGATCAACGTGGCGAGATCGAGGGCCTGGGCGCGCAACTGTTCTCGGCCCACGATGTCGGTGACCAGACCCGTCGCGAGAGCGGCGTCGGCCGTGATGTGGCGACCGCCCAGGAAGAGGGCCCGTGCGACACTCTCGCCCACCACCTCGACGACCAATCGAATACCGGCTTCGGAGTACACCAGTCCCAACTTCGCCGCGGGGATTGAGAATCTTGTTTCGGGCGACGCCAGACGTACGTCCGCCGACAGGGCCAACTCCAGGCCACCGCCGATGACGTTGCCCTGGAGGGCCACGACGATCGGGACTTTCGATCGGCGAAGGCTTTCAAAGTTTCTCTCGTGCGCGATGAGGTCTTCGGCCCCCCCGCGAGCCGCCTCGACGAGGTCGTAGCCAGCACAGAAGTCGGGCGGCGCCGCCGTGATGACGATGACCTTCGTGCCAACGGGCGGATTGGCCACCAGCTCCTCGAGACGATCGATGGTTGAGCGTCCGAGCACGTTTCGCCGGTCGCCCCCGACGAGACGTAGTTCGAAGACCCCGTGCTTCAGCGCTTCGGCCTCGACGGCGGTAGCGGGAGGAACGGCGAGGCGCTGTCGACGTCGGTCGTGGATCCACCTCGTCGAGCGACGCCAGCGTTTACTCGTCTGCGACTGCATCCGAGACACTGAACGACTCAGCCGGGACATTGAAGTCACGATGGTCTCCTCGCCTTCATGTCTCGAGACTCTCTCGCTTCGACGTTGCCCGACTTAGCCTTCACGGTTCCTTCCCTCGACACCCAGCTCCTCGCGTACCTCGCGGGAATGTTCACCGAGCGTCGGCGGCGCTAGTCGGAGCGCGACTTCGTTGCGGCTGAAACGCAGTGGACTACCGGGCAGCTCTATCGAGCCCAGAGTGGCGTGCTCCGCCGTCCATACGAGGTTCTGCTGGCGAACCTGAGCACTCGAGTACACCGCGTCGAGTTTCTTAACCTCACCGGCGGGCACGCCCGCTTCGTCAAAGCGGACCAACCATTCGCCAACACGGCGAGCCGCGAGGGCCGGGCGCATCAACTCATTGAGTTCTTGAATGTTCAAAATACGCTTGTCGTTCGTGGCGAAACGGACATCGTTGGGGTCAATACCCAACAGTGGCGCGAACCGAACCCAAATGGCGTCGTTACCAACCGCGATCACGACGGGACCGTCACCCGCGTCAAAGACGCCGTAGGGGCAGACGGTCGGATGTTGGTTTCCCGAAGGCGGCGGTACTTCACCGGCCACCAAGTACCGGGCGCCTTGAAACGTGTGTAGGCCGATTTGGCCGGCCAACAGCGACGTCGACACCCGCTGGCCGCGCCCGCTCGAGGCTCGCTCCACTAAGCCAGCCAGAACGCCAATGACCCCGTAGAGACCCGCCGTGATGTCGGCGATCGGGACGCCGACCTTGACCATGGGACCTTCGGGCGGCCCCGTCAGGGACATCAAACCGCCTTCGGCCTGCAGAATATGGTCGTAGCCCACTCGTCGAGCGTCGGGACCGTCGTCGCCAAAGCCGCTGATGGAGAGACGCAGGAGACCGGGATTCCACGCTTCTAACTGGTCATCACCGAGGTCGAGGCGGTCCATAACCCCGGGACGAAAGTTCTCCACCACGACGTCGGCCCAGCGCACTAGGCGTTCAATGAAAGGTCGTTCGCCCGGGTCTTTCATATCAATGGTCACGCTGCGCTTGTTACGATTCACCGACAGAAAATACGTGCTCTCTCGCTGCGCCCCGCTCGCCATGAACGGCGGTCCCCACATGCGGGTGTCGTCACCCCTGCCGGGTTGTTCGACTTTGATGACGTCGGCACCTAGATCACCGAGGACCATGGTGGCGTAGGGTCCGGCCAGGACCCGAGAAAAGTCGAGCACGTGAATGCCACTGAGTGGTCCGCTCTGATGATCGGTGCGCTCATTCTTGGGGTCAATGCTCAAGTGGGCCTATCTATTCACGTGCAGCCAATACTTCACGACGACGTCGTTCGTGAACGACGTGAGTGCGGGGGCCTCGAGGTGCAGCACGGCTCCATCCTCGAAGCCCCCGCGAAGCATCCTTATTTCACTCCGTCAGCTTTTAGTATCGCGAGGCACGAAGTAGTGCTCGTGCAGTTCGTCACGTCGCCCAGTATCTTCGCCGTAAGCGGCTTACCTTGAACCTCATTGCCGGTCGTCGCGTTAGCAACAAATGGCGCGTAAGGACCAAACGTGTTGTGATACTTGTTGAAGTCAATGCTGCCGCTCGCACCTTCGTAGTTGATCTTCTTGTGAGCCTTTAAGAGCGCCACGCAGGTCTTGTACGAGTAGCATTTCGTGCCCGGTGGGTTGGTCACTTTCGTCATGTCCTTCGACACCGTCGAACCCTTCAGCGTCTTGGCGTACGTGTCAGCCAGAGCCAACGTGATCACCGCGTCGTAGGCGTAGTTCGAACCCGACAGAGGACCCGCCGCCGCTTGGCTCGGGAACATCTTCTTGAAGCCGGCCATGAAGTAATTATCGGCCTGACCCGTCAGGGAAGTTCCCATCACCGACGTTAAGTGGGCGTGAGCGTTCGCCGTTCCGAAAGCCTTGATGAAGTCACTACTCGTCGTGACGTCGGTACCGATCCATGGCGTGGTCGAGCCGAGCTGAGAGAACTCGGTCTCGAGCACCGCAACAGTGGGCGCGTCGGTCTGCGAGAAGATGACGTCGGGCTTGTCGGCAATGACTTGGGCCACGGTGTTGGTGTAGGACGACTGATCGGCCTGAACGTTGTAAATGTTGATGACCTTTCCGCCCAACTTGATCCACGTCCTTTTCACCGGAGCCACGATGGTCTGCGCCGCGGCGTCGGAGTAGAAGAGCAAGTCGGCCGTCTTGTAGCCCTTGATGTGGGCGTACGTGGCCATCGCGACACCGAGTTGGCTGTCCGACGGGCTATCGCGGAAGAGATACGGATCGGTCTGCGTGTCGCGGGTCGTGTCACCCCCTTGGAACTCGTCAATGATCTTGTTCGCCTTCAACACCGGCTCGACCGCGTTGATCTCTTGCGTGGTGGGGCCGATGATGCCGGCGATGCCACCCCCCGAAAGCAACTTCAGTAGCGCCGTCTTGCCCTCCACCGGGTCACAGCCCGTGTCGCCCTGCGGGATAAGGAGCTTTTTGCTCAACACCCCACCGGCGGCGTTCACTTGCGCCTGGGCAATCTGGGCACCTTGATAGATTCCCTCACCCAAACTCGCTAACGGACCGGTGAAGCACGACAGTACGCCGTACGAAACGGTGGCCGAAGAGGCTCCCGCCGTCGCGTCCACGCTGAAGGCCACTCCGCTACCGAGCACCGTCGCCAACGCTACGGCGCTCGTCACTGTCCGAACTGTCATGAAATTCCTAATGTTTCTCAATGCATAACCCCCTCGTTTAATACTTCTCTCTTGCGAGATTTCTTGTCCTTGTGCTACGACATCCTTCCGACGTACAGGTCAATGACCTCTTCGTCGTGCAACAACTTCTCGGCCGGACCATCGATACGGTTCTTGCCGAGCACCATGACGTAGCCCCACTGTGCGTGGCGCAACGAACGTCGGGTGTTCTGTTCGACGACGCAGATGCCAACACCAGTGGTGGCCACCTTCTCGATTTGCTCCCACAGTGCGCTTTGTAGAATCGGCGAAAGTCCGGCACTGGGCTCGTCGAGCAGCATGACCGCGGGATCGAGCATGAGTCCTCGGGCCATCGCCAGCATGCTGCGCTGGCCGCCACTGAGGGCCGCGGCCTTTCGCCGAAGCGACTTCCTTAGGTCGGGAAAGAGTTCACCAAGTTCGTCGATTCGCCGCGAGACGCCGTGCTTACGCGTGTAGCCACCCATCTCCAAGTTCTCACGGACCGTGAGGTCCGGGAAAATGTTCGCCACCTGGGGCACGTAGGCCAACTTTCGACGAACAAGTTTCTCCGGGGGCAAGTTGGTGGTCTCCTCATCGAGCACGTAGACGTGTCCACTGGATGCCTTGATGACGCCACTGATGGCCTTTAGGAGCGTTGACTTTCCGGCGCCGTTGGGACCGACGATCGCGGTGATCTTGCCCTCGTGCACGACGAGCGACACGTCTTCAATGATCGGCGAACCGCCGTAGCCGGCGGTGACCTTCTCCACTCGCAGCACCACGGGAGCGTCCAGGTACTCGTTACTCATTCGTCGTCGTTTCCGAGGTAGGCGTCCACGACGCGCTTGTTGTCACGCAACTCATCAAAGCGTCCCTGCGCGATGACCGAGCCGAGATCCATGACCACCACCTCGTCACAGGTCCTCTCGATAAAGGGCAGGTTGTGCTCCACCACGACCACGGTGCTGCCCGCCTGCTTCAGCTCTCGAATGGCCTCGCCAATGCGTTCGCCCAAGACGGGGTTCACGCCACCCATTGGCTCGTCCAAGATGGTCAGACGCGGTTTGGCCGCGGCGATGCGGGCGAACTCCAGCAATCGCTTCTGACCACCACTCAGGCCCTCGGCCCGGCTGTTGCGAAGTTCGTCCAGGCGGTAGTGCTCCATGAGTTCACGCAGTTCTTGCGTGTCGAGTGCCTCTTGACGACGCAGGCGACGTGCCGAGGTGAGAGAACGCCAGAGCGACTCGCGCTCCAGATCGGAACGACCCACCCGGACGTTGTCAATGACCGACAGGTCACGCCACTCGCGCGGCGTCTGAAAGGTACGTATCAAGCCCATCCGCGAAATCTGGTCCGGTCGTTTGCCCACGACGTCAACTCCGTCAAATCGCACGCTGCCCGACGTGGGCTGCTCGAAGCCCGAGACCAGATCGATCACGCTGCTCTTGCCGGCGCCGTTAGGACCGATCAGTCCCACGACGCTCCCTTCGCGAATCGTCATGGAGCAGTTGTCAACGGCCACCACCCCGCCGAAGGACTTCGAGAGGCCCTCAATCTCGAGCAGGGCGGTGCTCACGACTCCACCGCATCCGCAGGGTCCGCGACGGCGTCGTCTTCACGAGGGTCGCGAAGGAACTTCGAACGCGAAAACAACGCTCGCCACGATCTTCGAGGATTCGTCCCGTCCGTGCCGAGACGTTCGGGCAGTAGACCGTTGGGTCGAAACTTGAGCATCAGAATTATTAGGAGTCCAATCAGGATCTGGCGCAGAGCCGGGCCGAGTTCGGGACGGGCCGCCGGCGAGGGAATGTAACGAGTCATCTCCACAAATCCCACGTACACGATGAACGAGCCCAGGACGACACCGCGGGGGTTGCCGCGTCCTCCCACCAAAATTGCCGCGTAGAGGACAAATATCTCGGTGGGCTTCCAGTCGAGGGGGTTGAAGGCGCCGATGTAGGCGGCGAAGAGACCGCCGGACAGACCGGCGAGACCGGCGCCGCAGAGATACGTCCGGTACTTCGCCCAAAAGACGTTGCGCCCGTACACCGACGCCGCGCGCTCGTCGTCTCGGACGGCGCGCACCATGCGAGCAAAGGGACTCCTCGAGAGTCGCATGACCAACAGGTAGACCAGGAAGAGTACGAGGAGGCAAAAGGCGAAGAAGTAGTAGTGGTACGCGTTGTAGGAGAGTCCGCCCCCCATGGGATCGAAGAGACCGAAGACCCCGTTGTAACCGTTGAAGAGTGGCGTGAAGTTCTCCACCAAGTAGTAGACCGCCCAGACGGCCCCCAGGGTCGTGATGGAGAAGTACACGTCGCGAAGGTTGCGCAGCGCGACCGCGCCAATCATCGAGGCGAACGCCACCACCACCACGACCGCAATCGCGACGGCCAGTAGATACGGTAAGTGCCAGCCGAGCACGTACTCCACCGGCGCCTTGGCCTTGCCCACCGTCATCACGATGGTCATGTACACGCCGAGGGCAAAGTAGGCGTAGGCCGAGAGGTCGAAGTCACCGGCCCATCCCCAGATCATGTCTATCCCGAGGGCCAAAACGCCAAAGATCGTCGCTTCGGTGAGGATTGCGGTCCAGTACTCCAGCATCAGGCACGCACCGTAAGGGCACGACCCCGAACGAAGAGCCCGTTGGGCTTGAAAAGCAGCATCACGACCAGGAACCCAAACGCAATAACCAACTGGTAGGCCGACGAGGTGTACGTGCCGGCGATCGACATGATGAGGCCCAACACGACGGCCCCGCCGAGCGTGGCGTACGGGCGACCGAGTCCGCCGCCCACGGCCGCCGTGATGGAGAGAAGTAGGAAACCGTTGCCAATGCTCGGCGTGATCGTGCCAATGGTTTCTCCGTAGAGAAAGCCCGCGAATCCCGAGATGGCTCCAGCCACGGCCCAGGTCTGCATCACCACTCCACGCGCCGGAATACCGCTCACTTGCGCTAGCTCGCGATTTTGCGACACCGCCCGAAGGGCCTTACCCAGACGCGTCCGTTGCAAGAGTACGTAGATCAGTCCCGCGACCACCACCGCCGAGACCATCACCCTAATCGTGAGGGTCGTCCAGAGAAAGGGTCCCACGTGCAAGAGACTTCCCTGCGCGAACTCGTACGAAACACTCGCGCCACCAAAGCCAATCAGCAATAGATTCTGCAAGATGAGCGACGCGCCGAGGGTCGCGATAAGGGTGGACAGCGGCTTTTGATTCCTGAAACGTTCGATGAGCCCGAAGTTCAGCGCCATGCCCGCAAGGGCACCAAAGAAAGTGGCGATCACGGCGCAGACGTAGAGATTCTGATGAAAATTGGTCTCGCCGACGTACGCAGCGTAGGCCCCGATGGTGAGCACCTCGCCGTGGGCCAGATTCACCACACGGCTCACGGCGTACTCGAGAGTAAAGGCCACGGCCGAGAGCGCGAGAATCGCGGCGACCGCCAAGCCCATCCCTACGCTGATCCAAAGAATGCTCATGTCCCCCCGAGACGCGTCAAAGCACCGGTTCAATCAACTAAGGCGGAGGGACACGACAGATTGAATTGTTTTGACGCTAACACCCCACGTGCGTCAAGAATTTGCGAGTCGCTGAAAAAATTTCAGGATGACGAAAGTTCACACCCACACCCACGTCGTCGGTCCAACGGTTCGTGCCAGGTCGCTCGCACGTGAACGAGCCAACGACGTGGCGTCGGGGTGTCCCAACCAATTTCCAACCAATTGTTTTCGATGGGGGTGGTCGGAACATCATCTCTTCGATCCCGTGCTACGTCCGACGTTTACCGACCCGTGTATGCGCTCGACTCACGCCCGCTGGCGAGGCGGGTACTCCCGAAGACTACTGTTCGGGCTCTTTCTTCTTGCGACGTTCGCCCTTACGACGTTCGCCCTGGCGCTTCTCGGCGCCGTCCGGCGCGCCCGAATCGTGCTTTCGACGATCGACGCCCGCTCGACGATCACTACTTCGTCGCTCGACGTCTTCGGAGGGATCGGATGACGGGTCGTTCTGGTGATCGGTCACGATGCTATGTCTAACACCGCCGCCACTCGTACCGCCAGATGGGGCCCGCGAGGCGCGGCTCGGTTCTCTCGCACGTCCCGGTCGGTGGACCTTGGGGGACCCGATAAGAACTGCTTCTCGGTAGTTCCCGGCAAGGTCATCGCTCTCGGGTCGGGTCAAATTCAGGGCGCCGGACGGATCGATGAGTAAATGACCGGCAGGTCTGGCGGGGTGACCGTCAAGCCACCCCGTTTTTCCGCATTAGCGCACTAGGTGTCTGGCGCCAGGGACTGTTTACGCGGCGTCGGGCCGCTCTAGGAGGTGGAGGAGATTCCCCCAGTCGATCGTGCGGTCCCGAGTCGCCGCGGAGATTAACTGCGCCTAGTACTCGTGGGCACAACTGGAACCTCTGCACAGTCCCAGCCTTGGACGGCCGACGAGCTCCACTCCCGGATTCAACACCAAGGGTAGAGTCAAACGAAGTAAAAGGAGAAGCCATGGACGACGGACAGCCAGTCTCGTATTTAGGGCTGCCCGTTGGTGCAGCCGTACTCAGTTCCACGGATACCCAGTTCGGGACGGTCGAGCATGTCTTGCAGATCCCGGAACTGGACATTTTCGATGGTATTGCCGTTAAGACGAAGCACGGTCTGCGATTTGTAGACCGAGATCAAATTACGGAGATCACAACCACGTTGGTTCGTTGTGCGTTGACCGACGACGAAGCGGCGGCTCTACCGGCGCCCGAGGGCACTCTTGTTCTCCATCCCGATACTGCTCACGACGAAGGACCTTCCCTCACTGCTCGATTCGGACGCCTTTTCGGTCGAGAGCACTGGAAGGAATTGGAATAGCTCTCTGCGCCCAGTCCCGGCGGCCAGGGCGACCTTCGGACACTCTGGTCTAAGCCAATATGGGGTCAAGGTCGACTGGTGCAGCGTCTTCGACGCCGTGATCCGGGTGTCGCGCTCACGCATCTCGCAACGTTGTAGGTCGAGGGCGGAGACTGTCTGAGCGATCTCGCGGTGCTGCGCAATGAACCCTGATCTGTTCGGGCACGTGGCGTTAGACTTCGCGAGAATCTACTCCGGGGGGACCAAATGAGTGCTGTGGCTTCAGAACTAGATCGCAATGCCATTGGACTGCGCGAGGTGGCATTCCAATCAATCTGTTCAATGGCGCCGGGTGCGGCCATCGCCGCCTCGATTCCGTTCGGGTCACCGCTCGCCGGTGGTGCGCTGCCGCTGGCGGTGATCTTCGCCTTCGTCGGGATCTTCTTCACGGCGTCGAGTATCGGCCAATTGGCCAAGCACATTCCGTCGTCGGGTTCGGTCGGCACCTACAGCGCAATCGGACTTCGCCCCTGGGTGGGATTCCTGGTCGGCTGGGGTTACGCCGCTGTAGAAGTACTCATCGTGCCACTCGTGATGCTCCAGCTCGGATACACGGTGGCCGGTGAATGGAACTCGAAGGTCCACTCGTTCCCGCTCGGCAGTTGGTGGGTGTTCACCGCGATCGGCACCCTTCTCGTCTGCTACCTTGTCTGGCTCGGAATACGAACGTCGGCCAAGACCGCCACGATCCTGGGATTCATTGAGATCACGGTCTTCACCCTTCTATCCATCGTCTTGATCTTCAAGGCTGGCGGTCACAACACGCTCGCGACGTTCACGCCCAAGTACGCCAACGCTCCAGGATTCAAGGGCTGGAGCGGCGTCATCGCCGGATCAGTCTTCACACTGCTCGCCTTCTCGGGATTCGAGGCGGCGGCGCCAATGGCCGAAGAGACCAAGGACCCCAGGCGCAACATTCCACGGGCCATCATGATCGCCACCATTTCGATCGGTATCCTCTACGCCCTCTCCACCTACGCGGCCGACGTCGCCTACGGGCCGAGCAAGTTCACCGGATTCGCGGCGTCGGCGAACGGCGTACCATGGGACGGTCTGGCTAATTCGGTGTCGATCGTCTTCTGGGCTCTGGTGCTTTTTGCCATCATCAACTCCACTTTGGCCAACGCCATCGCCGGCACCAACGTGTTCACGCGTACGGCCTTCGCCTTCGGCCGGGCCGGAGCGTTCCCGAAATCGTTGGCGAAGTTGAACGCACGCCACCGTTCACCCCAGAACGCGTTGATTGTCCAGTTGATCCTAGGACTCACCATTGCCTTGCTGCTTGGATGGAAGTACGGCCCCACTGAGGCCTTCGGCATCGTGGCGACGGGCCTCGTGGTCCTCGTGGTCCTCGTGTACGCGGTGACCAACCTCGCGTGCATTGGCTATTACACCAAGCACCGTCGTGAGGAACGCCGTCTCGGTTTGCACATCGTCATCCCGGTCCTCGGCTTCCTCTTCCTGGTCCCGGGCTTCATGAACGCGGCGGGCATTTCGGGCGTGCCGGGGCTCAAATTTATTGTGGCGTTGCCGACGCCGCTCTCCTATGGCGCGTGGGCCATGGGCGCGTGGATGCTGGTCGGCCTCGTGTCGCTCTTGGTACTTCGCAACACGTCGCCCGAAGCCGTCGAAGCGGTCGCCCTCGTTCACGAGTAACGCCGGGCCGATCCGCACGGCGGCTTTGGTCGCACGTCGGCACGTGGATAGTTTGAAGCGAGCTAGACGAACAACGTCCCCGCTCACGACCCATTCGTAATTGCAAGCGGAAGCCTATCGACGACGTTTCGGCCTGCTCGGACGGAGGATCATCTTGAAGCGAGTCCTGCCGCCCTGGGCCAGACCCCTCAAACCATAAACGTCGTCAGCCGTCAGAAACGCCGCGTCATGGATCTTCTCGAACGGAACGCCTGCACGATGCTGTACTTCCTCCACCACCTCGCGATGCACTCCCTCAAACAGACAGAAGCACTTCTCGCCCTCGGGGACATACGTCGAGCGCAAGTAGCGCACGTCCTGACCTTCGCTGGAAATCTCCGCCGACTTCTCCTTAGCCGCTGCGGCCGCACCCGGAAGCTGATCGGGCGGAAATCCAGGAAGATGCCTTTCGACCATGTATTGGGGCATGAAAAATTCCTCCCTTATTGGTGAAGACCAAACACCAGTGCTCTGTTTACACAGAGTCGCGTGCGCGGTGTGGCAGTCAGGGCTAGGGCTGCGGCCGTGTCGGTTGAAGTGAATTCTTGCTAACTCGGAGACGCTGCTTCGCTGAGTGTGCCGTCGGAAATGGTGATCGCGCGCACAATAATTGTTACCCGGTCGCCGTTCAGTTCTACGCCGACAAGTCCTGATCGAGGAGACACCTGGAGGCCCACAAGTGATGCGCTTCCGAGGTGGTCGGCCCAATATGGCGCCAGCACCGTGTGCGCGCTTCCGGTGACGGGATCCTCAAGAATACCGGCTTGCGGGGCAAAGACGCGGGAGACGAAGTCATACTCGTGTCCTGGATCGGCCGTGGCAGTCACGATCAAGCCGACGGAAGCTTCAAGCCGGCTCACCGCAGCAAGGTCGGGGCTCAGGTCGCGAACCGAGCCTTCGTTGGCGACTAGAGCAATGAGGAAGGCCTCGTTGTCCGTACGAACCGTCCACTCCACTGGCGCGCCGATTGCCTCAGATACTGCACTCCGGGCATCGAACTGGGCGGAAAACCAGGCCGGAAAGTCCATCGCCAGTGAGCCATCGGGCCGCTGATCGACCGTGAGAACGCCGCTTCGCGTAGCGAACCGAATAGGCCCAACTACGCCATCCTCAAACAGGCAGTGAGCAGAGGCGAGCGTCGCGTGGCCACACAGATTGATCTCAACCGTCGGCGTGAACCAGCGGGGTCGGAAGTGGGCGTCGGGCAGCTCTTCTCGAATCACGAACCCCGTAACGGAGAGATTCGTCTCGCGCGCAACTGCCGCCATCCACTCATCTGACGGTGTGTCGTCAAGCACGAGCATCGCCGCAGGGTTGCCGGTGAACGGCTTGTCCGTAAACGCGTCTACTGTCCTCAAACGCACCGAAGTCACCCGTCGAAGCCATCTGTTCGGCTATTCGAGGTCAAAGGCTCGGAGGAAACCAACTCGGTCTCGAGACTTCTAAGAAGCTCAACGAGTTCGGAGGCAACCATGAGCGAATCCCAGGGCTCCTTCGATAGCCCGACTTTGCTTACGCACAGGTGGCGTGCCACTCAGAGCCTGGAGAGAACAATCGAAAAGCCATGCAGTTACTGGACGTTTGCGGACGTTGAATGGTGGGCGCTGAGGTGGGCGCTGAGGGACTCGAACCCCCGACCTGCTGAGTGTAAACGGGAATCGGTCCGTCGTCGTAGGTCGTCGATGGTCGTTTTTGTCGATACTTACTGGGTTTTTCGTCGTCCCTCGTCGGTTCTGTCGTGCGCCGTCGGATCTTCGTGAGGCATGTTTTGAGGAATGGAGCGTGCCCAAAAACATTGACGAGATGTACAAATGGATGCTGTCGTGTTGTACACTAAAGAGATGGACGTCACTGTGAGCAACCTAAGAGCCCACCTCAGCGAATGGGTCAATCGCGCCAACTCCGGAGAGGAAATTCTCGTCACCGATCGCGGTGTTCCAGTTGCTCGCATTCTTGGCGTGGACGCCGCTCCCCTGCTGGAACGACTCACCGCCGAGGGTGTCATTGGTCGAGTTGACCGTACATCGCGACCGAAAGCCACTACTCACCGACGAGTTCGAAGCACCGCGTCGGTAGCCGACCTCGTCACTGAGCAACGCCGATAACCACTAGTGACACTGGTCTACTTCGACGCCAGCGCGCTGGTGAAGCTCGTTGTCGATGAGGAAGGCAGCGACCTCGCCGCCGCTCTCTGGGATGGGTGCGACAGTGCGCTGTCAAGCCGCCTCTCGTACCCCGAGGTTCGCTCCGCGCTCGCCGCTGGCGCACGAGATCACCGAATCGACACTCGTTCTTTGGGGAAGGTTCAGCGAGACTGGGAGCGGTTCTGGTCGGCGATCCAACCGGTGGAACTCACCGCTGCAGTCGAGCGTCACGCTGGCGAACTGGCGAGTGCGTACTCTCTGCGAGGAGCCGACGCCGTTCATTTGGCCAGCGCCCTGGCCATCGAACTCCCGGATCTCATCGTGGCTGTATGGGATCACCGGCTCAGAAATGGCGTACTTTCCGCCGGCCTACGTGTCGCGCCCGCTTGACAACGTTGTTATCTCGCATCTGTGAGTTGTACTCGGAGCGCTAATTGCGAACGGTGAGGTTTCAAACCCGTAGATACATCATCTTGTCCGAGGCGTAAGGATGGACCTTGGGTAACACAATAAGAACCGACACTCGGTGGAGGTGACTCTGGGTGTTGGCGATAAAAGCATGTTCGGCACTTTGTTGCGATGGCAAAAAGGACTCTTAGGATCTCAGCAGAGTTAGGGTCGGCTGCGATGGTTACATTGCACGGTTTTAATCAGGCACTTCGGGGCACTTCGGGGCTCCTCGGTTCGTGAGTTCAAGGTCGCCATCACCGGTGGGGATTAACCGGTGCGCGCGCTCAGCTTTGTTCGCCTGATGGTAACAATGGCCCAAGAAACGCCTACCGCTATCTCAACTAATCCGATAAGTAGCTGATTGCCCATGTTGTTACCACCGCTTCTAGCCAACTGGATGCCTGGTTCCAGAACAAAAAATAATCCAACGATGAGGACCGGAATGACGGACCGAGTTCGCACCCACCAAACGCCGAGCGTGCCGAAGATCGGTCCACTCACGAGTGAGAAAAAGAAGTAGCCCTGCCCACCGACAACCGCCAAGTTTAAGTCGGTTAACCAGGGGTGTGGTCCGAGGTCCAGAACGAAACTGTTTGTAACGTAGAAGCCGAGCAACGCGATGAAGGTTGCCACAGTTCCTGTCAATGCTCCAACTATGAACCGTCGACGTCCAGCGATGGCACCACCTAGAAAACCGATCAGGAGCCATGGCGCCGAGACGTTGCCAACCGCGTCGCGAATTCCGGCGTTGTTGCCCTTAACCACAGAGACAGCAATTCCGAAGGCGAAGGCGCCGATGCCGACTAAGAGATCATTCCGTGCTTGGCGGCTTCTCTTCATTGGCAGATGATATGCGAGTGCAGGAGTGCCGCTGGCTTCGAATGCGAATCGCCGGACATCTCGAAGTTTGAAGCTTGAATACGTAAAGAAACTTCTCACACGTTAGGTTCGACGAGTTGACAGAACTGCACTCTTCGGGCGGTGAAGACGACCGAAGAGTGCAGTTATCCTGAAACTGCTTAGCCAACGATGCGGCTCGCGCACAGTCCCGATCGGTGGGCGCTGAGGGACTCGAACCCCCGACCTGCTGAGCGTAAATCAGCTGCTCTAGCCAACTGAGCTAAGCGCCCCGAGAGATCAATCCTAGAGGCTTCCCGCCTGCTGCATGAACGTCAGCAGATCGCTCGTCGCGGCAAAAACGGGTCGGCGTCGTACGCGCTCGGTGGTAACAAGAGATTCGCCGTCGTACTCGGTGGCGACCGCGCCCGCTTCTTGGACGAGAAGAAGTCCGCCAAGGTAGTCCCACGGATTCAGCGTCGACTTATGGGCGACGCTAAAGACGTCTATCGAACCGTCCGCCACGAGACAGATTTCGAGGCTCGCCGCGCCAAGCGATCGGTACTGCGCCCAGCCCAAGTGTCGTGCGGGTAGTCCCGAGAAGCTCACGATGGACTTGTTGAAGTCACGTTCATCACTAGAAGAAATCACGAGGCCGTCACGGTAAGCGCCACTCCCCTTCTCCGCTTCGTAGATCGTGCCGGTCGCCTGATTCATCACGAGCGCCGCCACCAGTTCGTTCTCTCGCAGTACGGCAAGACTCGTCGCGAAGAAGGGAACGCCGTGATCACAGTTGGTTGAGCCGTCGATCGGATCGACGACGACGGTGAACTCGCCACTGCCCGACACGCCCGACTCTTCGCTGACCACTTGATATCCCGCACCGTGCAGCACGCGAAGTGCGACCTCGTCGGCGGCGACGTCGAGGTGATACTGCGACGCGCGAAGTCCGGAGAACCCTTCGTGTCGACCGGACTTGACAACCTCACTAATCTCGTGCGCGCACGCACGAAGTGTCCCTAAGAGCGTCTCCGTCACGTAGTAACGGTAGTGGGGTTCACGGCTAACCTGAGTAGTAATGGCCGCCATTGACGTTGCTGGGTTCGTTGCGGACCTCAAGGACCACGCGGTAACCCACGGCTTTCACGTGCACGACGAGCGACACTTCGTCGAGACCTACTCGCTGCGCCAAGCGTGGGAAGTGGATCTGCACCCCGAAGACGGCTGCGGCGGACCCGTCGATCTCCACATTGAACTCGACGTCGATCCACGAACGTTGCTGGCCTTTGAAGACGCGGTGCTCGGACTTCCCGACGAGGTCGATCCGCCCGACGAGTTCCACTTCCCCCTCGTCCTGACCTGGAGCCTCCCGCCGATGCCCCACGGACCTGATCTGTTGCGTCTCGCCATTGACTTGGCGCCCATCGGTGGCCTCGAGATGCCCCTCGAGGTCACCGCGACCGACGTCTTCGCCTCACCGACCGAGGGCAGCGAGCGACGCATCTCGATCGTCGCGCGCCGCGCCATCTCGCTGAGCCAAGTCGCCAAGGGCGAGGACCCACTGTGCGACATCTTTGAGCGCGGACGGAGCGTAAGTGATTTCTTACTCCAGTCCGCTGACTCGTGGCTCGGCTAGTTCGACCCTTCGGCGTTCTAGCGACTCTCACGTTGGCGAGCGTGTTGTTCGCTTCGTGCGGTTCCGGGAGCGCCATCGCCGACGTTCGCCACAGTTGCGTGGACGTGAAACTCGCTCTCGCTCTCCAACGACGAAGCGAACAGCCCGGTCTCAGCGCGGCGCAACGTAACAAGCTTCAAGCCAAAGCGCTCAGTCGCCTGTTAAAGGCCACGCCCTCGGCCGCGGCGGCGACGTCGCAGGACGGTACGTGGAATCCACTCATGACGACGATTAATGAAGCGGAACGCGTCCCGATGGCTCACCTCGTGCCGTCACTGACGAGGCTCTGCAAAGTCGCCGACTCGCAAACGCCGTATCTCTAAGCGGGCGCGTTGAGATGTTCGTAGAGCCACGCCAAGGAGTTCTCTTCGGGCATCGCGGTCTCCCAACCTTGCAAGAGATCCTCGAGCGCCGCACGTGAGGGCACCTTACCGATCACTACCACGGTCAACTCGCTGACCGGTTCACTGGAGACCCGGAAGTCGCCGAACATGTCCTCGGTGACGTGCGCGTGCGGCTCGACCATGAGGTAGAGCTCACCCGTCGCTTCCACCCACGACAACTCGTACTCGTTGTCTTCCTTGTCGGTCCATTCACTACCGAACTCAATCTCGGCACTTTCGCGTCGGGCCTCGTTCTGTTCGTAAAAGGCTTCGATGTCCATCGGCTCAGCCTACGTCAGCGCTATGTGCGTTGCGCAGTGCGTGGCGACGCCCACGATGAGGTCGTGAAAAGCGGAATGAAGTGTGTTGAGAGACGAGCGGTGGTGCAGTGCGCGAGGGGCCGTCTACTGGGCCCCATGACAACTAAATGTGACCTCTTAGGAAACCTACGACTCGAGTGGCGGCGCGTCGGGCGAAGTCCCAGTGCCCGAGAGGCGACTCGACGGCTCGACAAGCGTCATCCAGACCTTCGCCTTGAAGACCAGGAAGATCTCGGCGACATCGTCGCACTGCTCGAATCAAGGAGCGGCCGCAACGTCCTCGAGCGAGCGCAGATCGTGCGCGCCCTCTTAGAAGAAGCCAGTGATCCCGAAGTCCACCGCGCGCTGTTGCAGACCCTGTTACCCGGTGTCGTGAGCGTCTGTCGACAGTTGCGATTTGGCGAGGGCATCATCGACGAACCGAGCGAGACGCTCTCGATGGCGATCTCGCTGCTCAGTGAACTGCTCATCGACTGGGCGGGGCAGTCCCGTCAGTACGCGGCACCAGACTTACTCTCGGCCCTACGGGGCCGGCTGCGCCGTTGGCTCCTCAAAGAGAAGGAGGCGCTAAAGAGCGTCTCTCACTTTGACCAGGTCGATCGACCCGCGGAGGAGGCGTCGCCGCTCCTCACTCGACTCGAGAGCCTTCGCGGTGGCGAACACGATCGTCTCGTTCGACTCACCTACGCTCGCGTTTTCGAGGGACGCTCGTTCCGCGAACTCGCGGCCCACGACCACAGCGCGCCGGTTTCCCTCCAGAGCGAACTCCAGCACTTCGCCGTGCGTTTCCTGCTCTAAATATTTCACAAGGTTGCCAATGGGAAACGATTACTATCCATCACATCAATTACCTTACGAGGACCATTATGAGACTATTTCGCTCCCTCAAGAGCACGCACTGGGTGATCTGGTCGAGTCCCCTGCTTCTGCTGGTCCTGGTCTTCACGTTGACCACGTCGTCGAGTTCGACGCCTCGGCGTCACGAGACGTCACTGGACTCGACGACGACGGGTCCAACGACCAGCACGACGACCCCGGTCAAGGTGACGAGTACGACGTCACCACCCACCACGACAACGACGACGACGTCGCTGCCACCCGTATCCCACGTCGTGTACGCGCGGACGGTCCCCTCCGCGACGAACGTGCGTCACGAAAGGAGCTCCTCGAGCGGGACCGCTTCGAACGTCAAGTCCGTCGCGAACGCACCCGCCGAGAGCGCGTCGAGCGGCGTACTCACGGGCCAGCTCACTCCGTCTTTCGCCGTCGCCGACGTCCCGCTCGTGGGTCCCGGCACGTGGAACGTCGCCACCAGCGCGCCGACCACCTTGACGTTGCGCTGCGAGAACCAGTCGGTCAGCGTGTCGACGCAGCTCGTGATCGGCGCGCACGAGCATTGCCAGTTGATCATCACCCCCGTTACTCGCGGATCCTCACTGACGTGGCAACTGACGCCCGTCGACTAAAGCGGCCGCTGGCGACGCGCGTTCACGCCGCGGCGTTAGTGGCGTACTTCGCGCTGCTGCCCTACGTCGTCGTCACCAAGTGGCAGCGCGCCGCCACGCAGAGCAACGGCGCGCTGATTCGCTCGCTCTTGATCATCCTGGCCTTCTTTTGGGTTGGCTTTCTCTTTCAGGTTGGACGAAACGTGTGGCGACTTCGCCGCGGTCGAAAGGTCGACGGCGGCGGCAGTGCGTGGCTGGCTGGGCTCGTCGTGGCCCTGCTCGCCATCTTGGTACCCACGTCGCCCGTGACGATGAAACCACCGACGGCGCTGAGCGTGCCCTACCGTGACGTCGTCTCGACGCCGACCTCACCGCGCCACCACGTGCCAAGTCCGGTGGCGGGTCTGGGCAGCGTGCCCTTGGCACTCATGGCCAAAAGGCGAAGTGACCTCCTTCGCCAACAGTTAGACGACGGCGAAGACTTTGACGTTGAGGAGTCCATTGAACTCCTTCGCGCCAGAAATCCTGACCTCATCGCTCATCTCGCGCAGCTCGCCGGCGACGCTCTCGACGGCGTGCTCGAGGTGCGCGAGAACCCAACGAGCACCGCAACGAGCTCGCCCGTCGCGCCGATCGTCGCGTGCGCCCTGGGTCCACTGGCCAGCGGCTCGCTCGTGGGTTTCGCCCGCGAGGGCGGCCGACTTCCGATTCCTCCGTCGTGGAGCGGTGACGACGTCACGAAGAACGTGGTCGCCCTGCACGACGGCAAGGTGCTCTTCGCGCGAAGCGAAGCAGAACTGCTGCGTTCGCTCGCGACGCGAACGCTGCGCCACAACGTGGTCGTGTACCTCGGCGCCGCGAACGATCTGGACGACGAACTTACGGCCTGCGCCATCACGCTGCAGCCCTACGTGGACCGAGAGCAGCCGTTCGATCGCTTCGCGAGCGTGGCGCCCAGAGAGGCGCCACGCTCGAGTGATCTACGCGTTGAACTCTTGCGCGCCGATCCCCAGGTGATTGGCCTCGTCGAGCCCTTCGCCCCTACCCTTCGACGACGTTGCGTCGAGATGGTGGCCTACCTCGCGCTGCATCGCCAAGAACCGGTAACCGGCGAACGACTTCGCACGCGCGTGCTCACCCACGCGGACGTCGACGCCTCGCAGCGCACCCTCGCCAACACCGCGAGCGCGGTTCGGCGAAGCCTCGGCGTCGACGCGCAAGGTCCGCGCCTGCACCCGGTCACCTCGTCGGGACTCTACGTCACGCACGGTCTGGCGAGTGACGTCGAGGTGTTCGCTACGTTGATTGCTCGAGCGCGCCAACTTCCCGTCGCCGACGCGGCGCCCCTCATCCACCAGGCGCTGTTGATGATTAAGGGCGAGCCGCTCGCCAGTGCGCTACGGGGATTCGAGTGGTTTCTCGCGGAGGGCCACGGCGCGCGCCTCGCGCGCGACGGCGAGTGGGCCGCGCTCGCGCTGCACCACACGTCGCTGCAACGTCGCAACTACGAACTCGCCTTTTGGGCGTTGCAGCAAGGTCTTCTCATCGACCCCTACAGCGACACCTTGACCGAAGCGCTCGGTCGCGTGCCCCGACTACGCGAGTTTGGCGGCGATGGAGCCCGCGGAGCGCAACACGAGACCGTCAGCTCCCGCGGCGCTGTAGCGATGAGCTGGGCGTTCGCGCGCTTCACGCAACAGGTCACCAAGTAACGTCGCGAACGCCAGGGGCGGATCAACGAAGAGATACTTCGCGAGCGAACCAGGAATCGTGTTGATCTCGTTCACGTAGAGCTCGGTGTCGCTGGCCAAAAAGTCGATACGCGCGACGCCGCGCACGAGACAGAGCTCGGCGATCAGGCTCGCGTAGCGGATGATCTCTTCACGTTGCTCACCGGGCAGCACGGCCGGCAGCTCTCGGGGCGCCGAGACCATCCCCTCGCCCCCGACGTACTTGTCGCGGTAGTTGAGAATCTCGGCACCGCTCGAACGCCGCAGTGGTCGCTCGATCGCGGAGAGATCAAGCGCGGGATAGGTGCGCAACGCGATTTGCAGGTCCGTGAGGTCCTCGCGGTACGGCTCGACGACGCAACCACTCGCGAGATGGGGGTTTGCACTGAGACGCGCCCGCGCGGTGGCGAAATCGGCCACGACGTCGATCCCGATCGACGAGCCGCCAAAGCGCGGCTTCAAGATGTAAGGGCCCTCGAACGCGAGCGACACGGTGTCACTCGCGAGCAGCGCTCGGGGCAACGTCGGAAGTCCGGCCTGAGCCATGAGCGCGCCGAAGGACCACTTGTCCATGCCGAGCGCCGCGCCGACCAACGTCGGTCCGCTGTAGTNNAGCGCGTCGAGATCGAGTCGTCGTTCGCGCGCCATTCGTCCGCCACTGGCGTAGAACCCACCGTCGTCGCCGAGTCGTAGCGACAGTTCACTCGAACCCTTAGGTACCCCGTCGGTGAAGGCCTCGGCTTCGACGTCGTTGGCGACCGAGTAGAACGAGCCCGTCTTCGTCCAGTAGATGCCCAGAGTGTCGTGCTCGGCGCGGTCGAGTTCTCGTAGCGCCTGCAGACCCGTCAGAATGGAAATGTCGTGTTCGGGGGAGGGACCCCCAAAGAGCACACCACTGGTCACCGAACACCTCGCAACGACGTCATCAAGACCTCAAGGGTAGTGGTCGGGCAGGTCGTTCAGGTACAACACGCCGTCGCCCGCCGCCAGCGACGAGCGAACCCACGCGACGGCCTCGTCGCGCGTGTCAAAACGTTTAGGTGGTACGTCCTCGCCCGCCACCAGCGCCACGATGTTCGTTCGCCCCACGACCACGAGCTCGGCCGGCAGTGCGGTGACCCGTTGGGCGAGGCGCAGATTCTCGCTGTACTGCTCCGCGCCGAGCTCGACGAGACCGGGCGTCACGACGACGCGCCGACCCGAGAGGTCCAACGACGACAGCACCGAGAGCGCCGTAATGGCGCTGACGGGATTGGCGTTGAACGTGTCGTCGATGACCACGACGCCCGACGGGGCCGTCACGACGTTCAAGCGACTCGCGACCGGCGCGACGTTGCGCACGCGCTCGAGCAGACTCTTCGCGTCCAGGCCCAACGCGAGCGCGGCGCCGAGCGCGCAGGCCAGGTTCGTCGCTTGCACGCCCACGACGGCGTCGAGCGTACCGACGTTGACGCCGTCAATAATGAACGCCCATCGAGCCGCCTCGACAACCACGAGCACGTCGGCGGCGTTGCTCGACGATCCCGCGGTAATGACGCGCTTACCCTGCGAGCGAAGGGACGCGGGCCACTTCGCCAAGCGCGCGTCGTCGACGTTGAGTACCACCGTCGTCGCGCGCTCGGTGATCTCGCGTTTGGCCTCTTCCACGATCTCCAAGGTCTTCATGCGCTCGAGGTGCACGGGACCGATCGCCGTGACGACGGCGATCTCCGGCGGACACCACGACGTCAGATCTCGTATCTCGCCCGGCCCGTACGTCCCCATCTCGGCGATGAAGATTCGCGTGTCCTCGGCCACGTTCTCGTTGATCGCCTTCGAGAGGCCCGCCCGATTGTTGTAGCTGCGCGGCGACGCCACCACGCCGACGTCGGGACTCAAGAGCGCGGCCAGATGGTTCTTCGTGGAGGTCTTGCCGTAGGACCCGGTGATCGCGACCACGCGTGGACGAACCTGTTCGAGTCGGCGAACCGCTTGGTCGACGAACTTTTGGGCCTTACGCTCCTCGAAGGGTCTCAGCACACGCGTCGCAAGATCAAGCACCGGCGGGACCGCCAAGACCATCACGACCTCGCCCAAGAGCGGCTGGGAACTGAACGCGCCCAGGACCGCGACGGCGACAGAAAATACACCAGCCAGTATCGCCGTCGCGCGTAGACGGCGAGTCCACGTCAGGGGACTCGACCGTCCCCGTAGCGAAAGTCCATAGGGACAGAACAGCCCGTAGACGACGCACGCAACGGCGAGCACGTCGAAGGCGCGAAAGATAATCGCGAGCGCCATCGCGACAATGAGCGCGTGACTGAGCGTGAAGGGACGATGGGGCTTCGCGCGCGGGCGAGTTTTGGCACTCGGCATCTGTGGAGAAGACCACCGTCCGAGGAAGCGAAGCAGCGCACTCGGATCGTAGTGTTCACGCTGCAGTACGCGCAGCCAGCGCGACATCTGGGCACCGTAGGCGAGGACCAGGAGGACCGAAAGAAGTACCGCAACGACCGTCTTCACTGAGCGAGCGCCCTCTCAACGGCGTCGACGAGTTCGCCGGGCGCCTCGAGGGGCACAAAGTGGCCCGCGCCCGTGACGACGTGCAAAGTGTGGTCTCCCTTGAGAAGAAGGGCGGCACGCTTCGCCACGTCGAGTGGGACCTCGAGGTCGTGTTCGCCCCACACGAAGTCGACGGGAACACCTAGTTCGGCGAGTTCCGGCTCGTAGCTCTCGTTCACACTGGCCACGAGCACGTCGCGTAGCACGCCCTGCGCTCGGCGGTAGTCACTCGAGCCGTACTTCTGTTTAGCGGCTTCGAGGCGCGCGTCGCTCAAGAGAGCCCTCGCGTGAAGCCACCGCCGCGCGCGGTACGCCAAGGGGGCACTCGTCGGGGCCGTCAGACGAAGGAGCGGCGCGCCAGAGAGCACCAACGCCCGCACGACTTTGGGGTGCGCGCTCGCCACGACCGTGGCCACGCTTCCCCCGAAGGAGTGTCCGACGAGGACCAACGGCTCGTCGGCGATCTCTTCCAAGGCGGGAAGAATCAACTCGGCGTAGTGACGTGGGCCCCCGGACACCCTCGGCATCGGCGACGTGCCAAAACCGGGTAGATCGAGCGCCACCGACGCCACGCCGCGCTCGGCCAAGGAGCGGGCCGCGACACTAAAGTCCTCGGCGCGGCGCCCCCAGCCGTGTAGCCACACCACTCGAACGGGACCTTCACCGTAGGACTCTCCAAAGAGAGTCGAGTCGCCGTAGCTACGAAGCACGTCCTTCAGGTTAGTGAGGCAGTACCCGCACCCGAAACCACGTCACGGTCCCCCGGTAGCGTCGTAGGCATCATGAGTGACGAGACGACATTCTCTAACGAACTGCTCGTTGGCCTCACGCCCGAGCAGCGCGAGGCCGTGATGTCACCCGCGCGTCGACTCCTCATTCGCGCCACCGCCGGTTCTGGTAAAACGCACGTCCTGACCCTTCGAATCCAACGTCGCGTCAGCGACGAAGAAGTCGCGCCCGACCAGATACTAGCCATGACCTTTACTCGCAAGGCCGGCGATGAACTGCGCCGACGACTCTTTCGCGCCGGCGTGCGTGACGTGCGCGCGGGCACGTTCCATCGAGCCGCACTGAATCTGGTGACGCAGTACCGTGAGGATCACCACTTGCGACCCCTGACCCTCGAGCCCAATCGACGAAAACTCGTGAGCGCGTTAGCGAAGCAACTAAAAGAAAGCGGCGAACTCAAGCTTGAAGACTGGCAACTGCCGAGACTCGAACAAGAGATCGGATGGGCGCTCAGTCAGGGATTCAACGGCACGCTCTACGCGAAGAGCGCGCGTCGCCTTCGTCGTGACGCGCCGCTTCCACCCGCCCAACTGGCCGACGTGCTCGACCGCTACGTCGGACTCTGTCGCAGCCGTGGCGTATTGGACTTCGACCTTCTCCTCAGTGAAGCCATCACGTTGCTGAAAGACGAACCCGACGTGCTGGCGTCGTTTCGCTATCGCAACCGCTCGCTCTACGTTGACGAGACCCAAGACATGAATCCCCTGCAGTTGATGTTGTTGCGCCAAATGGCCGGCGACGATCCCGATCTCTTTTGCGTAGGTGACCCGAATCAGTCCATCTACGGCTTCAACGGCGCGAATCCGACCCTCATCAACGAACTGCTGGCCACGTGGCCCGACACGGTCGTCCTGGACCTCACGAGAAATCACCGTTCGACAGCGAACATCATCGCCGTCGCGAACACGCTGCTCGAAGAGGGGGCCCGCGGGATCATACCCGCCAAGGACGAGGGTGAGGTGCCCCTAGTTCGCAGTTACAACACTGACGAAGAAGAGGCCGAACACGTCGCCACCTGGCTCGGGGCAAGACATCAACCGGGCAGCCCATGGAAGTCAATGGCGGTGTTGGCCCGCACGAACGCGCAACTAGAACTCGTCGCGAGCTATCTGGACGCCGTTGACATCCCCAACGAACGACGCGGGCCGGAACACTCTCCGGCCTCGGACCTTATGGCCCCGGAACTCTCCTCGCGGCGCCTGGATGAAGTCGATCGAGACGCCGTCGCGCTCTCCACGATTCACCGCGCGAAGGGACTCGAGTTTCAACACGTGGCGGCGATCGGATGGGCCGAAGGTCAGTTGCCGAACTACAACGCCTCGACGCCAGAGCAGTTGGCCGAAGAGCAACGCCTGGCCTACGTGGCGCTCAGTCGAGCCGAACACTCACTACTCATCACGTGGAGCCGTGGGCGAAACGACCCGCGCTACCCAGACCGCTCACCGTCACGGTTTCTCGCGCCCATCGAAGAGGTCATTGGCGAAGTTGACGCGCGAAACGCGCCACTCGTCGGCGACGCTCGTAAGGCCCGTCTCGACGCCATACGCGCGTCACTCACCGAGAGCCTCGAACAGATCGAGAGAGACGCCGCCCCTTTGAAGTGACGAAACGTCACGGGTATAGTTCGCAGCTAGTGACGTAAGAGTTCCACGAAAGAGGCCACGACGATGAACGGTGCACACGCGTTACTCGCCACGCTGGGGGCCAACGACGTCTCGGTCTGCTTCTCCAATCCCGGTACCACGGAGATGCACTTCGTCGCCGCGCTCGACGACGCGCCCGGCATGCGCGGCATCCTCTGTCTCTTCGAAGGCGTCGCCACCGGAGCCGCCGACGGCTACGCCCGCGTGAAGGGAACTCCCGCGGCCACGCTGATGCACCTCGGACCGGGACTCGCGAACGGTTGGGCCAATCTTCACAACGCGCGACGCGCGCACGTGCCCGTGCTCAACGTTGTGGGCGACCACGCGACGTACCATTCGCGCTTCGACGCTCCCTTGCAGAGCAATATCGAACTTCTCGCTGACGCGCTCGAGGGCTGGTACCGCCGCACCACGTCGTCGGATCAGCTGGCTCGTGACGCGGCTGACGCCGTGGCCGGCGCGTTCGGTCCTCCCGGTCGCGTCGCCACGCTGGTCCTTCCCGCCGACGTGTCGTGGAGCGACGTCGGCGCCGTTCCCGCAGCGTGGCCCCGCGCCGATCGTCCGTCATCACTCGCGATCGACGAGACCACGTTCGAGCGAGCACTGAAGGCCCTTCGAACGAAACGTTGCACCGTCTTTCTGGGGGGTAGTGCACTCTCCAAAGAGCAGCTGCGTCTCGCCCAAAGCGTCGCGTCAACGACGTCGTCTCGGTTCATGATGGAGACGTTCGCCACGAAGATGGATCGCGGGGCGGGCGTGGCGAGTCCGGAACGGCTCATCTATCTCAGTGAGTTCGCCGTCGACCAGTTAAAGGAGTCCGAGGCGATAATCCTGCTGGGCTCTCGCGAGCCCGTCGGCTTCTTCGCGTACCCCAACGTGCCCAGTCGCCTCGCGCCCGAGGGTTGCGACATCATCGACCTCGCCCCACCCGGCAGCGACACGCTCGGCGCACTTCAGTCACTCGTCGAGGCTCTCCACGCGCCCCTCGTGCCGATCGAACGTGGGGAGCCTGCGGCTCGCCCGACGGGCGAACTGACCACGCACTCTTTTTCGGCGGCCGTGGGTGCCACGTTGAAAGAAGGCCTCATCGTCGTCGACGAATCCATCACCAGTGGCATCCAGCTCTTTGGCGCCACTCGTTTCGCGCCCGATCACCAGTGGATGACCCTCACCGGGGGCGCCATTGGTTACGGACTGCCCGTCGCCCTGGGCGCGGCGGTGGCGTCCAAACAACGAGTGCTCGCCCTGGAATCCGACGGCTCCATGATGTACACGCTCCAAGCCCTGTGGACCATGGCGCGCGAGGGACTCGACGTGACGGTCGTGGGACTCTCCAATCGCAGTTACGCCGTGCTCAACGTGGAGCTGACGCGCGTCGGTGCAGTACCCGACGGCGCCGCCAGTGCGCGCATGCTCGAACTCGATGATCCCACGCTCGATCTCAGCCAGCTCGCGAGCGCCCAGGGCGTGCCGGGCGTACGCGTGACGAGCGCGGACGAACTCGTCCTAGCCCTCGAGCGCTCCTACGCAACGCCTGGACCGATGTTCATCGAAGCGATGTTGCCCAAGGGCTTGCGCTAGAGCGAGAACTCTCCCACGACCGGCGCGTGGTCCGAGGGTTTTTCGCCCTTGCGCGCGTCGCGATCGACGTAGCTCGCCGTCGCCGCCTCGGCGAGTGCCTCGTCGACGAAGAGGAGGTCAATTCGCAGTCCCCACCCTCGTCGAAACGATCCGTTGCGGTAGTCCCACCACGAAAAGCACGGTTCGTCGGGATGGAGTCGTCGCGTGAGATCAACGAGACCCGTAGCCTCGATCGAGCGCAGCGCCTTTCTCTCGGGTTCGCTCACGTGCGTAAGACCTTCCAAGACGCTCGGGTCGTAGACGTCAATATCTTGAGGCGCGACGTTGAAATCGCCCCCGACGACCACGTGGATCGAGCGGTCACGACGCGCGAGCAAATCGGCCAGCGATTGCAGCCAACGTAACTTGTACTGATAGTGGGGATTATCGAGGGCTCGACCGTTGGGCACGTAGCACGAGTAGACCTGCACGCCGCCACAGCGCGCACCGATCACGCGAGCCTCGGGGTCGTCGTCACCAAAACCTCGCGTCACGTCACTCAGACCGACCTGGGAAAGGATCGCGACGCCGTTCCACTGACCCTGGCCGTAGTGAGCGGCCTCGTAACCCAGTTTGTCCAGTTCGAAAAAAGGAAACTTCGCCTCGGTCTGTTTTGTTTCTTGGATGAGCACGACGTCGGGACTATTTTCTACGAGCCACGCCTCGACACGGGGCCAGCGAGCGGTCAGCGAATTAACGTTCCAGGTCGCGACCTTCACGAAAAGTCAGCGAGAACGAAGAAGATTTCGGTCTCGGCGGCAACTTTTCCATGCACGCTCGCGCGACCGAAGCCCTTACCGCCGCGCGCCGAGAGCTTGGTCATCTCGCACTCCACGAGCACCGTGTCGCCGGGTAGAACCTGGCGACGAAAGCGGGCCTTCTCCACCCCGCCAAAGAGGGGTAGGCGTCCCACGTAGCGAGGATCGGCCAACACGACAACGGCGCCGCACTGGGCGATCGATTCGAGGAGCAGCACGCCCGGCGTCGTCGGACGACCGGGAAAGTGCCCCCCAAAGAACCACTCGTCGCCGCGAGGGGTCCACTCGCCGCTCGCGCGAACTCCCGGTTCGATGGCGATCAACGCGTCGAGGAACAAGAAGGGGGGCCGGTGCGGCAACCAGTCCCGCGGGTCGAGAGAATCGTTGCTCACAGCAGGGCCAGCTCCGCGATACGTCGTTCACTGTCGACGGTGACCAGTCGAAACGTCCGCTGGTCGCCGCGCATTAGTACGTCGCGCGCTCGCGCCGGCGCGGGTGTGCCCAGTGACGTCGTCGGGGCGTAGCACTCGACTTGCTTGCCACCCTTTAGTTGCACTTTGATAACGGCCCCGTGCGACGTAAAGGCCGTCACCTCACCCGGCACCCGCGATCCCACGCGGTACGTGCTCTTAAAGAGCGTGAAGTCGGCTTCGGGATTGACGGGCTGGCGTCCGCGTCGAAGCGCGACCGCCGGCGCGGGTGCGAGCGGCGACGCCTTGGTGACCTTCTTCGCGACCTTGGTCGCGGGAACCTTGACCGCGGTCTTTTTCACCGGGGACTTCTTTAGAGCCTCAACCGCCTTCGCCACTTTCTTGCGGGCGCGGGTGGGCGTCTTGGCCAGCGATTTTTCGACTACTTTCTCTGGCGACTTCTCGGGCTTGGTCGCCGACTTCCTCGTCGGCGACGCTTTCTTCGGGGCCTTGACGGGCGTCAGCGTCGTGCCAATAGTCGGCTTCGCGCCGCTGGGCAACGTGACGGCCAACTTCTTGACCTTGCGCGCGACCTTGACGTTTCGCACCGGTACCCGAGGCGTGAAGACCCAGCCGACGCCGCGCACCGGCTTACCGCCGATAAGTCGGGCGACCTCGAAGAGCCAGGGGTACTCGTCTTGAAACTCTTGAAACGAGTCGTTACTAAGGACCACGCCGTCAATGCGGTCGGCGATCTTCAAAATGAAGGCGTCGCCTCGTCCGACGGCCCCCGCGGGCGGGGTGACGATCTCGCCCGCGAGCACCGCCTCGTTGAAGCGACTTCGTTCGTGGGTGGCGGCGCGATGCTCGAACGTCGCGTCGACCACGACGATGATCTCTGCCGACGGGTTCTCTTCGCTAAAGGCGCTCACCGCTTCGTCGAGCTGGGAGAGACTCGGCGTGACGCGTCCTTCGGTGGCGAGGTTCGAACCATCGACCACGACACGCAGCCGAGGACTCTTCGCGGGACTCACCTGATAGCTCGAACCAAGAGGTCCGCCTGTTCCGCGGCGTGCACCAGTCCACTGCCCGTCGCGGGGCTCGCCGACTCCGCGCGCGCCACGTGCGACACCTGAACGTGGCGCAGGTGGTCGTGCATGCGCAGGTGCACGAAGGGCCACGCCCCCATGTTCTCGGGCTCTTCTTGCAGCCACACGACCTCCGCGAGGTTGGGATAGTTCGCGAGCACGCGTTCAATCTCCGCTTCGGGCCACGGGTAGAGCTGCTCGACGCGCACGACCGCCAAGTGATTCGCCGCGATCGAGTCACGATGGCCGAGCGCTTCGTGCGCCACCTTGCCCGACGCCAGTACCACGCGAGTAATCGAACCCGCGTCGTCGACGTGATCGTCTAAGACGGTTTGGAATGAACCGTGTTCGAACTCGACCAAGGGCGAACGCGTCTGCACGGCGCGCAACATCGACTTCGGGGTGAAGACGATGAGCGGCGTGGGACGTTCGCGAAGCACTTGGCTACGAAGGAGGTGAAAGTACTGCGCGGCCGAGGTCGGCTGGGCGACGCGAATGTTGTTGCGTGCGCTAAGGGTCAAGAACCGCTCCAGGCGGCCGCTGGAGTGTTCGGGACCTTGTCCTTCGTAGCCGTGCGGCAGCAGCATCACGAGGGTCGCGTGCTGACCCCACTTGTCTTCGGCGGCGACCAAGAAGTTGTCAATGATGATTTCGGCACCGTTGGCGAAGTCCCCGAACTGTGCCTCCCAAGCCACCAGCGTGTTCGACGCCTCGACCGAGTACCCGTACTCGAAACCGAGGGCCGCGTACTCCGAGAGGAACGAGTCACGCACGGTGAAAAATCCCGGCGCGCCCATGCTCGCGAGCGGCACGAACTGCGCGCCGTTGTCGTAGTCAATCAATGCCGCGTGGCGATGCGAGAAGGTGCCGCGACGAGTGTCCTGACCGGTAAGGCGGACGTTCGAGCCGGCCTTGACGAGAGAGCCCAACGCCAGCGCTTCACCAAAGGCCCAGTCGACCTCGCCCGACTCGAGCAGCGCCAGGCGCTGTGCGAACTGGCGTTCGAGCTTGGGGTGAATAGCGAATCCCTCGGGCGCGCTGACCGTGGCTCGGGCGATCTCCAGGAGCGTTGCTCGCTCGACGCCCGTCTCCGGGGCCGATCGATCGATCGGTGTCTCAACGACCGGCACGCGGTCGAGTTCGGGTACCGGGACGGTTCGAACTTCGTCGAGCACGTTTTGCAGTCGGGCGTTGAACTCGTTGAGGGCGGTCTCGGCTTCGTCGATGGAGATATCGCCCCGACGAACCAGCGTTTCGGTGTAGAGCTTGCGCACCGAGCGCATCTGATCGATGATCTTGTACATCTGGGGTTGGGTGTAGCTCGGGTCGTCGCCCTCGTTGTGTCCGTATCGGCGATAGCAGACAATGTCCAACACCACGTCGCGCTGGAAGGTTTCGCGATAGTCAAAGGCGAGTCGCGCCGCGCGGGCGCAGGCCTCGGGGTCGTCACCGTTCACGTGAAAGATCGGTGCCTGAATCATCTTGGCGACGTCGGTCGGGTAAAAACTCGAACGAGCCGACTCGGGCGCCGTGGTAAAGCCCACTTGGTTGTTCACGACAAGGTGAATGGCGCCGCCCACGTGATAACCCGAGAGCTGTGACAGATTCAGGGTCTCGGCGACGACGCCCTGACCGGCGAAGGCCGCGTCACCGTGAATCAGCACAGCCAGATACGGGTGCTCGACGAAGGGTTGATCCTTGGACGCCACGTCGTTCGGGCGAATCACGAGATCTTGTTTCGCACGCACGATGCCTTCAACCACGGGACTCACCGCTTCGAGGTGCGAGGGATTGGACGCCATCGAGACGTCGATCGTGACGCCGCGGGGGTTCTTGAAGACACCGCGTGCTCCCTTGTGATACTTAACGTCCCCACTACCTTGGACGCTTTCGGGATCGAGGTTGCCCTCGAACTCAGAAAAGATGTCGCTGTAGGACTTGCCGACAATGTTCGCCAGCACGTTGAGTCGTCCGCGGTGCGCCATGCCAATGACGGCCTCCTTCACGCCGCGGTCGGCGGCTTCGTCGAGCACGGTCTGCAACGCGACGATGCTGGATTCGGCGCCTTCGAGACCGAATCGCTTTTGCCCGACGTAGCGCGTGTGCAAGAACCGCTCAAAGACTTCGGCCTCACTCAAGATATTGAGGATCCGGCGCTGTTCTTCCAAGCTCGTCGAAGAGTCGACGCCCTCGACGCGCTCTTGAATCCAACGTTTCTGGACGGGATCCATGATGTGGCCGTACTCGATGCCGATCGTGCGACAGTAGGCGTCGCGCAGGATCGCCAAGATCTTCTCGAGGGGCGCTTCGTGCAGCCCGGCGAGGCCGTCCACCACGAAGGAGCGCTGCAAGTCCCAGATGGTCAGCCCGTAGGACGCCAGGTCCAACTCCGCGTGAAGGGGCGGTGGTTCGCTGCTGAGTGGATCGAGGTGGGCGTTCAGATGCCCGCGCACCCGATACATATTTATAAGGGCCTGCACGCGGATCTGCTTCAGAATTCGCTCGGCCTCGGCTTCGTGGGTCGAAGGATTCGAGTCTTTGGCCCACCGGGCCGGTTCGTAGGGCATGCCGAGCGACGCGAAGACCTCGTCGTAGAACCCGTGTCCCCCGGTCAAGCACTCCGCCACGTACTTCAAGAACAGTCCCGACTCGGCGCCCTGGATGATTCGGTGGTCGTAGGTCGAGGTCAGAGTCAACACCTTGCCCACGCCGAGATTGGCGAGCGCGCGCGGATCGGCCGCTTCAAAGCCGGCCGGCCACGCTAGCGCCCCCACGCCAAAGATCGCGCCCTGGCCGGGCATCAGGCGCGGCACGGACTGCACCGTGCCGAGCGTGCCGGGGTTGGTGATCGACACCGTCGCGCCCGCGAGGTCGTCCGCACCGTACGAGGCGCCGTGCACCTTTCGCACGAGATCTTCGTAGGCCAAGAGGAACGCGCGAAAGTCCATCGTGTCGGCGTCTCGAATGACCGGGACCAAGAGCGTGCGCGTGCCGTCCTTCTTCTGCACGTCCACGGCCAGACCGAGACCCACGTGATCGTGGCGTCGAACGCCGGGCGTCCCCTTCTCGTCGACGGCGTCGATAAACGTGGCGTTCATCGCAGGAATCTCACGCAGACCTTTCAAGATGGCGTAGGCGATGAGATGGGTGAACGAAACCTTGGCACCACTCGACCTCGCGAGCGAATCGTTAAGCACGGTGCGGTTGATCTCCAAGAGTCGAGCGGCGACGGTACGAACGCTCGTCGCCGTCGGCACGCTGAGACTGGCGTTCATGTTGGTGACGATGCGCGCCGCCGCCCCCCGAAGGGGCGTGGCCTCGGCGTCGATCGTCACGGGCGTCACGGGTGTCGTGGGCGCCACTGTGGTCGCCGTCGCGACCGCGGGCAACGTCGAGCGATGGTAGTCGGCGAAGAACTCGCGCCAACTCTCGGCCACCGACGACGGGTCAGCCACAAAGCGGTCGTACATGTCATCGACGAGCCAGGCGTTGGGCCCAAACGAGCCGTGTGCTTGGCGCGTCGACGATGATTCCTGGGGCGTAGTCACCCTTCCAGCCTAGGGGCCGTCACCCGTCATTCGATGGGCCGGCGACACGATGATCCCCGGTAAGTTTTCTTCGTGACCTCCCCGAGCACGAAGTCCGCGCGACTGCACTTCATCACCAACTCGCCCGTCAAGGGCTTGGCCGTCGCCGAACGCCGTGTGGCGAATCCACGGGCGTGCGTTATTTGTGTTCACGGTGCGCTCGATCGCGGCGGATCCTTCGTGCGTCTCGTTCGACGACTCGAGACCTTCGACGTCGTGGTCTACGACCGGCGGGGCTACCAGGGTTCGCGCGACCTAAGGCCCGTGGACCTCGATCATCACGTCGAAGACCTGCGCGCATTAGTCGCCCGTGAAGTCGAGCACCTGCCCGTCATTCTCTTTGGCCACAGCTTCGGCGGCGTCGTCACCTTCGCCGCCGCCCTGCGTGAGCCGTCATCGATAGGTTTGGTCGTGAACTTCGAGTCACCGCTGCCGTGGATCTTGCGTCGCGCGCATTCTCGTCCGCCGTTGAGTGACGACACGAGGAGCGAAGCCGAACGATTCTTTCGTCGCGTCGTCTCGGACAAAGCGTGGGACCGACTCAGCGAACCCCAGCGCGAATCACGCCGTCAGGACGGGCCGGCACTTCTTCGAGACCTCGCGACCATTCAACGAGGCCACTCGCCCTTCGATCTCGCCAAGTTGCGCGTCCCGGCGACCTACGCCTACGGCGACGGCGACTCGGCCAGCTACTACCGCGCACTCGCGGTCGAACTCTTAGAGGTCAACCCCTCCATTGAGACGTTAGAGATCGAGCACGCGAGTCACGGCGCGCATCTCAAAAACTCCGACCAACTCGCCGCGATAGTTCATCAACGCTGGGACCAGCTGTGCGCGTCGGCGTAACGGGCGCGTCGGGTCTCGTGGGCCGTTCGCTCGTAGCGGCGCTACGAGAACGTGGCGATACGGTGATCACCTTCGTTCGTCCTGCGACGACGAACCACGAGGGAGAAGTCGTGCGCTGGGACCCGGAACGCGCACTCGTGGACGACGAGGACCTTCAACGCGTCA
This sequence comes from Acidimicrobiaceae bacterium, assembly GCA_003132305.1. Lineage (GTDB taxonomy): Bacteria > Actinomycetota > Acidimicrobiia > Acidimicrobiales > RAAP-2 > RAAP-2. Next base: position 238,714 of record PKXJ01000032.1, on the reverse strand, counting down.
GTGGTTTTGACGCCGTCGTACATCTGGCCGGTGCGGGCATCGGCGATCGCCGATGGTCCCCGTCACGCAAGGCGGGGATTCTCTCGTCGCGCGTCCAGTCGACGTCGCTCCTCGTTCGGGCGCTCGGCGAACTGCCCAACGGCGTCAAGTGCCTCGCGAGCGCGTCGGCGATCGGATGGTACGGGTCACGCGCAAATGAACGTCTCGACGAATCGTCATCGAAGGGTGACGGATTCTTGTCGGACGTGTGTGCAGCGTGGGAAAACGCCGCGTCGGCCCATCAAGATCACGCGAGGGTTGCGTATCTGCGGACGGGCATCGTCGTGAGTACCCAGGGCGGCGTCATGAAAGCGCAACTCCCGCTCTTTCGTCTCGGACTCGGTGGTCGGTACTCTTCAGGCGGCCAGTGGATGAGTCCCATCTCACTCGTCGATGAAGTGCGAGCCATCCTTTGGGTCGTGGACCACGACGTCACGGGACCAGTGAACCTCACCGCGCCGAGTCCGCTCACCAACAAGGCGTTCACGCGTCAACTCGCCCTCGAACTTCATCGACCGGCGATCTTCGCCGTCCCCAGATCCGCGCTCCGGGTCGTACTTGGCACCGAGATGGCGAACGAACTGGTCCTGTCGAGTCAAAGAGTGGTGCCCACGGTACTCATCGACTCCGGCTTCACCTTCCAACATCCCGACGCCGCGACGACGTTGCACTGGGCGATCTCGTCGCGAAAGTGAGAAAAACGAAGAAAAATAAGGGGTTTCGTCTGAGGTAGGTCGTTTGGACCCAAACTCACCAAATTTTCTGCAAAATAATGCACTGGGGTGAACTTGTTGACCCCTAAACCCTCCAGTACAGTTGCGCTGAGTCCATCAGTGATGGGTAAGCAAAATAATTGTGTCCACTTCGGGGACACTGGGAGGCAATTCAATATGCAACTTGGGCGCAAACTTCGACTTGCGATAACAATTGGCGCGGTAGCCAGTTCGTTGTCAGTAGGTCTCATTGCTCCGACCATCAGTGGCGCTGCCGCGCCATCGGGAACTATTACCTTTGCGGAAGGGCCGGGCGCCAACCCGAACTACATCTTCCCGTACATGGGTTGCCAGTTCTTTTCCGTGGACAACATCAACCAGTTTCAAACAATGATGTACCGCCCACTGTATTGGTTCGGTCTCGGCGGTTCTAGTGCCGAAGTCCCGAAGCTCTCGGCCGGTAACCCACCGGCCTATAGCCACGGAAACAAGACCATTACCGTCAAAATGAAGGGCTGGAAGTTCGCCGACGGCCAGGTCGTGAACGCCGAGTCGGTCATGTTCTTCTTGAACATGTACAAGGCCGACCCCACGGCGTACTGCGGCTACAACGGTGGCTACGGTATTCCTGACCAGGTAACGAGCGCTCACGGCTCTGGTAACACCGTCGTGATCAACTTCAAGACCTCGGTGAACCCCGGCTGGATTCTCTACAACTACTTGTCAGAGATCACCCCAATGCCCAACACGTGGGACCGGACAGCTTCTTCTGCTCACGCCACCTGCGCGACGGGCCACTACGGTGCCAAGTCGACCGACGCTGCGTGTAAGGCCGTTGAAACCTACCTCGACGCTCAGTCGTCTAAGACGAGCACGTACACCAACGCAATGTGGCAGAGCGGTGTTGACGGTCCCTGGAAGTTGACCGCCTTTGACAGCCTCGGCAACGCGACGTTCCACCCGAACACCAAGTACTCCGGCCCTCAGAAGGCGCAGGTCAGTGTTGTCAAGGAAGTTGCTTTCACCTCGACCCAAGCCGAAGAGAACCAGCTGCAGGCCGGCGCGATTGACCTTGGCTTTGTCGACCCGACGATTCTGACGGCGCCAGCACCCTCGCCTGGAAAAGCTGGCCCGAACTGGGGCCAGCTCGCGAGTCGCTACAACATCACGACCGGTTCACTGTGGAACTTCAACTACGCACCGTTCAACTTCAGTACCAACGACCCGAAGTTCGCGGCGATTAACCAGCTGTACATCCGCCAGGCGCTCCAGACGGCCGTCGACCAACAGGGCATTATCACCAACGTGGACAAGGGCTACGGGTTCCCGATTTACAGCCCGCTGCCTCCCAACACGCCCTCGTCCGTTAGTGGAGCCGTGCCGAACCCGTATCCCTTCAGCATCGCCAACGCGAAGGCGCTTCTCACCTCGCACGGTTGGACTGAAACGGGCGGCGTCATGGCTTGTACGTCCCCGGGAACCGGTGCCACGCAGTGCGGCGCCGACATCGCCCAGGGCTACACGTTGAACTTCAAGATTGTGTGGGCCAGCGGTTCACCGGCCTTGGACGACACGTTTAACGCCGAGGTCGCTAACTGGAACTCGATTGGTATCAAGTTCGCCACCTCCGAGGACACGTTCAACAACGTCATTGCCGACTGCAACAGCGCGGCTGGTTACGAGATCTGCTCGTGGGGCGGTGGCTGGACGTACGCGCCTGACTACTACCCATCGGGCGAGACGCTGTTCACGCCTAAGGGTGGATTCAACGTCGGCAGCTACAACAGCACCGCGATGACCACGTTGATCAACGGCACCACCTTTGGTACCGCGAAGTTGACAGCGTTCGCCAGTTACGCGGCCAAGAACCTGCCGGTGCTGTACCAGCCGCAGGCGAATGGGGCCGGTGAAATTATCAAGACGTTGAAGAGCACCATCGGCATGACGCCAAACCCACTAGGCAACTTCATGCCGGAGTATTTCCACTACTAAAGCAAGTATTGGAAGCGACTCTCTAGTCGTTAACAACGAGGCCCCCCGCAAGGGGGGCCTCGTTGTATCTACGCTCCGTCGCGGCTATCTGCAACCCAACGCCGGTACGACCACTGATAGACTTTCCGCGTGTTTACCTACATAATTAGGCGAATCGTGCAGTCGTTCATCGTTCTGCTCATCGTCTTGTTGGTGACCTTTACACTCCCCTATTTTCAAGCGCACGGTATTTACGGCCCGGCCTACACGGTGCTGGGCACGCACGCGACACCGGGCAACGTCCGGCTCTGGGGAATCGAACACGGCATGAATCACCCCTACTTCGTGCGCTTCTGGACCTACATCACTCAGATCTTTTTCCACTTCAATTTGGGTCACTCGTACAAACAGAACATGTCCGTCTGGCAGATCATTTCGCTCTACGTACCGCGCACGATCTGGCTGGCGCTCTCGTCGCTGCTCTTGACGACCATTATCGCCATTCCCATTGGCGTAGCCCAAGCTCAGAAGCGCAATACCTCGTTCGACTACTCGGCGACGGGCGTCGCCTTTGTTCTTTACGGCGTTCCTTCGTTTCTCCTCTGCCAGTTGGCCCTTGACCTATTCAGCTTCCACTGGCCCCACCTGCCGAGTCAACCGCCCGCCGGCGTCGCGCCGTGGGCAATATTTACCAATCCCGTAGGATTCATCCTTCCCGTCGGCTGTCTGACCCTGTTGTCGCTGGCCTTCCTCAGTCGATTCATGCGCGGCGCGGTACTGGAAGTTCTCGTCCAGGACTACATGCGAACGGCCAGGGCGAAGGGCTGCTCCACGACGCAAACACTCGTGCGCCACGCTTTTCGCAACGCCCTTGGTCCTATCGTCGTGATCCTCGGCCTCTCGATTCCGGGCCTGTTAGGTGGCGCACTCATCGTGGAGACGGTCTTTAACTACGGCGGCCTCGGCATTCAAACCGTCGCCGCGGCGATCAACCTCGACATACCCGTCATCTTGGGCATCACGTTGCTGGTCTCAATTCTGACGCTCGCGGGAAACCTCATCGCCGACATCATGCTCGGCGTAGTGAACCCCCGAATTCGTGTAGAGGGAACCGGACGATGACCTTAACCAGCGATCCAGTGATTAGCGAACCGGTGGTCGTTCAGCAGAGCGGCGACAACCCAACGCCCGTGTGGCGCCAGCGAATGAGAATCTTCGCTCACAACAAGTTGGCCGTGGTGTCGCTGGTCTACCTGGTGTTGATAACGGCGGCGTGCTACATCGTGCCGCACGTCGTTCCCGGCAATCAGACCAACCAGGCGCTGACCTTCGGCACGACGTGGAACGCACGTCCCTCGATTCACCACTGGCTCGGCACCGAGAGCTCGGGGTTCGACGAGCTCGGTCGCATCTTCTACGGCGGTGAGTACTCGATGACGCTGGGATTCCTCGCGGGCTTCATCACCATCGTCGTCGGCACGATTTACGGTATGGTCGCGGGCTTCATCGGCGGCATCACGGACACCGTCATGATGCGAATCATCGACGCGATGCTTTCGATCCCCTTCTACTTCTTGCTCATCACGCTCATCACGATCTTTGGGCGCAGCACACCTTTTCTCATCATCGTCGTGGGCGTCACCGGCTGGTTTGGCAACGCCCGCATTATCCGCGGTGACGCGCTATTGATTCGAAAACTTGAGTACTCGCAGGCCGCTACCTCCATGGGGGCGAGTAAGTGGCACATTATCCGTCGCCACGTCTTTCCCAACTCCATCAGCAACATCGTCACGGTCGCGACCTTCTCGGTGGCGGACGCCATCCTCGCCCTGTCGGCGCTGGGGTTCCTGGGACTCGGCATCCGTGCCCCGCAGACCGACTGGGGCACGATGCTGCAATACGGCGCCGCACAGCTGCAGAACGGCTACTGGTGGGAGGTCTACCCCCTCGGCGCGATCTTCATTCTCGTGATCGTCTCAATCAACTACATCGGCGACGCCCTGCGTGACGCCTTTGAGGTTCGCCTCCTCGAGCGCTAACCTCCATCCCTCGCGAGGGGTTGGAGGCGGAGCTTTTCAACTCCCTGAGAACGTCTTTGAACCGATCGTCACGGGCGTCTGCAACGGGAAGTGACAGGCGGCTTTGTGATTCGCCCCAAAGTCCTGAAAAAGTGGCTCGACTTCGGCGCAGAGGCCTTGCGCGCGTGGACAGCGCGTACGGAACCGACAGCCCGAGGGCGGGTTTACCGACGAAGGAAGTTCACCGGTCACCTGACGTCCGCGACGAGCTCGCGCCTCGACCGGATTGGGCACGGGCACCGCGTCCAAGAGACCCTGGGTGTAGGGGTGAGCGGGCTGGCGAAAGACTGACTCCGCGTCGCCCATCTCCACGATTTTGCCGAGGTACATGACACCAATGGTGTCGGCCATGTAGTACACCACGGCGAGGTCGTGACTGACGAAGACGTAGGTCAGTTTGTGCTGCTTTTGCAGCGCCTTCATCAAGTTAAGAATCTGCGCTTGGATGGAGACGTCGAGGGCCGAGACGGGCTCGTCCGCCACGATGAGGCGAGGATGCAGCGCGAGCGCCCGAGCAAAACCAATGCGCTGACGCTGACCGCCGGAGAACTCGTGGGGAAAGCGTTCCGCCGCCCAAGATTCGAGGCCCACTTGCAGCAACAACTCATTCACTCGAGCTTCCTGGTCAGCCTTTTTACCCTCTCCTTGAACGACGAGGGGCTCGGCCAAGATCTCGCGCACCTTCATCCGAGGGTCCAGGGAAGAGTACGGGTCCTGGAACATCATCTGACGTTGACGGAGCTCCGCGCGCTTGGGCCTGTACTTGCGGGCCGAGACGAGGTCGCCGTCGAAGGTGATCTGACCGTCGGTGGGATGTTCGAGTCCCACCACCATTCGCCCGATCGTGGTCTTGCCACAGCCCGACTCACCCACCAGCCCGAAGGTTTCACCTTCTCTTATAGTGAAGCTCACGTTCGACACGGCGTGAATAGCGCCGACCCTATGGCGCACGAGTCCGGCCTTAATCGGGAACTCCTTGACGAGACCCTCCACCGTGACGAGATTAGGGTTGCCCGCGGTCAGGCTCGCGGTCGCGCTCGCGGTCGAGCCGATAACGACGGGCAACGGACCGTCGGTGGGATGAAAACACGCGTACTGACGACCCCCGTTGACGCTGAGCGGAGGATCTTGGTCGCGACACTGCTGGGTCGCGTACGCGCAACGAGGCGCGAAACGGCACCCGATGATCACTCTCGAGAGATTCGGTGGCAGTCCCGAAATCGAAGCGAGTTCGTGTTTCGTGGTGTTCTCCAAGTTCGGCATCGACGCCAACAACGCTTGGGTGTAGGGGTGGTGCATCGAATCGAAGAGTTCGAGCGTGGGCGCCTCTTCGGCCTTCTTGCCCGCGTACATCACGACGACCCGGTCCGTTCGTCCGGCGATCACGCCCATGTCGTGGGTGATGAGCAAGAGGCCCATATTGAGTTCCGAGCGAAGTTTGTCAATGATGTCCAAAATCTGGGCCTGAATCGTCACGTCGAGCGCGGTCGTGGGCTCGTCGGCGATCAGCAACTTGGGCTGACAGACCAGTCCCATCGCGATAATCACGCGTTGGCGAAGTCCGCCCGAGAGCTCGAAGGGATACTGATCCAGGCGCTCCGACGGTCGAGGCATCTCCACCATCTCGAGTACTTCGAGGGCGCGCTTACGCGCGACGGCCTCGCTGACCCCGGAGTGAATGCGAAGTCCTTCGCCGATCTGGCGGCCAATTTTCGTCGTGGGGTTGAGCGAACTCATCGGGTCTTGGGGAATGAGGGCGACGGCCTGGCCGCGATAGTGACGCATCTCCTTTTCCGGCAGTGTCGCAAGGTCCACTCCGTCCAAGACGACGTTGCCCCCAGCGATCTTGCCGTTGCCGGGCAAGAGCCGCATGATGGCCAGTCCCGTCGTCGTTTTGCCGCAGCCCGATTCTCCGACGAGTCCCACGCTCTCTCCGGCGTCTATCGTTAAGGAAAAATCATCAACGGCGGTGGCGAAGGTGTTTTTGGTCGCGAACTGAACCTTCAGATTGTTGACTGAGAGCAGCGACGACATAACTGCACAATCCTAGTCTTTTGGCCGGAATTCGCCGATTCACCGTCCCCAATCTTTCGCGCCTACGTCGCTCCGTGGGCCGGGGTGACTTTGGGCAGATTCCACGACTTTCGATGGTGCTCACTGGCGCCGCGCCGCCGCAGGGCTTCCAGGTGCTCGGGAGCTCCGTAGCCCTTGTTGCGGGCCCACTGGTACTCGTGGAACTCCTCGTGCAGGGAAACCATGAGTGCGTCGCGATGCACCTTCGCCAGTACCGACGCGGCAGCGATGGTGGCGCATCGCTGGTCGCCCTTCACGATGGTCGTCACCCGTAGCGCGCCATAGCAAAGCGGTGGTGGCGTACTGGCCCCGAAACGCACGTGCAAAGGGCTGTGAAGGAGGTTGATCGACCCGTCGATGAGTGCGTGCGTTGGCGACGACGTGAGAGCGTTGAGTGCACGAGTCGCCGCCACCGCCAGCGCGAGGCGCAGTCCCCACTCGTCAATCTCAAAGGCACTCACGGAACCGAGCGACCACTCGAAGGCCCAACGTGAGAGCGGACCCACGAGTGACGTACGTTGCGCGGGCGTTAAGAGCTTGGAGTCGTTGAGCCCTTCTGGCGGCGCAAGCACTTCTTTTATCACGACGGCACCCACGGTCAGGGGTCCGGCGAGCGCTCCCCGTCCGACCTCATCGATGCCCACGACGACTTCACCTCGATCGAGTAGCGCTCGTTCGTACTCGAGGAGATCGAGGGGCGGGGCCTTCACCTAACCAACGGTACTGAGCTCCTCGCCACGTAACATGCATCTCTATGACTGAGGCCATCGTCGTTCCCCTCAAACGCTTTGACCGAGCTAAGGAACGACTTCGCCAGGGCACTGACCTCGACGTCGCGCGCTTCGCCCAAGATCTCGCTCGAGGTGTTCTCATCAGTTCTCAGCCGCGCACCGTCATCGTCGCGAGTGAAGACCCCGACGTCGCGCGCTTCGCCACGTCGATGGGCGCCGAAGTATGGACGTCCACGGCTTCGAACCTCAACGAAGCCGTACAGGGCGTCTACGAGGGGCTGAGAGGCCGCTTCGATCAACTCATCATCGTCCACGGCGACCTGCGTTTTCCCGAAGGACTCGGCACCTTCGCGTTCGAGCCGGGCATCACTCTCTTTGCCGATCATCACGAAGAAGGAACCAACGTTTTGGTCATCCCTACGGGACTCGACTTTCACTTCGCCTACGGGAGTGACTCCCTAGGCCGTCACGTCGCTGAGGCGAAACGCGTCGACGCCAGCTACCGCGTCGTCACCACGAGCCCCTGGCGCTTCGACGTCGACGAACCAAACGATCTCGACACCGCCTAGACAGCACTCGAGGGGGCCTTGCGGCCCCCTCGAGAACAGATTCTCCGTGGAGAATCGACTACTTCTTTGCGGCCCTCTTGGCTGGAGCACGCTTCTTCGCAGCCTTCTTCGCAGGGCGCTTCTTCGCGGCCTTCTTCGCAGCAGGACGCTTCTTCGCAGCCTTCTTCGCAGGACGCTTCTTCGCGGCCTTCTTCGCGGCTGGACGCTTCTTCGCGGCCTTCTTCGCAGCAGGACGCTTCTTCGCGGCCTTCTTCGCTGCAGGACGCTTCTTGGCTGGAGCCTTTTTGGCTGCAGCCCTCTTCTTCGCGGCTGGTGCCACATTCCCTCCTTGGGACTCAACGTTGATTCAAATTGGGACCTCGAGGCACCGTACTGGTGTACTCACTTCAGGCACCGCATTGATATCTCATGAACTCGGCCATGTACCACCCAACCTCCCGGCTGTGCGGCGACTGATCGCAGTGCACGGTCCTACGCGAAGAAGCGCTCTTCGTAACGTTGCAAGCAACGTAGTGAACAACGTGTACCTCCTCCGCAGAAGGACATCTAAAAGTCCAGTCGTTATTCACACCAATGTCAAGTATTTCGAGATTTATTTCGACCGATGGTACAACGTGCTATCTGACTCCGGCGTCTACTTAGGACGCGGTACAAACGGCGACGCGATGAGTGGTCGCGAACGTTCCGCACTCGTGTTAGGTCCAACGCGAAGTGGAAAGACAACGTCAATCATTGTTCCAAATCTCCTGATGACATCGGATTCATGCGTCATTACGTCGACGAAGAGTGACGTGCTCACACTCATGGCGCGAACACGTCACGACGGCGTGACACTTCTCTTTGATCCGTCGGGAACGGTCGTTACACCACCGGGAGTGCATCGCGTTGGATATTCACCTTTAAGACAATCCTTATCTTGGGACGGCGCAGTTTTGGCTTCTCGGAGCTTGCTGGACGTCGCGCGACGTGGTCGAGGTGATCGCGGCGACGACCACTGGAGCGAACGAGCGGGTGCTCTCGTCGCGCCGCTGATGCACGCGAGCGCGCTTCGACACGAGTCGCTCGGCCAACTCGCCTCTCGTGTCGACGAAAGAAAGTGTGACGATCTCCTTCACGAACTGAGCGAACGTCACGGAGATCGTCATCCAGCCGTAACGTTGCTTCGAGGCGTTTTAGCCACCGAAGAGCGTGAACGATCGAGTATCTGGTCCACGACCGCCGGGCTTTTCGCGGGCGTGCGCACCGAGGCCGCTCGCGCTTCGGCCCGAGAAGCGCCGCTCGACGTCGACGAGTTCTTAAGGGGCCCGCACCAACTGCACGTCGTGGCACCCAGTCGACATCAAGCCGTGACCATACCGCTCGTGGTTGGTCTCGTGGAAGAGCTCGTGCACGCGACCTACGATCGCCACCACGAAGGGGCTCGGCTCTTGCTCGCCCTCGACGAACTCGCGAACGTCGCTCCGCTACCGCGTCTCGCGAGCATCGTGTCCGAGGGCGGGGGCCAGGGGGTCCTGACCCTCGCGTGCCTGCAAGACCTCAGCCAAGCCCGCAGTCGATGGGGAGCTTCGGCGGAGGGCTTCCTCTCCCTCTTTCCAACGACCCTGGTTCTGCCCGGGATCGCCGACCGCACCACGCTCGAAATGCTCCGGCACCTGGCGGGGCGTGAGTTGACGTCTTCTCCTAGCGTGCAACGCGACTCGAGGGGTCGAACCCTCGGGCATTCGACCAGCTGGGTGGAGCGAGATCGCGTCACGATGAGTGAGCTGGCCCAGGGGCGAGAGGGACGCGCGTTGGGCCTCGACGCGCGGAACCATCTCAAATGGGTGGAGCTGACGCCCGTCTACCGTGACGCGCGGTTCCGCTCCTACCTCGAACGCCCCTCACGGGAGCGAACCACTTCTCGAGATCGTTGACGCCAGTCGTCAAACTGGCTTCGGTCGAGGGGACGCGGACCAATCACGCGCACGGAACCGATCATGCGCGCTTCGTGCACGCCGATGGTGGGTTCGTACACTCCCCTCCCGCCTTGGAGACCAGGGTAGAGGTCGTCGATCGCTCGAGATATGTTCCTCGGATCTTGTCCGAAGCTCGCCGCGTCGGCCCAGGCGGCGAGCAGGTGACGACGCGCGACGTCGTGACGTCCCTCGAGGGCGCCCGCGAATCGATGTTCGTCCAGGAGGTGACGACTGTTCTGCGGCGCTTTGGCGACGCCCAGGGATTCGTAGCGCGCGTGGTCACGAGACCACGACGAAAGGGTCTCGTCTCGACTCCACGAGAGTTTTTCGCCGCGGTCTCGCTGGTGACCACTCCAGAGCGCGCGATACCCTTCGTCGAGACCGACCACGCGTTCGACGCCTTCGAACGAGCGCCACGCCGACCACGGCGTGCGCTCGGCCAGCTCGTGGCGCAACGACGCGCGGTAGAGGGCGTCCGCCGCTAGCGCGTGCGCGTAGAGTGCGCGCGAATCGAGGACGTTACGGTGACCCTCAGGTCTCGCGCCGACGAGTACGTGGTCGTGCAGGTGCGGCTCTCCGTGTCGGTTCAGTCCGTGCGTGAAGCTCACGACACTTTGCCACCGACCCGCCGAATCGCGTTCGACGCCACCACCCCGCTCGCGAACGACCAGCGCGCGATCTTCCAAGTAGTCGATCGACGCCTGCACCGAGGCCCGGTGTGCCGCGACGACGCCCCTCGCGTGATCGGGATCGACAGCGAGCAAGATCGAGATCGGTCGCGGCGCGGCGATAACCACGTCGTAGCCCCGCACTCTGGAGCGTTCGCTCGTCACCAAGACGCTCGACACGTCCGACGGTTCCCTCGCATCGCCGCCGCCGCGCAGCCACCAGCCGGGTCCCCCTTCGCGAAGACCGTCGAGTTCGAGCGCGGGGTCGTTCGTGAAGTACGTGACGTCGTTCGAACGCCGGGGCATGAGACGAATCACGGGCACCTCTTTCGAAGGGCCCAACGGTCGCCTAGAGCTGCGCGGCGATCCTCTTGGCGAGTTCGTGACCCGCCTTGGCGTACTTGGGCGTCGCGACCACGGCACCCGGGCCGGCGCGCAACATGAGATAGTCGACGAAACGAGCGTCCGAGACCCGGAACTTGACGGCGTGGCGGCCGTCGCCGAGCACCAGCCACTGGGCGCCGGGCAGGGGCTCGAAGAGCCAACGATTGGGCGCCTCCACCACCACGACGACCTCGTCGCCCTCTTCGCCCACCTGGGTCAGCCAGTTCGACACCGTGTCGAGCGGGCGGGTCTCGGGGACGGGCGACGTCGCGAGGACCGCGTTGATGCGGTCCACGCGAAACGTCCGCCATGCTTCGCGCGTGGTGCAGTACGCGCGCACGTAGGTGTGACCGTTCAAGACCTTCATCTCGCGGGGCTCGATGGCGCGAGCGTGGGACTCGCCGCTCACGCCCGACGTGTACTCGATCTTGATCTGCGAATGACTTTCAATGGCGCTCTCGACTTGGGCGAGCAACGCCTCGTTCATGGCCATTTCGATCTGCACCGGCGCCCTCGTGGCGTCCTCAATCTTTTCAATGGCTGAAAAGATGGCCTCGTCGTTGTAGATACGTGACGCCTCACGAAGGGCGATATTCAGTTCAAAGAGGTCACGCCACATGAAGGGCGAGGGATCGTCGGCGCCCTCGGGAAGATCGGAGAAGTCCGCGCGATAGGTCGAGTCATCGTTCGACTCGTCGTCCCAGTCGTCGCACTCCTTGAGGACGTGGGCGGGAAACGCATCGGTTCCGTCGGTCGATTCGGCCATTGGTTCGAGCGACACCAGGCGGTCCATGATGAGACGAACGTGCTCGGGTGTGAGGGAAAAACGCTTCGAAAGTTCACTTATCCGTAGGCCGTCTTCACTAACGTACACCGCGTGAAGTAGTTGCAGTGTCTGGCCCAGCACGTCGTTCGTGGGCACCACGTCGAACGACAGGGTCGTGACGTCGGGCGTCTTACCCCGGTTGACGTCCTTCAGCCACGCGGCGAGCTCGTTCTTCAGTGACTTGGGCGACTGGAGTCGTACGCGATCGGCGCTGTCGAGTAGTAGGCGAAGCGCCGCGCGCGGACTTTCAAAGGTAACGCCGACCTCGACGGTGCCGTTGCTCTTCGTGGCGCTCAGCGCGTTCGGATACTGACGCACCAAGAGTTCGGCGTAGTTCTCGTTGGTCGAGACGACCACGTCGAGGGGCCGCGGCGCCTTCGCGTACTCGGGACGCCACGCGCGCGCGATGAACGCCGTGTCGCTATCGACCTCGAAGGTGTCGGGCAGCACGACGGGCATCGAGGTCATGCGCGTGAAGCGATAGCCCTTGATCTCGCTGGTGTCCTTGACCCGAGCCACGAGGTAACTGGCGCCGCCAAAGACATCGATGACGAGCGGCTCGACGAGACGCGGTTTGTTCGTGGCGGACAAGTACTCAAAGGCCAGCGCGCGACGCAGATTCAAGGCGCGCAGGACGGGGGTGTAGTAGTTCGACGCCTCGAGTCCCCCGTCACTGGCCGGAACGTCGTTAAAGACGCTGAAGGCGCCGGACTTACCAAATCCACAGAACGACAACGCCAGTTTGACCACGCGTTCTTCCTCGGGGCTGAAGTAGATCTGGGGGGCGTAGCCACTTTTCGGGTCAATCTTGTACCCCACCGAGCCGTCGTCGTTGGTGACGGTCTCAATCTCGAATCCGAGGTCTCGTATTCGAGCCTTGTCGCGCTCGAACTTCTGGCGAACGGTGCTCTCTAAGCCTTCGTAGGCGCGAATCTTTCGAGGACCCTTCGCCGCCGCGGGGTACTCGTCGATCTTCAGATCGCGCAGTATCTCTTCTTGCGTGAGCGCCCCGTACTGCCACGCACGCTGGAGGAGTAACACGAGGGCCACGAGTCGTTCACGACTCTGCTCGACTCCTCCTCGAATGGTACTCATCAAACTCCCGTTCTTGCCTGACACGAGGGTAGCGGGCGGCGCCGTTCTGCCAGAGCGAAACGGGTGACGCCACGTTACGCCTCTAGGGAGTCGTTTCCCGGTGGTTCCTCGCGACGCCACGAACCAGAGCGCCCGCCCGACTTCTCCCAGAGGGCCACGTGTTCGATCGTCATCGTTCGGTCACTCGACTTACACATGTCGTAGATCGTCAGGGCCGCGACCGTCACCGCGGTCAGCGCTTCCATCTCCACGCCCGTGCGATCAATGGTGTCGACACCGGCTTCGAGGTCGATATAAGTATCGGCGATCGTGAAGTTCACGTAGACGTTGCCCACGAGCACCGGGTGCGACGTGGGTAAGAGCGACGACGCCTGCTTCGCGGCCTGAATGCCCGCCACGCGAGCCGTCGCGAGCACGTCGCCCTTATTCAAGGTATTCGCCGCCACGGCGGCCGTCGTCGAGGCGAGCATCGTGACGCGACAGCGGGCCAGCGCGCGTCGCGCACTGACCTCCGTGGGTCCTACGTCACGGGGAAACGCTGCGCCAGCTGGCCCGCGTCGTAGTTGGTGGAAGTCGTCCACCGCGCCATGCTACGTCACGATCGACGATTCTTCCCTGCCCGGTACACTGCTCTAGTTACGTTGTCCAGCCGGAGTACTTCATGCCCACCTACGAATACGAGTGCGAGCAGTGCCACGAAAGGGTCGAGGCCGTCCAAAAGTTTACGGATCCGACGCTCAGCGTCTGCCCGCTGTGCGGTGGTGAACTCCGCAAAATCTTCTCCGCGGTCGGCATCGTCTTTAAGGGAAGCGGCTTCTACAAGAACGACAGTCGCGGGTCAAAGCCCAAGACGACCACGACGCCGAGTCCCAGTTCAGACACCGCCGCCGCTTCAACGCCGGCGCCGGCGTCCACCGCGACGCCGTCCGCCAGTCCGAGCCCGAGCACTCCGGCTTCGTCGACCACCAGTTCGAACTAAGAACCCGAAACCGCGATCCCGTCGATCGCGAGCGTTTGGCCAGCCGCGCTGCCGGGCAACCACTCCACGTCGTTGCCCACGTGACTGAGGTCGAGCAACATTCGTTGCAGCGTCGAAGCGACCGTGAGCTCGCGCACAGGCTCAGCCAACTGGCCGTCTCGGATCATGAGACCGGTCACGCCGACGGAAAAGTCTCCGGAGATGGGATTGACGCCCGAGTGCACGCCCATGATCGATTCGACGTACACGCCGTAGCCGACGTTCTTGAGAATCGTGGCTTGGTCCTCGCCCCCGGGCTCGAGCTGTAACGCGCGACATCCGGCCGACGGCGAGCCGGCGATACCCCCGCGAAGGGCACTCCCCGTGGAGGCGGTGCCGGCCCTTCGCGCGGAGTAGGTGTCGTAGACAAACCCTTGAAGTTGACCGTTGCTAATCAGGACGTTACGACGACAAGCCAGTCCCTCGCCGTCGTGCGAACTCGCGGCGAAGTGTCGGGAGTCGGTCGGATCGTCGAGCAGACTGAAGAGCGGCGACGCCACCATTTCGCCGACTCGATTCGCGAAGAAGGAGCGGCCTCGAACGACCGCGTCACCGCTCAGCGCGCCGCCGATAATGGCGAGCAGCGTCGCCGCGGTACGTGGATCGAAGACCGCGGTGCACCTCATCGACGAGGGCTTTACGGCGCCGAGCATGCGCGTCGCGCGCGTGATGGCGTCGTTGGCCGCGAGCTCGAGGTCCAACTCACCCGGTGCACGCCCGGCACTTAGTCCCCAACCGGTCTGGTCGCCGCCGCCGTCACTCGCGATGGCTTCGACCGAGAGGCACGCCCCCGACCGCGCGTAGGACGCTCGAATGCCCGTCGAGGACACGATCGCCGCTTCGGCGACGTAGTCCGAGTAGTTCGCGCAGTCGACTTGACGTATTCGCGCGTCGCCGTCACGGACCCGTCGCTCGAGTTCGATCGCCATGGCGATCTTTTCGTCGAGGGGGGTCGTCAGCACCGATTCGTCGCGCAGCGACAGCGCCACCGCGTCCACGCCGTCGGGACGGGCAAGGGCCACGAACTCATCCTCGGAGGCGAAGCGAACGTTGTCACGGGCTTCACGAAGGGCGTCACGCATGGCTTCGTCGTCGAGCGATCCGGCCCAGGCCGTGCCCACTTGGGCGCCACTCGCGCCGTCGACGAGGACACGAATACCAATACCCGAAGAGCTCGCGCTCGAGAGGTTTTCGATCTCACCTTGGTAGGCGCGAACCTCGGTCTCGACGCCACTGGAAACGTAGATCTCTATCTCTTCGGTGCCCTTGGCGGACTCGAGAAGTCGCTCGGCCTGATTGAGAAGGTCACTCACGCCGCTGCGCCGCCGATGGTGATCGCACTCAGGCGCATCGTGGCCTGACCACAGCCCACGGGCACCTGTTGTCCATCCTTGCCACACGTGCCGGGCATCATCGAAAAGTCCCGGCCCACGGCGTCGACGCGTTGGAGAATCTCGGGACCGTTGCCGATGAGGTTGCAGTCGCGAAGCGGCGCGGTGATCTTTCCGTCTTCGATCAAGAACGCGGCCGTCATACCAAAGACGAAGTCACCAGTAGCGGTGTTGACCTGTCCACCGCCCAGTTGCGCGACGTACACGCCGTAGGGCGTCTGCGCCACGATTTCGTCAGCGTCGGATTCGCCCTCTAAGAGATAGGTGTTGGTCATTCGAACCATTGGCAGATACTGGTAGCTCTGTCGGCGACCGTTCGCGGAACCGCGACGCCCCTCTTTTCGCGCGCGCAGGTAGTCCCACATGTAGTCGGTCAACACGCCGTTTTCGATCAACACGTTGCGCGAACTCTCGTGGCCCTCGTCGTCGATGGCGAGGTACCCCCACTCACCGGCCACCGTGCCGTCGTCGACCAGGGTGACCAGCGGACTCGCGACCTGTTGGCCCACCTTGCCGGCGTAGACCGAGGCCTGCTTCATGATGGCGTCGGCCTCGAGACCGTGTCCGCAGGCCTCGTGAAAGAGAATCCCTCCAGAACCACTCGCGAGTACGACAGGAAGGTCGCCCGACGGGGCGGGGCGAGCTTCGAGTTTCGTGATGGCTTGGCGAGCGGCCCCGCGAGCGGCCTCTTCGATGACGTCGGGGTTTAAGAGTTCAAAGCCCCTCGTCGCCGCGATGGGGCGATAACCCGTCTGCATCCCCGTGTCGCCTGTGGCGATACAGGCCACGTTGAAACGGGTGCGTACTTGGTGATCGCTCGCGAACACGCCCTCGGAGTTCGCGACCACGAAGCGACGAGTGGAGTCGCCGAGCGCCACTTGGACCTGGGTGATGGACGACCCTTCGGAACGCGCCACGTCGTCGGCCTGGAGCAGCATCTCAATCTTCTTGGACTTTTCGACGTCGCTCGGTTCGATCTCGGCGGACGAGGGATAGTTGCGCAGTCGCTCGAGCGCCACTTCACGAACGCCGTCGCCGCCCTCTCGGGCCACGGCCGCGGCGGCGCGTGCGGCGCTAAGGAGACCCTTCTCACTGAGATCGGCGGTGTGCGCGAAGCCCGTCGTCTCGCCGATAACCACGCGAATTCCCGCCCCTCGGTCGCGACCGGAGCTCAACTGCTCGACGCGACGCTGATCGAGCATCGCCGACGACGTCGCGCGGTCTTCCACGAAGACTTCAGCGAACTCCCCACCACGGCTCAACGCCTCGTCGATCGTGCGCTGCAGCACGTCACTATCTGCCAGTTGAGTACTCATAAAACTCAGGCTATAGGCCGATCCTCGTGTCTCAGTACGCACGACGCTCGCCAGTAGGCTAGATATCGTGATTCTGCCGTCGATCGAAACGCCCGCCGACCTTCAACCTCTCTCTTACGAACAGTTACAAAGTCTCAGTCAAGAGATCCGCGATTTCATCATCGAGAGCGTTACGAAGACCGGCGGCCACCTCGGATCAAATCTCGGTGTCGTCGAACTGACGCTGGCTTTGCATCGCGTCTTCGAGTCGCCCAAGGACATCCTGCTCTGGGACACTGGACATCAGGCCTACGTGCACAAGTTGCTGACCGGACGACGCTACGGCTTTAAGAACCTCCGCCAACGCGGCGGCCTCTCGGGCTATCCCAATCGTTCTGAGAGCCAGCACGACTGGATTGAGTCGAGCCACGCCTCGACCGCCCTGTCGTACGCGCACGGCCTGAGCGTGGCGCTCGAACAGCGTAAGGAACTCGTCGGTCGTGGCGGGAGACGACACGTGGTCGCGATCGTGGGTGACGGATCGTTGACCGGTGGCATGGCCTACGAAGCGCTGAATAACTTGGGTCACTCGAACTCTCGCGTCGTGATTGTCTTGAACGACAATGGGCGAAGCTACGCACCGACCATCTCCAAGCTTTCGGAGTCCCTGACGGCGTTGCGCCTTAATCGCACGTACCTCACCCTTCGCGAACGCGTTCGGCGATTGGTCCCTCGACTACCTCGCGTCGGTAAAGCCGCCTACCTGGGCATCGACGGTTTCACGTCGGTGGTCCGCGAGATGGTGACGCCTCACACCTTCTTTGAAAATCTCGGCGTTCGTTACGTGGGCCCGATTGACGGTCACAACATCGAGGTGCTCGAGCGGGCGTTGAAGTCGGCCGCCGAGTGGGACGGTCCCATTGTCGTTCACGCGCTCACCCAAAAGGGTCGAGGCTACGGGCCCGCCGTCAGCGACGACCTCAAGATGCACGACTACAAACTCCCGCCGCTCGTGAACGACGACACGGTGGCCTCGAACTCCTTCTCCCAGGCCTTCTCTGATTCACTCGTCGCGCTCGCGAGCGACGATGAGCGCATTGTGGCGATCACTGCCGCGATGGCGGGCCCTACCGGGCTCTTGAACTTCCAGTCAAAGTTCCCCGACCGATTCTTTGACGTGGGAATTGCCGAGCAGCACGCCGTCACGGCCGCGGCCGGCATGGCGATGGGTGGTCTGAAGCCCGTCGTCGCCGTGTACGCCACCTTCTTTTCTCGAGCGTTCGATCAGGCCCACCTCGACGTCGGCCTCTTGAATCTGCCAGTGGTCTTTGTCTTCGATCGCGCGGGGATCACCGGTGACGACGGACCGAGCCACCATGGGCTGCTCGACATAGCCCTCTGCTTGGCCATTCCCAACATGACCGTCTTCGCGCCCTCGTCGGCCGAAGAGGTGCCCGTCATGCTCGAGAGCGCGCTCAACATGTCGACACCGACCGCGCTGCGCTACCCCAAGACGCTCCCCAAACCTTTCGACGGTCAGGTCGGCGCGGGTCTCAACGCGCGTGAAGTCATTCGTGGCGACGGAGCACTTTGTATCTTGGCCGTCGGCAAGATGGCGCCGTCCGCGTACCGAGCACTCGAACTGATGGGCGAAGAGGCCTCGCGCGTGACGCTCTACGACGTGCGCGTGCTGCCGCCCGACCCTCAGATGATCGACGACGCCCTCAGCCACGAACGAATCATCACCGTCGAAGACGGGACGCGCCACGGCGGTGCCGGCACCCTCATGGTCTCGGCGATTCGCTTCCGAGCTCAAGAGCTCGAACGCCCCTTTCCCACGACGCGCATCTTGGGCGTGCCGCGCGCCTACCTCGAGCACCACCACCCCGATGAACTTCTGGGCGAACTCGGACTTGACCCCGAGGGACTCGCCCAGGCCTTCACCCGACTACTCGCTGGCCAGTCCGAGTCTCTCCGAGTATTGCCCGAAGCGCCCCACCCCAACTACTTCTGAGCGATCGCCCCAAGAGCGCACGTCGGTACAATGGCGTCGTGCCCTACGAGATCGAACAGACCGATGCCGAGTGGAAAGACGAACTCTCCCCCGATCGGTACGCGGTACTTAGAGGGGCCGCGACCGAGGCGCCCTTCACGGGGTCCCTGCTGCACGTCGACGCCGACGGTGTCTTTACTTGCGGGGGCTGTGGTCAGACACTCTTTACCAGCGCCCAAAAGTTTGACTCGGGTTGCGGCTGGCCGAGTTTTGACGCCTGCGAGCCCGGTACCGTCATCGAAGAACGAGACTGCTCACTCTCTCGCGAACGAACCGAGATTCTCTGTTCGAAGTGCGGCGGCCACTTGGGACACGTCTTTAACGACGGACCAACGCCGAGTGGACTTCGCTACTGCGTGAACTCCCTCGCCATTGACTTCGACGAGTCGAAGAGCTAAACGTCGAGGAATCGGCGAATGGCGATCGCCGAGCCGACCGATCCAATCGCTACGCCGACGACCAAGACCACCGCGTTCGTGCCCAGCAGTGCCGACGTATTGAGTTGGAACTCGTTGTGCAACGGGTACCAGATGTGCAACGCGGTCACCGCGACGATGGCGACCGCCGCGCCCAAGAGGCCCTGAATGAAACCTTCGATGATGTAGGGAATGCGAATAAACCAGTTCGTCGCGCCGACCAACTTCATCACCGAGACTTCACGTCGCCTCGCGAAGATCGCCATTCGAATGGTGTTGAGAATCAGTACCGACGCCGAGAGCAACAGCACCGCCGCCAGCGCCAAGAAAACGATCTGCAAAACGCGAATCACCTTATTCATCTCACGGATCTGTTGTCCGGGCGCCGTGACCTGATAGACCCCTGGCAGTTTTTCGAACGTATTGATGACGACGAACGCGTCCGACGGGACCGTAGGCACGCAACTGAACGACGAGGGCATCGTCGAAACGGTGAGTACGCCCCACTCGTTCTGGGGCAGCAACTGCTTCGCTTCTTTGAGATCCTGGGCCTGGGTGTAGTAGACGCAGTTCTTCACGATCGGCAGATCCGCGAGCTGGCTGCGCACGCCACTGATCTCACTCGTGGAGGCCGTGGGCTGCATCCAGACCGACACCCGCGTTCCCTGCTGCCACACGACGGACGCCTGCGCGGCACTCTGTTTCAAGAGCAGCGCCGAGCCGACCAGTGACAACGAGACCGCGACGGTCAGTACGGCCGCGATCGTCATCATGCGATTGCGCCAGAGGTTACTGATGGTTTCCTTCAAGGCGTAACGAAAGTACACGCGCATTAGATGGTGACTCCCTCGTCAATGCCGTACACCCCGCGCACCTGGTCACGGATCATCTCACCGCGATCGAGCTCCACCACGCGACGGCGCATCCGGTCCACCAGGACCTTGTCGTGCGTGGCCATGACGACCGTCGTGCCGGTACGATTGATTCGTTCGAGGAGCGCCATGATGGACTCGGAGTTCGACGGGTCAAGGTTGCCCGTGGGTTCGTCGGCCAAGAGAATGAGCGGGCGATTCACGAAGGCTCGCGCCACCGCCACGCGCTGCTGCTCGCCACCAGAAAGTTCGTGGGGCAGGTTCTTCGACTTATCCGTAAGACCCACCAACTCCAATATTTGAGGAACTTGGGACTCGACCGTCGAGCGGGGCCGACCAATCACTTCGAGGGCGAAGGCCACGTTTTCGAAGACGCTCTTATTGGGCAGCAGTCGAAAGTCCTGGAAGACGCAGCCAATATTGCGTCGCAGGTAGGGCACACGCCACTTGGGCAGATCGCCAATGTCGCGGCCCGCTTCGAGGATTCGACCCTGGTCGGGATGCTCCTCTCGAAGCAGCAGTCGCAAGAAGGTCGTCTTGCCCGATCCCGAGGCGCCCACCAAGAAGACGAATTCGCCCTTTTCAATATCGAGCGAGATGTTCTTGAGGGCCGACGTGCCGTTCTTATAAGTCTTGGAGACATTCTCGAATCGAATCACGGCAACACCCCCTCGGGCTTACTGGTAGTTGTGCGACACACGGGCGCAGTGCCACGTCCATTCTAGTTTGACCACCACGCGTCGTTGGACCACGAAAGTCAAGCATTTGTCGCATAACCGGATTTTTATGAAGTGGAACGTTGACGACGCAGCTCGGCCTCCATGAAGCCGTCGAGGTCTCC
Organism: Acidimicrobiaceae bacterium; assembly: GCA_003132305.1. Lineage (GTDB taxonomy): Bacteria > Actinomycetota > Acidimicrobiia > Acidimicrobiales > RAAP-2 > RAAP-2. Next base: position 217,726 of record PKXJ01000032.1, on the reverse strand, counting down.
GTCCAAGACGGCTTCGACGTTGCCCGTCTCGAAGTCACTGCGGTGATCCTTCACGAGTTGATAGGGCGCCTGGACGTAGCTACGAATCTGCGAACCCCAGGCGTTGTCACTGCGATTGCCACTGAGCGCGTCCATTTCCGCCTGTCGTTGCTTGCGCGCGAGTTCGGCCAACTTCGCTTCGAGGATCTGCATCGCGCGCGCCCGGTTCTGGTGCTGCGAGCGTTCGTTCTGACAGCTCACCACGACGCCCGTGGGCAAGTGCGTCAGGCGAATCGCCGAGTCCGTTTTGTTGACGTGCTGTCCCCCCGCCCCCGACGAGCGATAGGTGTCGACGCGTAACTCCTTCTCGTCGATCTCCACCTCGGCCGCGCTGTCTTCGAGCAGTGGCGTCACGTCCAAACTGGCGAAGCTCGTTTGTCGTCGCGCTTGTGAGTCGAAGGGGCTCATGCGCACTAGTCGGTGCACGCCACGTTCCACCGAGAGCCAACCGTAGGCGAAGCGACCCTTCACGATGAAGGTGGCCGAGAGGAGGCCGGCCTCTTGACCCTCGGTCGCTTCATCGATCTCCACGCCGAACCCTCGACGCTCCGCCCAACGCGAGTACATGCGAAGCAGCATCTCGGTCCAGTCCTGCGCGTCAGTGCCGCCGGCACCGGCGTGCAGTTCCACGATCGCGTCGTTCTCGTCGTAGGGACCACTGAAGAGACTCTGCGTTTCGAGGGCGGCGATGGCGTGACCGAGTGCCTCGACGCTGCTCGCGAGTTCGTCAAAGAGCGACCAGTCGGCGTCACCGGCACTCAGCGACTCGCGGGCGAACTCGGCCAGCACCACGACGTCGTCGAGCAAGCGGCGAAGGGCGTCAAAGGATTCAAGATCGTTCGTCAGCCGACCCAATTCGGTCGTGACTTTGCGCGCGTTCTCCTGGTCGTCCCAGAGATTAGGGTCGGCCGCGAGATCTCTCAGCACGGCGTGGCGGTCCCGACTGGCGTCGATCTTTAGGTAGTCACGCGCCGCGTCCCACCTGGTCTCGAGCTCTTCGATCGTGACCAGGGCGTTACGAAGTGCGTTCTCCGCTTTAGGGTCGGCCATGGCACTGCTTGAACTTGCGTTTCGAGCCACACCAGCAGGGATCGTTTCGACCGATCTTTTCCGTGTGCTTGGCGCCAGCTTTGGGCGCGCCCTTGGGCGCGGCTTCCTGCGCGGGCAGTTCGGTCGCGCCGGGCGCCACGGCGTCGGCGTTCGTCAGTGCGCCCTCGAGCCCCTCGTCCTCGTCACCGGCCGCGGCCGGCTCGATCGCGGCCTCGACGTGGGTGATGTAGCGAACGTAGTCAACATCGACGGCGTCGAGCAGGTGCTCGAACATCAAGTACCCCTCTTTTTGCCACGCGTTCAAGGGGTCTTGTTGGGCGACCTGGCGAAGGTGGATACCGTCTCGCAGATAGTCCATGTCCGAGAGATGATCACGCCAACGCTGGTCCAGAATTTGGAGCATGACGTCACGCTCTATCTCCTTGGCGGTGTCGAGACCTCCGGGAAAGTTCTCCGACTTCTTTTCGTACTGACCAACGGCTTCGTCGACGACGAGGGCCACGACGTCGTCGACGTCGCTGTAGGCGCGCAGCGACTCGACGGTTTGTTCGGTCGGATAGAGCGACTGAAGATCCAAGACCAGGGCGTTCAGATCCCACTCTTCGACGAAGCCGTTGCCGAGTTGAGCGTCAATGGCTTCGGTGAGCTTTTCTTCGAGCATCTCGAGGGTCGCGTCGTGAATATCCTCACCGTCGATAACCTGCTGACGACGGCCGTAGATGACCTTGCGCTGTTCGTTCATGACTTCGTCGTACTTAAGGACGTCCTTACGAATTTCGGCGTTGCGCGCTTCGACGGTGTTCTGCGCGCGCTCAATCGCCTTCGACACCATTTTTGCCTCAATCGCCTCGTCCTCGGGCATGGTGCGATCCATGACCCACGACACCGCGCCGGTCGCGAACACTCGCAGGAGTTCGTCTTCGAGCGAGAGGTAGAAGCGACTTTCGCCGGGGTCGCCCTGGCGCCCCGAACGACCCCGTAACTGATTGTCAATGCGTCGCGAGTCGTGCCGCTCGGTGCCGAGCACGTACAGTCCCCCGAGGGCCCGCACCTGATCCCCGTCGCTTTGCGTGACCGGCTTCCACTTGGCGCACGCCTTTTGATAGGCCGCCTCGTACTCCTCACTTCCGGGCGCGAAGCCTTGAGCGGCGGCGTCACGCACCGCGAGTCCTTCGAAGTTGCCTCCGAGAATCACGTCGACGCCTCGACCGGCCATGTTCGTCGCCACCGTGACGGCGCCCTTGCGTCCGGCTTGGGCGACAATCTCGGCCTCGCGAAAGTGTTGCTTCGCGTTCAAGACCTCGTGCGTGATGCCGGCCTTGGAGAGTTCGCGGCTCAACAGCTCGGACTTCTCGACCGACGCGGTACCGAGCAGAATGGGTTGTCCCAAGTCGGAACGCTCGCGCACGTCGTCCACGATGGCTGAGAACTTCGCGGCCTCGGTCTTGTAGATGAGATCGGCCTTGTCATCGCGAATCGCCGGTTCATTGGTGGGAATCGGCACGACCGAGAGCTTGTACGTGTTACCAAACTCCGCGGCTTCCGTTTCGGCGGTACCCGTCATGCCGGCGAGCTTCTCGTAGAGACGGAAGTAGTTCTGCAGGGTGACCGTCGCCCACGTGTGATTCTCCTCTTGGATACGCACGCGCTCCTTGGCCTCGACGGCCTGGTGCAGACCGTCGCTCCAGCGACGACCCTCGAGGGTGCGCCCGGTGAACTCGTCGACGATCTTCACCTCACCGGCGTCGACCAGGTAGTCCTTGTCGCGGTGGAAGAGTTCCTTGGCCCGCAGCGCCTGGCCGAGTTGGTGCACGTAGTTCGTCGCCACCGCGTCGTAGAGGTTGGTCACGCCGAGTTGACGCTCGACCTTCTCAATACCGGCTTCCGTGGGCATGACCGTCTTCTTCTCCTCGTCCACCTCGTAGTCAGTGTCGCGGGTGAGCGAGCGAGCGATGGACGCGAACTGGTAGTAGAGCTTGGTGACGTCAGAGGCCGGCCCCGAGATGATGAGTGGCGTTCGCGCCTCGTCGATCAAAATCGAGTCGACCTCGTCGACAATGGCGTAGCGGTGTCCGCGCTGGACCATGTGCTCGGCGCGTCGGGCCATGTTGTCGCGAAGGTAGTCGAAGCCGAACTCGGTGTTCGTGCCGTAGGTCACGTCCGCGGCGTAGGCCTCGCGCTTTTCGTCGAACTCTTGGAGGTCCGGTCCCACGCGACCGACCGTGAGGCCCAGGAACCGGTGGAGTTCGCCCATCCAGTTCGCGTCGCGCGTGGCGAGGTAGTCGTTCACCGTCACGACGTGGACACCGTTACCGGCGAGCGCGTTCAAGTAGACCGGCAACGTCGACACGAGGGTCTTTCCCTCACCGGTCTTCATTTCAGCGATCCAGCCAAAGTGCAACGCCATCCCGCCCATGAGTTGCACGTCGTAGTGGCGCTGACCGAGCACGCGCGTCGCGGCCTCTCGGACCACGGCAAAGGCCTCGATCAACAGGTCGTCGAGGGTTTCGCCTTCGATGAGACGCTCACGAAAGACGTCGGTCTTTGCGCGCAGTTCGGCGTCCGTTAGGGCCGCCATCTCGCCGGCGAGCTCGTTAATTGGCGGGACTAACTCCGCGAGTTGGCGAACTCGCTTGCCCTCGCCGGCCTTCAAAATCTTCTGTAATACGCTCATATCGTGCTTCACCCTACCGGTCGAACGGGGACATCAAGAGGGCTACGAGTGCTGACCTGGTCTTTGACCCCACACCTGCCTGCGGCGGTGTCCGTGCGTACCCTGGGCAGCTTGCGCTCTCCCAGTGTGTTCTCGCACACTTCACCGGCTCCCTCGACGATCACGATGATCGCCCCGGGGCAGGACTTACTTCTAAACCGCGCCATGCTCAGCGTCAACAAGACGCCTTACGTGGGTCGTTTCGCCCGCGACTGGCATCGACTTTCAACCACAGACCACTCGTAGCCCACGAGATATTCTACGCGATGGGACCCTTAGGTCTTAGGGCGCGCGAGGAGCACGAGAACGAGGCGCAGGCTAAGGACCAGGCTCGCCACGGGCACGAGCGCGCGGCGCCATCCCCGAGCGGTCTGCATCTCGAAGCGAAGGGCACTTTGGTGGTGCGCGATCAGCATTTCGCGCGACACCCTCGAGCGCGACACGCCTTCAATGTGGGTGACCACCGCGTCGCTCGTCGCGGCCACCTGATAGCCGTGCTCTCGTAACTGCCAGCAGAGCGCCATATCTTCGGCGAACATGAAGTAGCGCTCGTCAAATCCGCCCACCTTTTCAAAAGCCGCACGGCGAACGAGAAAACAGGCACCCGACACCCAGTCCACGGTGCCGTCACTTCTCGTTGAGCGGTACCGCTTCGTCGCGGGATTCGTCGGCCACAGCGGCGCCAGTATCGCGTGCAGACCCGCGAGCCAGACGTTGGGGAACACTCGTTTCGAGGGGTAGACCGTGCCGTCGGGTCGAAGTATCAAGGGGCCAACGAGCGCGACCTCGCGGTGACTCTCGAGGTACTCCGCGAGGGCCCGCACGCCCCCCTCGTGCACCACGACGTCGGGATTGGAGACGAGCACGTACTTGGACCGGCGCGCGGCGGCAACGCCTCGATTGACACCACGCCCGTAACCGAGATTCACTCCCGGTGACACGAGCACAATTCCCGGCTCGAGCAACGACGTGGGCACCGAGCCCACCTCTCCATTTTCTACGACGACAATCGCTTCGACGTCGTTGTCAAAGAGTGAGTCCACGCATTCCACCAACACCTGGTCAGCGTGGTAGTCCACGATCACCGCGACCACGTCGTTGGCCACGTCGATCACGAGGGGACCTCTCCACGTCGGGGTCGATCGAAGACCAGCCTCGCGACCGCGTCTCGCCACGGGGGCAGTTCACCGAAGCTCGACGTGAACTTATTGGTGTCGAGATCGCTCCTCGCGGGCCGCGTCGCCAGTGGCGGCGGCGACAGTTCACTAGTCGAAATGGGCGTCGCGAACTCTTCGCCACGATTGAGCAGATCACCCACGTGGGCCGCCACGTCGAACCAGGTCGTGGCTCCGCTGTTCGCCACGTGCCAGACGCCACCGGGTCGCGCACGCACCAAGCTCACGAGAGACCTCGCCAGATCGCTCGCGGCCGTCACGGTGCCCATCTGATCGTCCACGAAGCGAACGTTGGCGCCCGACGCGGCGCGCTCAGCAATCACGTGCACGACGTTATTACCCCGCACGCCCATAACCCACGACGTGCGAACGATCGTGTCCCCGGGGGTGCAGTGGCGTTCCCCCTCACGTTTCGAAGCGCCGTAGACGCTCAGTGGTCGTGGTTCGTCGAATTCGAGGTACGCGGCACCCTTGGTGCCGTCAAACACGTAGTCGGTGGAGATGGTGATGAGATGGGCGCCGATCTCACTCGCGCCGAGGGACATCAACGCCGTACCTTGCTCGTTGACGTTAAAGCAGTTCTCGACGTCCTCTTCCGCTCGGTCGACGGCCGTGTAGGCCGCCAGGTGGACGACCACGTCGGGACGCGCGGCGTGCAATGAACGAAGAACCGCGTCACGATCAGTGACGTCGAGGTCGCGTCGGTTGAGTCCCAACACTTCAAACTCGTGTTCTCCGACGGGCCTTCCATCAGGTTGAAAGGACGCGTCACCCCCAAGCGGCGTCACGCCTCGAAGGGTGTCCTGAAGATCAACACCGACTTGACCGGCCGCGCCCGTGACGAGGACGCGCGTCGCGCGACTCACCGCCGGCCAACTTCACTTGGTCGAACGTGCACCACGTCACCAACACCAAAGGTTCGCACGACACCGTCAACTTCAACGAGGAGCTGGCCCGCGTCGTCGACGCCCCGCGCGACGCCCACCAGTGAAGCGTTATGTTGTTCGACGCGAACCGAGTGGCCGAGCGTGGCGAGAGCGCGCGTGTACTCACCGCGCAAAGTGGCGCGGCCCTCGTTCGAATCGAGTTGCGCGCGGCGCGGCTCAATCTCCTCGAGCACGATATCGAGCAGCGCACGGGCGACGATCGTAACGCCAGTCTCTGAACGAACGGACGTGGCCCGCACTCCCTCGGGTCCCTCGTAGGTGAGATTGACCCCCAGGCCCACGACGACAGCAAATCCACTACTGGTCTCAACAACTTCGGCGAGGAGACCGGCGAGTTTGTTTTCGCCCACCACGAGGTCGTTCGGCCACTTCACCTGAGGACGCAGGCCACAAAGTCGCTCGAGCGCCGTTCGAGTCGCGAGCGCCACGGCGGCCACGACCAACTGCAGTTGACTGGCGTCGAGGCGCGGACGCAGGAGAATCGAGCAGAGTAGCGACGCCCGCGGCGGCGAAACCCACTCGCGGTCCAGCCTTCCCCGCCCCGAACTTTGAAAGTCGGCCAGCGCGACCAACCCTTCGGCTTCCTCCTCGCCCACCTGCTCTTTAAGGTACGTGTTGGTCGAATCGATCTCGTCGAAGTGTTCAACGCGCCAGACAATGGGACTCACACCCAAACATTAGGGTTTAGGGGACGAGTGCTAGAAAATATCAGGCTCGATACGGAGGTTCGCGTGTTAAAGAAAGTCCTAATCGCCAACCGCGGCGAGATCGCGGTGCGCGTGATCAGGACCTGTCGCGAAATGGGCATTACGACCGTCGCCGTGTACTCCGACCTCGACCGCAACGCGCTGCACGTACGACTGGCCGACGAGGCCCACGCCCTCGGGGGTCAAACAGCGGCCGAGAGCTACCTCAACACCGAGGCGATCTTGGACGTCATCGAACGCTCGGGCGCCGACTCCGTACACCCGGGTTACGGATTCTTCTCCGAGAACGTCGACTTTGCTCGGGCCATCACCTCGCGCGGGGTGATCTTCGTTGGTCCTCCCCCCGAAGCCATCGAGGTGATGGGCGACAAGATCTCCTCACGGCTCGCCGCCGAGGCGGCGGGCGTCGCCGGCGTGCCGGGTCGTAGCGAGGCCCTGAAGAAGGCCAAGGAAGTCGTCGCCTTCGGCAACGAGTTCGGTTGGCCCGTCGCGATCAAGGCCGCCTTCGGAGGCGGCGGTCGCGGCATGAAAGTGGTGAACACCCCCGACGAAGCCGAGGCCGCCTTCGAGAGCGCGAAGCGCGAAGCGCTCAGTTACTTCGGACGTGACGAGTGTTACGTCGAGCAATACCTCACGTGGCCGCGCCACATTGAGATGCAAGTGCTCGCGGACGCGCACGGCAACACGCTCTGGCTCGGTGAGCGCGACTGCTCCGCGCAGCGGCGCCACCAAAAGTTGGTCGAAGAGTCGCCGGCCGCGAACTTTCCCAATGACCTGCGCCTCGCGATGGGCGAAGCCGCCGTCAAGGTCTCCAGAGCCTGTGGCTACGTGAACGCGGGGACGGTGGAGTTTCTCTACCAAGACGGGGCCTTCTTCTTTCTCGAGATGAACACGCGACTCCAGGTCGAACATCCGGTCACCGAGCTCGTCACGGGCCTCGACCTGGTGGAGTGGCAACTGCGCATCGCCGCTGGTGAGCGCCTGGACATCTCTCAAGACGACGTGCAGCGAAACGGTCACGCCATCGAGATTCGCATCAACGCCGAAGATCCGTCCGGTGGGCGCTTCACGCCGTCGCCCGGCACGATCACTCGATTCGATCAGCCCGCTGGTCCGGGCGTTCGTCTCGACGCCGGATACGGCGTCGGCGACACCGTCTCGCCGTACTACGACAATCTCATCGGCAAGCTCGTCGTGTGGGCGTCGAACCGCGAAAAGGCTCGCCGACGGATGCTGCGCGCGATCGAAGAGACCACCATCGAAGGCGTCGCCACGACGCTCGCCGCGGACGTGGTGATTCTCTCGAGCGAAGAGTTCGTGAACGGCACCCACTCCACAAAGTGGGTGGAGACCAAACTCGACTTCTCCACCCTGCCAGCGCCGGTGCTGGCGGCGCTGTCGATTGGCGAAGGAGGCGTGCGCAAAGACGTCACGGCCGAAGTCAACGGACGGCGCGTCACCGTCGCCCTCTGGGTACCCGAGTCCGAGGACGATCTCTTGGCCCGCCCCCAGAGCACCGCGCTCAAACCCCGGCGGGAGCATCACTCTGGCGTGCTGGGCAGCGGCTCGGGCAAGGTCACGGTGCCGATGCAGGGCACCATAGTAAAAGTGAGCGTTGAAGTTGGCCAGTCGGTCGAAGCCGGCGAGACGGTCGTCATTCTCGAAGCAATGAAGATGGAGAACACGGTCAACGCGGAAAAGTCGGGCGTCGTGAAGACCATCAGCGTCGCGACGGGTGACTCGGTCAGTGCCGGCGACGTCGTCGTGGAGATTGAATGACGCTACAAGAACGCGTCGTCGACACGATCGAGAAGGCTCGCGGCGAACTCGTGTCGCTGAGTCACTTCATTCACGCCCACCCCGAACTCGGCTACCTCGAGTTCGAATCCTCCGAGGCGGTCGCGAGCGCCGCGGAAGCGCGGGGCTTTCACGTCGAGCGCGGCATTGCTGAGCTACCCACGGCCTTTCGCGCGACGACGGGCACCGGTGACTTTCACGTGGTGTACTGCGCCGAGTACGACGCCCTGCCCGACGTGGGTCACGCCTGCGGCCACAACATCATCGCGGCTTCTTCTCTCGGTGCGGCCCTCGGACTGGGTGCGGTCGCCGACGAGCTGGGTCTTACGGTGACGCTGCTCGGCACGCCCTCGGAAGAAGGCGGCGGCGGCAAAATAGATCTCATCAACGCCGGTTACTTTGACGACGCGCACGCCGCGTTAATGATCCACCCTTTTCCGAGCGAGCGACTCGAAGCGACGTGTCTCGCGGTCGATCACTTTGACGTCATTTTCACGGGCAAAGAGGCCCACGCCTCGGCGGCGCCGTGGGAGGGGGCTAACGCGCTCGACGCGCTGACGATCGCCCAAGTCGCGCTCGGACTGTTGCGCCAGCAATTTCGTCCCGACGATCAGATTCACGGAATCGTCACCGAAGGAGGCTCGGCCGCCAACATCATCGCGAGTCGAGCCGTCGGGCGCTTTATGGCCCGCTCGTCGACGGCTACGAGGTTGGGCGAACTGCGTGAACGGGTCAACGCCTGTTTCGAGGCCGGCGCGCTCGCGAGCGGCACGACGCTCGTCATCGAAGAGTTGGGCCACCCCTTCTCGCACATGGTCTCCGACCCCGAGATCCTCGCGCACTACCGCCGCGCGGCCGAAGCCGTTGGTCGAAGCTTTCGTCTCGACGACGAAGGTGCGCCCCGACCCACCATCTCCACGGACATGGCCAACGTCTCACTCGTCGTGCCGTCCATTCACCCCCTCCTCATGATCCCGACGAACGGCGCCGTCAACCATCAGCCCGGGTTCAGCGCGGCCTGCGTGACGACCGCGGCCGATCAGGCCGTTATCGACGGCGCGGTAGCCCTCGCCAGCACCGTTGTTGGTATCGCCGGGGACAAGTCACTTCGCGAAAGACTCGTCACGCGCTCGTGATGCTCGAACACGCCCTCTTGTTAGTGACCGCGGGCGAAGAGGCCGCCTTCGAAATCTCCATGCGTCGGGCACTGCCGATCATTGAGTCGGCCGAAGGCTGCTACGGCGCCGAAGTGCGCCGCCAGGCCGAAGACGGTTCGATCTACCTCTTGCTCGTTCGATGGGCGTCGATTGACGCGCATCTCGCGTTTCGAGAGACGGAACTCTTTGCTTCGTGGCGCGCGCTCACCCACCATTACTACAGCGAATCACCCCGCGTCACGCACTTTCACGAGCCGCTCGCGCGCTAGTTGGCTTGATAGACGCCGAATTCGTCGCGCAGGACGTCAGCGACTTCGCCTAACGTCGCGAGACGCGACAGCGCCGTCTTCATCGGATAGAGCAGATTCGCCGATCCTCGCGCGGCCACTGAGAGTTCGTCGAGTGCCGCGCGCACCGCGTCGTTGTCGCGCGACACTTTGAGTTGGCGCACTCTGGCGACTTGGACTTGTTGTTGCAACTCGTCGATGGGAAAGACGTCGGCCTTGACCGCGTCGTCCTCGACGAACCGGTTGACGCCTACGACCACCTTCTCGCCACGTTCGACGTTTCTCGCGAATTCGTACGCCGCGGCGTCGATCTCGTCCTGCAGGTAGTGCGCTTCGATCGCGGCCACGGAGCCGCCCATCTGATCGATTCTTTCGATGTACTCTCTCGCTCGTTGCTCGACCTCGTCGGTCAACGACTCGACGAAGTACGAACCGGCCAAGGGATCCACCGTGTCGGTGACGCCCGACTCGTAACCGAGAACTTGCTGGGTACGCAGCGCGAGTTTGGCCGCGCGCTCGGTCGGTAGTCCGAGCGCCTCGTCAAAGCCGTTCGTGTGCAAACTCTGCGTACCACCGAGCGCCGCGGCGAGTCCCTGGATGGTGACGCGCACGATGTTGTTCTCCGGCTGCTGGGCGGTGAGCGTCGAACCACCGGTCTGGGTGTGAAAGCGCAACATCGTGGACTTGGGATCGGTCGAGCCGAAGCGTTCGCGCATGATTGAGGCCCAGAGGCGCCGCGCCGCTCGGTACTTCGCCACCTCCTCGAAGAGGTTGTTGTGCGCGTTGAAGAAGAAACTCAACCGCGGGGCGAACACGTCGAGTGCCAGGCCCGCGGCCAGCGCGGCTTCCACGTAGGCAATGCCGTTGGCGAGCGTGAAGGCGATCTCTTGAACGGCCGTTGAGCCGGCTTCGCGAATGTGATAGCCCGAGATCGAGATGGTGTTCCAATTCGGCAACTCCTTGGCGCAGTACGCGAACGTGTCCACCACGAGTCGCATCGAGGGACGCGGTGGGTAGATGTACGTGCCGCGCGCGACGTACTCTTTCAAGATGTCGTTCTGGATGGTGCCGCGCAAATTGGCGCCCGGGACACCCTGCTCTTCGGCGACCAACTGGTAGAACAACAACAGCGTCGCGGCCGTTGAGTTGATGGTCATCGATGTCGTCACCTCGTCGAGGGGCAGACCTTTCAATAAGAGGCGCATGTCCTCGAGCGACGAGATGGCGACGCCCACCTTTCCGACTTCCCCTTCCGCGCGCGCGTGATCGGCGTCGAAGCCCATCTGCGTGGGCAGGTCAAAGGCGCACGACAGGCCCGTCTGACCGGCGCCCAAGAGAAACTTGAAACGCTCGTTGGTGGCTTCGGCCGTACCGAAACCCGCGTACTGGCGCATGGTCCAGAGTTTCCCTCGGTACATCGTCTCCTGGACCCCTCGGGTAAAGGGGTACGAACCGGGTTCACCGAGCTGCGTTGACTCGTTGAAGTCCTTCAGATCGGCGCCACGATAGACCGTCTTGATTTCGATTCCCGAATCGGTGAAACGCTCGTCGGTACTCACGAAACCAAGGCTAGGCGTTGGGTGTCGAGGCGCGTGGGCCAACGAGAAGTCCCTCAACGAACGAAAAGTCAAGTTGGCCGCGCGCCGGCGAGCAAGATAGTGAGATGTACTGCTCGAACTGCGGCTCGGTGAAAAAGACGATGACGTGCTTGGCCTGTGGTGGCAGTCGCACGCAGTCGGCGAGTGGTCGCGACGACTACGTGACCGGGCTGGTGCTCGCGGGGTTCTGGCGACGGGTGGGCTCACGAGTGGCCGACGACCTCTTGCTCCTTATCCCCGGGGTCGTCGTCTTCGTCTTCTTCGCGGCCGTGGCCAACGTCGCGACCGGCTGGATCGCCTTCTTCGCGTTCACGGGTGTGTACGTGATCTCGTTTCTCCGCGGACCCCGAGGCCAGACGCTCGGTGGGCGCGTCGCGAGCACTCGAGTGCGCGACTCTCGAATCGGGACGGTCATTACGTTTCATCAAGCGTGTATGCGATGGGGCTTTGTGACGACGTACGGCGCTCTGGCGCTCGCGGGGGCCCATTGGGCCTACGTGGTCCTGGCGATCTCACTCATCGACAATCTCTACCTGCTCATCGATCCACGACGTCAGACGCTGCACGACAAGTTCGCGAGCACGATCGTGGTGATGGCCTAAGCGTGCACCGGGTGGGGCATGCACAGATCGTCGTACTCGGCGATCTGAATCGGTCCCGCGTTGTCGCCACAGGCCGGGCACTCCGGGTCGCGACGAACCTTGAACGTTCGAAAGGACTCTTCGAGCGCGTCGTAGGTGAGTAGTCGACCCACCAGAGGTTCTCCGAGGCCCAGAATCAACTTGATGGCTTCGACGGCCTGGAGCGAGCCAATGATGCCGGGCAACACCCCGAGCACGCCCGCTTCTGCGCAACTCGGCGCGAGTTCGGCGGGTGGTGGCTCGGGAATCATGCAGCGATAGCAAGGACCCACGTAGGGCTTGAACACCGTCACTTGGCCGTCGAAGCGAAAGATGGAGCCGTGCACGACCGGAATGCGCTTTAACAGTGTGGCGTCGTTCACCAAGTACCGCGTGGGAAAGTTGTCGGTGCCGTCCACGATGACGTCGTAGCCGTCGATGATGTCCAAGATGTTGTCCGCACTCAGTCGCACGTCGTAGGTGAGAACCTTGACGTCGGGGTTCATTGCCGTAATGGTCTTCTTGGCGCTGTCGACTTTTCGCATGCCGACGCGGTCCATCGTGTGAAGAATCTGGCGCTGAAGGTTGGACGAGTCCACAACGTCCATGTCGATGATGCCCAGGGTCCCCACGCCCGCGGCGGCGAAGTAGAGGGCGGCCGGTGAACCGAGTCCTCCCGCACCGAGCACCAGAATCTTGGCGTCGAGCAGCTTTAACTGGCCCTCTTCGCCCACTTCGGGCAAGAGCAGGTGCCGGGCGTAGCGAACGCGCTGGTCTTGGGTCATGGTGCGTGGCGTACTCCACGGAAGACCGTCGTCCTTCCACTTGTTAAAGCCTCCACTCACGGACACGACGTCGCGGTAGCCGAGGTCTTGGAGCGTCTTGGCCGCGAAGGCGCTTCGCGTACCCCCGGCGCAGTAGACCGCAACGGGCGCGTCCTTGTCGCGAAGGCGACCCTCCACAGAAAACTCGAGCTGTCCCCGGGGCACGTGCACCGCGCCTGGTAGCGCACCTTGTTCGTACTCGTCGGGTTCGCGCACGTCGAGCAGCGTGTAGTCGTCGAGACGCGCGGCGAGCTCCTGGGGGTCAATCTCGTGGATCTCGGCCTTGGCGGCGTTCAGTAAGTCTCGCGGTGATGACAAGGGACGCTCCTTTTCGGTGGTTAAACCCTACCTGCTTGGTCAACATTGCACGCCGGTCCACCTGCTAGACCCGTCGCGTGGAACTTCGTGAACTACTGGCCCGTCGACGTATGACGCGGTCCTTTGACGGGACGCCCGTTGACGACGAGTGGCTCGACGAGCTCTGCGCCGAGGCCCTGTGGTCACCCACCGCCGGCAACAGCGCGGGCGTACGTCTGTACACGCTCAGCGCCGAGTACGTCGCGGCGTACATCGACGTGGCGACCGACGAGAAGTGGCGAGAAAGTTCGCGTCGCGTCGAAGGACTTCTTCGAGCGGGCGCAGTGGTCTTGGTCACCTCGCGCCCCCAGGACTACCTCGAACGCTACGCAGAAGCTGACAAGGTCGCGTCTGGTCTGAGCGATCGGTCGAACTGGCCACTCCCCTACTGGCACACCGACGCGGCGATGACGACGATGGCGCTGCTCCTCCTGCTCGAAGAGAGCAACTGGCGGGCCACGATCTGGGGGAACTTTCGAAACGACGGTATCGTCTTGGACTGGGCCGGCATTAACGACGAGGAACTCTTTGCCGCCATCTTGATAGGCCGAGGCGACGGCAACGACGTGGCGTCGAGTTCGCTGGGCCGCGAGGTTCCCTCGCGCCACGAGAGAGTCCATCGACTGACCCCTTAAGCGTTCGCGCCGTTGGAAAGCGCCACGAGGTACTCCACCAAGGTTCGAGTGGAGAACGCCGTCGCTCCTTTGGTGACGTACCCTCGCGCCGCGTCGGCTCGGGCGGGTCCGGCAATGTCGAGATGTGCCCACGATTTTCCGTCCGTGAAGCGGCGTAGCAACAGCGCCGCGACGATCGCACCGGCCTTCGGCGGTTTGCCCTGGTTCTTCATGTCCGCGACGTCGGATTCAATGTGCGATTCGTAACTACCAACGAGGGGCAGGCGCCACAATGCTTCGCCGCTTCGTTCACTCGCCTCGGCCAAGCGCTGCGCAAGTTCATCGTTCGAAACGAACATCGCCCCCACTTCGTCACCCAGTGCGACGTTTTGAGATCCCGTCAAGGTGGCGACGTCAATAATGACGTCGGGACTCACTTCGGCGGCGAGACTGAGTCCGTCGGCTAAAATCAATCGGCCCTCGGCGTCGGTGTTGAGTACCTCAATCGTCATGCCGTTACGAATCGTCAACACGTCACCGGGCTTCGTGGCCTTATCACCGACGAGATTCTCGGTCAACGGCGCGATGGCGGTCACGCGGACCTTCAGACTCAGTCGGCTGGCGAGCGATAGGACGGCCATCACGACGGCCGCGCCCGTCATGTCGGTCTTCATGGTCGTCATGCCGTCCGCGGACTTAATGGAGAGCCCCCCAGAGTCAAAGGTCACGCCCTTGCCAACGAGCGCGACGTGGGGAATCGCGACGCCCGGTTGGGGGTCGTAGGTCGCGTAGACCAGCCGCGTCGGTTGAGCGGAGCCTTGACCAACGCCAAGTAGTCCGCCCAAGCGCTCTTCTTTGATCTTGGCCTCGAACCATACGTCGACGTTGACGTGTTCGTCCTCCTCGAGCCGCTCTTCGATCTCGTTCGCGAGCGCTTTGGGGGGCAGGTATCCCGCCGGAGAGTCCACGAGGTACTTGGCCCAGTTAACGGCCTCGGCGACGAGTGCGCCTCGCAGCACGCCATTCGTGACGGCGTCGTGCACCGCCACCGTGGGCAGCGGCATCCCCACGGGCGCGACGTCAAACGTCGCGGCGGCGCTCTGATCTTTGAAACTGTAGGTCGAGAGCAACGCGCCTTCCGTTAAGGCTTGGGCGACACCTGAGGGATCGCCGAGTCCCTCCGTGGGCAGAAGAAAAGCGACCGATCCCTCGCCCGAGGCTCGAAGAGCGCCCGCACCGGCGAGTCGATAGGCGTTGGTGTCCTGATCACTCTCGCCCAGAGACACGAAGGCGACGTTCGGACCCTGCAGCGAGCGCAGCACGATTGAACTTCCCGGGTCGTCCTTCAAACCTTGGCGAGCGCACCACACTTTGGTCAAGGTGCGCGGGACATCGTTGCCCCCTAGAGTCGGCGGCACCCCCTCACTAATACGTCCGACACCGTCGCGAAAGATGACGGGCACCGCGATCGTCAACTGCGTCAGTGCGTCTTTGATCGAAGTGATTCGTGCCGTTCGTGCCATGGCAGCCTTTTCCTAGTCGTGAACCCGAGCGGTTCGGTGATGTGGTCCCTCGGCCCAACGGGCCATCGTCCACACGAGATCGCTGATTCGATTGAGATAGGCGTTGACGAAGGAGCTGTCGAGTGAGTAGCCAACGGCGACGCGCTCGGCTCGCCGAATGACCGTACGCGCCACGTCGAGCGCGGCCGAGAGTTGCGTCTCTCCCGGTACCACGAACTCCTTAGGCATTTCGATTTCTTCCGAGAGTGCGTCAATCTCGTTTTCTAGTCGCTCGATCATCGCGCTCGTCACGAGCGACTTCTCCGCCACCAACTTGTGACGATTCGCGGGCAGCGTCGCGACTTCGGCCATGAGAACCCAGAGATCACGCTCGAGCGTGATCAGGAGCTCGTTCAATCTCGATTCGGACTCACTCAGTGACCTCGCCCACCCGAGAGCCGCTTGTGCTTCGTCAACCGCGCCGTTGACTTCAACCGGCTCGGCCGACTTCGCGACTCGGCCGCCGAAGTAGAGCCCCGTGGTGCCGTCGTCTCCCCCCCGCGTGTAGATCTTCACGACGCCAGCGTAGTGAACCGAAGCATGGCCAGTAACCTGATGAACCAATGGAGCCAACCCTTCGCCCGCCATTCGCTCGTCCGAGTGCCGACGACCCGTATCTGAGGGCCCTCAAGGAGCGCGTGGTGATCTTTGACGGCGCGATGGGTACGAATCTCCAACTCCAAAACCTGAGTGCGGACGACTTCGGGGGTGCAGCCTTGGAGGGCTGCAACGAGATACTGAGTATTACGCGACCCGACGTCGTCGAATCCCTGCACCGGTCATTCTTTGACGTGGGGGTGGACGCCGTGGAGACTGACTCTTTCGGGACGTTCTCCGTGGTTTTAGCGGAGTACGGGATCGCCGAGCGAACACACGAACTCGCCCTCGCTTCGGCCCAGATCGCGCGGCGCGTCGCCGATAGTTACGCCAGCACCCACGAACCAAAGTTCGTCGCCGGTTCCATGGGTCCGGGCACGAAGTTCCCCACGCTGGGCCAGATCACCTACGACAATCTCTCCGCGAGCTACGAGGAGCTGGCCTACGGCCTCTTAGAAGGTGGCGTCGATCTCTTGCTCGTGGAGACCATGTTCGATCTGCTCTCGGGTAAGGCCGCTATTGCCGCGTGTCACCGCGCCATGGCCCGGCACGGGCGAATCGTGCCCATCCAAGTGCAGGTGACCATTGAACTCACCGGAAGGATGCTGCCGGGCACCGAGATCGGAGCCGCCGTCGCCGCGCTGTCACCGCTCGGCATCGACATCATCGGTCTGAACTGCGCGACGGGACCAGTCGAGATGTACGAGCCACTGCGCACCCTCTCGGACAGCGCGCCGATGCCCTTGTCGTGCATGCCCAACGCCGGTCTGCCCAGCGTGGTGGAGGGGAAGATGCACTACGACCTCACCCCCGACGCGCTCGCCGAGCACCTCGCGAAGTTCGTCACCGAGTGCGGCGTCCAGGTGATCGGGGGCTGTTGTGGCACGACGCCCGAGCACTTGGCGCGAGTGATCGAGACGGTGCGGCCGCTCGTTGCGGCCACCCGCTCGCCCGTCGTCGAACACGCGGTGGCGTCAATCTACTCGCCGGTCAGTTACCAACAGGACCGATCGGTCCTGTTGGTGGGGGAACGAACCAACGCCAACGGCTCGAAGAAGTTCCGCGACGCCATGCTCGAAGGAGACTGGGACACGTGCGTGGAGATCGGGCGCGAACAGATCAAAGAGGGCGCGCACGTACTGGACGTCTGCGTGGACTACACCGGCGCCGACGGGGTTGCTGACATGAACGAACTCATGAGCCGACTCTCGACCCAGTCCTCGGTGCCGGTCATGATCGACACCACTGAAGCGCCCGTCGCGCGCCAGGCCCTTACCTGGCTCGGGGGCAAGCCCCTGCTCAACTCCGTGAATCTCGAAGAGGGCGACGCGCCGGGCACTCGTCTCGACAGTTTTCTCTCCCTCGCCGCCGAGTTCGGCGCCGCCATCGTCGCGACGTGCATCGACGAAGACGGCCAAGCTCGAGACGCCGACTGGAAAGTTCGCGCCGCGAAGGCAATCACCGATCTCGCGGTGTCACGCTACGGACTCGATCCTCACGACATCTTTATTGACACGCTCGCTCTTCCGCTCTCTACCGGCATGATCGAGTCGCGCCGTGACGGCATTGAAACGCTCGACGCGATTCGTCGTATCAAGACCGAGATGCCAGGGGTTCGCACGATTCTCGGTCTCTCCAACATCTCCTTTGGCCTAAATCCCGCGGCTCGTCAGGTCCTCAACAGTGTCTTCCTTCACGAGGCCGCCGAGGCCGGCCTCGACGCCGCCATCGTGCACGCTTCCAAGATTCTCCCCCTGCATCGAATTGAAGAAGAGGCCCGCCAGGTCTGCTTGGACCTCATCTACGATCGCCGCCGCGACGACTACGACCCCTTGAGCGAACTACTTCGACTCTTCGAAGGCGCGACGACCTCGAGCAACCAAGGTCCCGCCCTTGACGACCTGCCCCTCAACGAGCGCCTGAAGCGTCGCATCATCGATGGTGCGCGCGTCGGTCTCGAGGACGACCTCAACGCCGCGATGGACGGAGGCGCGAAGCCGCTCCAGATCGTGAACGAGATTCTCTTGGATGGGATGCGCGTCGTCGGCGATCTCTTCGCCAGCGGTGAGATGCAGTTGCCGTTCGTCTTGCAGAGTGCGGAGACGATGAAGACCGCGGTGTCGCACCTCGAACCGCTAATGGAAAAGAGCGACCAGGGCGGACGCGGACGCGTCGTCCTGGCGACCGTGAAGGGCGACGTCCACGACATTGGCAAGAACCTCGTGGACATCATCTTGACCAATAACGGCTACGAGGTCATCAACCTCGGTATCAAGGTAGGCGTGAACGAGATGCTGAGCGCCGTCGAAGAACACAAGGCCGACGCGCTGGGCATGAGCGGACTCTTGGTGAAGTCGACGCTCATCATGCGCGAGAATCTCGAGATCATGAACGAGCGATCGATGTCCGACGTGCCCGTCCTGCTGGGCGGCGCCGCTCTTACGCGCACCTACGTGGAGCGAGATCTTCGAGAGATCTACGGCGGTCGTCTCTTCTACGGAAAGGACGCCTTCGAGGGGCTTCGCGTGTTGGACCAACTCGGTGACATCCGACGTGGCGGCGCCGACGATCCAAACTTCGGGCGCGAGCTCTCGCAGAAGAAGGTCCAACGGCGCTTTCGCGATCCCGCGCCCGGACCAGACTCGAGCCTGCCCCCTCGCAGTCCCGAGGTCGAAGGCGACAACCCGCTCTTCGTGCCGCCCTTTCTCGGTAGTCGCGTCGCGAAGGGCATGTCCCTCGACGAGATCAGTGAGTTCTTGAACTTAACGGCACTCTTTAGAAATCAGTGGGGCTTTCGACCCGAGAACGGCGAGGACGACAAGGCCTTTAAGGAACGCGTCAGCTCGACGTTGCGCGAACAGATGAGCATCGCCAAAGAGGAGAACCTGCTGGTGCCCCAGGTGGTCTGGGGACACTACCCCGCCGCCTCCGACGGCAACGATCTCGTTATCTACTCCGACGAATCGCGCGACAGCGAAATCACGCGCTTTCACTTTCCTCGCCAGCACGACGCGCCCCACCTCTGCATCGCCGACTTCTTTCGATCTCACGAGAGTCCCGATCACGACTACGCCAGCTTCATGCTGGTCACGATGGGCAGTCGGGTCTCCGAGCGCACCCACCAACTCTTCTCGGAGAATCGCTACAGCGACTACTTGATGTTGCACGGGCTCGGCGTGGAGATGGCCGAGGCGCTCGCCGAACTCTGGCACAAGAGAATCCGTGAAGAACTCGGCTACGTGCAGGAAGACGGTCCGACGTTGACGGGACTCTTTCGCCAGCAGTACCGCGGCGGTCGTTACTCGTGGGGCTACCCGGCCTGTCCCGACCTCAGCGACAACGCGAAAGTGGCGGCACTACTCGAGTCCGAACGAATCGGCGTGTCGGTGTCCGAGGGCTTCCAGCTCCATCCCGAACAGACCACGGACGCCGTGATCTGTCATCATCCCAAGGCCAAGTACTTCGTGGCCTAACGCGCCGGCGAGTTTTACTATCGCCACGACGGAGTCGCGACGGGCGTGGCCTCACTCAATGCTTCACGGGCGTGATAACTCGAGCGCGTCAGCGGCGACGACTGGACGTGACGAAGTCCGAGCCGTCGACCACGCTCCGCGAGGTCATCGAACTCCGCCGGCTCCCAAAAGCGAGCGACCGGGAGGTGGCGTTCGCTCGGGCGAAGATACTGTCCAATAGTGGCGATCTGCACGCCGACGGCCGCGAGATCGGCCAAGGTCTCTTCGACTTCGTCCACCGTCTCGCCGAGTCCCACCATGAGACCCGACTTCGTCGTGAGACCGGCCTGGGCGCTGCGCGCGAGCACCGTCAACGAACGCAAGTAGCCAGCACTCGGGCGAACGGCCCGCTGCAGGCGAGCGACGGTCTCAATGTTGTGATTCATGACGTGGGGACGGGCGTCGATGAGTAGCTGCAGCGAGTCGGGATCCCCCTTCAAGTCACTGGTCAGCACTTCCACGTTCGTGCCGGGCGATCGTTCGCGAATTGCCCGCACGCTCTGCGCCAGGGCGCCGGCTCCCCCGTCGGCGAGATCGTCTCGCGCCACGCAGGTAATGACCGCGTGGGCCAAGTTAAGGCGAACGACGGCTTCGGCGACGCGCTCCGGTTCGGTGGGGTCGAGCGGCAGGGGTTTGCGGGTGTCGACGAGACAGAATCCACAAGCCCTCGTGCAACGCTCCCCGTTCACCATGAACGTCGCGGTTCCCGCGGACCAACACTCGAAGATGTTTGGACAGCCGGCCTCTTCGCACACGGTGACTAAACGCAGATCCTCGGTCAACTTTCGCAGCGACTGAAACTCGGTTCCCATGTGCGCTTCAATTCGAAGCCACTCGGGCTTGCGAACGTTTAGCGGGAGTCCCGCGTCGGGATCGACACCAGCTTTCCTAAGGCGTCGAATGAGCGGACGTTCCGCTGACGTCGTCGCGACGCTGCGGTCCACTCGAGCGACCCGCGACTCTCCGCCCAACTGGCGTTCGAGCTCCTCACCCAATAGGTTCTCAACGTCAATGGTGGTGACGGTGAGGCCCAACGAGTTGAGCGAGGCGACGGGCTTGTCGCGAATGCCGCAGGGCACAATGGCCCTAAATCCCTCGAGATCAATTTCAACGTTCAACGCCACCCCGTGCAGCGTGCGTCGTTGACCGGCTTCGTTCCGTTCCGTCCTGACACCCACCGCGGCGATCTTCGAGGGAGTACCGTCGAGGTCGGCCCAGACGCCCGGATATCCCTCGAGGCGTCCGACTTTGCCCAAGAGGCCCTCAGCATCGGCGCGACGCACCGCACCAATGACGGCGTCTTCGAGCTTTCGAACGTGCGCCTTGCCGGCCGCGGGATCGTCGTCGACACTCACGATGGCCCACGCCACTACTTGGCCCGGCGCGTGATACGTCACGTCGCCACCTCGGTCGGCGTCGATGACGACCGCGTTCAGCTGTGAGGGCGGAATGATAAAGTGCTCCTCGAGCGTTCGTACACCCCGCGTGTAGGTGGGTGGATGTTCGAACAACAACACGTAGTCGTCGCTCGTTTGGAGCAAGGCTCGCTGCAGATCGTTCGCCTCGGCGAACGAGACTCTCCCTAAGTGCCGTCGGCGCAACATCTAACGCTCGCTCTCCAAGTCCATCCCGGCGAGCAGTTCGGCCACTCGTTCTAAGTAGTTTGCCGCGCCCACCGGCTCACAGACTCTATGATCGAAGGACAGCCCCAACACCAATCGACGACCGACCTCAATGCTTGGCGATCCACCGCTGACGTTCACCACCGGCACCAAACGAACGGCCCCCATGGAGAGAATCGCGACTTCGGGCTGAATGATGATGGGTGTAGCCCAGAGGACGTGTTCACTGGGCGCGCCCGCGACGGTAAAGGTGCCCCCCATAAGGTCGTCGGTGGTCAGTTGACGCGAGCTCAGGCGACCGTCGAGTTCGTTGATTCGTCGGGCCAAGGCGCGTAACGTCAGTCCCGCGGCCGCGTGTACGACCGGCACCAACATGCCGTCGTCGGCGATCGCTCGAACGACGCCCAGGTTGACGGTGCGGTGAAGCACAAACTCATCGCCCGAGTACGTGGCGTTGAGGAACTCAAACTCGGCCAGGGCGCGAACGGCCGCCAAGCTCACGACCATCTCGTCACTGATCGGTTCCCCGTCGCGGGTGACGCGACCGAGGGTTTCGAGCTTGCCAAAGATCGCGCCGTCGACTTCCACGGCCACGAATCCGTGTGGCGTGCTCTGACTCGAGACCGACATGTGCTGGCCCATACGACGTCGTCCGTTACTGAGCGACACCACCACCTCTTCGCTCGGACCTGGAGCGACCGCGCGCTCGGCGTCACGGCGCGTTATTGCTCCGCCGGGTCCGGTGCCTTGAACGGCGGCGGCTTCGACGCCGCCGTCGTTGAGAATGCGTCGCACGACTGGCGAAACCACGACGCCGTTGGGCGATTCGTCGAGCGGTCTGCTCAGCGCCGGGGCGGTGGCGGCAGAGGCGACCGGAGGCGGTGCGGGAGCTGGCGAAGATTCGCTCGGCGCCGGTGCGATAGTGCCGGGGTCAGCTTTTTCATCGATGACCGCGACCCGAGCACCGGTTTTGACGGTATCGCCTTCGCCCGCGAGAATCTCGACCAGCACCCCGGCGGCGGGAGAAGGCATCTCGGAGTCCACCTTGTCGGTGGAGACTTCAAAGAGCGGCTCGTCTCGAGCCACGACGTCGCCCACCTTCTTGAACCACTGCGTAATGATTCCTTCGGTGACCGACTCACCTAACGACGGCAGCGTGACGTCAGCCAACGTGCAACCCACGCCCGGCCAACGCGAGGAGCGTTTCGCCAAAGGTCTCCGAGAGCGAAGGGTGCGGCTGGATTAACGCGGCCGCTTCTTCGGCGGTCGCTTCCCAGTTCACGGCAAAGTATCCCGCGCCTAACTGTTCGGTGACCCACGGGCCCGCCATGTGCACGCCAAGAATCTGTCCACCGGTGCCGTCCGCGCGCTTCTCCGCGATGATCTTGACGACGCCTTCGGTGTCGCCAATGATCTGTGCGCGCGAGTTACCACCAAAGGGGTCCTTCTTCACGACGACGTCGTAGCCCTTTTCCTTGGCGGCTGCTTCGGTGAGACCACAGAAGGCGACTTCGGGGTTCGAGTAGATCGCCCAGGGCACCCGGTCGAAGTCCACGGGCACGACGGGCTCGCCGAGGATGGTCTTGATCGCGACGATGGCTTCGGCGAAGCCCACGTGCGCGAGTTGGGGCGCGTCGGCGACGACGTCGCCCACGGCAAAGACGTGCGGCGCCGCGGTGCGCTGATAGCCGTCGGCCACGACGAAGCCCCGCTCGTTGATCACGACACCAGTGCCCTCAGCCAACAGTCCCTCGGTACGCGGGCGACGACCCACCGACATGACGACCATATCGGCGACGACGCTCTCTTCGCCTTCGACGGCGATGGTGGTCGAACCCTTCTTGGGAGTATGCCCGGTGATCTTCGCGCCCACGCGGATCTCGATGCCGCGCTTCTTAAAGGAGCGCTGCACGACGCTCGCGACTTCAGTGTCACAACCCGCCAAGATGGACGGGAGAAATTCGAGAATCGTCACCTGAGAGCCCATGTCCGAGAGCAGGGAAGCGAACTCGCAGCCGATGGCGCCGCCGCCAATGACGGTCGCTCGTTCGGGCAGTACGTTGAGGTCGAGAAACTCGTCCGACGTCACGACGATCTTTCCGTCGACGTCAAAACCGGGCAGCGTGCGCGGCACGGAGCCCGCGGCCAAGATCACGTCGGCGCCCTTGGCGACCACGCCGGCGTCGGCGCCGTCGAGCACGCTCACGCTGAGGTCCTTCTCGAGTCGACCGGTCCCTGCAAAGATGGTGACCTTTCGCCCCTTCAACAGACCCGAGAGACCCTTGTAGAGACGCTCCACGATCTCGTTCTTGCGCGCCTGGCTCACCGCGAAATCCACCGACACGCCCGTCGCGTTGATCCCAAAGTCCGACGAGTGCTCGACCGTGCGATGAACGTGCGCGGTCTCCAAGAACTCCTTCGCGGGTACGCAGCCACGGTGAAGACAGGTTCCGCCGACCTTGTCGCGTTCGACAATGGCGACGTTGAGACCGGCCGCGGCGCCGTAGAGGGCGGCGGCGTAGCCACCGGGTCCTCCTCCGATGACGACGACATCGAACTGCTGGACCTCGTTAACCACGGTCATTCCCTTCGGTAGTACGGCGCCATCCCCCAGAAGGAAATCCTAATGTTTTTCTGCTTCTTCTCACACAAGGACGACTACGAGTGTCGGCTTCGTCGCGCGTCGACGGGAGGGGCCAAAACGTCAAGCGCCTCGTTGCGCGCGACTAGGACGAAATTGGCGTCGAATCGACCTTCAACCAATCGGCGAACGCTGAGAAGTCGTAGGGACGCCCGAGAAAGTCCGCGACGAGGTCGGCGGCGTCTCGAACGCCTCCTCGCGCGAGAACGTCATCACGATACCTATAAGACACCGCGGTGTCGAACAGGTTCAGCGGGTCGAAGGAGGAGAACAGGTCCTTCGCGATCACCAGACTCCACATGTACGTGTAGTAGACCGAGGAGTACCCCTCCAGATGTCCGAACGACGTATGAAAGTGGGTAGTGGCGATGTCGTCGAAGACGTCGTAGCGGGCCCGTAGTTCGCGTACCGTCGTCGTGATGTCGTCCGTGTCGCGCGCGTGCAAGTAGTAGGAAACGGCGGCGTAGAACATCTGTGTACACACGTCGGCGGACTTGCCGAAATCTTTGGCGGCGTTGAGACGTCGCACCAGCTCGACCGGGATCGGCTGGCCGTCCTCATTGAGCGCGAACAACCTCAGCACGTCCGAGCTCCACGCCCACTCCTCGAGCATCTGCGACGGCGCCTCCACGAAGTCCCACTCCGTTGCCACGCCGGAGAACCGTGCGAAATCCTGGTTTCCTGCCAGAACGTCGTGGATCAGGTGACCAAACTCGTGGAACAACGTGACCACGTCGGAGTGCTCCATCAGACCGCGAGAAAAGTTGCACGCGAGCGCCCCTTCGGGCAGGACTCGCGCCACGGCTCCCTGGCTCGCGTTCACGCCGACGACGAGCGGGAACTGGGCTGCGTGTTTGAACTTTCCGTCTCGAGGAAAGAGGTCGAGGTGAATTCGACCCGCCAGTTCGTCGGCGCCCCCAGTTTTCACGGCGAGGCGATACACGTCGTAGGTCACGACATCCTCGTGCCAGGTCGTCGAGACGACCGGTTCGTAGCGCAACCCAAAGAGCCGACCCGTCACGTCAAGCAAGCCCGCCCGTACCGCCTCGAAGTCGAAGTACTGTCGAACGAGCTGGGCGTCGACGTCGTACACCTCTCGGCGCAGCAACTCGCTGTAGTACCCCCGATCCGCGCTGTCGATACCCGTCGCGTCAGGGCGATCCCTTCGAAGACGCTCGAGCAACTCGTCGCGATCACGTTCGCCACTTGCCCTCGCCAACGCCGCGACCCGGTCAATGAAGTCGGCCACGCCCTTCCCGGTACTCAACATCTTGTCCTCGGCGGCGTAGTCAGGCCAACCGGCGTAGCCGAGAAGCCGTGCCCGTTCGTTGCGCGCGGCCAGCAGCTCGCGCAGGGTCGCTTCGTTCTCGGGCCAACCACGATTCAAAAAGGCACTCGTCAGTTCGCGACGGGCGTCGGCGTCATCGCAGAACTGGCTAAAGGGAACGTAGTCGGGGTAATCGGTGGTGATCGCCACGAGACCATCCGGTCCCGGCGCGTGGTCAGCGACGTAGTCCGTGGGCAGACCACCGAGTCTGCTCGGTGCCACGTGGATGGAGCGCACGTCCTCGCGAATGACGCGTGAGAAGTCCTGTCCGAGCTCGGTCTCTCGATCCACCAGCCAACTCAGGCGCTCGCGCGTGACCTCATCAAGTTCCACGCCCGCGCGACGAAAATCGCGCAGCGTCAATCGCAGTAGTCGCGCGTCAGGTGCCTCCACACCTTCGACGTCGAGCGAGGACGCCATCCCTTCGCCCAGCCCCTGCTGCGCGGCGAGTAGGACCCCGTAAAGCGAGGCGTCCTGCTTGAGCGCGTTTGCGTAGCTCTGCACCCGCAGATATCCTTCTTCCGCGAGCGTGCGCACCGACCTTTCCGGATGCACCTCAGCGAGGAATGCGACCAGCCATTCGCCTTCACGCAGCGCGACCTCGACGCCGTTCCATAGATCGATCACCGTGGCGGAATCTCGCGACGATCCGTCCCTCATCCGATCGACAAGGTCGCGGGCCCGGGCCAAAGCGTCCTCGAAACGTCGCGACACGAAGTCCGTCCACGCGTGCTCGCGATTAGGAAAGACAAGGAAGTCAGGGCCATCGCTCACGCGCAAAACCCTAGCGGTGAACGTCGCCGTGGCGCCACCCGAAGCCGAAGGAAAACACGCTCGAGTTAAGAGTGTCCGCCGCGCTGCGTGTCGGCGGCCGCGGTCGCTAGTTCGTCCACGAAGTCGTTCATGAGGTCGCCCGAGTGTCCCTTCACCCACGAAAACGACACGTCGCGACCGCTCTCGAGGACCAGTGGGATCAGCGTCTCCCAGAGGTCACGGTTCGCCACACTCTGTCCCTTGGCGTTCTTCCAGTTCCGACGCAGCCAGCCGACGTACCACTTGTCGTGAAAACATTTCACGACGTAGTTCGAGTCGCTCACGATCTCCAGGGGCCCGTCGGGGTGCTCGCGGAGTGCTTCAATGACCGCGAGAAGTTCCATGCGCTGATTAGTGGTGTGGGGTTCGGCACCACTCGCGAACTCTTCGCGACCACTCGCCCACGCCCAACCCCCCGGTCCGGGATTGCCACGGCAGGCGCCGTCGGTGTGGATGCGGATCATATGATCCGAGTTATCCAGGCGTCCGGGTCATCGGTGAAGCGCTTGACGGCCGGGGGCAGATCGCCGCGCAGCACTTGACCGAGCGTCACGTGTTCGAGCACTTCACGGAGCGTCCCGCGAACGGCGACCCACACGTCACGTAGATGCGTGGCCTCGCCCTCGTACACGAGCGTCTCGGGACGCATGCCTCTCACGCCCGCCATCGGTCCACTCACCACGCGCAAAATGTCGGCGATCGTTATCTGATCGGGGTCACGGGCCAATTTGAAGCCACCCTCGGGTCCGCGCTGACTGGTCACGAGTCCCCCGCGGCGCAGATCGGAGAGAATCGCGCCGAGAAACTTGGCGGGTAGCTCTTGCTCGTGCGCCAGGTGATCGGCGCTCACCGAGACGTCACTCGCCGCCAACGTCAAGAGCGCACGAATGGCGTAATCGGCCTTGGCGGGAATCTGCATGACCCCATTCTGCCCCACCGTGTTGTCGGGGATGGAACGCCGTACGCCAACTTCTAAGGTGGTCGACGTGTTCGACATTGCCATGCGCCGCCTCTACCTCTGCGTGGGCGTTCGCGACGACATGGCCACCTTTCTCCCGGCCGTCCTTCGTGGCGGCGTCGACGTCGTACAACTGAGAGAAAAGGTCCTGCCCGGGGCGATTCAACTCGACCAGGCCCGTCTCATGGTCGCGATCTGTCAAGAGTTCAACGTTCCCTTTATTTTGAACGACTCACCCGAGATCGCCCTCGAGGCCCGCGCCGACGGTGTGCACGTGGGCCAAGAGGACGTGAGCGTCGAACGGTGTCGTGAGTTACTGGGACTAACAGCAATTATCGGACTCTCGACGCACTCGAGCGAAGAGTTCGACGAGGCGCTGGGTGAAGACGCGACGTACTTCAGCGCGGGTCCGATCGTCCCGACGCCCACCAAGATTGGGCGCGCCGGTACCGGGGTGCGCTACGCCGTTTCGAGCCAAGCCCGCAGTGCTCGTCCCGTCTTCGTGACGGGCGGCGTCAACGCCACCAACGTCGCCTCGCTCGTCGCGGCCGGTCTTCGCCACTTCGTCGTAGTGCGCGCTCTCACCGAGGCGAGTAGTCCCGAGAGCGAGGCCCGCGAGATTCGCCGGGCCCTCGACGAAGCGCTCTCAGCGGTGCCGGTCGAGCCAACCTAACAACGTCGCCACCATCCGTGGATCGGCGCGCAGCTGGTGGCCCGCCCCTTGGATGAGGCGAAGTTCGGCGCGGCCCTCGGCGGCGGCGACGAGATCTCGCGCGTCAGAAGCGGGCACTTCGATGTCGTCGGTGCCGTGACCAATGAGGAGCCGCCGAGGTGGTATCTCGGCGATCGCGTGCATCGGATCGATGGCCAGGAGATCGAGGTAGAGCTCTTCGGGTCCGAGAAGCTCTCGCTCGTCGCCCACGACGCCGGCAACCTGCACCGCTCGGTGAAGCTCCTTCGCGGACCCGCTCCACGGCCCCAGGTGCGCGGGCGCGGCGAAGGTGGCGACGCCTCGAACTCGATCGTCGTTCGCCGCGACCGCCAACGCGAGCGATCCGCCAAAGCCAAATCCCGCCAGGGAGACCCGGCGGTCACCTTTGGCCACGCGATTGAGGATGTGCGACAGGTCCTCGCGCCACTTGGAAGCCGAAAAGGTGCCGGTGCTTCCTCCGACGCCCGACAAGGTTCCCGACACGACCAACCATCCCGACTCGTTCGCGACGTGCTCGGCCAACTCCGGTAAAAGGCCCGCCGCTTGACGTCCCATGCCGACCAAGCGGGGCAGACCGTGCACGAGAACGAGCACGTGACCATCGACGGCACGAGCGCCCGAGTCAGAAATTCGTAGGTCGAGAATTGACCCGCCGCTTTGGAGCTGCTCGTGGGCGAGCACTGGCGACTAGATACCTAGGCGTTGCGCCAGGAGCTCGCGGTGGTACGCCGGGTCCCCTAAGAACAGTTCCGAACTCTTGGCGCGCTTGAAGTAGAGGTGCGCCGGGTGTTCCCAGGTGAAGCCGATGCCGCCGTGAATCTGAATGTTCTCCGCCGCGCAGTGGAAGTAGGCCTCGGAACAGAACGACTTGGCGAGACTCGCCGCGATGGGCAACTCGTCGTTGCGCTCTTGCGCGGCCCACGCCGCGTAGTAGGCGGCGGACTTGGCGGACTCGACGTCGAGTAACATGTCGGCGCACTTGTGTTTGATGGCCTGGAACGACCCGATGGGTCGACCGAACTGCACGCGATTCTTGGCGTACTCGACCGATGCGTCGAGGACGCGCTGCGCGCCACCGACCTGCTCCGCGGCGAGAGCCGCCTCGGCGACCTGCAGCGTCTCTTCAAGCCCGCAAAGCGCGCCGCCCTCGTCGCCAACGAGCGTGGCGGGGGCGTCCTTGAACTCAAGGCGACTCTGTTTACGCGTCTGGTCCATGGTCGAAAGAGACTCGCGCGTGACGCCCTTCGCGTCGCCGTCAACGGCGAAAAGTGAAAGTCCCTTGTCGGTCATCGCGGGAGTGAGCAGCAGCGTGGCCGTGGAGCCGTCGGTGACGTAACTCCGTACGCCGTTGAGTACGAAGTTGTCACCCGATCGCGTCGCTGTGGTGGACGTTTTCGTGAAGTCCCACTGACCGGCGTCGTCGGTCACGGCCAGGGTCGCGATGGTCTCACCGGAAGCAATGCCGGGTAGGAACGCGGCCTTGTCCTCGTCGCTGCCCACAAAGAGCAGGGCGTTCGCGGCGAGCGCCACGGTCGAGAAGTACGGCGAGCAGAGTAACGCCGCGCCCATCTCTTCAAAGACAACGTAGAGTTCGACCGGGCCGAAGCCCTGGCCGCCGAACTCTTCGGGAATGCCGAGTCCCTGCAGGGCGAGTTCGTTCGCCATCTGCGCCCAGACGGCCGGGTCGTAGCCCTCGGCCGTAGCCATGAGACGGCGAACTTCGCTCTCGGGCGACTTCTCTTCTAAGAAGCGGCGCACCATTTTGCGAAGTTCTTCCTGCTCTTCGCTAAAGCCAAAGTTCATTACGAGCCTCTTCCTCTCTGCGCGTAGGGCGCCAAGGTTGAGATTAGTCAATCTCGGCGGCACGGTATTTCGTGCCATTCTGGGGACGTGGACAACGTGGAACTGGTCTGGTCAAACGCTCTAGCTGAGGTCCACCGCTTCGTGGTGGGACCGATCGACAACAACGTGTACGTGGTGCGGTGCCGACGGACCGGCGAAGCGACGCTGCTCGACGCCGCCAACGAGCACGACCGGTTACTGCGCGTCGCGACGCGCCTCGGCGTGACGTCGGTCCTCGAGACGCACGGCCACTGGGATCACATTGGCGCCGTGACCCAAGTGCGCGACGCGGGGATCGACGTCTGGGTACGCACGGAGGACGCGGCGATGCTTCCGAGTTACGATCACCTCCTCCAGGACGACGTGGTCCACTCGGTGGGAGACCTCCGACTGCGAACGGTGCACACGCCGGGCCACACGCCGGGCAGCATCTGCTTCGCACTCGAGGACACGCCGCTGCTGTTCACCGGCGACACGTTGTTTCCCGGTGGCCCGGGTAACACCACCTTTGAAGGTGGTGACTTCGCGACGATCATCTCGTCGATCGACGAGCGAATCTTTCGCGTCTACCACGACGAGACAACGATCTGGCCCGGTCACGGCGCGTCGTCCTCGATCGGCGAAGAACGTCCCCATCTCGATGAGTGGGTGCAGCGGGGCTGGTGAGAGCTGGTCAACGATTCATCGTTGACCAGTAGGCTCACTGCGTGCCAAAAACGCTGCTCGAACTGCGTAATCTTCACGCCGAGGCTGAAGGATCGTCCATCCTTCGCGGCGTGGACCTCGTTGTCAACGAGGGTGAAGTGCACGCGCTCATGGGCCCCAACGGCGCCGGCAAGTCAACGCTCGCGAGCGTCATCATGGGACACCCCGGTTACAAGGTGACGAGCGGCGAGATCTTGTTGAAGGGTGAGAACATCGCCACCTGGACCCCCGACGTTCGAGCCCGCGCGGGTATCTTTCTCGCCTTTCAGTACCCCGAAGCCATTAGCGGCGTCTCGGTCATTCAGTTCTTGCGCCAGGCGATAGCGGCGCGTAAGGGTCTCGACGAACTCAGCGTGCTCGAAGTGCGCCTGGACTTGGCGGAGTGGATGGATCGTCTCGGTATCGACAGCGCCTTTGCCGAGCGCCACCTCAACGACGGGTTCTCCGGCGGCGAGCGCAAGCGCAACGAGGTCTTGCAGATGGCGCTCCTCGAACCCGTCGTGGCCCTGCTCGACGAGACCGACTCGGGCCTCGACATCGACGCCCTACGCGTCGTCGCCAAAGGTGTTCGCACGGTCCGCGAACAACACCCCTCCATGGGCGCGGTCGTCGTGACCCACTACGTAAAGCTGCTGGACGAGATTCGACCCGATTTCGTGCACGTCTTGTTCGAAGGCCAGATCGTGCACTCGGGCGGCGCCGAACTGGCCGAACAGATCGACCACGAAGGCTACGACGCGTGGCGACCGGTGAGCGCGTGACCAGCTTTAGCGCCCAGCGAGTTCGCGCGGACACTCCCCAGCTGACGCGCGTCGTCAACGGCCGAACGATCACCTACCTCGACTCGGGCGCGAGTTCGCTGCAACCGCGAGCGGTCATTGACGCCATGAGCCAGTACTACGCCCTGCGACACGCCAACGTCCACCGCGGCGTTTACCAGACCGCGAATGAGGCCACCGAGGCCTACGAGGGTTCTCGCAACGCCGTCGCGCGCTTCATTAACGCGCCGGGCGGCGAGAACGAAGTGGTCTTTACCAAGAACACGACCGAGTCGCTCAACCTCGTGGCGAAGAGTTGGGGCGCCGCCAACCTCACGAGCGGCGACGTGGTCCTGTTGAGCGAGATGGAACACCACGCCAACATCGTGCCGTGGTTCCAACTTCGTGAGTCCACGGGTATTGAGGTTCGCTTCATTCCCGTCGGCGACGACTTTCGCCTCGACCTTTCCAACCTCGACGAACTCTTAACGGGCGTCAAACTTCTTTCGGTTACGGGAATGTCCAACGTGCTCGGGACGAAGCCTCCCGTGAAAGATCTCGCGCGGGCCGCCCACGACGTGGGTGCGCTCATTGCCATCGACGGCGCGCAGATGGTCGCCCACGGTCCGACCGACGTCGACGAACTCGACGTCGACTTCGTTGCCTTCTCGGGACACAAGATGCTCGGACCCACGGGCATTGGCGTTCTCTGGACGCGCGAGCGCGTGCTCGACACCATGCCGCCCTTTCTCGGTGGTGGCGGCATGATCGCCGACGTCAGAGTCGACGGTTACACGCCCGCCAAGGGCGTCGCGCGCTTTGAAGCCGGCACGCCACCCATCGCTGAAGCGGTCGGGCTCCACGCCGCCGTGCGGTACCTCGAAGGACTCGGCATGGACCACGTCGCCGCCCACGAACGTTTCCTCACCGAGGACGCGCTCACGCGCTTGGAGTTGACGTTCGATAGCCGCGTGCGCGTCATCGGGCCACCCGACACGACAGATCGCGGGGGCGTGATCAGCCTCGACGTCGAGGGCGTGCACCCCCACGACGTCGCCCAAGTCCTCGACCAGTTTGGCGTCTGCGTTCGACCGGGACACCACTGCGCGAAGCCCCTCATGCGCCGCTTTGAACTGGCCGCGACAGCGCGCGCGTCCTTCGGTCCCTACTCACTGACGAAGGACACCGACGTACTCCTCGAGGCGCTCGAACACGCCCTTAAACTGTTTGGCTAGATCGTGTCGAACTTAGAAGACCTCTATCGCGAAATCATTCTCGATCACTACCGCTCGCCGCGCAATCGCGGTGAACTGGCGACGCCCCCCGCGCACCGGGTCGAGGGCTTCAACCCGCTGTGTGGTGACGAAGTCGTCGTGTACCTCGACGTTCGAGACGGCGTCCTCGTGGACATCAAACTGACCGGCCACGGCTGTTCNNACCATCGACACCTTCAAGAAGTTGATGACCGTGCACGAGTCGGCACTCGCGAAGGAAGAGGAGCACGACGACGAAGTCGACCTACGACGACTCGGCGAACTCGCGGCCCTGCAGGGTGTCGTGAAGTTCCCGGTGCGAATTAAGTGCGCGACGCTGGCGTGGAACACGCTACGCCAAGGTCTAGAAGAGCTGGCCTAGCCTCACGTCGGCGTGCAGGGCCTCGGGTCGAAGTTCGGCACGGCCAGCGTGGGATTCGCGGTGGTCGTCGTCGTACTCGGTGAGGTGACGTGCTTCTTACCCGTCGTCTTCTTTGTCGTGGTCGTCACCGGCAACGTCGTCGTCGTGACCGCGACGAACGGGGGCTGGAGCGTCTGGAGTTGCGCATTCGGAGGCGGGTTCGTAGGTTTCTCGAGTTGACTGCCGAAGATGCCAACGAGCTGTTCTTGCGAGTAGGGCTGCTGCACGAACAGAACGTCGCCCAGCGAGGTGTTGTTTACCGCGGTGGTGGGCAACGTGTAGGTCCGAATACCGTTGGCGTTGATGCCGTGAAAGCGAACGGCGAGACCGATGAGTTCGTTGAGAGAGAAGTTACTGTCCAGGGTGATGCCCTGGGGAATCGCCGAGAGAAACTTGTTGATGGTTAACGGGTTATAGAGCTTCTTCGCTTGGTCGATCATCGCGCGCAGGAACGCGTCTTGGCGCGCGATGCGTCCGAAGTCACTCGTGGGGTCGTAGAGCCAGCCCTCGTTGCTCAGATCGCTGTAGAGCTGGCTCGTGGAGAGGCTCGCCCAGTGGCTGGGGATGGTGCCGCTACCGCGAGGGTTGTAGTAGTAGTGGCGACTGCGAGTGACGGCTAAGGCGGGAGGGCCCTTGACGAGCTGACAGCCCGCGTGTCGGATCCACAGGTCGGACTCCGGGTCGAACGCCGGGTACGCAAAGTCGAGGTAGACCCCGCCGAGGGCGTCGGCGACGTTGATCAGTCCGGCGAAGCTCACCACGATGGTCTGATTGATGGGAATACCGAAGTTGGCGGTGATGGTTTGGGCGAGGAGTGACGGTCCGCCGTTGCCCAAGTTGACGTTGATGCGGTTGTATTGGCCGTAGAGCGACTGGTGCGCCAGGAGCGTCACCACCGTGTCGCGGGGTACGGAAACCATGGAAATGACCCCCGCGTCGGGGTCGACGTGGATGATCTTCACGACGTCGCTGCGCTCGCCCGCGACCAATGCGCTCGTGGCACCGGTCTGGCGGGCCACGATGCCGCTCAATCCGACTCGAGAGTCCGAGCCGATCATGAGGATATTGAAGGGCTTTCCGGAGATGGGCTTCACTTCGTGCGCGACGCGGATCCTGGGAATCGCGTTGAAACGGTAGTTGGCGTAGTAGTAGCTTCCTCCCACCACTCCCGCAATCAAGACAAGGAGCACGACAGCCGAGATGATGATACGGCGGCGAACGCGGTGCGGGCGCACTTTGCGACGGTTTCGCCTTGCGCCGCCTTGTTGATAGACGGCGTTGCCGAGTTCTAGGAGGCGGTGCTGGTTGGCGAGGGACTGCTTCGACTTAGCGGAGCGCCCCGACGCGGGCTCGTCAGGAGAGTCATCACGTCCTCTAGGCACTAGAGGAGTTTATCGCTTCAACTCACGCGGTCTTGTTCAGTTGGACGCGTCACGAAAGGTTTCGTACCCGTCACGCTCAAGGGTCACCGCGAGTTCCGGCCCCCCGGTCGCGACGACGCGACCGCCGCTCATGACGTGGATCATGGTCGGCGTGAGTTCGAGCAGCAGCCGGCGAAAGTGCGTTATCGCGAGCACGCCACAGTTCCACTCGGTGGTCGCGGCGACCAGTCGCTGGGCGACCGCGTCCAGGGCGTCGACGTCGAGGCCGGAGTCAATCTCATCGAGGAGGGCGAACTTCGGTCGAAGAACGCCGAGTTGGACCATCTCCGCTCGCTTACGTTCGCCCCCGGAGAGGTCAACGTTAACGAATCGATCGAGGAGCTCTGGGGGCAACTCGATGCGCCGGGCCTCGTCGAGCATGCGCGCGCGCAGGGTCGTGGGGTCGGCGCCGGCGGCTTCGAGGAGATCGAAGGACCGCACGCCGGGAATCTCGAACGGCTGCTGCAGCACCAGCATCAGACCTTCACGGGCTCGGTCCGTGGGTGACATTGTTAAGAGTTCGACACCGTCGATCGTGACCGAACCTTCGAGGACGCGATAGCCGGGGTGACCGGTGAGCGCGTGGGCCAACGTTGATTTACCCGAGCCGTTCGGGCCCATGATCGCGTGAACTTCTCCCGAGTGCATGGTCAGACTGAGGCCCTTGAGCACCTCTTTGCCGGCCACTTCGACTCGTAGCCCTTCAATTTTTAGGGTCGACGTCATGGCAACAACACCTCGAGGCGACCGTTCGTGTTCGTCACGTCGTAGTGAGCCACGGGTCGCGTCGCGGGCAAGGTCGTGGCGGCGCCGTCACTGAGACGAAACATCGCTCCGTGGCGCGCGCACTCAATCTCCGCGGTCTCCACGTCGACTTCACCTTCGGCCAAGCTGAACTCCTCGTGGCTACAACGGTCGTCCAAGACGTACACCGTCTCTTCAATGCGTATCACCACGAGGACTCGATCCCCGATGCGCAGCTGTCGGGCTATCCCCTGTTCGAAGTCGTCCAGCTCGCCAATGTCGAACATCGTCACGAGATCACCTCGGCCACACTCGACAGCACCGAGGCGACGTCGCTCTCGACCAACTCGGCCAGTTCACTCGGTAACGCCGAGAGCATCTCGTAGAAGAAACCTTGGATTAACAGTCGTTGGGCGTCGTGGCGGCTGACGCCGCGTGACTCTAGGTACCAGCGTTGCAGTTCGTCGAGCGGGCCCACGCTCGAGGCGTGCGCGCACATGACGTCGTTCTCTCTGATGTCCAAGTTCGGAACACTGTCAGCGTGCGCGTTGGGCGAAAGGAGGAGGTTGTGATTGGTCTGGCGTGCGTCGGTGCGCTTCGCGCCTTTTTCAATCTCAATCAGTCCGGTGTAGACCGATCGGGAGTGGTCCGCGACCGCGCCCTTCGACAGCAGCGTCGACGTCGTGCGCGGCGCCACGTGGTATTGGCGGGTACGAAAGTCGTGAACCTGGTTCCCCGATCCGAGAAACGTCGTACGAAGTTCGTTGGCCGCGCCCGCACCGAGCATCTCGGCGTCGTTACGCGCACGGTCGTAGTGCGCGCCCAGTCCAACGATCGCCTGATGAAGCCGTGCGTCGCGTGAAAGGAATCCCGTCGTGCGCGCCACGTGCCACGCCGTCGAGTCCAGACGCTGGTACGTAATCAACTGCAGTGACGCGTTGTCGTCCAAGCGATACTCGCTCACGGGCACGACGAGCGCGTCGCGGCCCCCTTCGAAGTACTCGACCACGGTCACGCTCGCCCCGCGACCGACGACAATCTGCGTGCGAGGAAACGAGGCGCCGGCGGTCGACTCGTTCAAGACGACTACGGGTTCACGGACGTTCACGCCCGCGGCCACGCGGATTACGGTCGCGCCGGGCGCCAGGGCGACGTTGAGGAGCGCAAAGGTGTCGCCCTCGTAGCGGCGGACGAGGGTCTCGCCCGCTAGGGACTCACTGGATTCGTCAACCTCGACGTTCACGCCCTCCACCACGTCACCCGTACTCACACAAAAGCCGTCCACGACGCGCACGACGAGCCCCGCTCGTTGGCACAGTTGCGCAGCGAAGTCCGAGTCCGGGGGGTCGCTCGGCGCGCTCGGCACTTCAAAGTGTCCTAAATCGAGATCGCCGAGCGGTGCGTAGCGCCACACTTCGTCCGTGGTCGTAGGGAGTCCGGTGGCCTCAAAGACCGACCAGGCCAGACGTCGAGTGGCCGCGTCGGGCCGGTTGGCAATAAACGTGGAGGCTGAGTCAGCGAAGGTAGTCATAGGGAGTGAAGACCCAGGCAGTGTACCGGGCGAAAAGATCCCTCCTACGGGAGCGACATAGGCTAAACCAACATTTGAAAGGACCGTGTGGAGTTTTCGTCGCCCGTCGTCACGCTCGACGTGCGAGGTCACGTCGCCACGCTCTGGCTGGATCGACCCGAAGCGCGTAACGCCCTTGGCAGTGCCTTCTGGCGCGACCTACCAGGGGCGGCGGCCGCGGTCGCGAGCGATCCGCACATTCGGGTGTTGGTGATCGCCGCGAAGGGTCCACACTTTACGGTGGGACTCGACCTCAAGGAGTTCGGCGGCAGCTTCATCGGCGGCGAATCCGACGCGTCGAGCGCGTCGACGAACGCCAAGTCCTACGAAGCGATTCGGTGCATGCAACAAGCCGTCACGTCCATTGCCGACCTTGCAGTTCCCGTGATCGCGGCCGTGCACGGCTACTGCATTGGCGGGGGCGTCGATCTCATCAGCGCGTGCGACGTGCGACTGGCTTCGAGTGACGCCGTGTTCTCGGTTCGAGAGGCCAAGGTGGCCATCGTGGCCGATCTCGGGACCCTGCAACGACTGCCGCGCATCGTGGGTGCGGGCCACGTCGCCGAACTGGCCCTCACCGGTAAGGACATCGACGCCGCTCGCGCGGCGGCGATTGGTCTCGTCAACTCCCTGCACGGAACGTCGGGTGACGAGGTCCTGCTCGCCGCGTACGAACTCGCGAGCGAGATCGCCGCCAACTCTCCGGTGGCCGTTCGCGGCACCAAAGCCGTCCTCGCGGCGAACGATGGCCGCACGGTAAATGAGGGTCTCGACTTCGTCGCGAGGTGGAACACCATGTACCTACACAGCAACGACCTGAGAGAAGCGATGACCGCGTTTCTGGAACGACGTCCGCCCGTCTTTAACGGCGACTAACGGCGGCGGCGCTTCTTGCGCCGACTAGCCTTCTTGGCCTGTTCCTCAAGCTGCTTGCGACGTTCCTCCAACAACTCCGACGCGACCGCGTTCACGATCTCACTCGCCGAATCCAGGAGTTCGCGACGGTCCTCCACGGGGACGTCGGAACTCGGTGGCGCTTCGACGGGTTGATCGACGAGGGTGCCGTGCGACCATCCGACGTCCACGAAGCGACGCTCGTAGGTGAGACAGTTCTCCGGACACGACCACGGTTGATCGGGCGCGAGGCCGAGCACGCAGAAGCGCGCCACCTCTCCCGACTTGTACGTTCGACTTTGAAAGTGCTTGCACTCCTCNNCGCCTCGACGAACGAACACTCTCTAAGGGCGAGGTGAGGAGTGCCGCCCTCGTGGCGAATCGCGCATTTTTCAACGATCTCTTCTTCCGTTTCCTTTCACCGGGCGATCGACTTCGCGCGAGGGGTCTCACGATCTTTTTCCGCGCCAATATCGCGCACATCGGTGAGGGCGCTCGGATCGTGACGGTCCGCGGCGCGCACGACGCCATCGTGGGCATGGCCACCTGGCTCCCGACGAATCGCTACCCGCAGTCGGTGAGCACGCAGCTCGCCCAAGTCCCCGGGACCCTGCGCGCACTGTACCGGCGCCCCCGAGCCCTCGTTGCCGGCAACAAGTACCTCGCCGCAATTGCCAAGTCCCACCCCAAAGAGCTTCACTGGTATCTGTACCTACTCGTCGCCGATCCCTCGATTCAGTGAAGCGGGGTGGGCACCATGCTCATGCAAGACGGTCTCGCCCACGTCGACGAAGAGGGTGTGGGCGGCTACCTAGAGACGCAGAACGAGGACAACCTCGCGTACTACCGCCGTTTTGGATACGAACGGCGTGACACGCTACGACCAGTGAAGCAAGGCCCACCGCTGTACACGATGTGGCGACCTCCTCGTTAGCCGATCGAACCTTCCATCTGCAGTTCAATCAAGCGCGACCACTCCACGGCGTACTCCATGGGCAGCGTGCGCGTCACCGGTTCGATGAAACCGTTCACGATCATGCCCATGGCTTGGCTCTCGGTGAGTCCGCGACTCATGAGATAGAAGAGTTGGTCGTCACCGATCTTGGAGACCGTGGCTTCGTGGCCGATTGAGGCGTCCTGCTCGCCGACTTCCATGTACGGCCGCGTTTCCGAGACCGACTTCTCGTCGAGTATCAGCGCGTCACAGCGAACGAAGCTCTTGGCGCCGGTGGCGCCCTCTTCAACCTTCACGAGACCTCGGTACGCCGTCAGGCCGCCGTCTTTGGAGATGGACTTGGAAATGATGGTCGAGGTCGTCTCGGGGGCGCAGTGCACCATCTTCGCGCCCGCGTCTTGAACCTGGCCGGGCCCCGCGTAGGCCACCGAGAGCACTTCGCCCGAGGCTTTGGGACCCATCAGGTAGACCGAGGGGTACTTCATCGTCAGTCTCGAACCGATGTTGCCGTCGATCCACTCCACGTGCGCCTCGGCCTCGGCGCGGGCCCGCTTGGTGACCAAGTTGTAGACGTTGTTCGACCAGTTCTGGATTGTCGTGTAGGTAATGCGCGCGCCCTCGAGGGCGACGAGTTCCACGACCGCGGAGTGCAGGGAGTCCGTCGAGTACACCGGCGCCGAACAGCCCTCGACGTAGTGAACCTGCGAGCCGACGTCGGCGATGATCAACGTGCGCTCGAACTGGCCCATATTTTCGGTGTTGATACGAAAGTAGGCCTGCAGGGGCTGGTCGACCTTGACGCCCGGCGGCACGTAGATGAAGGAGCCGCCGCTCCACACGGCGGAGTTCAGCGCCGCGAACTTATTGTCGTTGGGCGGAATGATTGTGCCGAAGTACTTGCGGACGAGTTCGGGGTACTCGCGCACCGCGGTGTCCATGTCACAAAAGAGCACGCCCAGGCGCTCGAGGTCCTCACGATTTCGGTGAAAGACGACCTCGGACTCGTACTGCGCCGTCACGCCGGCCAAGTACTTACGCTCCGCTTCGGGAATGCCGAGCTTCTCGTAGGTGTTCTTGATCGCGTCGGGCAAGTCTTCCCAACTGTTCACTTGATGATCAGTGGGCTTGACGTAGTAGTAAATATTGTCAAAGTCGAGGTCGGGCATTCGATCGGCGAACCACGGCATCATCGGCTTCTTTTCGAATCGCTTCAAGGCGTCCAAACGGAACTTCAACATCCAAGGCTCTTCGTTCTTCATCGCGGACATCTCACGCACGATTGACTCGTTGAGACCCTTCTTGGGTTTGAAGACCGGCAACTGGTCGTCCGACCAGCCCAACTGGTAACGGCTGAAGTCCAAGTTGTCTATCGCCATTGCGCTCCTTTGGAATATTCCCTATGGCCATAGTACTAACTCAGAGGTCCGCTATGCCCTCAAATACTGGCAAAGTGGTGTGGTGCTGAACCCTCCCACCGCCGCGCGGCGGCCCCACGCCATCACCCGCCACGGCGACACGAGGGTGGATCCCTTCTACTGGCTCATGGACCGCGAGAGCGAAGAGGTCTTGAGTTACCTCCGAGCCGAGAACGAGTACGTCGCTCAAGAGCTCGCTCCCCTCAAGACCCTCGAAGACGAACTCTTTACTGAGATAAAGAATCGCGTCGAGGAGACCGATATTTCCGTCCCGGTGCGAAAGGGTGCGTGGTGGTACTTCGAGCGCACGCGCGAGGGGCTCAGTTACCCCATCAGCGCTCGCGTGCCGGCGAGCGGCGGCGACCTCACGCCTCCGATCATCGACCCCGCCACCATCCTCGCGGGCGAGCAGGTGATTCTCGACGAAAACGTCGAGTCCGGAAACAGTGAGTACTTCTCCGTCGGCGTCTTGGCGCTGAGTCCCGACGACGACTGGGTCGCGGTCGGCACGGACTTTGACGGCAACGAACGCCATCACGTCACCGTTCGTCCACTGGCGGGTCAGTCGCCCGTCGACGACGAGCTCGACGACACGTCCTACGGCTTCGCCTGGGCCAACGACAGTCGTCACTTCTTCTACACCCGAATCGACGAGGCGACGCGGCCCTGGCAACTCTGGCGACACGAGCTCGGTACCAGTGATTTGAGCGACGTCCTGGTCTATCAAGAGGACGACGCGCAGTACATCGTTTCGGTCGGGCGCAGTCGCGACGACGCGATGATCGTGGTGATGTTGATCTCTTCAATGACGAGTGAAGTCCGCTACGTCGCGGCCAGTGACCCCACGAGTCCTCTTCTCATGCTCGAAGAGCGTCGACACGGTATCGAGTACGGCGTCGAACACTTCACTGACGCCAAGGGACGCGGCTGGTGGCTCAAGATAACCAACGAAGGCGCCACCGACTTTCGCCTCGTCGCACGACTCGTCGCGGGCGGCGAGTGGCGCGAGATTGTCCCCGAACGAGCGGGCTGTCGTCTCGACGGCGTCGATGCCTTTCAGTCGTTCTTCGCCCTCAGTGAACGAGAAAACGGTTGCGCGGCGGTGCGCCTCGTCGCCACGCTCGCCGGCGACGATCCCTTTGGTGAAGGTTTGATCGGGCGATCGTCGTTAGTCGAGGGCGGAGTCTTTCCCAACACCGTGGCGATCTCGTCGAACCCCAACTACGACACCTCGCAACTTCGCGTCCTCATCACGTCGCTCACGACGCCACGATTCATCGCCGACGTGGTCGTGGCGAGTGGTGAGTTGATCGTACGAAAACAACAACAGGTGCTCGGCGGCTACGACGAGTCGAAGTACGTCACCGGACGGTTATGGGTGACGGCCAGCGACGACGTTGCCGTCCCGGTCTCGGTGGTCGCGCGACGCGACGTCGTGAACGTTCGTGAAGACGGAACCCTCGAGGCGCGAAGCCCCTCGCCGGTCTTTTTGTACGGCTACGGCAGCTACGAGATCTCGATGGACCCCGCGTTCTCCTCGATTCGCCTCTCGCTGCTCGATCGAGGCGTGATCTACGCGATCGCGCACGTACGAGGTGGCGGCGAGATGGGCCGCTCCTGGTACGAGATGGGTCGCCTCGCGCAAAAACCCACGACCTTCAGTGACTTTGTCGTCGTGGCTCGTCGACTCATCGACGCGGGTTGGACGACCCGCGAGCAACTCGCCGCGCGAGGCGCGTCGGCCGGGGGGCTCTTAATGGGGGCCGTGATGAACACCGACCCCGAGCTCTTTCGCGCCATCGTGGCCGAAGTTCCCTTCGTGGACGTCGTGACGACGATGCTCGACGACTCACTTCCCCTCACCGCCGGGGAGTGGGAAGAGTGGGGCAATCCCGCCGCTAGCGCGACGAGTTATCGAACCATGAAGAGTTACTCGCCCTACGACAACGTTCGCGCCGAGCTCGACGGAGCGCCGCTCGTTTATCCCCACCTCTTCGCTTCGGGAGGTCTCAATGACTCACGAGTGGGATTCTGGGAACCGGCGAAGTGGGTCCTCGCGTTGCGCGCGGCCAATCCGGCCAATCGCGCCGTCCTCAAGACTGAGATGGGCGCCGGTCACAGCGGCGTGTCGGGTCGTTACGACGCGTGGCGCGACGAGGCGCAGGTTCTCGCTTGGGTGTTGCACGAGATCACTGCTACTTCGTAGTACTGGTACTCGCCGCGGCGAAGACCAAGACCAGGGTGGACGGCGGGGGCGAGGGAAAGGTGACGGGGCGCCCGTCGACACTCACCGTGGCGTTCGACGGCGAGCCAATCGTGATCCGAGAGTTGCCGGTCATCGTCAACAGCTCGTCGCGGCCCTGGGCGACGGTGCCCTGCCACTCCAGCGTGTTCGTCGGTCCCATGTTGTACACCGCCCAGGTCGCGCCGAATGAACCGGTCACGATGACGCGATACCTCGCGACGGGAACGCGGTAGGTGGCGTCGTCGCCACTCGTGGACGTCGCCACGAATGAGGAAGGAAAGATCACGGTCGTAGTGGTCGTGGCCCTCTTAGTACCGAGGGTGGTCGTGGTGGTCGAGCTCGCTCCCTTAGGATTCGGGCTCGAGTGCTGTTCGGCGTAGTAGGTGACGATCACCACGATTATCAGGATAATTAGCGCGCTAACGCCGACCCTGCGTAACAGGATCGAGAGCGTCGAACGATGCGACGAGCGAGAGAGGAACCAGTCGTCGTTGTGTCGTTGGCGTAGGGCCGCGAGCTCTTCGGAGTTCGGCGGCGAATCGCTAAAGGCGTAGTGACGCTCGGGATCGAGGCGCGGACGTTCAACGGGCGGCCGATTGAGGGGCTCTCCCGATCCGTCTAGCAACCGAAAACTCTTCGCGGGCGCGTAGGGCGACGGTGGCGGGGCGACCAAGCGACGATCCAGCGGCTTCGAGAGTTCGCGCATCTCGTCGCGTCGAAGCTTTCGAACTCGCAGTGCGACCGCACCTGACGCCAGGACCACGAGAATAACGGCCGCGATTTTTAGGGCGAGTATCACGCTCGCCCTTCTGGGGTGCCGCTCACCTTGCCCACGCCGGTCACATGACGAAGCGTAGTGAACCCCGTTCGACTAGGCGAGTACGCGATAGCCGCCGCGGTAGTAGGCGAGCGGGTTTCCCGGCTCGGTCGACGCAAAGTCGAGTTCGGCGACGGCGATATCGTGATCGCCGTGGTTCGTCACTTCACGGATCGTGCCCTCCAGGTACGCCAGCGAGCCCTCCAGGAAGGGAGAACCGTTGGGGGCCCGGAACCACGAAACGTTGGCGAACTTGTCCGTGCCGGTCGCCGCAAAGACTCGAGCCAGGGGCTCTTGGTCGTCCTTCAAGATATTGACACCGAGCACGCCCACTTCACGTATGCGCTGCCACGACACGGACGCGGTCGACGCCGCGAAAAAGACCAACGCCGAGTCGACGGAGAGCGAACCGAAGGTCTGACACGTGAAGCCCCGCGGACCATCGGACGAAACCCCGGTAATCACGACGATACCGGTGACGTAGTGACCGAATACTTCCCTGTAGTGCGCGTTGTCGAAAGGGCTCACGGCGCCAAGGCTACCGGCTGATTCTTCGAAGGTCCCCGCGACGAAGGACGACCCGAAGGACACCGTCGACGGCTACTCCCGCGCTAGCGAGTACGTCTGGGCTCTGCGAGTAACCAGTCCGTCACGCACGAGACTCGCGAGCACTTCGTCGCGGCGTGGTGCCGTCACGCCGGCGAAACTCGGTGTCAGTTGGCGGCGCGAGTGCGGACCGTCGCGTAGTGCGTTGAGAACCCGTCCTCGTAGTTGTCGATTGGACCCTTCGAAGCGCGGCTGTGGACGCGAGACGCCGGCGCTGAGGGGTGCGGGATCGTCACCGCCGCGCTGACGCCAGGCGCAGTGCCGCTCGAGCGGACACTGCGCGCATCGCGGCGTCGCGCGACAGAACTGTGCGCCGAGATCGAGCATCGCTTGATTGAAGGCCGCCACGTTAGTGCGCGGCCGCAGTTCCGCGGCGAGGCTCTTTGCTTCACTGGGGCGCACTCGGCGATTGACCAGCGCCCGAGCGATGACGCGCCCGACGTTGGTGTCGAGTACCGCGACGGGCTGACCGAAGGCGAAGGACGCCACCGCGTTCGCGGTGTACTCACCCACGCCGGGAAGCCTTCTCAGCGCGGCGACGTCCGTGGGCACGACACCGTTGAACTCGTCACGAAGGACGCGCGCCGCTTCGTGCAGGGCCTTCGCGCGACGGTGGTAACCCAGACCACGCCACGCCGTAAGAACGTCCGCGAGCGAGGCGTCGGCGCACGAGCGAGGCGTCGGAAAACGCTCCATGAACCGCGACCAGGGTTCAACGACTCTCGCGGTCTGGGTCTGTTGGAGCATGACCTCGCTGACCAGGACCGCCCAGGGACTCTCGTGGTTGATCCACGGCAGTGCTCGAGTGATCTGGGGCGCGACACGACGAAGCTCGCGACGAAACGCGGTGAAGTCGTTACGCCCAGACGTCGTCACCGTAGGGGCGTCGACGCGCCGGGGCGAACTCACGCTTCCACACCATCACCTTTCGACGGAAGTAACAGACCTCGAGGCCGTCTTGGTTAAAGCCCTTGGATTCGACGGTCACGATGCCCCGATCGTTCTTCGACTTCGAGGGCGTTACCTCGAGCACTCGCGATTCGGCGTAGATCGTGTCGCCGTGAAACGTGGGGTATCGGTGAACTAAGGACTCGACTTCGAGGTTCGCGATCGAAGAACCCGACACGTCGGGCACGCTCATGCCGAGGACCAGCGAGTAGACGAGATTGCCAACGACCACGTTCTTTTTCTGCACGGTCTCGTTCTCCGCAAACCACGCGTTGGTGTGCAGCGGATGATGATTCATCGTGATCATGCAAAAGAGGTGATCGTCCGCTTCGGTGATGGTCTT
Organism: Acidimicrobiaceae bacterium; assembly: GCA_003132305.1. Classification (GTDB taxonomy): domain Bacteria; phylum Actinomycetota; class Acidimicrobiia; order Acidimicrobiales; family RAAP-2; genus RAAP-2. Next base: position 173,160 of record PKXJ01000032.1, on the reverse strand, counting down.
GCCGGGCCAGTGCTTGTAGACGTCGCCCACCTCGAACTCTTCGTAGTAACGGCCGAACGGGCGATCGTAGGTGGTCATCGGACTTACTCTTCGACGGCGACTTCGCGCGCGGGGCGCGTGGTGAACGACACCAAGCCCCCGGGCAACGTCTCGCCGTCAATAACCATGCGCCAGGTGTAACGCGCGGCGTCGCCTAGGGGAATCGGCCCAAAGTTGACCGCGATCGGCACGTCGACGGGCGTGCCCACCGGAACGTCCTCGGGCGCCGTCGCGGAAAAGTCCCCGCGGACTTCGATGATCTGCGAGCCGTCGGGCGTCTCGAAACGGACTTGTTGACCGTCGGCGTCTTCTAGAAAGAGCTCCCAGTGGTGCGACGTGTTGAACTCGTGCGAGTCGACCGCGACCTTGATCGCTACGGCCGAGGGCGTCGGGTCGGGTCCGGTGATGGACCAACCACCACCGAGGATGTAGAGCTTGCCGTCGGCCACTTGAGCGGAGTCGGCGAGGAGCATTGTTATATTCACCCAGCCAGCCTACGCCGACGCCGTGCAGGAGAACCTGTAAATTTCTCGTATGTCCCCACCCGCGCTTGATCTTGACGTTGCCGCTGATCTCATCGACCACGCCGACGACGTGCTGAACGGCGCGCTGCGCGAACTCTCACAGCGCGGTGGTGTCGACGCGAACGAAACCCTCGCCTACGACCTCGCGCACGCGGCGAGCGCGCTCGCGACAGCCCGGTCCTGTCTCAACTACGCCGCCCAGGGTGACGTCGAAGCGAAACTCGTCGCGGCGTTTTTGGCCATCGTGCTCGCGGACCTCGCGACGCGCGTGCTCGGACGAGAGGCGTACTGGAACGTGGACGCCAAATGGTTCGCCCCCTTCCAATCGTTCGTCACGACGTACCGCGACCCCGCGTTTCTCGCCGCGCTCGCCGAGTCACCGGGGCCTCGACACTTGGGCGAAGACTTTGCGATGGTGGGTGAAGTGTTTCACCGCTTCGCCGAAGAGCAAGTGCGCCCCCACGCCGAACACGTGCACCGTACGAACAGCGACATTCCGGAATCGATCGTCAGCGGACTCAGTGAGTTGGGCGGCTTCGGTCTTTCAATTCCCGAAGCGTTTGGCGGTTTTTCCACCGGTGGAGAGTCGGAGTACGTGGGCATGGTCGTCGCGACCGAGGAACTCTCCTGGGGCAGCCTCGGCATCGGAGGGTCGCTCATCACGCGGCCGGAGATTCTCACGCGCGCGCTATTGAACGGCGGCACGAAAGAACAGCAGGAACGCTGGCTCCCGCGCCTCGCCAGCGCCGAGGCCCTCTGCGCCATCGCCGTCACCGAGCCGGACTTCGGCTCGGACGTGGCGAACCTCACCACGAGCGCCACGAAGACGTCGGGCGGGTGGTTAATCAACGGCGCCAAAACGTGGTGCACGTTCGCGGCCCGCGCCGAGGTCTTGGTGTTGCTCGCGCGAACAAGTCCCGATCGTTCTCTGGCTCACCGGGGCCTCTCGCTCTTTCTCGTCGAAAAACCCCAAGGGGACAGTCACGGTTTTCTCTTTCACCAAGACGCGAAGAGCGAGGGCCGCAGCGACAGTGACGGACGCTTAGAGGGCCGACCCATCGACACGATTGGCTATCGCGGCATGCACTCCTACGAACTCAGTTTTGACAACTGGTTCGTGCCCGACGAGAACCTCGTGGGCGGCGAGGCCGGACTCGGCAAGGGCTTCTACTTTCAGATGGCCGGGTTTGAGAACGGGCGAATTCAGACCGCAGCGCGAGCGGTCGGCGTCATGCAGGCGGCGTACGACGCGACGCTCGAGTACGCGAGATCGCGCGTGGTCTTTGGCGAANNCTCGACGTCGCGCGCCGGATGGGTCGAGGTGACGGCACGCTAGAGGCCTCGATGGCTAAGGCCTACGTCTGTCGCGCGGCGGAGTGGGTCACGCGCGAAGCCATGCAGATCCACGGCGGGATGGGTTACGCCGAGGAGTACGCGGTGAGTCGGTACTTCCTCGACGCTCGGGTGCTGTCGATCTTCGAAGGGGCCGACGAGACGCTCTGTCTTAAGGTCATTGCCCGGCGACTCTTGGAGAACGTGACTTAGTCGTTACGCTTCGTCGATGGTGAAGGGCTTGTGCACGGCGCCCAGCGTGATGCCGGCCGAGTGCAAATCGGGTGACTCGCCGCGGGCCTCTTGGGCCTTCAGCGCCGCACGCTCCCAGCGCTCTTCGACGTGACCGTACTTCCAGTACGACAGTGCGAAGACCCACGTGGCGACGAACATCCCCACGATCACGAATCCGGCCTTGTTGATATTAAAATCAGCCGCGTAGTTCCAGAGCCCGCCCTTGAGGGTCACCTCTTGGGTGAGTACTTGCATCAACTCCAGCGTGCCGATGAAGAAGGCGACCAAGACGCTCAGTCCGGTGATGGCAATGTTGTAGTACACCTTGCGCACGGGCTTGGAGAAGGCCCACCCGTACGCGAAGTTCATGAACGATCCGTCAATGGTGTCCAGCAGGCTCATGCCCGCGGCGAAGAGGAGCGGCAAACTGAGGATCGCCCACAGCGGCAGTCCGGCCGCGACGGACGATCCGGCGAGGACCAAAAAGGCCACCTCGGTCGCGGTGTCAAAGCCGAGGCCGAAGAGAACGCCGACCGGGTACATCTTCCACGGCGCGTCCACCGATCGCGCGAGCGGGCCAAAGAACCTCATCATGAAGCCCCGAGCGTTGAGGTGCTTCTCAAGTTCGGCGTCGTTGAATCGGCCTTGGCGCATCTGGAGAAAGAGTCGAACGATCCCCACCAAGATGATGAGATTCAACGTCGCGATGAGGTAGAGGAACCCGCCCGAGACGCTGGTGCCAATCAGCGTGCCGTAGTGGTGCAGTGACGAGTGCGCGTTCCTCACTTGACCGCCGAGGGCGCGCGCTCCGAGACCCAGCAACACCGTCAGGGCAAAGACGATGGTCGAGTGACCGAGCGAAAAGAAGAAGCCCACCGACATGGGACGCTTTCCTTCGGTCATGAACTTTCTCGTCGTGTTGTCTATGGCGGCGATGTGGTCGGCGTCGAAGGCGTGGCGCATGCCCAACGTGTAGGCCAACACGCCCGTGCCCACGCCGAGCAGTTTGCCGCTACCGGCGCCGAAGTGTTGGGTCGAGGCGTAGATGAGAATGCCCCAGCCGGCGACGTGCAAGAAGACAATGAAGCCGAACATGCCGTAAAGCCGACGCCACTCCGAGGGAGTAAACGAAGCTCGCAGTCGGGCCCGTCTCGAAGTTGGCGCGGCGGTCACGATGGCCATGCGCACACCTTAATAGGAGAGTCTCCTAGTAAGCAGGACTACTTTGGCGAGCGGGTCATGCCTGATCGCACGCCGCGCGCCACGAACGAATTCGCGATCTTCGCCGACGCCTCGTCGATCATTTCGTCGCCGAACATGACCGCACCGATGCGATTCTCGTCGGTCGCCACCTTGTAGGCGTCGAGTATGTCGAAGGACTTGTCGAAGAGCTCTTGACTTGGTGAGTAGACCTCGTTCAAGACCAACGCTTGGTCGGGCGTCAACGCCCACTTGCCGTCGAAGCCGTACGACGCGGAGATGCTCGCGGCGAACCGAAGCGCGTCGAGATCGCGCACCTTTAAAAAAGGTCCGTCAATGACGTGCAGTCCGTTCGCTCGTCCGGCCATCAACATCTTTGAAAAGACGTACGTAAACGGGTTCGACGGACCCTGGTGAATCGACTCGTCAATGGTCGTCACCGGCATGCCAATGGACGCGGCGAAGTCGGCGGGTCCAAAGACAATGGACTCCAGGCGTCGCGACGACGCGCAGATTTCCTCCACGTTGATCAGGCCTTCCGCGGTCTCGATCTGGGCCTCGATGCCGATGTGGCCCACTGGCAGCCCGGCGTTCGCCTCCACCTGACTCAACAAGAGATCGAGCGCCACGACGTCCGAGGCGCGTCGCACCTTGGGCAGCATGACCTCGTCCAGGCGCTCGCCCGCGTTACCCACGACCTCAATGACGTCGCCGTAGGTCCACGGCGTGTCCCACGCGTTCACCCGCACGCACAGGACACGATCGTCCCAGGCGAGGGTTGTAAGGGCGTTCACCACCTTGGCTCGAGCGGCCACCTTCTCCTTAGGCGCGACGGAGTCCTCCAGGTCGAGAAATGAGAAGTCCGCCGTCGCGCTCGGCGCCTTGGCGAGGAATCGATCGGACGATCCCGGCGTCGACAGACAGGAACGACGAGGTAGTTGGCGAGAGCGCTGGGACATGTCGCTGAGCCTATTCGCGAGGTGGTGAACGGGCCGATTTTCGTCTCGACTTTCACGACCGGCGACCTTCTAAAAGTGGTCGTCATTAGGAACTATGGAGCCTCGCTGGCCCGACGGGACGATAGGGACCAAGCCCACCAACTAGCCTGTTCCAGTGACTGACGTCGAGCACCGAGTGCGGTCGACACTGCGGCCAGCGAGAGAATCTCATCGGTGCCGGTGGATTTTTCCGGTTCTGGTCGTCGCGGCAGTGTCTCTCAGCACCGCGGCAGTTTTGCCCCTCCCGGCGGGCGCCTCGAATCTCACGAACGATCGGGCCAAGGCCACGATCTTGTTGAACCAGATCAATCGCACGAACGCTCAAGTGGGCCGGCTGGGCCAGAAGTACGACGAAGCACAGCTCAAGTTGCACAAGTTCAACAACGAAATCAACAACACCAAAGCCACCATCGCGGCCATTGAGAAGAACGTCTCCAAGGGGAAGGCCCAGCTGCGCTCGGACGTAATCTTTTCCTACGTCACGAACGGCGGGTCCCAGGGTAACAATCCCCTCTTTTCCAAGAACGCCTCCAAGGTGGGCGCGAGGAACGTGTACTCCCAACTGGCCGCGGGCAACATAAACACGACGATCGCGAGCCTCAAGAGCTACCGGATCCAGATCACGCAAGACCGCGGTCTCTTGAACGCGGAGGACGCCAACGCGCGATCCCTCGCGAGAGACGCCGCCACGTCCTTTCACACGGCCAAGTTGCTCCAAAGCTCGCTGAAGAACACCCTCGGCCAGGTCAAGGGCCAGATCGCCACCTTCGTCAACCAGGCCCAAGCGGCCGCGGCCGCGGCGTCGGCCAGCACGTTCAACAACGCCGCGCCCGTCGCGGGCTTTGCCGCGCCGCCACCCGACTCTCGCGCCAACATCGCCGTCGACGCCGCCCTGGGCTACGTCGGCGTCCCCTACGTGTGGGGCGGCGCTAGTCGCTCCGGCGTGGACTGCTCGGGCCTCGTGATGTTGGCCTACGACGCGGCGGGCATCTCCTTGCCGCACTACTCGGGCGCGCAGTGGGACGACACCTCACGCGTGCCGCTCATTGACATCCAGCCCGGCGACCTTCTCTTTTACGGTTACAACGGCGACCAGCACGTGGCGATGTACGTCGGCCACGGCATGATGATTGAAGCCCCCTACACCGGCGCGGTCGTGCAGGTCGTGCCGATTCGACTGGGTTACGGGTTCGCTGGCCTCGGACGCCCGCGAGCCTAGGCGTGGCGGGTTTTCCCACTTCTTTTCACCTCGGTCCCCTGGTCTTTCACACTTACGGTTTTGGTCTCGCGATCGCGGCCTACGTGGCTTTCGTCTACGCGCGGCGACGCCTTCGTCGCGCGCAGGTCAACGTCGAACCGTTTACCCGCTTTACGGTCTGGCTGCTCGTCAGCGGACTGGTGGGGGCGCGCCTCGCGAACATCGCGACCAATTGGAGCTACTACTCCGGCCATCCGGGGCGCTGGATCGCGGTGTGGCAGGGCGGCCTCGCTAGTTTTGGCGGCATCGCGCTCGCCCTCGTGGTGGGTCTCGTGCTGCGGCGCCGCTGGTGGCCGCAGACCCGACTCACGAAGTTCACCGACGCACTCGTACCCGCACTCATTGCTGGCTGGGCCCTCGGTCGCGTCCTCGGACCCCAGTTCATGGTCGACGGCGGAGGCCATCTCACCAACCAGTGGTTCGGCATCCACTACGCCGGCGAGGTCGGTAAGCGCGTACCGGTGCCCCTACTTCAAGGGGCCGAAGACGCACTGCTGTGGCTCGCGCTCTTGGGGGTCGAGAGAACTCGACTGAAGAGCACGGTCGGTGTCATCACCGCTCTCGGGATGATTGTCTGGGGACTCGTTCGCGCACTGGACGAGCGACTGCTCCTGGGTCAAGAGTCACACAGCGGTTCCGTTGGCGTGCAACTGGCGGGACTCGCCTTGGCGCTGGCGGGCGTCGTGACGTTGATCGCTCACTGGCCCAAGCGCGCGGTCGTGAGTGAGTCGACGACGTCGGGCTAGGTCAACGAGTTCCACTCCGGCGTCGTGAGTTGGCCGAGCTGTGGCGGGGGTACGTTGGCCGGCTTGGCCACGATGACGCGCGCGTCGGCGATGTAGGAGACGTGATCGAGACCCACCCGGCGCCAGGGCTGAAAGAGCGTTCGAGCGGGCGAGAGATTCGAGTAAATCGGGCGAACCAGCAGCTCCTCGCTGGAAGCCGCGACGACCAGCACCGGTCGATCTTTCGATTTGACGTCGGGCTGCTCGCGGTCTTTCGCGTCGAAGGGGATCTCCACGACCAGCACCGCGCCTACCAACGGGTGATCGTCGTCGAACCGAGCGATCTCCAGTGGCGTCAACAAGAGACGGCGACGTTCCTCGGGCACGGGCCCCATCACGCTCGCGGGCGTCGTCGCGCGGGCGTCCGGTCGAGCCGGGCCGCCCTTGGCCTTGGTCGGTCGGGGCGGTCGCGCGGACGAGGCGGTCTTTTTACGTCGCTTTTCCTCCTCGCGACGGGCCCGCCGTTGCTCTCGAATCTCCGCACTCACTTGTCTCGGCGCCGCCAACACCGTGGGCGCGACCATGTCGGGCAGTTCGGGCAAAGCCAACACCTCACGCTCTTCGAAGAGTCGTCGACAGTGAGGAGTCGCGGGGAACGACTCGCCAATCGCGTAGGCGAGAACCGCGACGACGTCGTCGGACGTGGCACCCGACGCGAGCAGTTGATCAACGGCGTCGCTGAGCTGGTCGTACGTGGGGCTTTCGGCGTGTTCCCCGAGGAGTTCGATGGTCTTTTCCAGCGGGGCCACCGCGAGCATTTCCAGTAGGCCCTTCACCGCGGCGATGGGGGCCGACGCGGCGAAGGCCGCGACGTCGCGGCGCTGTTGCAGTTGGCGCAGCGGCACGCCCACGACCGCGCTTACTTTGGCGTGGGCACGAAGGTCGAGCGTGTCGACCGCCGTCAGGGTCACCTCGGGATCAATCTTCACGAGCGCGGCGCGGACAATCGTGTGGGCGGCGCCCGACGCGTCAGTCACGAACCCCTACTTAAGGAGGTACTTGGCGACAACGACGCGCTGAACCTGGTTGGTGCCCTCGTAGATCTGGGTGGTCTGGCAGAACCGTCCACCACGTCCGATGAGTGCGTACTTGTCTGCAGATTTGTCCATTGGGTCCACAGAATCAAGGGTAGTTCTCCCGAATTGTAGGGATGGAGTAGGGATGGACCGGTCCAGCGTGCGGGTTCGCGTCGGAGACCCGACGTGACTGCAACCATCCACTGGCAATTGGCCAGCTAAATATGGTTGGTTTCGGTGAACTTATCTCAGTGCGTTGAAGTACGGCGAACACGAGCTTGTCATACGGTAAGTCATCGTGCGATGAGACGTTTCATCAAAGACTGTAAGAAGCACTTTCGAAGAATCCGCCGTAGCGTGGCATCCTCCGGGAGATCCGACAGTCGTCCAGTACGCGACCGGTGTCGAAAGGTCGTTGCGTTGAGGCGCGGATGCATTTGGTCCAGTCTCGACACCTGACCTGGGGACTACCTGAGGTAAAAGTAAGAGGACGGCCATGCAACCGAGGAGTACCGCACCAAGGAATTCTCGAACAAAAAGTCGCGAACCTCCGAGCGCCGCGTTGAACACGTCACCGATGGTCAATTCGCCAGCGGCATCGAGTTCACACGCCGTCTCCACGACGCGGTCTCTGTATGATCCGCCCCGCCTACCGCGATACATTGCAACGGACAAACTCACTAAACGAACTCGACGCGACTTCTCTTTGAGGGGCGGGGCCACTGCTGCCATTCCTATAGAAGGACGACCCTCGAAAGCGCGACCGAGGTGAATCGCGCGATCTCGGCGACATTCGTTTTAGCCCGTGCCTCGCCGAGAGGTGTTATCCGGTAAGGCCGTCTTCGATCACTGTTCGGTAGGGACTCGACCAGTCCGTCCCGCTCTAAGGATCCAACGCACCCATACAGCGTGCCAGGACCGACTCTCACACCGAATGAAGTTTCGATGTCTTTCATCAACGCATAACCGTGTTTTGGGCCATCAAGAAGGCTAATGAGAATTAGCAACTTCTTGTCCAGAAAGACACCAGTCACGGACGCCGCCTTCGATTCGGCAATCGTGAACAAATATCTCTGTGCGCTTCTTGACACCGCATGAACGCCATGTTACTATCTTTCCGATATATCGGAACTCGTATAGTTATGAGGTTAAAAAGGCTTTATACTAAGGAGTTTACACGAGTCCACCTATCGAGAACCGATTACTAAATTGCCCCGCCCATTAACCTCACGAAGGAGACTGAGATGCGATCGTTAACTCTTCGAAGCGTCGGAATTATTGCATTATCAATGATCGCCTTCGCATTAGTGTTTGTCACGCAAACCGTTGGCGTAGGAGCGGTGGGAGTGGGGTCTTCCTCGCCAAAAACGAGCCAACCAGTGGCAGCTCTTCAGAACATCACTACTGGCGTAATGGCGCCTGAAATCCCGAGTGCGGACGCCTCGGTTACACAGTGGCAGTCATTCGCAACGTTGTGGAACTCCTCGCTTAGTTCAACGTCGCTCTCATCATTCCAAGGTGCAGATGTTAACGGCTGCACCGTCGTAGGCGCCGCAGCGGTCGCGCCGGGACCAGGCGCCGATGCAGCGGCGGGTATACCGGCGGGCGTGATGGTTGATGGCCTTTCGATACAACTCGACTGTGGCTCGGCAAGTTCGCTGTCTCGCGCGCACGTGATGGGTACTTCATCGACGATCGGCGCTGGGCGCTCGGTGGTTGCCCCATTGACGGCACCGCAGGCCGGTTCGGAGTGTGAGAATGTCGGTGGCGCTGTTAAGTACGGAATTCAGTGCACGTACACCTGCACAGTGAACGGAGACTCGGCAGCGTGCACATACTTCTACAACGAATCGGCCGCCTTCGAACAGCATGTGGAACTATCCGCTGATGGTGCCGGTGCAATGACGTGCTCAGTCGGCTCATTGATGGACAACTCATCGACCTATAGCATCGCCACCGACGCCTATAACATCGTCTCATATCCGGTAGAGTCGTCAAATGTCTATAACGGGAACGATTGGGAACCAGCATCGTCGCCCTACACAAATCTGGGGAACGCTTGTGCAGGCTTCTAACTTGTTAGACGTATAGACCCCTTGACCGCAATTGTCAAGCGGCAATGTTCTCGGACTTCGGCCAGGCCATTTCTTCGTCGTAGAGACACCCCCGCTCGAGGCAGGCGTGCAGTATGCCAACCCACCGATTGGCGACCTGACGAACGGCTTTGCGGTGCGTCTTTTGACGACTTCGAAACTCGTCGTAGTAAGCCCGCGCTCCGGGGGATTTTTGCAACGACGTAAAGGACCACTGGTCGAGCGCGTCGGCGAGTCGCTTGTTGCGCGCGTGGCGAGCGAGCACCACCCTTGAAAGACGTAAAGGCAAGTTACGCCAAAGCACCTCATAGAGGGTTAGACCGACCATCGACTTCCCTCCTCTGGGCCGCTGGCGCGCAGCGCCAAGAGGCCCAGCCCGGAGATCGTGACTAAACACTCAATACGACTGTCGTCGGTGATGGCACGCTCGATTGAACCCCTTACGCCCATGAACCCGTTGAAGAGTGATTGTCAAATTGACCGAAATCGGTGGGAAAATCTCTCGAATTCGAGGGGATGAATCGCTGTCAAACGGAGCAATTTCAAGACCGTTGAAGAGATGCTCAATCTGCGAAAAGGTTACGCGCTGGTCACTTCACCGCGCTGTTCGATGCCTCGCAAAAGAGTCCACGGATGTCCGACACTGTCCGTGGTGTACAGAAATTGAAATTGCCACAATATGTCTGTCTCATTTGGCCTTCCAGAATTGGCTTCTTAAGGAGGGGGGCAATTCTTTCTCCTCTACGAGAGGAGCTGCCGTGACCCGTCGAAAGTCAACCCATCAGTTAGTGAAGGACATTCAGCATGCCGGAGGGTGCTCGCACCCCATCCGCCTGCGCGGGGAGTTCGTGAACTTAGCCACCGGCGAGGTCAACGAGCGTCCCCTACTGGTCGCCTGCAAGTACCGCCGCGCCGTCATCTGTCCGGCGTGCTCGTACCTCTACAAGGTCGACGCGTGGATTGTAGTCTCTACCGGTCTCATTGGGGGCAAGGGCGTCCCCGCGTCAGTGAGCGACCACCCGCGACTGTTCCTCACCCTCACGGCCCCCTCGTTCGGTACGGTGCATGCCCGAAGGAGCGACCGATCGTGTCAACCCGGCCGGCTACGTTTTTGCGGGCACGGCCGCTCACTCGCGTGTTCGCGTCGCCACGACGACGCTGACCCGGAGATTGGAAGCCCTCTCTGCGACATCTGTTACCACTTCGCCGGCGCGGTGCTCTGGAACGCCGAGTCCTCACGTCTGTGGAATAGGACCTTCGAACAGATTCGACGTCGCCTGGCCATCGCTCTCGGCGTCTCCTTTGAAGAGCTCTCGCAACACGTGCGACTCAATTACCTAAAGGTCGCCGAATTTCAACGCCGTGGTCTCGCGCACTTTTACGTGGTCCTTCGTGCGGACGGACCGGGCGCACCGTTCAGTCCTCCGCGACCAGATCTCACGACCCAACGTCTCGCCAGCATTATTGAAAGCGTGGTGAAGGACTTCTCTGTCTCTGGCCCCCGTGGAACCGTGTCGTGGGGCCAACAGTTCCATCTGGCCGACGCCTCGACGCTGAGTCGCGACGACCTGCGTATCGCGGCCTACCTGGCCAAATACGCCACGAAGTCCGCCGACGGCTCGATGGACTTCGAGCAGAGATTTCGCACTCGGAGCGAGATCCTCAATATCAATGCCCCTGCGCACCTCCAACAACTCGCCCTCACGGCCTAGGACCTCGCGCAAGACCCCTCGCTCGTGCATTTGAACACCCGTGGGCACGCGCACGCCTTCGGATTTAGAGGTCAACTGATCACTAAGTCTCGCCACTACTCCACCAGGTGTCAGGACCTGCGAGAGGCCCGCGCGGCGCATATGAAAATGCCCCACTCAGACGACCCGGTCGCGGGCTCGTTTAGTTACGACGGCCGGGGTTACGACGATCCGCGCGCCGCGACGATCGCCGAGTTCCTGCACCAACTCATGCTCGAAGCGCGCAGGGCCGCCAAAAGTGACGTCACGAATGCGGGAGGAAGTCTGTGAGCCAAGTTGAGCAGATACCAAGAGCATTGATAAGCGTGAACGAGGCGGCTCGAGTCATCGGCGTCTCGCGCTCCTTCGCATACGAGCTCGTCGCGTCCGGACACCTGACTTCCGTTCGATTAGGACGCCGCGTCCTCGTCCCCGTCTCGGCCATCGATGACCTGATCACCCGAAATCGCGTCGACACTTAAAACCAGCGGATTGGGGAGATCAATAACGTGACTGAGTGTCTGGGCAATGGGTGCGTCGGCCGCTTCCACCGCGTGAGCGTACGTTTGCAACGTCATCGACGGGTTCGCGTGGCCCAGGCGATTGGCCACTGATCTGATGTCGTGACCCCCCACTATCGACGTGGTCGCCGACCAGTGCCGCAAGTCGTGCAATCGCCACCTCACGTCCACGCCGACACGGTCGCGAGCTCGACGCCACCAAACGGTGACACGCTCAGGATTCACTGGCTCGGACCTCGGAGAAACGATCCACGGAGATCCCGCACCAAATTCGGCCTTGAGCGAAGCCAATAGAACGATGGAGGCGGCGTCAAGTGAAACCACTCGTCGGTTCGCCGTCTTCGTCGGATCGTCGCGCAACGTCGGCTTCCGGGATCCGTCACCACTGCGGAGAATGGCGATACTCGAGTCAATGACTAGGCGTCCGGCATGGAGATCCTCCCAGCGAAGAGCGGCCAACTCTGACCGGCGCGCACCGGTCATCGCCGCAAGCCGCAACGCAATCGACGCTTGAGGCTCGATCTGGCCCGACGCGACTAGGGATGACGCGCTCGTGAGAACCGCACGCACCTCGTTGTCGCTGAGCGTCCCCCGGGGCTGGGACTTTCGCCTCCCGAGTCGGGCCGTTGCAACGACGTTCGTCGGTACCCAGCCCAAGCGCACGGCAAGCGTCATCGCGGCGCGTAGCACGAGATGCCGATTTCTGATGCCGGCCTCACCCAGGCCCTTTCTCTCGAGGCGCGCGTGCCACTGGTCGACGTCCACCGCGGTAAGTCTCGTCAACGAGATAGATGAGATGCGATCGGTCTTGACCAGTCGGATCCGACTGAGTTGGTTTACTTCAGTCGAGGGCGCCCAGGTTGCCTTCGTATTTTCCGCCCACAGGTCGAGCATCTCGAAAACAGAAACTCGCGCCACGGAGGCCGTAGGCGCTCTGACGGTCATCTCCGCGGCGAGGCGCTGCGCGTCCTTCTTTGTCCCGCGCACGGTCCGGCTCATCTGGAGCGGTCGGCCCTTCTGGTCTCGACCCGCGAAAGAGCGGACCTCCCAGACGCCATGTCGCCGTTCACGAATGGTAGCCACGTCGCCCAACGGTCGTTTTGTAGGGACAAAGTAGGGATGAAATCGAAATTCTCGCCTGCCGGCGAAAGGAATATTCCCAAGAACTACTACTTGAGCAGGTGTTTCGCGACGACGACGCGCTGGACCTGGTTGGTGCCTTCGTAGATTTGCGTGATTTTGGCGTCGCGCATGAATCGTTCCACCGGGAACTCCTTGGTGAAGCCGTAGCCGCCGAGGAGTTGCACGGCGTCGGTCGTGACGCTCATCGCCGTGTCGGACGCGAAGGACTTGGCCGAGGCGCCGAGGTAGCCCAGCGTCCCGTCGGGGTCGCCCTCGTCGATCGTCGCGCAGGCGCGGTACACCAGCGCCCGTGCCGCTTCGGTGTGAATGGCCATGTCGGCCAGCATGAAACGCAGACCCTGGAGTTCGCTGATCGGTGCGCCGAAGGCCTTGCGACCCATCATGTACTGACCGGCGTAGTCCACGGCACCCTGGGCGATGCCCACCGCCTGGGCGCCGATGGTCGGTCGGGAGCGATCGAGCGTGTGCATGGCAATTTTAAAGCCGTCGCCCTCTTCGCCAATTCGGTGCGACGCCGGCACGCGCACGTTGTGAAAGACGACCTCGCCCGTGGGCGACGCGCGCAGACCCATCTTGTCCTCGTGCTTAGGAAATTCGACGCCCCATCCCTTTTCGACCAAGAAGCAGCTGATGCCCCGGGCGCCGGCCTCGGGACTGGTCTTGGCGAACACGGTGTAGGTCTCGGACACCCCCGAGTTGGTGATCCAGTACTTCGAACCGTTGAGGACGTAGTCGTCACCGTCGCGTACGGCGCGACATCTCATCGACGCCACGTCCGAACCGGCGTCCGCTTCCGAGAGGCAGTAACTCGCCTGGATCTCACCCGTGGCGATTCGCGGCAGGTAGGCCTGCTTGATCTCCTCGGAGGCGAAGTTGATGACTGGTAGCATGCCCAACTTCGAGATCAGCAACGTCACCGACGTCGACGCGCAGCCGCGAGCGAGCTCTTCGGCCATGATGGCCTGGGTGACCATGTCGGCGCCCGCGCCGCCGTACGCTTCGGGGACCCCGAGCGAGGGCAGTTCCATCTCCACGCACGCGTCGAAACTGTCTTGGGGATAGATCTGTTCGCGGTCGTAGCGCGCGGCGTTCGGCGCGACCCGATCGTCTACGAAACTGTGCAGTACGTCACGAAAACTTCGTTGTTCATCCGTGAGGTCAAAACTCATTGTGCTTCCTTAACTACGTTGATGGGTTAGTGCGACGAGGCGGCGCCGTTCGCGCCCGTCGTCAAGCGATCGGCCAAGACTCCGTCGACGAAGTGACGTTGCGCCGCGTAACTGTGGGCAAGACCACGAAAGGGTTTCGTCGTGGCCCTCGAGACGGGCGACGTTACGCGAAGTTCGAAGAGGTCCATCGCGACGTGCACGTCCGAGAGCGTCGGACCGCGGCTCAGGATACTGGCCCGCTTGGCCGCGACGGCGGCCACGCCCGCCGTGACGTCGTGGCGATCGTGGGGATCCTCAAAGGTCAACTTTTCGCACTCGCGATCGGCGATCGTGAGGGCGTAGCCCTCTCCCGGCGCGGGCGTCCCGAGACCCGGGCCACTCACGCGATGCTGTGAGTTCTCCAGCCCCGGTTTCCTTCGCCGTCCGATCTCGGGCGTCTCGGTGGACATAGTCGGCCGCACTTCGCCGGCGAGGGGAACAGGTGAAAACGATGGTTGGGCCACGCGTTGAGGTTATCGCCCTACGAGCCGATCAAACTCTGGTTAACCAGTCTTCGTACTGGGGACGCTCTCCGCGAACGGCCTGGTGGTACGTGGTCTTGATGGCGGTCGTGATGGGACCGGGCGTGCCGTCGCCCACGAGTCGATCGTCCACCGACGAGAGGGGTACGACCTCGGCGGCGGTGCCCGTGAGAAAGGCCTCGTCGGCGAGGTAGAGATCGTCGCGACGAAGTGTCTCGAAAGTGACGTCGTACTGGAGGTCGTTGGCGATCTTGACGATGCTGGACTGGGTGATGCCCCGTAGGGCCCCGGCTTCGGACGGCGGCGGGCTGATCAGGCGACCGTCACGAACGATGAAGAGGTTCTCCCCCGTGCACTCACTGACCAGGCCGTCGGGGCCGAGCATGATCGCTTCGTCGTAGCCCGCTTTGATCGCTTCGACCTTCGCGAGGCTGGCGTTCACGTAACCGCCGACGGTCTTGGACGCCGTGGGCATGGAGTTGGGGTGATGGCGCGCCCACGAGGAGATCTTCATTCGCACGCCGTTCTCCACACCGTGGTCGCCCAGGTACGGCCCCCACGCCCAGGCGGCGATCGCCGTGTTGACGGGCGCGCCGATGGGATTGACGCCCATCTCGCCGTAGCCCAAGTAGACCAGGGGGCGCAGGTAGCACCCGTCGTGGAGCTCGTTCACGCGCACGATCTCCACGGACGCGTCACAGAGCTCCTTCAGCGTGTAGGGGACGTCCAACATCAAGATCTTGCAACTGCGCAACAGTCGCTCCATGTGATCCTTCAGGCGAAAGATCGCGACGCCGTTGGGCGTCTTGTACGCGCGAATGCCCTCGAAGGCGCCGGTGCCGTAGTGCAGCGTGTGACTGAGCACGTGCACCGTGGCGTCGGGCCAGTCGACGAGCGTCCCGTCCATCCAGATCTTCTTCGTGGGGGTAATGGGCATTTACAACCTCTCTTGTATCTGTTTCGAGACGCCAGGCGTGCCGAGCACCGCGACGTCACCCTCAAAGTCTAAAACCGCGCGAGCGACGCGCCGCGCGGCGTCAACTTCGCCCAGGTGTTCGAGCATCAACACCGCCGAGGAGATCGCCGCCAGCGGATTGGCCCTACCGGTTCCCGCGATGTCGTGGGCCGCGCCGTGCACGGGCTCGAACAGCGAGGCGCTGAGCTTTTCGGGGTTCAAGTTGGCGCTCGCCGCGTAGCCAATGCCGCCGGTGACGGCGCCAGCGAGATCGGAGAGAATGTCGCCAAAGAGATTGTCCGTCACGATGACGCCGTAGCGCTCGGGGCTCTCCACCAGGTAGATGCACGCCGCGTCGACGTGCTGGTAGTCGACGTTGACGTCGGGGAACGAGGAGCCCACGTCGTCCACCACGCGGCGCCAGAGGTCGCCGGCGAAGGTCAGCACGTTGGTCTTGTGCACGAGGGTTAACTTCTTACGCTCGAGTTGGTGGGCGCGTCCAAAGGCGTAGCGTACGCAGCGTTCGACGCCGAAACGAGTGTTCACCGATCCCTGCGTGGCGACCTCGTGTGTGGTGCCGTAGCGCAGCACGCCCCCTTCGCCCGCGTAGGGACCCTCGGTGTTTTCGCGCACGATGGCGAAGGAGAGCCCCTGCGCGAGGGATCCTTCGACGCCGCGAAACGGCCGGTAGTTGATGTAGAGATCCAGGCCGAAGCGGATCTTCAACAACAGGCCACGTTCGAGCACACCCCCGGCGATTCGCGTGTCACCAATCGCCGGCCCGATGGCGCCGAGCAGTATCGCGTCAAAGGCGCGCAACTCTTCGAGCGTCGCGTCGTCGAGCACGAAACCGTCGCGTAGATAACGAGCCGCCCCCAGGTCAAAAAACTTCGTGTCGAGCGCGACTCCCGCCGCGGCGACCACCTCGAGGGCGGCCGCGGTTACCTCGGGTCCAATGCCGTCACCGCCGATGACGGCCACGCGATGGCTGGTTTGGTTACTCATCGCTGGCTCTCCCTCTTTCCTCTATTTTGCTCGCTCGCGACTCTCGTGAGCAAACTCGCGAAGGACCTAAAGGTCTCGACGGTAGAATTAGAACTCACGAGGACTTGAGGTTGCGGCATGGCCAACGAGATTCACCGCATTACGAAGGAGACTTTGGAGAAGCTCGAGGCCGAGTTTCTCTACCTCACGACCGTCGGGCGAACGCAAATCGCTCGCGTCATCGAAGCCGCTCGACTGCTCGGCGACCTCTCCGAAAACGGCGACTACCACGCCGCCAAGGACGAACAGGGCAAAATGGAGTCGCGAATCCGCCAGATTGACCAAGTGATTCGAAACCACGAGTTGGTCAAGCGAGACGAGCACGCCGGCAAGGTGCAGCACGCCTCCATCGTTCAAGTGGTCTACGAGGGCGACGACGAGAGTGAGAGCCAGGAGTTCTTTATTGGTTCGATCGAGGAGAAGCCCGATGGCGTGCTGGTCGCCTCGCCGACGTCGCCCCTCGGCGAGGCCCTGCTCGGGCGCAGCGTCGGAGAGACCGTGGAGTACCAGGCTCCCTCGGGCGTGCTCAAAGTTAAAATAGTCGGACAGCGCTAGATCGTGGCGGGCAAGACCCTTTACGAAAAGCTCTGGGATAGCCACGTCGTCGTGGCACCCGATGGCGAACCGACGCTGATTTACATTGACCTGCACCTCGTGCACGAAGTGACCAGTCCGCAGGCCTTTGACGGACTGCGCTTGAACGATCGGCGCGTACGTCGCCCCGATCTCACGCTCGCCACCGCCGACCACAACGTCCCGACCGATCCCCTGTCGACGCCCATTAGCGATCCCATCTCACGGCGCCAACTCGAAGCACTCGACGAGAACTGTAAGGAGTTCGGCATCACGGTCTTTCCTCGGGGACACGAGAATCAAGGCATCGTGCACGTCATCGGACCCGAACTCGGCGTCACGCAACCGGGGATGACGATCGTCTGTGGCGACTCGCACACCTCCACGCACGGCGCGCTTGGCTCGTTGGCCTTTGGCATTGGCACCAGTGAAGTCGAACACGTCCTTGCCACGCAGACGTTGCCGCAACAAAAAGCGAGCACGATGTCGGTGTTGGTCGAAGGAACGCCCCCACCGAACGTCAGTGCGAAAGACCTCGTGCTCGCCATCATCGGGCGACTCGGCACCGGCGGCGGCGCGGGCTACGTGATCGAGTACCGCGGTGAAGCTATTCGGAGCCTGTCCATGGAAGGGCGCATGACCGTGTGCAACATGAGTATCGAGGCCGGCGCACGCGCCGGACTCGTCGCGGTTGATGAGACCACCATCGACTATCTGCGTGGTCGCGCGGGCGTACCCCAAGGCGACGAGTTCGACGACGCCGCCGAACGCTGGCGTTCCTTCGTCTCCGACGACGACGCCGTCTTTGATCTCGAGATCACGTTGAACGCCGCGGAACTCGTGCCGTTCATCACCTGGGGCACGAACCCCGCGCAGGTCGTGGCGTTAGACGGCGTCGTTCCTTCGCCCGAGGACACAAAAGACGCCGACGAGAAAAACTCGGTGCAGCGCGCCCTCGACTACATGGACCTGAAACCCGGCACGCCACTGCGCTCCATTCCCGTGGACGTGGTCTTTATTGGCTCGTGCACGAACTCTCGCATCGAGGATCTGCGCGCCGCCGCCTCGGTCGTCGTGGGCAGCCATGTTCGACCGGGCGTTCGCGCGCTGGTGGTGCCGGGATCTCGCCGCGTGAAGAATCAAGCCGAGTTGGAAGGGCTTGACCGGGTCTTCTTGGACGCTGGCTTCGAATGGCGCGAGCCGGGCTGTTCGATGTGCCTCGGAATGAACCCCGACATCTTGACGCCGGGTCAACGCTGCGCGTCGACGTCGAATCGAAACTTCGAAGGCCGTCAGGGTCGAGGCGGACGAACGCACTTGGTCTCGCCCGTCGTCGCCGCGGCGACGGCCATCATGGGACGATTCGCGTCGCCCGATGAGGTGAGGGTGTGAAGCCCGTCCACGTCGTCGAAGGGCGCGCCGTACCCCTCGAACGATCCGACGTCGACACCGATCAGATCATTCCCTCCGACTGGCTCAAGCGCGTCGAGCGCACCGGCTTTGGACGTGGGCTCTTTAGCGAATGGCGCGACGACACGACGTTTGTTTTGAATCAGTCGCAGTACGTGGGGGCGACGATCCTGCTCGCGGGCCCCCGCTTTGGCACGGGATCGTCCCGCGAGCACGCGGTCTGGGCCCTGATGGACTACGGGTTCGAGGCCATCATTGCGCCGTCGTTCGGCGACATCTTTCGCAACAACTCGTCGAAACAGGGACTAGTGACGGTGCAGCTGTCCTCCAACGACGTCGAAGAACTGAATCAAATGGTGAAGGACGACCCGTCGAG
Source organism: Acidimicrobiaceae bacterium (assembly GCA_003132305.1). Classification (GTDB taxonomy): domain Bacteria; phylum Actinomycetota; class Acidimicrobiia; order Acidimicrobiales; family RAAP-2; genus RAAP-2. Next base: position 154,239 of record PKXJ01000032.1, on the reverse strand, counting down.
GCTCCTCGTCGTCGACGTGGAGCGGCTCTCGGTCGAGGTACCCGACACTGGATGGCACCGAGCGTTCGTGCTCGATCCCATGACCCGCGAACGGCTGCTCGAGGGCTGGGACGACATCGCAATCAGTCTTCGACGTGCGGACGCGATCACCAGTTACGAGGCCACGAGCGTCGCACCGAGCCTGGGCGACGTCTTTGACGACGAGGGCCGCACCCGCTACGCCTGATTGGACCGTCGGACGCCCGATGACCCCTCGTCAACGACGTCGGTTCGCGGCGGAGATGACGGCCTCGAGTGACGCGTCGAGAATCGACGAGCTCATCCCGACGCCCCACCACGTCGTGCCGTCGTGGCCCTCCGCCTCGACGTAGGCGACGGCCGACGCTTCGGACCCCGCGGTGAGTGCGTGCTCGTGGTAGTCACGGACTTTGAATTTGACGTCCATCTCGCTCGCGAGACCCTCCATTAAGGCGTCAATGGGTCCATTACCTTCGCCCTTCACCGTCACGTGTTGTCCGTTCACCACCAACTGGGCGAAGATGCGCGTCAAGTGCTGATCGGCCGACACTTCGCTCGATAACAGCTGAATAGTCGGATTCTCAGGCTGGTAGGTCGTCGTGAAGACGTCCCAGATCTCCGCGGGCGAAATCTCGGTTCCCCTGGTCTCGGTGACCTCTTGCACGTGCTTGGAGAACTCGACTTGCATCGCGCGCGGGAGATCGAGACCGTGTTCGGTACTGAGTAGATACGCCACGCCCCCCTTGCCCGACTGGGAGTTGACGCGAATGATCGCCTCGTACGTGCGACCAGTGTGTTTCGGGTCGATGGGTAGGTACGGCACCTCCCACACGTCGTAGGTGTCGCCGATCGCGGTCATACCCTTTTTGATGGCGTCTTGGTGCGAGCCCGAGAACGCGGTGTAGACCAGTTCGCCCACGTAGGGGTGGCGCATGTGAATCGGCAGACGATTCGCGTACTCGGCCACGTGGCGAGCCTTATCGATATCGCGGATGTCGAGCTCGGGATCGACGCCCTGGGAGAAGAGATTGAGGGCCAAGTTCACGACGTCCACGTTGCCGGTACGCTCCCCGTTGCCAAAGAGCGTCCCTTCGACGCGATCGGCGCCGGCCAGCACGCCGAGTTCGGCGGCCGCGACGCCAGTACCGCGGTCGTTGTGCGGGTGCAGCGAGAGCACGACGCAGTCGCGACGATCAACGTGTCGCAGGAACCACTCGATCGCGTCGGCGTAGAGATTAGGCGTGTACATCTCGACGGTTGCCGGAAGGTTCACGATCAAGGGCCGATCGGGCGTTGGGTCGATAATCCCGATGACGTCGTTGCAGATCTCGAGGGCGTACTCGAGTTCGGTGCCGGTAAAGCTCTCCGGCGAGTACTCGTAGAGAAACGCCGTGTCGGGTGAGGTCTCCTCCAGCGTGAGACAGAGCGCCGCGGCGTCGAGGGCGATCTTCTTAATGCCGTCCCGGTCGAGGCCAAAGACCACCCGACGTTGCAACGTCGACGTCGAGTTGTAGAAGTGCACGATCGCGCGTTTGGCCCCGTGCAACGACTCGTACGTCCTTCGAATGAGGTCGTCACGGCACTGCGTGAGAACTTGAATCGTGACGTCGTCGGGAATGAGGTCGTCTTCGATGATCTGGCGAACGAAATCAAAGTCGGGCTGTGAGGCGGAAGGAAAACCTACTTCAATCTCCTTGAAGCCCATCTCGACCAACTGCGTGAACATGACGTTCTTGCGCTCAAGGTCCATCGGGTCGATGAGCGCTTGGTTGCCGTCACGAAGGTCCACGCTGCACCAACGAGGTGCCTTGGTGAGGCGCCGGTCGGGCCAGGTGCGATCGGGCAGGTCAACGGGCACGATCGATCGGTACTTGTCGAAGGCCATGGGACTTGGCTGTTGGGGGTTGACCCGCATATCCATCCTCTCGTCAAGGCCAGAGATAAACAAAAATGCCCCCGCCAACGCGGGGGCGGNNCCCCGTTACAGCAGCAGTTCGCTCTGGCCAGAAGTCACGCCACCACTCTACCGCTGCGCCGTGAAATGTCCAGGGGTCTCGCCTACTATCCTGGGGATTCGTGGGACTACTCAAGATTCTTCTCAAACTGTCGTTTCTTCTCATGCTGGGCGCGGTCGTGGCCGGCGCCGTCTTCTTCGTTAAGCGACCGAAGGACGACACCCCGATCTCCTTTGAGGAGTGGCCGAGCGTTCCGCGCAATCCCGAAGCGTAAGTCCCGCGCGCGTTCGCCAACACTAACCAAGGAGTAGCTATGGCAGAGATGGAATATCGTCGACTCGGACGTTCGGGNNAGTTGGGTCACCTTCGCCAACGCGAATCAGATCGAAACGGCGCACCAGGCGGCGGAGTGCCTCGCGGCCGCGCACGACGCGGGCGTGAACTTCTACGACAACGCCGAGGCGTACTCCGCGGGTGAGTCCGAGCGGGTCATGGGCGCCGCGTTCAAGGAACTCGGATGGAAGCGTCACGAGTACGTCGTCTCCACCAAACTCTTCTGGGGTCTTCACGAAGGACCCAACATGCGCAACACCCTCAATCGCAAGTACCTCAGCCAAGCCATCGAAGGATCACTCGAACGCTTCGGCCTCGACTTCGTGGACCTCGTCTTTTGTCACCGGGCCGACCCCAACACCCCGATCGAAGAGACCGTGTGGGCGATGAGCGACATGGTCGAACGGGGCCAGGCGCTCTACTGGGGCACGTCCGAGTGGACGGCCGACGAGATTCGTGCGGCCTACGACATCGCCGATCGCCACAATCTCCACAAGCCCCTCATGGAGCAACCGCAGTACAACATCTTGTGGCGCGATCGCGTCGAAAAAGAGTACAGCCGGCTCTACGAGGACATCGGGCTCGGGACCACGATCTGGTCGCCCCTCTCGTCCGGTCTCCTCACCGGCAAGTACCTGAATGGCGTGCCCGAAGGTTCGCGCGCGACGCTGCCGGGCTACGAGTGGCTCCGCACGATGCTGACGGACGAGGACCAGAATAAGAAGGTCGCCGAACTAAAGAAGATCGCCGACGATCTCGACGTCTCGCTCGCCCAGTTCTCGCTGGCCTGGTGTGCGAAGAATCCCCACGTTTCGACGGTGATCACGGGCGCTTCGTCCGCGGATCAAGTTCGTGAAAACATGAAGGCCCTCGACGTGATTCCACTGTTGACCGACGAAATAATGGAGCGCGTCGATCTCGTCAGCTTGATGTAAGCGAATCAATCACCGCAAGGTGATCAGGTGAATATCTTGGATGCCGTCGGTATCGCGCAGCAACTCCATCACCGACGCCGGCGTCGGCAACGCGGTGGATAGAACCATGAGGGCGGTTTGAGACTCGGGATCTGGTCCCACCGCCATCGACACGATGGAGATATCGGCGTCCCCGAGCGCGACACCAACGAGGCCAATCATGCCGGGACGGTCGTCGTTATGGACCACCAGCATTGACGCGGTGGGTGGGATTTCGACCGCGTGTCCATCAACGTTCACGACGCGAGATTCGACTCTCGTTCCGATCGTCACGAGCGTTCCCGAAACCTCGTGGCCGTCCGAGCGTACCGTGATCAGATTTACGTACTCGGCCGATTCAATCGACGAGACTTCCTTGAACGTGAGATCGTGGTCCGCGGCCAACTGGGGGGCGTTCACGAAGGACACCCCGTCGTGACCCGTCGAACTTAAGAGTCCCTTCAGCGCGCACAACGTCAATATCTTCGTCCCCGCGCCGGCCAACTCTCCTTGGTAGATCACTTCGAGGTCCGCGGGCTTGCCGTCGAGTAGTCCGCCGATGAATCGACCGAGAATCTCCGCGAGACTCATGAAGGGACTCACGGAGTTGGAGACATCGCCCGCTGACACGTTGACCGCGTAGGGCACGAAGTCTCCGGCGAGGGCGAGCTCAACTTGCTCGGCAATGGTGACACCGGCCTTGTCCTGAGCTTCAAAGGTGGAGGCGCCCAGGTGGGGAACGACGACGACCGACGCGAGTTCAAAGAGTGGCGACTCGGTCGTTGGTTCCTTTTCGAACACGTCCAGGGCGGCGCCTTGGACGTGGCCACTACGAATAGCCTCGGCCAGGTCGGCTTCGTTCACGATGCCGCCGCGCGCCACGTTGATGATGCGAACGCCCGGTTTGGTCTTCTTCAGCGTCTTCGCGTTCAACAGATTCGTCGTCTCTTTGTTCTTCGGCAAGTGAATCGTGATGAAGTCACTCTCCTTCAGCAACGTGTCGAGATCCATTAGCTCCACGCCCATGTGACGAGCTCGCTCTTCCGAGATGTAGGGGTCGTACGCAACGAGGCGCATGCCAAAGGCCAGCGCGCGTTGGGTGACGAGGGCGCCAATCTTGCCCAGTCCGACGACGCCGAGCGTCTTACCGTACAGCTCGACGCCCTCCCACTTACTGCGCTCCCACTTACCGTTCTTTAACGCCGAGTGGGCTTGGGGAATATTGCGAGCCTGCGCGAGCAACAACGCCATGGTCTGCTCGGCGGCGGAGAGAATGTTGGACACCGGCGCGTTCACGACCATCACGCCCAACTCGGTCGCCTTCTCGACGTCGACGTTGTCGAGGCCAATGCCCGCGCGACCGACCACGACCAGGTCAGTGGCGGCTTCGAGCGTCGCGGCGTCCACCTTGGTGGCGGAGCGGATAATCAGAGCGTGCGCGCCCGGAACGGCGTCGATGAGCTCGGCCGGAGAGAGCCCGAGGCGAACGTCGATCTCGTGACCGGCGTTTCGAAGTTTCTGGAGTCCCGACTCGGCGATCTCTTCGGTAACTAGTACTCGGGCCACGGTCAACCTTTCATTTGTAGGCGCCAGCCTAAGGGAAAGTCGAGAGGGCTCAGCCCGCTTGGACGAGAGCGGCGAGACGCTCGATACCTTCGACGAGATCCTCGTCACCGAGCGCGTAACTTAGTCGAAAGTATCCCGCCATTCCGAAGGCCTCGCCCGGTACGACCGCAATTTTGATGGTCTCGAGTAACGCGCCGGCAAGTTCGCTCGACGAGGTGGACACTCGCCCACCGAGTGAGCGTCCCAAGAGACCGCTCACGTCTGGAAAGCAGTAGAAAGCTCCCTCGGGTTCGACGCACGACACGCCCTCAATGGCGTTCAACATTGTCGTCATGGTCTTGCGACGACGATCAAAGGCCTTACGCATCTCGCCCACGGCCATGAGGTCACCGGTCAACGCCGCCACGGCCGCGCGCTGCGAGATGTTCGATATGTTCGACGTGGTCTGACTCTGATAGTTCACGGCCGCGTCGATCACGTCGGGCGCGCTGATCATCCAGCCCACGCGCCAGCCCGTCATGGCGTAGGTCTTCGCGACCCCGTTGACGACGATCCACCGATCGCCAAGATCGGGGGTCACGACGGGTAACGACACGTGCCGGGCGTCGCCGTAGACCAGGTGTTCGTAGATCTCGTCGCACAGCACCCAGATATCGTGTTCCGCCGCCCAGGCACCGATGGCGGCGACGTCGTCGGGTCGAACCACCGCGCCCGACGGGTTCGAGGGAGACACGAAGACGAGGAGTTTGGTCTTCTTCGTTCGAGCGCGCTCGAGCTCTTCGACGGTGACGCGAAAACCGTTAGCCGAACTCGTCATGACCGGCACGGCGCTCGCTCCCGTGAGATAGATCGCTTCAGGGTACGTCGTCCAATAGGGCGCGGGAATCAACACTTCGTCGCCGGGGTTGAGCACGCTCATGAACGCCGTGGCGACCGCGTGCTTACCGCCGTTGGTCACGAGCACTTGAGCGGCGGACGTCTCGAGTCCGCTGTCACGCTTCGATTTGGCGACGATGGCTTCACGAAGTTCAAGAATTCCCGCCGTGGGCGTGTACTTATAGTTCACCGGTTCGTAGCACGCCTTAGCGGCGGCTTCAACAATGTGCACGGGAGTAGGAAAGTCCGGTTCGCCCGCGCCGAAGCCAATCACGGGCTCGCCCGCGGCCTTCATGGCCTTAGCTTTCGCGTCGACCGCCAGGGTGGCGCTGGGGGCTAAGCCGCCTAACAGGTCACTAACTCTGGCGCGCACTGATTCACTCCGATCATTTTCCGTAAGAATAAGTCTATGAGTTCTCTCGACACGTTCACGATTCCCTCTGACCTCCTTCCGCGCGACGGACGATTTGGATCGGGTCCCTCGAAAGTTCGAATGGAACAGTTGCAGGCACTCCTCGACAGCGGCACCACCTACATGGGTACGTCGCACCGTCAAGCCACCGTGCGCAACAAGGTCGGTGAGGTCCGTGAGGGCTTACGCGCACTCTTTAATTTGCCCGACGGCTACGAGGTCCTTCTCGGAAACGGCGGCACCACGTGCTTCTGGGACGCGGCGACGTTTCACCTCGTCGCGCGACACTCCCAGCACCTGAGTTTTGGCGAGTTCTCTTCCAAGTTCGCCAGTTGCGTCAAAGAGGCGCCGCACCTGAGCGATCCCACCATCATTAAGAGTGAAGTCGGGAGCCACCCGCTGGCGGTCACCGACGACGCCGTGGATCTCTACGCCTTCACCCACAACGAGACGTCCACGGGCGTGATGATGCCCATCCTTCGCCCGGACGGCGCTAAGGGTCTCGTGGCCGTCGACGCGACGTCGGGCGCCGGCGGCCTCATGGTCGACCCGACCCAGTTCGACTGCTACTACTTCGCCCCGCAGAAGTCCTTCGCCTCCGACGGCGGTCTCTGGCTCGCTCTCTGCTCGCCGGGCGCGATCGAGCGCATCGAATCGCTCGCCGCGTCCGATCGCTGGACGCCCGCGTTCTTCGATTTGAAGATCGCTCTCGACAACTCGCGGCTCAACCAGACGTACAACACGCCGGCCCTCGCGACCATTCACCTGCTCGCCACGCAGATCAAGTGGATGAACGACAACGGAGGTCTCGCCTTCTCCTCGGGACGTTCGCGTCAGTCGGCGGAGATTCTCTACACCTGGGCCGAGGCGTCGGACTTCGCGACGCCCTTCGTGGCGAACCCCGCCCAGCGCAGCAACGTCGTGGGCACGATCGACTTTCGTGACGACGTCGACGCGACACGAATCGCGTCGATCCTTCGCGCCAACGGCGTGGTGGACACCGATCCCTATCGCAAACTCGGTCGCAATCAGTTACGCATCGCGATGTTTCCGAGCGTCGACCCCGAGGACGTGGCGTCGCTGCTGGCGTGCGTGAACTACGTGGTAGGCAATCTGTAGCCACGTTCCGAAACGTCGCGAGCGATCGCGACGTTTTACGGATGTTCAGGTCTCGAGCGGGCCTGCCGTGAAGCGACCTTCTCGAGAGGCCTCCGGTGCGACCACTCGAGCCATCTCGTTACCGACGATCACCAGTCCTTCGTCGACGCCCCTACCCGGCTTGGCCAAGACGTGGCTGGCGTCGCACGCGTGGCGACGTGGGCACTGATCTAAGCCGAGCCGTCGGTTTCGGTGCAACTTCTTTGCGACCCTCGACTAGTTCGGAACTACTCGACTAGTCCTCGACAAAGCAGCACGACGGTGATGAACACGCGGTAGAGCTCGAGGGGGTCGTCCAGGGATATCTGCGCGTTCAGGTCACCGGTGCGCACGACGCCACGCACACGCGTCGCCAGGTCGGCGTAGTCACTGGTACGAAACGTGACGCCCATCGTCACGGGCAACGCGATCGACGGCGGCTTCGCCGAGGGAATCGACGCCGTCGCGAGCGCCGCCTGGTCGTGGATCAGTCGGCACGCCTCATCGGGGTGCAGTGAGTCCGCCGCGAAGCGCGTCACGGAGTTCTTGACGACCGCACTAAGGGCGCCCGGCGCGAAGGGCGCGATTTCGTCGGCCGTTACCTGGTCGCCGGTAATCAGCACTACCGGCACCCCGTACGCCTGGGCGACGAGAGAGTTGATACCCGCTTCACCCGTGACGACACCGTTCAAGGTCACCCCGGCGAAGGCCGTGGGGAAGTACGTGTGCGAGAGGGTCGATGATCGACTTCCCATCGAACCGTGGTACGAGATGAAAAAGACCGCGTCGAACGTCTCGTCGAGGCCCTGCATCATGTACATGGGCTTGAAGCGGCCCGAGAGGTACCGCGCGGAACCCGCGAGTGCGCCGGGGCGTAAGTTGGCCATCTTCGAGTGCGCGTCGTTCACCAAGAACTCGGTCGCGCCTGACGTCATCGCGCCCTCGATCGCGGCGTTAATCTCCGCGGTCAAGAGACTGGTGTAGTAGTCGTAGAGGTGACCACCCGCCAGGACCTGGTCCCAGTCGACGACGCCAGCCGTCCCCTCCATATCCGACGAGACGTAGATCTTCACAGCACCACTCTCTCAAAGACCTGCACGGCGGCGCTCGACGACGTCATCACGTTGTACGTCGCGCCCGTCTGGGTCGCGGCGGCGCCGTGGCGGCCATCGGGGGTGAGACACAGTGTGCGCAGTTCGGCTTTGAAATCATCGCGCAGCGTGCTCGCCTCGGCGAGCATCGAACGACAAGCCTCGGAGGGATCCGCGCCGCGCGCGAGGGCGTCGACGACGAGTCGCGCGCCGGTCACCCTCATGCTCATCTCGCCGCGACCGGTGCACGCCGCGCCGCCGTAGCGCAGGTCGCAGTAGTTGCCCGTACCGGGGAGGGCGGAGTCACCGACGCGTCCGGGGTACTTCCAGGGGTAACCGCTCGTCGACACCCCGACCACCATCTCTCCGCTCTCGTCGAGGGCGAGGACGTTGATAGTCCCCCACGGTCCTTCGTGGGGATGAAAGCGACTCACCTGCTCGATAGCCGCGAGGCGGTAGACGTCGTCGCCGCGAGCCGCGAGGGTCTTCTCCCCCTCCACCGCGTCGCTGGAGGGCAGCAGCGCCTCGCGAAAGAGCCGCCACGCCTCGTCGGTCAGCAGGACGGCTGGCTCGTAACCCTGCTCCTTGGCGAAGAGTTCCGCACCCTCGCCGACCAACAGGCAGTGCTGAGGCAACTTCTCCAGCACGGCTCGGGCGATCGAAATCGGGTGAGGAAAGTTGCGAACCGCGCCCACCGCGCCAAAGGCGCGCGTCGAGCCCACCATCAAGGACGCGTCGAGTTCGACCTCGCCCCGAGCATTGGGTAGGCCGCCGGTGCCCACGTAGTGATCCTCAAGATTGTCTTCGCAGCGACGAAGAGCCGCCTCTACCGCGTCGAGCGCGCTCGCGCCGTCACGCAGTAAGTCCATCCCGGCGGGAAGGCCGGCCTCCGAGCGCTCGCTCCCGATGATGATGGGTCCCGACGTCACTTCACGTCTCCCGATGCTTTGGGATGAGGAACCACGGGCCCCGCGATGGCCACCGAACTACTTGACGACGGGTTCGAAACGGGGCGCGCCGAGGAGTTCTTTCACCACTCATGGGCTACGCCGCAACGCCATATCGGTACCCTGGTGCGACGAAAGCTGCTGTCCAGCGGGCAGGTCCTCGTCGCTGAAGCCACTCGGCAGCACCAGCGCGGGGAGCTCATCAGGGGTGATCGTCTTGACGCGCATCGTGAAACTCTCGACCGGCCCTTCGATGATAAGGCCATCACGATTGATCGCCGCGACGTGATAGCGGTCCGCGTACCACAAAGCGACGTCGTGACCGTCTCGGGCCGTGTACGCGCCGAAGGCCCCGCCGATGGCGCCAGCACCGATGTTCGTCAACTGCATTGGTGCCACCATCCCCAAAGGAGAATTAATCGAGAAGCGGTCTTCTCCGTTCTTCAATGTAGTCGTTTCGTTGCGAAGTCCACGACGAGTAGCAACGTCACGTCGTCCGGACCGGTCGCGGCTCGACGTGCCACCTCACGTCGATGAACCGATGACGTTTAGTGTGAAGCGGTGGTGACCACGCGTGTCGCAATCGCGCGCCGTCGGGTCATTGAAACCATTTCGTAGCGTGCGGTGAAACGCCGCCGAACGACTTAGTCGGTGTCGCCGCCGGAGATCTCGGAGACCTTCTGCTTGCCCGCCGAAACGAAGGGCATCATCTCACGAAGCTTCGAACCAATCTCTTCAATGGGGTGGCGCTTGCCGGCGTCACGAAGCTCGCGGTAGCGCGGGCGGCCGATCTCGTTCTCTAGAATCCACTCGGCGGCAAAGGTGCCGTCTTGAATCTCACCGAGGATCTTCTTCATTTCGACCTTGACCTGGTCGTTGATGACGCGAGGTCCGCGGGTCAAGTCGCCGTACTCTGCCGTGTCCGAGACGCTAAAGCGCATGCCGGTGATGCCTTCTTCGTACATCAAGTCGACGATGAGCTTCAATTCGTGCAGGCATTCGAAGTACGCACTCTCGGGCTGATAGCCGGCCTCGACGAGGGTCTCGTAGCCGGCGCGCACGAGGGCCGTGACCCCGCCGCAGAGCACGACTTGCTCGCCGAAGAGGTCCGTCTCGGTCTCTTCCGAGAACGTCGTCTCCAGCACGCCGGCGCGCGTCGCGCCGATGCCATCGGCGTAGGCCAGGGCCAGGTCGTGGGCGTGGCCGGTGGCGTCTTGTTCGACGGCAATGAGTGCCGGCACGCCCCCACCCTCGAGGTAGGTCCGTCGCACCAGGTGACCGGGACCCTTGGGCGCGACCATCGCGACGTCGACGTCGCTCGGCGGATTGATCAGGTCGAAGCGGATGTTGAAGCCGTGCGCGAAGAGCAGGCACTTGCCGGTCGTGAGATGGGGCGCGATGTCGGCGTCGTACGTGCGCTTCTGCTCGGTGTCGGGAACTAGCACCATGATGACGTCGGCCTCCGCGCAAGCTTCGCCAATGGAGAGTACGCGCAGTCCCGCCTCTTCGGCCTTCTCGACGGACGACGACTCGAGGCGCAGTCCCACGCGCACGTCGTAACCACTCTCGTGCAGGTTCAACGCGTGCGCGTGTCCCTGCGAGCCGTAGCCCAAGATGGCGATCTTCTTCGCCTTCAAGAGTTCGGGCTTGGCGTCTTTTTCGTAGTACATCGTGGTCATCGTCGAGAACTTTCTCTTGGGGCTAGGCCGTTTGCGTCTAACCGAGTCTAGGGAGTGCCACGCGACCCGTACGCTGCAACTCCACGTCGGCGAAGCTCTCGAGCGCCCTCTCGAGTCGATCACACGCAGTGGGCGTACCGGCCAACATCACGGTCACCGACGTGGCGTTCACGTCGACGATTGAAGCGCCGGTGTTGGCGGTGACGTCGAGGACCTCACCGCGATTGGCGTTGTCGACAGATAGGGTCGCGAGCAGGAGTTCGCGCTCCAACGCGTCGCGCGGCGCGAGATCTTTGATCGCGACCACGTTCACGAGCTTGTCCAACTGACCGACAATCTGCTCTAAGGGTGCGGACTCGGCGTCGACGACGATCGTGACTCGAGAGAATCGGGCGTTCCCCTCAGCGGGCGCCACGGCCAGGGAGTAGATGTTAAAGCCGCGCCGCGCGAAGAGACCGGCAATTCGAGCGAGCACACCGGCCTTGTTCTCGACCAGCACCGACAAGATGTGGTGACGCACGGGGGTGTGATCGGTGGCGCCGAGGAACGGTTCGGGGGTCATCGTGCACCACCTCGAAGGAGCGGGTGCACGATGATGTCGTCGTTACTGGCTCCCGAGGCGACCATCGGAAAGACCTTTTCGGACGAGTCCGTTCGAAAGTCGATGACGACGGGCACGTCGTTGATCTCGTTGGCCTTCTCAATCACCTCGTGCATCTCCTTCAGATTGTGCGCGCGAAGTCCCACGCAACCCATCGCTTCGGCCCACTTCACGTAGTCGGGCAGGTCGGCGCTGAGGTAGACCTCGGAGTAGCGCTCCTCGTAGAACATCTCTTGCCACTGGCGAACCATGCCCAGATAGGCGTTGTTGAGGATCGCCACCTTGATGGGAATCCCCTCCGAGCGTGCCGTCACGAGTTCTTGGGCCGTCATCTGAAAACAGCCGTCGCCGTCGATGCACCAGACCGTTCGATCGGGTCGGCCCACCTTGGCGCCAATGGCCGCGGGAACCCCAAAGCCCATCGTGCCCGCGCCGCCCGAGTTCACCCACGTGCCGGGCTCTTCGAACCGCCAGAACTGGGAGGCCCACATTTGGTGCTGTCCCACGCCCGCCGTGACGATCGTGCCCGGTGCGGCCCTGCTGGCGATGGCTTCGATGACGTGTTGGGGACGCAGCGGTCCCTCGTCGGTCGGTTCGTCGTAGACGAGCGGGTAACGCTCTTGCCAGGTGCGAATCTCCTTCCACCACACGTCGAGATTCTGGGGCGACGCGCTCGCACCGTCGAGGGCTCCAAGGGCGAGGGCGACGTTGGTCTGCAACGAGACGTCGGCGTGGCGGACCTTGTTGATCTCGGCCTTGTCGATGTCAACGTGGATGACCTTGGCGTTGGCGGCGAAACTGGAAATCTGTCCCGTCACGCGGTCGTCGAATCGCGCACCCAGCGAGATCAACAGGTCGGACTTTTGAATGGCCGTCACGGCGCTGTACATGCCGTGCATGCCGGGCATGCCGAGGTGTTGATCGTGCGAGTCCGGAAACGCCCCGCGCGCCATCAACGTCGTGACGACCGGCATCTTGGTTCGTTCGGCGAAGGCCAAGAGCTCTTTATGAGCCCGGGACTTGAGGGTGCCACCGCCCACGTAGAGCACGGGACGCTCGGACTGGCTAATCAGTTCCACCGCCCGCGCCACGGCACGCTCGTCAATTTCGACCTCGGGGTGATAGCCCGGTAGGTCTAACTCTTCGATCGATTCGGGGTACCACCACTCCATCGTCGACTGCGAAATGTCCTTGGGTAGGTCGATCAGCACCGGGCCGGGCCGACCGGTCGTGGCGAGGTAAAAGGCGGCCGCGACGACGCGAGGAATCTCGTGCGCCGATTGAATCAGAAAGTTGTGCTTCGTGATGCCCATGGTGATGCCGGTGATGTCGCACTCTTGAAAGGCGTCCGAGCCAATGGCGGCCGTCGCGACCTGACCGGTGATGACGACGAGGGGTGTCGAGTCCATGTGCGCGTTGCCAATTGGCGTGACGATGTTGGTGGCCCCGGGACCGCTCGTGACCATGGCGACGCCGGCCTTACCGGTAGCGAGCGCGTAGCCCTCGGCCATGTGACCGGCCCCTTGTTCGTGACGCACGAGGATGTGACGAATGGAGGAGTCCAAGATGGGGTCGTACACGGGCAGAATGGCCCCACCGGGCAGGCCGAAGATCGTGTCGACGCCCTCTTGCTCGAGGCTCTTGATGAGTGCTTGCGCTCCGGTGAGTTGCACAATGCTCCTTCGTTGTTAAATAAGCAAAAAGGCCTCCCTAATTTGGGAGGCCTCCGGTGTACGTGTACGCGTGACTACCGGCGCCAAGCGCCTACTACTACCAGAATTTCGTTACGCGTGGCCACGTCTCTAGTCTAAACACAGTTTCACGTGACGAACAAGAGACGTTACCGGGTTGTCACCGCACCCTTCTCGGCGCCCTGCACCAAGCGAGCGAACTTTTCCAACGCTCCCGTGGTGTACCGAGGAGTAAACGGCACTACCACCTTCGCTCGTTCGGCCAACTCGGCGGCGTCAACGAGCAGTTCAATCGAGAGGGTGTCCACGTCGATCACGATGTGATCGCCGTCACGCACGAGTCCGATGGGCCCTCCGTCCAGGGCCTCGGGCGCGACGTGACCGACGCAAAATCCGTGCGTTCCCCCGCTGAAGCGTCCGTCGGTGACGAGAGCACAGTCGGCACCACGCCCGACTCCCTTCATGGCACCGGTGACCGCGAGCATCTCGCGCATACCCGGTCCGCCCTTCGGACCTTCGTATCGAATAACGACCACGGTGTTGGGTTCAATCTCGTTGGCCATAATGGAGTTCATCGCCTGGTCCTCGCCGTCAAAGACGCGCGCCGTGCCACTGAAGTGAAGTTCGTCCAGCCCGGCGACCTTCACGACGGCACCTTTGGGCGCGAGCGATCCGCGCAGCACCGCGATGCCGCCTTGGACGTGGATCGGGCTACTCACCTCGTGTACCACGTTGCCGTCGGGCCGAGCCGCGTGGTACTGCTCGAGGTTCTCGGCCATGGTCTTACCGCTCACCGTCATCACGTCGCCGTTCAGGCGATCGTTCTCTAAGAGGTGCTGGAGGATCACGGGCAACCCGCCGACGCGATCGAGGTCACTCATGTGGTACTTGCCGTGGGGTTTGGTGTCGGCGATGTGCGGTACGCGCTGAGCGATCTTGTTGAAGTCATCGAGCTCGAGTTCAACGCGTGCTTCGTGGGCGATCGCGAGCAAGTGCAGCACGGCGTTGGTCGAACCGCCGAGCGCCATCACGATCGCGATCGCGTTCTCGAAGGCCCCTCTGGTCATGATCTGGCGAGCACTGACGCCCTCGTCCAGGAGATTGAGTACCGCGAGTCCCGAGTCGTACGCGTACTGATCACGGCGCGAGTCGATCGAGGGCACGGAGGCGCTGCCGAGTAGCGACATGCCCAGGGCCTCGCCCACGCTCGCCATGGTGTTCGCCGTGAACATGCCCGCGCAACTTCCCTCGCCGGGACAGGCCGCGCACTCGATGGCCGTTAACTCCTCGTCGCTCATTGCGCCGACCGCGTTGGCGCCTACGGCTTCAAACACCGAGGTGATGTCGAGTGCTTCGCCGTTCAGGTGACCCGGCAAAATCGTGCCGCCGTAGAGAAAGACGCTCGGCACGTTGAGACGAGCCGCGGCCATCAGCATGCCCGGCAGTGACTTGTCACATCCCGCGAGGGTCACCATCGCGTCAAATCGCTCGGCGTGCATGACGACTTCCACCGAGTCCGCGATGACTTCTCGAGACACGAGTGAGGCGTGCATACCTTCGTGACCCATCGAGATGCCGTCCGAAACCGCAATGGTCACGAACTCAAAGGGCAGACCGCCGCCGTCGCGCACCGCGGCCTTGGTGCGTTTTGCCAGTCGATCGAGAGGCAAGTTGCAGGGCGTGACCTCGTTCCAACTCGACGCGACGCCGATCTGGGCCTTGGTCATGTCGTCGTCGCCGAGTCCCATCGCTCGCAACATCGCTCTCGCCGGAGCGCGCCCTCGACCGAGGGTGACGTCAGAACTGCGCGGAGTGGGATGGTTCGCCATAGGGGAAGTCTAGGAACCACCACCCCGAGGCTGCCAACGAGTCAGCGGCGAGACTGCAGTTCGGCGATGACGGCTTTTCCGTTCGCCTGACCCTTCGTCGATTTCATCACTTGGCCAATGAAAAACTGGGCGAGTTTCTCGTCACCTTCGGCGAAGCGAGTCCACTCCTCGGGGTGTTGTTTAATCAACGCCTCGACGGTCGCACCGAGTGAGCCCGACGAGAGCTGTTCAAAGCCCTTATCCTTGGCGATCTTGCGCGGATCTCCCCCGTGCTCCAGCAACTCCAACAACACGGTCTTGGCCTGCGTCGCCGATAGTTCCCCACTTTGCTCCATCGCCAACGTCGTAGTGAACGCCTCCGTGGTGAGATTGCCAACGTGGTCAATCCCAGAAGCCAGTTCGTTCGCGGCTCTCGCCATCGCCAACGTTGGGTCAATTCCCGCGTCGATCGCGGCGAGCACGAGGTCGTCAAATCCAAGATCGACGACCACTTCCAAGGCGTCGAGCTGGGATGAAGTGGCGTCTGAAAGACGAGCCCGCAGCGTGGCGCGCCGTTGGGCGGGCATCGCGCCGAGTCCGGCGCGGACCCGTTCCTGCCACGCCGGGTCGGGCACCAGGTCGACGAGGTCAGGCTCGCGGAAGTAACGGTAGTCCTCCGCTTCTTCCTTGGTGCGCATCGTCGAGGTCGCACCGAGACTCTCGTCCCAGTGACGCGTCTCCTGGCGAACCGTGCCGCCCGCGTCGATCAGTTCAATCTGACGCAGTGCCTCGTAGTCAATGGCGCGGTGCAGGCTGCGCAGCGAGTTCAGGTTCTTGATCTCACATCGGGTGCCCAAGGGATCGCCGGGACGACGCACCGAGACATTCGCGTCGATGCGCATCGAACCCTCCTCCATGCGACCGTCCGACGCACCGGTGGCGATCAAGATGCCTCGAAGCTCCGACGCGTAGGCACGCGCTTGGGCGGAGCTACGAATGTCGGGTCCCGACACGATCTCGACGAGCGGCACACCGGAGCGGTTGTAGTCAACGAGCGAACGCTCGGCACCGTGGATGCGACCGCTACCGCCGAGGTGCGTGGACTTTCCGGTGTCCTCTTCTAAGTGAGCGCGCTCCACCGTGACGCGAGAGCCGTCCGGCAGATCTAGATAGCCACCCGAGTTGATCGGCAGGTCGTACTGGCTGATCTGAAAGTCCTTGGGCATGTCGGGATAGAAGTAGTTCTTCCGGTGAAACGTCGAAGAGGCGATCGTCGAATGCAGCGCGAAGCCGATGGCCATCGCCAGATCGACCGCGCGTACGTTCAAGACCGGCAGCGACCCGGGAAGTCCCAAACAGACGGGACAGATGTTGGTGTTCGGTTCGGCACCGAACTCGTTGGCGCACCCGCAGAACATCTTGGTCGTGGTCTTTAGTTCCGTGTGGACTTCAAGTCCGACCACCATCTCCCACCTGTCCGGCAAGGTCATGATCGTCCGTCCGCGAGTTCGAGGACTCTCGCCGCGGCAAACAGTTGCGCCTCACTTCGACCGGGTCCCACCAGTTGCACGCCTACCGGTAGCCCCGTGTCGCCCGTGCCAAAGGGCACCGAGAGCGCGGCGTCACCGGCCAAGTTGGTGGGGATGGTGAAGACGTCCGAGAGGTACATCGCCAGGGGATCACTCGACTTCGCGCCGAGCGTGAAGGCCACGGAGGGGGCGGTCGCGCCGAGCAGGAGATCGGCCTCTTGGTAGGCGCGGCGAAAGGCGTCGATCATCTGGGTTCGAACCTTCAACGCTTGGCCGTAGTAGGCGTCGTAGTAGCCCGCCGAGAGGGCGTAGGTCCCGAGCATGATCCGACGCTTCACCTCGGCCCCGAAGCCCGCGGTGCGCGTGGCCTCGTTCATGGCCGCGACGTCCTCGGCGTCGACGCGCAGACCGTAACGCACGCCGTCGTAGCGAGCGAGGTTGCTCGACGCCTCGGCCGGGGCGATCAAGTAGTACGCGCTGAGTCCGAGGCGAAACTCCGGTACCGAAATCTCCACGATCGTCGCGCCCGCGTCTCGAAGCGCCGCGGCGGCTCGTTCGACCTCGGCCACGACCTCGTCGTCGGCGCCTTCGTAGAGTTCGCGCACGACTCCGATCCGCTGGCCGGCGACGCCGTCGTTCACGTGACTAACCAGTGACGGCGCCGGTTCGGGCAACGAGGTGGAGTCCATCGGATCGTGTCCCGCGATGACCTCGAGCAAGAGGGCCGCGTCCGTCGCGTTCTTCGCGAACGGTCCAATCTGATCGAGCGAACTCGCGAAGGCAATGAGTCCGTAGCGCGACACCAAACCGTAGGTCGGCTTCACGCCCACGAGGCCACAGAACGCGGCGGGCTGGCGAATGGATCCGCCCGTGTCCGAGCCGAGCGACATCGGCGTCATGTCGGCCGCCACCGCGCTGGCCGATCCACCCGAGGAGCCGCCCGGCACGCGCGAGGGATCGAGCGGATTACGTGTCGGGCCGTACGCCGACGACTCGGTCGATGAACCCATGGCGAACTCGTCCATGTTGACCTTGCCCATGGGCACCGCGCCGGCGGCGAGCACGCGCTCGATCACCGTTGCGTTGTAGGGCGGGAGCCAACCCTCAAGAATCCTCGATCCCGCGGTCGTGGGCACGCCCACCTGACAGAGGTTGTCCTTAAGGGCAATCGGAACGCCGGCGAGTTGACCCGCGTTCTCACCGCGCGCTACTCGTTCGTCGACGCGTCGAGCCGCGTTAATCGCGCCCCCTTCGTCGACGAAGAGAAACACGTTGAGCTCGTCGTTTCTCGCTCGTATTGCTTCCAGCGAGGACGCCATTTCGGCTTCGGCCGTGGTGGCGCCACTTCGAACGTCGCTCGCGATCTGCACGGCGCTTCTCACGGCGCCTCTCCCATAATGCGCGGCACGCCAAAACGTCCGTCTTCGGCGTCGGGGGCCATGGCGAGCACGGCGTCGCGCGAAAGACTCGGGCGTAGTTCGTCCTCGCGCACCACGTTGATCAGTCCAAAGGGATGGGCCGTCGCGACCACGCCCTCGAGGTTGAGAGCGGCGATGTCGTTGGCGTGTTCGAGAACCTGTCCGAGTTGCTCCGTGAACTGATCGAGTTCCGCTTCGCTCAGTTTCAGCCGCGCGAGTTTGGCGACCTTGGCGACGTCCTCACGACGAAGCGGGGCCATTAGAGAACCCGGGCGAGAAAGTCCAGGGTCAGAGACTCCACCAGTTCTTGGTCGTTGTCCATCGTCGCGACGTGGTACGAGTTCTCCAGCCAGACCCGCTCGACCGGCCCCGACACCATGGCCGACAGGTCGTCGCCGTTGTCCGACGTCACGACGTGATCTTCTCGACTGGAGATCAAGAGAATCGGCGCGCTGACCAAACTCAAGTTCTCGTGCACGGTCCTGATGCCCTCGAAGAGACTCTTCGCGGGCGCGAGCGGCGTGGCTTTGTAGGAGCCTTCGACTCCGCCCTCTTTTTTGATATCCGAGCCGATCGCTTCGACGGTTTCGACACCGCCTTCGAGCAGTTGAGTGATTCCCTCGATCATCTCGAGCCCCGGGGGCTTGACGAGAGGGTTGATGAAGACGCAGCCCGCGACCGACGAACGAACTTCGGCCACGTGCGCGCCGAGTCCCCCACCCATCGACAGACCCACCACCGCGACATGTTCGCAGCGAGCCGCGAGTTCGTCGTAGCTCTCTTCGGCCGTCTTGGACCAGTCCGCCCAGGTGGTGGAGATCATGTCCTCCACCGAGGTGCCGTGTCCGGGCAGTCGTGGGAGTTCGACGCTGTAACCGGCCTCGGCGCACCTTTTGGCGAGGGAAAGCAACGAAGCGGGATTGCCCGTGAATCCGTGCAACGCCAGGACGCCCGACGGGCCGCCTCGGTGAGAAAAGGGCTCACAGCCCGGCATAACTTCAAGGGTCATAGGCCTCAAGACTACCGGCAGATTTAGACCGCCTGGGGGCCCGTCGGCGTGGCACCGATCGCATAAACGTCGCGGCGACCAGACCGAGAACGCTCCCGCACGCGCCGACGACGAAGGACGTGTGAAACGTCGCGAGCAGTGCGCGAGGACGCGGCGGCTCGATCTTGTCGACGTTGGCGAAGGAGCAAGAACCCGTTGAGGTCGCCGCCCGCTTCACGGCCGAGCGTGCCAAAGGCCGCGCTCGCTGGATCGGTTCGAGCGATTAAGAGCCCGCCAGGATCTTCTCGATCGAGGTGCGCCAGCGGGCGCTCGTCGCCACTAGAACAGCGTGGGCAGTTGTGCTGCGAGTTCACTGACCGTCCAGCGGTCGTTCTTTTCGAGTGTTTCGGTCATCGTCCAGTTCTGGAACTTGCGTACGGTGCCGCCCTGCACGAAGAAGACCTGTCCGGTCGCGGCGCAGTCCTCCATCGCCAAGGTCGCCACGAGGGGCGAGATGTTGGCGGGGTCCCACACGTCAAAGACGGCGGCGTCGGACGGTCGAACGACGTAGTCCGATAGTCCCGGCGTGGACTCGGTCATGCGCGTGCGCGCGGCCGGCGCGATGGCGTTGACGCGCACGCCGTAGCGTCCCAGCTCCTCGGCGGCGATCACGGTCAACGCCGCGATACCGGCCTTGGCGGCACCGTAGTTGGACTGGCCGACGTTGCCCAGAAGTCCCGAGGTTGACGAGGTGTTAATCACCGAAGCCCGTACGATCTTCCCGGCCTTCGCCTGCTCGCGCCAGTACGTCGCGGCGTGGTGCAGGGGAACGAAGTGACCCTTTAAGTGCACGTTGATCACGGCGTCCCAGTCTTCTTCGCTGAGATTGACGAGTACGCGATCGCGCAAGATGCCCGCGTTGTTGACCAGCACGTGAAGATCGCCGAAGGCCTCGACGGCGCTCTGCACTAATCGCTCACCGCCGTCCCAGGTGGCGACGTTGTCATGGTTGGCCAGCGCTTCGCCACCCATCGCCTCGATCTCGACGACGACCTCCTCCGCGGGCGTCGCTTCGCCGGACGATCCATCGAGCCCCCCGCCGAGGTCGTTCACGACTACTTTGGCGCCCTCGGCGGCGAAGAGCAGCGCGTGTTCGCGTCCGATGCCTCGACCCGCTCCGGTAATGATGGCGACGCGACCGTCAAGTGCTCCCATGGAGGCCCCCTCGTAACTATGTGGTGCACCGAGTGTACCGACGAACGCGGTGGTCTCAGTTTGGAACTCGTCGCCAAAAGTACGGCGGCCTGGCGTGCGCGTGGTAGTGGTCGGGGATATTTCGCATGTGGTCGTCAATGGTCCACGGAGTGGTGTCGAACTCCTCGTTGGCGACGACCGCGAGCACTTCGTGCAGGTGGCGCTTCACGTCGTCGGAGGGCGCGGCGTCGTGTACTCGCCACACGACCATGGGCACGAGGCAGATTTCACAGTCCCCGATCCAACAGGTCTCGTCTTCGAAGTAACGCTTGGTGACAACGGCGGCCGCGCAGAGTTCGCAGCCCGCGCTCATTGAACGGTCAAGGTGACAGAGGACTTATACGGCACCATCGTGCCGGCGGAGGGATTCTCCGAGACGACTTTCGTCCACTTCGTCGTGTTCGCGTTCGGTCCGGTGGTCGTGTAGTACAACACCGCATTCTTCATCGCCGCCACCACTTGGGCCTGGTTGTCACCCACCACGTTCGGCACGGCCCGCAACCCCTGTCCGGCGAGCGTCGTCGTCGTGGTCGTGGTCGAAGTCGTGGTGGTCGAGGGCGCGGGACCCTTCGAGAGCGAGAGGGTCACGCCCGCGTGCAGGGGCACGACGAGGGGATTCTGGCCCTTTTGATAAAGCACGCGCGCGACGTCGTTGAGTGGCACGGTCGGAGAGAAGATGGCGGCCGTCGCCGGGCAGGTCGCCGTCACGTGTAACGCCGAGAGTTGCGCGGTCGCCGCGGCGCAGGACTTACCCACCAGGTTGGTGGGCATCGTCACGAGGACCGGCCCCTTCGAGACGCTCACCGTGATCGTCGAACCCGATTTTTCCGAGGTGCCCGCGACGGGTGTCTGGATGACGATATTGCCCACGGGCACCTTCGCCGAGTCCACTCGATTCGTAACGCGTAGCGTGAAGTTGTCGCTCTTGATGGCCGCCGACGCCTGTTTAACACTCTTGCCAACCAGGTTGGGAACGGAGTAACTCTTCGAAAAGAGGCCCGACTTCCACGCCGCGCCCGCGCCAATCACCACGACCAAGAGCACCAGCACCGCAATGATCACTCCCCACCGACGCGGATCGCTCGGCAGGTCGTACTGGCCTCGTTCGAAGCGTGGGGTGCGTCCGACCGGTCCGCGCGGCCCGCCCCCACCGCCCGCGCCGAGATTCGCGGCCGCGCGAGGCACTCTCGTATAGCCACCCGTGGGTTCGGGCGACGCGCCAACAATCTGCTCGGCCGAGGGTGGACGAAAGCCAATCGAACTACGTTCTTCTTGGGCCGTGAACTGCGCGAGGAGGGGAAGCTCCTGCGAGCCCGGTCGAACAACTACGGGAGCGGCGTCGTGAACGACGGCGCCCAGACGCGCCGAGAACTGCTCCGCGTCGAGGCGCAGTCGTGGATCGGGAACGGCCGCTTGCGCGAGCACCATGTCGAGGGACCCGAGTTCCAGGCGAACGGGGAGCGGCGAATCGAGCCGAGCGCGCAGAATCGCTTCGGGCGTCGTGCCCTCGTAGGCGGCGGTGCCCGTCACCGCTTCAAAGAGGATCAGCGCCAGCGCGTAGACGTCGCTCTCGGAACTGGCGGGCTCGCCAATGGCCTGCTCGGGCGAGAGGTACCGGGCGTCGTCGAGGGTCATCCGCTCGCGGTAGCCCGCCGCGAGCCCGGCGAGCGCGACGTCGCTGACACGCACTTGACCCTCGCCGTCAAAGAGCATTTTTGACGGCGAAAGCGATCCCAGTACGAAACCCTGCTCGTGAACGTACGCGAGCGCGCTCGCGACGTCGCGGCCGAGACGCGCGCCGTCGTCGACGCTGAAACGCCGTCCCGCGCCGAGGACGTCCTCGAGCGATCCCCCGCTCAGGTACTCACTGATCATGAAGATCGACCCGGACTCTTGACCGCCGTCGAAGACGCGCGCGAGGTGGGGGTGGCTGAGCGTGGCGGCACGAATGATGTGGTCACGAAAGTCTCGACGAATCTCTTCGTGCGCCGCAAGGTCGGCGAGGAGAACTTTGACGACGACGAGTCGATGCAGGGACAGGTCCTCAGCGACGTACACCTCGGCCGTTTGACCGACGCCGAGCAACTCGCGAATTCGGTAGCGACCGGCGAGCGTGTAGTCGGGTGAAAAGGTAGGCGCCATCCGCTAAACCCTAGTAAGTACGCAAGTCCTAAGCGAGTGGGTCCTTCCAGACGCCCGTCGCGAGGAGAGTTTCGAACTCGCTGGCGCCCACCACGGGAATGCCCAACTCCCGCGCCTTGGCGAGCTTGGCCGCCCCGGGGGCTTCACCCACCACGACGCAGTACGTCTTTTTCGACACCGATCCCGGCGACGTTCCGCCCCGAGCGAGAATCGCGGCTTCGGCGTCGTCGCGCGAGTAGCCCTCGATGGAACCGGTAACGACGACGACCTTGCCCGCGAGCGTCGCCTCGAGGCTCGTGGCCCCGCCGGGCTCGTCGAGCGACAGTCCCGCGGCGCTGAAACGCGCTATGCGCTCGCGATTGTCTTCTTCGCGAAAGTACTGATAGACGGATTGGGCGATGACCGGTCCGATGCCGTCAAGGGCTTCCAACGCCTCGAGGGGCGCCGCGGCGAGGGCGGCGAGGTGATGAAAACGCGTCGCCAGTTCACGAGCCGCGACAGGACCGACGTGTCGGATACCCAGGCCCACGAGGAGGCGACTGAGCGGCATCGACGTGGCGTTCGCGATCTCTCGCACCAGCGACGTCGCCGAAAGTTCACCGAATCCTTCTAACGCGGCGAGATCGTCCACGCGCAAAGTGAAGAGATCGGCCACGTCACCAATGAGTCCCTCGCTCAGGAGTTGCGCGACTCGCTGTTCACCCAGTCCCTCGATATCGAGCGCGCCGCGCGAGGCGAAGTGCACGATCTGTTCGAGTAGTTGCGCGGGACACGTCGGATTGACGCAGTAGGTGTCGCTCTCCGAGTCCCGTCGAACCAGGGGTTGACCACACTCGGGACATGACGTCGGAAACGTCCACTTTCTCGCGCGGCGTTTACCGGGCTCGCGCACCGCTGCGACGACTTCGGGGATGACGTCGCCGGCCTTACGCACGATGACCAGGTCGCCGGGACGAACGTCCTTCGCGACGACTTGGTCCTGATTGTGCAACGTCGCCATCGACACCGTCGACCCAGCGACGACCACCGGTTCAAGGACGGCGTAGGGCGTGGCGCGCCCGGTGCGTCCAATGGAGACCTCGATGGCGAGAAGTCGCGTCGTTCGTTCTTCGGGCGGGAATTTGCGCGCGGTCGCCCAGCGCGGAGCTCGACTCGTAAAGCCGAGCAGTGCACGTTGCGCGAGGTCGTCAACTTTGATGACCACCCCGTCGATGTCGTAACGAAGATCGTGACGGTGCTCTTGGAACCAGTCGGTGCGATGGATCATCGCCTCGGCACCTTCCTCCAACCGCGACTCGCTCGCGGTGAGAAAGCCCCAGTCCCCTAGCTGGCGAATGGTCTCGCTGTAGTACGTGAACGACAACGCGCCGTCAAGGTCGACGAGTTGGTAGGCGAGAAACGATAACGGGCGCTTCGCGGTGACGGCGGGGTCTTTTTGTCGGAGACTACCCGCGGCGGCGTTGCGGGGATTGGCGAACTCCTTGGCCCCGAGCGCAATCTGTTGTCGGTTCATCTCGAGAAAGTCATCCCTCGCCAGAAAGACCTCACCGCGCACTTCCTCGCGACCGCGAGGACCTCCGCTCAGCGTACGGGGCACGTTGCGAATCGTTCGCACGTTGGCGGTGACGTCCTCGCCGACGCGCCCGTCGCCGCGCGTGGCGGCTTGAAACATCGATCCGTCAACGTAAACAATCGAAAGAGCCAGTCCGTCGATCTTGGGCTCAACGGCAAAGCGCAGCGACTCCGGGTCGCGCTGGATCGACTTGGCGACGCGAGTACTCCACTGGCGAAGTTCGTCGGCGTCAAAGACGTTGTCGAGACTCAACATCGTCTCTTGGTGCACGACTGGTTTGAAGAGATTCGTGCTCGGCGCGCCGACCTTCGTCGACACGGAGTTCTCGTCTCGAAGTTCCGGGAACTCCGCCTCGAGCGCGCGGAGTTCTCTCGTCATCGCGTCGTAGTCGGCGTCGGGAATGCTCGGCGCGTCGTGAATGAAGTAGGCCTCGTTGTGACGAGCGATTTCGTCGCGCAACCACGCAACGCGCTCCTGGGGCGTCACGAGGTCGTGACGATCGCCGCGCCTTCTACGACCGTGGGATCATCGACGGAGTACAGAACCACGGACTGACCCGCCGCGACGGGCCTCGTGGGCGCGTGAAGTTCCAGCCACCACCGGTTGTCGTGACGGAGCGTGGCCATTTGAACTCGCCCGTGCGCGCTGCACTGGGCGAGCACCGAGTCCCCGTCACGGAGGGTTCCTCGGGCAAAGGTCAACGACGCCTCGTCGAGGTGCAACGACGAGATGAGAATCTCGTTGAGTCGCCCGACTTCGACGCGCTTGGCGACGAGGTCGACGCGCGAGACGTAACGCTTCTCGCCGTCGCGCCCGGGCAACACCCCACGACGCTGACCGACGGTCATGAGTTCGGCGGCGTCATTCACGCCGAGTTCTTCCCCCGTCACGGCGTCGACGATGGTCGCCGACGTGAGCGTGGCGCGCTGTCGCAAAAAGACCTCGCGGCCCTTGGAAGCTTCGATGAAGCAGACGTCTTGACTGTCGGGCTTGTCCCAGGTGCGTAGACCCAGACGAGCGGCGTTCGCTCGCACGTCGCTCTTGTTCAGGTGGCCAATGGGCAGTAACAACATCGCGAGCTGTTCAGCGCGCAGGTACCCGAGGACGTAACTCTGATCCTTCTGATCGTCGGCGCCTCGAACGAGATAGTGCGATCCGTCTCGGCTCACGACCTGGGCGTGGTGCCCGGTCGCCACCGCGTCAAAGCCCAGACGGTGCGCGCGCTCGAAGAGGAGGTCGAACTTGATGTGGCGATTGCACTCGATGCAGGGGTTGGGTGACTGACCGGCGAGGTGTCCTTCGACGAAGGGCGTCACGACGTGCCGTTCGAACTCCTCGCTGTAGTTAAAGACGTGATGGTCAACGCCGAGGGTCTGCGCCACGCGACGCGCGTCGTCGACGTCCGCAACCGAGCAACATCCCGAGTCCGAGACCCCGCCCCAGAGCTTTAACGTGGCGCCCACGACCTCGTGACCCTGCTCGATCAAGAGACCGGCGGCCACCGACGAATCGACGCCGCCACTCATGGCTACAAGGACTTTCACTCTTCTAGTCTGCCAGGCGAGACGGCGACTACGCCTCGGACCTCAGTCGATAGACCACCGACGAAAGAATACCGATCAACGCGTCGACGTCGTGCTCGGTGGTCTCGGCGCCCATGGAGAATCGAACGGATCCCCGAGCGCGCTCGGACGACACGCCCATTGCGTCGAGCACGTGGCTTTGGGTCGCGGCGCCACTCGAACAACTAGCCGCGGCCGACGCGCACACGCCCTCTTGGTCCAACAANNGACGCGGCGGGCGCCGTGATCTCACAGCCGGGCAGAAAACTCAGCGCCGCCATCAACTTGTGCTGGTAGTCGAGCACTCGATCGGTGACCTCGGTCAACTCAGCTTTAGTGACGCGAAGGGCCGTCGCGAGGCCCACGACCGCGGCGACGTCGACCGTGCCGCCGCGACGACCACGTTCCTGTCCCCCACCGGGCGTCACCGCTTCGAGGGCCACGTCGTTTCGAAGAATCAGCGCGCCGCTGTTAACGGGGCCACCCACCTTGTGCGCGCAGATCGAGATCATGTCCGAGGTCGCGGTGACCGTCGGCAGACTCAACCACGGCGCCGCCGCGACGGCGTCGGTGTGCGTCGTCACGCCGCCGGCGATGAGGCTCTTCGCTATGGCGTTGACGCCGTCTAAGGGTTGGCGAATGCCGGTTTCGTTGTTCACCGCCATCACGCTCACGAGCGCGGTCTCCTCGCTCAGTATCTCGTGAAGGGAGTCGAGGTCCACGACGCCTTCGGCGTCCACGTCGATATAGCGCACGCGCACGTCGCTAAAGTCGCGCGCCATCATCTCGGCGGCGTCGGCCACGGCGTGGTGTTCGATCTTCGAGATCACGATCTCGGAGTGTTCGTTCGTTCGACGATGGTGATTCGTCACCCCCACGATCGCCAGGTGGCACGATTCGGTGCCCCCCGCGGTAAAGATGACGCCGCCGGGCTTGGCGCCGACGAAGTCCGCCACTTCATCGCGCGCCTCTTCGACCGCGCGTCGCGCGTCGCGCGCCGCCCGGTGACTACCCGAAGGATTCCCGACGACGCCGCGCTGCCAGGGTGCCATCGCCTCGGTCACCTCGTCGCGACGAGGCGCGGACGCGGCGTGATCGAAGTAGTACTGCTCGCTCATGCCACAAAGAACGACTTATGGTTCGTGAACTCCTGCGCGCCCTGCGCGGAGAGTTCACGGCCGAAGCCAGAGTTCTTCGTCCCACCAAAGGGCAGCTCATTCATCGAGGACACGATGGCGTTCGCGAAGACCGTGCCCACGTCGAGTCCCGCAATGGCCTCGTCGATCTCACTGGCATCGCTCGCCCACACCGAGCCGCCGAGTCCCCAGGGCGTGTCGTTGGCCACGCGAATCGCGTCACGGAGATCGTTCGCGACGAGGACCACGGCGACGGGCCCAAAGAGCTCTTCGCATCCCGCGCGAGAGTCGCGGGGCACGTTCGCCAACACCGTCGCGGGATAGTAGTAGCCCGTGCGTTCGGGCACCGCGCCGCCCACGAGCGCGGTCGCCCCCTGTTCGACCGAGGACGAGACCTGGGCCGCGAGCAAGTCACGTTGGGACTTTGACACCAACGGTCCGAGGTCGGTCGCGGGATCCATCGGGTCGCCGAGACGAACCGCCCCCATCGCGTCCGCATAGCGCCCGAGAAACTCGTCGGCTCTCTCGCGCACGACGATGAATCGCTTGGAAGCTATGCAGGCCTGTCCGTTGTTCTGTATCCGCGCCGTCACCGCCATCGGCACGGTGATATCTAAGTCGGCGGAGTTCGCCACGACGAAGGGGTCAGAACCACCGAGTTCGAGGACGCACTTCTTCAAGTTCTTGCCCGC
Source organism: Acidimicrobiaceae bacterium (assembly GCA_003132305.1). GTDB lineage: Bacteria > Actinomycetota > Acidimicrobiia > Acidimicrobiales > RAAP-2 > RAAP-2. The sequence goes on along the minus strand of PKXJ01000032.1, from coordinate 126,878 downwards.
CCACTCGCCCACCGTGCGTCCCGCCTGATCCGAACCGGTCAACGACACCGCGACTATGCGGGAGTCGGCGATGATGTCGGACACTTGATCGTGACTAACGAAGAGGGTCGACAAGACACCCGGCGTGAAGCCGGCGCGCACGAAGAGATCCTCTAAGTACTTGGCACACCCGGGCACGTTCGACGCGTGTTTAAAGACCACGACGTTGCCCGCCATCAACGCGGGCACCGCCATGCGCACGACCTGCCACAACGGGAAGTTCCACGGCATCACCGAAAAGATCGCACCGATCGGGTCGTAACGAACGCCGCTGCGCGAGCCCTTGGTCGGAAGACTCACTTCATTTAGCATCGACTCGGCGTGCTCGGCGAAGTAGCGCATCGTCATCGCGCACTTCATCGCCTCGCCCTTGGCGGCGGCGAACGTCTTTCCCATCTCGCTCGTCATGAGTTCGGCCACGACCGGAATCTCACTTTCGAGGAGCTCGGCGGCACGATTCATCGATTCGGCGCGCTCAGCGAACGACGCTTTTTTCCAACTCGCGTAGGCGCGCGACGCCGTCTCGAGCGCCTGATCGACGTCCTTGGGCGAGTGCGAGGGGTACTCGGCGATTACTTGTTCAGTGGCTGGGTTTGTGGCAATAAAGGGCATAGCCCTAGTCTGCCAGCAAAACCGTTGATTGCGTCGAGGGCGAACCCATCTCCACCCAGAAATCCGGGTTAAAAATCTTTAGGGCGACCAGGACCACCACGAGCAAACCCGACGCGACGAGCGTCACGTGACGAACGCCGAAACTCTTGGCCAAATCCGCCTGGACGAACGCGCCGAGGGGATAGAAGATCGACAGCGAGAGGGTGTAGAGAGCGAGAATCCTCGATCGTTCCGCGCGCGGGGCGTGCACTTGGACTGACGTGTTCAGCCCCGTCAACGTGCCCATGTAGGCCCCGCCTAAGAGGACCATCGCGACCACGGCGCAGGGCACGTTGGGCGAGAGTGCGTACAACGCGAGTGCCCCGGCGAGGCTGCCGATCGAACCTCGCAAGACCCTCAGCCGAGACGTGCGCTTGGCGATGACCGGCAGCGTGAGCGCCGCACTGACCGCGCCGACGCCCTGGGCCGTGATCAGCCATGTCGTGCCGACCTTGCCCGAGTGCAACACGATGATGGCCATCGCCGGCACCAGCGCAATGAAGGGACTCGCGATGATCGCCAAGGTGCCGACGCCGATGATCGGATTACGGCAGCCCTTCACGCCCCACGCCCGCTTCGCGCCAGCCAGCGTTTCGGCGAAGAAGCGAACCTTGGTGGTGTTCTTGGGCCGCGGCGCACTGCGCACGAAGGAGAAGATCACCAGCACGAAGATGAACGAGGCGGCGTTCGCCGCGAAGGCCACGCCGACCGAACCGAGCACCAACGCGAGCGACGCGCAGACGGGGCCAATGATGCGACCCAGATTGAACTGGGCCGACGAGAGCGACACCGCGGCGAGCACTTCGTCGCTGTCCACGAGGTCCGGGAGTAACGACTGCCACGCCGACCACGACGCCGAGCCGCAGAGTCCCTCGGCGACGGCGAGGTAGCAGGCCAGCTTCGGTGAGAGATGGTGCGTCAGTGCCGCGACGGCGAGGGCGCTCGCGGTGCAGGCCATGATGAAGTTGTTCAGTTGGATCCAGCGTTGGCGGCTCCAACGTTCCGCTACGACGCCACCGACCGGTGATCCAATGATGGCCGGCGCCCACGCGGCCACGGTCAACAGTCCGAGCCAGAGGGGATTCTTCGTGGTCTCGGTGAGATAGATGCCGAGCGCCACGCTCTGCATCCACGTGCCGGTCGACGAGACGAACGACGACGTCATCGCCAGCGCGAAGCTTCGGTGTCGCAGCGGAGCCAACGATGCCAACGCCATCGCTACTCAACCTACCGGGCTCGGCGAGAACTCAACCTACTCTTCTTCCGGCGACTCGTCTTTGTCGTGACGTGGGCGAAGGGCGAACCACCATACCGAGACGATGGTCGCCAACGCGCCGAGCACGCCAATGCTCGACTTGACAGCTCTAGCTTTGCTCTTCTCCGCCACGTCACCATCGTACTGAGCAAAATGCCGGGGGCCTTTCGCCCCCGGCATTCGCGCTACGGCGTGGTAGTGGTTAGTCCTGCTTCGAGGCCTCGATGGCGATCTCGACGACGATCTTGTGGCTGACGATGACGCTGCCGTTTTCGAGCAGACCTTCGAAGCTGACGCCAAAGTCACGGCGGTCAATCTCGGTAGTCGCTTCGAATCCCACGACGGTGACGCCGGGGAGCGTTGAGGGGCTGCTGCCCAGGTACGCCACGTCAAACGTCAGTGACTTCGTGACGTCACGCACCGTGAGGTCGCCTACCAACTCGTACTTCTCGCCACCCTTCGCGGTGATCTTCGTGGACTTGAAGGTCAACTTCGGGAACTTCTCCTGCTCGAGAAAGTCGGCGCTGCGCAAGTGATTGTCGCGCATCTCGTTGTTGGTGGAAATGCTCTTGGCCTCGGCCTCGGCCTCGACGTGCGAGGTCTCGAGCGTCTCGCCAATGGTGAGGGTGCCGGAGAACTCGGTGAAACTACCGCGCACCTTCGAGGCGACGAGGTGACGGGCCATGAAACCAAAGGTTGAGTGGACGGGGTCGATGGTGTAAACACCGGGAGCTGGAAGGTTGCTCATGTGGATCTCCTATTTAAATTATGGACAGGTATTGTCTTCCCTTATTATAGTTGCTTATACAATAACTTGTCAAGCAGTAACTCAAGAAGCAACTACATGGTATGCTAGAGAGTATGTCAATGTCTTCCAGCGCGTGCCCTTCGGGCGACGAGAAGGTAGTGCTCTTTGGGCTTTTGCTCGAAACGAACGCCCGACTCACGAAGGACGTGGGCACGGCGCTCGAGGCCTCGTGCCAGCTACCTCTCGCCTGGTTTGAAGTCCTCCTGCAACTGCGTCAATCTGAGGACGGTCGGCTCAAGATGAGTCAGATGGCCGACGCCATCGTGCGCTCGACGGGCGGCACCACGCGACTCGTCGATCGTCTCGAAGAGGCTGAGCTCGTTCGACGCGAGCACTGTCCGAGCGACCGTCGTTCGGTCTTTGTCGGCATTACCGACGCTGGCAACGCCAAGCTCGATGAAGCGTTCGGCGTGCACCTCGACTACTTAGATCGTCACCTGGGCGCGCGTCTCAGTTCCGCTGAGCGTGAGGTCCTGGCGACTCTGCTCTCGAAACTCAACGTCGCGCGCTAGGCCTTTTTCACCCAGGCGAAGGCTTCGCGCTCGTCGTCGAGGTCGAGTCGCGTCCCCTCGCTCGAACCCTTGGTCGCGAGTACCTCAATAGCCAGCACCTCACTAGCCAGCGCCGCGAAGCCGTCAGCGAGGTCGTCGAGCCCCACGACGTTGAGCACGATGCGATCGGCCACGTCGAGCCCCGAGTTCTTTCGAAGGTCCTGTACTTGGCGCACCACGTCGCGTAGGTAGCCCCGGCGACGAAGGTCGTCGTTGAGCGCGAGGTCGAGCGCTACCACTTCGGCGCCGTCGCGCGACACCGCGAAGCCCCGCTGACCCTTCACGCGCAACTCAACGTCGTCACTCGTGAGTTCGAACGTGCCCGTCGATAATTTCACGCTCACCGACTTGCCGGACTCAATGGCGGCCGCGGCCGCGACGGAGTCGAGGGCGCCAAGCGCGGGCTTCAACTCTTTGACGGCCTCGCCGAGACGCGGACCGACGACGCGAAAGTTCGGCACGAGTTCGAAGGTCAGGACGTCGGCTAACTCGCGTCCGAACTCGAGTCGGTCAACATTCAGTTCGTCTTCGACCACGCCGGCGGGCGGCAGCGGTGAACTCGGCGCCAAGAAGACCAGGGCGCGCGCGAGGGGCTGGCGAACCTTGACGCCGGCTTCCGCGCGCGCGGCCCGTCCCAGCGACGTCAGACGTCGCGCGACCTCCATCGAGGTTTCGAGCGCCACGTTTCGACGTTGTAAATTAGCCTCGGGCCAGTCCGCGAGGTGCACCGAGTCGTTGTCGCTCACGTCGTTGAGTTCTTGGAAGAGTCGTTCAGTCATGAAGGGGCAAAACGGCGCCAATAGTAAGGTCACGCGCTGGAGAACTTCCAACAGGGTGGCCTGCGCGGCCAGGGAGTCCGACCGCGGCGTGTTGGGGTCCGTGCGCCAGAAACGTCGGCGACTGCGCCGTACGTACCAGTTCGAGAGATCGTCGATCAGTTCCACGAGGGCGGTGGTTCCGCCCAGTGGCTCGTAACCGTCGAGCGCGTCGGTCACGGACTGGGTCACGCTTTCGACTCGAGAGAGAATCCACTGATCGATCGCACCTCTCTCTTCGAAGGCCGGAATCTCGGAGTCGTGGGGATCGAACTGGTTGAGCGACGCGTAGGTCGTAAAGAAGCTGAAGGTGTTCCACAGTGTCGCGAGCGTCTCACGCAGCGCCGCGTCGATGGCGCCCAGTCCCGCGCGCGTTGAGGTCCACGGCGAACCTTGGGAGAACATCCACCAGCGAAGCGGATCCGCGCCTCGGGTGTTCAACACTTCCCACGGGTCGATGACGTTGCCCACGGACTTACTCATCTTCTTACCGCTCTCGTCCACGATGTGACCGAGACAGAGCACGTGTTCGTAGGGCTTGGCGCCAAAGACCAACGTGTTGACCGCGAGCAACGTGTAGAACCAGCCCCGCGTCTGATCAATGGCTTCGGCGATGAACTGCGCGGGAAACTGCATCGCGTCGGCACTGCCCGGAACGTGAGGGTAGCCCACCTGCGCGGCGGGCATCGAGCCCGCGTCGAACCACGCGTCGATGACCGGCTCGACCCGGCGAGCCTCTTTGGCGCAGCTCGGACAGGAGAACACGACCTCGTCGATTTCCGGACGGTGCGGCTCGACGTCACTTAGATCTCGTCCCGTGAGCACCGAGAGCTCGTCTCGTGAACTCACGCAGGTTAAGTGGTTGTCCCCACAACGCCAAATAGGAAGCGGCGTACCCCAGAAGCGGTCGCGCGACAGAGCCCAGTCGACGTTGTTGGCGAGCCACTCGCCCATTCGTCCGTCTCGAATGTGCGCGGGGTGCCAGTCGACCGTCGAGTTCTCCGACAGCATTTGATCCTTGAACTTGCTCGTCGCGACGTACCAGCTGGGCTTCGCCCAGTAGATAAGTACCGTGCCGCAGCGCCAGCAGTGGGGCAACGAGTGGGTGTAGTCGAATCGCCGGATCAAGAGGCCACGACGATCAAGCTCGTCGTTGATTTCTTGATTGGTGTCGCGAACGTGTTTACCCTCGAGCCACGCCACCGCCGCGGTAAAGGTGCCGTCGGGGCCGACGGGATTGAGGGTGGGCAGACCGTACTCTCGGGCGATCTGGCGGTCGATCTCACCGAATCCGGGCGCCTGGTGCACCAGGCCCGTGCCGTCGTCGGTCGTGACGTACTCGGCCGCGACCACGTAACCGGTGTCGACTCCCTCGGGTAGTTCGACGTCGTCAAAGGGTCGCTGGTAGTGCACGCCCTGCAGGGCGCTGCCCTTAAACGTGCCACTTGCTCTAGCCCGCTCACCAAAGACCGACGTGATCAGGTCCTCGGCCACCACCACGCCGTCCACGACGGCGTAGGTGACTTCGGGATTCATCGCGACGGCCACGTTGGAGAGCAGCGTCCACGGCGTGGTCGTCCACACAGCTAGGTGCGTCGCACCGCTGAGGTCAGTTCGATTACTGGCGTCGGAGAGGGCGAGTTTCACGTAGGCGCTCTCGTCGGACTCGTCGGTGTGGACCCCGGGCTGACCGAGTTCGTGCGACGAAAGTCCGGTCTCGCAGCGCGGACAGTAGGGAATTACTTTCAAGTCCTCATAGAGCAACCCCTTCTCGAAGAGCTGCTTCAAGTGCCACCAGACCGACTCCACGTACGTCGGATGAAAGGTGTAGTACGCGTGCTCCATGTCGGTCCAGTAGCCAATACGATCGGTCAGCCGCTCGAACTCGCCCACGTAGGTAAGGACGGACTCTCGACAGAGTCGGGTGAACTCGGCCACGCCCACCTTCTCTTCGATCATCTTCTTGCCCGACACGCCGAGCTGCCTTTCGACTTGCACCTCCACGGGCAGGCCGTGGGTGTCCCAGCCGGCGCGACGCGCCACGTAGCGACCCCGCATGGTGTGGTAGCGACAGAAGAGGTCTTTATAGACGCGCGCCCACACGTGATGCAGCCCCGGCACACCGTTGGCCGTGGGCGGTCCTTCGTAGAAGACCCAGGGTTCGGCGCCCTCGCGAAGTTTCATCGAACGTTCGAAGACGTTGTTGGCCCTCCAACGGGCAAGCTCGGCTTCTTCTAAAGCCACGAACTCAAGTTCGGCGCTGACGGGGCGAAACATGGATCTCCTTCAATGAGTCCCCACATCGTAGTGAACGAGATGAAGTCACCGGTCCCTCACGTACTGTGGTGTCGTGTCAAATCTCATCATCGATGACGAACCCATCACGTCCAGTGGCGCGCTCAGCGTCTATCACGCCGCCCTTGACGAACTGAATCGCCGCTACGGCGGCAGCGACGAAGGGTTCCACTTGCTGGTCGATGAGTTGATGCCCCCGCGCGGACTCTTCCTCCTCGCGCGCGTCGACGGACACCCGGCCGGCGGCGTGGGTGTTCGCCCGATCAGCGAACCCTCGTTACTGCTCGGCGAGGTCAAACGTCTGTGGGTGCGACCCGATCAGCGCCGACACGGGGTGGGCGCGCGCCTCATGAACGAGGTTGAAATTCGTGCTCGCGAGGTGGGCTATCTCCAGCTTTACCTCGAGACCGGCTACGCCCAACCCGAAGCGCTCGAGCTCTATCAAAAGAGTGGATGGACCCCAGTGGACGAGTTCCCGCCGGACGCTTCTTCCTACCCGTTGGCCTACCGATACACCAAGGTGCTCTAGGCGAATCGTTCGTCGAGCCACTCCGAGCGCAGATCCTCGAGCGAGTCGAGCACGAGGTCAGCCAGTGAGAACTCGCGGTGGTCGCGATCGTCGTTGGTCGGAACGGCCACGACCGTCATCCGAGCGGCCTTGGCGGCCAAGACACCGGCGGCGGAGTCCTCCAGCGCGAGACAGTCGCTCGGCGCCACCGAGAGTGACGCCGCGGCGGTGAGAAAAACGGCGGGGTGCGGCTTGCCGTAGGACTCGAACTCCGCGGAGTGAATCGAGGAGAATCGATCCAACAACTCGAAGTGTTTGAGGCAACGAACGATCAGCGCCATCGGGGTCGAACTCGCCAGCGCCAGTGGACCGCGTTTGCCCGTTTCGTCCAACGCCCATAGGGCGCCCGGCAAGAGTCGACCTTCAGTTTCGACGAGTTCGCCGACGCGTCCAAGGAGTAGATCGACCACGTCGTCGGTCGAAGGGCCCGACCACGGGTACTGCGCGTACCAGAAGTCGACGACTTCGTTGACGAACATGCCCTTGGTTGAACGACCCTCGGCGTCGGTGAGCGGGACGCCGAGCGAGCCGAAGATCTCCACCTCGGCCCTGTGCCAGAGGATCTCGGAGTCCAGTAGCAGTCCGTCCATATCGAAAATCGATGCTCGCAAACTCACCACGCAACCTTTACACACCTCGAAGTACGGTGGCTCCATGACTGTTCGTTCACTCGAGCCTCGCGACCTTGACGCGGTGGTTTCGAGAGTGAGGGAACGTCTCGGTGACGACGCTCGCAGAAATCCGCTGTTGAGTAGCGACTTCTCCAATGAACACTTTTCGCGCGCGCTGAGTGACGCGTTGGACCAGACGTGGGTAGCCGACGACGCGGGCCGCGTCGTCGGCCATCTCTACGGGGCTCTCCTCGATAGTCCCGAGTACGGCAACGGCGCCTGGATTGGCCCCGACGGGGTCTCTTTTGACAGCACCGACGTCCTCGCCGACCTTTACGCCAAGGTTGGCTCTGCCTGGATAGCCAAGGGAGCGCTCGAGCACTACGCGTGGGTCTTCGACGACCCGGCCGATACCACGCCGTGGTACGAGTTGGGGTTCTCGCGAATGCACCTTCGTGGCGTTCTGTCACTCACTGAGCAGCGGCCTCACCAGTTGAAACCGGGCTACTCGCTTCGCCGCGGCACCCTCGACGATCTTCAACTCGCCGTCGAGCTCGATCGAGTCCTCGACGAGGCGCAACAGCATGGTCCGAGTTTCTCGATCTCCTTGGAGCACGCGTCGCGCCCCGAAGAGTTGCTCGAAGCGCTCGAGGACCGCGAGGTCCACCACTACGTCGTAGAGTACGCGGGCGACGGCGTCGCCCAGTGCCTGACGTTTCCACTCGGAGCGCGTCGTGGATCGTTCGACCACACCCTGCACGTCAGTGCTGTCGCGGTGCGGCCGGAACACCAACACCGCGGCCTGGCTGTCGCGCTCATCGATCACGCGTTGAACGACGCCTTCGTGGCAGGCTTTCGCTACGCCGAGACGAACTGGCGCGTCACGCATCGACGAGCGGGCAACTTCTGGGTTCGCTACGGCTTTCGACCAACCTACGTGCGACTTCATCGCACCATTGGCGCTGGTTAATGCAGCGCCGATTCAATCGCGACTAGGAGGGTCGGGTCCTCAGGCGTCACCTGCGGAGCGAAGCGCGTCACGCTCGCGTCGCGACCAATGAGGAACTTCTCGAAGTTCCAACGAACGTCGCCGGTGTAGCCCTCGGCGTCGGGCGTCTTCTCGAGTTCGGCGTAGATCGGACTCTGACCGTCACCGTTGACGTCAATCTTCTCGAAGAGCGGAAAGGTGACGCCGTAGGTCGCCGAGCAAAAAGTCTGGATCTCTTCGGCGCTGCCGGGCTCTTGGCCGGCGAACTGGTTGCAGGGGAAACCGACCACGCTGAAACCTTGGGTCTCGTACCTTTTTTGGAGCGCCTCGAGTCCTTCGTACTGTGGCGTGAGTCCACACTTCGAAGCAACGTTGACGATGAGAATCGCTTTGCCTTGAAAGCCAGCCAAGGAACTTGGCTCGCCCGAAAGGGTATTTACTGGGATGTCGTAAAGGCTCATGACCAGACCCTAACGGCGAAGTGTCGCGAAGCGCTCGGCGTAGGCTCGTCGGGTGCGAGCGCTCACGATCAAAGATAAAGAGCTCGAACTCGTCGAACGCGACACGCCCGAGCCCGGTCCCGACGACGTGGTCGTCGAAGTGAAAGCGGCCGGCATCAACGCGGCCGATCTGATGCAACGTCAAGGTTTCTACCCGGCGCCGGCCGGTTCGCCGCCGGACGTACCCGGCATGGAACTCGCTGGTCACGTCAGCGCCGTTGGCGCAGGAGTCCCGGCGTCGTTGCTGGGACGACGGGTCTGCGCTGTCGTGGGCGGCGGAGCCCAGGCCACGCACTGCGTGGTCGCGAGCGAGCATCTGCTCTTTGTACCCGATCACGTCAGCTGGGACGAGGCCGGAGGATTTCCCGAAGCCTTCACGACGGCCTTCGACGCGCTCGTCACGCAGGGTCGCCTGCAATCCGGAGAACGAGTTCTCGTCTCGGGGGCCACGGGCGGCGTGGGCGTAGCGGGCGTTCAGATCGCCCACGCCCTCGGCGCCCACGTCGTCGCCGTCACCCGTGACAGCACACGTCACGGCGAGTTGCGCGCGCTCGGGGCCAACGAAACGATCACGCTCGAGCAAGTGGGTTCACTGGGGCACGTCGACGTGGTGCTCGAACTACTCGGTGCCGCGAACTTGAGCGTGGCCCAAGGAATCTTGAATCCTCACGCGCGCGTCGTGGTCATTGGTGTCGGCACGGGTGCTCGCGTGGAGATCGATCTGCTCGTCATGATGAGGACTCGCTACACCCTCACCGGATCGACGCTGCGCTCGCGTTCACGAGAGGAGAAAGCGGCCGTCGCGCACCTCGTGGGCGAGGCGCTCGTCCCGCTTTGGGAACGTCACGAGATCACGGTCCCGATCGCAAAAACTTTTGAACTCGGCGACGCGTCCGCGGCGTACGAGTTCTTCGCCCAGCCGGGAAAGTTCGGCAAGGTTGTTTTGCGAGTTGGTGTTCAATGAGTGTCCGCCAGCCCGTGGTTCGCACTTCTTCTTCGAAGCGCCGAAGGTTTCTGGTACTCCTCGTTCTCGGTGTCCTCACCGTCACCACGGCCGGTTGCGGTTCGCCCGAACCAAAAGGGGCGTCCAACGCGACGACCTCGACCACCGCGCTCCAGGTCATTCCTGCTCAACACAGTCTCGCGGCCGCCAAAGTCGCGTGGGTAAAAGGAGCGAAAGTGGCTTCTTACGCACAGTCGATCTACCTGCGAAGTGCCGCGTTGGATCTCGCGGTCGCCGTCTCGCTGGGCGTTCGCTACGCCGCGAGCGACCAGACGGCGCAGCGTGAGTTGCTCCAGTTGGCGGCGCTTCCCGAGACGAACGACTCCGCCAAGCAAAAGTCCGAGGCCACGAGGGATCTGCGTGCGCTCAACGCTTTCTTCGATACAACGAAGCTCTACGAGTAGTCGAGCGCGCCGTACCGAGAATGAGCGACAAGGGTCCAGCTTCAGTTTCACGGATCCCCGGAAAGAACGTCACGTTAAGTTGGCCACGTGCCCACTTCGACACCGCGTCCCCATCCGTCTCGGTGCGACCCCGAACGCGAAGACTACGCGGCGATCCTCATCGCGCACGACGAGGCCGTCGCCCAAGGACAGCCGAGTTACCGCGACCCGTCGACGGGACTCACCGTCTTAACGGTCGCGACGCACCTCGCGCGGGGTACTTGTTGTGAGAGTGGATGTCGCCACTGTCCCTACCTAGAGCAGTGAGCGAAGCGGCGTGTAGAGAACGCCCAGTGCCTCCGCGACGGGTCCGTAGGTGACTTTGCCGTTCACGACATTGACGCCTTCGGCGAGCGCGTCGTCCGCCAGAACCGCTTCGCGCCAGCCGTGGCGCGCCAGTTCTAAGACGTAGGGCAACGTGGCGTTCGAAAGGGATCGCGTCGACGTCGCCGGCACCGCGCCGGGCATGTTCGCCACGCAGTAGAAGATCGACCCGTTGACTAGGAAGGTTGGATTCGAGTGCGTGGTGGGTCGCGTGGCTTCGAAGCAACCACCCTGATCGACCGAGATGTCGACTAATACCGATCCGTCGCGCATGCGTGCGACGAGTTCGTTGCTCACGAGCTTGGGGGCCTTCGCCCCCACGATGAGCACGGCGCCGATAACAATGTCGGCGTCGAGGCAAGCCTCCTCGATGGCCAGGGTCGACGACGCGATCGTTTCGACGCGACCGTCAAAGTGAATGTCGACTTGTCGAAGTCGTTCGAGGTTGCGGTCGAGAATTTTGACGTTCGCGTGAAGCCCCACCGCCATCGTGGCCGCGGCCAGTCCCGAAACGCCGGCGCCGATGACGACCACGTTGGCCGGTGCGACGCCCGGCACACCCGCGATCAACGTGCCGTGTCCCCCGCCGGGACGCATGAGGTGGTGCGCGCCCATCAAGGTCGCCATGCGGCCGGCGACTTCACTCATCGGGGTGAGCAGCGGTAGCGAGTTATCGCGCAGTCGAACCGTTTCGTACGCGATCGCGACGTTGTCGGCCGCGACCAGCGCGTCCGTGCACTCTCGCGACGCCGCCAGGTGAAGATACGTAAAGAGCACCTGGTTCTTGTGCGCCGCGAGGCGCTGGTACTCCTCGGCGACGGGCTCTTTCACCTTAAGGAGCAGTTCGCTCTCCGCCCAGACGTCGTTGGCACTATCGACAATGGTGGCGCCGTTGGCGACGTAACTCGCGTCGGCAATTGACGACCCCACCCCGGCGCCTCGCTCAATGAGAACGCGGTGTCCCGCCCCCGTGAGTTCTCGAGCGCCGGCGGGCGTCAACGCCACGCGGTCCTCGTCGGTTTTAATCTCTTTGGCTACGCCGATGATCATCGTTGATCACTCTTTCACTCTCAAACGCCTCTACCACGCTAACAACTCACCACGTCTCGCACGCGCTACGAAACCAAAGTTAAAACTCGATGTTGTGCATCACGTGCTTAATTCGCGTGTAGTCCTCGAAGCCGTACATCGAGAGGTCCTTGCCGTACCCGGATTTCTTAAAACCACCGTGGGGCATCTCGGCGACTAGGGGAATGTGGGTGTTCACCCACACGCAACCAAAGTCGAGGTCACGGGCGAAGCGCATGGCGCGACCGTGATCCCTCGTCCACACCGACGAGGCCAGCCCGTAGTCCACCCCGTTCGCCCAACTGAGTGCCTCCGCTTCGTCCGAGAACTTCTGGACGGTGATGACCGGTCCGAAGATCTCGTTCTGGATCATCTCGTCGTCTTGGTGAAGACCGGCCACGACCGTGGGCGCGATGAAAAACCCGTCACTGCCGACCTGGGAACCACCCGCGACGACGGACGCGTGCTTGGGGGTGCGCCCCAAGATCCCCGTCACGCGCTCGAACTGGGCACGATTGTTGACGGGGCCAAAGAGCGCGTCCTCGTCTTCGGGCGGACCAATGATGGTGTTCTTCGCCTGCTCGGCCAGTGCGTCGACGAAGTCGCTGTAGACCTTGTCGCCGGCTAAGACGCGCGTCGCGGCCGTGCAGTCCTGACCCGCGTTGAAGTAACCGGCAATGGCGATATTTTCGACGGCGGACGCGAGATCGACGTCGTCAAAGACCACGACCGGCGCCTTACCCCCGAGCTCGAGGTGGACCCGCTTTAAGTTCTTCGCCGCCGAGCCCGCGACTTCCATGCCTGCTCGAACCGAGCCCGTAATGGACACCATCGCTGGAATGGGGTGCTCGACGAGCGCGCGACCCGTGTCGCGGTCGCCACAGACGACGCCAAAGACACCTTCGGGCAGTACTTCGGCCATGAGCTTCGCCATGAACAGCGTCGACGCCGGCGTCGAGTCGCCGGGCTTTAAGACCATCGTGTTGCCGGCGGCAATCGCCGGCGCCCACTTCCACACGGCCATCATCATCGGATAGTTCCACGGCGTTACCGCCCCGCACACGCCTACGGGCTCGCGGCGCACGTAACTCGTCATGCCTTCCAAGTACTCCGCGGCGGCACGGCCTTCTAACAGTCGTGCGGCACCAGCGAAGAATCGAATTTGGTCGATCATCGGGGGAACCTCTTCACTCATCGTGAGCGCGATGATCTTTCCCGTGTTCTCCGTTTCAATCGCTACGAGCTCTTCGGCGTTAGTTTCGAGAAGGTCGGCGATCTTGAGCAAGGCGCGCGAGCGCTGCGAGGGGGTGGTGCGCTTCCACGAGGTAAAGGCCTTCGCCGCGACCTGGACCGCGTGATCGACGTCGCTCTCGTTGGAGAGGGGCATTTCGGCGAACGGTTGGCCGGTGACGGGACTAATCAACTCCACGTACTTCCCGCTCTTTGGGGCGACAGATTCGCCCCCGATGAAGTTGGCTAAGCGACGCATACATCCTCCTAAAGTTGGGCTGTTTTCCAACAGCGCCCCACGCCACTCTGCCAGAGTTTGCTTGGGCTTCGCAACCGCCAGGTAAGAAATGAGTCACCCTAACGGCAAACAACGACGCATTCCGTCGCCAAATGCGCCTATACTGGCATTATCCGCAGTCCAGTGCCCAAAAGCCACTGGACGAGGAGCGACCGATGCCAGGAACCAAACCACAACGACAGAGTCAGTCGAACGAAGAACGTTCGAACTTTGAGCTCATCAACTCCGCACCGGGAGTTCTCGACGCACCCGATCGCAAGATCATCAGTCTCTTGCAGCAGGACGGCCGACGCGCCTACGGCGCGATCGCCGAAGAGATCGGACTCTCCGAAGCCGCCGTGCGTCGTCGAGTGCAACGCCTTAAGGATTCGGGCGTGATGCAGATCGTGGCGATCACCGACCCCCTACAACTTGGTTACGGCCGCGAAGCACTCATTGGCATTCGCGTGCACGGTGACGTGCGTTTAGTGGCCGACAAGATCGCGGCGATCGACGAGGCCAACTACGTCGTTATGACCGCGGGCAGCTTCGACATCATTGCCGAAGTCATTGCCGAAGACGACAACGATCTCGTGCACCTCTTGAACGACTCCATTCGCTCAATTCCGGGCGTGACCGAGGTCGAGACTTTTTTGTATTTGAAATTAGCGAAGCAGACCTACGCATGGGGGACCAAGTGACACTTCACGAGACCATTACCGACGGCATCACCGTCACTGACGAGAGACAAGCCAGTCATAACTACTCCGAACGCGCGAGACGCAACCTCTGGCTGCAGATGTCGCGCATGGGGACCTACAGCGAGCACAACGAAGTTCCTATCATGGTGCGGGGTGAAGGAACGCGCGTCTACGACGCGAACGGCACCGAGTACTTCGACGGTCTCTCGGGACTCTTCACCAACATGCTCGGACACGGTCGCGCCGACATCGCCGCGGCGGCGGCCGAGCAAATGACCACGATGGCCTTCTTCCCCCTGTGGACCTACGCCCACCCCAAGGCCATCGAACTCGCTGAGAAGATCGCGAGCCTCGCCCCCGGCGACCTCAACCGCGTGTTCTTCACTTCCGGCGGCGCCGAGGCGAACGAAAGTGCCTGGAAGCTCGCGCGTCAGTACCACAAGATGCGCGGCGACACTCGATCGCTACAAGGTCATCAGTCGCGACGTCGCTTACCACGGCACCACGCTCGGTGCGCTAACGATCACCTCGCTCGAGGCGTACCGCAAGCCCTTCGAACCGCTCGTGCCAGGTGCCGTGAAGGTGCCGGCCCTCAACTTCTACCGGGCCGAGCAACACGGCGATGACTTTGAGGCCTTCGGTCTCTGGCAGGCCCACCAGATTGAAGAGGCCATCCTTCGAGAAGGTCCCGAAACAATCGCGGCAGTCTTCCTCGAGCCCGTACAGAACGCTGGAGGATGCTTCGCGCCGCCGCAGAGTTATTGGAAAGAGGTCCGCGAGATCTGCACTCGCTACGGCGTGTTGCTCGTCTCGGACGAAGTGATCTGCGCCTTTGGCCGCATCGGCACGTGGTTCGGTGGTCAGAAGTACGACTACGTTCCTGACATCATCACCTGCGCGAAGGGCATCACCGCGGGTTACGCTCCCCTGGGCGCGATGATCGTCTCGGACCGCATCGCCGAGCCCTTCATGCACGATGACGTGGCCTTCTTTCACGGATTCACGTGGTCCGGACACCCTTCGTCGTGCGCCGTGGCTCTTAAGGCCCTCGAGATCTTGGAGAACGAGAAGGTTATCGAAAACGTGCGCGCGAACCAGGAGTACTTCCACCAGAGTCTCGCAGCGTTGAAGGACATTCCCATCGTCGGCGACGTTCGCGGCGCGGGCTACTTCTGGGGCATCGAACTCGTGAAGGATCAGATCACCAAAGAGACGTGGGCCGGCGACGACGCCGAACGACTCCTGCGCGGCTACGTGTCGCCCGAAATGTTCCGTCGCGGACTCATCTGTCGCTCGGACGACCGCGGCGACCCCGTCGTGCAACTCGCGCCACCCCTGATCTCTACTCGCGAGGACATCGACTTCATGGCCGGGGTCCTGCGTGAAGTATTCACCGGAGCGTCCAAGCTCAACATCTAGTGCGACCGCCCGACTCACTGTGGTGGTCGAGCCTCGACCAGCCGGTGACGCCCCGAGCGCCCCTTCGTGAACATCTCGACGTCGACGTCGCGATCGTGGGCGGCGGCTTCAGCGGTCTATGGACCGCGCGCGAACTCAAACGACGTGACGCTTCGCTACGCGTCGCCGTACTCGAAAAGTCGGTCTGCGGCTTTGGGGCTTCGGGACGTAACGGCGGTTGGGCGTCGGCACTCTATCCCCTGAGTGACGACGCGGTCATCGCGCGCTACGGGAAAGACGCCTTCGATCATCTGCGCCTCGAGCTTCAAGGCGCGGTGCGCTCACTCGGCGCGTCGATCAGCGCCGACGGCATCGACGCGCACTTTGTGCAAGGTGGCACGATGACCTTTGCTCGAAGCGAAGTGCAAGCCACGCGACTGCGCGAGAGCGTCGCGGCCGCCCACGAACGCGGATACGGCGCCCACGACGTGACGTGGCTCGACGAAGGCGAGGCTCGCGAGCGCGGAACCCTCAGCGACTCACTCGGCGCGACCTACTCGCCCCACTGCGCGCGAATTCACCCCGCTCGACTCGTGCGGGGTCTCGCCGAGGTGAACGAGCGACTCGGCGTCAAGATCTTCGAGAACACGACCGTCACGCGCATCCTCGGCGCGAAGAACGCCGCGCTGGCCGAGGTCGTCACGACCCGAGCGAGCGTGCACGCGCGCTTCATTGTTCGAGCCACCGAGGGCTTCACGACGACGTTGCCCGGCGAGCGGCGAAGCGTGGCGCCGATCTACTCGCTCATGATCGCCACCGAGCCCCAGTCCCGTTCCTTCTGGGACGAGGCCGGCTTTCGAAACTACGAGACCTTCGCCGACGACCGTCACCTCGTCATCTACGGGCAGCGCACCAACGACGACCGCGTGGCCTTTGGCGGGCGCGGCGCGCCGTACCACTTCGGCTCGACGGTGGAAGAGCGCTTCGACGAGAACCCCAAGGTCTTTCGCCTCCTCGAAGCAACCCTTCGCGAACTCTTTCCTTCTCTCGAAGGCAGCGTCACGCACCGCTGGGGCGGCCCGCTCGCCATGCCGCGCGATCTCTCTCCCTCGGTACTCGTGAACTACACGACGGGTCTCGCGAGTGCCGGTGGCTACACCGGTGACGGCGTCGTGATGAGTTATCTCGCCGCGAACTGTCTCGCCGATCTCATCTGCGCACCCCGTGAAGAAACCGCCTACACGGCGTTGCCCTTCGTGCAGCATCGGAGCAAACGCTGGGAAGTTGAACCCCTGCGCTGGACCGGAATCAACGTGGGCCTCGGGCTCGCCGCCTGGGCCGATCGCGTCGAAGAGCGGAGAAACCAGGAGAGCCGCGCTAGCCACTGGCTCGATCGACTCTTCAATCAGTTTCCGCCCTAACGCAGAATGTTCACCGCTTCGCCGGCGATCACCGCGATCGTGACGAACGAAACTAACGCTTCGGTAGCGAAGAGTGACTTCGCCTGAATCGAAAGGGGCATCGCGTCGGCGGGAGCGAAACTCGTACCGTTCGCGAATGAAGTGTAGAGATAGTCGACAAAGCGAGGCCGCCAGTCACCCGGCGCCATCGTGGGGTTCTCCATTTGAGGAAATTGAATGTCGGGGAAACGCTTTTCCGAACCGGCGCGCCGATGTGGACCTCCACGGTCCATCTCCCAGAGCCACAGACCAAAGACGATGAAGTTCGTGCACCAAATTGACGCGGCGGAGTAGATAAGTGAACGACCCACGACGTGAGCGCCGAAGAAGAGTCGGTCGATGAGAAACACCACCGAGGTGCAGTTCGCCGCCGTGATAATGGCAATGAGGGTAATACAGAGATAGCGAACCCACGGCGCCTCATCGGGTCGCCGATGCCTTCTCGCCGAAAGCGGGATGAGCGGCAAGATCACCAGAACCGGTAGCAGCCACTTGGGCCCTACGACGAGACGGCTGGGGAGCAGAACGTAGAGTCCCGAGCAGACCAACAGGGCCAACGAAGCTGGCCAGTGAGGTTCAGGGTGCACGTCGTCCACGGTCTCCACCTAACTGAGGCTGGCTCGCGAAAGTGAGGTGAAGTCGCGAGGAATCAACAACGAAGTGAAGTACTTACTGCCGAGCAGTTTGTCTATCTCGGCGAGTGCGATTGGCTTCACGTTCGACGGCGTGGCGACGGGCGCCGGTTGGTTATACGACAACACCGTCACGCTCACGGTCGTGGTAGTGCGTTTCGATTTCACGGCGAGGGTGCTCTTGGAGACTTCACCCTGGCTGCCCACGGTGATGGTCCAACGAACCGACCCGAGCACGGACGACGTTGACGATCTGAGGAGACTCGACAGGGCGACGTGATCGCGGTAGAAGACGTAGGTCGTGGAGTATCCACTCTTGGTCACCGTCTTTTGAAAACCCGTGATGAGATTGATGTCGGGTTTGGTCAACTCGAGCGCAACGCCAAGGAGCGCTGGTGTCTTCACCTTCGCGTCCAGCCACGGTCCACTGGACGCGCTCGCCGAGCGGGCGTAGAGACGATTCTGGATGAGTCGTAGTTCTACGGCGGCCGACGTGACCACCACGGGGATGCGCACCACGGCGTCAGCTTTGTTGGATTTGAAGTCCACCGCGACGTTGGCACTGAGGCTAAAGTCGGCCCCCGTTGACACGCTCACGAGCAGGTTCGCCGACGACGGTGGATAGCCGTTGAGCGTCAGGGGATCCTTCGTAAGGCCCCCCGGGTTAGAGTCGGTGGCGGCGATGACCACGCCAGCAACAGTGAGCGCGAGGGCGACGGCGGCGAGCGCTATGCCCATAAAGCGCTTCTTTACTGCCATTTCACCACCCTACCGTTTCGTCCGTGAAAAGCCTCCGGGCTCTACGTTAAGGGTTCGCTCAAGAGTTCAATGAGCAACTCGTGCGAGATGTTACGACCACTCGCGATGAAACCAACGCGCGAAGTGACGTCGTCAACACGATTGGCCGCGATCGCGGCGTACGACGCCGCAGCCGAGCCTTCCATCACGAGCCCGTTGTTCTCGGCGATCTCGCGAACCGCGCGACGAATCTCGACTTCGGGCACGAGCACGAGGTCAATCCCACTCTTGGCTATGAGTTCGTTGGTGATCGCGCCGTCGTCACCGCCCCCGGCCAGCCCGTCAGCGATCGTCGGATTATGAACAATGTCACTCATGGTCGCGCCACGAAGCACGTGGTACAGCGCCGCGCTCTCTTCGGGCTGCACGCCCGTCACGCGTATGTCCGAGCGGTCCTGCGCGTCGCGCGAAAGGAGCGTACCCGAGATCAGTCCGCCACCACCTACGGAGACGACGACGTGCTCAATCGCAGGGGCTTGACGCAGCATCTCGTCAAAGATCGTTGACTGGCCCGCGATGACGTCGCTGTCGTTAAAGGGAGAGATGAATCGAATGGATCGCTCGTCGGCCAGGTTCTTCGCGTGGCTTTGCGCCTCGTCGTACGAAGAGCCGAACTGAATCAGTTCAATGTTGTACGTGGAGAGCTTCTTCACCTTGGCGACCGAGGCGTTCGCCGGCACCACCACCGTGGCGCGCACACCCAACAACGACGCAGCGTGGGCAATACCGAGACCATGATTGCCCGCCGAGGCGGTAATCACCGCGCCGTTCGGATCCACGCGGTGCGCCGCGTCCACCGCGGCGAGGGCGCCACGAATCTTGAACGAGCCAGTGACCTGAAGGCTCTCGAGTTTGACGAACACTTTTCTTCCGCGCACGAGAATCGAGACGGTGGGTGTCGGCTCTAAGTAGTGATCAACGATGTCGCGAGCGTGTTCAAGTTGATCGCTGCTGGGGACCGACACGTGACGAATCATCACGTTCAGCCTACGCGTAACTTTTTTGGTCCTTTGGTACTCTCAAGTAAGGTCAACGAGTGCACACGATTCTCGGCGTCGTTGTCGTCGCGGCACTCGCGTTTATTGGAACCATGGTTGACAACTATTTCGCCTTCGCGGCGCAGCTCGTGGCCACCGACCGGTCTAAATTCCACCGCGTGAGTTCGGCCCAGGCGCTCGCCGTCGCGTCGATGGTGGTCCTCGCGGGCGGTCTCGGCTCGCTCCTCGCGCCCATCCCGCTGCGCTGGATTGGGCTACTTTCCGTGGCGCCCTTCGGGTTTGCGCTGCACTCCTGGCGTCATCGCTCGACGCCCCGCGAGAAGTTTCGCGGGGGCAGCATCACGACCTTCGCCATCACGTTGGCGCTGGGCGGTGACAATCTCGCAGTGTGGATTCCCCTCCTTCGCGCAAACGCCGTGGCGCACGCCCTAGTCACGGTCGCCACGTTCGCGCTGTTGGAGATCGTCTTTCTCCTTAGTGCCCAGCGACTCGCGACTCATCCTCGCGTCGTGGCGTGGGGAAACGAACACGCGGGAGCATTCATGCCCTACGTCTACGTGTCCCTCGGGGTGCTCGTGTTGATTGAGTGCCACACGATCTAGCGCCGTCACTTTCATCGTGCGGGCTTGCGACAGTAGCGTGGTCGTCATGGCTGAAGGCAGTGCACAACAGACTTTGCGCCGTCTCACCGTCATCGTGGCCCTCCAATGGATGGGCGCGACTCTCGGACTTCCACTGCTCCCGCTCTTCTTAGAGCACCGCGACGGTACGCCGCCTTTGATCGGCATTGTGATGGCGACGTTCTTTATCGCGGGCGTGCTCACGCAGTTCGCCTTCGGCCATCTCGCCGACAAGTTCGGTCGACGTCGCATACTGGTGAGCAGTCTCGTGGTCTACGGCCTTGCGAGCATGACCTTTCTCTTGCCGGTGACGGCGCCGTGGTTGGCCGTGTCGAGAGCCTTCCAAGGTGCCGCCGCGGGCGCCATCGAGGTCGCTTCGTTGTCGGCGGTGGCGTCACTCTTTCCTGAAGAGGAGCGCGGTCGTGCGGTGTCACGAATCTTCGCGGCCCAACTCTTTGGCCTGGCGATCGGACCGGTGGTGGGCGTCGTCGCCTCGGTGAACGACCTCGGCTGGGCCTTCTTTGTGGCCGGACTCGTCAGTCTCGGCGCGGCCCTCGTGGCGATGAAGACGAATCTCGGGGACCGAGCGTACGACCCGTCGCCGTTGCCGAAGTTGCAGTGGAGTTCGCAACTGGCCGGCTCACTCGTTGCGGCCAGTGCCTCGGGGCTCGCGATCGGCGTCTACGAGGCGTGTTGGAGTCTGCTCTTGCACGCCCACCACGCGAGCACGCTACAGATTCGCCTCAGCTGGACCTTCTTTGGTCTGCCGTGGATCGTGCTTTACCGACTCGGCGGTTGGCTCGCCGACCACGCGAATCGCCGCTTCATTGCGCTGGCCGGACTCTTGAGCGGCGCATTCTTTCTTGCGATCTACCCCCATATTCACAACAACAACTTGATCCTGGTGCTCGGATCGTTCGAATCCATCGGCGCCTCGTTGTCGGTGCCGTCGGTCTCGTCGCTCATGAGCCAAGGCGCGGTTCATCGCGAACTCGGTCGTCGTCAGGGCCTGTTCACCATGTCCAACACGGCCTCACTCGCGATCGGGGCGGGCGTGTCAGGATTCCTCTTCACCGTGAACCCCGCCCTCCCCTTTTCGCTGTGGGCCCTCGTCTCGGCGTTGCTCGCCCTGACCACCTTGTTCTGGTGGCGAAACGTCAAGGGCAACATTCGCGAGAAACCAGCGCCCTAACGACAAACGAGCGGCGCACTCGCATCTCTCGCTTGAGTGGGTAAAGAACTTGGGCGGAAGAACGTGGGCCGTGGACCCGATAGCAAATCCACCACTTGTCGAGTACGGAAATTTTGCAGATCGCTTGAGGGCAATAGGCAGCAGCCGGTGTGCTAATCCGATTAGCTCCGCCGTAAGCGAAGCCGTCATACTCATGAAGAAATCGGTCCATTTATGAAATCGCCAAAGTGAAGTTGCTGGCCTGTCACGTCGGTCCTCGGACACCAACTTCCGATCGTTTGCCTGATATTGCAACGTCCTGAGTCTGTCGATCCAACTGATGCAGTTTGCGGGTGCTGTTATATAAGGTGCGCACCACGCGAACCAGCGAGCTCTCGCGAAGCGACCAGGCCGTGACCAGGAGCATCGGTCGGGCCTACCGAATCCGAGCTCTGCTCAACGCAGGAAGACCCAACTGGTCACTACTCGCCACAGTCACACCCCGCCAATTTCCGATGAGCCGCTAGAGCCAATTTGGCCAACGACACTCGATCTGGTACTTCGGGGAGATCTTCAATCCGCTGGCATTCTTAGCGAGCGCGTCAGTCGGTTAAGCGATAGATCCTTCGCATTTCAGGAACTTGTCTAACTGAGTCGCAAACTCGCCGACATTGCGTCGCAACCATTCCACGAGCATCGCGGCGTGCTCCATTTCGTCGTTCATACTGCGAACAAGGACTGCCTTGAGCTGAGCGTCGTCGCAGTCGTCAGCTCGCTGGCGATACGTGTCGATTGCCTGCAGTTCCTCCATCAGCGAGACAATCGCCTGGTGCGTAGTGACCGTCTCGTCCGCGAGACGCTCTCGTGGCTCATGCAGGTCTTCGTTGGACATGACGACCCTCCTGGGACTGTGAAGGCGAAGTTGCCTCTTGCAAAATCGTAACAGAGGCAGGCAATGAGGGAGCTTCAAAAGTGGCAGCCCGTTACCAACGCGCTACCGTTTCGACCGACTGAAAGCGGAAAGGGGAAATGGCATGTGTCTTACGCGGACGTTTATGGCGCCGCTCCAACAGAGGGAGTTGTTGATCCCCGGATAGCACCCGCCTGTGGCTCCTCTCCGGTTGAACTCGATCCCAAAGGTCCGCCGATAACACCTGTTGTTGGTGAACCAATATCGAAGTACATCGAGCTCTTCGGGCTACTGCCGAGCCGCCTCAGTGCAAAAGGCTCGCGACGACGTTGATAGTGAGACCGATGATGATCGCCCCGAAGAGGAACGACACGAGGGCGTGTCGAAGCGCGACCCTGCGGATTCGTCTCGACACGAGGTCCGTGTCAGAGACCTGGAATGTCAGCCCGATGGTGAACGCGACGTAGGCGAAGTCGAAGTAGTCCGGCCGCTCGTCGGAGTGGAAGTCGATCCCGTCACCGTTGCCCGTGCCGTAGTACTCCCGCGCGTAGCGCAACGTGAAGACCGTGTGCACGCAGGCAAAGGCGAGCGCAACGCTCAGCACGCCGAGTGCAATTAGGAGTGCCTTCGTTCCCCCGTGGGAGTGCGCGGCCTTGACCAAGACGAGCCCGACGGCCCCCAGACACGCGAGTCCGGCACCAATAATGATGAGGTCCGTGACTGCCACGCTCGGGTCCTCACGCGTGGCCAGGCGCGACGTCGCCCCAGCGTCGAGCCCTGCGATCGATCGCCACACCCAGCCCAGGTACGCGAGCGCGGCGGCCACCCACCCGAGCAGCGACGCTGCTTGCCAGACGACGAACGGACAGGACCCGCCAACTACTGCCGCGCCAACCGCGCCGGCGAAGATGACTGGTCTCACCGCGGGCGGGACGCGGCCTTTCCCAACTTCCTGATCGCCCTGTCCGCGTCGACGATCCACCTTCTCGTGTGCGACCATAGCTGCAATCCCCTCAGACTGTTCAGCCAGCGCCCCTGACGCCCGCTGCCGGTGGGATCCTACCCTTGTCGCCATCTGCCGATGGGATCGAGTGACGGGTGACTGCTGCGATCAGCCTGGCGAGATCGAGTACACGTACACAGCACCAAGACCGGGGTTGCCGCACAACTTCTTATAACCGCTATGCGAACGATCAAATCATCCTTCGTAGTCATTGTCTAGGTCATCACTCTGCTGGGGATAGCCGTTTACCTGAAGGGCATGGCCCTGGGCGCCGGAATGATGATCGTCGACCTCCTGAATGCGGCCATTCGAGATCTGCATTTTGTTCTCGGAATTAGACCCTCTTGAACTTCCATGACGTTTCCAACGGCGCAAGAGGCTCGTGAAGTTAGACATTTGATACCCGGTCATAGGGCGAAACACCCGCCAAAGAAGTACTCGTCGAAATACTTGGTGCTCGGTAGTCAAGCCTCATTTCACACCCTCTTCGGTCAAGTTCAGCCAACTGTCAGATCCGAAGGGAGCGGGGTCGTGACGTCCCCAGTACGGCAGTATTTTGTAGACATCAAATGCCAATGGGACGGGCCGATGATTGCCCGCCAATAGTCGTGGGTTGCGTGAAAAGGCCGTTGACGAGGGGGTTTTGGATCCAAGAGCCAGCACGGAATGGACCGATAACTTGCCTACAGCCTTTCTGAGCCTGCGCGGCGCTGGATTCCTGTAGTCAAGATGAGTAGGGCGACTTATCTAGAACTCTCCCGTCTGCCCATTTTCCCCCATGATTGGATGCGCGAGTCGGAGATTGTGCATGTCGGCTCACCGACCCGAACCCCCACGCAAAGGTCCATTACGCATAATTGCGACGTTCAATGCGGCGCACGCGTTGTCATGTAACTCCCCAATTGAACAATTGTGACCGCTGGTGCAAATACTTATGCAGCCACTTCAAAGGAGAAAGGCAACTCTAAGCGTGGGGCACTTTTCTGACCCGGCGCCCTCGCGCCGCTCGTTCGCTGCACCACTGAAGTCGAACTACGACTTCCAGATTTGGTCCCAACGCGCCGAGCCGTCGTCGGGGCTAAGGCATCGAGTCGTGCCGTCAGCGGCCGTACCCGAGACCCAGTTCTGAATGTTCTTGCGCGCAGCGAAGGCCGAGACCAAGGTGTCGAGCCACAGGTAAGGGATGACCCTCGAGAACTGGGTATTGACCGTCTGCCACGACGTCTTTTCTACTGCCGAGCCCGGCTTCGCGGCCAGGGCCTTCAACATCGAGTTCTCAATCGTCTGGTCTGCCTGATGAGCAAAGTTAACGGCGCCGGCAATGAAGGTTCCCGCCGGCAACGCGCCCATGCCGAGTCCGCCAAGGGTCGGAGAGGCCGTCGCATTCAGCGAGAGGAACCACACGTAGTTGAGCGAGGGATCAACGCCACCAAATTGATTCCAAGTCGAACAGTCGTACTGGCCGTAGATGACACCGTTGATCAACGCGCTCTGCACGAGTTGGCGTTGGGTCACCGTAATGCCAACGTGCGCGAGCTGCTGCTGGAAAAACGCGAACGCCTGGTTCGCCGAGGAGTTGCCCGACACGGTGTCGATGACGAAGCCAACCTTCGTGAGGTTATTCGCGGACTTGTACGCCTTCACCAGAGCCTTCGCCTTCGCCGGGTTATATGCCGGATAGCCGGGGTTCCGGTAGAACGGCGACGTCTTTCGATAGATCCCGTCGGCGACCGCGCCGATGCTGCCGTCGATTACCTTGAAGTACGTGTTGCGATTAATTGCCATCGCGCAGGCCTTTCGAATTGACAGGTCGTTCACGACGGGCTTTAAAGTGGTATCCCACTGCATCGTCGAGGGGTTCACGGCGCCTAGCGTGCCGAGGTAGTCAGCTTCCTGCACAGCGGTCGGCGCGGCCTGGCCCTTCAAGATGTACGGCAGAGTTCCCGGCACCGTAGGAGCGAACTCGCCCGCCCAGCAGAAGTACTGGTTCAAGGTGCTCGTCGTGTTCATGATGAGACAGTTCACTGACGGGTCGCGGGGGGCGTCAATGTCCGTCACGTACGAGATGCCCTTCATCTTCTTCAACGCGGCAATCTGTGCGCCGGACTCTTGAAGGATCATGTCGACACCGCCGCTCTGAAGCGCCTGGTTACGCGAGGCGTCGTCCACGATGGTCTTGAAGTTGATGGCGCCGAGGTAGGGCAACTTGCGTCCCGCCCCGTCCTTGCGCCAGTAACCCGCGTTCTTTGTGAACTGAGACTCGACGCCCACCTGCCACGACTTCACCTTGAAGGGACCCGTGCCAATCGGATTACCTGAATAGGTTGAAACGAATGACGACGGGTGGGCCATGTAGGCAATTTGCTGCTCGGCGAGTGAAATCGGGAACGTCGAGAACGGAATGACCATGTTGTACGCCACGGTGTAGGCGTCGACCATCGTCACGGAGTTGATGATGGGCTTGATCGCGAGCCCGACCGTGGGGTCGGCGTTCGCGGCCGTGTAGTTGGCAACACAGACGGCGGCGTTAAAGGGGTCCCCGTTGGTGAACTTGATGCCCTGGCGCAGCGCAATCGTCCAGACCGTGTAGTCGGCGTTGTGCCTCGCCGACAGGGCGAGCATGGGAAGGGCGACCCGGCCGTTCAGGGACATCACGAACAGCGGATCGTAGAGAGCGTTCGCCACGCAAAAGGCCGAGGCGTCCATCTTGCCCTGAGAACCGTTAAATACGTGGTAGTTGGGAACGTCCGAGATCAAACCAACGGTGAGCGTGCCACCGATCTTTGGCTTGCCTTTATTAACGCCAACGGTCGCCCCCGCGACGTTGGCGAGCAGCCCGTCAACTACCGAGCCGGCCATCGCGACACCACCAAGAGTGGCCGCTGAATGAGTAAGGAACGAACGACGATCGAAGGTAGACGACATCATTGTCCTGCTTTCCCCCGGAGAGCCCTCCCTGGGTTTCTCCACTGCGCGAAACTTAGCAATAAAGGACCTACTAGCCAGCACACCCCCGGCATCTCATCGCACGGGGAACTGCTTCAGGACCCAGGCGGAGGGAGGGCCGCCTGGGTCCTGAAAAAGGGGGCAATTACACGAGTTTACCGCTGGCGGGCGTGCCGTCACCCAACGGTCCCTCCAGGATCTCAATTGAGAAGAAAGGGGCTCTTCCTTTCAACGTCTTCTTCGTCGTCGAGCGAAACATGGGACCTTCTCTCATCATTTGATGCGCACTTCCTCCTGGTGTCAGACAGTTTGACGCCTCACTTTGTGCTGGCCATTGGATGAGGATAAGAAGCCATTAAATCCCAGTTTTCTTCACTGGGCGAGAAATCGATTTCAATACCCTCTCGTCCACATATGGTTTCGGGCATACTGGGCGCGTGCGACTAGCGCTTTTGGGGCTCGTACAGGGGACAGTACCTATAAGGGAGGACCACAACAGTGGCGTCAACTATCAATTCGCATGACGGATCTCCGGGCGATCCGGCGTTTCACATCGAACAACGTGGCATCGACTTCGTACCAGTGTCGGAACGCTGGGCCACGCCAAGAAATATAGGAGCGCTGTGGGCCGGCTCGGCCATCAACGTCGAGTACTTCATCTACGGCGCTTTGTTGATGGGCTTTGGTTTCAGCTTCTACACGGCGCTGAGCATCATCATCATTGGCAACCTCTCCTTCTTTCTCTTAGGACTGGCGTCGTTACAAGGACCCGAAACGGGGACCACGGCCTTTACGATCTCTCGCGCCGCCTTCGGCACGCAAGGGTCGCGACTCGTCAGTTTCTTTAACTGGATAACGCAACTGGGCTTTGAGACGGAGGGGCTGATCCTCATCGTCGGCGCCACGATCGTCTTGTTCCAGATGGCGGGACTGCACGTCTCGAACCCACTGAAGGTGGTCTTCATCGTGCTCGCGGCCACGATCCAGGCGGTCATGCCGTACTTCGGTCACGCCACGATGGTCAAAGTACTGCGCGCGTTGATCATTCCCTTTGGCGCCATCTTCGTGTTGCTCGCCGTGTACGACTTGAAGCACGGCTCGGCGAACTTCAAAGGCTTCGGCGGCGGTTGGCAGCTCTACTCCGCGGGCATCGCCTTCACCATTGCGCTCTCGGGTCTCGGTTGGACCGAGTGCGGCAACGACTACACGCGCTACCTGCCCCGTGACGCGAAGAAGAGCTCCATCGTCGGTTGGATCTTCGTCAGTACGGCCATTCCCGAGATCTTCATGATGGTGCTCGGCGCCGCGACCTACACGTTCCTTTCTTCGAAGGCGCAGTCCGCCGCGTGGAACGGCGCCAATCCCTTCGAGGCGTTGCACAACCAGGCCTTCATCCCGAACTGGGTCATCGTGTTGTTCTTGTTGTTCGCCATCGTGCAGCTCTTTGGCATCAACTCGCTCGACCTCTACTCCTCGGGCGTCTCGCTCCAAGCCATGGGGATACGTCTAAAGCGCTACCAGGCGGTCGTGTTGGATTCGATCCTCGCCTGCGCCCTGACGATCTGGGCCGAGTTTCAATCAACGTTCTCGCTCTACATGAAGGAGTTCGTGGGCGTCATCATCGTCTGGATCGCTCCGTGGTTCGCCATCATGTTCGTCGACTGGCTGATGCGCAAGTACCGCTACAACGCCGCCGAGCTCCAGCGACGAGACCGCGGGAGTCTGTACTACGTCGGACGTAGCGGCATCAACTGGAACGGCATCGTGGCCTTCTTCGTCGGACTCGTCTGCGCGACGATCGCCTTCTCCAAGGCGCCGCCACCGGTGAACTTCCCCTTTCACTGGATGACGCCGGTGTCGAATCACTACGGCGCCGCGTGCGCCGGTTCCCTGGTGCACGGCGTGTGCACTGCCGGTTGGTACGGCGGCGCGGACTTCTCGGTCCCCACGGGCATCATCATCGCGGGCGTCGTGTACTTCGTGCTGGAGAAACTGACGGGCAACGTCGCGCGACAGGTGAAGCGTCAAAAGGAACTCGAACCCGTGAGCTCATGATCAGTCCACCTCGTAACCCGAGTTACTCTCGGGTTACGACGTGACGATCAGCCGTTCCAATCTTCGACGAGACCGCCCGACCCGTCGGGACGAAACACCGGAATCGAACCCAGCGCGCGCACCATCGCGGCGTCGTCGCCGAGAGCGGCGCGCCACAGACTCGCTTCGGTCACCAACGTGCCAATGGTGACGATGTTGGCGCCGACGCCGCGAAGGAGACGCAACGTCGCGCCGGTCGAGGCGCCCGTCGAGATGACGTCGTCGACGATCGCGACGCGCTTACCTTCAACGTCAGGGATTCGCGCTCGGTCAAAGAGCAGCCGCTGTTCGGCGTCGGTAGTGATGGACCGGACCCGTTCGGTGACGGCGTCGGCCAGGTGAATCTTCTGGGTCTTGTGCAAAACCACGTACTGGTCGAGCCCGAGGTAGCGCGTCACCTCGACGGCTAAGGGAATCCCCATGGTGGCGACGGTGGCGACGACGTCCAGGTCGTAGGGCGCGAGCACCTCGGCCAACTCTTCGCCGGCCTTGGCCATAAACGAGACGCCCATGTCGACGGTGATAAGCAGCGCGAGGGCCAGATTCTCATTGAGAGAAACGACGGGTAGGTCAACTCTCTGCGATCCAATATCGACGGAATAGGTTCCTCTGGTCACGGTGCTGGAGCATACTGAGTCCATGGCGACTTCGAGACCACCGTTGGAAGTTTCTCTCGCGACGACGATGCTGGCGTCGGCGTACGACGAGGCACTGCTCGGCCTTCGTGAAGGCGGCATCCCCATTGGCGCGGCGCTCTTTCTACGCGACGGAACACTGCTCGGTTCGGGCCACAACCGGCGCGTGCAAGAAGACGACGCCTCCGTGCACGCCGAGACCGACGCGTTTCGAAAGGCCGGCCGACGTCGCGACTATCCCGAGTGCGTCATGGTCACGACGTTGTCGCCGTGTTGGTACTGCTCGGGACTCGTGCGCCAGTTCAATATCGGCGCCGTCGTCATTGGCGAAAGCGAGAACTTCCACGGCGGCCACGAGTGGCTCGACGAGCTCGGCGTGGAGATTGTCCTACTGAACGACCCCGAGTGCACGAAACTGCTCGGCACGTTTATCGACGCTCACCCCGAGCTCTGGCACGAGGACATCGGGCTCTAAGGATCAGCGCGCGGGCGGTCCGAAGAGGCGATCACCGGCGTCGCCGAGGCCCGGCGTGATGTAGCCCACGTCGTTGAGTTCGGCGTCGAGCGCCGCCGCGACGATCTTGATTTCGGGGTGGCGCGCCAACACGAAGTCGACGCCGGGTTGCGCGGCGATGAGACAGAGCACCGTGATCTCGCCGGCGCCCCTGTCGCGAAGCATCTCCAGCACACAGTCGAGTGATCCCCCGGTGGCGAGCATGGGATCACAGATCACGACGTGCACGCCCGCGAGCGACTCGGGTAGTCCGTCGAGGTACACGTCGGGCTTGAGCGTTACTTCGTTTCGTCGCAGTCCCACGAGACAGACCCGGTGCAGTGGCAACACCTCTTGAACCGCCGGACTCATGCCGAGTCCGGCTCGCAGAATGGGCACGATCAGGTACTCCGAGTCGATACGCAGAGCCGGCGCCCCCTTCATGACCGGCGTGTCGACGGTCGTCGCCGCGACGGGTGTGTCGCGAAAGGCCTCGTACGCAACGAAACGAGAGATCTCGCCCGCTAGGCGCAAGAAGTCAGCGTTGGAGGTGCGAACGTCTCGGAGTTGACGGACCTTGTCGGCGACGACGGGATGTTCAAGTACGAGCAGCGAATCCACGAGGTCACACTACGCCGGATTCGATTTCCGACGCCGGCTCGACGAGGGGCCGACGGCGGCGGCGGCGGCGGCGAAAGAGGTGTAACAAGCGCAAATGGACACGCGAGCGGCTCTGCGTCGTAGACTGCCGAGCCAAGGAGGCCACGATGCAATGTGGGGCGTGCCAGGGGGAGACTCCGAGCGACAAGCCGTTCTGTGCCAACTGCGGAGCACGAGTGGCACCGCTGTGCCCGTCGTGTGGCGCGCAGATTCTTGAGGGTAAGCCCTTCTGCGCGAGTTGCGGGTCACCGGTTTCCCTAACTGCGCACCCTGGCGCCACGACCGACGCGACACGAGCGACGGGGTCGTCGGCCCTTGACACGACCGTGAAGTCAGTGGCGGAGCGACGACTCTGCTCAGTGTTATTTGTCGATCTCGTGGGATTCACGCCGATGGCCGAATCGCGCGATCCCGAACACGTTCGAGAACTGCTCACGCAGTACTTCGATCGAGCTCAAAGGATCATTGACCGCTACGGCGGCACGGTGGAAAAGTTCATCGGCGACGCCGTCATGGCGGTCTGGGGTGCACCGGTCGCCAACGAAGACGACGCCGAGCGTGCGGTCCGTGCCGCGCTCGACCTCGTGGCGTCGGTCACTGAACTCGGCGACGACACCGGCCTCGACGGTCTTCGAGCCCGCGGCGGCGTCGTCACCGGTGAGGTGGCGATCACGATTGGCAAAGTGGGCGAAGGCATGGTGTTGGGCGACACCGTCAATTCGGCCTCACGGCTGCAGAGCGTGGCGGAACCGGGATCCGTGCTCGTGGACGAATCCACGTGGCGCGCGTCGTCGGGCGCGATTGCCTTCGAGGAAGTGGGCGCCCTCGAGCTCAAGGGCAAGTCCGTCACGATAAAAGCGTGGAAGGCGCTTCGCGTGGTCGCCCAGCGAAAGGGGTTGGGTCGGACCGAACGACTCGAACCTCCATTCGTGGGTCGCGAGGAAGAGATTCGCCTCATCAAGGACCTCTTGCACGCCACCGCCCGCGAGCAACGTGCCCGATTGGTATCGGTCACGGGGATTCCTGGCATCGGCAAGAGTCGGCTCTCCTGGGAGTTCCTCAAGTACGTTGACGGGTTGGCCGAGGTCGTCTATTGGCATCAGGGCCGCTCGCGCGCGTACGGCGAGGGCGTCACCTTCGGGGCCCTCGGTGAGATGGTCCGCATGCGCGCGGGAATCCTCGAGGGCGAAGACGCCGCCTCGACCCTCGAGAAGTTGCGCGCGTGCCTAGACCAATTCGTCCCCGACGCTGAAGAACGCCAGTGGCTCGAGCCGCGTCTCGCTCACCTCCTCGGACTGAGCGATACCTCGACGAGCGACCGCGAAGAACTCTTCTCGGCGTGGCGCAAATTCTTTGAACGCATCGCCTCCGTGGGAGTGACCGTGCTCGTCTTCGAAGACCTGCAGTGGGCCGACACCGGGCTCATCGACTTCGTCGAATCGATTCTCGAATGGTCGAAGAACTACCCACTGCTCATCGTCACCCTTTCACGACCGGAGTTAATGGAACGGCGCGCTTCGTGGGGTGCGGGGCTTCGTAACTTCACGTCGCTGCATCTCGAACCGCTTGCGGCGCAGGCGATGCGTGAACTACTCAACGGCTTCGTCCACGGACTCCCCCGCGACGTGTCCGACCAAGTGCTCGCGCGCGCCGAGGGGGTGCCGCTCTACGCGGTGGAATCCATTCGCATGTTGGTCGACCGCGGTGTCCTCGTGCAGTCCGACGATGGCTACCGCGTCGAGGGCGACTTCAGCACCCTCGAAATCCCCGAAACGCTCCACGCGCTCATCGCCTCGCGGCTGGACTCGCTCCCGCCTCGACAACGCGCGCTGCTTCAAGACGCCGGTGTCGTAGGCTCCACGTTCTCAATCGAAAGTCTGCGCGTTGTCAACGGCGGCAGTATCGAGGACCTGGAGACGGAACTACGGGACCTCGTACGCAAAGAGTACGTCTTCGCCGACAACGATCCGCGCTCGCCCGAGCGCGGGCAGTACGGCTTCGTCCAAGGCGTGATTCGAGAGGTCGCCGTCGGTACGTTGGCCCGTCGAGACCGTCGAGCGAAGCATCTCGCCATTGCGCGCTACGCGGAGTCACTGCACGACGAAGAGTTGGCCGGTGTGGTGGCCGCCCACTACCACGAGGCCTACCGTGCGACCCCGGAAGAACCGGACAACGACCAGCTCATTCCCCGAGCGCTCGAGTGGCTGGAACGGGCCGGTCAACGAGCACTCTCGCTCGGTTCACCCGAGCAGGCCGCCGTGTTCTTCACCCAGGCGCTCGAGCTCGCGGTCGATGATCGCTTACGTGCCACGCTCTTTCAACGAGCAAGCGAAGCCGCTGGTCACCTCCAACAGAACGCCGAGTCCGCGAACTACCTCGAACAGGCGATCGCGATCTACGAATCACTCGATGACGTCAACGCCGCGGGCGTGGCCATAGCCCAGCTCTCGTATCAACTCGCCTTTCTCGGTCGTGCGAACGAGGCCGTGGAACGCTGTGAACGGGCCTACGAACTCATGGGCGACGGCGATCCCCTGGTTCGGGCTCGTCTCGCCGACGCGATCGCGGGAGTGCTCTGTCACGGCGTCGACGTGAAGCGAGCGCTCGAGTGGTGCGAAACAGCCCTCAGCCTCGCCGAAGAGCTCGACGACAGTGCCCTTCTGGCGAGTGCCATCGGCGCGCGATCGTTGGCACTGTTTACCCTCGGACGACACCGGGAGGCGGTGATGTTGGGTCGCGGGATGGCGGCCATTGCCGATGAAGCCGGGGCCCTTTATGAACAGGCCCGCGCGCGTACGGGCCTGAGTCTCTACATGTTGCCCGACGATCCCCGCGCCATGCTGGTCACCGCGGGCGAGGCGGTAGAGATCGCGCGACGAGGAGGCGCGCGCGGCATTGAGATCACGAATCTCTTGAACATTGCGGAGACGTCGCTCTACTTGGGTCTCTGGCTCGAGACGCGCGTCGCCCTTGAGGAACTCAAGCAGCGCGATCTCGTGGCGTGGCATCGACAGTGGTTGTTTGGCCTCGAGGCCGTGCTCGCGGCGATGAGCGGCGACGTGGAGCACGCCCAAGAACTACTCGCCCTCGGCCTTCAAGAGATCGAGGTTTCGGGAGGCGACGGCAACACCCAGCTCGCTTCGGAGACGACGCGCCTCACCTCGATGGCCTTCACGTCGCTCGCCACGAACGACCTGCCCAGTGCGTATCGCCACGCGAGCCGCGCCATTGAACTCGATCCCATGGGTATTAACAGCAACGCCGCTCTGGGCATCGCCGCGCGCGCGGCACTCTGGCTGGGCCAGACCGAAGACCTGCGCGAGATGCTCGGGGCCATGCAACGACTGCGTGGGCGCGCGTCGGCGGCGCAACGCCGTACCTTGGAAGCGGGCCTCGCCGCACTGGAAGGTCGCCTGGACGAAGCGGCGGAAAACTATCTCGACGCCTTCGAACAGTGGCGAACTGTCGACAGCGTTCTCGACCTAGCACTGAGTGAACTGGACCTCGTACTCGTGCTCGGCGCCGATCACCCCGCCGCCACGGTCGCCAAGGAGGCGCGCGACATCTTCGTGCAGATCGGGGCCGTGACGATGCTTGAACGACTCAACCGGGTGACTGACGTCGCGGCCGATTGAGTGCAACGGGGCCACGCGGCGCCGTCGGCTCGGTACTCATCGTCAACACCACGCAGATGAGCGTCGAACGAGCGATCGCCACGCGCACGACGGTAGTGCGGCGTGTCAGAAACGTAACGATACCGACATCATGGACCCCTGAGTAGTTCGTTCTAAGGCGCGACCGCCCGACAGAGTGTTACAGGTCAGTCGGTAGAATTGCTTGATGTCTTCTTCCCTCTCGGACCGCACCAAGGGAGATCGAGAGAGAGAATCGAATCCTCTGGGCGGGGTGACCTCAAAGTACCCGGGTCCTCGCGCCAGGATCTCCCGAGACCGGAAACTACCCTGGTGGCGACGTGTTCTGCCAGTAATCGCGTCGCATCGCGCGGCGTTTATCACCGCGATCGGACTCTCGTTCGTGAGCCTCATCTTCCAGGTTCTGGTGCCCAATATGTTGAGTGGCGACATCGACTACACGTTGGAGAAACACCTTCATTCCCTGCACACCGACGTTATCTTGATCGTCATCGTAGGACTCTTGGCGGGCGTGACCGGCATCATTTCGCGCCAGTACGTTTACGCCACAGCCTACAACGTCGAAGCCGACCTGCGTTCGTTGATCTACGAGCACCTTACGTGGCTCTCATTCAGCTTCTACGACCGGGTCCAGTCCGGTCAGCTCATAAGTCGAGCCAACAGCGATATTCGCAGCGTACAGATGTACTCCACGTTCGCGCCGCTGATCGTCGTGCAGTGCTTCATTGGCATCATCGCCTTTGGCTTCATGCTCTTCATCAACTGGAAGTTGGCGCTGCTCGCAATGGTCGTCATGCCGATCTTGTACGTCGTGGGAATAAAGATGCGCAAGGTCATGTTCCCGATCTCGTGGATCACGCAGGCCCGCTTGGCTGAGGTCGCGACGGTCGTGGACGAGAACGTGAACGGTGTACGCGTCGTGAAGTCCTTCGCGCAAGAAGAAGCGGAGATCGATCGCCTCGCCAACGCCGCCGAACGCGTCGCGTGGGCCTACATCAAAGACGCCAACATCCGAGCGATCTGGTCGCCCTGGGTCCAGAACCTGCCCCAACTCGGACTCGCCCTCGTGCTGTTCTTCGGTGGTTGGATGGTCTTGCAAGGCAAACTCGCGATTGGTCAAATCCTCGCCTTCAACGCCTATCTGTTGATGCTCCAAGCGCCGTTCATGATGCTCGGTCAACTCGTGATGATGGGACAACGCGCCAAGGCCAGCGCCGAACGCATCTTTGAGATATTGGACGAGAACCCCGACATCGTCGAACGCCCTGGCGCGTACGACCTCGAGCACGCCACCGGAGCGATCGACTTCAATCACGTGAAGTTCACCTACGGCAACGGGGTCGAAATTTTGACTGACTTCGACGCGCACATCGAGCCGGGCGAGACCGTCGCCATCGTCGGGCGCACGGGATCGGGAAAGTCCACCGTGGCTCGACTCATGACGCGCTTCTACGACGTAACCGAGGGCGCGATTTCCATTGATGGCAACGATCTACGCGATCTCACCTTGTCCTCGCTGAGGGAGAACGTGGGCGTCGTCCTCGACGAACCCTTCCTCTTTTCGGTTTCGATTCGCGAGAACATCGCCTACGGCCGACCCGACGCTTCCCTCGAAGAGGTCCAGGCGGCCGCCCTCGCCGCGAACGCTGACGAGTTCATCGTGCGCCTGTCCGAGGGCTACGACACCGTCGTTGGCGAGCGCGGCTACACCTTGTCCGGGGGCCAGCGCCAACGCATCGCCATCGCTCGAACGCTCCTGCTCAATCCCCCGATTCTCATCCTCGACGACGCGACGAGCGCCATAGACGTGCACGTGGAGTCGGGAATCTACGAAGCCCTTCGAGGTCTTCTCACTCAACGCACCACCATCGTCATTGCGCACCGCATCTCCACGATCGCCTTGGCTACTCGGGTACTGCTGCTGGACGAAGGTCGGGTTGTCGCCAGTGGTACCCACGACGAACTCCTCGCGAACGTGCCGCTCTACTCACAGATCCTGGCCCAGGCCACCGCCGGAGGAAAGTCGTAGTGGGTTGGGGCGGCGGATTCGGCGGCGGCGGCGGCATGTTCGGGGGCAGCGCGTCGGAGGCGAGCGGTCGCGCCGGTCTTCCCTTCGGAGGCATTCCCACCGAACTGATGGACGAGGCGACGAAGCTCTTGGCCACCGAGCCAGAGCACCCGAAGTCGCACGTCCACTTCACGCAGCGACCCAGTGAGAAGGAACGCGAGCGCCTCACGTTGCCTAACCTCATCAAGGCCTACCCCCAGTGGGTCGTCGCGGGCTCGTTGCTCGTCATCGTCACGAGTCTCACCTTGCAGGCCGGTCCGCTACTCACCGAATACGCCATCAAGAACGGCATGGAGCCCGGTCACCGCGACCTCAAGATCATTGCCGTCTGTTCAATCCTCTACCTCGTGTTGGCGCTCGTCAGTGTCTACTTTCAACGCCTGGGAGTGGAAGTGACCGGCAAACTCTCGTCTCGAGTGATGCACGATCTGCGAATCCGGGTCTTCACCCACTTCCAACGCCTGAGTCTCGATTTCTTCACGGACGAGAAGGCCGGCGTTCTCATGAGCCGCATGACCAGTGACGTGGAGAACCTGCAACAACTCGTGCAAGACGGCATCAGCCAGTTCGCCCTGCAGGGACTCACGATGGTCGTCATTACGGCGATTCTCTTCAAGACCAACGTCGAGCTCGCGGCGTGGACAGTTCTTTTGATCGTGCCCCTGCTCTTCGTGTTCACCATCTGGTTCCACCACGCCTCCGAAAAGGGCTACCTCCTCAGTCGCGACCGCATCGCCCTGGTGCTGGCCGACCTCTCGGAGTCGCTCTACGGCATTCGCGTCGTGACGGCCAACAATCGTCAAAAGCGCAACATCCGCAACCACCGGCACGTCGTGGGTGCCTACCGCGACGCCAACGTCTACACCGGACGAGTCAACGCAATCTACGGACCCTCGACGCTGATGATCGGGATACTGGGCCAGGGGTTGCTGCTCGGCATCGGTGGGCGCATGGTGCTTCAACACCGACTCGACGTGGCGTACCTCATCGCCTTCTTCTTGTACCTCAACCGGTTCTTCGCGCCGATCCAGCTCCTCGTCCAGCAGTACAACAGCCTCCAACAGGGTCGTTCGTCGATCATCCGTCTGCGGGAACTCCTCGAAACGCCGCCCACGGTTGACGAGATACCCAACGCCCTCACGCTTCCCCCGGTGGAGGGCCGCATCACCTTTGAAAACGTGAGTTTCGGTTACAACCCCAACACGCTCGTGTTGCACGACGTCAACCTGGTGATCGAGCCCGGCGAGTCGGTGGCCTTCGTCGGACCCACGGGCGCCGGTAAGTCGACCATGGCCAAACTCGCCAATCGCTTCTACGACCCCACGGCGGGGCGCGTGCTCGTCGACGGCATCGACATCCGCACCGTGACGTTGCACTCACTGCGCTCCCAGCTCGGCGTCGTGCCCCAAGAGCCCTTCCTCTTCGCGGGTTCCATTCGCACCAACTTGAGCTTCGGTCGCCTCGGCGCCACCGACGAAGACATCGAGACGGCGATTGACGTCGTGGGACTGCGTGAACTCGTCGAACGCCTGCCCGACGGGCTCGACACGCCCGTGCACGAACGTGGACAAACTCTCTCGGCCGGCGAACGTCAACAGTTGGCGCTGGCGCGCGCCTTTCTCGCTCGACCGCGCGTGTTGATCTTGGACGAGGCGACCTCGTCGCTCGACCTACGCAGCGAGACCGTCATCGAACGGGCCCTCGACCGACTCCTCGAAGGTCGCTCCGCCATACTGATTGCGCACCGCCTCACGACCGCCCAGCGCGCCGACCGGATCGTGGTCATTGACGACGGCGGCATCGTCGAGATGGGCACGCCCCAAGAACTCCTCACAGCCGGCGGCGCGTACGCCACGATGTACGACGCGTGGCTCGCCTCGGGCGGACGCGACGCGACGCGCGCTGGCGCCTAGAACATCTCCTTGACCGTCTCGATGAGCGTCGCGGCGCTCTGGCCGGGCTGGGGAATGGGATGAACCTGGAGGTGCGTGACGCCCGCCGCTCGAAAGGCCTCGACGCGTTCTTGGACGTAGCTCTTGGGCCCGCAGAGCGTCGTGAGCTCGAGGAACTCAGCTGGCACCGCCGCCTCGGCCTCGTGTTTGAGGCCCGAGAGGTAGAGGTCTTGAATCGTTTCCGCCTCTTTCTCAAAGCCGTAACGGACGGCGAGTTCGTTGTAGAAGTTCTTGCCCTTGGCGCCCATGCCCCCCACGTAGAGCGCGACCATCGGACGCTGCAGTTCTCGCAGCGCCGTGACGTCGTCGCTCTCTCCAATGGCGAGGAGTCCTCCCGCGTTGATCATCAGTTCGCCCAGATTCCCCTCGCGCTTGGCCCGACCCGTTTCCAGGGCCTTGCCCCAGACGTCGCCGGCGCGCTCGGGGATAAAGAGGATCGGCAGCCAACCGTTCGCGATCTCGGCGGTGAGCGCCACGTTCCTTTCGCCCAGTGACGCAATCCAAATGGGAATCTCGCGGCGCAGTGGGTGCGCGATGATCTTGAGCGGCTTACCGAGGCCGGTCCCCTGCTCCGGGGGCAGGGGCAACGTGAAGTTCTTGCCCTGGTGCACGAGGGGTGCTTCGCGCTTCCACACGTCACGACAGATCTCCACAATCTCGCGGGTTCGTCCGAGCGGG
This sequence comes from Acidimicrobiaceae bacterium, assembly GCA_003132305.1. Taxonomy (GTDB): domain Bacteria; phylum Actinomycetota; class Acidimicrobiia; order Acidimicrobiales; family RAAP-2; genus RAAP-2. Next base: position 88,582 of record PKXJ01000032.1, on the reverse strand, counting down.
TCGGTGTAGGGAACGCCGTGAAAGCCCTCGATGACTTGGGGGCCCGAGGCGCCCAGCCCGAGGTGAAAACGGCCGTCGGAGAGCGCGTCGATACCGGCCGCGGTCATCGCGAGCAGCGTCGGGGTGCGGGTGTAGATCGGCAGAATCGCCGCGCCAATCTCGACTCGATCGGTCAGAGCCGCGAGGTAGCCCATCAACGACGGACTGTCGAAGCCGTAGGCTTCAGCGACCCACACGAGGTCGAGCCCGGCTCTTTCCATCTCCGCGACCTCGCGCGCGGCCTGCTTGAAGCCCCCGGCGTAGCCCAACATCGTCGAAATCTTCATAACTGACCCTTCCCCCGTTGAGAGTCACAGTATCTGACCACGTGACGCGAGAAAGACGTCACCCGGCCCCATGGGTGGGTCTTCCTCACCTAACCTGGACGGTGAAAGCAACGGCGCTTTCGCCAATCCCAAAGGCTGGTGACACGTGGTCACGCGTCCTCACGAAGCACACCCTGACGAATTCAACCCCTGGCTTCACGTCGCCTCCTTGATCGAGCAGGCCGGTCATCTCCTGGGCCTCAACGAGGGAATGATCAAGCGCATCGTGACCCCCGAGCGGATCCTCGAAGTCGCGGTACCGGTACGCATGGACTCGGGTGAGATCGAGATGTACACCGGCTGGCGCATTCAACACAACTCGTCGCGCGGACCGGGCAAGGGTGGCATTCGCTTTCACCCGAGCGTGAGCGTCGACGAGATCGCGGCCCTTAGTGCGGACATGTCGATCAAGTGCGCCGTGGTGAATATCCCCTACGGCGGGGCGAAGGGCGGCGTGAAGGTCGACCCCTCGCTGCTCTCGCGCGCGGAGCTTGAACGACTGACGCGCCGTTACGCTTTCTCGATCGCACCGATGATCGGACCCGACCGCGACATTCCCGCGCCCGACATCAACACCGACCCTCAGGTCATGAGTTGGATCATGGACACCGTATCGATGTTGCGCGGTCACAACATGCCCGGGGTCGTCACCGGCAAGCCTCTCGCCATTGGTGGTTCACTCGGCCACGCCGGCGCGACGTCACTCGGCGTGACGATCTGCACGATCGCGCTCTTGAAGCAGCTCAATCGAAGCCCCCAAGGCGAACGCGTCGTCATCCAGGGCTACGGCAAAGTGGGAGCGCCCCTCATCAGACTCTTGAGTGAACGGGGCATGAAAGTCGTGGGTCTCGCCGATATCCACGGCGCCATTCACGTGCCCGACGGGATCGATCACGAGAAGATGGCCGCACACTACGAAGACGCCAGGTCCATCATTGGCTACCCGGGCAGTGACGTGATCTACGCCGACGAGCTCTTCACCCTACCCAGCGACATCGCCATTCCCGCGGCCCTCGGCGGCGTGATCACCGAGCACGTCGCCGAGACGATGGCGGCGTCACTCATGGTGGAAGCCGCGAACGGTCCCACCACCGGCGAAGGAGCCGCCGTTCTCACGAGTCGCAACATCCCCGTCGTTCCCGACGTGTTGGCGAACGCCGGCGGCGTCGTGGCTTCGTACTTCGAATGGGCGCAAGACCTCCAGGGCTTCATGTGGGAGGGCGAACTCTTTCGCCAACGCCTCGAAAAGACCATGCACGACGCCTTCGACTCGATCTGGGAGCGTCATGAACAACTCCACGTCCCGCTTCGCGACACCGCGCTCGTAGTGGGCGTCGAACGAATCGCCGAGGCGACCGAGTTGCGCGGACTCTTCCCGTAGTCAACGTCCAAAGAACATCGTAACGCCGGTCGTAAAAGATGGGCCCCGAAAGAGTCCTACGAGGACCTAAGGCGCTGGTGCCACGAGATTTTCAGTGCAAGGTCTGACTCTTCGTGTGCCACGCCACCCACTAGAGGTCGACGAAGTGCCTAACGATAACGGCGTGATAGGTGAACACTTGAGAGTTTTCGACGTCACGACAGAGCTAATCAAACTGTGTGCAATTGTTGAATGGTGACGAACGAAACAACTCAGAACGAAGATCTCGAAAACGTCGTTCGCGCGCTGCGTGAAGAGATAGAACGCCTGAAGTCCGAGATTGCACGACTAAATCGCGACCGAGACGAGCGACCGCCTCACTATCTCTAATAGGTGACGCCCGATTTGGCCAACGAAAGCGTGCTCGAACGGAAGTACGCCCGCCACTGCCAAGAACATTGACGCTTGCAACGACGTCGTTGACGCTTCTCTCAGCCGCTGGGACCCCAAGGGCAACGAAGATATATTTCATGAATGACCGGCCTCGCACTCTTTGACCTTGACGACACTTTGATCGACCGCGAAGCGGCCTTCTCACTTTGGTTGACAGAGTTTGTCGACGAATTCAATCTCCCGTCTGACGCGCTGGCCATCATTTCTCGGATCGATATGAATGGTTACGCATCAAGGAATCTCTTCTTTCAAGAAATCAAGGAGATGTTCGATATTGACGAGACGATTGAAGAACTGCTCGCCCGATACTTCGCGGAGTATCCAAGTTTCTTCGAGGCCGATGCTGAAACCATCCGAGCGCTCCGAAGGTTGCGAGCGCTGGATTGGAAAATCGCAGTCGTTACCAACGGGCCACCAACTCAAATGAAAAAGCTCGAAGTAGCCAATCTCCTCGATGAAGTTGATGCCGTTTGCATTTCTGAAGTACTTGGCGTGGGGAAACCCCAAGCTGGGATATTTGAAGAAGCCGCGAGACAGTGCGGGCGGCCGCTCAGTGGGTGGATGATTGGCGACTCCGCAAGCTACGACATTGTCGGCGGCCACCTCGTCGGACTACGCACAATTTGGATGCATCATGATCGTTCGTGGGATTCTTTGGAGCTATCTCCCGACGCCGTGGCCGCATCGATTTCCGAGGCCGTGAACATCATCCTCGCGTAGAAGATCGCTCGATCGCGTGAAGGCACGAGCAACGATACGTCTTGACCCATCAAGTCGTCACCCACGAATCCAGTCAATTCCAGAAGACAGCCATTGACGTCGCGAATGACGCCGTGCTCGTCAAGGAGATCGATACCGTCGAGCATCGCTGCAAGCAACTGATGCAGGGCAAATAGTTGATCGTCCAGATCGTCCAGGTAGCGCTCACTTTCGTCCGTCTCACGCAAATCGCGACGTCGTCAGTTTCAATCTATTTGCTGTCACCACTTGACCGTGGAACTGTCCGGAGTCCCACGAAGAAGCACGTAGACCAAATTTCGCAAACTTTTTATCGCGAACGTGAACGACGTTCGCTCGCGGAAAGAGTGGCCAGGGCACACCGTGCCAATAAACGACGCTTACCGGCGTCCACCTCGGCCCTGGCCAGATCTAAGAGGCTCGAAGGCTCGGAACAAGAGTCTTTGACGGTCTAAACCGCGGGATCGCTCCAGACCTGCTCGTAGGTGCCAATGATCGTGGCGCGCGCTATCGCGTGCATGAAGAGATTGAACCCTAAGTACGCGGGCGTGGCGCCGTCGGGCAGATCCAAGCTCGGAACATCGACGGCGTGAACGACGACGTAGTAGTAGTGCACGCCGTGGCCCGGCGGAGGCGCGGCGCCGACGAAGCGCTTCATGCCCGAGTCGTTGGTCAGTTGTACGGCGCCTTTGGGTAAGCCACTGCCGTCGTTATCGCCCGCGCCCGATGGAAGCGACGTCGTCGTGACGGGAATATCCGCGACGGCCCAGTGCCAAAACCCCGAGGCGGTGGGCGCCACCGGGTCGTAGACCGTGACGGCAAAACTCCTCGTTCCCTCGGGAAAACCCCGCCACGACAACTGTGGCGACGTGTCCGAGCCGCCCGCTCCCATGAGTCCACTCACCTGGGCTTTCGCCAAAATTTCGCCGTCGACCAAGTCGTCCGACGTCACCTCAAAGGAAGGAAGGCTCGGCAACTCCTCGTAGGGGTTTCTCGACATCTTTCATTCCACCTTTCAACGACTCAATCACCTCGGGCAAAGCGACGCTTCACCGACTGACTACGAGCCATGGGCCACTGTACCTAGGTATTTCACTTTGCGTCAACGAACGTCGAAATCGAACCACCGTTTGAAAGGTCCGTCCACTCAGGAAAGAACTGTCGCAGAACGTCAAAGCGAGATCGTACGAGATTTATCAAGTTTTCAAAGCCCGTTCGGGGAACACTCCGTAGGATGAGTTCGATGAGTGGACCAATCGCCTCTACGCCACGCCGTCGGCCCCGCCAAAGTTCTCCTCCTTTCTCGCGCGACCTAGAGGCGGAGTCGGCGATGAAGTCGTGCACACGCTTTCTTGGCGGACACGGACCGCGTCTCGCGAACGATCTCTTGACGACGATCCCTCTCGACACCGAGATGGACTACTACGGCGTCGGCGGGGTAGTTCACGATCTTGAGGTGAAGGTCGCGGAGATTCTCGGCAAACCAGCGGCACTCTTCTTGCCGAGTGGCACCATGGCCCAGCAGATCGTGTTGCGGGTACACGGTGAACGCCGAGGCTCGAAGAGCGTGGCCTTTCATCCCGCGTGTCACCTCGACTCACACGAAGAACGTGGTTACCAACAACTTCACGGACTGTTCGCCGTCCCGGTGGGACCACGGAACGAACCGCTCTCGGTGACGAGTCTCCAGCAAGTCCACGAACCCGTCGGCGCACTACTCATCGAACTGCCCCAGCGTGACCTCGGCGGCGTACTGCCGACCTGGAGCGAACTCAACGCCCAAGTCAATTGGGCCCGTGAACGCGGAGCCGCCGTGCACCTTGACGGCGCGCGGCTCTGGGAGTCCACGCCGTACTACAAGAAGACCCCCGCCCAGATTGCCGCGCTCTTTGACTCGGTCTACGTCTCGTTCTATAAAGGACTCGGCGGAATCACTGGCTGTTGCGTTGCCGGGGATCAGGAGGTGATCGACGAAGTCTCAACGTGGCGAACGCGCCACGGCGGTCGACTCTTTGGCATGTGGCCCTACGCGGCGTCGGCGATGACGGTGCTCGATCGACGCCTACCGCTCATGCCCAAGTACTACCGACACGCCGTCGCGATTGGCAAAGCGCTACGCGAACTCCCGGGCGTCGAAGTTTTGCCGGACTCGGTGCAGACGCCGATGATGCACCTTCGACTCTCCGTCGGACTTGGTGAGTTACGCGAACGGGCCCTCAAGATCGCCCGGGAGCAAGAAATCTGGACCTTCGCTCGACCCTTCGTCTCCGAGGGAGCGTCACTGCAACGAATCGAGTTCACCGTAGGTGACGCAACCTTGGCGTTCGACCCCACCGAAGTGCGAAAGCTCGTCCAGCGACTGCTACGAGACCAAAGGAAAACGTCGAAGGCGCCGGCGAAGCGCGCGCCCGCGACGTCGCAACGGCCCGGTCACTGACCGCTGGCAATGAGCGAGGTCGCGTTTTCATGACTTCCCATACGGAGCAAATCATCCGCGCTCAGTCGATCGTCGTCATGGGCGTGTCAGGCTCGGGCAAAAGCACGGTCGCTCGAGCACTTGCGGCGCGCCTGGAAGTTGAGTTCATCGACGCGGACTGGCTGCACTCGCCCGAGAACATTGCCAAGATGTCCGCCGGCCACGCACTGAGTGACGACGATCGTTTGCCATGGCTTCACGCGGTGGGACGACGCCTCCAAGACGAAGAGTCACACCAGCGCAGTTCGGTCACCGCGTGCTCCGCCCTCAGGCGTTCATATCGCGACGTCCTGCGACTCTACGCCCCCGATGCCTTCTTCGTCTTCTTGGATGGAACGCCCGCCGTCGTGCGAGCGAGGATCGAAGCTCGACGCCACGAAATCATGTCGGGTTCACTTCTCGATTCACAGTTTGCGGTGCTCGAGCCACTGAGCGGCGATGAGCGCGGTATGCGAGTCGACATCAGATTTCGTCCGGAAGTCATCGTCAATGACATCGTGGCCGAACTGAGTGAAAGCGACGAACCCGCCTAAAGGGCTCCTGCGATAGTCGTCGTCGTGACGGGTGGGCTGGGACAACTCACTTGATTCTTGCTCGCCAGCACTTGCGCGGCCGCGCCCTGGAGCGTGGCGAGCGCGAGCGTCCCCGCGGTGACCGCCTTTTGGATGGCGTTCGACGTCTCTTGGGCCAGCAGCAACGAGGCGGCGGGCGAACGGGGCGAACCGGCCAAGACGAGGTCGACGCCCGCGCTGAGGGCCTTCACGGACGCTAAGGGAACACCCAAGTGAAGGGCGCCCAGGGCACCCGCGGTGAGAGAGTCCGTCACGATGAGACCGCTAAAGCCCAACTGTTGTCGAAGTACTTGTATGACCGCCGGCGAGATGCTCGAAGGAAGCGACGAGAGACCCGGCACGGTGGCGTTCGACAACATGACCGCCGTGACACCATTGTTGACGGCGTCTTCGAAAGGAACGAGGCCCGTCTTTTTTAGGGTCGACCACGGGAGCGTCGCGGCCGGACCGTAGTCGGTGTTGCCGGTGGCGCCGCCCAGGCCGGGAAAGTGCTTGACGACGGCGAGGACGCCCGCGTCACGAAGTCCGTTGAGAAAGGCAACGCCGTCACTTCCGGCCGCTGCGGGGACGCCGCTAAAGGAGCGGTAACCGTCGGGGTTCTTGGCGCCCGGTTCTTCCGCGCGCCCGTCGACGTCGAGCACCGGCGCCAGATCGGTGTTGACACCCGCGGCGGCCATCGAAAGTCCAACCCTCTTGCCTTCCGCCGTGATCTGGGTGAGCGTCAGGTTCTTGCCCATGGTCTGAGCCCAGGGCAACGCGGCGACGAGATTCTTCAAACGCGTGACGCCCCCACCCTCTTGATCGGTCATGATGAGCATCGCGTACTTCTCGGGCCTCTCGCGTTGCAACGTGGCCACGACGTTCGCGAACTTCGTGGGGGCGCTCGAACCAATGAGGAGTAGACCGCCGTAACCCGCGCGCGCCGCCGGGCCCATGGCGCCAATGTTCGTGGCGTTCACCGACACCGAGATCGTCTCGTTCGCGAGGCGAGGAAGGGTCCAGGTCGAGACGACTTGGGTCGCGCAGGCCACGTTGGACGTGGCCGACGCCGTCGTCGTCGCGCTCGTGCCCACCACGAGCGACGTGAGGATCATCGCCGCGCCCAGCACGCGCCACTTTCGCATAACGCCAGGTTAGGACTGCGTTTGGACAAAAGGACGCCGCTACGCTGAGACGTGCGTAGGAGGTCGTGATGTCAGAGTTAATGCCCGCCGCGTTCATCGGCCACGGAAATCCCATGAACGCGCTCGATCACAACCGTTACACCCAGGCGTGGACGACGTTTGGCGCGTCGATTCCCGAGCCTAAGGCAGTTCTCGTTATCTCCGCGCATTGGTACGTCAATATCACCGCCGTGACGGCGATGAAAGTACCGCGGACGATTCACGACTTCTATGGCTTTCCACAGCCGCTCTTTGACGTGGAGTACCCGGCGCCCGGCGATCCCGAGCTCGCCCGGCGCATCACCGACGTCGTCGAGCCCACCTACGTGGGACTCGACGCCGACTCGTGGGGCATCGACCACGGCACGTGGTCGGTACTCGTGCACATGTTCCCCAAGGCCGACGTGCCGGTTCTCCAACTCTCGATCAACGCCGAGCTGCCCTTCGATTTTCACTTCAACCTGGGCGCGAAACTGCACGAACTTCGAAGTGAGGGTGTCTTGATACTCGGTAGCGGCAACATTGTGCAAAACCTTCGACTGATCGATTGGCACTCAGCCGGCGAGGGAAAGGACTGGGCTCATCGTTTTGACGACGCCGTTGGCGAGATCATGACGAGCGACGCTGCTAATCTCGGCACGGCGAGCGCCCACGCCGACTACTCGATCGCGGTTCCCACGCCCGACCACTTTCTCCCCCTCGCCTACGTCGCGGGTCTTTCCGCGGCGGCGAACACGCCCACGACGACGCTCATCGACGGCTACGAGATGGGTTCTCTCTCGATGAGCGCCTACCAGTTAGCCGGCGCCTGAGAACTACTTTCCGGCGGCTCGCTTCGCGCGCCAGAGGGACGCGCCGAGGGTGCTGACGCCCAACACTGGCAAGACGATTGCCGCGGCGACGTTGAAGTGTCCGCTCACACTCAACAGCGCGATGATCCCAATGATTGCTAAAACGGCCACGAAGATTTCCGGCGTGTCGCCTACTAAGAAGTCCCACCAGAACATGCCAAAGCCCTTGACCACGCGCACCACAAGGGAACCCTGACGTTTCACGCTGAGACCTCACTCATCCGATTCGGGGTGCTCGAGCGGAGCCACGCGACGTAGAGCCAGGTGATGACGAGATAGATCGCGACGAGTCCAACCAACATCGTGTCCCCCCCGGGCCAGCGCACTTTTAGTCCCTCGCCGGTCCAGAACGTTCCGTAACTGACTAAGAGCACGCCGACGGTCATCTTCATGGCGTTTTCGGGGACGTTCGAGAGTTGCTTCGCGACGACGATACCCAACACGCCGACGAAGACGACCGCAACACCCGCGGTCACGACCGCGAGTCCCAATCGATTGGCCGAAGTTCCCAGCGTCAACACGGTTATTACGACCTCGAGGCCTTCCAAGAAGACGCCCTTGAATGCCATAACAAAGGACACGCGATCGCGATCGGTGCCCGTCGGCTGCGCCGAGAGTATCGCGACGGTCTCTCGGTAGATCTCGTCTTCGTCGTGCTTGGCCTTGAGTCCACTCGATCGAAGAATCGCCTTGCGCAGCCACTGCAGTCCGAAGATCAACAACACACTGCCCACGATGAGTCGAAGAAGGTCCAGCGGCACGTGCACGAGGGCCGGTCCGAAGGCCGCAACGAGCGCGGCGAGCGCGACTAACGCCACTCCCGCGCCTTCAAGGGCCGACCGCCAACCTCGGGTGTGACCCACCGCGAAGACAATGGTCAGCGCCTCAATCATCTCGACGGCGCTGGCGAGAAAGACCGCGCCCACCAGTACGAAGACTCCCGACGACACCGTGACGCTTAACACTATTGTGATACCTCTCTCGTTGGGTCCATAACAAAACACGCGGACGAATCGAAACAGACCTTCACGTTCCGTCCTCGATCGAATCTCAGCGGCGCGAAGATCTTCGTTAGCGAAAAGCCTTCGCCCACGTCCACCACATGATCGTAACCGCGGCCATTGAACGCCACGTCGCGAATCACGCCACGTACTCCCTCGTCATTGGCGGGCGGCCCCAGCGAGACGCCCGAAGCTCGAACGAAGAGACTCACGTCGGCGTGGGGTTCGAGGCGTTCGATACTTGAGGCCTCGATCGTGTGGCTCGACGCGAAGGGCAGCGCCACGACGACTCGGCTGCCGCCCTTCTCACTCAACACCTTCACCGGGAACTCACCCGAGACGCCGGTGAAACGAGCGACGAACGCGGTGGTGGGATGTCGGTAGATGTTCTCGGGCGTGTCGAACTGCACGAGTCGACCTTGGTTCAAGACACCTATTTGATCAGCGAGGGCGAAGGCTTCGGACTGATCGTGCGTGATGTAGAGCGCCGTCGCGCCGGCCTCGCGCGTCAAGGTCGCGATCTCAATACGGAGCTGTTCGCGCCGATCGGCGTCGAGATTGGAAAGGGGCTCGTCGAAGAGAATGAGACCTACATCGGCGGCTAGGGCGCGCGCCAGGGCGACGCGCTGTTGTTCGCCACCGGAGAGTTCGTTCGGAAATCGACCACCGAGGTGACTGATCCCCACGCGCTCGAGGAGATCGTCGCACCGTTTAGAGCGTTCACTTTTCGCGAGTGACGACGTAGCCAGGGGGTAAGCCACGTTCTTGCGCACACTCAGATGGGGCCACAAGGCGTAGTCCTGAAAGACCATCGCCAGTCCTCGCCGTTCGGGGGGAACGAAGGTCTTGGGACCCGCGACCACGTTGCCCCCAATGGTGATCGTCCCGTTCGACGGTCGTTCGATACCCGCCAAACACCGCAACAGGGTCGTCTTGCCCGAACCCGACGGACCGAGCAGCACCAAAAAAGTGCCCGGCTCGACGTCGATGCTCACGTCGTCGAGCGCTCGCTTGTCGCCGAAGAGCTTGCCGAGTGCGTTCATCGACACCTGCGCGGCCCGGCTCGTCGATCCGTTCATGACCGGACCCCGCTCCAGCCCACGCGGCGCCAGCCGTTCGGCGTGACGAGTCGATAGACCCCGAGCGCGATTGCGATGATGGCGAGCATCTCGAAGAGCGTCAACACGGTCATCGCGGTGCCCGTGCCGGGGTCGTAGTTCGCGAGGTAGGACTGAATGGACACCGACGCCGGCTCTTGACTCGGCGGGTAGAGGATCTGCGAGATCGCCAACTCGGCGATGGTCTTAGTGAACGTGAGCAACCACCCCCACAACAACACACGCGACATGAGGGGAAGGTTGGTCGTGCGCCACGCGCGTATCCGCCCCGCCCCGTGAACGCGAGCGGCCTCACCGAGCGAGGGTTGAATCTGGCTGACCGGTCCGGCCATGAAGCGCGTCTGGCCCGGGACGGCGTTCGCGATGAGCGCCAATATCAACAGCGGCAGCGTCTTGTAGATATTGACCACGTTGTGCGAGATGAAGCTGAGGTTGTAGAAGAAGATGTAGCCCACCCCCAACACGACGCCGGGCACCGCGACCGAGCCCAACAAGAAGACGTCGGTGACGCGTTGACTCCAACTGCCGGGATTGGCGACGAGACGCCTCGCCAGGATGACGGCCAGCACGCCGGTGCCGGTCGCCACGACGAGGCCCAGTTGGTCGGAGAGCAGAAGCGGCGCGCCCAGACTGTTGCCCGTGATGGACGGATGAAAGATCTGCGTGTAGTAGATCAGGGTGAAGTGCACGCCGGTCGCTGAGTCGATGCCGAGATTCTTTACGAGTGAACCAATGACCGCGCCGAGGATGGGTACCCCGAGCGCCACGAAGAAGACCAGCGACACGCCCGCCGTCGCCACGACACGAGAGCCCCGGGCTAGTTCTCGACGACGCGGGGCGCGCGTCCGACCCGAGAGCACGGCGAACGACCGCTTTCTCATGACGTGCGACTGCAGGACGATGGGCGGGATCGTCGAGATGATCAAGACGGCCGCGATCACGGCCGCGACCGAGAAGTTGGCCGGGAAGTTGCTGATCGCGTTGAAGAGCATGTAGGTGGCGAGGGGGAAGTGTGAGTGGTAGCCGAGGGTGAAGGCGACGCCGAAGTCGCTCATGGTTTCGGCGAAGGCGATCGCGAGGGCGCTGACGAGGGCCGGCGCGATAATTGGCAAGATAGTCCGCAGACTGCGCACCGGGCCCGCGCCGTGGATTCTCGCCGCGTCCTCGTACTCGGGACCCAGTCCCTGGAGACCGGCCGAGACAATGAAGTAGGCGAAGGGCAGCGCGGCGCTCGTGAGCACGATGACGATTCCCAGGGGGCCGAAGAACTCGCCGTAGAACCAGTGCGTGTCCCACCCGAGGGCCTGCGCCGCGCCGAAGGGCTGCAAGAGGTCGGACCAACCGAGCGTCATCATCCACGTGGGCATCATCAACAACAGCCACATCGCCACGGCCCAGAACCGGCGCCCACCGACGTTGGTTCGATGGATCAACCACGAGAGCGCCGTCGCCAGGCTGACCGAGAGTACCGCGACGAGCGTCGAGACCCACAGTGAGTTAAAGATGCCTTGACCGGAGTAGCTCGAAAAGGCCTGGCGTACGTACTGGAGGGTGAACCACTGCGAACCCTGTTGAAAGGCGCGCGGACTGACGCCCAAAATGAGAAAACAGACCACCGGCGCGATGATGAGCAGGGTGAGGACGATCCAGATGAGGATCCCACCGAGGGACCCTCGGCGCCGTGGCGTCGAGGGTGGCACTACGGTCGGGACCGTTTCTAACGCGGCGATCGCCATCACTTACCTTCCGGTTGCCCTCGGCGCCACGGTTGGGGAGACAACCGTGGCGCCGAGTGGGGCGTTAGAAAATCGAGATGGCTTAGATGCCGTTGGCAATGGTGCTGTCGAACCAGGTGTTGACCTGCGTCTCCAATTTTCCCCAGGTGTAGGGATTGGTCGTGATCGCGTGCGTCGTCGAGAGCGGCGGGATGATGGAGTTCGCCGGGCTCTCACCCTTCAGCACCGGCCAGAACAGCGAGTCACCCTGGGGGTCAGCGGTCTGCATCACGGCTTGTCCGGCGCGCGACAAGACCCAGTCAACGAACTTCTGAGCGTCCTTGCGAACGATCGAGGGCTGCTTGCCGTCGATGCCGATGACGCTCGGGAGCGCGATGGAGGGGTTCAGGTACTTCACCTTCATGCTCGGGAAGTTGGAGAGCGCGGCGCCGTAGCACGCGGAGCTTTGGATGGTCGCCATCGAGATGGTGTGCGCCTCCATGGCCGCGACGGTGGGCCCGTTCGTCGAGTTGACCACAATGCCGTTGGCCTTCATCGCGGTGAAGAACGACTCACCGGCCGCGACCGCATTCGTCGTCGAACCGCTCTTGTAGTTGCCCAGGTAGTCCATCAACCCGGCGATCATCGGGTAGGTGGGGCCCGACTGTGAAGGGTCGTTCATGCCGACCATTCCCTTGTACTGCGAGCTGGTGAGCTGCTGCCAGGTGCTCGGCAACTGCGCCGCGGTGATCTGGGACGAGTCGTAGCAGAGCGCGCCGGTGACCGTGAGGCCCGTGGGCGTGAAACTGCCGTCCTTGGGGACGTTCTGTAGACCCAGGGAGTTAAACTTCGCCTTAGGCACGCTATGTTTCAGTAGTTTCTTCTCGCCATCGAGTTGGGCGAAGGCTGAAGCGCCGTCAACCCAGAGCACGCCCCACTTGGGGTTATTGCCTTCGGCCTGGATCTGCTGCATCAGCGGACCGGTCGAGTTGTCGTTCAACGTCACGGTGAAACCGGGATTCGTGGCGTTAAAGGCATTGACCGACGCGTGGTCGTAGCCCTGCGACGAATAGAGGACGAAGCCCGGATTCGACGCCGCGCCAGCGGAGACGACATAGGACAGCGACGTCACGGTGACCGCGAGGGCCACCACCGTAATGCGCCGATGTAGGACATTTTTGTTTTTGGAGTGTATGTTCACGGTGCATTTCTAAGACCCCGTCGTTACGCGAACGTGACGAGCGCGCCTACAATCTTCGAAATCTTCGTAGCGATTCTGTGCGACGTCGCGACGTCGCGACGTCAGCGCTCACGTCGGCGGAGTTCGTCTTCCACCAACGCGGGGTCGAGACCGCGGCTCCGCAACAACAACAACGTGTGGAACCACAGGTCGGCCACCTCACTCACGACGCGCTCGTCGTCTTCACTGAGGGCGGCCACGACGAGCTCGACGGCTTCTTCACCAGCTTTTCGAGCGTTTTGTCCGACTCCGGCTTTGAGTTGGGACGCCACGTACGACCCTGCAGCGTCCTCACTCTGGCGTTGCAAGATCTTGCGCCACAGCCACGGCGTAAAGCAGGACGTCGATCCGACGTGACAGGTCGGTCCGTCGGCGTGGACGCTCACGAGTACCGCGTCATCGTCACAGTCGAGGACGACGTTCGTCACGTGCAGCACGTTGCCCGACGTCTCGCCCTTTTGCCAGAGCCGTTGGCGCGAACGAGAGAAGAAGTGTACGAGCCCACTCGAACGGGTGAGCGCTAAGGCTTTTTCGTCCATCCAGCCCAACATCAAGACGCGTCTCGTGACTTCGTCTTGAATGATCGCGGCGCGAAGATCTTCACCCATAGTGCTCCTCCAGTGGTCGCAGTTCAATGCCCAAGGCCTCGATCTCGCGGCGCAGCCCCGCGAGGCCCGACGGGTTCTCGTGCACGATGGACGCCACGAGCGCGGCGTCGGTGACGCGAAGGGCGTCCGCGACGTGTTGGGCCGAACCGGCACCCCCCGACGCGATGACCGGAATCGTGACGGCGTTGCGGACGGCGACGGTCAAGTCGAGGTCGTAGCCGCTGCGCTGCCCGTCCTGGCGTATGGAGGTCAACAAGATCTCGCCGGCGCCGCGTTCACAGGCCTCGATGGCCCAGGGGACCGTCGCGGTCGTGGTGGCGACTCGCCCGCCGTGGGTGTGCACCACGCCGGCCCCGGCGTCAATCGCCACCACGACCGCTTGCGAGCCAAAGCGTGTCGCGATGGCCGTGATTAACGAGGGATCGGCCAGCGCGGCGGAGTTCAACGACACTCGATCGGCCCCCGATTCAATGAGTCGCGACGCGTCGTCGACCGATCGCACGCCACCGCCCACGGTGAAGGGAATCTCCAACACGTCGGCGACGCGCTCGACGACCGAGGTCATCGTGGCGCTCTCCTCGGGCGTCGCCGTAATGTCGAGCAGGACCAGCTCGTCGGCGCCGCCGTCGCTGTAGAGCTCGGCGAGTTCTACCGGATCACCGACGTCGCGAAGCCCGACGAAACTCACGCCCTTCACGACGCGACCGTGCGCGACGTCGAGGCAAGGGATTAGACGAGCGAGAGGCATTGATCGAGAAAGTCGAGTCCCGCGGGTCCGCTCTTCTCGGGGTGGAACTGCACCCCCAAAAAGGCCTCGCGACGAACGGCGACCGTGACGCCCTCGACGCTCGCGACCGTGTCCCACGAGCGCACGGCGTACGAGTGAGCGAAGTAGTACGCCTGTCCCCACGGTTCGACGACGGACCAGCCGAGCCGCGGGACCCGCCCCTCGCGTAGGCGAACGGCGTCGCCCTTGAGCAGTCCGAGACCTTTGACGCCCCCATCTTCTTCACTGCGGTCCATGGCGAGCTGCATTCCTAGACAGATGCCGAGCGTCGCGCGTCCGTCACTGAATCGCTGACGTAGTGCGTTCGAGGCGCCCGTGTCGTCCAAGTGTCGCATCGCGCTTCGCGCCGATCCCACGCCCGGTAGTACGACAAAGTCCGCGTCGCGAATAGCCGACGTAGTGCTCGAAACTACGCTCGAGCGGCCGAGTCGAGTGAGCGCGGCGCGAACGGAACGAGTGTTGCCCGCGCCGTAGTCGACGACGACGACGTCACTCACAGCGAACCCTTCGTCGAGCGCACCAGTGATCCGTCCTTCGCCAGAGCCTGGGCCAGCGCCCGTCCAACCGCCTTGAAGGACGCTTCGGCGACGTGGTGGGCGTTCTCGCCCGTCGCCGTGACGTGCAAGGTGATGCGCGCGGTCTGGACCAGTGACTCGAAGGCGTGCGCGGCCATGCCCTCGTCGGGAGTGATCGAGATATTGGCCGTCGCACGTCCCGAGAGGTCGACGACCGCGTGCGCCAGCGCCTCGTCCATCGGCACCCGTGCTTCGCCGTAGCGCGTCAGACCCCTTCTATCGCCGAGCGCTTCGTCGAGCGCCTGGCCAAAGATGCGCATCATGTCCTCGACGGTGTGGTGATCGCCGGTCTCGAGATCGCCCACACCCTCGAGACGCAGATCCACCCCCGCGTGAAAGGCCAACTGCTGGAGCATGTGATCGTAGAAGCCCGCGCCGGTACTAACAAAGACCCGACCTTCGCCCGGCACGCGCAGTCGAACGCTGAGCAGCGTCTCGGCGGTGTTTCTCTCGAAGCGAAGTGCTGGGCGAGGCATCGGCGTATCGAGCAATACGGCTCGCAGCGCGTCTAAGAGGAAGTTGTTGTCGAGTTCGTCGCGAACGCTGACGCGAAGTCCGCCAGGATAGGCCCTCGTCACCGCGCCGTAGGGCAGAAGTTGATCCACGAGCTTCTCGGGCTCTTCCATGGGAATGAAGAGAAAGTTCGTGTAGGAACGAAGGGGGCTTAGACCCAGTGCCGAGAGTTCGCGTGAGAGCCGATCGCGTTCGACGAGCGCCCCCGAGATATCGAGGGGCGTCGACAGGGCCGCGAGCGCCAGCGCGGCCGACAGCGACGACACCGACAGGGGTGCCTGGCGCGACGAGATGACACTCGTCAGTTCCGCACTCGCGAGGGCGTAACCCACGCGGGCACCGGCGAGCCCGTAGGCCTTAGAGAACGTGCGCAGCACGATCGCGCCGCTGGCAATTCGTTCGAGCGCGTCGACCCCGGCGTAGTGCGCGTAGGCCTCGTCGATGACGAGTTGTCCGGGCACGTCCGGCACGTCGGGCAGTTCGCCCGTCGGGTTGTTCGGTCGACAGACGTAGACGAGATCGGCCTTGTGGACGTCGTCAATAATCGTCGCGCCGGCCATGATCGCGGCGTAGCGGTACATCGAATACGAAAACGAAGGGACCGTCGCGATCGTGCCGCCTTCGGCGAAGACGTGCGCCAAGAGCACGATGAACTCGTCGCTCCCCGCCCCGAGCGCCACTTGACTGACGTCGAGATCGTGGTGGCTCGCAATCGCTTCACGAAGTGGTTGATAGCGACCTCGGTCGTACTCGTTGACGTCGGCGAGCGCTCGAGCCAGCGCCGCCGGTCGCGCGATCGCGGGCGTCGTCGCCGCGACGTTGCCGTCAAAGCGCACGATCGAGCGCGGATCGAGTCCCACCCGTTGGGCAATGACCGCCGTTGAGGGAGGCCACTGATAGGCCTCGAGCGCTTCGGGTTTCATCGACGCGCCGTGGCCTTGTGCGCGCTCATGCCTTCGAGTTCGGCCAAAGCCTCAATGGTCGGGGCCAGTCGCTCCAGTCCCTCTTTGGTGACGCGTTGCACCGTGACTGTTTTCATGAACGCCTCGAGACCAAGCCCTCCCGTCGACTTCGCCCAGCCACCCGTCGGTAGCACGTGGTTGCCACCCGTCGCGTAGTCACCGGCGGGCACCGGCGAGTACGGCCCGACGAAGACGGCGCCGGCGTTTCGAATGCGACCCGCTAGCGACTCGGCGCGCTCACCGAGCAGCGCGACGTGCTCGGCGGCGTACTCCTCGACTTGTTCCAGGGCCGCTTCGAGGTCGTCACCCACGCGAACGACGTGGCCCTTGGAGTCGGGGCCGTGTTCCATCTGCGCGGCGATCTCTTGGGCGATCAACGCTTCGTCAACGCCCTCGTCGGCGACGACGACGATCTCACTGGGTCCCGCCGGCAAGTCAATGGCGACGTCGCGACTCACGAGCAACTTCGCGGTGTTGACGGCGCCACTCCCGGGTCCAAAGATCTTGTCCACGGCCGCGATCGACTCCGTGCCGTAGGCCAGGGCCGCGATGGCCTGCGCGCCACCTATCGCCCACACCTCGTCGATACCGAGAAGCGCCGCGGTGGCGGCCACGGCCGCCGAGCCGTGGGGCGGCGTGCAGACGACAACGCGCTCGACGCCCGCCACTTGCGCGGGGACCGCGCTCATGATCAGCGACGAGACGAGTCCCTGGGGAACGTAGATACCCACCGAGCGAAGTGGTGTCCAGCGTCGCTCTAACGTGACGCCCGGCGAAACCTCCATCATTAGATCCGCGGGCCGCTGAGCGGCGTGCCAGGTGCGCACCGCCTCCGCCGCGGCGAGCACGGCAGTGGTGGGAATGTCACCGTAGGCGACGGCGCGCTCGGGCTTGGAGGACGTCGTCGCGTCAAAACGCGCGGACCACTCCGCAATCGCCGCGTCGCCGCGGGTCCGAACGTCGTCGACGATCTCTTCAATGGACACCGCCCCGTCCACCTTTACCGGTCTGTTCACGGGACCATCCGTTCAACGGGCAACGTCAGAATCGAACTCGCGCCCGCCGCCTCGAGGCGAGGCAACAGCTTCCAGATGCCGACCGCCGGAACAAGCGCGTGCACGGCGACGACGCCCGGGGTCGCGAGGTCCATCACCGACGGCGAACCGGTGGTGGGCAGTACCGCGATGACTTCGCTCAGACGTTCCTTCGACACGTTGCAGAGCAGGTACCGATTGGCCCGCGCGTTAATGACCGATCCCAACACGGTCGTCAGCGTGCGACGCGCTTCGAAGTCCTTGGAGTTCACGCGACCGATGAGTACGGCTTCGGACTCGAAGAGCACGTCAATCGAGCGCAGTCCGTTCGTGCGCAGCGTACTGCCCGTAGAGACCAAGTCAATGATCGCGTCCGCGAGTCCGAGGCGCGGCGAGATCTCCACCGACCCCGCGACGGGAATGATCTCGGCGTTGACGCCTCGATCGGCGAGGGTCTTGGCAGCGATGTGCGGATGCGACGTCGCAATCCGGCGCCCCGCAAGGTCCTCAAGACGGGTCGCTTCGTCGTCACTCGACACGGCCGCCTGCAGCGAACACGTACCGAAGCCGAGACGCAAGAGGACTTCCACACGGGACTCACGTTCGTAGACCAGGTCGAGACCGGTGATGCCACAGTCCACGACGCCGTCCTGGACGTACTCAGGGACGTCCTCGGCGCGAACGAACAGTAGATCGATGTCGGCGTTTCGACAGTGCGCTTGCAAGACTCGCTCGCCCGGCTCTTGAGGTGAGACGCCGCTGGCCTCTAAGAGCGACCACGAGGGCTCGCGAAGTCGTCCCTTGGAGGGCAACGCCATCGTTAAACGGCCGGTCATCGTCGATTTTGTTTCAACACGGCGCGGTAGCCACCTTCGCCACGGTGTAGCCACTGGGCGACGCGCGTCACCGTGGCCGTCGAGGCGCCCGTTCGACGCGAGATCTCCAGGTAGGAGACGCCCTCATCGACGAGACGCGCTACCTGAAGACGTTGGCCCATCGCGTCGAGTTCGGTGAACGTACAGAGGTCTTTCAAGAACGCGGCGACGACGTTAACGTCGCGCAGACGCGCCAAGGCTTGGACGAGTTCATCGAAGCGCGTCGCCGTTTCCGGACTCGCGTCGGCCGGTACCACTTTTCCACTAGTCATGATTACATGCTAGTATGCTAATTGGCTATCATGCAAATCATCCCCGCCCTCGACCTGCTCGGTGACGAGGCCGTTCGCCTCGAACAGGGAGATTTCCATCGCGTCCTCTTTCGCCAGCCCCTGGAGGAGTTCATGGGTCGATTGGTGGCGACCGGTCCCCCGATGATTCACGTCGTCGATCTTCAAGGCGCTCGTGACGGCGCGCTTCGACCCGTGGTCATCGAACGGTGTCGTCGCGCGGCCCAGGGAACGCCGCTTCAAGTGTCCGGGGGCATTCGCTCCATCGAAACCGCTCAAGAAGTACTCGCGGCCGGGGCCGCCCGCGTCATCGTCGGCACCGCCCTGTGGAGTGACGACGACGCGATCACCGACTTCGTCGAGGCGCTCGGTGACCGGTTGGTCGCGGCCATCGACGTCAAGGACGGTCGCCTGGCCTCGAGGGGATGGGTGACGAACGTACCAATGCGCTTCGACCAGGCCCTCGTACGGTGCCAGCGCTCGGGCGTGGCGCGGCTACACGTGACCGCGATTGAGCGAGACGGCACGATGCGCGGACCCGACCTCGCGTTGTACGAGCGGATCTGCGCGGGCGGCATCCCGGTCGTCGCGGCCGGCGGTATTCGTAACGACGCGGACGTCGCGGCGCTCGCCGACGTCGGATGCGAAGCCGCCGTCATGGGTGTTGGGTACCTAACGCGACTCGGACTCTCCCTCGAGGGCTAACGACAGTCTTTGTCGTCGCCACCCGCCGCCACGAGTTGGTTAGGACTTCTTTCGAGAGAGCACGATGCTCATGAAGGCGAAACCAATGCCGACCATGAAGATGAACGTGCCAAAGACGAAGACTTGAGGCGGGATGCCGACGCGCGTCGCGCCGTAGACCCAGACGGGAAATGGATCGGACGTGCCACTGACGAAGTTCGACGTGACGAAGTCGTCGATCGAGAGCGCGAAGGCCATCAGCGCGCCCGCGAGCACGCCGGGCATGATGAGCGGCAGGGTCACGAGGCGAAACGTCGTCAAGGGATTCGCGCCAAGATCGTAGGCCGCCTCTTCGAGCGAACGATCGAATCCCGCCAGTCGAGCGCGAACGGTCACCGTGACGTACGCAATGGAGAACATGACGTGCGCCAGGACCAACGTGAGAAAGCCTCGGTTGATGTTCAGCGTGACGAAGAGACCCAGCAGTGAGGCGCCCATGACGATCTCGGGCGCGGCGATGTTGAGAAACAGAATCTGTTCGACCGCCAACTTGCCACGGAACTTATTCGAGCGATAGCGAACGAGCGCCATCGCGAGCAACGTGCCGAGCACCGTCGCGATCACGGTCGACACGAGGGCCAGGCGAATCGAGAGCCAGAAGGCGGTGGTGAGGCCCGGCACGCCGCTCCACTGTTGGTACCACAGCGTCGTAAAGCCGTTCCATGAAAAGCTCACCACCTGAGCGCCGCCCAGAACGCGGTTGAAGCTGTAGATCATCATGATGACGATGGGAAAGACCAGGTACCCAATGACCAGCCACGAGTAGGTCGGCAGAACGTAGCGACCAACTTTGCGCCGACGCCCGAGGGGGCGTTCGCGAGGCGGCGACGGGCGCGTTCCGGTGACGGTCTCGACGCTCACAAGTACTCGTTAATCGTGCTCGTCCCGAGTAGTCGGGCGTAGAGCCAGATCCCCAGTAGCGCCACGGCCAGCAACACGACCGAGAGCGACGCGCCGCCGGCGTAGTCGAAGTTCGCCAGAAAGGAGTTCTGGATGACGGTGCCGATCATCGTGTTCGACGTGCCGCCCAGGATCTCCTGATTCACGTAGTCACCGAAGGCGGGAATGAAGGTGAGAAGAAACGCGGCGAAGATACCGGGCATCGAGAGGGGCAAAATAACCCGCAGGAACGCCGCTCGGCGATTGGCGTAGAGGTCGTACGCGGCGTCGAGAACTCGTCGGTCGATGCGCTCGATCGCCACGTAGAGCGGCAACGCCGTGAACGGCAAGTAGTTATAGGCCAGTCCGGCGATGACGGCGTAGCTCGTGCCCAGCACGTGAAAGCCCGAAGGAACGAGGTGCTGATTCTTGAGAAACGTCAGCACCACGCCGTTGTTCGAAAGAATGAACTCCCAGACAATGGTTCGAATGATGAACGACACGAAGAACGGCACCAACAGCATGATGAGAAAGAAGTTCTTTCGACGCCCGCCGTAGAAGGCAATCCAGTAGGCGATGGGAAAGGAGATGACGAGGTCGATGACCGTCGCGGCGGCGGCGAAGACCAGGCTGGTAATGAACTGCTGATGGTAGAGGTGCACCTGCCGGGGTAGCTCACCCCAACTCCACGTCATCACGCACTGACCGGTCGCCGGGCTGCACGTCTCGAGCGACTGGATCAACATGAACCCGAGGGGCACTATGAAGAGCAGTAGGAGCCACACACCCGACGGCAGGCTCAAGAGGTACGGGGCGAGCCTCTTTCCCCAACCGGCCCGATGATGCTGTTTCTCTACGCCCCCTGGACGATCGGTAGGAACAGATTGTTCCACGCCGTGATCTCCTCTTGATTCTTAAACGGGTAGTAGGGCAACGACGCCTTGATCCGTGCGGGCGACGGGAAGACGTCGAGCGAATCCGCCGTCACGGTGGTGGGAAGTTGGATCTCGGACTTTAGGGCCTTCAGCGCAGCCTTGTTCCAACCTGTTGGATGCAGCAACTGCTGCTTTGCCTCGGGCACCGGGCAGATGTAGTCGTTGTAGTACTCGACGACCGACTCGGTTACGGGACTGTAGAAGTAGTCCATGCAGGTCAAAGCGTCGAGCGGATTGGCAGCGTGCAGGGGAATGATCATGTTGTCCGTCCAGATCATGAGCCCCTCTTTGGGGATCATCAGAACCAAGTTCTTGTACTTAGTGCTCAAGTTCGCCTGGAAGATGTCGCCCGAGTAGACCTGCGAGACGACCACGTCGCCGTTCTTCAAGTGCTGGATGTAACTCTGGTCGTAGTAGGCGGCCACGATGCCGTCGCTCTTTTGCTTCTGGAGTTTCTTCGCGGCCCTCGCCCAATCCGACTCCGTCGACTTGGCGGGTTCGATACCAAGAGCCAGCAGTCCCACGGAGCCGAGTTCGAAGGGGTCGCTCAGCATGCCAACTTTCCCGGCGTACTTCTTGTCGAACAGAATCTGCACGCTGTCGCCGGGGTGCTTGACGAGGCTCGAGTTGTAGCCCACCGAAGTCCAACCGGACTGCCACGCCATGGTGTACTTATTGCCCGGGTCGAAGGGAGGATTGGTCACCAGTTTCCCGGCGTACTTCTTGAAGTTCGGCGTTTTCGAATGATCGAGCGGAACGAGCCAGCCCAGTTCGATCAGGTAACCGAGCTCGGGGTTGTTATTCGTCATGACCATGATGTCGTAGCCAGTCGCCTGCCCGGCCTGGAGCGAGGGACGAATCTTCGCGTAGAACGACGCGTTGTCCTGAATAACCTCCTGATAGTTGACCTTGATGTTGGTCGTGGCCGTGAAGTGATCGAGCGACGGATGTTTTCCTTTCAAGACGTCGATGTAGAAAGGCCAGTTCGCAAAGTTCACGTCGTGGTGGAGCTTTTGCTTGGCCCACCACTTCGCAGTACCGACACGAGCGTTCGGTAGCCCACTCGCGCCCGCCACGCTCCCGTGCGTGGCAAGCAACAGTGACGACGCGATTCCCGCGCCCGCCGTGAGCGCCTGGCGCCGAGATACTCGCCGCTGGGTCAACCCTCGCCAGAACGACGGGTCAATCGCCCCGTCGTTGATACCCGAATCATCCGTTTCCATTCGTTACTCCCCTTCACTCTGTAGTTCGTCGATGTCGTCGCCGCCCCGCATTGGTCGGACCGCAAAAGTGTGCTCAACGGGCCAGGTCAGCGTCACGTTCTCACCACTGCGCGGCGCCAACTCTTGGCCAATGTTCTGCGCGTAGACCGTTACCTCGACGCCCGACGCGGTGTCGACCAGGTACTGGTTGCCCACACCGGTAAACGTCGAGACCCGAACCCGGCCGCGAAGTTGGTTATGTCCCGGCGGCGGGCTCGCGCTCGAGGCCCCGATGCTGATCTTCTCGGGGCGCACGCCGACCTTGACGGTCTTCGAACCGCTCATCGCAGGCACGCGTTCTCGAGGGACCGACAGCGTCGAGGCGTTCGTCAACGTAATGGTGGCGAAGGGACCCTCAGTGTTGGTGATCTCACCGGTCAAGAGATTCGACGCGCCGAGAAACGTGGCCACGAACTCCGTAGAGGGACTGTCGTAAACGTCGCGAGGCGAACCAATCCCTTCAATCTTCCCGTTGCGCATCACGGCCAGGCGGTCCGACATGGTCATCGCCTCTTCTTGATCGTGCGTGACGTAGAGGAACGTGATGCCAACTTGGGTTTGGATTCGTTTTAGTTCGATCTGCATCTGTCGACGCAGTTTCGCGTCGAGGGCCGACATGGGTTCATCCAACAGCAGCAACTTCGGCTCGTTCACCAGCGCTCGCGCGAGAGCAACGCGCTGTTGTTGTCCACCAGAGAGCTGCGAAGCGCGGCGCTTCTCGTAACTGGGCAGGTCCACGATCTCGAGGAGCGACCCGACGCGTCGAGCGATTTCCGCCTTGTTCAGGCGCTGACGGCGCAGGCCAAAGGCGACGTTCTCAAAGACGTCAAGGTGCGGGAAGAGGGCGTAGGACTGAAAGACGGTGTTGACGTCGCGGTGGTACGGCGCCTGATACGTGACGTCGCGTCCGCCGAGGAGGATGCGACCACTCGTCGGCTCTTCGAAGCCGCCCAACATCCGTAGCGACGTCGTCTTGCCACACCCGGAGGGCCCGAGAAGACTAAAGAACTCCCCTTCGTAGATCTCGAGATTGAGGTCGTCAACCGCTGGCGTCTTCTCAAAAATCTTGGTCACGTGCTCTAAACACGCCACCGTCTCTCGACCTCTGGCCACCGACTCACTCTCGTGCGCAGGCGGACTATCGGTCATGTCGAGAGATCCGTTCATTAGGGCAAACTATAGCCAGCGACCCTCTCCAGAAATTGAGCGCCTTCGACGACGTATGGCCCTAATTTTCCTGACAACGACCTTGTTTTTAGTGAGTCAGTCGGAAGCGGCGCCACGCGATGTAGGCCCACACGATCTCCGCCAATCCAAAGGGCCATGCTCCGGCGAGAAAGCCGTACGCGCTCGAGAGAAGACAGCCCGCGGCGAAGGCCACGACGAAGAGTCGCCCCCGGCGCTCTAGGGCGTACATCGTCATCATGAAGGTGAGGGCACAGAGGCCGTAAATGGTCACTGCCATGCGTGGACTTCTCCTATTGATAGGTCATTGGACGTCGTCGAAGGACCAACGAGACGACTTTAAGTCCTGGAACGACCTTTCTCGAAAACTGCCCGAACAGAAACGGCTGGTCCGCTTGAGCAGTGTCGAGGGAACCATCTCGTCCGTGCCCGCAACGTTGCCTAGAGTCACGTCGTGAGCGCAAAGGAACTCGACGATGAACTGTCCAAATAGCCATCGAGTGATCTCGTCCGACGACTACTCGATCACGCCACTCTCGGACCACGGCGCTGATTCGCTCTCCAGTACTCTTTGACACGACTGACTTTCTTTGTCATCAGAGGGGTACGAGCGTGGCGTTGCTCCCAGACTTACTGGACGCGGGAGTACTCGAACTGTGTCGAACAGAACCAAAGTTTCATAAGGGCGTGCTCGAGGCGTACGAAGCCAGCTACGCCGAGGTTCATCGTTGGCTCGTGTGGGCCCAAGAAGATCCGACGCCCGATGACCTTTGGTCTCACCTCCAAGAGGACCACCTCCGCTTTGAGAAGAACGACGGTTGGCGCTACGTAATGCTGGAGAGAATGAGTGGCCTGGTCGTTGGCTGGGCCAGCCTTCGACCGACTGAATCGTCCGACGTGGTTTCGATCGGCTACTGGGTACGGACCGACCGTACTCGCCTCGGTTACGCCACCGCCGCGACGCGATGCTTAACGAACGCCGCCTTTCACCACCTCGCCGAGGTCGATCGAGTCGAGATTTCAATGGACCGGTCTAACGTGGCCAGCGTCGCCGTACCGCGCAAACTCGCTTACCGCCTCGATCGAGAGACTGAGTACGAACCTTTGACGCCAGCGCACACCGGTAGGGGCTTCGTTTGGACCATCGACCGAGCTTCTTGGACCAACGCCAATTGTCTTGACTAGAGAGCGGCAAGAATCTGATCAACTTCCGTGCGCGTGGTGTAGTTCGGATGTGCGTGCATCAAGGTGACCCCGGCGGACACTTCAACAACGGTGGTTGAAGGAATGATGAAAGTTGACGTGCCGTCGATGCGAAGGAGTTCACTCTCTGGGAGAGGCACTCCGACAGTGACGTTGAACTCTGGCTCGACCAGGTCGAGTTCTGCCCGTTCTGGCGCAAAAACCGGCGTGGCTTCGATCGGCAACTTCGTATTTCATCGGGCGTGCAACGCACCGGCCTGTTGGGAAATTGTTGACATCGTGTTCCTTTCTTCGTGATGATTGACAAATCATCCAATCGGTCGAGAACGAAAGGTAGCGCATAAATGGACTAACCAGTCCATTTATGGGAGAGTGGTGCTATGAACGAAGAACCGGCGACCGAAAAGGGGCGCGCGACCCGCCAGAAAATTGTCGACGCCGCCACCAGCGTGGTCCAGTCTCGAGGCGTCGAGGGCGCAACCCTTGGAGAGATTTGTCGGACGGCTTCGGTCTCGAAGGGACAGCTCTATCACTACTTCGTCAGTAAACAGTCCCTCATTCAAGCCGTCGCTCAAAACACCGTGGACAAGGTTCTCTTCTATCAAGAGAGTCTGTTCGCGACCAAAGAAACGTTCAGCGACTTTGAAATCTGGGTGGAGACGTTGGTGAATCTCCAAGTCGATCTTGACGCCCGGGGCGGTTGCCCGATTGGTTCGCTCGTCCCTCAACTAGCCGACAACGACGAGGGCGCTCGCAGGGTCCTCGCCGATGGCTTCCTGCGTTGGGAGATGGCGATTCGCGAAAGCCTTCGCCAACTCAAAAAAAACGGAGCATTGCGGCGAGACGTAGACGTCGACGAAGGTGCTCTTCAGCTCTTGGCGTCGCTACAGGGCGGACTTCTCCTCTCGCAAGTTCGCAAGGACCCCACGCAGTTACGAGTGATCCTGGACGGTGCGCTCCTTCGACTTCGCGACCACGCGCCTTCGCGCACCGAAGAGGCTACGCAGTCCGCGCGCTTGCACTCGACCGCCTAACAGCGTCCGTTTACTGGGAACTACTTGGTGGCGGGAGCGCTTTGGTAAAAGGCCACCTCGAGACGAGATAGTGTCCATCTTCCCTCGTAGGAGTTCATGCACACCCGGATTGCACACCC
Source organism: Acidimicrobiaceae bacterium (assembly GCA_003132305.1). GTDB lineage: Bacteria > Actinomycetota > Acidimicrobiia > Acidimicrobiales > RAAP-2 > RAAP-2. Next base: position 62,525 of record PKXJ01000032.1, on the reverse strand, counting down.
ATCTGGACACCCCGGTCAACGTTTCGTGCTTGCTGAGCTTATGCAATGAAGTTGGTGGAGCGATGTCGCCAACGTAGTGCGCCGATGTGACCTGAGACATCTCTTTGACACCACTCAGCGCACGATAAATAACATCGTGTGCTCGCACTCACTCAACGTGACCCATCCGGCCCAGGGCCAGGTCGTACACCCGGTCGGGGCTCAGACTCTTGCCGAGTGCGATTGCCCGCTCGTACTCCTCGTCGCCTAAGGCTTCACGAAGCATGACCCGATTGTTCTCGCGCGCCTCGATCTCCAAGAGCGGCCAGTAGCCCCCGAGTGGTTCGATCGCCCGCTCTTCAATGCCGTCGTGAGCGCCCGTCAGTTGGGCACCGAGCAAGAAATGGCCTTGCAGCGTGGCACAGCACGCCAGCGTGAAGACGATCCAACAATCGATTGAGACCAGTGAACCGTTCCGGCGCGAGAGGCGCAGGGCCCGCTGTCCCAGCTGCACCGCCGCGTCGAACTCACCGAGCAAGAGGTTGAAAATTCCAGAGTTGCACCACAGAATCAAGCGATGGAAGGTCGAACCGATTTCCTCGGCCAACTCCATCGCCTCCTCGTAGAGCGTGAGGGCCTCACGAACGTCCTCCAGCGTCTCAAAGTGCGAAATCGAAAGGTAGACGAGCATGGCTGAAACCCAAAAGGAGTCGCCGAGCTGACGGAAGAGGGTCAGGGACTCGAGGATTTGCTCGCGCACCTCGCCAAGTGACTGACGAGAATTCGCTACTGCGGCCAGGGCCTCAGCGATCGACCGGGGACTGTTGATCGAACGGGCTAGTTCGAGAGCGGCGTTTGCGGGTTCAATGGCGAGATCATGACGACCGAGGTCCGCCCACGTGCTGGCCTTCGTGTTCAGAGCCCGAACCGTGAATTCGTCATCGTCGAGTTGCTCGGCGAGAGTGATCGCCTGCTCACTCAAGTCACGAGCGAGCTGATGGGATCGCTCCTCCGACCCAAGCAGTGCCGTCATAGTCGACAGCGCTACGAGGGCCTCGGCTCGCAACGCCACTGGCACTTCGGTGTCCGTCGACAGGGCGTCACGCAGGTAGTGGGGAAGGACCGAGTTGTGACGGGTTATCACGAATCGAATGAGCGCCACCCCGAGAGCCAGGACGTCCGCTGTTCGCTCGGTGTCCGCGGACAGGGTGCTGAAAGTCGCCAACAAATTGTCGTACTCGAGGTCCAGCCGTTTGAGCCACGCACCCTGTTTCGGGCCTTTTAACTCAGGTTCTGCCTCTAGACATAACTGTAAATAGTGTTCGGCGTGCAGTTGTCTGGTCCGCGCGGTATCGGCCTCGCCACCGATCTGGACCAACTGGTCGGCCGCGTATTGGCGAATGGTTTCGAGCAGGCGATATCGCAGTGACGTAGCAATACGCTCGGCGGTGACGAGGCTCTTGTTGACGAGCGAACTGAGCAGATCGGCGACGTCGAATGACTCGAATCCGCCTTCGGCACAGACGGCCTCGGCGCCTTGCAAGTCGAAGCCGCCCGCGAAAACTGAGAGGCGTCGCAGCAGGTCGCGCTCTGGTTCAGTCAACAGGTCGTAGGACCAGGCCACCGTGGCTCCCAGGGTCTGCTGGCGGGGCAACGCGTTGCGACTGCCACCCGTCAAGAGCCGAAACCGTTGATCGAGACGGTTATGCAGGTCATCGAGTGACATTGACGATAGACGTGACGCCGCCAGTTCAATGGCCAGCGGAATGCCATCGAGGCGCCGGCACACTGACGCCACGAGCGGTGCCACCGAATCGTTGAGTTCGAACGTCGAATCCTTGGCCCGGGCTCGGGCCACGAAGAGCTCCACCGCGTCGGAACCCCCGAGGTCCTCGGCTCCCTCCACGTCATCGGCAGGGAGCGACAGCGACCGCACTCGATACACGCGCTCTCCGTCGACGCCGAGCGGCTCGCGCGACGTCACGATGATCGACACCCGGGGGCAGTTGCGCCCGATGACGTCGACCATCTTGGCCACCGTGTCGATCACGTGCTCGCAGTTGTCCAATACGATGAGCACGTTCTGGGCTTTCAGCATCTTGGCCAGGCCGTCGAGCGGAGGCGCGTCGGCCTCTTGACGAAGTTGCATCGCACTGATGACGGTCGAGGGCACCTGATCGGGTTCGGTCACCGGTGCGAGTTCGACGAACCAAACGCCCTCGCCACTACCGTCAAGGAGTTCGGCCGCGACCTGCAGTGCCAGGCGCGTCTTTCCAGAACCACCGGCACCCGTGAGTGTCACCAGTCGAGAGTCCAGGACGAGGTTACGAACCTCCGCCATTTCCTGCGAGCGACCGATGAACGTGTTGAGTGAAAAGGGGAGATTGTTGGTGAGTTCTGGATTGTCGAGCGAACGCAGCGGCGCGAACTCCGTCGCCAAGCCCTCGGCGACGAGCTGGAAGATGGTCTCGGGCCGACCGAGGTCTTTCAGGCGATGTGAGCCAAGGTCGCGCAGGGACACTTCTGGGGGCAGCGTGTCTTCAATGAGTCCAGCTGCGGCCGAGGAGAGCAATACTTGACCACCGTGGCCGACCGCCGCGATTCGTGCGGCGCGGTGGACTTCGTAGCCGACAAGGCCGGTAGACATCTCAGCGACCTCGCCCGTGTGAATACCCATGCGCACCCGCAACTCTTCACCCACGGGCCACTCATGGAGTGCGAGCGCCCTCTGCATCTCAATCGCTGCCGCCACACAGGCCTTCGGCGAGGTGAAGGACACGAAGAAGGAGTCACCTTGAGTCCCCTCTTCGTGTCCTCCGTGGACCTCGAGGGCGACCCGGACTATCCGGTGATGATCTTCCAAAGCGCGAGAGTACGCGTCGTCGCCCAGTCGGCGCAAGAGGGCCGTCGATCCTTCAATATCGGTGAAGAGGAAGGTGAGCGTATCGATTATGGAATGTTACGAGAATTGTTTGAATCTCGCCGTTCCGTGCGAATCTCTCGATCACTCCGGCGCAGACTTGGGGCGACTTACGTACGAAGGCCCAGGATTGCCCTGGGCCTTCGCCTTCGTGTATCTACGGCTTGGTGGCGGGGGCAGGATTTGAACCTGCGACCTTCGGGTTATGAGCCCGACGAGCTACCAGACTGCTCCACCCCGCGTTGCCTCGTACACGTTAGTAGAGAACGATGGGGGCGTTCAACAGCACGGGACTTTGAACCTTTCACCCAGCGCCCAATGGGCGCGGCGCAGCCAGACATCGTCATGACCCGAGTGCGTGGCATGAGATTATTCGTGCCCAAGAGACCGACAGCCCTAACTGCAGATTGACGATTTTCGCTAGCGCTGGACGTACCTCAACGACGTGCGCTGTCCGTGCGCAAACACGAGCGTGAAGGTGTGCACTCCTCTTTTGGTACCGGCCTTCACCCGCACTCGAATCGTGAGGACGTGACCGTTGTCACGAATGACGCTGACCCTCGTACCGCTCGCGCTGCTAAAGATCCGTGGCGTTCCGTAGAACTGCGTTCCGATGATCTGCGTCGAAACCGTCCGACCCGTCTTCACCGCTGACGTCATTCGGATTGCCCGAGGGCGACGCGGCACGATGGTGACCGTGGTGGCCAAGGACCGTACCGAGGCGTACGTCGAGTCGGCCGCCTTCGTGGCCGTTACCGTGCACGTGCCCGAGCGGCCCGCCTTCAACACGTCGCCATTGATGAAGCATCCGGCCGTGCCAACGGTCGTCACGGCGTAGCTCACCGCACCGGAACCCGAACCTCCGCTCGTGCTAAGGGTCAAGGAGTTACCGATGATGTCCCTCGTACTGGTGAGCGTGAGCGCCGCCTGGGCGACGGGGTTCCCAGTGCCCACGGTGATCGACTGTTGAACTTCACGGGCGGCGGCGAAGGCGCCGTTACCCACGTCGTTGAAGTTCACTCGACACACGCCGTTACCGGTGAAGGTGACTACTTTGTTATAAATCGAGCAGCCGGTCGAGGCGCTGTCGAGAGTGATGACCACCTTGTCGCCGGAGGTCGCCGAGGCACTCGTGGTGTACGAACCATGAATGGTGCCAGCCGCGGGAGGCGTGCTGGCGTCGATGGTATTGGCCGCGTACACCTTCACGGAGTGGCGAACCTGAGCGGCCGCGGCGAAGGCGCCGTTACCAGCGTCGTTGAAGTCCACCACGCAGGTGCCCGCACCCGTGAAAGTAACCTTGCCCGAAGCTAAGGAGCAGCCGGTCGAACCACTGGCGAGCGTTCTGACCACCGCGTCGCCCGAAGTCGCCGCGGCGCCCGGTGTGTACGAACCTCCGGTGCTCCCGGCACCGGGTGACTTGCTGACGGTGATGGTGTTGGCCGAGTACACGCGGATGCTCTGTTCAACCTGAGCGGCCACGGCGTAGGTGCTGTTGCCGGCATCGTTAAAGTCCACCACACAGGTGCCGGATCTGGTGAAGGTAACCTTGCCCGAAGCTAAGGAGCAGCCCGTCGACGTCTTGTTGAGGGAGATCACCACCTTGTCACCGGACGTCGCCGTCGCGCTCGGCGTGTACGAACCCCTCGCGCTGCCGGCGGCGGGCGCCGTGCTGGCGTTGATGGTATTAGACGTTGAACCCGCCGCCGAGGCGGAGGACGAGGGTAGAAACGTGAAACCCGCGACGAGTAACGCCGACGCGGCCCCGAGAGCCAATATTTTGGCGAACATTGTGCGAACAGTCCACATGCGTGTCGCGCCGCCCGAAAGGTAGTTCATTCGATTGCCAACCTTCTTCTTCGATCCCTGGCAAATTGCCGGGCCGGAAGGATGCAAGGTCTTGACGTCCTAACAACGAATTTAACACGGAACAACGCGAGCGTTTCAGCGGCTTCGGCCCTTCTAAGGAGTGACTAAGCCAACTGCGGGCGTATCTTCCGGCTCGGGATTCGCAAGTCTTTCTTGAGATTCGTGGCGGCGTCGTCGCGTGGCCCGACGTGACCTGAGAAGTTCGCCTGGTCGACGACGCCACGCGTCAACAGTCACGGACGTCATCATGTGCAATCGGAAAACGTCATTGCCCCAGGTCGCACGACCATAATCCCATTCTTGAAAAGTTCTTGGTCTTCCATGTAGCGCCACTTTGGCGAAATTCATCATCGACGTTTAGGGGAATGTTTGAAGAGGCAAGTGACGTTTTCGTGACATTCTCTAAGCGCACGCGTCAAATGGAATCATCATCCACGTATTCACCGTATTTTCGAAGGTTCCGAAACACGCTGGCACCTTGTGGAACACAATCGTCACACCTATAGTCGTTATGACGGTGTAAAAATTTAAACACCGCCCAATGATCCATCGACAGTTTTGAGTTGCTACGGAGGCTCCATGAGAAACCCATTAAGAAGTTCCCACGTTCGTTCTACACGTCGAGCGTCGATGACCACCGTCCTCGCGGGCGCGTCAGCCATGGCAGTGATCGCCGGCTTAACGCTCGTCTCGGTCGGCGTCGCGACAGCCGCGTCAATCGCGCCGCACGTCGCGCCGCCCGCGCCCTGCAACATTTCGGTGACGGGAGCCGGCACTGCAGTACCCGGCCAGACGTTGATCGTCGGCGTCGTTGCCGGCACCACGATCGTCACCATGAACTGCGACACGGCCTCCGGCGCCGGAGTTGTCGCCGAAGCCTCCCTTCTCGCGGCCATCGGCACGTCGGCCGTCCTGCCAACGACTGAAGCCGACACGAGCGCCCTTGCTACCTTCGCGCCAAGCGCGACCAGCACGGCCTGTCCTGCGGGAACCGCCGGATCGTGTTCGATCGCCACGTTCCCCGTGCCCGCCACTTTTGCAACCGCTGACGCGAGCGGCGTCTGTCCCCCGACGCAAGCCGAGATCAACGCCGGACTCTTTGGTTGCGCCATCGCGGTAGCCAGCACGGCGCTAGCGCCCGTCCTCGGCGCCGAGTACTTGATTCAGTACGCTTCGCAGGCCACGGCACCGAACCCCCCAACGATCACGGCGCTCCAAACGACGGGTTCCGAGGGCAGTCTCCTTAACGTCGCCGACGCCGCTGGCAACACCGGTTACTGGTGGGGCAGCGCCGTCCAAGCGGTCCAAGCATCGGCCGCCGCTACAACGCCCGCGGTCGCGCCGACCACTTGCGTTGGGGTTGGCTACGGCAACGTACCCGCGCCGTACCTGGCTGACGTCTGGTTCGTTACCGGAACGTCCACTGCCGTGGGCGGGGGTGCAGCGTCGGGCGTCACCATTTCGAACGACTGCTACAGCGGCAAGACGTTGAGTCCGCCTGTTCTGGGCGGGACCATCACGGTGCCGGCGACCGTTGTCTCGGGAACGTCGTACACGGTGTACCTCTGCGAGGTCAACTCCACGCCGTATCCGAGTAACGACATCCACTCCGCAAGCATCTGCGGCGCTGGTGCGCCTTCGTTCATAGACGCGTCGTTCAGTTTCACCGCTACGGCGAAGGTGATTTCGCAGAACCTTCCCGTAGCGAACACCGTCGCGACGAGTGCGTCGTCGAGCTTCAAGGACCAACTCGTGACGAGTGGCAACCAGGGCACCGTGTCCTACGTGCAGTCCACCGGTTCGCCGAGTATCGCGGTCTCCAGTTCGGGCGCCGTCTCAACGTCGGGCACCTTGAAGGCCGGTGCCTACACCGCCACGGGCACAACGACTGACGCGAGCGGCGACGCCGGCACGTTCTCGTACGCGTTGGCAGTCACGGGAACGACACCGCCCACCGTGAAACCCGCGCCCAAGGCCCTCAGGGTCTCTGGCGTCGCGGTTCCCGGCCGCACCGTCGTTCTTACGATTACCGGTAAGAACTTCACCGGTGGACCCAAGATCACCGGGCCCCGGGGTACCAGCGCGACCGTACTGAAGGCCACCAGCACGAGGCTGACGGTTCGAGTGAAGGAAGCGGCGACCTTGAAGAAGGGTACCTACTCCCTCACGATTAAATTCGCGAGTGGCAAGAGGACCAGTATCCGCTACAGGGTCAAGTAACTTCGCCTCGCGAACCGCGATCGCAACGAGACCCCCTCCTTTGGAGGGGGTCTCGTTGTTGGCCACCAATGCTGCCACCCCGAGTCAGATGTTGCCGGGGAAGAAAAGTAGTGTGAGTCGAACCCGACTGAGCGTCCACGTCAGAAGTACGGGGTCACCGTCGTCGAAAGAGGGACGTGAGCCGTGGCGAGAGACGTCAACGCGGGAGGGACCCTTCAAGCGCTAAGGGAACGCGACTTCGCGCTGTTGTGGTCGGGTCAGACGGTGTCGTCGCTCGGTGACGGCATCTTCACGATTGCCCTGGCGATCGTCACCCTCGAAGTCGATCACAGTCCTTCGGGCATTGCACTCGTCTTCGCGGCACGCGCCATACCCTCGGTCTTGCTCGCGCTCGTGGGCGGCGTCGTCGTCGACCGCGTGTCGCGTCGTCTCGTGCTGTTGACCTCGGACGCCATCCGCGGGGTCGCCGTGGGCGTGACCGGTCTCCTCATCTCGAGAGGGGAGCTTCGCCTCTGGGAACTCATCGTGATGGCCGCGATCTTTGGTTCAGCCGACAGCTTCTTCGGTCCCGCGTCCACCACGATCGTGCCCGAACTGCTCTCGCCCGAACAGTTCGTCGGAGGAAACGCGCTCAGCCAGATGAGTACTCAGTTGACCCAAGGACTCGTCGGGCCGGCGATTGGCGGGTTCGTCGTCGCCGCGATCGGCGCCGCGTGGTCCTTTGGCTTCGACGCCGCGAGTTTTCTTATATCGGCGGTGTGTTTGACGGTGATGCGTTCACGGAGTCGATCGGTGGCGTCCGAGCAGTCACCCCTAGAAGACGCACGTCAAGGACTGCGTTACGTGTGGAAACATCACTGGCTCTTCTACACGATCGTCGGCGCGGCGCTGGCGAACTTCTTTGGCATGGCTCCCCTAAGCGTGCTGCTACCGCTGTTCGTTCGAGAGACCCTGCACGCCAGCGCCCTCGACCTCGGACTCGTCTTCGCGGCCGGCGGCGCCTCAGGCATCATCGCCTCACTGGTCGTGGCGCGCCTGGGTTCACCGCGTCGAGTGGTCAGTGTGCTGTGGATCGCCTACGCCGCGAGTGGTGCGGCGATTGCGGCGATGGCGTTCGCGACCAACGTCGTCGTGACGGGACTCTTCACGGCCTTGGAAGTCGGGCTCATGCTGTACGGCGACGTGCTGTGGTTTTCCATGATGCAACGGCTCGTGCCCCACGAAGTCCTCGGCCGGGTCTCGTCGCTCGTCTACCTCTTCGCGTTCTCACTGGGACCGCTGGGCATTCTCTTTGGCGGCGTCGCCGCGACGGCGCTGGGTATCCGTCACGCGATCTTCTTGTGCGGACTGATCTCGGGCCTTATCTGCGTGGCCGTACTTTTCGTCCCCGGCGTACTTGACCCCGAGAGAGTCCCCAATCTCGACACGTCACTCGGCACCGAGACTCGACGAGCGGGCGTTGACGAAACGCCCGACCCGTCCTAACCAGCCCGGTCGCGAGGGACGAAAGAGTAGGGTTCGGCGGTGGTGGACGTAACAGAACGACAAAGTGAGCTCAAAGATATTGTCAACGGTGACGTGACGTTCGCCGGCGCGCACGCCGAGAGCGACCTCCACGACGAGTCACTGCACCAGCGCACCCGCGAACCCTTCGCGGTCGCGCGACCGCACTCGAGCGAAGAAGTCGTCCAGCTCGCGCGGTGGGCCAGTCGTCACGAGATACCCGTCACGCCGCGGGGCTCGGGCACGGGTCTCTCGGGAGGGGCCACGCCCGTCAACGGCGGGCTCGTTATCAGCTTCGACCAGATGCGCGCGCTTGTTCGCGTCGACGTACGCGACCACGTCGCGGTCGTGCAGGCGGGCATCACGCTGCGGGAACTGAACGAACAGTTGCTGGGAACCGGGTTGCACTACCCGGTCTACCCCGGCGAACTCTCCGGCTCGCTGGGTGGCAACGTCAACACCAACGCCGGGGGCATGCGCGCCGTTCGCCACGGCGTGACCCGCCACCACGTGCTCGGTCTCGAAGTGGTCCTCGTCGACGGCACCGTTCTAAAGACGGGCGGACCGGTCGTGAAGTCCTCGTCGGGCTACGACCTTACGCAGTTGATCATCGGCAGTGAGGGGACGTTGGCGCTCGTCACCGAAGTCACGCTCAAGCTCTCGCCCGTCCTCACCAACAGCGCCACGATGCTCGTGCCCTTTAGCGATCTGCGCGCCGTCACGCGCGTCGTGCCCGAACTGATCTCCTCGGGTCTGTCGCCCTCGATTCTCGAGTACCTCGACGTCCTCACGATGACTTCTCTTTCCAAGGGTACGGACCTTCACCTCGGCGTCAATCCCGACGTCGCGCGCGCGACCGCGGCGTACCTCATCGTGGTCATCGAGACGAGAACGCCCGAGCAACTCGAAGGCGATCTCGTGGCCGCGGCCGCCCTGGTCGAAGACGCGGGGGCGCTCGACGTCTACGTGCTCGAAGGAGCCGCCGCGACCCAACTCATTGAAGCGCGCGAGCGGGTCTTTTGGCTCACGAAATCAGCGGGCGCGAACGAGATCATCGACGTCGTCGTGCCGCGCTCGAGCGTGCCCGCGTTCCTCGAAGACGTCGGCGAACTGGCCACGCGTTACGGCGCGTTCGTCGCCGGGTGCGGTCACGTCGGCGACGGCAACGTTCACCTCTCAATCTTCCAACCCGACGACGAGAAGCGTGACGCACTCTTACTCGAACTCTTTCGCGCGGGTCTCGCACGCGGCGGCGCCGTGTCGGGCGAACACGGACTTGGCATCGACAAACGTGGTCCGTACTTGGCGCTCGCGGATCCCGCGCTCGTCGAGTTGCAACGCAAAATCAAGCACGTCTTTGATCCGAAGGGTCTCCTCAATCCCTTTCGACACCTCGACGCTCGCGACGATTCCTAGCGCCTCGTCGACCCGAGCACCGGTGACGAACTAGTTCGCTAGCCCTGGCCCAGGGCGTTCTGGGCGAGATTCAACTGCTGGTTCATGGCGTTCACGTCTTTTTGGTAGAGACCCAAGTCACCGTTGGCCAACGCGTTCTGCGCGTTCGTGTAGTCGGCCGACGCCTGTTGGAGGTACGAGGCGACGCTCGCGCCCGTGACCGACGAGCCCGAACCCTTACCCTTCGACGGTGGCGGGTTCGAGAGTCCGCTCACGTTGGCGCCCAGCACGTCCGAGAGCGCACCGGCCAACGTTGGCTCAATGCCGACGTCTTGATTAAAGACCGCGATCACGTAGCGCAATTGGGGCATCGGATTCGCGGTGCTCGTGACGTACAGCGGGCGGATGTAGAGCACACTGGAGTCGAGGGGCACCGTCAAGTTGTTGCCGAGAATGACGTTCGAGCCGTGTTGGTCGAGGGGCGTGATGATCGAAGAGACCTTGGAGGTCTGTTGAATCTCGGAGTCGGCCTGCAGGGGCCCGGTCACCGTGGTCCCGCGAGGGGTCTCGTAGACGGTCAGCTGCCCGTAGTCGGTCGGATCACTCGTGGCGACCATGAACGCCGTCAGGCTCTGCACGGTGGAGGAGTTGCCGGCCGGCACGTAGTCAATGGACTCGAGCAGCTGCTCCTTGTTGGCGTTCGGCAGCGAGCCCACCTGAAAGACCGGGCTCATCGCCGAAAACTGCGTGGAGATGACGTCACCCGCCTTGTTCAAGGTTGAGGTGCGAGCGAGGGCTTTCGAGGGGGAACCGGCGCCCGTCGTGGGGGAGATCTGCCAGCGGTCCGACGCCGAGTAGAAGGCACTCGCCGACGTGATGTGGTAGCGCCCGAGGGCCGCGGCCTGCACCGAGAAGATGTCCGACGGGTAACGCAGGTGCGTGCGAATGGTCGAGGGCATGGCACTGAGCGGCTGGAACATCGTCGGGAAGATCGAACGGTACGCCTTCAAGATCGGGTCGTTGGGGTCGTTCGCATAGAACTTCATCGCGCCGGTGTAGGCGTTGACGATGACCTTGACCGAGTTGCGCGCGTAGTTAAAGCTCGAGGGAATTCCCCCCGTCGTGATGTTGAGCTGGTTGGCGTTTTCGCTGTAGGGGTACTGGGTCGTCGTCGTGTAGCCGTCGAGAACGAACTGCAGTTCACCGTTGGCGATGACCGCGTAGGGCTGGGAGTCGAACGAGAGGAATGGCGCGGCCTTTTCGGCCATCTGTCGTACGTCACGCACGAAGAGCACGCGACTCTTCGAGTCAATCTGATTGGAGATCAGAAAGTTGAAGTCACCGAGACGCAGCGCCAGGGCGAGACGCGAGAAGATGTTGCCCACCGGCACGCCGCCGGTGCTCTTGTAGTGCGTCTCGACGGGTGTTCCGGCGTTTTTACCGGAGTTCACTTGGTAGTCGAGCTCGAGCTGTTTCGAGTTCGCGATGACCCAGCCGTTGTAACCAGTGCCGAAGTAGATGTCGGGTTGGGTCAACATCGGCAGGCCGTTGGTGGAGATCGGCGGCACGTTCGACACGTCAAAGATCGGGTTACCCGTCGCGGAGTCGACCTGGTTGGCCGCCACGACCGCCGCACCGATGCCGTGGGTGTACTGCAGGTGCTGGTTGACCCAACTCTGCGAGGGCAGGTTCTTGGTGTTGAGTTGACGAGCGCCGATCAAGACCGGCGTCAACTTGCCGTTGACGAAGTACCGGTCCACCGACAGCGTCGTGAAGTTGTAGTACGAACGAATGGACTGACGTCGCGTGACTGTTTCGAGCGAGATTGAGTTGGACGGGTCCCACAGGCGAATGTTGTTCAACGTCGGCTTGACGGCCTTGATCTCGGATTCGGTGATCGACGTTGAACCGGCGAAGGCGTGGTACTGCACTTTGTCGAGACCGAAGGCCGCGCGCGTGGCGGTGATGTTTCGTTGAATGTAGGGCGCTTCGAGCGACTCCTGATTAGGGCTCACCTTCAGGGCTTGGAGAAACGTCGGGTAGAGCACGCCAATGACGAGCGCCACGAAGGCCCAAAGGCCCACCGCGACGACCGGCAGCGACCAGCCCCTCGAGCGAACGTTGTAGAGCAGAATCACCATCGCGGCGAGCGAGAGGTAGAAGAGAATCGTCAGCGCCGGTATGCGCGCGTGAATGTCGGTGTAGGTCGCTCCCTGGACGTAGCCGTTGTTGGAGTTGACGAGCTCCCACTTGGCGATGAGGTAACCCGCGGCCTTCATGAGGGCAATGGCGGCACCAATGACCGACAGGTGGGCCTTTACTCGGGGTGACACCCGAGGCGTGACGCGCGTGGTGCGAATTCCGCCGTTAAGAAAGTGAAAGCCCGTCGTGACGAGCAAGGCGATGATCAGAGTGACGAGGAACCAGGTCACCACGTACGAAACGAAGGGCACGGTGAAGACGTAAAACCCGAGGTCCTTATGAAAGACCGGGTCGACCTTGTGGAAGGACTGGGAGTGCGAAAAGAGCAGGTACTTCTGCCACTGACCCGTGGCGTTCAGGCCGCCGATAATACCCATGACCAGCGCAATGGCCGCGTAGACGCGCTTGGCGTAGGGGCGAACGACGTTTTGAAAGCGTCGAACGACTTCGTCCTCGGGGTCGAAGGAGAGGTCGCGCGCGCCGAATCGATCGGTGAGCAAGAGATTGCCCCACATGATGAAGAAGAAGATCGCGCCAAAGGTGAAGCCCAGACCGACCTTTACGAAGAACAGCGTCGAGAAAACGTTCGAAAGTCCCACCGAGGAGAACCACATCTGGTCGGTCCAGAGCACCGCCAAATTGCGCACCGAGAGAAAGCCCACCAGGAGGACCACGACGATGACGCCGATCCAGAACCGCCTCGACAGCCGTCCGAGGCGACGCGGTCGTTGGGGGACGTCGGTGGGACTGCGCACGAGTCGAGCCTACGTCTTTCTTAGACAGGTATAACAGTGCAGGCACAGCCCGCGTGCAACGGCGGGTACGGCGAACCACTAGGAAAGTTCTCGCCCGCGATTCGCTCGCCGGCCTCGGAATCGTGTGAACACAAGTCACACGGCGCGTCGTTCGGCGCGGCAAAAAATCGAATGGAACGTCCGAGCGAGGCCGTCACCGCACCGAGGTGAAAGGCTCTTCGCGTCGCGTCGGTGCAGAGTCGCTCGACGCGCGCGCCGCGCCACTCGCGATACGCGGCGTTCACGCGTTCGGGACCGTCGCCACTGCTGTCCGAGAGGATTCTCTTTCGAAGCGCCAACACGATGGTGACCGCGAGGTCGGCCGCGCAGTCATCCAACGACCCCTTGGGGACGGTAGCGCCCGCCGCTCCCCCTTCGTCTCTGGCGAACTGCACGCCCGCCTGCGCGGCGTGCGTCAGGGCGTCGTAGGCGGCCTCGGCGTAACGGGCGCGCTGGTCGTGCTCGTCTTCGAGTTCGGTCGTGATCATGGCCTTCACGCCGCGCAGGCGCTCCAGCATGATGTTCTGGTCGTCTTGGAGCGCGCGCTTGACGCGTCGCGTCAGTACCGCGAGCGACTCTTCGAGGGCCGCGTCGCGACGGCGAAAGAGCACGCCAACGGGTGTTTCGGGCTTGTGCGCGGCCGTCTTCTTGGGTGGCGGCATCGAGACACCACGCTCTTCGAGGGTGGCCTTACGAAGGCGCGCGAAGATCTCGTTGACCACGTCGGTACCCGACGGGTCGTCCTCTAGCAGTGACTCTTCAACGGGCGCGACGCTCTTGGTGGGCTTGCGGGATCGGGGCTTCGTCACCGTGGCGTCTTCTCCTGTCTCTAGCGTGGCCTCGGGCACTTCACGTAAAGGCGTGCCGGCCAGAAGCTCCTCTTCGGTCGGCTCCGGCGCCGCGGGTTGCATTCGCAGCGCCTCAAGCGCGGCGCTGCGGGCGACCTCGTCGGATCCGTTGATTCCCGACAACACGTCCTCCACCTGAAGACGCACCGTTGCTACGAACGATCCTAACGTGTCACGCGCCGCTCGTAGTTGTTCGATCTGCAGATGTAGCGCTTTTCTTTTGATGGCGAGGTCGTTGAGGACGTTGCGACGGGCCTCGTTCGACTGTTCAACGATCGCGCGACCCTGCTCCCTCGCACGATCGACGAGCGCTTCACCGTTGACTTTGGCGGAGTCGATGAGTCGCTCGGCCGCTAAGCGCGCGTCGTGATCAATCTGTACGGCAGTGTTCTCCGTTTCGGTGATCAACGCGGTCGCGCGCTCCTGGGCTTCGATGAGGTGACCGGCACTACGTTGCTGCGTCTCGGTAAAGACTTGGGCGCTGCGCTCTTGGGCTTCGGCGGTGACGCGTCCGGCCTCTTCGTGCGCGGAGCGAAGTATCGCGGCACTCTGCGCGCCCAGGGCCCCCACCAGTGTCGCCTCGTCAAAGGTGGGATTCGCGGCGCGGCGCTGGGCCTCGTTGACTTGTTCTTGGAGTTCGCGAATGCGATTTTCGAGGTGACCCATCTCTCGGGCGGCGGCCTCCAAGTGAAGGCGAACCTCATTGGGGTCCAGGCCACCCTTTCGAAGCGTCGTGAAGTTCACCCGGGTGATGTCGGCCGACGACTGTCGCGTCGTAGCGGTTACTCGGCGGTCGTCCATTCCTTCAAGACTACGGCGTGGCGCACCAGGACCTGGGCTTAGGAGGGCTTGGTGAGGGCCTGGGGCTTGGTTCCACCAAGGGCTTGAAGATCACGGAGAACCTGCTGGAGCGTGGTCACGGGAATTATTTTGAGGTCCGGTTGGTGCGCGTCACGTGCAGCCGCGACGTCACCACCACCATCGGGCACGAAAAAGTACTTCGCCCCGGCGCGATGCACCGCGACGGTCTTCTCCTCCACGCCACCCACGGGACCAACGTTGCCCTGAGCGTCGATGGTGCCGGTCACGGCGATGACGTGGTGACCGGTCAACGAGCCGTGACTTAACTCGTTGACGAGGGTCAGGGTCATCGCGAGTCCGGCCGAAGGGCCGCCGATGTCGGCGGTGTTAATNNGAACGACTTCTCGATACCCGAGACACCCGGGCATCCCGAGGAGCCCACTTCCAGATTCGGAACCGTCCCGGTGGTTAACTTCACGCTGGACGTCGAAGAGTACGACAATGCGCCCTGGCTCGAAATCGTGACACGCTCAACCTTCAACGTCAACGCCGTTCCGGGCGCGAGGTTGCGGGTGTAACTAATGAGTTGACACTCCGTACGTATCGTCGCTGCGTTGACGCCCACAATCTCATCGCCCACGTGAAGGCCGGCCATTTTCGCGGGCGAGGGCGCGATGACCCCGTTTATGACAGCCCCTGAGTTCGTGGCGGGAATGGTCCAGCCGATCGCTCGAAAGGCGGCCGCTTCAGCGGCCTGTTTCGCGTCACTCATCTGAAGAAATCCCTGCGCTTCGAGTTCCTGGGTGGGGATGCCGGGCTCGACCACTTGGTTGGTTCTCAAGTACTGCACGTGCGATTGAAAGTGAAAGCCGATCCAATCCCACAGCGTTAACTGCTGCAGGTACACGTCGGCGAGCATGATCTTGTCGTGGTGCGGGTTCGTGGCGACGCCGGCGATTTTCACCAGCGGCGCCACCGGCGTCGCGTTGCCGGGCGTAATCGCAAACTCGTTGGTGCGAATGGTCTCCAGCCCAAGGAAGATGATCAACAACACGAGCAGGATGGCCAGGTTGCGCCACGCGCGACGACGGTTTGCTTTAGATGATGGAATGGAGGGGTGCCAAGTGATGAACCAACGCTAGTTGAGCCCTTTGAGAACGAACTGCTACGCGCAAGTTTCACTCCCGGCGAGGCGAGCGTCGCGCGGCTGATGGACAGCTTTGAATCATCGATCGCTCGTCGACGGGTGCTGGCGCTTCGCGGACTGGTGCGTCAGTCGATGATGACGCACGACCTGTGGCTTCGCGCCCTTCACGATGGTGACGTCGAGACGCGTCGTGAAGCCCTGCAACAGTTGGCGCACGCGCCGCTGGAGGATCCTTCGATACTGGACGAGGTCGTACGAATGCTCGATGACGACGACGCGCTCGTGGTGGAGGGCGCGGCCTTCGTTCTCGGTGAACACCTCTACGTTGACGCGGTCGTGGCCCTCTGTGGGGTCGCCAAGGAACACGAGGACGCGCGTTGTCGCGAGTCGGCCATTGCCGCACTCGGCGCCATCGGCGACGACCGCGGACGCTCGACGATCATCGAGTCGCTCAAGGACAAACCGGCGATTCGTCGTCGAGCGATCGTGGCGCTGTCGAACTTCGAAGGCCCCGACATCGACGCCGCGCTCGACGAGGCCGGTGAAGACCGTGACTGGCAGGTGCGCTCGGCCGTCACGCAGCTTCGAAGTGACGACGACTAGCGATCGGCGCTGCGAAACAGCGCGTGCAGCGAGGCCATCTCTTCGAGACAGGCCTGAAGTCCTTGAATAACGACGAGGTCGGCCTGGTTGGCGACGTTCACCTCTACGCCCGTCGCCGTGGCGACGAGCTCGTCGACGTCACGTAGGTTGGCCTGTCCCCCGACCAGCGTCATGCCCCTCGCGCTGACGTCCTGGGAGAGATCGGGCGGGGTATCGCTGAGGCACTCTTGGATCATGCGCACGGTTGAGTTGAGTACGTCGTACGCGGCCGAGTTCACCAACTCGGCGCTCACTTCCACTTCGACGAGTTCGCCTCGATCAACACTTCGCGCGAGCACCACTTCCGAGAGTCCGGCCGTTCTTCCCAACGCGGACCCGAGCGTGCACTTCAGCATCTCGACGACCGACGGCGCCACGACCACGCCCAGGTGGAGTCGTAGCGACGTCGCAATAGCGGCGTCCACGTCGTTGCCACCAAGTCGGCGCGTTGCGCCCGTGACGATGCCCCCTAAGGAGATGACCGCCGCCTCCGACGCGCCCGCGCCCAGCAGCGCCACCGCCGATCCCACGGGGTCTTGGACCGGCAGGCCTAGACCAATCGCGGCCGCGAGCGGCGCTTCCACCAGAGAGACTTCACGCGCACCCGCTTGAATGGCGGCTTGGCGAAGCGCGCGTCGTTCGATGGCCGTCGCCAAGGACGGGACGCTCATGACGACCCGTGCTCGGCTCATCTTGGAAACGCCCGCGCGATCAAACAGCGACGCGATGAGCCGCGACGTGACGTCAAAGTCGACGGTGGCGCCTTGGTTGAAGGGTCGAAACACGATCACGTGTCGCGACGTGCGACCAACGAGATCGAGCGCGCCGTGACCGACTTCCACGACGACGCCCGTGTTGGTGTCGATGGCGACCATGGTGGGTTCATCGAAGAGGACGCCCCGTTGACTTGTCGCCAAGCGCGTGTGCGAGGTGCCAATGTCAAGGGCAACGTCTACAGCCATGAGTAGTGATGTTAGGGCGATGCCAGCGAGAGGCCTTTCGTAACTAGCCTGCACAGGGTGGCTGGTTGGGATAGAACGAGGTGGTGGCGCAGGGGCCGCCGCGCGCGACCTCCGGCTGAGAGCCGTCCCTGGGTCCATCCGAGTGAACTCCCGAGCTTTGAGACGCTGGCGACGACGACCGGCGTACACTCTCGCCCGACCATTCCGCGAATCATCGCGGGCGGCATGGCCGTACTCTTAGTGGTGGGCGGTGTCGTGCTGATCGTCAATCGAGGCTCGGGCACGCCAAACGGCGATCTACCGGCACATTTGGCCACCAAACTCAGCTTGCTGCCGGCGTCGAGTCGGGCCGCCGCCCAGAACACCGTCGACCTCACGATCACGACGCCGGGTCACGTGCTGCACGTCTCGGCGCTGGTGCTGCCGCACGATCTGGCGGTGACGACGGTGACTATTCCCGTGAACGCACTCATCACCGGTTCCACCGCCACCAGGGTGAACTTCCCCGTGACGCTCAAGGGCCGTGACAATGTCATGGGCTTTTCCATCGTGCACTTGAGCGTTCCGGTCGTGGCGATGAAACTCGACGCGATGCCCGCGAGTACGTCAGTCGTGGCCGTCGCGCCGATCGTGCGCGGCTCGACGAAGACACCCGAGTACGACTGGTCCATGACCACGCTCGGCGACCCCCTGATCAACGCCCAGGGAGTCGTGCGCTACTTGGCCACGAAGTCCGACACGAGCCTGAGTAGTTACGTCGACGCGATCGCGATCGACTCGCAGGGTCACGTCGTAGCCGTACTGTCGTCACGTCACTTCTGGTACCCGGCCCTCTTCGTCGCCCGCGTGGCCGAAGTCGTCGCGACGGGACACGGCTGTCACGCGGAACTTGGCGTCAACGGCAAGGACGAACAGGGCGGGGGCGTCGTGGTGACCAAGGTCGTGCGCTACAGCGCGGCCGCGCACGCCAACGTCGCCGTGGGTGACATCTTGACCGAGTGGAACGGCACGGACATTGACAACTGGGATCAACTAGTGTCGACGCTCTATCTGACGCCCGCCTACACGTCGGCGCACCTGACCTTTGATCAGAAGTCAAAGGTGGTCCAAGCGAACGTGACGCTCGGCTGCCCCTCTAAGTTGGTGCCGTGACGACCAACCCCTTCGGCGACATGTTCGGCGACATCTTTTCGATGTTGAGCCAGCAAGGACCAGACACCTGGTTCACGACCGCCACCCAGCTCGCGCTCAACATCGCCCGAGGTGACGACGGTGACCCTAATCCCCAACCCATTGAGCGCCAGCGCCTCGAGGAGCTGGCACCACTCGTGGGTCGACACGTCGACGCCCTCTTTGGCGCTTCGAGGGAACCCTCCGTCGTGGCCGTGAACCGATCGGCTCTGACCATCGCCGCGCTCGAACAGTGGCGTCCTTTGATGAAACCCATGATCCCGAACGCGCCAGCGTCAACGAGTGAGGAGCTCGACGAATCGAGTAATCAGCTCATCGCGCAGATCTCCTCGACGATCGGACCGCTCTTCGCGGGCTTTCAGATGGGCTCGGTGGCGGGCCACTTCTCCGCGCGCGCGTGGTCGCTCGCGGTGCTGCCCCTGCCGCGGTTGAACGACCAACACCTTCTCGTCGTCAATAATTTGGCCAACTTCGCCACCGAGTGGTCCCTCGAGCGCGACGAGGTTTACGTCTTCGCCCTGGCCCAAGAGTTCGTGGCCTCACTGGTCTTAACCCAACCGGGGACCAGTGACGCCCTCCGAGCCCTCCTCATCGACACCGTGAACGAGGCCAACGCCATCCAGGGCGATCTCATGGAGCGCCTGCAGACCCTGATGGAGTCCGGCGACATCAACGAGATGATGAGCAATCCCGAGTCCCTGCTCGACGGCATCGAGGTACCCGAAGAGAGTGACGCCACGCGCGCCGTCAACGCCGCCGCCAGTGTGCTGCTGGCCTTCTTCAGCGCCGCCGCGCACGACATCACCGAGAAGCTGCTCGGACCTCGTCCCGCGCTCGCCGAGGCCTACACCCGCCACCGTCGAAGTGACGCGCGCGGCGAGGACGCGGCCGCCGCGCTCTTCGGTATCTCAACGCAGGGTCCCC
Source organism: Acidimicrobiaceae bacterium (assembly GCA_003132305.1). Classification (GTDB taxonomy): domain Bacteria; phylum Actinomycetota; class Acidimicrobiia; order Acidimicrobiales; family RAAP-2; genus RAAP-2. Next base: position 43,128 of record PKXJ01000032.1, on the reverse strand, counting down.
ATCACGACGCGGCGACTACTTTCGTGTCGACGCTCGTGGCCGAGCACTCACTTAGTGTCTTTGGAGCGCTCCTTCGCGTGGACGGTCTGCCGAGTGCGAGCGAACTCTACGATCCCAACGCGTGGTACGAGCGAGTGACGACCTCGCCGCTGGCCTAAGACTCTTCGTCGTACCCGAGGTTCCACTCGACGAGTAGATTCTCACGCTCGGCGTCACGATTCACGCGTTCGCGGTTGCGGCGAAACTGCGGGTCGTGCGGCGGCAAGAATCGAAGTCGCGCGTCCACGCGGTCGACGAAGGCCTGGATCTGCTCCTCGTCGCCAAAGACCATGCGGCACTCCCAGTGCGGGGCCACCGGACCCAGGTAGATGACCTGGACGTGACCCACTGGGTCAACGACTTCGGTTACTTCGGTTGTGGGGACCTGGCTCACGAGACTCCTTACGAATGCGTTACAACGGCGCTTACTTTGGCCATTCTACTGGACTTTCTCGATTCATCTCTAAGGGACTTATAAGGGTCGAGATGCTCGTGAACGAGCGAACGAAAGGTGGCAGGTGGTGACCTCCAACGTCGCTACTGTGAGAGTAGAAGTAAGGGCAGAGGTGCGAGAGGGGGTAAGTATGACTACCGAATGGATGGCCGACGGAAAGTGTCGCGAGTATCCGGCCGAGACCTTCTTTCCCCGTGACGGAATGGGCGTCATCATCGCTCAACGAATCTGCGTGACGTGTCCGGTCGCGAGTTCGTGTCTTATCTACGCGCTCGACAATCACATCGACCACGGCGTGTGGGGCGGCAAGAGTGAGCGCGAGCGGCGCCGCCTACTTCGCGAACGCCGTCGTTTGCGTCTCTTTAACCGCGAACTTCACTAAGCGAGCCTCTTGTTTGAGTGCGTCATCAATATCTCCGAGGGACAACGTCTCGACGTCCTCGATGCACTGAGTGTCGCCGCCGGTGCCTCACTGCGCGATCGCCACAGTGACGCAGTCCACAACCGCAGCGTCTTCACGTTGATCCACGATCGCGACGAACTACGTCGCGACGTTCACGCCCTCGCCGTCGCCACGATGAACACGCTCGATCTACGAGCGCACGTGGGCGTGCACCCTCGCTTTGGGGTCTTGGACGTCGTGCCCTACGTAGCACTCGACGAAGCCCGCACGGACCAGGCCGTTACCCTGCGCGATGAGACCGCGGCGTGGCTGGCGACGACGTTTGAAGTTCCGGTCTTTCTCTACGGGCCGCTCGGCGACGGAACGACCCGGTCGTTGCCCGACGTTCGCCGAGGGGCGTTTCGAACGCTAAAGCCCGACTGGGGACCGGCGTCGCCCGACGTCAAGTTGGGCGCCAGCGCCCTCGGCGCCCGGGGCCTACTCGTGGCGTGGAATCTCTGGGTGCGCGGTATCTCCCTCGACGACGGTAGGGCGATCGCCAAAGCTGTTCGACGCGTCGAAGTGCGCTCGCTCGCGTTGCCAGTACGAGAGTTCACGCAGATCAGTTGCAACTTGATCGCGCCACTGCTGGTCGGACCGTCGACGATCTACGACCAGGTCCGGAGTCTGTTGGCGAGCGGCGTCATCGATCACGCGGAGTTGGTCGGACTCATTCCCGAGGCGCTACTTCGCGCGGAAGACCCCGCGCGGTGGGAGCAGTTGGATTTGAGCTACGAAAAAACGATCGAAGCTCGCTTGTTGTAGTGGGTCAGCCCGCCTGGGCGCGACGTTCAATCGCGCGGGCCCGACGGAGGCGACGACGCTCGCGCTCACTCATGCCACCCCAGATACCGAACTTCTCACCGTTCTCGAGCGCGTACTCCAGACAGTCCTCACGGACCACACATCCGCGACAGACTTCTTTGGCCTCACGAGTGGACGCACCACGCTCGGGAAAGAAGAGGTCCGGGTCTACCCCCATACAGTTTGATCGCGCTTGCCAACCTCGATCTTCCATACCGCTCAAGAGTTCGACGATTTCCACGTTGTGATCCTCCCCGTCGGCAATTGCTTCCACCGATGTAATTACAACGGTGTCATTGTTACGGGGTTTCGCGCAAATAGCAAATCTATTTTTTGAACTACCTGATGAGAGCGGTTTCGGCCTAACTCGTTTGGCGGTGTTTGACGAAGTCGTCGAGGGCGTAGATTCCGAGGTCGTCCACGTCGGTGTAGAACAGTCGTCCGCCGTTCACGCGGGCAATCTGTTCTACGAAGGGAAACTGGCTGCGCTCAATATCGAGGGCGAAGGTGTTGATCGTGATGCCGGCCTTGGTGACTCGCAGCACTTCGGCCATGGTCTTTTCGAGCGTCTCCTGGACGGGGGGCCAGGAAAAGAAGGGCTCCCCCGAGGCCGTCAAGTGCGCCGTCGGCTCGCCGTCGGTCACGACCACGATCTGACGCTCGCCGCGCTCGTTACGAAGAAGGTGGCGACTGAGCGCCAGCGCGTGCTGGAGGTTGGTGCCGTAGTTGTAGTCGATCGTGAGGGCCGGCACGTCGTCGATTTTGAGCTCCTGCGCCCGTTCGCCAAAGCCCACGACCGCGACGAAGTCACGGGGAAACTTCGAGCGAATGAGTTGCGTGAGAGCCAGCACCATCTTCTTTGCCGGCACGAGGTTGCCGCGCATGGCCATGGAGAGCGACAGGTCAATCGCGAAGACCGTCGACGAGCGTCGCGACGCCTCGTACTCTTCCACCTCGAAGTCGTCGGGGTGCAAATGAATCGGCGTGCCGGGGCCCTGGCGCAAGAGGGCGTTCTTCAGCGTCTTGGGCAGGTGCAGCGAAAAGGCCTCGCCCGGTTCCCAGGGCTTCGCCGTCTCCTCGCGATCGCCGCCTCGGGCCAACGTCGCGACCGGGTGCGCCCCGACGGTCGGGGAGTCGTGAAGCTGGTTGAAGAGATCCTTCAGGGCGATCTGACCGATTTTTCGAATGCCCTTCGCGCTCAGTTTCAGTCGATTGCTCTGGCGATCAATGAAACCTTGATCCTTGAGTCCCTGGAGCGCCCTTTGGAGACGTTGGACGTGGCGCGCGGCGTCGTCGCCGAGGTTACGCCGAACGGCCTCTACGTCAACTTCGGGTAGTCCCTGGGCGGCGTGACTCTGGCCCAGAAAGTCCTCGAGGCCCCTTAACTGGCCGAGCTGTTCCGCGACCGAGGCGGCCTGGGCGAAGGGCGAACCGTCCTGACCGCGCATGCGGTGCGCGCGATTCCAATCAATGTCGGGGGTCGCCTGGCGCAGGTTGGAGATGAGCCGATTCATGGAAAAGTTCAACTCCATGTTCTGCATCATTTCGTCAAAGAGCGCGCGCAGTTCTCCCTGTTGCTCCGCGGACAACGAGTTGAACATGGCTTCGGCGGCCGCCGCGCGCTCGGCCATGGCTCGCACGACGTCCTCGAGACTCTCGGCGCCCGGAAAGAAGTCGCCGAACTTCTCCATGAAGTCCTGAAACGTGGGATCAAGTTCTTCTCCGCGGCGGTCTTGTTCGATCATGGTTGACAGCGCGTCCATCATCTCGCGCGTGCGCGCGAGCGCTTCGGGGTCCGGGCGACCCATGAACTCCTTCGAGTTTTGAAAGTACGTGTCGAGCACGTCGCGTTGGAGTTCGCTCATGAGTTCCTCGAACTCTTCACGGGCCTTCGACGACACGAACTCGTAGTTTTGGTACTCGCCCAAGCGATCGCCGAGCGAGTCGCTCATGAGTTCACGCTGCATCTTTTTCTGATCGACGAGGTCGCGCGTGACCTCTTGACGACGTTCGTCGCTGGAGGCCTCGGCGTCGGCGAGAAGTTCGGCGAGCTCACTGGATTCCATGGCCTCGATGTCCTCGAGCCACTCGCGGTAGCGTTGCATCTCGCCGTCGGGGTCACCCTGTTGCTCGAGTTCGCGGCGCTTCTTTCTGGTGCGGTCGAGGAGTTCTCTCAGCCCTTCGACCCGCTCGCCGTCCTCGCTCGTGTAGCCCTCGCGCAAGAGTCGGTCCATGGCGTCGTCGAGGTCGCCGCTCTCCATGAAGTCGTCGGCCAAGTGGGCCAGCAACTCTTCAACGTCGAGGTCGTTAAAGTCGTCGTCCTCGGAGAAGCGACGAAAGCCGTAGCGAACGGGCACTATCGGTTCCTAGAGCGGTAGAGCGCCCTCGCTCCCGAGGCGTCCTTCGCGAGGCGCTTGGTGAGGTAGAGACCCTCAAGCACGAACTCGACGGCCGCGGCCTTCTCGCCGTCACTCGCGTGGGGTCCGGCAATTCGCTCGACCGGTGCCGCGAGTGCGGGCATCGCCGCGAGGACCGCCAAGTAGTCGGCATCGGGCAAGTCGTCGCCGGTGTGCACGATGGCTTCAGAGTTAAAGGCCCCAACGATCTCGGGCGCCTCTTCCAAGAGCACGTCACTAAAGCACTGGCGAATCGCGAGCGACACCAGGGCGGCGATGACCTGATCGGCGTCACTGTCGTCCATGGTGTCGAACTCGATTTTGCCCTGGGTGGACTGCACCATCGCGCTGAGGTCACTCACGCGCGGCACGACGACCGCGTCGTGCGTGCGCAGTGTTCGACGCAGCGCGTTCGCGATGACCGTTTCGTAGTTCGCGATCGACAGACGCACGGACACGCCCGAGGTCTGACTGATGACGTGGCTACGCCTCGCCACGTGGCTCACGCGCGCGATGACGTCGTTGATGAACCACGGCACCTTGATGGGTACTGGTGAGGTCGGCAGGTGGGCCTCTTGATGCATGATCTCAATTTCGGTGGCAACTTCGAAGGGATAGTGCGTACGGATCTGGGACCCGAAGCGGTCCTTCAGCGGGGTGATGAGCCGTCCGCGGTTGGTGTAGTCCTCGGGGTTGGCCGTCGCGACCACCAACACGTCGAGTTCGAGACGAACAAGGTGACCACGAATCTGCACGTCGCGCTCTTCGAGCACGTTGAGTAGACCGACTTGAATTCTCTCGGATAGGTCGGGCAGCTCATTGATCGCAAAAATGCCGCGATTGGACTTGGGTACGAGACCGTAGCTGAGGGCCTTCGGATCGTCGAGGTAGAGACCGTTCGCCACTTTGATGGGATCGACCTCTCCGATGAGGTCCGCCATTGACGTATCGGGCGAGGCCAACTTCTCGGCGAAACGCTGACTGCGATGGACCCAACTGATCGGTGTCTTGTCACCCTTATCGCGCACGAGATCTATCCCGAAGGCCGAGATCGGGCTGAAGGGGTCGTCGCGAACGTCAGATCCAGCGACAATGGGCAGCCACTCGTCAAGCAGTTCAACCAGCGAGCGAATTATTCGAGTCTTGGCCTGTCCGCGCTCACCCAACAATATGATGTCGTGTCCGGCCAGGAGCGCCGTCTCGAGTTGGGGTAGGACGGTGTCTTCATATCCCAAAACGGTCGAGGTGAGTGGCACGCCCGCGGCGAGACGAACTTCTAAGTTGCGACGGATCTCGTCTCGAACGGAGCGCGACTCGAAGCCCGAAGCGCGAAGGGCGCCAAGGGTTGTGGGTAGATCAGAGGGTGAAATGGGGGTGTTCATACGTGCACCTTAGAGGGTCCCCTGTCACCTTTGAACCCCAGGTGTCGGGATCGAGCAACGAAACTCTGACCAGTGGCACGGAGCGGGCGGGGTCCTCTTTGAGAACCGCGTCGAGGCGAGGAGCTTCACTGGCGACGGTGAGAATCGACGATTTGGTCACGCCGAAAGTGTGCGAAACGTGACGAAAGCTCTGTGTCGCAGCGCGTTCATCTCAGGAACTCGCGGGCGGCGAGCGCCACGCTTCTCCACGGATAGCTTCGAATAGGGCCTCGATGCTTTGAAATCGGACAGGCGCCTCCGCGGCACCGACCGGACCGAGGCACGCGACGCGCGCGAGTAGTTCGCGACGGTGAACGTCAACGTGTCGAAATGATGGCCAACTTTGCGACAAAAGATACGGAAGAGCCCGATGTCACGTTCACGTCCAGAGACGCGGTTGCTACGAGTACCTACGCACAAATCGTCTTACGTGACGTCTCCGATATCGTGGCCCCGAGAACGAAAAGCCGGACAAATGTGCTGCGATAGAGGGCGCAACAAATCGAACGCTTAACCAGGGCGTCAGTCCAGAATCCGACCAAATGTAGTCAGATTATTGACAGGAGATTCCACCTTCAAAGTGTTACGCTGCGGTAGAAGGACGTCTAGACCCCGCATTCCTCTCGCCTGACCCTTAGTCAGGGCTGTCAGAAGAAGGTGCGTAGTGGGTCGTCCTGAAGTGGCGTTAAGCGCCATCACCGTCGTCGTTGGGACCACCATCTACTGGGCTGCCACCTATCAAGGCGCCGGTTTTCGACTGTCAACAGTGGGAGCCAACTTCCTGATTGCCGGAGCTAGTGGTTTTGCCGCTTCGACGATTAATTTTGCGGTGTCGCGGGGCCCAACGCTTTCGAGAGCACCCGCCGGACCGTCAACTCGTCGACGCTCAAGGAAAATTGAGTTCGGATCATGAAGTTTCCTACGAACCGTGTCCAACGACGGACCACGTTCCCTCGCACCACAAAATCTCGCGCGTGCAGTAGTAACACGCGGTACGCACGATCGAGTTCTGAACAAATGATCACACCGTAAAAGTCCGAAGTACTTGAGAGGAACTGGCCTCTTCTAGGAGAAAGAGATAAGGACGAACAATGGGAAAGAAAAACAAGGCACGCAACTTGGCTCAAGTAGCCAAAGGCAAGGTTAAAGAGGCAACCGGGAAGTCCGTCGGCAACGAGCAGCTCGAAGCTGAGGGAAACATCGACCAGGTGGAGGGCAACCTCAAACAAGCCGGAGAGAAGGTCAAGGATGCGCTCCAAGAGTAGATCGCCCGTCCACGCGATGGACACAACAGACCGCCCGTCGACAGGGATCACGCGCCTCCCCCTGATCCCTGTCGACGGCGATACCTCGGCGAACACCGTCGCCGACACCCCCAGCGCACTGCACCGAGGAAGGAGCGCACGTCACGTGCCAGAACCACCCCTAACGTCGCTCGAGCTTTTACGACAGCTCGAGGCGTTCGTGCGCGAACTGTTTGAGATCACCACGGCGGAGTGAAGAGAATCAGCGTTTCCTGACACGAAGTAGTTGCTCGTTTCCGGGAAGTGTTCGTGACGCAAGTTACGTGACGAAGGTGCGGTACCCGCCTGTGCGCGATAACCACCGAGCAGGGAAGGGTCGTTGAAACTATTCGTCCGACGTGAAGCGGAAGTTGACCGGCAGTTGAAACGGATCGCTCGGGCCGACCAGCGCAAGGCCGACCTTAGGCGCGCCGCGATGACGAGGCGAGCGAGTCGATGACGTTGCACGCTCGCGAAGCGGGCGACGGGGAACGTTCGTATGAGTATCGCCTAAGTCACTCGATCAGCCGGTAGGGCTCACCCCGAGATGGTGTTAACTGTTTGGACTATGTGCGTCGAGGTTGAAGCAGCGAAGGTATCGTCCGTCAGCGGTGCGATGGAATCGTTGCAACTCCTAACGGCAGCGGCGCCGGGCGCGTCACCGTTCCTCCGTCGACTTCAGCGCGGTCCGTCTTGATCGAAGAACAGCGTCAACGATTGGAAGATGAAGTCGAGACGCTCTCTCGAGGTGGGAGGCCAGTTCTTCGCTCGACGTTGACGCACATGAAAATGAACCGTGTGAATATCGCCGCGGGCGCGTTCGCCTACCGCTGGTTTCTCGCTATCTTCCCAATCATTATTGCCCTACTGGGCATTGCCACTCTCGTCACGGTGCCGCGCAGCGTGGTGATCAATCTTCTCAACGGCGTGACCAAAGCGTTGCCCTCGGGAGCCGCGCAGGTATTCACGGGAGCGATCTCGCACGCGACGCAACGCTCCGCCGCCGACCTCATAGCCACAGTGGTGGCGTGCGTGGTGGCGCTGTGGAGCGCCACGTCGGGAATGGTGATCGTCGAAGAGGGTTTGGACATGGCGTACGACCTCCCCCTGGACCGCTCGTTCCTCGGCAAGCGAGCGGTGGCGGTGCCACTTCTGCTGGGCGCGACCGTGTTCGGGAGCGCCGCTTCGGCCTTGATCATCTTTGGTCCGCAGTTGGGCAACGTCATCAAGGAAACGGCGCCAATCGGGGGTGCGGCGTTCAGCGCCGTGTGGACGGTAGTGCGCTTTGTCATCGCGCTCGCGTTGATGAATTTCTTGATGACGCTGCTCTACTACTTGGCTCCCAATCGCCCTCGGGGACGCTGGCGCTGGATGAGTCCGGGCGCTCTTATCGCGACGACTCTCTGGGCGATCGTCTCGTTCGGCTTCTCCATCTACACGTCCAATTTCGGTTCGTACGGCCGGACCTACGGAGCTTTCGCCGGCGTCGCGATACTCATCTTCTGGCTCTATCTCACTGGTCTCGCCATCTTGATCGGGGGCGAAGTCGACGCCGCCGTGGAACGCCTCGCCGCGCCAGCAGAGTCCCCGGCGGCGACGTCACCCGTAACGCCACCTTCGTCAGAGTAAGGCCGCACCGACGGCCCGTTACAAAAGTTTCGAGGCAATCATTTCCAACGCCATCGTTACTTCACGAGCGACGCGGTCACTCCATCGCAAACTCTGAGTCCATCGTTTCGCTCATGACACTGACGTCTTCGTCGACGTTCGTGTGGTTGCGTTTTACGCCAACCAAGAGCCCGGCGGCCTCCTCGTCGACACCAAACATAGCCGTGCCGTTCATGGGCACGAACATCGACCTCGACGCGACTGGTGACGCGAGTAGCGGCGAAGAAGTGATCTTCATCAAGGTCCATACCGTTTCGGGCGACGTCAGAATTGACAAGGCGTCTTAACAGTTCGCCCGCAGCCTTTGAAACGTCAGCTCTTCAATCGCGCGATGACGAACGCGTCGTCGCGACCACGTTGCCACCCGGTCGATAGGCCAGGTGGGCCGCGCGAGGAGCGTCAAGGATGGCGAAGTCGGCGCGTGCGCCAATACCGAGATGTCCAATGTCGCCACGTCGAAGCGCGAGCGCGCCGCCTTTGGTACTCGCGAAGAGCGCCTCGTCCACACTCATGGCCATCTCTCTCACCGCCAACGCGATGACGAAGGCCATGCTCGTCACGTAGGACGATCCGGGGTTGCAGTCCGTCGCGAGCGCCACACTAACCCCGGCGTCGAGCAAACGACGAGCCGACGGGTAGGGCGAACGGGTCGAGAACTCTGCGCCGGGCAACAGCGTGGCGACGGTGGCCGACGCGCTCAAGAGATCGATGTCGTGGTCGTCCAGGTACGTGCAGTGATCGACACTGGCACAGTCCAGTTCGACCGCGAGCGCGATCGCGCCGCTGTGGGCCAGTTGATTGGCGTGTAGGCGTGGCGCGAGACCCTTCGCTCGCGCGCACGTCAGTACCTCGCGCGCTTCGTCGACGCTGAAGGCGCCGCGGTCACAGAAGACGTCAGCCCACTTCGCTAGTGGCGCGCACGCGTCGAGCATCGATGACTTCAAGAGTTCAACGTAGCCCTCTCGATTGTTCGTGAACTCTGGTGGAACGACGTGCGCGCCGAGCCAGGTCACTTCATCACTGAACTCGCGCGCCACCTCGAGCTCACGCGATTCCCCTTCGGTCGTTAACTCGTAGCCGGACTTGATCTCGACGGTCGTGACGCCACCGGTGAAGAGTTCGGCGATACGTTTTTGCGTGCCTCGACGAAGGTCGTCGAGTGTCGCCGCGCGCGACGCCGAGACCGTGCGCGCTATTCCCCCGCCGTCGTAGTGCACGCCCGCCATGCGAGCCTCGAACTCGTCACTTCGTTCTCCGGCAAAGACGAGGTGGGTGTGCGAATCAACGAAGCCCGGCACGACCGCGCAGTCGCCCGCGTCGATCTCTTCGTCGGCGTCGGGCGCGTCGCTGCTCGGTCCCACCCAGAGCACCTGGTCGTCGTCAAAGACGAACGCCGCGTCGAAGAGTCGACCGAGTGCGCTTTCGTCGCCGAGGGAGGGATCATTCGTCGTCAGCTCGCTGATGTGTTTGAGCACGCGCGTGGTCATTCAACCTCGCGCATGGGTATGCGCAGCCCCGTTCTTTCGGCCGTCTCGTCCGCGATCTCGTAACCGGCGTCCACGTGGCGCAGTACGCCCGTCGCGGGGTCGTTCGTGAGGACCCGGCGAAGTTTCTCGCCCGCTAACACGGTCCCGTCGGCGACACAGACCTGACCCGCGTGAATGGAGCGCCCGATACCGACGCCGCCGCCGTGATGTATGGACACCCACGACGCCCCCGACGCCGTGTTCACGAGTGCGTTCAGTAACGGCCAGTCGGCGATGGCGTCCGAGCCGTCGAGCATCGCTTCGGTCTCACGGTAGGGCGACGCAACCGAACCACTGTCGAGGTGATCGCGACCAATGACGAGGGGCGCCTTGACGGCGCCGGAGGCCACGAGTTCGTTAAAGGCCACGCCAGCCTTGTCCCTTTCCTGATAGCCCAGCCAACAGATGCGCGCTGGCAGTCCCTGGAAGGCCACCCGGTCTTGGGCCTTCGTGATCCAGCGACGAAGGAGATCGTTCTCGGGAAAGAGATCGAGCACGGCCTTATCGGTCGCGGCGATGTCGCCAGGATCACCCGAGAGCGCGGCCCAACGGAAGGGGCCTTTGCCCTCACAGAAGAGCGGGCGAATGTACGCCGGCACGAAGCCCGGGTACGCAAAGGCCCGTGGGTAGCCGCCGAGCTGGGCCTCGCCGCGTAGCGAGTTGCCGTAGTCAAAGACCTCGGCGCCGTTATCGAGAAAGCCCACCATCGCCTCGACGTGGCGCACGATCGACTCACGGGCGCGATCGGTGAACTCCTCGGGCTTCTTCTCGGCGTAGTCGTGCCAATCACCCAGATCGATCCCTTCTGGCAGGTAACTGAGCGGATCGTGCGCGGACGTCTGATCGGTGACGATGTCGACGTCGACGCCACGTCGGAGGATCTCGGGCAGGATCGTCGCGGCGTTGCCGAGTAGCCCCACGCTCAGTGCTTCGCGGTCCTTCTTGGCTTGGCCCACGCGAGCGAGGGCGTCGTCGAGATCGTCGGTCCACTCATCGAGGTAACGCTGATCGACGCGCCGTTGCAGGCGCGTCGGGTCCACGTCCACGCAAAGACACACGCCGTCGTTCATCGTGACCGCGAGGGGCTGCGCGCCGCCCATGCCGCCGGCGCCACTGGTCAGCGTCAACGTACCCGCCAACGTGCCACCGAATCGCTTGGTGGCGATGGCGGCAAAGGTCTCGTAGGTGCCCTGGAGGATTCCCTGAGTCCCGATGTAGATCCACGAGCCCGCGGTCATCTGGGCGTACATGGTGAGACCGAGCGCTTCAAGACGGCGAAACTCGGGCCACGTCGCCCAGTCCGGCACCAGGTTCGAATTAGCGATCAACACGCGCGGCGCCCACTCGTGGGTCTGCAGGACCCCGACGGGCCGACCGGACTGGACCAACATGGTCTCGTCGGCCTTCAGGGTCGTGAGCGTTCGAATGAGCGCGTCAAAACTTCGCCAGTCACGCGCCGCGCGCCCCGTGCCGCCGTAGACCACGAGGTCGTCGGGGCGTTCGGCGACCTCGGGATCGAGGTTGTTCTGCAACATGCGAAGGGCCGCCTCTTGGGGCCAGCCGAGCGCGCTGATCGAAGTTCCTCTCGCGGCTCGAACGGGACGGGCACCTTCCATGGGATCTCCTTCGCCTAGTGCAACGTCACGTAACGCGACGCCGTCTCGAGTAGCTCGCGACTCGCGACTAGCTCACTCACCGCGGCGATTTCGGGCGAGAGCCACCGGTCGTGGCCCGGTCCCCCCGAGCGCGCGTTCACGCGATCGCTAATCGCGGCCGTCACCGGCGAGGGTTTCATCGGCGATCGAAGCGCCAGGGCGCGGGCGCTCGCGAGCAGTTCGATCGCCACGACGTCGCGAAAGGCCTCGAGCGACTTGCGAAGTTTTCTCGCGGCGTGCCAACCCATCGAGACGTGGTCTTCCTGCATGCCCGACGAGGGTATGGAGTCGACGCTCGCTGGCGAGGCCAGACGCTTCATCTCAGTGACGAGCGCGGCCTGAGCGTACTGGGCGATCATGAGACCCGAGTCCACGCCGGCCTCGTGCGCAAGAAATGGCGGCAGGCCGAAACTGCGATTCACGTCGAGCAGCCGGTCCGTGCGGCGCTCGGACATCGAGGCGACGTCCGCGAGGGCAATGGCGAGAAAGTCGAGCGCGTAGCCAATGGGCGCGCCGTGAAAGTTACCGTTCGAGACCAAGGAGCCGTCGGATAGCACCGAGGGGTTGTCGATGGCCGCGGCCAGCTCGATGTCGGCGACGCCCGCGGCGTAGCTGAACGTGTCGCGCGCCGCGCCGTGCACTTGGGGGGCGCAACGAAGCGAGTAGGCGTCTTGCACCTGGGAGAAATCGTCGACGTGATCGTCCACGATCTCAGAATCCCTGAGAAGTGCCGCCAGATTCTCCGCGCTCGCGAGTTGACCGGGGTGGGGCCGCAGGGCGTGGATCTCGGCGAGAAACACGTGGTCGGTCCCGCGCAGGGCCTGGATCGACATCGCGGCCGCCAGGTCCATCTGTTGCATCAGCGCCGAACCGTCGTCGAGGGCCAGCACGAGCTGTCCCAGCATGCCGTCCGTCCCGTTGATGAGGGCGAGTCCTTCTTTTTCCGCGAGTACCACCGGCGTGAGTCCCGCGTCGGCCAACGCGTCGATGGCTCGGCGACGGGCTCCCCCGGCGTCACGCACGTCGCCTTCGCCCATGAGCGCGAGCGCGACGTGCGCGAGCGGTGCGAGATCACCCGAACAGCCCAGTGACCCGAACTCGTGCACGATGGGCGTGATGCCCGAGTTCAAAAGTGCGGCGTACGCCTCGGCCGTCGAGGTGCGAACACCCGACACGCCACTGCAGAGATTCGTGAGTCGAGAGACCATCATCGCTCGAACGACCTCGGTCTCGACTTCGGGTCCCACGCCCGCGGCGTGGGAGCGTATGAGCGATCGCTGAAGGTCCTGGCGCTGCTCGGGCAAGATCGACGTCGTCGCGAGCGAACCAAAGCCCGTCGAGAGGCCGTAGATCGGCTCGCCGCTCTTCACGAGCACGTCGATGGCGGCACGTTGAAGCGTGAGTCGACTCAGCACCTCGTCACTGATGGCGACCGGCTCGAAAAGGCGCGCGGCGGCGATCAACTGCGCCCTCGTGAGAGGTTCAATCCCTACGATGATGGTCACGCCGATCTCCTTTGCACGCCCGCGAGCGTTTCGAGTACTAAGAGCGCGGCCAAACGGATGGTTCGCCGGTCGATGCCGTCTTGTTCCGCGTCGATCTCCGTGAAGTCGATCGCGACCACTGACGTCGACGAGGCCACTTCGCGCACGAACGTGCGTATTTCGTCGGCGCTCAGTCCCCCGGGCGCGGCCGCGGGACATCCCGGCGCGACGGAGCGATCGGCCACGTCGAGATCGATGTCGACGTAGACCTTGCGACCGTCACCGCCGGCGACCTCGAGGGCTCGCTTCGCGATCGACGCCACGTCCTCTCGACGAAAAGCGTCGCGTCCAATGATCGTGACGCCCGCCTCGAGGGCGCCTCGGGCGTAGGGCGCGGAGTTGGAGAAGTCAGCGAGTCCGACCTGCACGACGTGGTGGGGATCGAGCCCCTCATCGAGGAGTTGGCGAACCGGCGAGCCATTCGAGCGACCGTCGCGCAGGTCTAAGTGCGCGTCGAGCGTGATCAGTCCGTAGTCGCTAAAAGAGTCGCTCGCGAGCGCGCGCAGCGCGTGCCAGGTCGCGGCGTTGTCACCACCGAGCACGATCGTCAGTTCGGCGTCCGTGGAAACTCCCGCAAGGGCCCGGGCGACGCGCGCGCTTCCTCCGTCGCCGTCGGGGTCCTCGACGTCGCCGTAGTCAACGACGGCCACTCTGTCGGCGAGATCGACGCGGTCTTCAAACGACCACGTCGAATAGCGCTCCAACGCGTCTCGGATCGCCGCGGGCGTGCTCGACGCCGATCGCATGGACACGGACGTGGCGAACGTGGACACCCCGAGCAGCGCGACGTTTCGTCGACCGACGACGGGCTGCGCGTGCAGCAACGTGGCCGCCGAGGGCCACTTAGTATCACGCGCTGGTGCCACGAAGCCCATGTTAGGCATGGGCGTTAGCGCGCTGAACGCTCACGAAGAGTTCGCCATCTTCGTCAATTCGTTGACTCTCGTTAGCGATCGACGGTTCGAACGCCGCTCTCGAGGGGCTCTTCGGGCTCACTTTCGATGTACGCGGGCACCGGCGTCGCCTCGAGTTCGTGACCCACGTCTTCGCCGTAGGCCGGCGTGGGCGTGGCGACGTACGCACCTTCGGCGGTGCGCGAGACGATGTTGGGGGTCTTACGCTTGCCCGCACCCCTAACGCCCTGCAGCTCCTTACAGAGCTTGTAGGTGAGCGGGTAGGCCACGATGGGCAAAATGACGGTCAAGATCCGCATCCCCCACAGCACCGCGTTGAGCGAGAGGTGAAAGAAGTTCGCGATGACGTCGGTGGAACTCGCGATGTGGAGCATCGAGAGCATCACCAACACGGTGACGCCGGCCGCGGTGCGCTTGGGTCGATCACTCGGCCGGTCCAAGAGGTGGTGTATCTCGTTGTCCTTGGTGAACTTTCGCTCCAACATCGGCCAGAGGTAGGCAATATTAAAGATGATGCCCGGGAAGATCACCGCGGGAATGGTGACCTCGAGCGGGATTGTATGGCCGAAGGCCATGAACGACCACGACGGGAATATTCGAAGCGCCCCGTCGAGAAATCCCATGTACCAGTCGGGTTGCACGGCGTAGGAGATGCGCGCCGCGTCGTAGGGACCGAACTGCCAGATCGGGTTGACCTGGGCGAACGCCCCGAGTAGTGCCGTGATGCCGCTCACGATAAAGAGAAAGCCCGTGGTCTTGGCCATGAACACCGGGAACATCGGCGAGCCCACGACGTTCTTCTCGGTTCGGCCCCTACCCGGGAACTGCGTGTGCTTTTGGCGCACGAGTAAGAAGAGGTGCGCGCCGAGGAGTCCGAGAATGACGAGGGGCAGGATCAACACGTGCAAGATGAAGAAGCGCGGAATGGTGGACGTACCCGGGAAGTTGCCGCCGAAGATGAAGAACGCCATGTACGTGCCGACGAAGGGGATCGACTCCATGATCGAGTACGCGATGCGAATACCCGTACCCGAGACCAAGTCGTCGGGCAATGAATAGCCGAAGAACCCGTTGCCGATCGCCAGGATCAACAGCGTGAGACCAATAGTCCAGTTGAGTTCGCGGGGCTTACGGAACGCGCCGGTGAAAAAGACGCGCGCCATGTGCACGACGATGGCGCCGACGAAGATGTCGCACGACCAGTGGTGCATCTGACGCATCAAGAGGCCGCCGCGTACCGCGAAGGATATGTTCACCGTCGACGAAAAGGCCTGCGTGACCTTTTGGCCATCGAGGGGAAGGTACGAGCCGTGGTACGTCACGAGGGCCGAACTGGGTATGAAGTAGAAGGTGAGAAAGACTCCAGTAACCATAATAATCACGAAGGAGTAGAGCGCGATCTCGCCGAGCATGAACGACCAGTGGTCGGGGAAGATCTTGTCCATGAAGGTGCGCCCACCCTTGGCGATACCCAGACGATCGTCGAGCTCGTTGAGCGTCTTGCCGATCATGCCGTAGCGTCCCTGGGCCTGGCGCTGCGCGCGCTTGTTGGTCGCCGCCGCGTCACTCACGAGTGGCGCTCCCAGAATCCGGGCCCGACGGGCTGGTCGTAGTCGGCCTGGGAACGAAGGTTGCCGCTCGCGTCGAAGTAGAGCGGCAACTGTGGCAGGGGCCGTGGCGCCGGTCCGAACTGCGGAATCGCCCCGTTGGTGACGTTGAACATTGATTGGTGACAGGGACACACGAGAAGCTGCAGTTGTTGTTCGTAAAGGCCCACCGGGCATCCCAAGTGCGTGCAGACCTTGGAGTAGGCGACGTAGCCCATGGGTCCCCACGTCTCACGACCCTTTTGGGTCGTGAAGTTTTGGTTCGAAATGCGAATCAGCACTGTCTGGTCCACCGCCTGACCGCGATCGGAGTCCTGGGTCCCTTCGGGAAAGACGGTCATGATCGAGCCGACGGCGAGGTCGCCCACGTTGACGCGTCGACCGTTCTGGTCGACCGCGTAGGAACCCTTCTGCCAGTCGGTGTGAAAGAGCGTGCCCTTGGGCAGTGGTCCGAGGCTGCGCACGAGGGGAAAGAGCGCCACGAGGCTAAAGATGCCGAGTCCCCCACCGGCGAGACCAGCGAGCATCTTTCGACGCTTGACCACGACACCACCACGTTCGACAATGACCGCGGCGAACGCGTCGCGATCGGCGTCGGAGTTGGCCAGTACGTGACGCTCTTCGACGAAGGGGCCTCTCGGCATGAGGTACTTACCCCACGCGACGAGACCGACGCCCACAAAGAACATGCCGGCGCCCAACGTCGCGCCGAGCGTCCAGGGTTTCGCGTCAACCCAAAAAAGCGCGCCAAAGCCCGCAAAGAAGAGCGTCCCGAGGACAAAGGTAATCGCGATGACGCGCTCGACGGTCTTGGGATTTTTCGCCGCCGGTTGGAGACGAGGGTCGTCGGCACTAAGACCACTGAGCGAGACGGGCGTGCGCTGTTCTTGCTCTTCGCTCACGAGCGATCTCCGATCCAGTAACAGATGAGCATGAGCAGACCTAAGCCAATCAAGAGCCCGACGAAGCCCTCGGCGACCGGACCGAGCCCGCCGAGACCAAGACCACCGGGATTGTTCGGGTGCTCAATCTCGGTCGTGACGTACTTGGTGATGTCACTCACCTGCTGGTCACTGAGGTTCCCCGTGAAGCGTGGCATGTTCGCGGGGCCCGTGCGGATCGCTTCGACCACTTGGAAGGCGGGGATGTGACGTAAGGACGGCGAGAAGGTGCTCTCCGCGAGCGCGTCGCCGTCACCTTCAATGGTGTGACAAGCCGCGCAGTTAAGGGCGTAGAGAGCCGCGCCTTCGGCGACGTTGGCGTTCTTTAGATGGGGCGTGGGAATGTCGGGGTAGCTTGCCGACAGCGAGTTCACCCAGGCCGCGATGGCGACTGCCTGTGCGGGGGTCAGCGCTGGTACACGCCGCGGCGCTTCGACGGCCGCGAGGTCCTTCGCCGGCATGCGACCCGAGTCGATCCAGAAGTCGATCGTCGCGGGGCCGAGTCCCACGAGGTCGGGGTAGGCACCGCTGGTGCCGTTGGCCGGTACGCCGTCGGCCTCGGTGCCATGACACGACGCGCAGTTCTCCAAAAAGAGTGCCCGGCCCAGCGTGTCGAGCTTGGAGGACGGCGCCTTATAGGTGATGTACTTGTTGCCGTACTTGATCACGACGCCGGCCTTGTTCTTAACGACGATCGTCGAGTTCGGCGTGCCGGCGTTCTTTCTGGTCGTCGGCGGTGGGTTCAGATTGTTGGCGTTCGCGGAACCGACGAAGAGTAGCAGCGGTGCACTAGCGACGAGTCCGGCCGCCAGTAACAACGGAACGCGCCGCAGGAGTGTTGACGTCACACCCATCTACTTCAACAAGAAGAGGGCCGAGTACAGCCCGATCCAGATGACGTCGACAAAGTGCCAGTAGTAGCTCACGCCTTGGAAGGTGGCGAGCTCCCCGGCGTCGCCCTGTCGACCGCGCATTCGAAACAGCAGGAACGACATCGCCACGAGTCCCAAGAACACGTGCAGTCCGTGCAGACCGGTCGTGATGAAAAAGACCGAGCCGTAGGAGTTGGTGTACCAACGAGTCGTGATGTGCGTCCACTCGTAGGCCTGGTTGCCCACGAAGAGCGCGCCCATGATGATCGTGGCGATGACCCAGTTGCGAGCGGCGCCTCGGTGTCGGTGTTCGACCAACCACACCGCTCGTTGCATCGTGAACGACGACGCGATGAGCACGAGCGTGAAGATCCCCGCCTGCAGCACGTCGAGGTGCGTGCCAACGGGCGGCCACGAGGCCAGGTGCGCTCGGATGGTAAACAGTGCGGCGAAGAGTCCCGAGAAGAACATCAGCTCTGAACCGAGCCATATCATCACGCCGATGGCCAGCATTGGCGGTCGATCGTGGACAATCTTCTCTTGCTTGGCCAGGCTATTGGGGGAAACTGCCTGAGTCACGCCTACATTTCTAGTAGAAATCACGACCCCGCCGCGACGCTTCGCGCGATTACTCCTAGCGCAGCGTGGGGGGAAGTTCCTTGCACGCAACTATCGCCAAGCGCCTCGTCGGGCGCGTCAGCGCCACGTAGAGAGTTCGCAGGCCACGAGGGGTCGCGCCCGTGGCGTCGAGAGCACCCCGATTGGCAATCTGACCAGGTTCGACAACGACCACGGCGTCGAACTCGAGACCGTTGGCGCCCTCGGCCGCCAACACGACCAGATCGGCCGAAAGTCCCTTTGAGTCTTGGTCACGCGGATCAACCGCTTCGAGTCCACCTTCGCGCAACGTCGACACGATTTCGTCCACTCTTTTGCTCGATACAATCACCGCGACGCGCCCCGGCGCGACGGCGTCGATCTCAACTCTGGTCAAGTCGACGAGCGCTGAGTTGAACTCGTCTTCGCTCACTTTTTTGACCGTTGGTAGCGTGCCCGCACGTCGAACGGGGCGCGGTGGCTCAAGCTCGGGGGTCGCGGCCATCAGGGTCGCCGCGGCGAAGTTCAACACTTCTTCGGGCGTGCGATAACTCACCGTGAGATCGACGCGCGAGGGCGTCCTGCGTGGCGCGAGCACGTTTAACAACACGTCCCACGAGGCCGACGACGAGGCCGTCGTCGCTTGACCCATGTCACCGACGATCGTCATCGAGCCCGTGAGATCGCGACGCTTGAGGACGCGAAGCTCCATGGGTGAGAGATCTTGTGCTTCGTCAACCACGATGTGCCCGTACGTCACGAACTCCGCCTCGTCGAGTTCTTGGGACTGCGCGACGGCGAGTCGCTTAGCTTCACGCAGAGCGGCCGCGCGATGCACCCCGGAGTAGGCGTCGAGGTCGACGCCGTCGAGCACGCCGGGATCATTGGGCTTCATAAGAGGCCGCGGACGACGACGCGGGCCCACCAAGACTCTCGCCTCGTCGATCAACGCGGCGTCGGCCTTGGTCCAGGCGATCTCTTCTGACGACGTGAACCGCGCGCGGTACAGCAGCTCAATTTCTTTCTCGCTCAACACGTCCCTGCCGGCCGCCTTCAACAGCGCCGGCGCGCCGAGGAGGTCGTGCAGGAGCTCTTGTCCCGACAGACGGGGCCAGATTCGTTGCAAGGCCTCTTTGAACTGGGGTGTCGAGCGAATGAGATCGGCCAACTCGCCCACCGCGTTCACCTCTTCCGAGGCGTCGTGCACAAAGCGGTCGCGGTACTCGTGGGCGAGGCGCGTGGCGAGCTCTCGTCCGACGGCCGAGCGACGTTGGTTGTGGTTACCCGGGCGCCGGCGAGCGCGTTCCACCACTTCTGCGGAGTAGCGAGCGCGCAGCACCACGATCGCACGCCCCACGGGGATTTCGACGTCGTGGCGAAGCGCGCGCTCGCGCGTGCGAAGGGCGCGCGCGAGAACTTTCGCCATGCGCAGGTCGCCCTTTAACTGGTCCACCTCTTCGGGGTCGACGGCGCGAACTTCGACGTTCGTGACGAGTCCTGCGATGGTCGATAACGTGACGCCCGACTCTCCCAAGGACGGTAAGACGTTTTCGATGTAGTTGAGAAAGAGCGGATTCGGTCCGACCACCAAGACGCCCTGGCGCTCGAGGGTGGCGCGATGGGTGAAGAGCAAATACGCCGCGCGATGCAACGCGACGGCCGTCTTGCCGGTGCCGGGACCGCCCTGGACGAGGAGCACGCCCGCCAAGGGGCTGCGAATAATTTGGTCCTGTTCACCTTGGATGGTGGCGATGATGTCGCCCATGCGGCCGGTTCGCGCACGACCGAGCGCCGCGAGCAACGCGCCCGGTCCGCCGAGCGCGAGGCCGCCGTCGACGAGACCCTCTTCGGTCGCGGAGCGAACTTCGCCTTCGGGTAGATCGAGTTCGCCGTTGGCGTCCGCGAAGTACTCGTCCTCAACGCCGGAGACTTCGTTCGCCCGAATGGCGACGTGACGTCGCCTTGAGAGCCCGAGGGGCTCGACGCCCGTCGCGCGGTAAAACGCCTCGGCGACCGGAGCGCGCCAGTCAATCACCAAGGGATTAAGGGCTTCGTCAGAAACCGCGAGGCGACCGACGTGGTAGGTGTCGCCCGTGCCGTGGCCGTTGGCCCGGTAGTCGATGCGACCAAAGAAGAGCGACTGGTCACCAATGGCGAGTTGGTCGAGACGGTGCAGCGCGGTACCCATGACGACGTCGCGTTCCACGAGGTCGCCGGCGCCGCGCATGTTCGCCACCGCCGCGCTGTCGCGAAGCGAGCGCGCGCCTTGACGCATGTGATCGAGTGCCCCTAAGGCGAGATCGAGGAACTCCTGCTCCTCGGCTATCTCACGCTCGTGCGCCATTGACGACCTCTCCTCGGTTCCCAAAATCGGGAAGAAACAAGTCTAGAGGAATCGAGGCGCGCCTCGGCCAACCAATGTAGAAGGGCACGGGCCTAGATTGGTATCGGCAAAAGGAGCGTCGTGAAAGAGCCAGTATTCCTGCGGGCCTGTCGTGGCGAGTCCGTGGACCACGTGCCGGTGTGGTTTATGCGCCAAGCCGGTCGTTCACTGCCCGAGTACCGAGCGTTGCGCGCCTCGGGATCGATTCTCGAAGCCATCGCGAATCCCGAGCTGGCTTGTGAAGTGACGATGCAGCCCGTGCGTCGCTACGGCGTTGATGCCGCCATTCTCTTCTCCGACATCGTGACCCCCTATCACGCGCTCGGCTTCGGCGTCGACGTTGTTCCTGGTCGCGGTCCGGTTATCGCCGATCCATTCAAGAGTGCGGCGGATTTGACGCGACTTCGCGATCTGAGTGAAGCCGACGTCGGCCACGTCACCCAGACCGTCGATCTCGTCGTGGAACAGCTGAAAGAGTCCGATACGCCCCTCATTGGCTTTGCCGGCGCGCCGTTCACGGTGGCGAGCTATCTCGTCGAAGGCGCGCCGACGAGAGAGTTCGCGGTCATTAAGACCATGATGCACGCCGAACCCGCGCTCTTTGATCAACTCCTCGATCGACTCGTCGCTATCACCATAAGTTTTCTTCGCGCGCAGATCCTCCACGGCGCGCGAGCGATCCAACTCTTTGACTCGTGGGCCGGGTCGCTGTCGCGCGAAGAGTACGCGCGTTACGCACTACCCGCGACCCAACGGGTTATCGATGGCGTCGCTGACCTCAACGTGCCGACGATTCTCTTTGGAGTCGGCACGGGTGAGCTCTTGGGCCTCATGAGTAGTGCGGGCAGCACGGTCGTGGGCATTGACTGGCACGTGGATCTCGACGAGGGCCGTCGGCGCGTCAGTGGCAAACCCGTCCAGGGAAACCTCGATCCCGCCCGGTGTCTCGGCGGTGAAGAGCTCGCCGTTGAAGCGACGCGTGAAGTACTCGCGAAGGCCGGTGCCGAGGCGGGCCATATCTTTAACTTGGGACACGGCGTCCTGCCAACGACGGACCCCGCGGTACTCGAAGCGATCGTTCGCGTCGTGCACGACGAGGGAAGGGCGGGCGTGAAGTGAAGACCGGCGTTCTCGTCATGGCCCACGGCACGCCGTCAGCGCCCGGAGGTATCGAAGCGTTCTACACGAGAATCCGTCGCGGCCACCCGCCGACGCCAGAGCTTCTCGCCGATCTCACGCGTCGCTACATGGCCATCGGCGGCACGTCGCCCCTCACGGAGCGCACTGCCGCCCAGGTCGCGGGCGTCGCCCGTGCGCTTGAAGTCGAGGCACCCGGTACGTTCGACGTGCGCTATGGATCAAAGTTCGAGCCACCGCTACTCGAAGCGACGGCCGAGTCCTTTCGAAGTGACGGTTTCAAAAAAGTCGTGGGCATCGTTCTTGCGCCGCACTCGTCGTCGATGTCGACCGAGCAGTACATGAGTCGCGCGAAGGAAGCCGTCGGCTTGAACATTGAGTTCGTCACGATTGGCGCGTGGTACGACGCGCCGGGCTTCTTAGATCTCATCGCTCGTCGGGTCAACGACGCGCTCGCGACGATTCCTGCTTCGCGCCACGAGACCACCGAGGTCATCTTCAGCGCGCACTCGCTACCGCAGAAGGTCGTCGAACACGGCGACACCTACCCCGAACAACTTAGGGAGAGCGCGGTGCTGGCGGCGGAAATCGCTGGTCTCCGTTCCTTCGACGTGGCCTGGCAGTCCGCTGGGCGCACCCCCGATCCCTGGCTGGGCCCGGATATCTTGGTGGCACTGCGCGACAAACGAGCGCAGGGATTCACCGACGTCGTGTCGTGCCCGATTGGCTTCGTTTCTGATCACCTCGAAGTTCTCTTCGACATCGATATTGAGGCCCAGAGCATCGCGCGCGAAGTGGGCCTCAATCTGGTTCGCACCGCGTCACTCAACGACGACCCCACGTTCCTGAGCGTGCTCGCCGGCGTCATCAGAACAGCCGCTGGTACGTGAGTCGCGCCTCCGTCGTCGTGGTCGGCGGAGGTATTAGTGGCCTCGCGGCCGCGTGGGAACTCTCTGGCGGCGACGCTGGTCCCAACAACGCAACGCCGCGCGTTGAACTGATCGAAGCGAGCGACCGTTTCGGGGGCTCACTCGCCACGACGACGTTCGCCGGGCGCACGATAGATCTCGGCGCCGACGGATTTTTAGCGAAGCGTCCCGAAGCCGTGGCGCTCATCAAAGCACTCGGACTGAGCGAAGAGCTGGAAGCGATCAGCGCGAGTGGCGCATCGTTGTGGGCGCGAGGCGCCTTGCACGAACTGCCCAGCGGTCTCGTCCTTGGCGTACCCACGAATCTCCAGTCGATCCTCAACTTCAAAGGACTGTCGTGGCGAGCTCGACTGGCGGCGCGGCGTGACGTTCTCCTTCCCAAGCGAATGCTCGTTAGTGAGGACGCGAGCATTGGCGAGATTGTGCACACCAAGCTCGGTCGCGAACTGAGCTACCAGTTCATCGAGCCCATGATCGGCGGCATTCAAGCGGGTCGTATCGACGAACTCTCCGCGAAGTCCGTCTTTCCCGCTCTCTTCGACGCGGCGAAGAAGGGCGGCTCACTCATGAAGGCGCTGCGTTCATCAAATCCCGTTAACTCTGAATCTGAGGACGAAACGGTGACGAGTGTCCCGGTCTTCTTTTCGCTGAGAAATGGCGTCGGATCTTTACCGAATGCTCTCGCGAATCGTCTCAATGAACGCGGTGTGGTTCTTCGACACGGTGTCTCGGTGAATGCGCTGCGCCGCACGCCGGCCGGCGCCTACCCCTGGGAGGTGGACACGCTCAACACGACGACGCCCGCCAACGCGATCATCCTCGCCACGCCGGCGCCCGTGGTCGGCGCCCTGCTCGGTTCGCTCGATCCCGCCCTTGACGAACTACGACTGATTGAAAGTGCTGGCGCGGCAATGGTGACCTTCGCCGTTGCGAACAGTGAGATCACGTTGCCCGCGCACGGCACGGGTATCCTCGTGCCGCTCCACACGGCCTGGTCCGGTGAAGGTTCGATGATGGTGACGGCCGTCACGTTGCTCGATCGAAAGTGGTCTCACCTTCATCGTGAAGAGGACATCGTGCTTCGCGCGCACGTCGGACGAAGTGACGACACTCGGTGGCTCGAAATGAGCGACGAAGAACTGACGCATCGAGTGCGAAATGAACTCACGGTACTACTTCCCCACTTTGGCGAACCTTCGGCGTCGCTCGTTCAGCGTTGGCCACTCGGTCTGCCGCAGTACTACGTCGGCCACGAGTTGCGGGTTCAGCGTGCACGCGCCGCCAGCGCCACGTTCTTCTTGGCCCTTGCGGGTAACGCGTACGACGGCGTCGGCATTCCCGCGAGTATTGGCTCGGGACGTCGCGCGGCCCGTGAAGTTCTCGAAATGATTCACGTCTAACCAAAAAGTGTCCGGCCACCGTTCGCTGACCGGACACTTGGCGACTACTTCTTCAGTTTGGCGACTTCCTCTTCGATGCGTCGGCCGTACTCGGCGTCGGCCTTCGCGAAGTAACTGATCGAACGCTCCACGACGCCAGGGATCGTCACCTGGGCGAGACCGCCGGCGATCGTCATGATGAGTCGATCTTGCGCTTCGGGCTTTTGCAGACGAAAGAGGTCGCCCGCTTGCTCGAATTCGTCACTCTTGTAGTTGTCGATTGGGTACGATCCCGACAGGCCGGTGCTCGCCAGTGGCCCGTAGAGGGCCTGGCCGGTCTCGACCGGCGCACTGTCAAAGCTGTTGGGCTCGTAGTTCACGCGACGTCCTGCGTTATCACCTAGGGCCATGAAGCCGTCACGCCCGTAGTTGTTGACGGTGACGCCCTTGGGCTTGTTCACGTCGAGCAAGTGAGCGTTGGCTCCCAGACGGTAGCGGTGCGCGTCGCCGTAACCAAAGAGACGGCCCTGGAGCATTTTGTCCGGTGAGGGTCCGATGCCCGGCACGAAGTTCGCGGGCGAGAAGGCCAGTTGCTCGACTTCGGCGAAGTAGTTGTCCGCGTTGCGATTCAGCTCGACGACGCCAATCTCTTGGACCGGGTAGTCCTCGTAGTGCCAGACCTTCGTCACGTCGAAGGGGTTGAAGTGATAGTTCGCGGCGTCCTTTTCGAGCATGATCTGCACCTTCACCGTCCAACGCGGAAAGTTGCCAGCTTCAATGTTGTCCACGAGGTCCGTTTGGTGCGACTCGGCGTTCTTCCCCGCGACCTCCATCGCCTCGTCGTTCGTCAGGATCTCAATGCCCTGTTGGGTCTTGAAGTGGTACTTGACGTAGACGACCTCGCCCTTGTCGTTCTCCCAGGTGAACGCGTGCGAACCAAAGCCGTCCATGTTTCGATACGAGGCGGGAATGCCTCGATCGCCCATCAGCCAGGTGAACATGTGTGTGGCTTCGGGTGAATGTGAGAAGAAGTCCCAGACATTGTTGGGCTCTTGATGGTTCGTAAAGGGATCGGCCTTCTGGGAGTGAATGAAGTCCGGGAACTTGATCGGATCGTTGATGAAGAAGATTGGCGTGTTGTTACCCACGAGGTCGTAGTTTCCGTCTTCGGTGTAGTACTTCATCGCGAAACCGCGTGGGTCGCGTACCGCTTCGGGCGCTCCCCGGCCACCGGCCACGGTCGAAAAACGAAACACGCACTCAGTTTTTTTGCCGATGCCGTTGAACATCTTCGCGCGGGTGAACTCGCTCATGTCGCGACTGAGCGTGAACGTGCCAAAGGCCGCCGAGCCCCTCGCGTGCACGACTCTTTCGGGGATGCGCTCTCGGTTGAAGTGCGCCAACTTCTCGACGAGATACTGGTCTTGTAACAGCAGAGGACCACTGGCACCAGCTGACTGGCTGTGTTGATTGTCCTCGACCGGAGCGCCGTTCTCCGAGGTAAGGGTGGGACGTTCTGCCATGGTTCCTCCTTGTGTAGTGCGACAAACTCAGACTACGCAGGACCACTTAAGAATTCCAATAGATTGAAACATACTTTTTGATAGTTTCAAATTATGAACAAACCAACCCTCCGACAGCTCTCCTACCTGGTCGCCCTGGCCGACGAGGGCCACTTCGGCAGGGCCGCGGATCTCTGCAGCGTTTCGCAGCCCGCCCTCTCGAGTCAGATTCGAGAGCTCGAACAGCGACTCGACACCACACTCGTGGAGCGCTTGGCGAAGGGCGCGCGCTTGACGACGGTAGGCGAAGAGATTGTCGGGCGCGCGCGACGCGTCCTCGCCGACGTCGATGAACTCGTCGACTCCGCCCAGCTCAACCGAGACTCCCTCTCCGGGGTGTTAGCCGTCGGCGCAATACCCACGATCGCGCCTTACGTGTTGGGTGACTTTGTGCCCGAAGTTGTGGCACGTCATCCGAGCGCCACGTTGCGCTTCGAAGAGTTGCAGACTCACGATCTCTTGGCGGCCCTTCGAAACGGTCAGATCGATCTCGGACTCTGCGCGCTGCCCGTCGAGGGCCACGACCTCGTCGCGCAGGCGCTGATCGACGACCCGTTCCTCCTCGCCCTCAGCGCCCAGCACCCTCTGGCCGCGTCGACAGTCCCGCTCTCGACCAGCGTTCTCGCGAGTGAGAACGTTTTGTTGCTCAGTGAGGGCCACTGCCTTCGCGACCAGGCCCTCGCGGTCTGCTCGGGCGTCACGGCTCAGCCCACGGATCTGCGCGCCACGAGCCTGCACACCTTGGTGCAGATGGTGGCCGCGAACGTGGGCGTGACGTTACTTCCGGCCACGGCGACGGACGTCGAGGCGCGAGCTGGCAATGGCATCGTGGTGAGAGAGTTTCTTGAGCCGCCATCGCGCACGCTCGCACTGGTGTGGCGCGCGTCGAGTCCGCGCGCGACCCACTTTAAAGATCTCGCGACACAGTTGTCACTTCGTCTTCGTGCTAAGAAGTTGTACTCGATGTAAGTCCCTACAAGTAGTAGCCCGAGTGAATGTAGATGCACGGCACGCCTTCACTGACGTACATCGCGTGGTTCTTCGGATCGTCGTCGAGCGCGAGACGCACGTCGAAGCCGTCGGTCACGAGTTCGTGCAGCGTTTCGCGCTTGAACCGGTCGACGCCGGAGTAGTCGCCGTACTCGCGCATGATGAGTAGGTCCCAACGAAGCTTGTAGTGGTTGAGCCACGCCACGGTGTGCGCCTGCACCCGACGGGGACGGCCCGT
Organism: Acidimicrobiaceae bacterium; assembly: GCA_003132305.1. Lineage (GTDB taxonomy): Bacteria > Actinomycetota > Acidimicrobiia > Acidimicrobiales > RAAP-2 > RAAP-2. Next base: position 16,347 of record PKXJ01000032.1, on the reverse strand, counting down.
CACGAGAATGACCGCGAGCGACGAATCGAGCAGTTCGAGGAGTCGCTCGATCTCTTCAATGATGGGGTCATCGCCCACGGCGTCGAAGAAACTGCGCCAATCGCCCCAGTCGAGGTAGTGCTGGCGACCGGCGGCGTCGGCCAACACGCCGTCGATGTCAAAGATCACCGCCGCGCCGGGGGTTAGCGGCGTTTCGCGCCAGTGCCAGTTCTCGTGAGGGCTCTCAGGTGTCATCAGTGCTTTTGTCGTCGCAGCCAACGCCACGGCGATGTCTGCGAGACTAGACCCCGTGGCAGGGACTGAACGACGTACGATTCCGGTTCCCTACGGTCATCACGTGTACGTGGTCAGCGATCTCTCACTCTCACCAACCACGGACGTCACCAGTCGACCCGTCAAGGAACTGCTCAGTTTGCTGGGTGAAATTGACGACGCGGCCGTGGTCGTCGTCGCGGGCAACCTGTTTCACCCCGATTCGACCTCGGATCTGGCGAAGTTCATCGAAGCAACGCTCATCGCGCTGCCCACAGTGCGCAGCGAATTTGAGGCCTTCTGTGCCAAGCCGGGCCACCGACTCTTCGTGCTGCCGGGCGGCGATGACGAAGAAATTCGCGATAGCGAACGCGCGCAGGCGCTGCTCGAGGGACTCGGCGTCATCGTCGCAAGTGACCTAATTTTGCAGATCGCCACCGCGAGTGGCGTGCGCGACCTCGCCGTGGCGGCTGGCACCTACGACCTCGACGTCACGCCCGTTGACTCGAGCGACCGCGCTGACGCCGACCGGCTCGAAGATCCCTACGCGCTCGAACGATTCGTCTCCTCGCGCGTTTTGTATCGACGGCTTGGCGCTTGGGTGTGGCTCCCGATTCTCGCCATCGCGCTCCTCGACGTGTGGGGCTTCGTCATGGCCATCGCCGGACACATCACGCATCACCACTTCAGTTTGCACCTCATTCACTCGACGGGGTTCTGGACCAATCTGTCCGTCGAACTCGTCGCCATTGCCGTCGTCGAAACCTTTATTGCGGCCCTCGCCGGACTGATCGTTCGACGACGCTTCGAGCGCCGAAACCGAGGCGCTAAAAGCCAAGAACTGAGTGAACCCCTCACGTTTACCAAGGTGGGCGACGTGGACGCGCTCGAGTACGCCCGACGCGTCGTCGAACGCGGAGGTGTCGGCGCCGTCATCGGCGGGGCGCCTCGACCAGCACTGGCGTTTCTCGATCACGGCGTCTGCGCGGCGCCAGGACCTTCGAGGACGGTGCTCGTCGAGCGACACGGTCGCTTCGGTTTGCCGCCCGTCTTTAGCTCCTTCGATCGACTCGGTGCCGTCGAGATCGAGGCGGCGAGCACGGTGCAGGTGCGACTCCTCGCCGGTGAGTCGCCGCGGCGCCGCGGAACCGTACTCGAAAGCCTGATAGCGGGCGCCAGCACGCAACCCTCTCCCTCGTCGGTCACGACGACGGTGGCCTCGTGGCCGGGCGGCAGTCCCTTTCCGGTCAACGTCGAACGACTTCGCGACCAACATCGTCAGCGAGTAATTCGACGCTGGGCCGGTGGACTTATCTTCTTCGACGGCTTACTCAACGTCGCGGTCACCACCGTGCGACCACTGCGTAGCCACCTGCACTTGGTGCTGTCGGTCCTGCCGCTCGAGGTCGCCAAGTCGGCCGCCGCGCTGACGGCGGTCGCGGGTGTGGCGATGATCATGCTCGCCCGGGGCCTTCGTCGAGGCCAACGTCGATCGTGGTTTCTCGCCGTGTCGATACTCGCCATCACCATTGTCGCGCACGCCCTGCGCGGCGGCACCATCGTGTCGTTACTCATCGCGGCGGCTCTATTGGTCCTTCTCGTTGGTCAACGCCGCTACTTCCAAGCGACGACCGATCGTTCGAGTGTGGCCAGCGCCCTGCCGCGACTCGGTCTCGTGGCCCTCGTGGCGATCGTGGCGGCGACGCTCGGGGTCGAGGCCGCGGCGAGACATCATCATCTGCCCAACATCGGCGTGGTCATCGTGGCCTGTATGGAGCGTCTCGTGGGACAGTACGACATTGCCTTGCCCGATCGCGTCGACGACTTCGTCAATCCCACGCTGCTCGCCATTGGCGTCTCGCTCATTATCTCGGCTCTCTATCTCTTAACCCGTCCCGTCGTCGATCGACGGCTCTCCACTTCGGCGGGCTCGACCGAGCGACGACTGGCAGAACTTCGTGCGAGAGATATCGTCCGACGCCACGGCCGAGGAACGCTCGACTACTTCGCGTTGCGTGACGACAAACAGTTCTTCCTCTTTCGAGACTCGCTCGTCGCCTACGCCGTCTACGGCGGAGTGGCGCTAATCTCGCCGGACCCCATTGGCCCCAGGGCCGAACGTACCGAAGTCTTGAGTGCCTTTCGCGACTTCGCGGAGTCGAGGGGCTGGACCATCGGCATCATGGCCGCCGGTGAAGAGTGGCTCCCGATCTATCACGCGGCCGGGATGCACTACCTCTACATCGGTGACGAAGCCATCGTCGACTGTCAGCACTTCACGCTCCAGGGCCAGAAGATGAAGGGGCTCCGTCAGGCCTGCACTCGTCTAGCGCGTCACGGCTACACCGTCGAGTTCTTCGACCCCGCGAAGATCGAACCCTCTCGCGTCTCGGAGATCGTCGAGTTGATCTCACTGCTGCGTCGAGGTGGCGGCGAGCGGGGATTCTCCATGATGCTCGGCCGACTCTTCGACCCGAAGGACAAGGGTCTGTTGCTCACCGTCGTGTACGACCCGAACGCCAAGCCCGTCGCGGTCTGCCAGTTCGTTCCGTCGCCGGCCATCCACGGCTACTCACTCGACCTCATGCGCCGCGACCCCGGCGAACACCCGAACGGACTCGTCGACTACGCGCTCTGTTCGACGATCGAGCACTTACGCGAACAGGGTGCGCAAGGACTCAGTCTCAACTTCGCGGCCTTTCGATCGGTGTTGGAAGGTGAACGCGGTGAGGGAACCTTCACCCGTGTCGAACGATGGGCTCTCAAGCGGCTCTCGGGCATCTTGCCCATCGAGTCGCTGTGGTCATTCAACTCGAAATATCAGCCCACCTGGTTGCCGCGCCATGTCGTGTACCCGGCGGCAGAGAGTTTCGTGCCCGTCGTGGCGGCGATCCTGCGCGCCGAGAACTTGACGGAGTTGCCGGTCCTCGGTCGGTTCCTCGTGAACGACCCGTCCAATCGTCCGGCCACGATCGTGCCAGAAGAAGTGCTCGCCGCCGCCAGAGAAGTAGACAAAGCTGCCTCGCACTGAGCCATGGTGTGCCGCTCCAGACTTCCTCGGCGGATCGCGTCGCGTCTCCTAGGCTCGAAAGAAGTCTCTGTGAAAGAGCGCTCGGCGTCGCAGTAGTCAGTTCAACTGTGCCAAGGTTGTTGACTGGTGGCGGAAACGACCGCTACAAAGTAAGAGGCGTACTATGACTAGCCGGAAGAGCACCAAAGGGGATGCAACGTATGGGAGTGCCGGAAATTGATGTCGACATGGTGCGAGCGCAGTTTCCAGTGCTGCAGCGACCGGCCGTCGGCGGCGAGCCCGCCGTGTTCTTTGACGGTCCTGGTGGAACGCAAGTCCCATGGTCTGTCATCGAAGCTATGACCGACTACTTGTCGGGTAGTAATGCAAATATCGAGGGAGAGTTCGAGACGTCAGCGAAGACGGATGAGCTGATTGCGAAAGCTCGGTCCTACGGTGCGACGTTCGTGGGTGGCTCGTCTGACGGCATTACCTTCGGTCCCAACATGACAACGTTGAACTTCAACCTGACTCGCGCGTTCGGGAGAACGTTGAAGCCCGGGGACGAGATCATTACCACCGTGCTCGATCACGACGCCAACGTAGCGCCGTGGCTTCTACTGGCGCAGGATCGAGGCCTCGTGGTCCGCCAGGTCGGAGTGACGGAGGATCTGAATCTGGATCTGGCGGACCTGAGTTCAAAGTTGAGCCATAGGACAAAGGTCGTTGCCTTCTGTCTTGCTTCGAACGCCGTTGGCACTTTGACGCCAGCCCTCGAGATCGCAAGGCTGGCCCACGAAGCCGGCGCTCTGGCGTGGGCGGACGCCGTTGCCTACGCCCCGCACCGTCGAATAGACGTCGAAGCGCTGGGTTGTGACGTGTTGTTGTGTTCCCCGTACAAGTTCTTTGGCCCGCACCTGGGGATGTCCTGGATGCGCAGCGACCTCGCCGAGACGCTTCCGGCGGAGAGGGTACGACCCGCCGGTTCGAAACCACCGGGCCACCGGTTCGAAACGGGAACGCAGTTACACGAGAACATCGGGGGTTTCGTCGCCGCGGTCGACTACCTCGCATCTTTGGGCGAGGGAGATGACCTCCGGGGGCGCCTTGATTCCGCCTACTGCGCGATCCAGAGCCGAGAGGCAGAGCTGGCCGATCAGTTGATAAACGAACTGCGAGAACTGGCGAACGTACGTGTAACCGGAGTGCAAGGGGCGGATCCAAGCCAGCGTGTCGGAACGTTTGGCCTTGTGGTCGAGGGAAAACGTCCGGCTTTTCTTTCTCGCGCTCTGGGCGCGAAGGGTATCTACACCTGGAACGGCAATTTCTACGCCCAGGGCATCGTCGAACATCTCGGTCTTGATCTCGAGGAGGGCCTGTTGCGACTAGGCCTCATGCACTACAACACTGGAAGCGAGATCCAACGCTGCGTCGAGGAACTTGGTCTTCTCGTCTCAGCGGCGTAGTTAGGAATGCAGCATCGAACGCTCCGCCTTTGTCTCGTGGGGTTCGGCAAGGTTGGACGCGCGTTCGCAGCGTTGATACTTAGCGAGCACGATCGCCTGCAATCGGAGGTGGGCCTCGATCTCGTCGTCACCGGCCTTTGCACGGCGCGCTTTGGCTCGGTCGCCGACCCCTTGGGCGTCGATCTACGTCGTGCGCTTGAACATGCGAACGCCGAGTCTCCACAGGGGCCTTTCGAAGAGTCCACGACCTTCGTGTCAACGTGCCCCGCCGATATCGTCGTTGAGACGACGCCGCTCGAGCCGTTCACCGGGGCGCTCGGGATCGCGATTATCCGTGCTGCACTAACCGCCGGACGCAGCGTCGCGAGTGCCAACAAGGGTCCGGTGGCGCACGGCTTGCGCGAACTGAGGGAGTTGGCCGGTCGCCACGGCGTGCAGTATCGATACGAATCGGCGGTTGCCGACGGTATGCCGGTGTTTAGTTTGATCGAGCGAACGCTCCCGGGTTCGTCGGTCACCGCCGTGACGGGCCTATTGAATTCGACGAGCGGCGTCGTCCTCGACGCTCTCAGCCAAGGGTGCAGCTTCTCTGAGGCAATCCGGCGGGCGCAGGCGCTTGGCATCGTCGAAGACGATCTGCAGTACGACCTGGACGGCTGGGACGCTGCCGTCAAGTTGTGTGCGCTGTCGGCCGCGCTATGGGACCAACCGATTCACGTCGAGGGCGTCGAACGCACGGCGATTAGCGAGGACCTTTCGGTAACGGCAATCGACACGCGCGCGCGTGGGAATCGCCTCGTGAGTTTGGCGAGCCTTCAGTCGACGCCCTCTGATCACGTTGTTGGAGCAACAGTGGAGATCAGTGAGATCGGCCCCGAGAGCGTGTTCTATCCGCTCACTGGCACCTCCTTGGGAGTTCGCTTTGAATCGCGTCTATTGCAGCCAATCACCATCAGTTGCAGTGATCCGCGACTGCCCGACACGGCTTACGGGCTCCTTGCCGACGTGCTGCACATCGGACTTGACGGTTCTCCTCGAACGTAAATGCGTACGGTTGAGTTTCCTCTCGGGGAGCTGAACGTCGATTGGAATCAAGTGCCGTACGGTTCCCGACGTACTCGCGCCACCTCTTGCCTACTGTCCTTGAGCCCCAACCGCGAAATCGACAGGTGATTTTTCCCCGGTCGTGATCGTGTTGGATCATGACCGTGTTCGGAGCATTCACATTGGCTACCATGTCGTGAGTACCACGCGAACAACGATGCACTGAAGTTCTTCATCTACGTCTCTAGGACTTGAGAAAGGAGCCCGGCATATGACCGTCAGGGCGAAAGTTGAGCAAATCGAGATCCTAAATTCGGTTTCGCGGCGAAGTTTTCTCAAAACCGTGGCTGCGGGAGGCGCGGCCATCGGTGGGGCGTCGGCGTTCGGCTCGCTGCTTGCGGAAGTTCCATTCGCCGGTGCCAGCACAGCGGTCAAGGGCGGAAACTTGACGTTTGCCAGAACTGCGGACCCTCAAACAATTGATCCCAGTGCGGCCATTGACACCGAGTCGATTTGGACGTGTCTCAGCCTGTACGAATGTCTCTACACCGTGACGGCTGACGGACACGGGACGGTACCTTGGCTCGCTACCGGCTACGACATCTCGAAGGACCAGCGTGCCTGGACTTTCCGCCTCCGCCCCCGCGTCAAATTTTCCGACGGTCGGCCACTCGACTCCGCGGACGTTCGCTTCACTCTCGAGCGAGCTCTCAAGGGGCCCAACGCCTACATTCTTTCTGCGGTCGACGCCATCGACACGCCAAATGCCTCAACGGTCGTCATCCACACGACGCATCCTTGGGGACCACTGCTTGGTGACACGTCCATGTATTCGAACGCGATTTTGCCAAACAATTTGCGTGGAGCGACGTCGAAGCAGTTTTTCGAGCACCCCATCGGGACGGGTCCGTTCGTACTCGAATCCTGGACCAAGGGACAAAAACTGCAGCTGAAGCGAAATCCACACTATTGGCAGAAGGGCAAGCCGTATTTGGACTCCGTCACGTTGTTGACGGTGCCCGACGACAATACGCGTCTTGTCCAGTTAAAAGGTGGCCAAGCAGACATCGTGGAGGGCACACCGTACTCAAGCATTGCTTCTCTTAAAAGCACCCCGGGAATCAAGGTCAATTTGTCTAAGTCCTCCGCGGTGTCGTTTATTGTGATGAACGAAAAGAAGCCCCATTTCGCTGACGTTCATGTGCGTCGAGCAATCTCGTACGCAATCGACCGCGACTCGATCATTAAGGACGTTCTTTTCGGACACGGTACACCCGCCGCGTCGTTCTTTTCTCCAGCGTGGCCTTTCTATCAGGCGAGCACCCCCAAGCTTTGGTACAACCCGGCAACCGCCAAGCAAGAGATGGCCAAGTCGGCTTACCCGAAAGGCTTTGCAGCGACGTTCGCTGTGGCCGCGGGTGATTCCTTGAACGGCACGATCGCCCAGATCGTTCAATCGAACCTGAAAGCAATTGGAATCGACCTCGCAATTCAGTCCTACGATCCGAGCACCCTCGCTACTCTTCAGTCCACGGCTCACTACGATATGTCGCCGGGCTTGATGACCCTCGATATCGGCGACCCGGATGAGAACGTGCCAGCAGCGGCCGGTGGCGCCTACGGGGGCATCTACTCTGCCTACTCGTGGTACAACAACGCCGAGGTCATCAAGTTGATTCATCAATCCGAGCTGACGATTGCTACCGCAGCGCGGGCCAAGATATACGGGCAGATACAGACCATCGTGGCGAATGACTGCCCGTTCGCGATGCTCTACTACAGCCCGTACCCTTACTCGCAACAGTCCACCGTGCATGATTTCAATGTCCCACCGACGGGCGCCTACCACCTCGAGAACGTCTACCTCAGTTAAGTGAACGCTGGGCACGCTTAGCCAAACGCGGCGGAAACGAAGCGAAGACGAGTAGGAGAACTCACTGTGACACGTGGCATGTACATCAGAAGACGCCTTCTGCTCATGCTTCCGACAGCTTTTGGTGTCACGCTGGTCACGTTTCTTATGATCCACCTGATTCCGGGAGACCCCGCGGTGACCATGCTGGGCATCCGGGCAACTCCCAAAGCAGTCGCCGCCCTTCATCGGGAGTGGGGCCTTAACAGACCCTTGTATGAGCAGTACTGGCTCTTCCTGACTCGCGTCGTGAAAGGTAACTTCGGCACCTCGCTCTTCTACAACACCTCGGCGACGGGGATCATCCTCTCCGCCGCGTCGGTCACGCTGTGGTTAATCGTCTACGCGGTCGTTCTCTCGGTAGTGATCGCCGTACCGCTCGCGGTCCTCGCGGCTACGCATCGCAACGGCGTCTCGGATCAGGCAGTGCGAGCCATCCCACTTATAGGCATGGGAATGCCCTCGGCGTGGATCGCGATCATGCTGACCCTGCTACTCGGTCTCAAGTTTCACGTCTTCCCGGTTGCCGGCCTCCAGTCGGGCGTCCTCGGTCATCTCGATTCTCTCTTTCTTCCCAGCCTCACCCTTTCTTTGGGCATTGCCCCCCTGCTGGTCCGCAGTCTGCGATCGAGCCTCATCGACGCGTTCGACGCGGACTACGTGACCACTGCTCGGTCCAAGGGCATCCGTGAGTACCGGGTACTGATCCGCCACGCGATTCGAAACGCACTCGCGTCAAGTCTTAACATTCTTGGACTTCAGATCGCTTTTCTGATCAGCGGAACACTCGTGGTTGAGACGGTGTTCGCCCTTCCAGGAATAGGTGCGCTAATGGTCAACTCCATCTATCGACGTGACTTTCCCATCGTCCAGGGCATTACGTTCCTTTTGGCGCTGGCCGTCATTCTCACCAACCTTGGCACCGACGTCGTCCACTCACTTCTTGACCCGAGAGTGAGGTTTGAATAACGGTGGCTCAAGAGACTTCACTACCGATTCCGCTCTCTTCGGACGACCTGCAACGTGGCCGCGGCCCGAGGAGGCTCTCCGCGAATCTCACCGCAGGCTCCTTTATCCTCTTTGTCATCGTCGGCCTCGCGCTTGCGGCGCCGCTGCTGACCAATTACTCGCCCACGGCGTTGAATCCGAGCCAGGCACTGCTGTCGCCGTCGCTGCATCACCTACTCGGCACTGACGAACTCGGTCGTGACGTGTGGACGCGCTTGCTCTACGGCGCGCGCGTGGACCTCGAGATCGCGTTCCTCGCCGTTCTTGCTTCCTTTGTTGTTGGCACGGCGGTGGGCTGTCTCGCGGGCTACTTCGGCGGCTGGGTCGACGTCCTCGCGATGCGCGCCGTCGACGTGATCCTGGCCTTTCCGTTCTTCGTGCTCGTCATCGCGTTGGTCTTCATTCTCGGACCCGGCACGAAGAGCATCTACATCGCCATTATCGCCACCGACTGGGTGTCGTACACATGGATTATTCGAAGAGAAATCTTAAGTACGAAACGCCACGAGTTCATTCTCGCCGCGCTCGCGCTCGGCTACCGACCCCTTCGGATCATCGTTCGACACCTGATCCCCAACGTGATCACCCAAGCCATCGTCTACTCGATGTCCGACATCGTCTTCGCAATGCTCACGATCGTCACGCTGGGCTTCTTGGGACTCGGGGTCCCGCCACCGACCCCGGAGTGGGGTTCGATGATGTCGGACGGACAGCAGTTCATTACGACCCACTGGCAACTCGCCACGGTGCCCGGCATTGCGGTCGTGATCATCGGTATCGGGCTGTCGCTCTTCGGCGACGGCATCGCGGACGTCCTGCGGGTTGAGTAGCGTGAGCGACTTGCTGCTGTCCGTTAAGAATCTTCGCGTCGAGCTCACCACGCACCGAGAGATCGTGCACGCGGTAGAGAACGTGTCGTTCGATCTGCGTCAAGGTGAAACCTTAGGCATCGTCGGTGAATCAGGGTGTGGCAAGAGCATGATGCTGCGCACGATTCTCGGACTGCTTCCTCGAGGAGGGCGGGTCACGGGCGGAGAGATCGTGTTCCAGGGGACTGATCTCCTCTCGCTAAACCACCAGCAGTTACGCGACGTGCGCGGTCGGTCCATCGGCATGATCTTCCAGGAGCCGATGACGGCATTGAATCCCGTGATGCACGTGGGCCTCCAGATCGCCGAAGGTCCGATCGCCCACCTCGGCTTCACGAAGAAGGCCGGGAAAAAGCGGGCGGTGGAGCTGATGCAGCAGGTGGGCATACCCGACGCGGCGCGGCGCTTTGGCGCGTATCCCAGCGAACTCTCCGGTGGGATGCGGCAGCGGGTCATGATCGCCATCGCGCTCGCCTGTGAGCCGAAACTGCTCTTATGTGACGAACCCACGACCGCGCTTGACGTCACCATTCAGGATCAGATTTTGAAGCTTCTGCTCCATTTGCAAGAGTCGACAGGGATCAGCATGATCTTTGTGACACACGACCTCGCCGTCGTCTCACAGATCTGTCAGAACGTGGCGGTGATGTACGCGGCAGAGCTCGTGGAGGTCGGGCCTGTTGCGCAAGTGCTGCCTGATCCCACGCACCCCTACACTCTGGGCCTCCTTCGTGCGGTGCCCGACTTCGACAAGGTAAAGGAGATGCTTGATCCGATTCCGGGTATTCCGCCCAGCCTGGTGGAGCCGCCCGAGGGATGTCGCTTTCGTCCCCGTTGCAACTTTGCCCAAGACGATTGCGCCACGGGTGATTTCCCGCTGCTTTTCGTCGAGGGAGGTCGGGCCTCAGCTTGCATCCACTCGGACAGTTGTCGGGACGCGGCGCTCGCCGATCCCGTTATTGGCTCGAGGGTCGCTCACTGACCGACACCGCTGAAGGTTCGGTCCACGCGAAGTGGCACGCCGCGGCGTGCACTGCATCGTCGCCCGCGCCGGAGATGAGACCTGGCTCTGTTTCGTGGCAGATGCCTTCGGCGCGAGAACAGCGGGGATTGAAACGGCATCCGGTCGGCAGTCGGATCGGACTCGGCGGATCTCCGAACAGCGCGGGCGCTTCCGAGCGGTGCCCCGGCGTCAACTTAGGGATCGCCGTGAGGAGAGCGCGGGTGTAGGGGTGCTGCGGGTCGTTGATGACGCGTTCCGTCAGGCCTGTCTCGATGATGCGTCCTAGATACATAACCATCGTTCGGTCGCAGACGTGGCGTACGACGGCCATGTTGTGGGCAATCAGAAGCAGCGTGAGGCCGAGGTCTCGGCGCAGTTCCGCGAGGAGATTGAGCACGGTAGCTTGGACGGAGACGTCCAGGGCGGAGACCGGTTCATCAGCTACCAGCAGCTCCGGCTCGACCGCCAAGGCTCGGGCGATGCTGACGCGCTGGCGCTGACCACCCGAAAGCTGCCTCGGGTACGCGTGTGCCACCCGCGAGCTAAGGCGAACCAGATCCAAGAGTTCCGTGGACCGCCGCTCCGCGTCCTGTCGCTCGACGGCGTGATGAACGTGCAGCGCTTCTAACACAGTCTGTCGCACCGTCATACGCGGATTCAGCGACGAGTATGGGTCTTGAAAGATGATCTGCGCGACGCGAGGGTTGGTGTTTCGCTGTCGCTTGTTGGCCACCACGGGAACTCCGTTGAGACGAACCTCACCGGCCGTACTCTTGTAGAGACCGACAATGCATCGTCCTAACGTGGACTTTCCGCACCCCGACTCTCCAACCAGACCAACCGACTCACCACGCGCGATCGTGAAGTTGACGCCATCGACGGCTCGCACAGATTCGGCAGGCTGTCGTCGTACGATCGAGAGGGCCGAGCGCCGCAGCGGAAAATGCATCTCCAGTCCGCATACCTCAAGAACGGGTGTTGTTGGCACGAAACTCAACTCCTGACGGGAACTTCCGCTTCTCTGAAAACGCGTGCTGACATCGTTGGCATTGCGCGACCCAGAACCATCGCTTGCAGATCCGCTCTTCGTCAAGCGCTACCCTACCATTTTGGATCCCGCTGATTCGTGAACTAAGGACTCGCTCGCACCGTCGCGCGCGCATCTCGAAGCGCTTCTGAGTTGCCTCATTTCGCAAGTGAGACGCCTCGATATCGTCGGGTGTTCAGGTGCCTGCTCGTTCTTTAGGCGCTGAGTGTGCGCGAGCGAATCGCTCGCTCGGCAACGTCGTGAAATTCAACCAGGACGCGTACCAGGCCGCGGTCGCGGTGCTTCGCGCCGATAAATGAATCGATCTGCTCGATCACCTCATGCGGAGGCGCCGTGGTCGGAAACAGCGCTTGAGCGAGTACGACCCGGAAGTGGTCACCGTGCGACGACCAGAGGTCTTCGAGGGCGTCGAAGTAGCGCGGCGCGTACGGCACGAGCAGCTCCGCATGCTCGGACTGCGTGAAGCCTTCGGCGACTTCGAGAACGCCTTGCACGCCGAGCGCGTCGGTCTCGGCCAACAGTGTCCACGCGGCTTCTTTATGTGCGGTGTCCGGTACGGATGCCCGGCACGTTGCCGCACGGCGCTGGCCCGAGTCGGAGGGGTCGCGTTCGAGTTCAGCGTCGATCTCGGCGTCAGCCGCCCTGCCGATAGTCACGAGCCGACCGAACAGTTTCCAGCGAAGCTCAGTATCTATTTCGAGGCCGGGGACCTCGGTGCTTCCGTCCAGCAGCGCGGCCACGAGTTCGACTTGCTCGTCGGACGTTACGGTCCATCCGAGCAGCTCCGCCCAGGCCAGTTGATGATCGCTGCTCGGTTCAGCTGCGATGAGCAGTCGTACCGCGACCGTGGCGAGCTGCTTCTTGAAATCCGCCACCCTCAGCGGATCGCCCACGTGCACGAACACCTGAGCGGTTTCCTGATGCAGCGTCTGCACGACGGCAACCGACGGTTCTCTCTCCATTCCGGTCGACACCATCTGGACGAACGCGCGGACCGAGAGTTGGGCCTGCTGCGCCATGTCGATCGCCGCAACCCAGCACACGGCGCGCGCCAAGGGGTCAGTGAGCTCCCCGATGGATCGGGTCAACGTATCGAGCGACCGAGGATCGAAGCGGACAATCGCGTAGCCCGAATCATCATCGTTGAGCACGATCAGGTCTGGCTGACGCACGCCCACGAGCTCGGGCACACCCGCGCGTGCACCCGTCACTTCCACCTCCACGCGGCGAGTACGCCGCAGCGCACCGTCTTCGCGGTCGTACAAGCCGATCGCAATCTGATGAGGTCGCAACGTCGGTTGGCTCTCGCTAGCCTCCTGCAGCACCGCGAAGGAGGTGAACGCTCCCTGCTCATCGACCTCGAACTCGCTTCGAAGCGTGTTCGGACCGGCGGTTTCCAGCCAGGCCTTCGACCACGACGACAGGCTCTTGCCCGACCCCGCCTCCAGTGCCTGCAGCAGATCGGCGAGCGTCGCGTTACCCCAGGCGCGGCGTTCAAGGTAGCCCTTGATCGCGGCAAAGAAGGTATCCCTTCCGACGTGGGCCACCAACTGCTTGAGCACGGACGCGCCCTTGGCATAGCTGATTCCGTCGAAGTTGGCCTCCGCCTCGGTCACCGTCGGCACGTCAGCCGCGATCGGATGCGTCGTCGGCAACTGGTCCTGCGTAAACCCCCACGTCTTGCGGGAGTAGGCAAACGTCGCCCACGCGTCAGTAAAGCGGGTGGCCTCAGCGCACGCCAGGGTGGCGCAGAACTCCGCGAACGACTCATTCAGCCACAGGTCGTCCCACCACTGCATCGTCACCAGGTCGCCGAACCACATGTGGGCCATCTCATGCAGGAGGGTGTTCGTGCGCCTCTCGTACATCAAATCAGTCACTCGGGAGCGAAACAGCAGCTCCTCGGTGATCACCACGCAGCCGACGTTCTCCACCGCGCTGTCGAACTCCGCCACGAAGACCTGGTCGTACTTGGCGAACGGGTAGTCGGTTCCGAACAACGTGGCAAAGAAGTCGAGGCCCCGTTTCGTGAGCTCGAACAGTTCATCGGCGTCAAGGAAGTCGGCGAAGGACGCTCGACAGGCCAGCGCGAGCGGAATGACGCGACCCGTGAGCGTGGTATGAGCGTCGCGTACGACGACGTACTCGCCCGCCACCACCGTGGAGAGGTAGGTCGAGATAAGCGGCGTCGGCGCAAAGTTCCACACCGCGGTGCCCTCGGTAATTGGTTTGGGTTCAGGGGTCGGCTGGTTCGAGAACACGGTCCAGTGCGCCGGCGCGGTGACATGCAGCGTAAAGGCGGCCTTCAAGTCAGGCTGCTCGAAGTTCGCATACACCCGGCGCGCGTCGGCGGGCTCGAGGGCCGTGTACACGTAGACCTTTCCGTCCGCCGAGTCGACGGAGCGGTGCATCGCCGTGCCGTCGTTGGCGTACGAGCAGTCGGCCACGATTCGCAGCTCGTTGTGCTCTAAGAGGCCAGGTAAGGTGATCCGTCCATCCGCCCAGGCAGCCGCGGGCTCTATCGCCGCGCCGTTCAGAACGATCTCACGCACCTCGCGCGCGATCAAGTCCACGTAGGTGGACGCGCCTGGTGTCGTGCAATTGAACGTGATCACGGACCGTGAGCCGAAGACCTCGTCGCCGCCAGTCAAGTCCACGCTGACGTCGTACGACACCGTATTCAGGAGTTTCGCTCGCTCAATCGTCTGATCACGAGTTATCTCTGCTATGGACATCCGGCCCAACACTTCCTTCGCTCGGTGAGTCGATGAATGCCCTAGACGAGACCAGCCGTCAAGCGCGTCGAAATTAAGAAGCCTTGGTCGCTCACGGCAGATTAGCAGCCCACCATCGCGTACGCGTTGCCCCGACACCCCTAAGAGTGGTCCAGTCGAGGGATCGAGTACGTGTCGATTCGCCCATCATCGGCTTCACGCGTTCTCGGTGACGCGGCCTCGCGTCAGTGAACGCGTTTGGCGATGGCCTGCGCCAGCAGCGTCGCCGCGCGCTCTTCGAAGGTGAAGAAGAGCGACGGTTCGACGAGCTCCAGCTCCATGATGGCCCAGTGGTCGTCGATCTTTACGAGGTCGACGCGCGCGTAGAGAAGGTGATCGAAGCCCTTCGCGGTCAGGACCTTCTCGCCGTAGTGAATGGCGTCGGGTTCGCCGATGGCTTCTGACATCTGGTCACGGCGAAAGAGTTGGCTGCGGTCGAGTTCGGTGACGTTCAGCATCGGACCCTTGGAGAGGGCATGCGAGAACGTGCCGTCGATGAATATCAGTGCCCGTTCGCCGAGAGTGTCCACGGAGTCGACGTAGGACTGGATGAGAACGTCGCGACCAGCGGCGTGCAGGGCTTTCACGTGTGCCAGCGCCTTGTCGTGTTGGTCGGCGTGGTAGCGCGCGGCGTCCATCGACCCCGCTCCGACGCAGGGCTTCACCACGAAGTCGTGGTCGAAGAAGCGCGGCTTCTTGCCGACGTTGCAGAAGTGCGAGCGGACGATCTTCAGTCCGTGGCCCTCGAGGTCGGCCAAGTAGTGCTTGTCGGTCGAGTACTCGACGACCCCGTAAGGATTGGCGAGGTGCTTGATGCCCTTCGCCCAAGCGAGGAACTCGCCGCGCCGCTGTGAGTAGTCCCAGGTGGAACGGATCACCACGAGGTCGTAGCGGTCCCAGTCGACCGACGGGTCGTCCCAGACGGCCGCGTCGGCGTGCACGCCCGCAGCCAAGAGTGCTTCCATGAGGAGTGGATTGTCGGGGTCGATTGCGCCAACGCACGTGGCGATAGCGACGCGGTTCACGGCAGGAAGAGCATCGTGGCGTGTTGACACCACGTCGCGAGCGGTCCGGGCCAGACACCGAAGAGGACGGCGACGATGACCCCGACGGCGACGACCTTGCCGGTGAAGAGTGGCACGTGTACGCGCGTGCCCTCGACGTCATCGTCGGCGTAAAGGGCGAGGATCCAACGAAGGTAGAAGAAGGCCGCGATCGCCGCCGACAGAATCGCCACCAAGGCGAGCGCGCCGCCACCCGAGTCGATGGTCGCGGCGAGTACCGAGTACTTCGCGTAGAAGCCCACCGTCAAGGGCGCGCCGAGTTGGCTGAACAGCAACACGGCCAGCGCGCCGCCCAACCACGGTTGGCGTCGAGCCAGACCTCGGTAGTGGTCGATCGAGTGCAGATCGTCACCCGTGCCGCCAATGAGGGTCACGACCGCGAACGTCGCCACGACGACCGGCGCGTAGGTCATGAGATAGAAGAGTGTCGACGCGACACCGCGGGCGCTGCCCGACCAGACGCCGAGCAACATGAAGCCGGCTTGGTTGATCGAGGAGTACGCGAGGAGTCGCTTGACGTTTCGCTGCACCAGAGCGACGCTCGCGCCCACGACGCAGGTGAGGACCACCAAGACGAAGAGGATCGGCCGCCAAGTGTCGAGCTGGGTGCCCAGCGCAGAAATCAAGACTCGCAGGAACGCCGCGAAGGCGCCCACCTTGACGATGGACGCCATGACGCCCGTGACGGGCGTGGGGGCACCTTCGTACACGTCGGGCGACCAGAGATGGAACGGCACCGCCGCGACCTTGAAGGCGAAGCCGATCAGCAACAGCGCTCCCCCGGCGTAGAGCAGTCCCGGTCGAAGGACGACGTTCGATCCGAGGAAGTACG
Organism: Acidimicrobiaceae bacterium; assembly: GCA_003132305.1. Taxonomy (GTDB): domain Bacteria; phylum Actinomycetota; class Acidimicrobiia; order Acidimicrobiales; family RAAP-2; genus RAAP-2. The sequence goes on along the minus strand of PKXJ01000032.1, from coordinate 65 downwards.
AGATCGACGACAGGTTCGTCGAACCCGTGGCGCCGTAGACCAGCGCCGCGCCGTAGATGAAGATC
>PKXJ01000020.1 GCA_003132305.1 Acidimicrobiaceae bacterium | reverse complement strand
TCTTGCCGGCGACGGTGCGCTTGGGTCCTTTGCGAGTGCGGGCGTTGGTGCGCGTGCGCTGACCGCGAACGGGCAGGCCCTTGCGGTGACGAATTCCCTGGAGCGAGTTGATCTCCATCTTGCGCTTGATGTCCTGGGCGACGTCGCGACGCAGGTCCCCTTCGACGGTGACGTTCTGGTCGATATACGTTCGAAGCGCGTTGACTTCTGACTCGGCGAGGTCCTTGACGCGTGTCGACTCGTTGATGCCCGTCGTGGCGCAGATCTGTTGCGCGATAGTGGGACCGACGCCAAAGATGTAGGTGAGTGCGATGACCACGCGCTTCTCGCGCGGAATGTCAACCCCAGCAATACGTGCCATTGTTTTCTCCTAACCCTGGCGCTGCTTGTGGCGCGGGTTCGCTTCACAGATCACGCGTACGACCCCGGCCCGACGAATGACCTTGCACTTTTCACAGATGGGTTTCACGCTCGCGCGAACTTTCATTTGATTACTTTCTCGATCTCGAAGAACGTGAGTTATCGGTAGCGGTAGGTGATGCGTCCGCGAGTCATGTCGTAGGGCGTGATCTCTACTTGGACCTTGTCGCCGGGTAGAATACGGATGCGGTGCATGCGCATTTTTCCCGAACTGTGAGCGAGAACGGTGTACCCATTCTCTAACTCAACACGAAACATGGCGTTGGGTAGGGGCTCGACGACGGTTCCCTCAACGGTGAACGCGTCTTCCTTTGGCTTACTCAGGTTCTTTCTCCTTATTACGTCACTACTGGGCGCGTGGGAGCAAAACACTCCTACACGGATAGACCTCAAAGTCGTGCCCCGAGGTCGGCCTACTATTCTACCGGAAATTCTTAAAAACGCAAAAACGACGCTAATTTCCAGGGCTTTGGCGAGCCACGTGGATCAAAAGGCCTCCATAAATTCTAGCGGTCGCACGAAAAACGCCGTCCGAGCGACTTCTGTGCTCTGCGTCCTGGCCAGGTCGCCCGGCGCCTAGGGCTTGAGGAACTTCCAGACGTCGCTGGCTATCGTCGTGAGCGTGCTGACGCCGTAGTTTTCGTTGGGATTCTCAGTAGTCAAGATCGTGACCAGGTAAAATCGCCCCTGATACCTCACGAAGCCCGACGTGTCGAGCTGCCAACCCGTGACGGTTTCGCGATACCAGCCGTCCTGAGCCCAACCGTAGCCTTCGCGGGTGAACTCCCAACCCAGTCCGAAGCGTTCGCTGCTGATGACGTCTTCCATCAGGGTCATTTCGTACTCGCGCGAAGCGGCGTCGAGGATCCTGTTGGGAAGGGCGATGACCTTGAGAAGTTGGAGCTGGTCGAGCGGCGTGGTTTCTAGGTCTCCTCACGTGTAACTAGAAATGGTGTCTTGAAAGCCAAACACCGTGTTAAACGCGTCGAGGGCGAAGCGCCCGCCGATCTGACTCCAAAGTTTGATCGTCGTCGCGTCCCCAGTGAGCGCTTAAGCCATCCTTCGTTTCGAAGGGCACACTCACGTCCGGCGATTGGCCATTCGAAAGTCCTTCATCTCCTGGGACCGAAGATGACGCAAGTTCGCCCCCCGTAACAAAGCGATTTGGTCCTTTCACGCCCATGCGGGACTGCCCGAGTCACGACAAACAGAGCGCCAGTGACTCGCTACTTCTTGGCACGGCGGAAGTGTTCAACCCGCAGATCTTCCAGTCCAGCAAAAAGCTTGGAGTTCAACCTTACGAAGCCGTCTTGTTTCAGCGCGGCAATGAATCCATTAGTTCCTTGGACGCTGCCGTCGTTCACCAACCAAACGTTGTCCGGAGCACTTGCTAGGGTCTGAGGGTTTACAAGTAAATCAAAGCCCTCAATGTAGAGCTGCTTGGTTTTCTCGGGCCAAGAGTTTTCGATCGCATGATTCGACTGAAGGTAGTAGTCAACGCCCGCCGTGAGGGAGTGATCGGGTAGGGCCATTTCGGCATTCGGGCCCAAGTGGTAGTTGAGGTACTGGGCCGCCCCCTGGATGTTCTCAACCACCGACCGTGATACCGATATCGAATTAGCAACGAGAACCAGCACCGCGATTCCGAGTGCCGCCCGGCTAAAGATTTTACGCGAACGCAATGACACGCGAGGGAGGTTCGGGGAAAAGGCACGCGTCGTGAGCAGGCCAAGAGCGATCGCCATTCCGGGAACTGACGACGTCACGTAGCGCTCAACGTAGATAGGTTTCACCAGCGAGACCGTGATGAGTGCCGCGGTCGGCAGAGCTGCCCACGCAAGGCACGTGGCAAAAAGTTCGAGTTCGTCGCGGGGGGGACGAAGTCTCCTTCGACGCCATTTTCGGATGCACGTGACGGACGTGATGAGTGCCAGCAGCAAAAGAACAGCGGCGTAGATCGGTTGTCTGCCGTCCAGGGAGTTGCCCGACGCCGGACCCACCATCGCTCTAGCAAACTGCTTAGCGGTGATTGACGGGATCCAGGCAACCTGGCGCTGTTGACTCGCAACGGTACTCACGAAGGCCACAACGACCGCCAACACGAGTCCTATCGGCGCGGTCAAGTTCCGCCATTGACTTCGAAACATCCGAGGCTTCAGTGCGATCGTGGCGACCAGCACAGAGAGCGGCGCCAAGACGATGAACATCTGCAGCACCAGAGCAATTATTGCGGCGAGGCTGAAGCACCAGACCCAGCGAACTCCGCCGCCATTGAACCACCGAATGAGCGCGACCACTGAAACGGTGGCGGCGAGGGTGGCGAATGCGTACGGCCGAGCGTCTAGGGCCGCCCTAATCATTAGGGGGTTGGTCGCCGTTACGACCGCGGCGAGAACTCCACACCAGAGACCGCCCAATCGGTTCCCGAAGTGTCCAGCCAAGAACACGGTGAGTCCGTACGCCAGCAGAGAAGGGGTCCGTGCCCATTCGACGCTGGCCGAGAGCTCGAGCCACAGGTGAAGCAGCGCGTAATAGGGCAACAGTACGCGATCGACCACCACGGACTGTTGCCAGAGCGCGCTCCAGCTCAGATGGGCGGAATAAAGAGAAGCGCCCTCGTCTCGCCAGATTGATTTATCAAAAGAAGGGAGCAATCCCACCGACGCCAAAACCGCCACCGCCGCAAAGACACCGTTAGTTGCCCTCGTCGAGATTGGAGTTGTAGTTGGCAAAACACTCTCTTCCGGTTCGCCTTTCGAGAGTGGAAAGCATCTCTGGCGTGAATAGTAACCGCCCAAACTCGAAACTTGTCTAACTGACCATCCCAATGCTTCTCGTGTCTTCGCGGGAGCGAGTAATCGTCTCACATTGATGTTCGAACCGCCGTCTCTGGTTGGTCCAAATCTCTTAAACGGCGTTCGCCTCAGTCCGGGCCAATGGCGTTTTCTTTAGGTCAACTACTCCGAGGCGAACTCCACGACGATGAGGGCAAAGTTGATTGGGCTTTCAACAACTGCTCGGCACACGGCTGATGCACGGTGTTGATTCAATGAGCCGCCGGGATTTCGACTTCGGCACCGCGGGGCCGTACATCCGAGAGTTTCTCAAGACAAAGTTGACCCCTGTTGGTATGATCAGCGCCCGAGGTTTAAAAATTATGAATAGCTCGCCGATGACACGTTTGGACCTCTCGCGGGAGGGCTGATGAGTATCAAGTCGAATGCCGACATTAAGACTCGAGTTCGTGATACCGGTCGCGACGCGGCGCGAAGGGGACTCGCGCTGAGAGTGATGGCGTACATTGGCGTAGTCACTCTGGCGGGTTTGGCCTTTGGCAATTTAAGTGCCTCAGCGAGCACGTCGGCGACTTCTGGCAAGCCCCCGGCGCCGCCCTCGGCGTTGCTCTTGCAGATTCGCTTCGTCCAAGCAGAGTTCGCGACGCACTACACGGTGAGCGTGCCCTCGGGCGATCGGGCAACATTCTCTTGGGCCTTGTCGCCGCCCAGTGTCGATCCCGGTTGCAACAACCACGACGTCTTGACCTCGAACACTGATGAGTTCGTCTGGCACCACCCGAGCGCTGCGGACAGCGTTCCGGTCGGCTACTACCACTGCAACCACGCCGTCGAAGGTCCCGAAGGACATCTCGGAACTGTCTCGGCGGTGGTCACGGGCCTGTACAACGGCGCGGACGGCGCGAACACGCCGGCGTGGCGCTGCGACGGTTCGTACCCCGGCACGAACGCACCCGACGGAAAGCCGAACTACACGGTTTCCTTCTCCTGTGTGTCCCTGGTAGGGAACACGACGACGGTCGGATCATCGTCGTCGGGCGTGCCCATCTGGGTCTACGCGCTGGGCGTGCTCGTGATCGTCGGGGCCGGGATCTTCGTCGTTCGACGGAGATCCACCGCCGATGACTGTGCCGAGTTGCGCAAACTTTGCAACGATCTCAGCGCACAGGCCGCCGCCGCGCGAGCCCAGGCGCAACACGCCGCCGCGGACGCGAAAGCGGCTCAAGGCGCGCTCGCTCTGGCCGAGCACGCGCTCGCCAACGCCGTGCACGCGGCGGCGGTAGTGGGCAGCCCTGATCAATCGGGATCGTGGATGGAAGACGCCGATACCGGGCGACGGATCACCGAGTCCGACCTCGCCCTACAACGAGCCGACGATTCCGCGACCGGTCAGGTCCCGGACTACACGCCCGAGTACCAAGCACAGCTCCGCCAGAAGGCCAATGATCAAGCGCACGCTGCGTTAAGTGCCGCGCAGGCCGCCGAGGCGCAGGCCAAACAAGCCGCCGACGCCGCGCAAGCCGCCGCCGCCTCCGCCGCCGCTAACGCCGCAGAGCTAGCGACCAAGGCCCAGGCGGCGTGCGCAGCCGCTGCTGAGTGTGAGCAGGCGGCGGCGGCGGCGGTCGCTGACGCCGCGGCCGCAGCGGCGGCGGCAACCGCGCCGCCAACTCCGCCTCCCCCTCCTCCCCCTCCTCCACCAACGACGTCGCCGCCCGTGACTCCGCCACCGCCCGCGACTGTCGAACACACACCGCCGAAACCTCAGTGTAAAAATGGCGACGTGCGCAACGGAACTCCGAACGTTTTCGACGTCAATATGTTCCCGCTCGCCCTTGTGAATCTTGAGGTCTCGAGGGTCTACCTGTTGTCCAACGAGGACGTCGAAAAAGCGATGAGGGGCTTTGAGAAGTTCAAGGCGGTCGTCGACTTCGCCGAGTTCGCTGAAGGCTTCGCGGGGAGCGGGGGCGACATCGCGTCGGGGGCCTTTGGCGTCGACGCCGCCCTCAACGTCTTTACCTCGGGCGTCGGACAGGCGACGAGCGCCTTCGACCCCGGAGCCACACTCGAGGAGAGCACGATCGACCTCTTGAAGGAAGTGATCAAGCGAGTCAACCACACGCGAATGGCGGGCTACTACTCGATGAGTTGTCCCCTCGTGCGCGTGCACGTCAGTTGCACCCCCACCGAAAAGTGCGGCGGAGGCCAGTGGGTTCCCGGACCATCGCGCTTCGAACTGACCTACGGCGAGACGATTCGAATCGGGCACTATCCCCAAGAGATTGACGTGCTCGGCGTCGGTTCCGCAGTCGATCAGGCCGCCGCCGCCGCAATTCAGAGGATGAGCAACTACTTCGCTCAGCAGAACGCCAAGCCCCTGAGTCAGATTCGCGACGCCGCGAAGGCGTGCGCGGGTGGCCACTAATCGGCCACGCGGGCGGCGTGAACTTCAAGGTCACGCGCTTCACCTCTACGCCAGCGTGAAGACCTCGGGCCCGTTCTCGGTGACGGCGATGGTGTGCTCGAAGTGCGCCGAGAGTTGGCCGTCTTCGGTCATGACGCTCCACTCGTCGTCGAGCACGTACGTCTCGTAGGTACCCACGTTGACCATCGGCTCGATGGCGTAGACCATGCCGGCCTTCAGGGTCGGGCCGGGACTGCCGGGCCAGTAGTTGGGCACCTGGGGACTCTCGTGCATCTCGGTGCCGATGGCGTGACCAACGTACTCGCGCACCACGGAAAAGCCCGCCGTCTCGGCGACGTCCTGCACGGCGCGACCGACTTCGTGCAGTCGTCCCCCCACCACGAGCTTGTCAATCCCCGCCCAGAGTGAACGCTCGGTCACGTCCATCAGTCGCTGGGCGGTCGCACTGACCTCGCCGACGCCCGCGGTGTAGGCGGCGTCGCCGTGGTACCCCTCGACGATGGCGCCCGCGTCGATGGAAATGATGTCGCCCTCTTTGAGCTGGTAGTCGCCGGGGATGCCGTGCACGATCATGTCGTTCGGACTGGTGCAGATAACGGCGGGAAAGCCGTGGTAGTTAAGAAAGTTCGATCGAGCGTGGCGCTTGGCGAGAACGTCGGCGGCGAGTTTGTTGAGATCCAAGGTGGTCACGCCCGGGCGAATCGCGGCGCGCGTGACCTCGTGAATTTCGGCGACGACTTTGCCGGCCTTGCGCATCTTGTCGAGCTCGTCCTTCTTTCGAATCACGCGAGGCCTCGTCCGTGCAGCAGTCCGTCGATGTCCGCGGCCACCTTCGCGACACTCTGATCGCCGTTCACCTTGACGAGTAGTCCCCTCGATTCGTAGAACGACAGCAGCGGCAAGGTATCGCGCTCGAAGGTCTCCAGACGCTTTTGTATGGCCTCGGGCTTGTCGTCGCTTCGCTGCACCACGTCACCGCCGCAGACCTCGCACGTACCCGAGATCGCCGCGACGTCCGTGTCCTTATAGGTGGTCCCGCACTCTTGACAGACTCGTCGTGACGAGAGTCGCTGCATCACGAGTTCGTTGGCGAGGTCGATGCTGATGCACAGTTTGATCCCGTCACTGCCCAAGAACTGTTCGAGCGCCTGCGCTTGGAAGGTGTTGCGCGGAAAGCCGTCGAGCACGGCGCCCTTCACGGCGTCGGGCTTTTCAAAGCGATCTTTCACGAGTTGGTTGACGAGCTCGTCGGAGACCAGTCCACCCGAGTCGAGCACCGACTTCACCTCTCGACCGAGCGCGGTGCCAGCTTGAACGGCGGCGCGCAAGATGTCACCGGTTGAGATATGCGCGAGTCCGTGCAGATCACAGAGGCGCTGGCTTTGGGTGCCTTTGCCCGCGCCCTGTTTGCCCAGGACGACCAGATTGAGATGGCCCGTCATGGTTAACGCTTCAAGAAGCCTTCGTAGTTACGCATCATGAGCTGGCTGTCGATCTGGCGCATCGTCTCGAGGGAAACACCCACGGCGATGAGCAAGGTGGTGCCGTAGTACGGGAAGCGGTTGATACTCCACAGCGCCATCAAAATACTGGGCACCACCGCCACCGAGGCCAAGAATACGGCACCCACGACGGTGATTCTTGAGAGCATGCGCGCGAAGTACTTCTCGGTCGGCAGTCCCGGGCGAATTCCCGGCACGAAACCACCCTGTTGGCGCAACATCTCGGCCTGTTGGTGCGGTTCGAAGGCGATATAGACGTAGAAGAAGGTGAAGGCGAAAATCAACACGAAGTCCGACGTGATGTAGAAGAAGTTCGTCGGGGTGAGCGAGTTCCTGACGAAGTTCTGAAAGCTCGCCCACGGCACGATGTTCGACATCAAAACCGGAATGTAGAGCACCGACGAGGCGAAGATGATTGGGATTACGCCCGACTGGTTGACCTTTAGGGGAATGTAGGTGGAGTTGCCACCCATCTCGCGTCGCCCGACGACTCGTCTCGCGAACGTGACGGGAATGCGACGTTGGCCGTTATCCATAAAGACGATCAGTATCAGCAGAGCGATCGAGACCAGGAAGATGATCAAGAACTTGAACGGTCCGCCCTCTTCCCAGACGGCCTTGCCGCCCGAGGGAAGCCCCGAGACCACGTTCGCGAAGATGAGCAGCGACATGCCCTGGCCGATACCGCGCTGGGTGATGAGCTCCGCGAGCCACATCACGAAGGCCGTGCCGGCGGTGAGGACCAACACCATGAAGAGGCCCAGCCACAGGGTGAACCTCGGGATCAAGTCGATGTTAAAGCCGAGCAACGCTTCGTCGTGGCCGTGAAAGGCGTAGATGAGCCCCGTCGACTGCAACAGCGCCAGGCCAATGGTGAGATAACGAGTGGTCTGGGTGATCTTCTTTTGGCCGACGGCGCCCTGGTCTCGCCACTCGGTGAGTTTGGGAATAACGGTCGTGAGCAACTGGATCACGATGGAGCTCGTGATGTAGGGCATGACCCCCAGACCAAAGACCGCGAGACGCGTCAACGCGCCACCCGAGAAGAGGTTCAAGAAGCCGAGCACGCCGCTGGCGCCGGCCTTACTTTGGAGCAACTGGACCTCGTGCCAACTCACGCCCGGGATCGGTAGGTTCGCGCCTAACTGGTAGAGGCAGATGATTGAGATCGTAAAGAGAACCTTGTTGCGAAGGTCCGGTACGCGAAAGATGTTCCCAAGTCGCCTAAACACTCTTCGACCCTAACGGTTCTGGTGTTGGTTACCCGACGCGGCCGGCCGAACGGAGAACGGCAGGTCGAGCACGGTGACGGTGCCGCCGGCTCCTTCGATGGCGGCCTTCGCCGAAGCCGAAAACCCGTGCGCCGAGACGTTCAGTGCGCCCGAAATCTCACCACGCCCGAGAACCTTCACGAGGTCCTTCTTGCGCATGAGACCCCTCGCGACGAGGACGTCGGGATTGATATCGGTAACGCCCAGCGCCACGAGAGCGTCCACGTTCACCGGCGTGTACGCCACGCGAAAGGGGTTCGTGAAGCCCTTCAGCTTGGGGATGCGCTGCAGCAGTGGCAGCTGTCCACCTTCGAAGCCCGCGGGAATCTGGCGACGAGCCTTCTGTCCCTTGGTGCCGCGTCCGGCGGTCTTGCCACCCCGACCGGCGATACCGCGTCCGACGATCTTGCGACGGTGCGTCGAGCCTTCGGGTGATTTGAGATCGTGCAACTTCATTCGTTGACCTCTTCCACTTTGATCAGGTGCGGCACGCGAGCGATCATTCCGTGAATCTCGGGACGATCGGGCAGCACGTTGGACTGGCCAATGCCCCGTAGACCGAGCGCGCGCAGTGTGCCGCGGTGCTTGGGCTTGGTGGCGATGGCCGAACGAATCTGGGTGACTTTCAACTGCATGGTTAGCCTTCCGTGACCTTGAAGAGGTCGCTCTCGCGCTGACGTTCGCGGTACGCGCGCAGCGTCCCCGAAGGAATGATTTCGTCGGCGGGCTTGTCCCTTAGCGCGGCGAGCTCTTCGGGGCGACGCAGCTGCTTCAGCCCCTCGATCGTCGCGTGCGCGACGTTGATGCCGTTCGACGAGCCGAGCGACTTCGCGATGATGTCCTTCACGCCGGCCATTTCCAGAATCGCGCGCGCGGCGCCGCCGGCGATGACGCCAGTGCCCGGAGCCGCGGGCTTCATGAGAACTCGTCCCGCGCCCGACGTGCCAATGACGGGATAGACGATGGTCGAGCCGGCCAGGGGCACGTCGAAGAGGTTCTTGCGAGCTTCTTCGATGCCCTTTTGCACGGCGAGTCCGGCCTCTTTCGCCTTGCCGTAACCGAGTCCGACCTTGCCCTTGCCGTCACCGATCACCATGAGGGCGGTAAAGGAGAAGCGGCGTCCACCCTTGACGACCTTGGACACGCGATTCACCTTGATGGTGCGCTCTTCGTACTGCTCTACTTCGCTCATTAAAACTCCAGTCCACCGGCACGAAGGGCGTCGGCGAACGCCGCCACTCGGCCGTGGTAGTCGAAGCCACCGCGGTCAAAGACCACCGTGGCGATGTTGGCTTCTTTCGCGCGACTGGCGAGGAGTTGCGCGACGGCCTTGGCCCCTTCGACGTTGCCGCCGGTGGCGCCCTTCAGGGCGCCCTCGACCGACGAGGCCGACACCAAAGTGCGGCCCGCGACGTCGTCGATGATCTGCGCCGAGATGTGTTTGTTGGTGCGGCTCACCGCGACGCGCGGACGCGTCGCGGTGCCCGAAAGGGTCTTGCGCAGTCGACGGTGACGACGCTGGCGAAGTTCACGTGTAGTGCGTGCCATTACTTTGCGGCCTTTCCGGCCTTGCGCGCCACTCGCTCACCGAGGTAGCGCACGCCCTTGCCCTTGTAGGGCTCGGGTTTACGAAGCTTTCGAATGTTGGCCGCGACCTGTCCGACGACCTCTTTGTCCGCGCCCTTGATAATGACGCGCGTGGGCGTCGGCACTTCGAAGGTCACGCCCTCGGGCGCGGTGAAGTGCACGACGTGGCTGAAGCCGAGCGCCAGGTTCAGGGCGCCGGGACCGGCCGCCGTGGCGCGGTAACCAACGCCTATGATCTCAAGCTCCTTGCTCCAGCCGTCGGTGACGCCGGTCACCATGTTCGAAACCAGCGTGCGCGTCAAACCGTGCAGCGCCTTGTAGGCCGTTTCGTCGTTTCGACGGTCGAGGACCAAGGTGTCACCCTCTTGGGCCATGGTGATGCCGTCGGGAATGTTACGCGTCATGGTGGCTTGGGGACCCTTCACCGTCACCACGTCACCCGCCACGCTCACCGTGACGTTGGCCGGCACGGTGATGGGGTTACGTCCAATTCGCGACATTAGTGAACCTCCACTTTTTGTTTCGACGAGTTACCACACATAACAGAGCACCTCGCCACCCAACTTGGCCTTGCGCGCTTCGCGGTCGGTCATGAGGCCGTGACTCGTCGACACGACGGCCACGCCCACGCCACCGAGGACCTTGGGCATCTGGTCGGACTTCTTGTAGATGCGTAGTCCCGGCTTCGAGACGCGCTTGATACCAATGATGGTCTTCTTGCGATCTTCGGAGTACTTCAGGTTGATCTCGAGCTGGGCGCCGGGCTTGCGGTCCAACTTCGTCACGGTGTATCCCGAGATGAAGCCCTCCCTCTGCAAGACCTTGGCCAAGTTCTCCTTCAGCTTGGAACTGGGCATCTTGACGCTGTCAAACATCGCGGCGTTCGCGTTACGAATACGCGTGAGCATGTCGGCAATCGGGTCAGTCATTGTCATAGCTGTCCTCCTACCAACTTGCTTTCGTGACGCCGGGGATCTCACCGGCGTGAACCATCATGCGCAGGCAGATTCGACACAGGCCGAACTTGCGGTACACCGAACGCGGACGTCCACAGCGCTCGCAACGCGTGTAGGCACGCGTCGAGAACTTCGGAGTCTGCTTCTGCTTGATTCGAAGAGCTTTCTTGGCCATGCTTATCGATTCTCCTGCTTGAAGGGGAAGCCGTAGGCGCGCAAAAACGCGCGCCCCTGCTCGTCGTTCGCGGCCGTGGTGACAATGGTGATGTCAAAGCCACGCGGCGCGTCGATCTTGTCGTAGTCGATCTCGGGAAAGATCAACTGGTCGTTCACACCAAAGGTGTAGTTGCCGTGTCCGTCAAAGGACTTCGCCGAGAGTCCGCGAAAGTCACGAATACGCGGAATAGCCATGCTCAGCAGTCGGTCGAAGAACTCCCACGCCCGGTCCCCTCGCAGGGTGACCTTGACGCCAATGGGCTGCTCCTCGCGCAACTTAAAGCTCGCGATCGACTTCTTCGCGCGCGTCACGATCGGCTTCTGGCCGGTGATGAGCTCGAGGTCGCGCTGAGCGCCCTCGAGCAACGAGGCCTGCTGGGTCGCCCGGCCCACGCCCGAGTTAAGAACGATCTTCTCGAGACGTGGTACCTGCATGATGTTGGTGAGTCCCAACTCCTCTTTCAGAGCCGGACGAATCTCTTCGTCGTAGCGGACCTTGAGACGTGGACGAGTAGTCGTTGTCATAGAACCTCTCCACACTTGCGACAGGCGCGAACCTTCTTTTCGTCGACGATCTGGTAGCCGATCTTCGCGGGGCCCTTGTGCTTCGGGCACCACACGGCGACGTTCGAGGCACTCAGGGGCATCAACTTGTCGATGATGCCGGCCTGCATGGTCGACCCTGACTGCTTCGTCGCGCGCTTGGCCACGTTGAGGCCGTCCAGGATGACCTTGTCCACGCTCGGCAGCGCCTCTTCGACGTGGGCCCGCTCGCCGCGGAACTTGCCCGTGAGAACAAGCACGTCGTCTCCCTTATGAATTTTCATTACAAAACCTCCGGCGCGAGTGAAATAATGCGCATGAACTTCTTGTCGCGAAGCTCGCGACCGACGGGGCCAAAGATGCGGGTCCCGCGCGGTTGGAGTTGATCGTTGATCAACACCGCAGCGTTCTCGTCGAACTTGATGTAGGAACCGTCGGGTCGACGTCTCTCCTTGGCGGTGCGCACGACGACGCAGCGAACCACGTCACCCTTCTTCACCGCGGCGCCCGGGATGGCGTCCTTCACGGTGGCGATAAACATGTCACCGATCGAGGCGTAGCGGCGACGCGATCCACCAAGCACGCGGATGCACAGAACTTCCTTCGCGCCCGAGTTGTCGGCGACCTTGAGACGACTCTCTTGTTGAATCATCGAGCACGCTCCACGATCTCGGTCAAGCGCCAGCGCTTGAGTTTCGAAAGTGGACGAGTCTCTTGGACGCGAACCTTGTCGCCCACTTTGGCTTCGTTCTTCTCGTCGTGGACGTAGAGCTTTTTCGTGCGCTGGACAGTCTTGCCGTAGCGGGCGTGACGCACGCGCTCGTTCACCGCGACGACCAGCGTCGAGTCCATCTTGTCCGAGACGACGATGCCTTCACGAACCTTGCGCGGGTTGGTGCGCGCTTCGTCCGTGGTTTCGACCTTGGCCCCGGTTTTGGTTTCGACTTTGGTTTCGACTTTGGTTTCGTCCGTGGTTTCATTCACGGTTTCCAACGCGGTTTCGTTCGTGGTTTCGTCACTCATGACTGTTCACCTTCTTCTAGGGCTTCGGCGGCCGCGATCTCGCGCTCACGCTGGAACGTTGAGAGGCGCGCGATATCCTTGCGCACCGCACCGAGACGCGCCGAGTTGTCGAGTTGGCCCGTCGCCAGTTGGAAGCGAAGGTTGAAGAGTTCACGTCGGGCCTCGCCCAGTCGTCCGAGCAGTTCGCTGTCGCCCAGGCGACGCAACTCCGCGACGTGTTCTTTGGTCTTGGCCATTAGATCGTCACCTCCGGCGCACCGTGGGTCCCGGGACGAATAACGAACTTCGCCTTGATGGGGAGCTTTTGAATGGCACGCTCCATAGCGGCGCGCGCCAGGGTCTCGTCGACACCACCGAGTTCGAACAACATTCGACCCGGCTTCACGACGGCCACCCAGAACTCGGGGTTCCCCTTGCCCGATCCCATGCGCGTCTCCGCGGGCTTTTGCGTGACGGGCTTATCGGGAAAGACGCGAATCCAGACCTTGCCACCACGCTTGACGTGGCGGGTCATCGCAATACGCGCGGCTTCAATCTGACGAGCCGTGACCCATCCGGACTCGAGCGCCTGAATACCGAAGTCACCGAAGTTGAGATCGACGCCACCCTTGGCCATACCGGCCCGACGACCGCGCATCTGCTTGCGGTGTTTTACTTTGCGGGGCATCAACATAGTTACTCGGCGTCCTTTCGAAAGTGAGGCGTGTCGGTGTGATCCGACGCGGTACGACGCTCGATCTCTTCTTCGACGGTCAATTGAGCTTCGACCTCGGGCGTCGAGGCCAAGAGGTCCACCACGGGAGCATCAGTGACGGCGTCGTCTTGGACTTCTTCCATGATCTCGTTGGTCGTCTCGTTCAGTTCAGCGTCAGCGATTTTGTCCGCGACGCTGCCCTGCATCTCTTCGATCACGGCGTCTTCCACGACGGCCTCGGCTTCCACGCGACGACGGCCGCCGCCGGCACGAACGACACCCTTGGGCGTGGTGGGCGAAGAACCGACGGGCATCGCGTCGCCGGCCGCCATCGCGGCCTCGCGAACAATCTTCTCGTCGTTGGTCAACTGGTANNCGCGCTTCACGGAATCCGTAGTCAATGTCGGCGCGAAGGGTGTGCAGGGGCACGCGACCTTCGCGGTAGGACTCACGACGCGACATCTCCGCGCCGCCGAGACGACCGGAGGCTTGAATCTTTACGCCCATGGCGCCGGCCTTTTGGACCGTTTGGATACCGCGCTTCATAGCGCGGCGAAAGGCCACGCGGCGAAGCAACTGGTCACAGATGCCTTGGGCAATGAGCGCGGCGTCGAGCTCGGGCTGCTTGATCTCTTGGATGTTGAGAGAGATCTTGTTCTTCTGGCCGGTGATCTTTTCGAGGTCCTTCTTCAAACGCTCGGCCTCGGCGCCGCGACGACCGATGACGATGCCGGGGCGCGCGGTGTGAATATCGACGCGGATACGATCCGAGTTGCGCTCAATCTCGATGCGACTCACGGCCGCGCTCTCGAGCTGCTTGGTCAGGTAGTCGCGAATCTTCCAGTCCTCGATGACGAGGTCCCGGTAGCCGCGCTCTTTGAACCAGCGCGACTTCCAGTCCGTCGTTATGCCGAGACGGAAACCGTAGGGGTTTACCTTCTGGCCCATTAGTTGGTCTCCTCCGTGGTGTCCTCGGACACCGTCTCGTTGTTCTCGTCGCCAACCTCTGGCGCGGGCGTCTCGTCGTCGTAGTCGCTGATTGACACGACCGCGGTCTCGTCGGGCTCGGCGTCACTGGCGTCGTTGGCCACCACGTCGGTCTCGGTGGCCTCAAGGGCCGCGTTGTTCGCTTCGATCTCGGCGGCGGCGTCGAGTTCGGCCTGCGCTTCGTGGGCCGCTTCGCGCTTGTTGAGACTCGCGGTCTGGTCGGCTCGACGACGCGACGAGGCCACTCGGCGCGAACGGCTCGCGGCCGCCTGCTCGCTGCGGGCACTGCGCATTCGCTCGAGGCGCTCTTCGTCCATCCGCGACACGATGACCGTGATGTGCGTGGAACGCTTAAAGATCTTGCCCGCGCGACCACGCGCGCGAGGTGAGAATCGCTTCATGGTGATGCCCTCGTCGGCGAAGGCCGCCGAGATGTAGAGCTCCTCGACCAGCATGGCGTCGTTGTTGACCGCGTTGGCGACCGCCGAGGCGAGGACTTTGCCGATCACGTCCGCGGCCTCGCGCGTCGTGCCGGCCAAGATCTCACGAGCCGTGTTGACGTCTTCGCCACGCACGATGTTGAGTACCACGCGCGCCTTGCTGGCGGACATCGGAAATCCGCGCAGCGTCGCGCGCGTCCCGGGGCGCTCGTTGGTCTTCGAAGCGGTCATTAGCGCCTACCCGTCTTTTCCTGGCCCGCGTGAAACTTGAACGTGCGCGTGGGAGCGAACTCGCCGAGCTTGTGACCGACCATGGACTCGTTCACGAACACCGGCACGTGACGACGTCCGTCGTGCACGGCGAAGGTGTGCCCGACCATGTCGGGGATGACCGTCGAACGACGGCTCCAGGTCTTGATGACCTTCTTCTCGTTGGCCGCGTTCATCGCGTCCACCTTCTTAAGGAGGTGGGTGTCGATGAAGGGACCCTTTTTTAAGCTACGTGACATTGTCTACCTACCTCCGCGCGCCGCGTCCACGGCGACGACGAATAATGAGCGCGTCTGATGTCTTTGGCAGACGCGTACGACCTTCGGGCTGACCCCACGGGGAGACCGGGTGACGGCCACCGGAGGTCTTACCTTCGCCACCACCCAGGGGGTGGTCGACCGGGTTCATCGCCACACCACGAGTCTGGGGACGAATGCCCTTCCAGCGGTTGCGTCCGGCCTTACCGATCTTGATCAGTTCGTGCTCGGAGTTGCCGACGATGCCGAGCGTCGCGCGACAGTCGATCGGCACGCGGCGCATTTCGGTCGAGGGCAAGCGCAACGTCGCGTAGCCGCCGTCTTTGGCGACGAGCTGCACGCTCATGCCGGCACTGCGGGCCATTTTGCCGCCGCCGCCGGGGCGAAGCTCGACGTTGTGCACGGTGGAACCGGTGGGGATGAAGCGCATCGGCAACGCGTTACCGGTGCGGATGTCGGCCTTGGGGCCGGACTCGACGTACTCGCCGACCTTGAGACCGTTCGGCGCGAGGATGTAGCGCTTCTCGCCGTCGGCGTAGTGCAGCAGCGCAATGCGACACGTGCGATTCGGGTCGTACTCAATGGTGGCGACTTTGGCGGGAATGTGATCCTTGTTGCGCTTAAAGTCCACGATGCGGTACTGCTGCTTGTGGCCACCGCCGCGGTGACGCGAGGTCTTGCGGCCGTAGTTGTTGCGGCCACCGGTCTTGGGCTTCGCGTCCAGTAGCGACTTCTCCGGGATGGAGGTCGTCAGCTCAGCGAAGTCCGAGACCGTCTGGAAGCGGCGACCGGGGCTGGTGGGTTTGCGGTGACGTAGCGCCATGGCCGTCCTTAGTTCTCGAAGAGGTTGATCGTGTCACCCTGTTTCAAGGTGACGATGGCTCGCTTGGTGCTCGGCTTAGAGCCGCGGACGCCGGTGCGACGGTTGCGCGTGTTCTTGCCCTTGCGGTTCAGGGTGTTCACGTTGATGACCTTGACGTTGAAGGCCTGCTCGACGGCGTTGCGCACGTCGATCTTCGTGGCCCTCGGGTCCACGACGAACACGTAGGTGCCGGTGTCCATCAAGGCGTAGGTCTTCTCCGAGACCACGGGACGAATCAAGATGTTCATGGCGTCGCGCATCAGACGATCTCCTTCGCGGTGGGCAACGTGGCGTCGGTGAAGAGCAGCCAGTCGCAGTCGAGGACGTCGTAGGCGTTCAGTTCGCCGGCGTCGATGGTCTTCACGTTCATGAGATTGCGAAACGAGCGAAAGGCGTTTTCGTCGTCACGACCGAGCACGATGAGAATCTTGCCCTCGAGACCGAGCGCACCAAGCGCGGTGATCGCGTCCTTGGTCTTGGGCTCACTCCAGGCGTCAAAGCTGTCGACGATGGCGACGCGCTCCATGCTCGCGCGGTCCGACAGCGCCGAGTAGAGCGCCAGGCGAATCATCTTCTTCGGAGTCTTCTGCTCGTAGCTGCGAGGCTTGGGTCCCAGCGCAATGCCGCCACCGGGGTAGTGCGGCGCGCGAATGGTTCCCTGACGGGCGCCGCCGGTGCCCTTTTGGTTGAACGGCTTCCGGCCACCCCCGCGAACTTCCTTGCGGGTCTTGGTGGACTGGGTACCCGAACGCTTGGCGGCGAGTTGGGCCTTGATGACCTGGTGCAGCACGGCCATGTTGGGCGTGACGCCAAAGAAGGTGGGCTCTAGGTCAGCGGAGCCGAGCTCGGCGCCGCTGAGCGACCGGCGCGTGACCGAGTGCTTGACAAGTGCGGGTCGGTCCTTCTTGACCGGACCACGGAGAGTAAAGACTTCGCTCATCGCTTACCTCCGGCCTTCATGGGGTTCTTGACCGACGTGCGCAGCACGACGACGCCGCCGCGAGGACCGGGAACGGCGCCCTTCACGAGTACCAAGTGGCGTTCGACGTCGACCGAGATGACTTCTAAGTTCGTGGTCGTGACCTGCGATCCACCCATGCGTCCGGCCATCTTCGTGCCCTTAAAGACTCGGCCCGGTGTCGCGCAGGCCCCAATGGAGCCGGGCGCGCGGTGGTGCTTGTGGTTACCGTGCGCGGCGCCTTGACCGTGGAAGTTGTGACGCTTCATGGCACCGGCGAAGCCCTTGCCCTTGGCGACGGCGGTGGCGTCGATCATCTCGCCCTTTTCGAAGGCGTCGG
>PKXJ01000012.1 GCA_003132305.1 Acidimicrobiaceae bacterium | reverse complement strand
CAAAAACCCTCGGAATCCGCAGAGCGACTCAAAACAACACGCTTGCTTGAAATTTCAAGACTTAATCAACCAGAACCACTCCGAGTGGAGACTCGGCGGTTGGTAGGCAAATCGAAGTGCGATATAACGGGGCGGTATGAAATTTCCACGACTGCACCTTGTCTTGCTCGACTGTCCCGACCCTTTCGAGCTCGCAAAGTTTTACTCGGCCCTAACTGGCATTGCGGTAGAGACTTGGCCGGGTGACGCCCCGGAAGATATGCCAGACATCGACTTGGTGCATGATTCCCTTCCGGCTTTGAGTTTTCAGAGAGTCGAGAACTATGTGGCGCCCACCTGGCCCGATGGGATCATGCCGAAACAGATGCATCTCGACTTTGAAGTTGACGATCTCGACGAGGGAGAACGTCACGTCCTTAGCATCGGTGCTCGAAAAGCCGATTACCAACCCGGGGAGACTTTCAGAGTGTTCCTGGACCCTGTGGGTCACCCGTTCTGTCTGATTATGAAGAGTGACTAGGCGCTTCACTTCCGCCGAGAGGCCAATGCGGAGACCCCTGTTAATGGTCCAATGCGACTAGGAGTCGTTGTTGGTGTTGCCTCCGCCACAGCTCCTTGAACTCGACCGGGGTCAGGTAACAAAGAGAGCTGTGGAGACGTTCATGATTGTATTCACGTCGCCAGTCCTCAAGGAGCACTTGGGCTTCGAGGAGTGACTCGAAGAGATGGCCGTTCAAGTTCTCGTCGCGGATGCGTGAGTTGAATGATTCAGTGTGCACCGCAAAACACTATGGAACTCGCTCTTAATCAAAAATGCCGTTTGGGACCGGAACATCCCTCATTACATCCCTCATTACATCCCTCATTTTTCTAAAACGCGGTAAGACGTTGTAGACGTTTGCACCACCACCTTCCTTGAAAACAAAGGGCTTTGCTGTGCATTACGAATCTTCAAAACACGTCTCCTAGACCTCTTAATCAACAGGTTCCGGGTTCAAGTCCCGGCCGGCGCACCAAAGTAGTCAAGCTCTACGTACTCGTGCATCCCAACGGTCGCGCCGACTGGGCGAGGGCATGAAGATTCGAAGATTTGGAAGAATATTGGTGAACGTGAAACCCGTCCCGATTCACACCTGCGCTCCCGCTTTTCACCAACTCGCGGGCACTCATTCGAAAATCTTCCCACCGAGTTACGACCTACAAAGGCACGTCGGCTTGCAGGGCCATGAGAGATATGAGCTCATAGGTCACGTGTGCAGCGGCCAGCGCAGTGATCCCCGCATTGTCGTACGACGGTCCTACCTCAACGACATCCGCACCGATAATCGGGAGCCCCGTGAGCCCTCGCAACAGCCCCAGAAGTTCGCGACTGGTCAAGCCACCCGGTTCAGGTGTTCCGGTGCCCGGTGCAAACCCGGGATCGAGTACGTCGATATCCACCGAAACGTACACTGGCCAACTCTCGACACGATGGCGAATTTCAGCAAGAATCTGATCGTGATGCACCTCGCCCATGGCACTGGCGGGTCGCACCATGAAGCCAAGATCCGAGTCACGTGACAGGTCGAGGCGATCGTACAGCGGACCTCTGATGCCCAGGCGTATGCAGTTACCCTTTGCGAGCAGCCCTTACTCTGAAGCCCGACGAAACGGTGTCCCGTGAGTGATCCGCGCGCCGAAGTACGGATCCCAGGTGTCGAGATGAGCGTCGAAATGCACGACCGCGATCGGGCCGTGCCTTCGATTGAGAACTCGCAGGATCGGCAGGGCGAGTGTGGTCGCCGCCCAGCGTTATGACCCGGGTGCTCGTCTGGAGCACGTGCTCGAGGCCATCCTCGATGTCCGTGATCGCGTCGTCGATGCTGAACGGGTTGATCGCGAGATCGCCGGCGTCAGCGACCTGAAGTGTTTTGAATGGAGAAACATCAAGTCCCGGATTGTACGGTCGGAGAAGGCGCGATCCCGCTCGGATGGATTCGGGACCGAAGCGAGCGCCCGGGCGATAACTGGTCCCGGAGTCAAAGGGCATTCCGAGAACAGCAACATCGCAGCGATCAACATCCTCCCGTCGAGGCAATCGTGCAAACGTGGGGAACCTGCGAACCGTGGGATCGTAGTCGCGTCGACCGGGCCCACGTTCCCCTCGCTTTCGTTAGCCAGCATGGTGACGCCTTTCTCGCCCTAGGACGAAGCGAACAGCGCACTTACGCTGCGTCGAAGGATGGAGCGGATCGCGGCCTTGTCAATTGCACTGGGCTCAACCGAGAGGTGGTCGACTTCCAGGCCGGCGAGCAGTCCGAGCAGCACCTGTGCGTCGACGACGGGCTTCAGCGATCCGAGCCGGCCGGCCGCATCGCTCAACTCTTGCCTCATAGGGGCCTGCCACGTGCGCGACAGCGCCGCAAGGTTGGGCTCGCGGGTTGCCCCGATGAGCAGTTCGTACTCGGCGATCAACTGACTGCGATGGTCGGTCAGCCCGCTGATGAGAAACTTAGCGAGTTCGTCCGCAAGCTGGTGAGCCGAGCACTCTGGAGAGAGCTTGCGCATCGCCGCAATGACCCGATCGGTTTCACGTGCGGCGTGCAACTCGAAGGCTTCCGTAATAAGGGCTGACTTCGAAGGGAAATAGTAGGTCGTTGCACCGAGCGGAATACCGGCCTCCGAGGCGAGCGCCCTCATTGTCAGCGCGGACAGGCCGTCTCGGGCGATGATCCGCAGGGCGGCGTCGAGGATTTCGGTCTTCCGCTTCATTCCGCGTTGGCTGAACTGGTGACCGTCTCCCGCGGCCGCAGTGAGGGCGCTCACTTTGACTCCACGATCTCCGCGGGCACGTGAATCCCGATCGTCTGGCCACCATCGACGACGATCTGCTGACCGGTGATCCACGAGGCCGCCGGCGAGACCAGATAGCCGACGGCCGCGGCAACGTCAGCCGGGACACCAAAGCGACCGACTGGTATATGGCGAAGATAATCGGGACCGTGCACCTGATGCGCGATGAGGCTCTCGGTCATTCGGGTGGCCACCAAGCCAGGAGAGACGGCGTTGACGGTGATCGCGTTGGGAGCGAGTTCAATTGCGGCGCTGCGCACGAGCCCGATGAGACCGGCCTTGGATGCGTTGTAGGCGGTGAAGTTCGACTCGACGAAGAAGGCATTGGTCGAGGCCACGACCACGATTCGCCCCCCTCGTCCGGCCATTTTTCGTGCGGCCAACTGAATGGTGTGAAACGCACCGGTGAGGTTGACCGAGACGACCTCGTTCCACAGTTCCTCGGTCATGTCAAGGAAGGGAGCGCCGTGATCAACTCCGGCATTCGCCACGACCATATCCAGCGTACCGAACCGGGCCACGCACTCGTCGACGCAAGTGGCCACGTCGCGACGCGAGGAGACATCGCCCACGAGGTGAAAAGCCCGTCCGGATCCGAACCGGGCGCATAGATCCTCGACTACCTCGTCTCCGCTTGGCGATCTGGAAGTAAGGCACACCGAGGCCCCCTTCTTCAAGAGGTGCTCGACGATGCCAAGGCCGATGCCCCGGGTGCCACCGGTCACGAAAGCCACCAGGTCCTCAAGCGTTTCTCCATCGAGGGGCATCGAGTCGGCACCGCTATAGCTGGCTCGGTTCACGTTCGTCATCTCTTGAACAGTTCGCTCAACACGTCATCCATTATCTCGCAGTGTCTGTCGACGTCCTGGAGGGAGTGGGCGGGACAAAAGAGGGCCATGTTGTGAAAGGGCGTGAGGACGAAACCACGATTGAGTGAATAAAGACGGAGAAGTCGCTCGAGCGGGTGATCCATCGCGGCGTTCGCTTCCGCGCCGGTGGTGAAGGGCTGCGGCGCGAAATGGTACTCGGACCGGCATCCGAGTTGTGTAACGTGCCACGCAAGCCCGTGCTCCGAAATGAGAGAGGCCACACCTTGCGTCCATCGAGTAGCGAGCGCGATCGAACTTTCGAATGCCTTGGCCGTGAGCACGTCCGCCAGTGTCGCGCGCATGGCTGCCAGCGACAATGCGTTGGCGGCGAGCGTGCCACCAACACCGGGTGAATCAGTGTTCACCATGGACGTGACCGAGGCGGCCTTCCTCGAGCACTCCTGCGAGAAGCCGTACGCTCCTGCCGGCACTCCCCCCGCGATCGCCTTACCGACCACGACGATGTCGGGCTCAAGTCCGTAGACGCGCGTGCAACCTCCGAGTCCGGCGGACAGCGTGTGGGTCTCATCAATGATGAGCAGCGTCCCGTGGCGGCGCGTGAGATCGCGGAGCCTGGCGTGGAATCCCTCGCCCGGAAGCACGATGCCGACATTCGTGAGCGCTGGCTCGGTGAGGACGGCGGCAACATCCCCTTTCTCCAGCGCCTCAGACAGCGCTGGAACGTCATTGAATTCGACCACGCGGGTTGTGACCGCGGGGTCAACCGGAGGTCCCAGGCTCGTAACCGGAGCCACGATCTTGTCACCATCCAACGTGGCGAATGTCTCGTCGACGCTGCCGTGGTAGCAGTGGTTGAAGACCAGAATCTTGTTACGGCCCGTGATGGCCCTCGCATAGCGAAGCGCCGCGCGGTTGGCATCCGTCGCCGACAGCGTGAACTGCCAGCTGTCGACTCCGAAATGAGCTGAAAGCTGCTCCCCCACGACAAGCGCATCGGGAGTTGGGAGCATGAAGGTCATCCCGGATGAGAGCTGCTTGGTGATTGCGGCCACCGTCGCCGGCGGGCTGTGCCCGAACATGGCTGCCGTGTCCCCAAGACAGAAGTCGACGTACTCGTGGCCATCGACGTCACGGAGCTGGCCTCCTTCGGCGTGCGCAACGTAGATTGGGAATCCTCCCGCCCAGTGCACCATCCACTGCATCGGCACTCGATTGAGCAGCGAGATGCGGGCGCGCTCGTGCAGGACCGCGGATTCAGCGTGATTAGCTCGGAAACGATCAAGCTCGCGCGACGTCAACTCGAGAAGTCGTGTCGCGCTGTAGTTCAAGATCCCTCCAGATCTCCGGGCCAGTGACGCACCTCGTCAGTCGCAAGCGACCGATTGACCAACCCGCTGACTCAGACTATAGTCGCCGAAATGGTACAGATGTACAAGAATGGTTTTCCGCGGCGGTACTCGAGCGACAATTTCGACCGCGCGACGATTGGGGGATGGATGAGGAACTATCGGATCTCGAGTCACGGTCCACGGGGTGAACGAGTTGGTGCCGAACACGGCGCAAGTCCGTCAGGGTGCCTGCGCACCGGAAGCCTTGAGCGTGCGCGACCATCAGCATCGGCCGGGAACCGTGGTCTGACGAACTGGGTACACCGCGAGGGGAGCGAAGCATGTCAGGGCTAAGAAAAGGTCGGGCAGCGTCTAGCTCAGGGTCGCCGCACGCTCCGACTCTGCTGGGGGCACACCACTCCGCTCTCACCTCGGCCGGTGACAGTTCTCAGCATGAACTCGAGCCGAACGCGATCGGGCTCATACAAAGCACGATCATGTCGATCGCCTCGTCCGCGCCAACCGCGTCGATCACAATCTCCCTCGGCGCCCTTCTCGTGGCGGCGGCCTACGGCGGCGCCATGACGGTCCTGATCGTGATGCTTCCGATGCTCGGGATTGCCTATTCATACTCGCGACTGAACAAGTGGGAGCCAAACTGCGGCGCGTCCTACGTGTGGGTCGGACGATCGATGGGTCCGTATATAGGATTCATGGTCGGCTGGGTCGTCTTGGCGGCCACCATCTACGGTGACATAGCGAGTGCTCTGCCGGTTGGTCCGGCATTCCTCTCGCTCTTGGGCCTCGACCCGTCCAGTCGAATTGGCGCGGCGATGGCGTCCACGGCGCTCTGCGTGATCGTGATCCTGATCGCGGTGCTCGGCATCGTGATTTCCGCACGATTCCAAGTCGGCATGTTCGCAGTCGAGTTCGCGATCTTGTTCGTGTTCGTTGGGATTGGGCTGTGGAAGACCTTCGTGACGCATCCCGCCGGCTTCGTGCATCCGTCGATTGGCTGGCTGAGCCCGATGGGCGTCGATGGACATGGGAGCCTGGTTGGCGGACTCCTCATCGCGGTCTTCCTCATCGCAGGTTGGGACGCCTCGTTGTACGTGAACGAAGAGACTAAACGGCCTTCGGTCAATCCTGGACGGGCCGTCATGCTCTCGGTCGTCGGCCTCGGTGTCCTCTACGCGATCATGATGGTTGCGTTTCAGGGCGTCGCTTCAGAGCACGTCATGAACAACAACACTGCGGCGGGCCTATCTTTCGCTGCCCATCGCCTGGTCGGTGGCGGGTGGGATAAGGCGATGAGCGTCGCGATCCTGATGTCGTCGGTCGCCTCGACCCAGATCGGCTTCGTCACGCTCTCAAGGATCTGCTACGCCATGGGAGCGGACCAGCTCTTGCCTCGTCCCTTCACCAAGATCAATAAGCGTCTACGCACACCGGTATTCGGCACAGTCGTCGTCGGACTGCTCATCATCGTCGTGCTCCTGTTGTCGATCTATCTGTCCTCGGTGGCCAACGCTTTTGGCACAATCCTCACCTCAACCGGAATCCTCTTTGGCACGTTCTATGCGTTCGGCGCACTGGCGAATACCTGGTTCTTTCGATCCCAGATCCGCCAGAGCTTCAAATCGTTCCTTCTCGTCGCCGCCATCCCGCTTGGAGCCGTCGCGGTCCTCGCGTGGATTATCGTCAAGTCGCTTCAGGGTTTCAGTGCCGGCGCGAACATCGCTCTAGTCGTCACAATTGCCCTGGGCGTAGTAGCCATGTTGGCAGCCCGACTGACCAACTCGCCATTCTTTTCGATACCTCGAGAGCGCTTCCAAGAAGGACGGCTACGCGCTGAAGCCTGATTGGGGCACGCCAAACGACGTGGCGACCATCGCCTCTCGTCGTGCGCCACGCCACGTGACGTGCACGTCGTACCGCGACTAAGGGTGAGTCGGGATTTGATGGCGTGAGCCTGGTCGCTCCGGCCGGGCGACTCCGCCAGTCGACACTTCGCCGTCAGCTTCAACTTCCTCGTACGTCGCGATTGGTAATCCATAGGTGGATTGGCCCACGCGAAGGACCTCACCTTGCTTTATGAGCCGAGACAAGTAGGAGCGAATGAGGCCCAATGGTTCCTTCGAAGTTGATTCCCAACCAAGATCGGTAAGTCTCGCCAATATCTCAGAGTCCTTCGACTGTCCTCCCTCGCGTAAGACACCGACAATCAAGTCCGAAGTTGAGGGAAATTGAAGTGTCCCACGGCCTTGCGTGCTTGCCATGCCAAGGAGCAGAGCGAGTGATACGGTCCCCGCAACCGCAAGTATTGGACCTGCCTTTTCGAGCAGTGACTTAGAGCCAAGCGGACGCAAGCCAGCAAATGCTTGCTCAACCTTGGCAAGGTCTCTGGTGTCGTTCTTGATTTGCTCGCGGTTGGCGGCAATCTCCTTCTGGAGTTCGTCACGACAAGCAAGAAGGTGCTTAAGGGCATCGTTCACGATTTGATCGGCCACCAGAATAAACTGACATATTTATTGATTCTCATCAAGTTTGTAACCAACTTCATCAAGTTTTGTCCCTGGTGGGGGCTAATCCTAATAAATCATTGGCCGAATACTAAATCTCCCGATTCCTTAGCGTTACAGATTATTGACATATAAGGTATTATAGTGTACCGTTAAACAAATGAGTACCCGCTCAGACGCCCAGGTAATTGAGACTTTTCACCTGCTATTCCTGCAGGCTCTGACAGTTAACGCTTCAAACTGGTTTGTCCTCAAGGGTGGAGCGAACCTCAGATACTTCTTTCAAAGCGACCGGTATTCAAACGACATCGACTTTGATTACTTCTCAAAGCCGGGTTGGACTGTTGAAGAAACTGTCGACAAGGTTCTTGAGGGCAGGGCGCTTCCGGCTCTCCTCCGTCATCAGGATCTAAATATTGTCGAAGTGACGAAACCCAAGCAAACAGCGACCACCAGGAGATGGAAGGTTGCGCTTTCTCGCGACGACGCCAGTGAAGATGTGGTCCGAACAAAAATTGAGTTTTCCGGACGAAATGCGCTCGACGCTGACCGAGACTTTGAGGTTATACCGGAGGCGATCTTGAACGACTACGGAATTAGTTCAATCTCGCTCTCGCACTACCAACAAACGGCCGCACTGGAACAGAAGATCGCGGCGCTCGCTCTTCGGAGCGAAACCAAAGCCCGCGATGTGTTCGATATTGAGTTGCTCTTGAGACTCCATCGTGTCGCCGGATCACCACGTCTTGACAACACACATGCCCTCGACGCCGCAGCACGAGCACCAGAGGTGACATACCAAAGCTTTCGTTCTGAGGTTCTGCCTTTTCTTGACGACGATGTGGCAGCGCTCTATGAAAATGAAGCGACGTGGACTTCGATGGGAGATTCTGTCAATTCTGCGCTCACAGAGATAGGACAACTGCAGGAGGGCGTGTCATCATGAAATCCACGGAAGCCCTGGCAGCACTCGGAAACTTTGGCAAGCGAGTAGTAACGACCTCGGAGGCGGCCGCATTGTGGCAGGTTTCCTCGTCAATGGCGTCGAAGACATTATCGCGACTTGGTTCCGCGGGATTAGTGCAGGAAGTGAGGAGCGGGGTATGGGCGGTCGGGTCCGTCGTGCCCGACATTCTTGAAGTCGTGCCTGTTTTAACTCGTCCATATCCAAGTTACGTTTCTATGTACAGTGCTCTTTTTAGACACGGCATGATTGAACAAATCCCTCGGTCGTTGCACGTGATATCGCTTGGCAGACCGAAGCGAGTTGTTACAACATTGGGCACTGTCGTCATACACCATTTGCAACCTGAACTGTTTGGCGGTTATCAAGGTGAAACCAGTTACAGGTCAGGACTGGCGTCTCCCGAAAAAGCTCTCGTTGATACCGTTGCGGTGCTTAGTTCACGCGGAGGAAATGTCACTCTGCCGGAGGTTGAGCTTCCGAACTCCTTCAACACTGATGAAGTCAAGCGGTGGACTGAGAAGATACCTTCACTACGAGTCCGCACGATCGTGACTCAAAACCTTGATCGAATAATCGAGCTTTCCAGCGCTGGAGATCAGTCCGCGGCTTGACATCTTTTTGACTACGAGGAAGAGTTGAAGATGAAGCGTCGAACGGTTGAAGGGAGAGGATCAGGTTGGTCATTGCTGCTGCCGATTTTCTCGATGCATTCTCACGACTTTGAGCACACCAATGGGACTTCGAGTCCGTCCACGAAGGTAGTCGGCGTGTACCGATACACAATCAATGCGGAGGACTTTTTGAGGCCAAATTTCGCCTCCGAATCCCACAGAAAATCCCACACACCAGCGCAACTCAGACAAACCAGACCAACTCGAAACAACATGATTACTTGAAATTTCAAGACAGAATCAACGAGATCAACACGTCGAAACGATATGGAACTCGCTCTTAATCAACAGGTTCCGGGTTCAAGTCCCGGCCGGCGCACCAAGTAATTGTAATACCTTGGCTGATCTGGAACATTCCAGTAACGGCTGATCTGTGACTCTGTAACGGCTGACCCGCGCCCCTAGTGTCGGGCGTCGCAGACTTGATCGCCAGACGCAGTCTCCGGCTCCCGCTGCGACGGGTCACGGGACTCAACATCCACTTCGTCGAATGGCACGGACTGTCGTGCCTCCTTTTACTTCTTTACCTTGTCGTCCACGTCCTGCGGCGAAAGAATCGTCTACGTCAGTCACACATACGTTAACGTACCGTCGCGAAGTCGCGTCGATCGGCATCATTCTCCAACAGGTTAAATTGGTTCTCAGGAACTGATCAAGGAGGCGACCATCGAAAAGAAGACCCCGCGCATCGTAGAGAATGGCAAAGTTGGTCAGGTCGACGCGACGTTGGTCCCTCGCTACGCCGGCCTGGCAACCTTCGCTCGCCTACCACAAATAGACGACGTCAGTGACGTGAACGTGGCCATCGTCGGTATACCGTTTGACGCGGGCGCGAGTTATCGACCCGGGGCGCGGTTTGGCCCCGCGCACGTTCGTCAATCATCGCGGCTTCTGCGCCCATACAACCCCGCCGCCGACGTCTCGTCCTTTGAGAAATACCAAGTGGCCGACGCGGGTGATATCGCGGTCAACCCTTTCGATATCGGTGAAGCCCTAGCGGACATTGAGCGGGCCAGTCGGGAACTTCACGAACGGGCGGAGCGCGTCATCTCGATTGGCGGTGACCACACCATCGCTCTGCCGCTACTGCGCGCGATGGCGGCCAAGCACGGGCCAATCAGCGTCGTGCACTTTGACGCTCACCTCGATACCTGGAATACTTATTTTGGCGCGCGGTACACCCACGGCACACCGTTTCGCCGTGCGTCGGAGGAGGGTTTGATCGATCGCGAAGGTTCGATGCACGTCGGAGTTCGCGGTCCGTTGTACTCAACAAAGGACTTAGAAGATGACGCCGACCTCGGTTTCGAGATCTTCTCCACCATCGAACTCGACGACATTGGCGTGAAGGGTGCGATAGAGAAGATTGCCGAGCGTGTCGGGGATCGCCCGATGTACGTGTCGGTTGACATCGACGTGCTCGATCCCGCGCACGCGCCAGGTACGGGAACCCCAGAGGCCGGTGGGCTCACTAGCCGTGAACTACTCGCGATTCTTCGTTCACTACGCCAACGAAACTTCGTTGGCGCGGATGTCGTCGAGGTATCGCCGGTCTACGACCACGCGGAGATCACAGGTATCGCCGCGGCACACATAATCTACGAACTCCTGGGCGCGATGTAGAACGAACAACCACGCGCCGCTCGCGAATATTAGGACTCACGAAGGAGAGGGGTCGAGATGAGCGTCACTTGAGTTCAATCTCGATGAAGGAGAATTCATAGTCGTTGGTGTTGACGACATTATGGGCCGTGCCGGCCACGTTAGCGTACGACACCCCGACCTCGAGATGAGACTCCTTCGTTGCCGTCGGCAATTCGAGCCGCAATGTTCCCGTCGTCAAGGGGACCACCACGTAGTCAAAGGCGTGCACGTGAAAGCTGGTTTCGTCGCCGGGGGCGAATCGCCATTCGGTGACCGTCACGCGATCGTTGTCTAACTGCGTTGTGGCCGTGGCTTTCATGCGTTGAGCCTCCAATCCCGAAGTAGCTAAGTGTAACTCTACGAGCGCATTCATCATGAGGGGGCGCTCACTTCTCGTTCTCGTGAGCTGAGATATCGCAAGGCATCCTCGTCGATATCGACTGAGCGATTCCTACTCTGAAGCTCGGAGTACATCAACGTGGCCGTCGCTGCCAAAGAGAAGTACGTCACGTATCACTTCGAGAGGTTCACGAAAAAGGGCTCGCGCGGAGCGTTCGCTATACCAGCCGGCGTGTGGCGTCACGATGAGCCGCGAGTGCTTTGGTGCGGGGGATTCCGGGCTGGGCGGTTCCACGTCCAGCACGTCGAGCGCTGCGCCGTAGAGTCGACCGCTGCTTAGCGCGTCGAGTACGGCGTTGATGTCGACAATCTCTCCTCGAGCGAGGTTGATTAAGACCGAGCCTTGAGGCATCAGCGCCAAGAGCTCTGCGGAAATCAGCTTTCGCGTCGACTCGTCGAGTGGGACGTGGACGCTGAGAGCGTTGGAGGTGGTGAACAATTCCTCGAGGTCGACGATCGTGACGCCCGCGCCGATTGCACCAGGATCATCGGCGGCAACGTACGGGTCGTACGCGCTCACGGCAATGTTGAGCGCACGCGCACGCGCAGCGACCTTTCGACCGATTATCCCGTAGCCGAGAACTCCCAGACGTGTCTCATCAATCCGTTTGAGTGGGCCAGCCGCGGCGTAGTGCCACTGACCATCTCTCACTGAGCGGTCGAGAAATACGGTACCTCGCAGGAGGGCGAGCAGAAGGGTCACGGCGGTATCGGCGACCTCGTCGGAGCAGTAGTCCATGGGATGCCACACCGTGACATCGCGGAGCTGACAGAACTCCACATCTATATTGTCGACCCCCTTGCTCGTCGTCGCCACGATCTTTAGATTGGGACAGTTCTCCAACTCCCGAGCGCGAACTTCTCCGAAGGGCGACACCACGATTGCCACGACATCCTCGCCAGACCAGTGGTCGCGTTCGAACACAGTCGCGGCGCCAGTTGGTTCGAGAATGGCTCGTGCGAGGTCGATATCAATGTCGGGATCAGCTATAACTACACGCATACGGTTCCCATTCTGTTCTGAGTGAGCGTCGTCTCGCCATTGGACGTTTCGGTCCCAGAAACCAGGGCTGCTTCGGCCCCTACGATATACCAAGGTGCGTGGGAGCGAACATCCGCAGGACGATCGGTAGGACCAAGACGTTAGGTCCGCGGGCATCGAGCGCCATTGCGAGATCATGCTCGAGCGCTTCGGGTGATGTACTTTGAGCCGGAACACCGAACGCGCTCGCGAGTGCGCTGAAGTCCGGTCGGTTGAGCTCGGTACCGAAGGCTTCACCGAATGCATCAGTCATGTACTCGCGAAGAATCCCGTATCCACCGTCGTCGACGATGAGCCATGTCACCGGGAGCGAGTGTTGTCGCGCGACGGCGAGCTCGGCGATCCCGTACATCGCACCTCCGTCCCCCGAAACCGCCAACACCCGCTCCGTTCCCTTCGTAGAAACGGCGGCGCCGATTGCCCCGGGGTAGGCGAAACCCAGTCCGCCCGCTCCTTGGGCCGAGTGCATCGAGTCGCTGGTGCGTGGATCCCACGCCGACCACGCCCAGTAGCTGAGAATCGTCATGTCCCAGAAGGTTTTGGTGTGGCTAGATACCGCACCGCGAAGCGTTCGCAAGAGGTCGAATTCAAGATTGAGATGCTGAAGTTCCAAGCGCTCACGAATTCGAGTTAGGAGATTGGCAACCTTCGATTCCGCGACGCCGTCTCTTGATCGAGAAGTTACCGCGCTCGCCAGCGCCTCAAGTGTCAGCCGAGCGTCAGCGTGGATGCCGAGACCACGGTAGTTGGCCTCGAGCTTACCCACGTCGGCCTCGACTTGAATGACTTCGCCACGAGGCACCATCGTTCGATAGTTGCTCGAAAGCTCTCCGAGCCCTGAACCAACCACCAGGAGCAGATCGGCGTCTTCGAGAAACTCAGTGGTGAATTTATCCTCCATCCACGACTGCATCGAAAGTGGATGAGTCCACGGGAAGGACCCTTTACCACCAAAAGTGGTCACGACGGGAGCTCTCAGTTTCTCGGCGAGCACGAGTAATGCGTCCTCGGCCCTAGAGCGCGACACTCCGCCACCGGCCACGATGACCGGGCGGCGAGATTGATGTAATTGGCGCACGGCCTCACTCAACAACTCGGCTCGTGCCCGCGGAAGCGTCACGAGAACGCTAATCGGATCGACGGATGGTATCGATGCCGACTCTAAGAGAACGTCCTGTGGAATCTCTACCCAGACTGGTCCGTACGGCGGTGTCAGGGCCATCTCCCATGCGCCAACGATCGCGCTCGGGATCTGCGAAATCTGATTGACGGTCGACACCGATTTTACGACGTCTCGAAAGCTACCACTCTGATCGCGCAACTCGTGCAGGTATCCTCTTCTGCGTCCGCCGAGTCCAGCGCGAGGAATCTGACTTCCGATGGCTACGATCGGTGAGGACGAAGCTGCAGCTTCTTGGAGTGCAGCGAGCGTCGCCAACGCACCAGGACCAGACGAAACCAAGAGCACCCCCGGCGAACTCGTGGCGCGCGCGTACCCATCGGCGGCGAATCCCGCGTTTAGTTCGTTCCGAAGGCCAACGAAGACGAGATCAGAGCGACGAAGTGCGTCAAAAGCGCCCAGCGCGTGTTGACCTGGAATGCCAAAGATGGTCGTCACACCCAGGCTCGTTAACGTCTCCATGAGGACGTCGCCTCCCGAGCGCGCGGAGTATTCGTTACTCATCGGTTTCCCGTCGGACTTCCGGCGCGCTTCTGACGTATCACGATGTCACGAGGCTACCTTCACATGCGGGCGGATTGTGATCCGATGTCACCGTGGTTCTCATTGAGAGGCTACTTGGACTCGAGCGCGGTTGACTTACAAGAAGGGAGCCGTTAATCTTAAGAAAAAGACATTCGATGTGCCCACTAACACAATTAATGTGGTTGCTCACGGAGCACGTGGAAGTGTAGGGGGTGTTATGAGTAATTCGCAACGTGGAGCACGCAGACGCGGGGACGTATCCCTGGTACGTCGCAGCGGAGCGTCATTGGTCGTGATGGCCGTAGTCACAGGAGGCGCACTGTTCTCGCTGGGCACGTCGGCGTCGGCATCGTCCAAAGCCTCTCCTAGTTCAATGGTGCCCGCAAAGATTCGAGCCACCGGTAAGTTGCGCGACATGGTGAACTCGCCCTACACCCCCATGGAGTACCAGGCCACGGCGGGCGGAGCGATCGTGGGGTTTGACATCGATGTTGCCACCGCGCTCGCGAAAGAACTGAAGTTGAAGTTGGTCGTGACGAACACGCCGAACTTCGCCGAACTCATTCCCGCGGTGGAATCGTCGCGTACGGACATCGTTGACTCGAGTGTCATTGACCTCACGAGTCGTCATGGTTCGATTCACTTTGTTGATGATTTCGTCACGGGAACGCAGTTCTTGGGGCTAAACAGCAGTTCTTCCACGTTGAAGTCGAACTCGTCGCTATGCGGAAAAACCGTGGCGCTTCAATCAGGAACGTCCTACGCGGCACAAATTGCGGCCCTTTCAAAGTCGATTTGCCCTTCGAAGAAACCGATCGGCACCATCTCGGTGACGTCGCCTCCCGAGCAGCAGACGCAAGTTCAAATTGGCCGCGCCGTCGCGCTGGCGCAGGGCCCTGAAATCAACGGCGCACTGGAACTTTCACAGAATGGTAAGTGGCACGTTATCGGTAAGACATTCAACGTCCTCGACTACGGCATCATGTTCAATAAGAACGACACTCAACTCGGTAAGGCCATCCAGGCCGGGTTAAACGCTTTGATAAAGAATGGTACCTACAACAAGATTCTCGTTAAGTGGCACCTTTCAGGTGACGGAGTGAAGGTCGCAACCATTGACAAGGGCGGCAAAGGTTAGTGCGATACCGCCAACTCAGTTCTCACCCAAAGGCTGAGAGCGCCTTGGCCCATGTCGGACCGTGTCGACTTTTATTTCGTTCGCCGTGCATCGTACCTTTCGACGCCCCACGCGGCCTTGTTCGAACTGCGCCGGCGAGCACCACGACGAAATTCGATGATCGAACGCGCTCCCCGCGTTAGATTCATCACGTTGTGGCCACGCGCCACAAGTCTTGTCATTGCTCATCTAAAGTTTCCGAAGTGAACCGAGGTCGCGACGGCTCCTCGCGCGACCTCGTCACTACGAGGCCCGGAGCGCCCCTGAAACTCGTCGCGCGTCGACACCCGGGTTACTGGGTAAGCGGCGTCATCGTCTTGGTGCTTCTCGGTGCTCTGGTGTGGGGCTTCGCTCGCGGCAACATCGACTGGGGAATTGTCCCTCACTACATCGTCTCGGGCGTGATTATCAAAGGTTTCGAGAAGACGCTCTTGATCGCGGCGCTCGCAATGATTCTCGGGCTCGTCTTGGGGACGTGCTTCGCAGTAATGCGGCTATCGAATAATCCCGTCATGTCCGCGGTGGCGTGGCTGTACGTGTGGGCCTTTCGCGGAACGCCAGTACTCGTCCAGTTGTTGATTTGGTTCAATCTCCCACTAGTTTTTCCCAGCATCGGCATTCCCGGGCTCTTTCACGTTCAGACCGTCCAATTCATTACGCCGTTTTTGGCGGCGTTGTTGGGACTCGGCATTAATGAGGGGGCGTATCTTACGGAAATCATTCGCGGAGGAATTCTTTCGGTCGACAGCGGACAGACGTTAGCGGCCAAAGCTCACGGATTATCATCTCGCCAAACGCTGGCGAAAATAATTCTGCCCCAGGCCATGCCCGCGATTCTCCCGACCATCGGTAACGAAGCGATAGGAATGCTGAAGATGTCGTCGTTGGCTGCCGTGATTGGTTACATGGAGTTGCTCGAGAGTGCTGAATCCATTTACTACGTCAACGCGCGAGTCATGGAACTCTTATTCGTTGCCTCGTTCTGGTATCTCGTGGCCACGTCGGTCACCAGCGTTGGTCAGTACTACCTCGAGCGGCACTTTGGGCGCTCCCAGGTGCGGCGACGCTCATTGGCCGACCGAGTACTACGTGCGCTCTTGTCGAAGAACAAGGTGAGGACGAAGAAGGAGTTGACAAGTGAGTGATCGCCCTCTGCTCGTCGTCGAAGACCTTCGTAAGTCTTTTGGCGATAACGAGGTGCTCCGTGGCGTGAGTTTGTCGTGTGAGAAGGCCGAGGTCGTATGCGTAATCGGCCCCTCGGGATCGGGGAAGAGTACGTTGCTGCACTGCATTAACCACCTCGAAGCGCCCGACTCGGGCACCATCGTCGTGGCCGATCAACTGATTGGCTACGAGCCTCGTCGAGGACACTTGGTCGCACTAAAGGATCGCGACACGGCACGCCAACGTCGCGACATCGGCATGGTTTTCCAGCGTTTTAATCTGTTCCCCCACCTCACAGTCCTCGACAACGTAACGCTGGCGCCTCGTTTGGCGCGAGGCATCGCAAAGAGAGAGGCGGATGAGATTGGGATGAAGATGTTGTCGAGTGTGGGTCTTTCCAATCGTAGGGACTCGTTCGCGCGCGAACTCTCGGGCGGACAACAACAGAGGGTCGCCATCGCACGCGCGCTGGCGATGAGCCCGAAACTCATACTCTTTGACGAGCCGACTTCGGCCCTTGATCCAGAACTCGTTGGAGAGGTACTCAAGGTAATGCGCGATCTCGCGGAGGAAGGCATGACCATGGTCGTGGTAACGCATGAGTTGCAGTTTGCTCGAGAGGTCGCCAATACGGTGGTGTTCATGGATGACGGAGTTGTCGTCGAACGGGGCCGACCAAAGGAAGTACTCCTCAACCCGAAAACCGACAGGGCTCGTCTCTTCATCGCCAGACTCGTCGGCGACGGCAAAGAGAAATAGCGGGCGGGCGCTGTACCATTCGAGCGAGTCCGGGCGCGCCGGGTGCAGTTTGTCTCACGGAGCGAAATTGCGTGTTCTCGTGGAAAGCTTAAACGGGCGTATTCGTCGTGCCACGATGAATCGATTGGCGGAAGGTGAGCTTGCTTTGAAACTCTGGATCCTTCATCGATGGAAGGGAACGCCGATAAACGCTGCACCGGATGAACACGAAACGATTGGTTGGTTCGCTTTTTCTGAAGCCCGTGCTCTCGAACTCGCCCATGAGAGTTACTTCAACCTCATTGAAAGGATTTTCCGCTCTAATCCGTGAAACCTACAGCAGCGCGGGAGACCCGAAGCGAACCCGCACGTCTTCCGCTCTTCTCCTCTTCGAGTT
This sequence comes from Acidimicrobiaceae bacterium, assembly GCA_003132305.1. Lineage (GTDB taxonomy): Bacteria > Actinomycetota > Acidimicrobiia > Acidimicrobiales > RAAP-2 > RAAP-2. Next base: position 23,160 of record PKXJ01000012.1, on the reverse strand, counting down.
TTGCGGCAAGAAAAATCCCACGAAAAATCCCACACACCAGCGCAACTCAGACCAACCAGACCGACTCAGAACAACGCGTTTGCTTGAAATTTCAAGACATACGTAACTAGAGCGACACTGCACAACGCTATGGAACTCGCTCTTAATTAACAGGTTCCGGGTTCAAGCCCCGGCCGGCGCACCAATTTAATCAGACCAGCAATGGTCTTCGTCCTTCCCACAGCCGCATCGATTCTGTCCCGAGACCAACGGGAGCGAGAACTTTCATAGGGACCAAGAGACTTGCACTTTGACACCAGATGTCGCGAGCTAACCCCATACGCATGACGATTCGAATCCTTAGGTCCGCATCATTTGATCTCCCGTTCACGAGCTCGCACGCCGTCTGACAGTGGCGGTTCCACAATGTGATCGTTTTGTCCCGGACGCAACGACCGATTTCATTGGTCTGACATTGAGAATTGTCTGAGACCTCACGTTGCTGCCGATTTATCGTGTACCACCGCCCGTAGGGTTAGCCTCAACCACGAGGGTTTTCGCGCTGGTTAGCCATCGCTGAGATGGAAACCGGTTCGTGAAGATCACTCTCGAGAAGGCCCCCGTGCGAGCAGCCCTCGTCTGGCATCCAGGGCAGTCGCACTAGTAAGCGCAGTCCCGCACCAGAAGTGACCGACCAGGAGGTTGTAGCAATCACCGAAGCACCCGTTCTTCGACCGCAGTTGAGTAGCGAGAGTTATCCGTCGCTCGACCCAATGGCCAACTGGACCGGCGAACGGCCCTCGATGGCACAGAACATCGAGGGACTGTCCGCGAATGAAGCAATCGATGGAGATCGTCAGATCGACGATGTCGTGAACAACTGGAGGTCCGATCATGGAACCAGGTGACCCTCGTCCAAAGGCGCTTCGCACGCTGGGCCAGTGGCTGCTCCAACTACTTCTCGTGGCGTCGGGACTGGTTCTCGGGGTCGCGGGGCCGGCGAGTGCCGCGGCGGCGAACGGCACTGGGACCATGACAACCAAGACCACGAGTGTCACTTATGGCTCGACCGGCCACGTCATCACTTTCACGTACACCGCCGCCACCGGTGGCGTGTCGAGTGGCGGCGTCCACCTAACGGTCCCTCCGGGCTGGTCGGCTCCATCAACGACGGGCACGTCCGCCGGCTACACGACGGCGAGCACCGGTACGGTCTCGATCGACGGTCAGACCATCGTCGTGCTCGGTGTGAACCTGGCCGCCGACGCTACCCTCACCATTAATTACGGCGCCAAGGCCGCCAAGGGGCCGGGCGCGACCGCAACCACCAGCGTCGGCGCCGCGACGTGGATCGCGACGGAGAAGTCAACCTCGGGCGGAACGGAGACCACTCTCGCCAAGTCGCCGGTCATCACGGTGACCCAGACCTTGGCCACGCCGGTCGCACCGTCGGTCTCCCTCGTTTCACCAAGTTCGATCGTCGTCAACTTCGCGCCCAACGTCAATGCCAAAACGAGCACCGTCACCATTCGATTGGCGAAGGACGGCTCACTTGTGAAGGTCGTCACCGGTAACACCACCGGCACTGAGACCATTACCGGTCTGACCCCGGGCGACGCCTACTACGCAACAATCACCTCCGTGGGCAACGGCACGGACTACCTCACGTCCGCCGCGGGTGCTCACTCCGTCGTAATCACACCCGGCGTACTCACGATCACGGCGAGAGCGACCAACGTGACCGTTGGTCACCCCGTTGACATCGCGGCGGTGGTAACCGGGCTCACGGCGGCCGATCGGGCCACCGTCACCAAGGACACCTTCACCTACACCGGCGTCGCTCCGACGGTCTACGCGACGTCCACCATCGCACCGTCGGCCGTGGGCACGTACCTCGCACTGCCCGCGAACGCAACGGTGGTCGTGACGCCCAGCACCGATCAAGGCGTCTACGCAACCACGTACAACTACGCCGCGGGCTCACTCGTGATTTCGGCGCTCTCCAAGGTCCCCCTCCGCGCAACGAGGGTGGTCGGCGGCGCTTGGACCGGTCGAACCGTGAACGTGACCATCTTGGGAACCGGCTTCTTCGGTCAACCGAAGGTCATCAGCAACATGGGTCGACGCACCACGGCACGCGTGATTCACGACACGGGGAAACGATTGACCGTACGCGTGACCGTGCGATCAGGAACACCAAGGGGCATCCACGTCTTTCGCATCACGTTGGGTAGCGGAAAATCCTGCAACGTGCACTACAGCCAGTTCTAGAACGCAGACACCCTCGGATCGAGTGGCCCGGGGGTGTTTGCGGTGAAGAAGGATTCCGACTCTAGCGAATGGTGAAACGCTCTGCGGAGGTGCCTGCTAGTACACCTCTTGGAACTTCACGCTCAGTCGTGCGGGCGGCGCTCTTTGTGGCAAGTACATCGAGAGGCACGTATCAACCAACTCTGGGAGACCAACGCCGGGACCAACGAAGCGACAATTTTTTCATCAGGTACGATGCTCGCGAGTTGAACGGAAATGATCATTGCGCGTTTGACTGCCGATCGTTGGCGATGCGTGTGTCACGGCTAGAGCGGTCTCCGTATGCCTCTTAATCAACAGGCGCACCAAATGTAGGCATACTCTGCGGACTCATGCGTCCCAACGGTCGCGCCGACTGGGCAATGGGTTGAAGATTTGGAAGAACATTGCTCAACACGAATCCCGTCGCGATTCAAAGACCCGATTAACTGGTGTCGGGGGGCCGACTTCAACACTTCGTCGCAACGCGAGCCGCTCGCTGAGTCTGCGTCCAACTCACGTGGCGACTTCCACCCAAATCAGTTGCGCGGCCGCCACGGACAGGGCGACTCGCTTTCCTCCGACCAGAGCGCCTATCTCGTCCTGCGCGATAGCTACGTCGACAACCTGCACTAAAGAACCTTCGGCCATCTCGTGCCCCGCGAGCATCAAAAGCAGTTCACGTGCGTCGTGCTCGGCGACTTCGGAGATACGTCGGATCGTCGCTGGCGTGCCGACGGCAAGGTTCGCGAGCGCAGTCAATTTGCCATACGGGGCCGCACGTCCGGGGATTACATTGCCGTGCGGACAGGTTAGGGGTCGCTCAAGCGAGGCGTCGATCTGATCGATTAAGAAATCGGAAATCGCGGAGGACAATCGGTCGGCTTCATCGTCGGCGGTCGCCCAGTCAAGACCGAGCACATCGGTAAGCCAGCGTTCGAGGATTCGGTGGTGCCGCACAAGGTTCGACGCAGCCTTTTGCCCCGCTGACGTGAGTACGGCGCTTCGATCCTCCTTGATCGTTATCCAGCCGTCGCGTCGCAGGCGACCGAGAGCCTCTGATACAGTCGGCGGACTTACCGAGAGCCACTTCGCTAGACGTCCCGGACGCACGACCTCGCCCTCGAAGGCGATGTAGAAGATAGCTTCCAGATACTTGTCAACAGTTGCCGAATTGTTGCTCGACATCTAGACCTCCCTTGCAGCGGGCGTCGGATTGCCGTTTGGCGATGACGCCGCGCTCGACTTGCTGGACTTGATATCACGACGCGGTCCGCCTCGTCCGATGCGCATGAAGAATGCGACGCTGACCGCAACGTAGGCGATCCACACGAAGGCCTGTAGCAATGTTGGATGATCGGCGTAGCCCAGCAGAGAATGCAAGACGTCGCCAAAGCTCGACGACTCCGAGACCATTCCCGACGAATTCCAGAGCACGTGTTCACCGAACGGCAGCCAGTGCAGTTGCTGCATGTTCTCGACGGCGTCGGCGAGTAGTCCGGCAGCAAAGATCATGAGGACGGTGCCGAGTACTCGGAAGAACTTTCGCATGTTGAGCTTTGCCCCCAGCATGTAGATGGCATAGGCGACCGCCAACGCCGCAACCAGGCCGAGTCCTGCACCCAGGAGCACGAGATTGCCATGGACTGGGGTTGAGGCTTGCCGAGAGTTGGCAAAAACAATGGCAAGAGTGAAGACCATCGTTTCGAGTCCCTCGCGACCAACGGCCTGGAAAGCGAGCAGCCCTAGACCCCACCGAGTTCCCTTGGAGAGCGCGAGATCGCTACGACGTTCCAGCTCCTGGGCGAGTCCCTTCGCGTGGCGCTGCATCCAAAAAGTCATGTAGGTCAAGATCGCGGCCGCGAGGATGTAAGTCGCCGTCTCGAAGTAGGTCTGCACGTTCGAACCCTCGTACTGCTTAATGAGAAAGAACGCTGCAACGCCACCACCGAACACGAGCAATAGAGCCGAGGCAACACCCCAAAAGACATCGCGAAAATGCCGCCGCTTGCCGATGCGTTGCAAGTAAGCGAGGAGTATCGCTACGATCATCGAGGCTTCGATGCCTTCTCGAAGGAAGATGACAAAAGTCGGAATCACTTGTGTTCCCGTCTAGAGACTCGTTGTAGAGGTATTCGGTTAGGCTAACCGAACTATACTGAAGTATCAATGTCGAATTGGAAAAAGCGCGACTCGACGGTAACTTTGGCGTTGAAGGGACCATTCTCGCCCCATGTCTTTTCCGCTTCTTAGCCAATGTAGATGACCACTCTTTGATGGGCGTCGGTCCACAGGGTGTGTGTCACAGCACCCGCAAACTGCATGGCTCAGTTCAGAAAGAAAAGAAGCAAGCAGCGAATGGATTCAGAGTCACTCGGAGTTTGTTGGTGTCGAAGACCCGACACAACAAGACTGGTGGCAGACCCTGACGGCTATTTGTCGGAACTGAGCTGGAGGAATAGCTGATCTCACAAATTTTCGACAGAGAATATTCCTCTCCCGACGTAATTCCAAGGTGCTAGGCGACAATAGTTAGGCACAGGACGCATCTGGCGAATCGAAGGCATACCTATGAGAAAGTCTCTTTTAGCCATCGCGACCGTTAGTTTCATTGCGGCACTTTTCACTGGTCCGACTGTTGGGGGCGCGTCCAGTTATCCCGAAACTAGGGGTCTAAGTGTCAAGACATTCATTCCATTGCCAAAGAGAGCGTTGACGGATGGGTCGATTAGCTTCACCCCCCTGTCAAACGCGGCCCTGCACGCGATTCTGCTGTCGCCCCAAATGGCATTGAATGACTTGAAGAACCAATTCACGATGCCAACGGGCTCGTGGGTGTACTCGGTCTCACTCGGCGGCTTTGTCAACAAGTTGGACATCGTTCATGATTGGATTGGAACGAAGTCCAAGTGGCCGAAGCGTGTTGCCACGTACATGATCACAGTTCGCGGGCTCGCCATTCCGTCTCTCGGTCCGAGCCAAGTAAGCGTTGTCAACCACGAAGAGATTTACATTGTCAACGCGACGACCGGGAAGGTCAAGAGTTCGTTTTCCTATAGGTAGCGATCGAACTTCCATTTGCAGGCTGTAGCAGAAGCAACCCAATGATTCACTGTGTCGCAGACCCGACGTGACAGATCTGCAACCATGCACTGGCGACTTCCTTTGTCGCAGGTCTGATTGTTGTCGGAGGCGCGAGTTGCGGATGGCACATTCCTCCCCGTGACTGCGGCCTCGTATTCAGTTCAATTTCGAAGTGAAAGGGCGCAATGCCTGGTTCGCTCGAGTTCAAGCGCTCTCACCCGTCAATCCCCGACGCAGAATTACTTGATGAGGCGCACCAACGAGCCGTTGCTCGCGTTGAGTTCAGTCACTGAGTTGCTTTGGGTGTTCACCACCCAAACGTGAATGGCGTCAAATGCGTAGACAGTGGGAGAGTAATCGAATCCGTCGGCCTTGGCCTTGATGACGCGCACCACCGACCCGTTGCTCGCGTTGACTTCGATGACCGAGTTCAAGTTCGTCGTCACCCACAGGTGGGTACCACCCACGGCAATGGTGGAGGGCGAAGCGATTCCGGCGAAAGCACAACACCTGATGGCGCGTGCCACCGAGCCGTTCGAAGCATTGAGTTCGATGACCGAGTTGTTGTTCCACTTCGTAATCCACACGTGCGAACCGCTGGCGATAAGCCCGTTCTCGCCGAATACGTCGGCTTTAGTGTTGATGACGCGTACCAGCGAGCCGTTCGAAGCATTGAGCTCGGTGATCCTGTCGCCTAGGACATTGTTCATCACCCACACGTGCGAACCGCTCACGGCAATGTCGATCGGCATGCTAAACCTGTCGGCCTTAGCGTTGATGACTCGCTCCACCGAGCCGTTGCTCGCGTTAATCTCGATGATCGAGTTCAAGTTCGCCACCCATACCTTGGTACCGCTCGCAGTAATGGCGAACAGCGGCGCGGGATCCATGACGTGCAACTGAGGCTTGGCCTTGATGACGCGCACCACCGACCCGTTGCTCGCGTTCAGTTCGATGATGCGGTTCAAGTCCGTCACCCAGACGTGAGTACCGCTCGCGGCAATGCTGTTGGGCGCGTTGAGTCCCCCGACGACGTGAGAAAGGCTGATGACGCGCACCAATGAACCGTTGGAGACGTTGAGTTCGATGACCGAGTTGGCGAGCGGCGATTTCAAACTCATATAATTGTTCACTACCCACGCGTGGGATCCGCTTACAGCAATGTCGACGGGTAGGGCGAAGTGCGGAATGACGACCGACGAGAGGTTCGCACCGACCGTGCGAGCGGGTTTGTTACCCGTCGTTCGTTTCGCACTGCTTGGTACACCACCCGCGACGAGCAGTAGTAGCAGCACCACGAAGGCCAACGCAATAGTAAGAACAGCACTTATTCGGAGACGACGCCGACGTGCCTTCTGTCGGGCCTCCTTGATAAGTAGTTCGATGGGGTCTGAACTCTCGCATGGAGCATCGTGTTCCGTGGGGGTGATAATCATTGAAACTCCTTACGTAACTGAAAAATATAGTACTATAAGAGATAGTACTATGAGAACTCCAGAGGTCAATAAGAACGAATCGATGCCTATCTACGAGCAGGTGGCCGCCGAGATACGCCGAGCGATCGCTGACGGTGAGGCGAAGCCGGGCGAACGCTTGCCGCCCGCCATCGACTTAGCCGAGGTGCTCGGAGTGAACAAGAACACGGTCATTCGAGCGTTGCACATCTTGCGCGACGAGGGATTGCTCGATTTCACACGTGGCCGCGGCGTCCGCGTTGTCGGAACTCCGCAGAAGAGCGCGGTTATCGCACGCGTGAACGAGCTTCTCGAGTTCGCGCGTACTCAGGGTTATCGGGCGAATGAGGTCGTCGCGATTATCGAAGCTCAGGGTATGCGATGAAAGGGGGCACGAAGTGACCATTACATCGCCAAAACACGACGAAAGCCTTCAGACTCCAAACGATTCTGAATTGCTCATAAAGGAAGCCCGTAGAAAAGCTCGACTAAGGCATCTGCAGTTGGGCTGCATCTTCGGGCTCATTCTGCTCTTAGTCTTCGTGACAATTTTGGTGATAGGAGGATCGGGCAAGCCCCCGACCAGAAGCAACGGGAAACCTTCGGGAAAGATTTCCGGCACTGGACATAAGTCGTCGCAGTCCTCAACACCAGTACTTCTTCCTTCGTCGTTTTACCCGCAACAGACACTTGACCTCGTGACGCCAGACGAGGGCTGGATGATCAGTCCGAACTCAAATCTGATCATGGTCACGCACAACGGAGGCAGTACCTGGTCGACGAGCTACGAGGAATCGGCGACTCTTCAGTCAGACAATGGCTTCATACGAAGCGTTAACTTCGTTAACGTTGACGACGGATGGGCGCTGATTAATTACAAGGGACTCGTTGCAACCACCAACGGCGGGCGAACGTGGTCACATATCCTCGATCCATCCGTAGGACCGATTGCAACGTTTTCGTTCTCAAGTTCCCAAGATGGATGGGCGCTCACCGACAAAGGCACTCTCCTCCAAACGACAAACGGTGCGCGGACGTGGCAAGTCGTAAGCACTCCCGCAGTCGGTGCATCGATTTGTACCACGCCGCAAGGGACCGTTTGGCTCGGCGACAACGCCAACGGGAACGTCTACATCTCACGAAACGGTGCTGCCTGGAATCTCGCGCTTTTAGGCAAATCAGTGCCGGCAAACGCCAATTCGATCGGCCCGCCACCCGTTCGACCAGCGCCATGGATCTCCTGTTCTGGGAGTACCGCATGGTTGCTCTACAACTACGGCGAAGGCGCTGGCAGCATGCCATACGTCGTCGAGCGAACTTTAAATTCGGGCAAGAGTTGGAAGATCGTGTTGTCGAGCGAAGTGCCGCATTCTTCTCCGCGCGCAACGCCTGGAATTTCTGCCACGGTGGTTAACTTTGGCGCCACCGGACCGACAGCGGCCTGGCTCTCTGGATACTGCGGACCGTGCACCACAGGGCTCGCGACACTTTCGACAACCTCAAACGCTTCCACTTTCGAAAACCATGCATTTGTGGTTGGCCAAAAGCACTACGTACTTCCCATTGCCCTCTCATTCTTAAGTTCGGACAATGGATGGGCGCTCATTCGCGAAACCAAGTTGCAAGGAATCAATGCTATCTATTCGACGACCAAAAACGTCTTGGAGCGCACTTCGAACGGGGGTCGGAGTTGGTCCGTGATTAATCCAGACGTGAGGTGACCGACGGAGATCTCAATTTAAGCAACCATGTAAGCAACCACAAAATATTTAGGTGAACGCGGGCGAATGTCCCGGGACGAAAAGTCAATGGATGTATGCAGTTACGGATAACTACGACCAACCGTGGAAGGCCAAAGTGTTGATAACACGCAAGGGGTCACAGGTTCAAGTCCTGTACGGCCCACCAAATTTTGGTCACAAAGGTTGGGTCGTTAACGCAGGTGCCCGTCAACTCAGCCGATGCATAAGCAACTCAGTGAGCAATGCAACGTATGGGTTCGGATCGGCGACCCGACGTGCAGTTCTGCAACCTTGCACTGGCGGTTGGCGGGATGAATGGGTCTAGTGTCGGAGACCCGACTTGACAGGTCTGCCATCCTGCACTGGAGGCTGACGAACTAAGACGAGTTCGCCAAAATGCTCAATCCGCAAGTTGGGAAAGCGATCAAGTTCTTCGTCGAAAACGCCGAGGGCGACGGGAAGGAGGTGCACTTTCCTGACCTGCCTTACTCATAGCGTCTCCTTCGGCGGTGACGGCCGCAGCGAATTCGAGGGTCGCGGCCATTACCGGCCCGAGCGGGTGAGGGATGTTGTTGTAATCGAAAGAACTCGACAGGTCCACAACGTGCCCGATGTTGGAATCCAGTACATGAAAGCGAACCATTCCTTCTCCTGGGAAGCCATCGTCATTTCCAATCGGGAATTCGTCGATGTGCATCTTGATGGCGCTCAGAAGATGCCGGGACGCTTCGACAACACGGGGAATAGTACCCACGCCCATAGTCGCACCACCCAAGTACGTGTAAATGCTCGCCGTTCCGTCCCACGTCGCTACCAGGGTCACGAATCCACCACTGGCGGGATAATCAATCACCGCTCTTGACACGCTCCCAAACTCTTGCGGCGGTGATGGCAACTCTGTTCCAAGTCCTATCGCCCTCAACTGGTGCCCGATCTGGAACATTCCTGTAACGGATGTTCTGTGACTTTGTAACGGTTGATGCGTTACATGGTAACGGCTGACCATCGAATCGGTTTGAGTTACTTGCATCAGCACCCGGGCTGGGGCGGCTCGTGTCTGCCGAAGGATACGGCTCCATTAATCATGATGGGCAATGCGAACGACTTTGGCTTTCTCATTGATAAGAGTTCTCAATGTTCCTTACTGTCTTGCGGCAGTCCTTACGGAACAGACTTTCGCCAGTAGACACCCCAGCCGTCTATATCGATGATCTCGTCGTCAATACCGTGAGCTTTTCGATAATCCGTGACGGCTGACGCGCAGGCATTGAGATTCCCGTAGTCATCAATAATGCAGTATCCGCCCGCTGACAGTTTGGGGTAAAGCGGCTCGAGGGCTTGGATGGTCGATTCATGGAGATCGCCGTCTAGCCGAAGGACGAAAAGGTCGGTCACTGGCGCATCTGTCAAAGTGTCCTTGAACCAACCGACGATGAAGCCGACCTGATCGTCCATGAGCCCATAGCGCTCGAAGTTTCGACGCACCTGTTCGACCCCCGACCGACAAGATGTCAAACTTGATGAGATCCAAGCCCCGGTCGGCCGGATAACGGGCGGCGTCAGGCCGAGGCAAGCCCTCGAAGGAGTCGGCAAGCCAGACCTTTCGATCGGTCACTCCGTACGCTTTAGGGACTCCCCGCATGAAGATCGACATGCCGCTCCGCCAGACTCCCGTCTCGATAATGTCGCCGGGGATGTCTTCAGCGATGACGCGTTCTATACAGAAGCGAGCGTTAGCCATCCGCGTCAGACCCACCATCGTCTCCGCTCTTGCTGGCCAATCCCGCCCATTCTGCCGCTCCTCAAGGTGATATGGGCGTTTGACGACCAGTTCTAGCCGCGCCTTATCAAGTGCAGGTGACAAACGGTGCACGAGCCGCTGGCCCCGATCTCCACGAAGAATCCACGCCCAATATCCAGTCGTTGTCCTCGAATAACGCGCGCGTTAGTGTGCGCGCGAGAAGATCCATATATAGGTCAGCGGCCGGCTGAGTTTTTGTCACGCAGTCAGCGTAACTGACTCGTAACTGAGACTCCGTAAAATTGTAACGTGGTGTTCCTAAGGGACGAACTCTGCGCTGAGACGTTCGTTATTGCTTGGCGCTTTCCCGTTGGCATGACTTGGATCTGCCGAGTGTTCCCTTGCCAACCTGAGACCCATATCGTCAGCAGCCCCTTCATTCGTGCACTCGCCAATTCCGTGAGCAACGCCGACGGTTGAGAGCGTTCGATCCTTAACATCAATGCACTGGGTTCCCAAAACGCAGGCCTAGTTCGAATGGCGACCAACTGTCTAGTTCATACGTGAAATTCACGACTTTCGGTCTGTCCGCGGTTTCACGTGACGGGGTCTGGCCGGTTCCCATGGCCGCCGACCTCGCGGATTCGCTTTAGTGGTGAACTCTGAGTTTTTGCCGGTCCATTCAGCGATCTCAAAGCGTTAGCCAACGTGTAGCGCGCCTTGGGGGGACACATGGAGTCGCTCAGGCCCGTTAGGGGTGATTACCAAACACTCACCGGTCTGGACCCCCGCACGGTGGTCCGTTGTGACGACATTGGGCTGAACCACGAGCATCATTCCCTCTCGTAGAACCATGTCGATTATGGGCTCATTCGGTCTGCTCAACGAACCGAGAATCGGAGGCAAGTACCCACCGCCGTAACCGTGAACCAGATCGTCAAAAGTCGTGAAACCCGCATTTTCGATGACGCGCGCCGCCTCGACCAGTTGTGCCACGTGCGTGCCTGGTAGAAGGCACTTAGCAATTTCACGGTAGGCGAGATCGGCCACGTCATGTAACTCCTTGTAGAGAGGAGATAGTTCTTCACCCACACTAAATGTACGCAACACTTGGCCACCATAATCAAAGAAGTTGGCGGTAATTTCAGTCGTCAGTACATCACCTCTCTGCACCAGACGATTCGATGGATGTTGTCGTGGCACGCAGTACTGAGGATCTGACATTGCGTTCACCGCAAAGTAATGAATGCCATTGATGCCACCATACGAGTGGTACGCCATCTCAACAATTTTGACGAGGTCACGCTCGCTAACTCCGGGTCGGAGTTGTTCACTCAGCGCCTCAATCGACAGGTCCGCCAGCCGCGCGCCGAGACGAAACCATACGAGCTCTTCGGGTGACTTGATGAGTCGCAGACGGTTGTAGTCAGCGTTGAGATCAAGTACCGTGCCCAGGGCCGCTTCTAGCGCCCGAGATCCCGCGAGAGGGAGCGAGCCAATGATCCCCACGCGGCCCCGCACTGCGCCGCGACGTCGCAATTCATTGATCGAAGCGGAAATTGTTGATGCTCCGCCCCAGTCAACCGTGGCCTCACTTGCCAGCTTTCTTGCGAGCGGAACGTGATTGAAGTACTGAACAAACAGGGCATCGCGCTCACCAGACGACACTACGAGCTGGGCTTCATTCGTCACTAGCCACTGGGAGAGCCACGTCACAGCACTGCCACGACCGCCAATACCGTAGATCAATAAATGATCAACGGACTTTGTTTCCATGAGATCTTCAATTGCTCGGCGACGCCGAAACATCTCAGCATGACTAAAGCGTGGATACTCCTGAGCCAAAAGTTCAATGAGATCTGGTTCGAAAGTCACCTTGCCAGCTGCTTCGCGCGTAGTCATCGTACCCTCTCAAACTTCTAGGCGTAACCTACCAAGGGTGAAGTTGGGAGCAATCCCTATTTACTATCCTGCATCCAATTCTCCAAGCACGGCTCGTCGAAGTTCGATGGAACACTCTCTGCAGTTGGATAAGTGCATTCGAACACTTAAGCGGCAACGTCGTTCCAGTCCTATGAGCCCCTTGACTCGTACGAGTCGAGCGGCTGGTTTACGTTTAGTACCGTAACGCCGCGCGCCTTAGTGCCACCCGCGCAGCGCTCGATGCAACACCGCGTCGTAACCCTCAAGGCCTTCGCGGCTGAGGCGCGCTTCGGGTCCCGCGGCAATGCCGACGCGCTCGGGAATCACTCCCCAAAGCTCCACCTTCTGTTCCTTCCACCACGCGATCGCCGCTTCGAGGTCGTTCGTGCCCAGTCGCGCGGCGCAGATCACGACGCCTCGCGGTATCCGAGTGGGGATGAGCTCGAGCGTGGCGAGAACGCGCGAGTACTCAACACCTCTCGCGCGTGTCGGCACGACTACGGCGTCGGCCAGGGCGACAGCCGACTGAGTGATCCGCTTGTTACCCGGTGGCGTGTCGACGATTCTCAGGCCCTCGACTCGCCCCATGGCCCGTGTCGCCATGCGTACAGACGGGGCCTCGACGACAGTTATGCCAGGAAGGGGCCACGTTTCAGGCCACTCGACCGACGACGCCTGCGGGTCGGCGTCGATGAGCGTTAGGGGGTCGTAACCCCGCTCTACGGCAGCGGCGGACAGGTAAATCGAGGACGTCGTCTTTCCGACGCCGCCTCGGTGGAGCAGCGGATCGAGTACACCCGCAACTGGGTGGCCAACCGACCCGCCAACTTGAGCTCAGCGTCGTCCATTACCTTGTTCCACTAGACGCGATGGGCACCGTGGAGGAGATCTTCCAATGCCACTTCGGGATCTCGTAGTCGAGTTACGTCGATCTGGTCACCCGAGCGGACGAGGTTGGCAATGGCCTCGGTAACGTCCCAAACGTTGACGTTCATGCCCGCGAGCACGCGTCCCTGCCCGAGCCAGAAGACGATGTACTTCCCCTTGGCCACCTCACCGCGAAAGACGATCTGGTCGTAGTGGCCAGACTCGACGTAGCCCGAGTACTCCATGCCCAGTTCGTACTGGTCGGAGTAGAAGTAGGGCACACGGTCATAGGCGAGAGCGCGGCCCAACATGTTGGCTGCGGCCACGGGTCCTTGGTTGAGGGCAGCGGACCAGTGCTCTAGTCGGAGGTGACGTCCGAGCGACGGGTACCACGCATTGGCCACGTCGCCAGCCGCGAAAATATCGGGATCCGAGCTTCTCAGATGTTCGTTGACAACTATCCCATTATCGATGGTAAGCCCGGCCGCCTCGGCCAACTCGGTGTTCGGGGTGATGCCCACGCCAACGATGACGACGTCAGCGTCGATCTCGTCGCCGTCTGCGAGGCGCACGCCGGAGGTCCGATGGTCCACACCCGTGATTTCGGCGACCTCGACGCCCATGCGCATCGTGACCCCGTGGCGAGTGTGCAGGTTAAGAAAGATCTCGGCAACCTCGGGACCGAGTACGCGCACCAGTGGCAGTTCCGCTGTCTCTAACACCGTCGCCTCCACGCCAGCCGCGCGCGCCGCGGCTGCGGTCTCGAGGCCGATCCAGCCCGCGCCGATGATCGCAACTCGCTTCGCCGTTGTGAACGCAGCCTTGATTGCCTCGCAGTCGGCCACTCTTCGCAGGTACAGCACTCCGTCGAGGTCGTTGCCGGGCACCTTGAGGCGACGAGGGGACGAGCCCGTCGTCAGCAGTAGTTTGTCGTAATCGAAGTGCTCGCCGGACTGAACGGTCAGTTGGTGAGCGGCGACATCAATGAGCGTGGCCGGACAGTTGAGGCGAAGCTCGACGTCATGGTCGTCATACCATCCCTCAGGATGAACGTAGATTTTCTCCTTCTCTGATTTCCCTTGGAGGTAGTCCTTCGATAGCGGAGGGCGGTCGTAGGGACGCTCGGTCTCATCGCCGATGAGGACAACGCGCCCGTCGAAACCCTCGGTGCGCAGGGCTTCGGCCGCTTTGGCGCCGGCCAAACCACCGCCCACGATTACGAACGTCTGTCGTCGTGTCATCTCGTCACGACTTTCGTCCCCCGGAACAAGGTTCTGACACGAACACCATTCGACAGCGCGGCCACCGCCATCGGCACACACTCAAATCCCGACGAACGGACCCACGTGGGCGCGCGAACCGCGCTAATGCAGTCATCCTTGTTACTCCTCTACTTCCGGGAATGTTTCGGCACCCCCTTCGTGCTTACGCTGCCAGGGGCTGGAACAACGACGTTCGGCCGAGACTCACTCGGTCTCAGGCGAACGTACTTATCGAAATTGCTACCCCGAGAGGTCACTCCCCGCAAGCGTGCAAGTGGGTTGAGAAGAAAACCTCAGATACTACGAGTCTAAATTGTCGACCTCATCGCCAGCCCTTCGAAGTTCTTTCATTACAAAATCTTCTTCGAACGTTCCGAAAATCCGACCCTCCTATTCCGGCGACATTGGAGGGACTCCGTTCGCGATGAAGTTGTTCAGTTATACCCGCCATTCACGTCGGTGTTCCCCTGGTCGGCGCCACCGACGTCTTCGGCGTCACGTTGATCGACGCCACCGACGTCTTCGGCGTCACGTTGGTCGGCGCCACCTACCGCATCGGCGTCACGTTGGTCGGCGCCACCTACCGCATCGGCGTCACGTCGGTCGGCGCCACCTACCGCATCGGCGTCACGTTGGTCGGCGCCACCTACTGCATCGGCGTCTGAGTTTTCCATATATCTCCTTAATGTATTCGCTTCAATCGGTCGGAGACCGATCAAACGTTGGGGCCGCTACCAACCCAGTTTGCGTTCGAATGATGCGAATGTCAAATGATTTGAGAGCGTGTCACGATCGTGCTCAAATCCGTGACGAGACTGTTCAAAAGTTCGTGATGCGTTCGTGCTCTGCGTTGCGTCGGGTGCTACGGTCAGTGCACCGACGCGTACCCGCCCGCGTCGCCGGATCGACCACGTCCTCGCCCGTTGTCAGTTGAGACCGGAAACTCGTCACCACGTCGGGCGTAATCATTGACGGGGCGAACAACTCCTCGTTGGGCCGCTCGCCGTGATCAGGCATCAGGCGCCGCTCCCCGCAAGTCTCCGATCGTTCACGTTTCGGAACGCGGTGGGAATGGCGGGGCGAGGAACGCCAGCAGCGTCAGCCCGACTTGACCTTCGTTCGCGACGCGCAGCTCCTCATCGCCGCGGTAAAAGGCGAGGGAACCCGCAGCGAACGCGATCGTACCGTTTTCCGTTTGGAGAACTCCCTCACCCTCCACGGCGAAGAGCATGAGATCCGACGAGGCGTGCCGGTGAGGGGGCAGGGTCTGGCCCGGATTGAGCTTGATGACCCTGACGTTGGACTGCGAACCCTCGATGAACGGCTGCGCAATGAACTTGTTGTTGTCGTACCCGGGCGTATCGCTAAGTTTGACGATGTCCACGACTGTTGGTATAGCACGGCATGTGGCCCGAACGCACGCGACGCCCGCGATTCGACGCCCTAGGTCGGCGCGAGTGCACCCGCGTCAGTCGGCGGACCAACGAGCCGTTCCGATCGCACCGATCCGCCGTCGTTGTGGGATCGTCAATGACCCCCTGGGGACGATGACAACCGGCTCGGAGACTTCAAATCGTCGACTCTGTCAGTCTTTCAATCGAGGAACGTCGCGCTCGATCATCAGTCGTACTTCTCGATCCGGACCCAGTGCGGATCGACGCCAAGTTCACCTAGCCAGCCCTGCACGTCTTCCACCATCGCTGGCGGGCCACAGATGTAAGCACGTCTCGGTAGCTGACCCGCAACGGCCTCGACGATCATGCGGTGGTCGATCCGGCGGTGGTGTGCTGCTCGAACATCGCTCGAATCACGAGTAAGGGTGTGCACGACCTCCAACCACGAATGCTGTTCAGCCAAATTGGCCAAGTCACGGTGATAGAAGGCGCTGTCGAAACTGCTCGACGAGCATACGAGGCGCATCGGGATGTCGAGATCGGCCGCTACCGCATAGCGAACCATGCTCATGAGCGGGACCACACCGCTGCCCGCTCCGACCAACAGGACCGGACCACCATCTTCCATCGTCCAGGTGAAACGCCCAACCGGACCTCGCACCTGGATCTGGTCACCCACGCTGAGACCCCGGACCAGTTGCGGTGAGATTAAACCGCCAGGTACCTCGCGAACTCCAATATCGATGGTGGAGGTCTCCGGCACGGGTGAGGAGGCAACGGAGTAAGCCCGTTGAATCGGACCGGTCCGGCCAGCTACCGTCAGTCGCACGTTGTAGTACTGGCCCGGGAGAAAATCGGCAGAATCTACGAGTCGCAGCCGCAAGGTCACGGCGTCTGGCGTCTCTTCGATGATGTCGATCACCCGGGCGTTCTGCCAACGTGCCGGCTGGCGACTCGAGACGTCACGAACAGTCCGCGCGGGCGCGATGGTCGTGGCCGCGGACGCGGCGGTGGCGTCAATTGGGGGGACCACGAGACGAGCCTTTCACTAGCATGGACTAGAAGAAAGGTTAATCCCGGTACGCCACAATCGAACCAACGTGCACTGACCGGCCGGGAGATTTGACAGCATTCCGGGCAATGAGCGATCCAAACAAAAGGGGCATGACCATGCGCGTCGACTACCGAACCGTCCTTCCCGCCGCGGTCAACGCCATGGCGACACTCGAAGCGGTCGTCCACTCAAGCTCTCTCGATCGAGAGTTGCTCGAGTTGGTGAAGGTGCGAGCATCCCAGTTGAACGGCTGCGCCTACTGCGTGGACATGCACACGAAGGATGCCCAGGGTATCGGCATGGAGAGTCAACGCCTTCACCTCGTCGTCGTGTGGCCCGAAGCGCCGGTCTATTCGTCGCGCGAACGCGCGGCCCTTGCCTGGTGCGAGGCGCTCACTTTGTTGCCAAGCTCGGGTGCACCCGACGACGTCTACGAGCGGGTAGCGCAACAGTTCAGCCCCGAAGAGATTGTCGCTCTCACTCTCGCCATCGTCGCCATCAACGGATGGAACCGTCTGGCGGTCGGCTTGCGTACTCCCGTTGGAAGCTACGTCCACCCGGACACGGATCGCGCGTAGCCGCGAGTTTTCGCATCACCACGGCGCTGCAGGAGACGGGGACTGATTCGGGTAAATATCGCCGGTATCGGGGACCATCCACGAATCAGTTGATTCGTGAGTCTTCACTTCACTACTGCAGGCTCACGGTAAACCAACTGCTGGCGACCTACGTCGACATCCGCAGAGTGTCGAGCTGGCCCGAGCGGACGAGGCCTCGGTAACGCCCCAAACGTTGACGTTCATACCCGCGAGCACGCGTCCCTGTCCTAATCAGAAGGCGACATATTTCCCACCGGCTACCTCACCGCAAAAGACGAACCGGTCGTACTTGCCAGCCTCCAGAACGACATCGACCGGCAGTTCGGTTCGTGCCTTGAAACGCGGATGTCCCTCGTGAATAGTCAGTCTTCCCCAGAAGAGCGGAGTTGCAGTACGGCACGATGCAGTCGGGAATTGATTATTCTGGTATACACTAGAAATCTAAGCGCTGCACCACTGGCCTCGCGAGGAGATTCATGGACGCGGTCGACATCCAACTCGAGGCCCGGGCCCTGGGCGACCCGACGCGCTACCGCCTGTTCCGCTACATCGTTGACTCCGACCAGCCAGTCGGAGTAGCGGAGCTGACCGACTATGTGGGTCTGAATCACAACGCGGTGCGCCAGCATCTCGCCGTGCTGAAAGAGACCGACCTCGTCATTGAAGAGGTGGAGAGGCGCAGCGTCGCGGGGCGTCCCCGTCTGCTCTACCGACTGCACCCCGAGGCGGCTGGCAAGTGGGAGACACCGGGACTGTACGCGTGGCTGGCCGGATTACTTAGTAGGGCTTTGAAGAACGGGATGAGTCCTTACGAAATCGGTCGTCAAGCCGGCCTCGAACGAGGGCGCCAACATTTCGAGCAGGATGATTCCGTTGAGACTCTCGAGCGCGAGTTGATCGAGAGTGGCTTTCGCCCGACCCGCCGCGAACGGGGCCGTCAGGTGACCTTCGTTCTCGGGCGCTGTCCGTTCGAAGAAGTCGCGGCCGACGACCCCGACACGGTCTGCCAACTCCATCTCGGTCTGGCCAAGGGTCTCAGTGAAAGCCTCGGCGACGTCACTGTTGACCGTCTCACCCCCAAAGACCCCCACCGGGCCGGTTGTCGTCTCGTTTTCAAGCGTGACCTCGTGTCGCGCCCGACGTAGGCACGAACGAAACAAACGTCGAGTCGTAGACCGACCATGAAACTGGTGGTATACCGATCGTTCAACTGTCCCTAAAGCCTGCTCGCCAGCAAACGAGTAGATCGACTGGGGGCGTCGGGCGCCGCCGAGGTTGAGTGGCGCGCTGTCGAACACGACTCTGGTATACCGACCTCGCGAGAGCGCGTCACCGGCGAACTCGCGACACTGTTCGATGGAGAAAGTGGTAAAGTTATTCTAGTCTAGCCTAGAAAATCTGGTCCGCGTGATTCGTCTCGAATCCTCGATCCTTCGCCGACCGGTAAAAGGAGTGGGAAGTCATGGCAATCACTGAGATCGAAGCCCTCGAAACGATGCTTCAGCACCACCGCACGCTCGTGGCGGACGTCGATAACAGGATCGCTGCGCTGGCCGAAGCCGTGAACTCGGGAATCGCTTACGAGCCCGCGGTAGCCGAACTCGTTACCTACCTCGCCGAGGAGGTAATCCCCCACGCAGTGGCGGAAGAGCTCTCCATCTACCGCACGGCCGCCACCCGTGCGGACCTGGCCAACACGGTGAACGAAATGATCGCCGAACACCGTGTGCTCACCGCAGCCGTCGAATCTCTGGCCAACGCGTCGAATGGCCCGGCGGCACTCACTCAGGCCACGCAGATCGGCACGTTCTTTACCACCCACGTCGTCAAGGAGAACGAGTTGCTACTCCCCGCTCTCCTTGAAGATAACGACGTGGACCTCGTCAAGTTGCTGGAGCAGATGCACCGTCTGACTACCGCCACTTCGAACGACCCACCCTCGCAGAAAGCACCGGGCGCCGACTCCGAAGCAGTCGTCCTGTCGCTTCTCCTCGAAGCGGCCAATGAACTCTCGAAGGCCGGCCACGGTGACCGAGCCTGCCAACTGGTCGCCTCGGCGTGGGCCGCCCTGAGGTCATCGAGACCCGCGCTCGCCGTCAAGACCACGGCCAGCCTGCACCGACTCGCCAGGACGGTAGCGAGCGAGCCGATCACGCTGCGCTCGCGCCGCCAAGGCTCGGACGAGACGCCGATTCGAGAACTTGACGTGCGTCATCTGGCCCCGGCGCAGCGCCACGAAACAATCTTCTCCGAGTTCCACGCCCTCGCCCCCGGAAGTGGTTACGTGCTCGTCAACGACCACGATCCCAAGCCACTGCGCTACCAGTTCGAAGCCGAGCACGCGGGAGACTTCACCTGGGACGCGATCGAGTCCGGACCCGAGGTGTGGCGCGTGAGGATTACCAGGCCGTTGTACGGCGCCGCCACCACCAATGAGAGTGATGCCCGTGATGGAACAAAGGTTCAAGAGCTCGACGTGCGGGTCCTCCCTCACGGACAGCGCCACGAAGTGATCTTTTCCACCTACGATCACCTTTCCCCGGGGGGCGGCTTCGTGATCGTCAACGACCACGACCCGAAACCATTGCGCTACCAATTCGAAGCCCAGCACGCCGGTGAATTCACGTGGGACTATCTGGAGTCCGGGCCGAAACTGTGGCGGGTGCGCGTCGGGAGAACGCCCGTTTCGACGTCAGTCGGAGAATAATAGAGGCGCACGACGATGAGCGGCGGCGCAACCGACGCGAGTTCGAAACGATCAACTGCGAAGGGTTCTACCAAGTCTCGATGCCTAGCGACGTCGCCGTAACGTAGCCGTAACGTAGCCGGCGGCGAGTTCTCGCTCGTCGATTCACGTTTATCTCGCGGCCCAACTTTGGTGTAACTTGCGGCCCGGCCCAGGAATCAGGAGCCCGTCGGTGCGCCTTCGCCGACGGGTCGTTCGGCGCCCGTGCCAGACGGCAGTCGCAGTGTAGTTAGGGATAGGTTTGCTGCCACGCAGAGACCGGTGGCGATGAAAAGTCCGCCGCCAATAGCGATGGCAATCGAGAACGACGCAGCAAATCCGAGACACACCGCACCAACGCCAGTCGTGACGAGCCCGTAGACGATGGCGGCCCAGCGGTGGTCGTAGAGATCGGCAAACATGAGTTGGGTGCCGTCGGCCTTTTCCTTGACACCGCGCCCCCGCAGCGCCGACCACAAAATGAAGGGCACGACTTTGTGCGAGTGGCCCACCAGAGCCACCAACAGCCATCCACTGATCGCCACGATCGATGCCGCCACCAGGGCGACGCCCAGGTGATGGTGGTGTCCAAGCGTCAGTTCCCCCGCCAGGGCGAGGCCGACCCCAACGACCAACCAGGCCGCCGCCGTGACCACGAAGAGCAGATGCAGATCGGCCTTACGTCGGCGATGGCGAACGTGCAACATCAACGAGAAGAGGTGCGCACCGAGCCCCATGGACAACATTGCCGCCCCGCACCACGCGAGCCACACCACCCCGAAGAGCAGCCCCGGCGAGAGCAGGAGCACGCCGCCGGGGATCGCCCACACCGCGACCCACGACGATCGGCGTTGACCCGGGACGTGGGCGAGCAGGAACATCGGCCAGAGCTTCTCNNTGGGCCAGAACCACGTGACCGTTCAGATCAAACCAGTGCCCCCGGCGATCGATCACGTAGACAACCCCGTAACAGGCGGTCACCACGAATCCGCCCACGGCGAAGCGCAGTCCCGTCACCGGGGGCCCCTTGCCACGCGCCGACAACGCCGGGAAGATGTTCACTATCAGTAGCGTGACGGCCAGGCCCGCGAAGAACCCCCCGGCCTCGACGACAGACTCCTGCCTGGTGGCAAAGCCCAGCGGTAACAACCACGCTCCGGCCAGCCAACTCAGGAACGTCGCGCGCGAGAGTCGCATCGAGCGGAACGGCCGTTGGGTGATCACCGGGGTGAACTGGTGGATGGCACCGAGAACCCCCATCGAGAGGGTCGCCAGCATGGCCAGGTGCGCCGCCGCGACCACTTGGTCGTCCGTGGGATCGACGATGCCGTACGAGCGAAACCAGATTAATGTGACGCCGCACCCCACGAGGCCGAGCGACGCGGCCGCGAGAAAACTCAACGGCACCGACGGAGGCGGGACGGCGCTCGGAAGTCCGGGCGGGCGCCCCTGCCACCCGCCCGCGGGCAGTGACGGCGCCACTTCAGAAGCCACGACGGTGCCCAGTGGCTACGTGACGAACCGTGGACGCCGCGCCGATGGGGGCATCGACGACGCCACCACCGTGGCTCTTTTCGTTAGAAATAAAACGACCCTTCGCCGCGTGAAAGAGCGATAAACAACTCGTGCTATAACTCTAGTTGAGAATAGAATAACTAGACCGATCAAGATGAGATCGGTTGAGGAGGTTCGTATGGCATCGTTTGATGCGCGTCCCATCATTGCTGCCGGTGACGAACCGTTCGACCAGATCATGGCCGCGGTCGGAGCCCTTGGCCCAGACGAGGAGTTCGTGGTGTTGGCACCGTTCGAGCCGGTACCGCTCGAAGGCGTCCTCGGCGCACAGGGATTCACCTTCGAGGCGCTCGACATCGGTGGCGGTGACTGGCAAGTCACCTTTCGTAGGCCGTTATGACGTCCAACGACCAGACGCACGATCCGGACCCGACGGTTCCCGTTGGCGCAGCGGTTCGAGTGAACGACGTGGTTGGCGCCGCCTGGGGGGCGTTAGGGACTGTCCACGATCCCGAGCTCTACCTCGACATAGTCTCCTTAGGTCTCGTCTACGACGTTCGTGAGGAGGACGGTACCATCGTGGTGGAGATGACCCTCACCACGCCTGGTTGTCCGGCGTCCGAGACGCTCCCCGAGATGTCTCGGGCCGCAGTCGTTGAAGTCATGGACAGTTCAACTCCCGTGGACGTGCGCATCGTGTGGGATCCGCCCTGGAGCCCAGCGATGATCGATGCCGAAGCCGCCGCTGCGGCCGGATTCCGGGTTCGGTAATGACGAGGCTCTCGTGGCGCCGACCATCCGAAGCGATCGCTTCGTCGCGGCGTCACCCCTAATGGTCCGTTGCGAGTAGGTCCAATCCCCATTTGTGATCAAGCACGCCATCGAGATTGTCCGCGCCAACGATGACTCGAACCGTCAGCACGACGACTATCGAGTGTTGGTCTACCGACTGGGGCCTCGCGGACAGTTGTCAATGGAGTCGGGTCTCCTGTCGTGAGCGTCTTCAGAGTGCCGCGGGCGAGTTGGTCATGAGTCACGGTGCGGACCAAAACAGGCCTCATTGGCCTCATATTTCTCCAACACTACGAGACGAGACCGACTCAGGACAACACCATTCGCGTCAAGCCACTCCCAAAAGGCCGCACAAAAATTGAACCCGTATTGCAAACTTTTGGCTTCAATGAAAATGTTCGCGATAAGTAAGTAG
Organism: Acidimicrobiaceae bacterium; assembly: GCA_003132305.1. Classification (GTDB taxonomy): domain Bacteria; phylum Actinomycetota; class Acidimicrobiia; order Acidimicrobiales; family RAAP-2; genus RAAP-2. The sequence continues at coordinate 325 of PKXJ01000012.1, read as the reverse complement.
GGCATCAACTGACTCCGAGCCGAGCCGCCAATTCGTCGAACATCGCCGTTTTCTTGAAGCCCAACATCTGGAAAGCATTTCGGTGCAGCGTCTGACCTTCATGAGTACTTTCGATGAGCGCTCGGGCGAAGCGTTTGCCGACTCGCGCGGGCTGCGTGTTGTAGACCTCAACGTCGTCGAGACCCATGTCGTCGGTGCGGGTCGAGAGATCAGGCCGAGTGAACATTATTCTCCCAGCGTCGCGGTCACTCCAATGATTCTCGTAAACCTGATCGCGTCGGCGTCACGGTCACCACGACTGGTGCGCCTGGTCGGCCCCGTCCCG
>PKXJ01000028.1:29794-70703 GCA_003132305.1 Acidimicrobiaceae bacterium | reverse complement strand
AGATCACGCACCGGCCGGAGTGCGCCACGGTGGAGCCGGTACCCCACGGCGAGATCGGCGGCCAGATCGGGACGTCGACTGAAGCTTGTGCTTGTCATCCCGAGAGGCCCGAGGACGATCGATTGCACGTGCGTCTCGAAATCAACTCCCACGACGTCCTCGACAACGGCACCGAGAGTCGCGACAGCGTGGTTCGAGTAGGCCCACTTCGTCCCCGGAGGAGACACGCCGCGCAGCCCCGGGGAATAGTACTCGCGGAGCGATGGAATCGCTCGGCCCGCCGGCGCTCCCACACCGAAATTCGTCGTGAGATGGATCAGGTCGTGACGACCACGGAAGTCGCCGATGATGCCACTCACGTGCGTGAGGAGGTGTCGGACGGTGATCTCGCCCGAACCCTTTGGTGACTCGACACGGTATTGCTGGAGGTGATTGTTGACTGGGTCGTCGAGATCGATAAGGCCCCGCTCCCAGAGTTGCATCACCGCCAGGGCGGTGATGGTTTTCGAAACAGACGCGATACGAAACACCGTGGCGGAGGTCACCGGTCGTTTCCGCCCCACGTCCGCCAGCCCGAAGGCGCGGTGCAGCACACCCTCGGGCGTAACTATGGTGACGGCCATACCGGGCACGCCGTGCGCTGTCACGACCGGCTCGACGACGGCGTCAATCGGGATATCAGACAATGGCGCCGTCATTCGATTGCCGCGTAAACCGACCGTCCCGCGGAACACCAGCAGATAATTCCCGCCGAGATACCGCCCGATCTGGTCGTCGGAGTAGCCCATATCACGAGAGCTCTGGTCAGGTTGCGGGGGGCTTTATAGTCCTGGACCGAGTGCAACCACGCGCCGCCGACGCGCTGACTGCCGTTAGAGCCCGTCATCGTCGTCAGAGTCTCCTGCGCGGCGACGACAAACTCGTAGGGGAAGGTCCCAGTTCGGTGTTGTTAGTCCCGATGGTCACAAGTTCCGAAGTGGTCGACGTGGGCGCGACTCTTGATGCGTTCACACCGCGCAGTTTAGCCCCAATCCTGCAGCATGCGTTAGGGGGTCCTCGACGAAGAGACCTTGAACGGCGACCACCGGTTGTCAAATTACTTTTCAATTTCCACACGGGATGGAAATGGATCGGATGCGTTTAATATTCAGATGAGACGAGTTCAAGAAAGGCCCGGGCGAAGGGACATGGGTAAATGGTGATGACTTTCAGAATGCCCGAGCGAATGGGCACGTCAACGCTCGTAGTAGACGTCGACATTGTTCAACGGAATGTCAATCGATTGGCCGAGATGTCGCGCACTCGTGGAATACGTCTCCACCACTTCAAGACTCACGAGACTCTCGAACTTGCCCGGCATCAGCTTCAGGAAGGTGAGTGCGGTCTCTCGGTCGCCTCTATTGGCGAGGCAGAGTTCTTTTCTCAGTCGGGCCGCACCGAAATCTTCGTGACCCATCCGTTTTTGGCCCATGATGATGGGGAGAACCCGTCTGCGTCACCTGGCCGACAACATTCAACTGGGTGTCGGAATTGACTCCATCGAGGGTGCACTGCATTTGGCAATGACGATGGGTAGTGGTGTCGACTCCACAGTGGTGCTTATCGAAATCGACAGCGGTCATTATCGAACGGCGGGCGACCCGTGGTCAGGTGACCTACACTGATTTCGTGAGTGGACCACTTAAGGGGCTTAAAATACTCGAACTTGCCGGCATTGGCCCAGGGCCTTACGCGTGCATGCTCTTGGCTGATCTCGGAGCGGACATCTTGCGCCTTGAACGCGGTAATGCTGACGCCGAACCGACAATGACCTGGGATCTTTTGAATCGCTCGCGACCCTCGGTTGCGGTTGATTTGAAGAGTGACGCCGGTCGCGAATTGGTGCTCGAGTTGTCGGAGCAGGCAGATGTCTTGATTGAGGGTTTTCGCCCCGGCGTTACCGAGCGGTTGGGCTTAGGACCCGACGATCTGTGGGTCCGTAATCCGCGTCTCGTGTACGGGCGGATGACGGGATTTGGACAAGACGGTCCGCTCGCGCTACGAGCGGGTCATGACATCAACTACATTGCCGTGTCGGGTGCACTATGGCCAATCGGTCGAGCGGGTGAGACGCCACTACCGCCATTGAACCTCGTCGGCGACTTTGGGGGCGGGGCGCTCTTCCTAGTTCTTGGTGTTTTGGCCGCGGTGTTGTCAGCGCGGGTAACGGGTGAAGGTCAAGTGGTCGATGCCGCAATGGTTGACGGATCAGCCTCGATGATGGCCATGACCCATTCATTGATAAATTCTGGCAACTGGCGCGAAGAGCGCGGCGTGAACTTTCTTGATACCGGTGCTCACTTCTATGAGGTCTACGAGACGAAGGACCACAAGTACGTGGCGGTCGGGGCGATTGAAGCCAAGTTTTACGACGAGCTGCTTCGTGGACTTGGGCTCATGGACGAAGAACTTCCTGCACAGATGGACCGAGACCAGTGGTCAGCAATGAAGGGGCGATTCGCAGCAATCTTCGCGACCAGAACCAGAGACGACTGGACTGGTGTTTTTGGTGACCTTGATGCCTGTGTGACACCCGTGCTGTCACCGGTCGAGGCCGTTCATCATCCCTACAACACCAAGCGCAACGTGTTTGTGACTGATCCTGTTGTCCAGCCTCAACCGGCCCCTCGATTCTCTAAGACGCCGGGTGTGATTCGCCAACCCCCCCGCGCGCCCGGTGCGGGAACGAGTGAAGGTTTAGCGAGTTGGGGAATTAGTGAGGAACGTCAATCAGTCTTGCTCGAAGCGGGAGCCTTTGGATAGGTTTGTACAACAGGTCGGGTCAGCGGGCGGGTGAATTCCTGCATGTTGTGTCTTGAGCGCACGAAGACAGTTGGCGTCCATGTTTTCGACCGCACATCGCACTATGTCGTTAACATCGGTGTGTACTCGGGGGCGGCTCTGTTGTCGTTAAACCGGGCGGAAGGCTTACTTCCTTGGTTTTAGTGAGCCGCTCGGGTTTCGATCCCGGCACCTTGTGATTAAGAGATGGATATGGTCGGATTGGTCCGGTGGGGTCGGAATCATCCGAGAATCAAAGAGAATCTGTCCGGTGGTGTCGGATTGGTCCGCGGGATGAAATGTCGGATTTTTGAGCGATCGCGGTTGTTCAGCATGCGGGTTCACGTCGGGCCTTCGACACCAACATTCTCCGGTACCTTGATTCCGACCTCGGAAAATAGGGCGTGGATCGGTGCCCTACCCACCACCTTCGCCTCCAGATGATCGGAGAAAATCTTGATCCATTCCAAGAGGTTCTCCACCAGGATGCGCCTCTCACGTTCATCCGCCTCGGCCCAGATTGCCTCCATGTCGAGATCCGCAAGGATGAGGGCTAACCTCTTCGAATCGCACCTCTAGGTCCGTCTTAAGACGTTCCTCGTGGCTCTCTACGGTCGACTGCTGGCGAACCGCCTCGATGGTCGTGGCGATTTGCGTCTCCTCCTGCTGAAACCCGTGTGCACTGATCTTCCCCTCGTAGCACAGATCGAGGAGCATGCGCCGTTCGTCGTTGAGCACCTTCAGGGTCTTCGCCGGTGTTTAGGAGTGACCGCACAAAACCGATGGCGTTGCTGAAGTCGTGCTAAGGGAATGACAGGTCACTGGCCATGCCCTTGGAGTTCTTCACTGACGAACAGACCCCTATCCCTCGTCCATCCGCGAGTGAACGCTGCCCTCCTAACCGCACCGACAGCCCCCTCAACGCCACCCGGCGGGTTTCGACACCAGGGTGATCAACTCGCGGCGCGCGCTGTAGGACGATCACGATCATCTGGGTGGTTGTGGTGGTCGCCGTCTTCGCCCGGAGCCGCGGTTGGGTATAGGCTTCTTGACGTTACTCGCATGCAAAGGGGTATTGACAATCAGCCGGACATACGTTGTTACGGGAGTTGCCTCGGGCATCGGGAAGGAAACGGCGGAACTGCTCTCAAGCCGGGGTGCGAAGGTGCTCGGTGTCGATCTCAAGAACGCCGACATCAACGTCGACCTGACCACGGCGGCTGGGCGCGAGAACCTCGTTGCTGAAGCGGGTCGGTTGGGCGGTGGGCAGATCGATGGTGTTCTCGCGATCGCGGGTCTCGTCGCACCCATTCCCGCGACCGTCGGGGTGAACTTCTTCGGCATGGTCGCAACGCTCGAGGGTCTTCGCACGCTACTGGCGGGCTCCCCTGCTCCGCGCGCGGTCGGAGTTTCCTCCATGGCGAGCCTGATGCCGGTTGACGATGAACTCGTGGCCGCCATGAGTGCACATGATGAGGTTGCGGCGCTTGCCCGAGCAGCCTTCCTGGCCGAGACCGAGGAGGGCGGCGGGCTGATCTACGCGTCCACCAAGAAGGCGTTCGCGCAGTGGATACGTCGTACTGCTCCCTCGAAGGCGTGGGCCGGCGCGAGTGTCCCACTCAACGCGATCGCACCGGGAATCATCATCACCTCGATGACCGCACCCATGCTCGAGACCGAGGAGGCGCGCGAGCAGGTGCGAATCGCGGTTCCGATGCCCCTCAACGGCTTCGCGGAGGCCATCGTGCCGGCGCGCCTACTTTCCTGGCTCGTGAGCGAGGAGAACACCCACCTGTGCGGTCAGGTGATTTTCATCGACGGGGGCAGCGATGCCGTCATCCGCGGCGACTCGACCTGGTAAGGACCACGGAGGCAGCGAGACCCGAGCGACAAGCACGCCCACCAATCTGGCCCGGAAATTCACAATGACCTGGTTGAGCGGGTCACCCACCGCGTCCTGGCCGTTCCCTTCCTGCCCGGGTCAGGATGGCTGACCCGGGCGCCCGTGGCCAGGCAGACCCTGGCCTACTGAAATGCCTCCCGTCCGCCGTGCAACATGACGGGATGCAGAGCGGGAAATCTTCCACCGTATTGTTGGTGATTGACATGCGGGATGCGGTACTCCGCGTTTGTGTGAACGTTCTTGATGTGATCGAGCGGATCAACCACCTACTTCGTCGTGCGCGCGCTCGTCGACAGGTGTCGCTTCAATGGAGCGGGGCCGTTATTCGTCGACCTGCGCGGACCCCTCTGACACCAATCGCGACTTCGTTAGCCGAAGACGCCAGTACGTGGTTGCAGACGTGTTGCGTTGGACCTCCGACAGGAGCAGAGGAACAACCATCGGACGCTTTCGAATGATTGGATTGTGAGGCAGGCGAAGTCCTTTCTCGTACGCCAAGTGAGATAATCACCGCATGAGACACATCCAACTAGTCCACGCCCCTGGTTTCGCTCTTCGGCCCTTCGTTGGTTGGCTCTGGTGCAGCTTCTGCGGGAGCTGCGGCGACACATAGTTGTACCGCAGTGTCGGTTCGTGTTGACGAACACAGCACACTGGGTGGCGCTGGCAGTGTCAATGACCTCTTCAGAATGGGGAAGGTGGGCAGCGGGTCATGCTCGCTACGTGTCGTTTGTCGGAATCTATGGCAACGGTTAGGACCCTCTCAAGAATGTTCGCGCACTCTCGGTCAATCAAAGACGCCCTGTAAAGACTCACCACCCGTGTCACGTTATGGCTTCGGGACCTATGCGACATCTTTCCTCCTTGGTTTGCCGTTTGGTTGAGCGAGGGCGCTGTATTCCTTGGACTTGTCGTGACGCGATTGATGCGTGCGAATGAGCACGTCGTCGACGGTGATTTGCACTGTGTCGCCCACGATTCGCACTCCGGCCAGTCGTCCGCGATAGGCGTTGCCGACGCGGTAGTTGGTGCCGGCGAAGCTGACCGCCCCGGTCGGGTCGACTTTGCGGATCACTTCGTCGCCCTTGGTGGGAGCCTTCGCCCGTGGTTGGGCCGAGAAGGCGACGTCCTCGTCAACGAGGTGGCGCCGGGCGTGGGTGGCGATCAATACTTCGCGGTGGTGCACGTAGAGCAGTCCGTCGTCACTCGTGACCTGGACCCGTTCGCCACTGTAAGCGCGGCCCACGTGATAGCGAAAGGTCAGCACCGAAACACGGCCCTTGTCATCGACCACGCGGGTGAGGCTCTTGCGCGTAGCGATGACGCTCTCGAGCTCGACGTCGCCGTCGATGATGTCGACGTCGCGAGCACGAGCGAGCTCGAAGCGACGCATCGGCACCACGTCGCCCAGGGACTGGTGCTCGCGCTGCGTGTTGTAGAGGACCACCCACGCGTCCAGCGCCGCCTGGGTCTCCTCGATGGTCGCGAAGCGCGCCTCGTCAAAGAACTCGCGGCGCATCGTGCGGTGCAACCGTTCGACCTTGCCGGTGGTGGTCGGTGAAAAGGGCGCCGTGAGGCGGTGCTTGATCGCGTTGTTAAGACAGATCCGGTCGAAGAGCACGGTGGCCGGTTTGGGGGCCCGCTTCCCGGTGAAGACCTTGCCGTTGTCGGTGAGTATCTCCTCGGGTGGGCCGTAACGCTGGAGGGCGAGGAGCAGGGCGTCACAGACCGGCCGGGCAGTCGCGCGAAGGACCAACTGGGCACTCACGCAGTAGCGGCTGTGGTCATCGATGTCGGTCACGCAGCTGAGCTGCGTGCCATCGGAGAGGTAGATCCGTCCGACCACGTCCATCTGCCACAGCTCCATCGAACGCGAACGCTCCCAACGTTTGTAGTCCTGGACCCGGCGCCGGCGCGGCGCGGGCACGATGAGTTGGTGGCGCACCAGCGCGCGATAGATCGCCGAGCGACTCGGCGCACGTTCTGCGTATTCGTTCACCAACTTTGTGCGCAGCGTGCGCGGTCCCCAACCCGAGTGCTGTCGGCGCATCATCACGAGTCGCGCTTCGATCTTCGGGTCCATCTGGTTCGGACTCGAGTCCGGACGAGACGAACGGTTCGCCAGCGCCTCGAGTCCGCCGTTGGCGTAACGGGTGAGCCAGCGGTGCAACGTCCGTCGATCGACGCCGTATTGCGCGGCAACTTGCGTGATCGTCGCGCCGGTATCGAGTACTTCGCGCACCGCTAAGTAGCGCTGCTCAACCATGGTCAACTCGATCAACATTGCGGCCTCCTCGAACACTGGACGCACGTCCAGAACCCGAGAGCCAGCGTGTCAGCCTGGTGGAAGGGGTGGGACACACGTCCCGGAGCCGCCGTGGCAGCGGTAGCGAATCCGGGCCGAAAAGTGAGACACACGTCCCGGTGCCAAAGTGAGACACACGTCCCGGACTTTTACACAATCAAAGACTTCCTTTTGGTGGAGGTACGGGGATTCGAACCCCGGACCCCTTGCATGCCATGCGCCCCCGTTGGGTTCAGTGACGTTCACTCAAGTTCAAGAAGTCCTATTTTATAAGGCTTTTCATTCATGCGCGTTCATCGCAGATCATGTCAGTTCAAAATATTTGCTGACGGAAACGCTGACATTTTCGATGTCGTTGATCGCCAGCGAGTCTTCTCACGAAGACAATACATCGTGCGAGTTCACATCCTGGGGCCGACATACACAATCTAACTGAAGGCTGGCAACTTGGGAGTCTCTTCAGAGCGCCCAGGGACTTCGCTCAACGCCCAGATTTGTTGGCCGGAAGGAGTCGAGTATCCGCCAACGTTCTCTGGAGTTCTCCAAAAGCTGATCCTGTGGCTATCGAATTGGCTATCGGCAACGTCGGTTGGCCACGTCTGCACTATTACCTATGTATCCATCGGAGCATCAATGGGGAGGTCTTGGAACTGCGACTGGGCCCATGAGGAATGAAATTGGTGAGGCAAGTGACTCACGCTGTTGACCGTTAGGTTCGGCGCCAGCTCGTCAGGCGTATCGAAATCTGACGCAGTTCACATGAAGAGACGATATGGATATTCGGCGCGGGGCAGCGATGGGACGTTAGCGATCGTCCGGGCGAGCAGTTGTGAGTAACGGATGGTCACTGGCACCGGATCGTAAAGCGCGTCATTGTTCCAGTCCATTTTCGTGAGGGCCAATGCCTCTAGTCCAGCGATCTCGAGAGGGCCTGATCCGGCGTGACGGGTAAGCAGAAGCGGGCGGGGGATGCTCTTGCCACCTTGGTAAAAATTACCTCGGCTTGACACACCCGGCGAGTTCCCTGCTCCCCAAAGCAGAGCGGCGGTTCCAGAGACGGGGACCATCGTGCCTCTCGGAACTGGATACCGATCGGGTTGGCTTCGCTCGTTATTTCGTCGGCTCGCTTGTAGCCATACTGCTCGCCAGGCCACATTTGTCGTCAACTCGATGCAGTCGACCTCCTCGACCGCTTCGAGGGCATCGGCAGCGCCGGCTAGTTCGTCGTTGCGGAATCCCGTTGTCTTGTGGATTACGACGCGCCGCGGTACGCGTCCGCCATTGCGCGACTGATAGGTGCGCAGGCTGCGGGCCAGCACAGCACGCATGTCGTCTCGGCTGAGGTATGGGTTGTGGCGTGCCTGATCGCTGTCCTCGACCGGATCGTTGGCGTCGTAGGCGACGAACTGCATGCCGCCACCGTCAGCGTCAAACACTTGCGAGCAGCAGGTAACGAACTGGGCTTCGCGGGGGTCGCCGCGAAAAGCGTAGGCGAGACCGATATATGCCGTGTCCGAAGGGACGCCGGGTAGTGGAGCGAGCTTCCAGGGAATCCCGCCGGCCTTGACGTAGGAGGCGATCGACAGCCGCCAAGCCAATGACGCCCGATACCGGAAGGTGAAAGCCCGGTCGTTGATGACCTGTGTGGGGATCCCGGCGAGAGCGCCGACTGCCTTCAGGTAGTCGTGGGCATCGAACTCGCGAGTACGTAAGCCTGCATCCCACGAATCAGGTAGATGCACGACTGCCAGATCGAAGGCGTGACGGACGTCGTTGAGTTGGTTAACTGCGCCAGCAAGAGCCGCCGCCACTCGTTCGTGCGGAGGACCTGTCGAGCCGAGTTGGTCGAGGCGGTCTGGCAAGGAGATGTGCGCGGCGTCGGTATCGGCGAGGTCGAAACCGACGTTGAATACAGCGGCAAAGCCCGGGTAGGGCGGCACGTAGTCGGGCCGGTCGCCGGGTTGGTGCTCGTGAGTTAGTCCTGCGAGGAGTTCACGCATAGCGCGTTGACCTGACGCCGGACCGACGGTTGCAACGCGCACCTGCGGTGTATAGGTGGCGAGTCCAGACCGCGAGTAGGGCCCAAAGGAGGCAAGCCCACGGAGGGGATGCGGCCCTCGAGCATCGTCACGGTCGGCGGCGAATTGTAGCAACGGCTCGGGTAAGGAAGAATAAGGCGGCAACTTGGCAACGTCGTAGTTCGCCGACGGCCGACGGCCGTTCCGTTGCGAAGCGGGAGTCATTGCTGTCTCGACGGAGTCGTGGCGAGTTGGCCACCAGGTCGGCTCCACGCTGTTGCGACCGTGAGGGTGAACTGAGCGTCGAGACCAGGAGAGCCGCGAAGATCTATCGCCTGGACCGTTGTCTCGCCGTCGGGGGCAAGCAGGCGTGCCCACCCTTCGAGGATGCTCGCCCATTCGCTGTTGCGGCGAGTTGCCCATCGCTCGCGTCGCCAATCTCCCACGGGGTCGCCGCCTCGGCGTTCGTTACCCCGACTGTCGAAGTCACTCTCGCCCGTCGATGTTCGTCGAGGTTGTTCAACCCACGTGAATGGATCGAACACACACCACCAACGGTTCAGCCACCATTCGAGTCGCAGTCGGACAGCTTCGGCGAATGGCAGTCCAAGTTGGCCAGCGGTCCCGCTAAGAGCGCTGCCGTATGCGTCACGGAGAATCTTGAGCTCGTTGCGATCTCGTATGGCGGCAGGATCGTCGCGGGTGACATCGGGAACGGCGACAACCAATGAGTGTCCGCTGCGGCGGAGCTGGGGTCGTAGTGGACGGCGACGCGCCAGCGCTCGTGTCAGAGCGTCATATAGGAGTCCCAAGACCCAACTATTGGCGTGCGGGTCAAGGGTGATTTCGCCATCGATGCGAGCGCCAAGCGGAGCGAGGGCGGCGACCAACGCCTCGTCCTGTCCGAATGCAGCGACTTCCGGGCCTTGGCAGGCGACTACTCCGTGGGTCCCGCTGTCCCGGAGCAGGTTCCGAACGGCCAATGTCGTTGAAGACTCGACGAGTACGAGTCGGCGAGCGATGGTAGGGACCTCAAGGAGAGGCAACGCCGAGCATCGCAGCACCGGGAAACTGGCAATTTCCACTGTCGGTAAGGCGACCGGTTGGACCCGCGCTGCCGGCTTTGCCGAGCGGACCTGATTCGACAGTATGGCGGGCAAGGTTGCCTGACGGTCAAGAGAGCTCGCAAATTCATCGAAGTTATCCACTTCGACAAGGCGAGTTACAACTCCTGAAGTTGAAGCTTGCGCAAGCAACTCAGCCACGGAGGGGAGCAAGGCCGTGCCCGGACGAGTTATCCAGAACAGACCCGCCGGAAAACCACCCGGAATGGCTTCGGTGAGGGCAGCCATGACCGACGCGTCACGGCCGCTGTATCCAGCGACCACTAAGCCGAACCGGGCACAGCATCCGACCATCACCTTGAGTAGTCGCTCGTCCTCGTGGGCAAGCTCGGCCGATGTATTCTTCAGCCTCTCCTCCTTATAATCCCCGTGCAGCTTGGTTAGCAGTGGCCACGAACTTTCTCGCAGACAGCGCTCTGCGCGTTCGGCGCTGTCAATATCTGCCACGGTCAAATGGATCTGGCTGGCGGCGGGTAACAGCTCATCGGCGACGGTAGTCGCACGTTCAACGAGCGGGTCGAAATTGGTTGTGAATAGGCAGGGTACTTGGCCGCTCGCGATGAGGGCAGCGAGAACCCTGTGTCCGTAGGATGACTTACCAAGACGGACTGCCTTCTCAATGTATGTACGACGGTCGCTTGGCTTCGGATAGACGGCTTCGAATAATGCCGCGTACTCATCGGCGTCGCCTGCGGCGGGCATTCCGTGAGCGTCGTCGAAGAATGCGGTGATCCGCTGCAACCACAATGGGTCGCCAGTGTCGACTTCTCGACGCCGGATCTTCACCGCTTCGCAGAATAGTCGGGTCTTGAAATCAATAATCATGTCGTAGCCGGTGGGTATGCCTGCGGCGGCTGAGGCACCCGCTCCGAGCAGCCACGCCAAGTTCTGGCAATTTTGAGGAAATGCCAAGGCGAACTTTTCAGCGCCGATTCTCTCGATTGGCGTAGTCACTCGAAAACCGTCCGTTGACCCGACCGGCTAGTAACTTGGTGAGATTGACATAACCGGAACATGAACATACGTCTAGATTACACGCAAGTGGCACTTGTCGTCGAGTTTTGACGTAGAATCGAGTGAACGCGCAGACTAGCCGCAAGGAGGAGACATATGCTCTTGAGATTTGAAGTCTCCAATCATCGGTCCATATCGGAACCGATCGAGTTATCAATGATTGCCGTTGATGAGGACAGGCCCTCCACTCGCGGTTTTGATCTGCTTTCTGAACGTGTGCTGGCGATCGCTGGGATCTACGGGCCCAATGCATCGGGGAAGTCAAATGTCGTCGAGGCTTTGGCATGGCTCTCCGCGGCTGTTGGGCGATCCCTACGCACGTGGGATGACTTCATTCCACGTGAGCCCTTCAAGTTCGGCTTAGGACCCATGATGCCGTCGACGTATGAAGTGGAGGGCGTAGTTGGCGGAGTGCGATACACGTACCGCGTTGAAGTCGATGACTCGGAAGTCAAATTCGAGGGCTTGTATAGCTACCCGGAACGACGAAGGAGGGTGCTCTTCGAGCGAGAAGACATGGAAATTCGCTTCCGACGGGGACTCGGGACTCTGGCCGGCACGCGGGAACTCTTGACGCCCACGACGTTGGCGTTGTCCGCAGCCATGAGGTTTGATGAACCAGAAGTTCAATTCTTCGGACGCTATCTCGCGGGAATGATAGTTCTTGGCGTCAAGCGCCGGACGCCATGGCGACGGTCTCTAGTGGGTGGTGCCCCGGCGTTGTCCTCGACAGCGCGCCTGTTCGATGAGCGAGACCCGATATATCAGAGGTCAATTTTCGACGACCCCGACTCTGTTGCAAAGAGTCCACGAGAATCGGCTTTGGCGTTGTTGCGATTCGCAGATCTTGGGATTGACGATGTGCGGATTGTGGAGGAGCAGGAGGACGAACTTAACATTTCGACCCAAGCGCGAAGAGAACCAAGACGCCAGTTGCGACTTATGCACCGCGTAGCCGAGCAGGAATTGGCTTTTGACCTTGACGAAGAGTCGGCTGGGACCCAGACCTGGTTTGCGCTGATTGGTCCGACGCTCAACGCCTTGCGTAACGGTCGAATTCTCATCTTCGATGAAATCGACGCGAGTCTTCACCCCCGACTTTCAGCTCGGCTGCTCGAGCTCTTTCAAGATCCCGAAACCAATCCTCACGGAGCTCAGCTTATTTTCACGACGCACGATACGAGCCTTCTTAACCATCTCAATCGAGACGAGGTCTGGCTGACGGAGAAGGATGATGGTGGTGCCACAACCCTGACTGCGTTAGCGGAGTTCGGAAGTGACAAGGTGCGACGATCGCTGAACCTGGAGAAGGCGTATCTTCAGGGAAGATTTGGCGCCGTTCCTGAACTTGACCAGTACATGCTTCGTCGTGCCTTAGGTTTGGCTTCGAGCGACTCGTAATGGTCGGCAAACGTAATGGAAGGGGCAGCAGGCAACTCAAACGGAGAGTGGCGATCCGAAGCCCTCGAAAGACGTTGGTAGTTTTCTGCGAAGGGAAGAGAACAGAGCCAGAGTACCTCGACGCGCTCAAGAGACAGCCCTCGGTGCGCGACATAGCGGCGGTCGACATTCGAGTCGAGACCGATCACGGAGGATCAGTGCCCCGGACTCTAGTGTCGATGGCCATTGATGCCCGCAGTCGTGCGATCGATGAGGAGGGTGAGATCGATGAGTTCTGGTGTGTCTTCGATGTCGAATGGCCGAGAAACCATCCAGACCTCAAAGACGCTATTGAGCAGGCTCGCCAGAACTGCATTCACCTTGCTGTGTCCAATCCATGTTTTGAAATATGGCTGATCCTGCACTTTCAGGATCAGAGTGCGTGGCTAGATAACGATGATGCTCGAAGACTCCGCCGAAAACTCGATCGGTCAACCGACAAAGGGCTGAATGCCGCCACTTACATGCCGCTCGTGAGTCTTGCGGCGCAACGCGCGGCAGAACTCGACAATCGCCATATGCAGAACGCCACCGTCTTCCCGCACGACAACCCATCTTCTGGCATGCACCGCCTCGTTGCTTCAGTTGAGTCACTCGACGACTGAGAAGGTACTTCGGGGTATTGACGCTTACACTGAGTTTCATCTTTACGTGAGCTTTGGGGGAGGTTGATAATGGTAAGGAAAAAGAGTGCTCGTTCACAGTTGTACCGAACTGCGCGTAATTTGGGAAATCTCGAAGCGGCTGAGAAGGGCCCGTCGTCATTTGGAAAGCGCTACGCTCGGCGCAAGGTGTACGCCAAGACAAATGGCTTGACGCGCAGGTTCCTGCGCTCAATGGGTTTGAGCAAATAGTGACATCTGGACCGACGTTGCTTCAGTGGTCAGAGTCAACTAATTCGGGGCAGACCCCATCGATATATGTATTGAGGTGAATGCATCTGCTCAGAGTCAGATGCGGGATCGAGGACGAAAGTCGTGAAAGTACGCCAGCTCGACATCCAGAACTTTCGAGGTGTTGGCATCGGTCGTGTTCGGTTCAATGACAACACTCTGCTCGTCGGCGGTAACAACGTGGGCAAGTCGACCGTCTGTGAAGCGCTCGACCTCGTGCTTGGCCCGGAACGGCTGTATCGTCGGCCAGTTGTTGATGAACACGACTTCTGCTTGGGTCAATACCTCGAAGATGATGGAAACTCACGTGAAATTCGTATCGATGTTGTGTTGATTGACCTCTCCAGCGAAGCCTTGCGCCAATTCGGGCAGCACATCAGACGCTGGGATGACGAGACATACGAGTTTATGGATGAGGAGCAAGGCGGTGCAGACCGCGCCGATGCGGAGGGAGTGGTATGGGCGCTGCCACTTCTATTCCTAGGCCGGTACGACAGTGACGAAGACGACTTTGTCGGTGACACCTTCTTTAACCATCCAGTCCCTGTACCCGACGACTTGGATGAGGAAGAGTTAGCAAAGCTTGGACAAGGCCGTGCTCAGTTCATGCGGTCTCACAAGCGTTTATGTGGGTTCATATTCTTGCGCACATTACGTACTGGATCTCGAGCCCTGAGCCTCCAGAGGGGGTCTCTGCTCGATACGATTCTGAAACTTGGGGGAGAGGGCGCGACGGCTATGTGGCGCGATACTTTGACTACCCTCCAGACACTTGACCCTGCAATCGGAGACGTTGAGCAGCTTAAGGAGGTCCGCGCCGAGATTCGGACGCGGCTCGCGAAGTTCGTGAACCTCGCCCCTGGCGATGATTCGGCGGCATTCTTTGCATCGGACCTGACTCGCGAGCACATGCGAGAAGTAGTTCGGCTTTTCATCGCCACCGAGCCCAGCAATCACCTGGTTCCTTACGCGCGACAAGGTACTGGTTCGATCAACCTACTGGTCTTCGCGCTGCTCACCTTGATCGCTGACTTGAGGGGAAAGCAGTCAGTCATCTTCGCGATGGAAGAGCCAGAGATAGCCCTGCCTCCTCATACGCAACGGCGGGTGACGCGTTTTGTTCTCCAGGAGATGGGTCAGTCAATCGTCACCTCCCATTCGCCATATGTCATTGAGCAGTTTGAGCCCAACAACATCGTGATGCTCAATCGGGACGCTCAAGGAACTCTAATAGGCGAACCGATCGACACGGCCGGAGTTAAGCCCAAGGCCTATCGCACCGAGCGACGCCAGTTCGCCGAAGCGATCTTGAGTAAGGCCGTCCTGGTGGTGGAAGGAACAACCGAGGCCGCGGTCTTCTCAGTTGCGTCGTCAGTTCTCGAAGGCCTGAAGCCCGACGAGTACACGCACTTCGATCTCGCGGGTCTCACAATCTTTACCGCCAGCGGAGATGGCGACGTCCATCGTTACGGGCCAATTTTCAGAGCTCTTGCAAAAACGTCCTTTGCTGTGTTCGATCAACCGAACACGCCACTGGGCAAGGAGGCTCGAACGAATTTGGCCAAGTTCGACCATTATTGGCAGTCACCGGAAAAGGGCATCGAGCGCCTGATCGTCGACCAGACTCCAATCGTGGTATTACGTCGGTTCTTGGACGAGGTGTCACAGCGACCTGACTACCCCGCTAGCCGAGGGCCTTATTCATCAGAGACCCCAGACGAACAAGTTGGAGACATAGCCTTTAGGGTCCTGAAGGCTCGGAAAGGTGACGCGTGGAGCTACGCAGCCATGGTCATGGATCATTGCGAGACGGAGGAAGAGATGCCGGAATTTATCCGCGAAGTCTTGACGACCATCGACGAGTCCTTGACCAATGCATATGAAGATATAGGCGTTCGGTCTGCGGCGATCACAGTTGCGGAATCGTCTGCGGCGGAACCGGACGGATGAATCTGGATCTATCGGAGCAAGCACAAGCAGCCCTGGCCGAAGATTGCCCAATCTTGGTACTGGGAGGTCCCGGGTCGGGAAAGACGACGCTCTCACTGTTAAAGGCACAACGGCTGATGACGGATCTGAAGACTGGTCAAGAGATTCTGTTCCTAAGCTTCTCACGAGCGGCCGTTCGCCAGGTTCTCACTAGGTGCAGAGATTTGCTGACTTTTGAAGAGCGCCAGAGTATCAACGTCAAGACCTATCACGCATTCTGCATGGACATTTTGAGGGCGCACGGACGACTCCTAACTGGAGGACCAGCGCGGCTTTACTTTCCTGGGCCGGAGCGTGTTGACAAAGCAGCCTTTGGCGGGGATTGGGAGGCAGAGCGACTCCGGTTGGCTACGGAAGACGGACTCTATGTTTTCGATCTGTTCGCAAGCTCCAGCGCCGGTCTGCTCGCAAGATCATCTTCAGTGCGCGAACTTATTGCCGACAAGTACCCCGTAATCATCGTTGATGAGTTTCAGGACACTGACGATGCTCAATGGGAGTTGGTGAAGATCCTCTCCGTGGGAAGCCGTCTGGTGATTCTGGCAGATCCAGACCAGCGTATTTTCGAATACGACTCGCGCGTCGATCCTCGGCGCCTCGATCTGCTCCGGGAGTTCTTGCACCCTGCGGAGTTTGATCTTGGTGGGGAGAATCATCGCAGCCCCGACGCTGGGATTTTGCAGTACGCGGATGCCATCCTTTATAACCGAGAACTTCCCGATACTGCTGATGTGCAAGTGATCCGCTATTGGACGCGAAATTTCGAGTCACAGGTTCACGCAGCGCTGATCTGGACCTTGTCCGCTCTTCGTCAGGCGGGGATCACTGAACCGTCGGTTGCGGTGTTGTGTCGAGCTAATCCGTTTGTGGCGGACTTGTCTGCAATTTTCAGTGTCGAGCATGCGTACAATGGCTACTCGTTGCGACCAGTCGATCACGACGTTGTTTGGGACGCCGAGCTTACTGCAGCGGCTGCTCAAGTAATAGCGTCAATCCTTGAGTGGCCCGATCGTGACGTCTCGGTCGCCGTGTCCAGATCGCTCACCGCGATTGCCGACTATTTCGAAGTGAAGAATTCAATTACTCCCAGCGCGTCGGCGGAGAGTACCATGACCCGCTATCGAACCGCGTCTAACAAAGTGGCCGAAGGCGCTCTGCCACGCCCTCGATCAGCAATTCAGTTGGTCGAGGCGTTCAATCTTGGCCTCAAAATCAATGGCGATCCGGCTGCCGACTGGATAAGGGCGCGTGAGGTGGTTGCTCAGATTCCCGAGTTCAAAGAAGTTCACGCCAACGTGCGCTACGTCAGGCTCTTCCGGGCAACCGACGAGATCGGCAATCGTCTCGCACAAGAGTGGTCCGAACGAGGCTCCTACGGCAACGCGTCTGACATAGTGAAGCGTACTTTGAATATGGGAAGGATCATTTCCAGTCAACGTGATCCGCAAGGTTGCCTGATCATGACCATACACAAGTCGAAAGGAAAAGAGTTCGATGCGGTAGTACTGGTGGAGGGAAAGTACAAGAGCAAATTCTTCGATGAGAGTCGGGAGGAAGCACCGTTTATCGCGAGTCGGCGGTTACTGCGAGTGGGAATTACGAGAGCGAGGCATAAGGTTGTAATCGTCAGACCGACAGATGCCCGAGCGTTAGTAGGCTGACAAAACCATGGAGCCTCGAAGGCGTCGTTGATGTCATGGGGGCGATGACTTCCACCTGACAAGGCACTGAGTCCGAGTGGACCACAGATTTGCTACATGATTACAACTGCAGGTTTGAGAGGTACGGTGGGATCGTGATTCGGCCACCCTCTGATGAAGTGCGGGCAGAGATTCGAGCAGCGCTCGAGAGCACTGCTGATCAGCTTGGCCAGGTGTACCGCCTGATTGAAGCTGGGGCTGCAACGAACCGTGAACTCGTCGACGGGGGAGGTGGTGCCAATCAGGGCGCGGCGGCCAATACCCGAGTGGCGGTACGACTCCTGACAGAAGGGATCATGCCTTCAGCTCCGAGTATCGCACGGCAGTGCATTGGCAGAATCCGCACGCTGATCCGACGCAACACACTTTCGCTTGACACAATCCAGTACCTCAACGACCTCGTTGCCGCTCTTGATGAGCTCACGTTTAACGACGTCGCCCAAGCCCACGAGGCCGAAGATCTCGAAGAACGCTCTCGCGAGTTGGAAGCCTCAATTGGTTCAATGCCAGGAATCTA
The DNA here is from genome assembly GCA_003132305.1 of Acidimicrobiaceae bacterium. Taxonomy (GTDB): domain Bacteria; phylum Actinomycetota; class Acidimicrobiia; order Acidimicrobiales; family RAAP-2; genus RAAP-2. The sequence goes on along the minus strand of PKXJ01000028.1, from coordinate 52,980 downwards.
CGTTTATTCGCTACCGACTTTCTTACGAGTCCCTCAAAAGGTTGACCCAGACCGTTACTGGTTCAAGGTCGGCAAGAGTGAGCGCAGCGCTGATGAACGCATTGGTGAGCAGCAAAGACAAACTGGCTTGCCAGAGGACTACGTAACACTTCGCGTGTACCTTCCACCAAACGGCGTGTCGCTTAAGGACGCTGAGCGAATCTTCCACGACACCTTGAACGACATCGGACACGCTCGCTCCACTGGCAAACGAACTGGGCGCGAATGGTTCGCAACGACGCTCGAGGCTCTGGATCGCATCGCGACGAACCAGGGCTACACCATCAAAGCGGCCACCGGTGACGGTTGATGTTTCAGCGCCAGTCACATGTCCGAGCATTCATCCTGTTAGGCCCCGGGCGTCTCAATCAAGTAACTCGGGCGGGACTCTTGTCTCACGGAACGCACGTCTTCTCTGTTCACGAGGTCCAGCAGTTTCCAGGCCGGAACTACGCCAATCATGCTGGAACCCAATTCGACTCGCGCATCTTTAGGTAGTTCCGGATGTTGCCCTTGAATCACCTCTTCACTATCGTTCACCTGCACAATGGTTGCCAACCTCGGGAACTGGCCCAGATTTACACCTAGAAGCTTGATGTCAACTCGCTCGCTGGCAGATACTTCAATATTGCGAACTCCGGTGGTGTAGTTAATGGAAGGGCGAACTGGTATGGAGACCGCCGTTTTTTCTCGATACAAGAAAACCGGCGATCCGCTATACCCCGCTTGAGATCGCGTTTCTACCATGAAGAGGTCGGCGAACTCGTCCCTACCTACCTCGACTGGCTCGGTTGGGAGCATTGAGATATTGCCGAACCTGGCCGTTGGCAAATTCCTTTGTCTACCATCATGTGTCACAAATCGACCCAGCATGAAGCAATCATCGCCGACGCTGTACTCACTGACTGATTCCTTCATGATGAGCCTGTCGAACGACACAGCCGAAAAGTTGATGTCATTGGTTAGGTGTTGAGTACCAAAAAGCCAGATAGCGAGGTCGTCGTTCGTCCCCCTAGGGCACACCCAATCCTCTTCTGGAACGACCTTAACTACGACCTCGTTACTACCGCTCGTCATTCTCACAACCGAACATCCCTTTTGGACAACGTGTCGGTTCGTAACGACGTAGAGGTACATCAAGTTCTGCGGTTGGGACCAGACGCCTAACACGAAGCCAGAGCCGCCAGCCCTGACGCCATCATTAGCGTTGCTCTCGGAGCCGTAAAGATAGACCACAGCGTCAAGTAGTTGGTTTCCTATCTTGGGCAAGTCGCGCCTCCATCTACGGGTAAGGCATCATCATCATCGCCCAAAACTCACTCAAGGGTCCAGGAGCACCTTCTGGCGCCCGGCAGATGGATCAATCCCTGGGCGCATCAAGGGATCGATTCACGGTCTAATTTAGGGGGCATGTGGAACACTGGAGATCTGAGCTAGTTGGAGTCATGCGGTTAAGTCACCGTCGTTCCCGAGTGTTCCTGGGCGATTCAACTTCAAGTGTCTGCCCTAGATAGGATCAACCTTTACATGGGGATGTCAATTGAACAACTCGAGTGAAGATAATGGGGAAAGGTCTGATAATGGCTCAAATCGGAGTGAGCCAGCAGGAACTCGAAAGCCGACTGTGGGCTGCGGCAAACTCTCTTCGCGGTCCGGTCGATCCTTCAGACTTTAAGGCCTACATCTTCCCGCTGCTCTTTTATAAGCGGATCAACGACAGTTGGGACGCCGAGCGGGCACGGGCGATCGTGGACTTCGAAGATGATCTGACGGACGAGATCGAAGCCGATTACCACCGATTTGTGATCCCTCCCGGTTGCCGTTGGGTCGATCTGCGTCGAGTCGCTGAGAACATCGGCGTGGCGCTGCAGAACATCCTCGACCGCATCCAACAGGCCAATCCTGAGACATTGGCCGGAATCTTTGGCGACGTCCCATGGGGCAATAAGGACAAGCTTCCCGAGACAGCTCTTCTAGCCCTCATCGAGTCTTTCGGCACGCTGAACCTCTCGCCCGAAGCGGTCGGACACGATGTCCTCGGCAACGCGTACGAGTACCTGTTGAAGCAATTCGCCGACGAGTCAGGTAAGAAGGCGGGTGAGTTCTTCACTCCGCGAACCGTCGTCAGACTGCTGACCCGCATCCTAGAACCCAAGCCCACTGATTCCATCTACGATCCAGCGTGCGGCTCCGGTGGGATGCTCGTCGAAGCGGCCAATGAGGTCATCGAAGCTGGCGGTTCACTTAAACAGATGCGCTTCTACGGACAAGAAGTTAACCTCACGACTGCGGCCATTGCTCGAATGAACCTTTTCCTTCATGACATCGAGGACGCGAAGATCATCCGAGGTGACACCCTCCGTCAGCCCAGGTTCCTCGACGACAAAGGACGGCTCCAGCGATTCAAGGTGGTCATGGCCAATCCGCCGTTTTCATTGAAGGGTTGGGGGGCAGACACCTGGAACTCCGATCCCTGGAGTCGAGCTGAATGTGGCGTACCACCCGCGGGCAACGCGGACTTCGCCTGGGTTCAGCACATGGTGGCCTCAATGGATCCGAGCGGGGGTCGGCTTGGAGTGGTTATGCCCCACGGGGTCTTATTCCGTGGCAGTGCTGAGGGAAAGATTCGCCAGTGCTTAATTGAGAACGATCAACTGGAAACTATCATCGGTCTGCCGGCCAACCTCTTCTACTCGACCAGCATTCCAGCGTGCCTCTTAATATTTCGTTCCAAGAAGGAACTGTCGCGCAAGGGCACTGTTCTGTTCGTTGACGGTTCACTTAGGTTCTCAAGAGGCAAAAACCAGAACACCATGGACAACTCGGACGCTGACGCGATCTTGGCTACATACCAGTCAGGCGAAGGGTGCAGTGATGAGAAAGTTTTCGCACGTCTTGTAGAGCACGCGGAGATTGAGGAGAACGGCTGGGATTTGAATATTGGCCGTTATCTGAAAGCAGAAAACAGCGAGAGAGCCGACATCGCAGCGGCGCTTTCCAGTCTCGCGACCGCGCAGGTCGCCTTGCGCGCGGCTGAAGCAAAGTTGGCTGAGCGCCTTAAGGCCGTGGGCTATGCGTGACCAATGGAGCACTATCCGACTTGGTGATGTTCTTTCAATTGACAACGAGAAGCTCGGCAATCATGCAGTTGAGCCTTCCGTCTTCTCTTTGTCCAAGTACGACGGTGTTGTGCTTGCTAGTGAGTATTTCGACAAGCGGATCGCATCGGCTGATTTAGAGGGCTACAAGGTGTTGAAGCCTGACGAGTGGGCCTATTCCACTATTCACATCGACGAGGGTTCAATCGCTCGTAATAGAACGGGCCTCACTGGAGTCCTGAGCCCTATGTACACGACTCTAACTTGGTTTGGAAAGGATCAGGAGCCAGGATTCTTCGAGCTCTTGTTGAGGTCGCCGACGATGCTCGAGACGTACCGCTCGAATGCGCAAGGCACGGTGAACCGACGGAGAAGTCTTCCCTATCAAGCGTTTGCTCAAATCCAGATCGACGTTCCACCGTTGCTGGAGCAGCGTCGAATTGTGGATCTTATTGAAGTGATTGACGAACGGCTCGGCGCCACTGATGAGGTTGCACGCCGGGCACGGGAATCTGCGAATGCTGCAAGAAGTGAGTTGATCGACTGGACCCAATCACTTCGCCCGTTAGGCGAGGTTGCAATGATCGAGTCGAAGCTCGTTAACCCGACTCTGGATGAATATAGGAACCTGCCTCACATCGGAGTCGACAAGATTGTCTCGTCAGAGGGAACACTTCTTCCACTTCTTAGCGCTGAGCAGGACGGAGTAACAAGCGGCAAACATCTGTTCGACTCTCGTGACGTCATCTATTCGAAGATTAGGCCGGAACTTCGGAAAGCCGCATTCCCTGCTTCGAGTGGGCTGTGCAGCGCGGACGCTTATCCGCTCAGGCCATGCGCCGAGCTAATTCCTGAGTACTTGCTGGAAGTGCTTCTCTCTGACTCGTTCACCCAGCGAAGCGTCGCGAAATCAGGTCGGACGAAGATGCCAAAAATTAATCGACGAGAGTTATTTGATATTGAGATTCCAGTACCCGCATTGGAAAAGCAGCATCAGGTAGCAGATTTTATTGGAATGCTGCGAGATGTTGGGATAGCTGCCCACGCTTCACAGGAAGCATTGTCCGAAGTTAGGTACGCGCTGTTGACATCACTCCTATCGGGTCATCTTGAGATCCCCAATTCCTACGATGCCTTGCTGGGGGGTCCTCATGACAGAGCTCGCTGAGTCTGCCGTTCAAGACGCGCTTGTAATGCGCCTGATGAGGGTGGACCTCGGCTGGAAGTTCGTCGATTCCGAATCCCTGCCTCGAGAGCATGACAGCGTACTGCTTGAGGACTATGTTGCCGATGCATTGATGCGATTGAACCCGGACATTTCTGAGAGGCCGGATCGGATTCACGAAGTCCTCCCACGCTTGCGGGCAGTTCTGCTTTCTCCAGCCAACGATGGACTGGTCGCTGCCAATGAGGAGATGGTCACCTGGATGTGCGGCCGTAAGACGGTGCGCTTCTCTGAAGCTGAGGAATATGTTCCTATTAATCTGATTGATTTTGAAAACCCGAAATCCAATGACTTGATCGTCTCGACCGAGGTGACATTCAAGACGGGCAAGGAGGAGCGGCGGTACGACGTGGTCCTCTTCGTCAATGGCTTCCCAATTGTCGTCGGCGAGACGAAGACTCCAATTAGCAAGCACACATCTTGGCTGAACGGTGCCAACGACATCCACGTGGCCTACGAGGTCAAGACTCCCGCGTACTTCGTCCCCAATGTCCTGAGTTTCGCCACCGAAGGCAAGGAGCTTCGCTACGGCGCTGTTCGCCAGCCGCCTGAGATGTGGCTCCCGTGGTCGAAGACGACCGACGAACTGTCACTCTTGGGGCTCGGTTCAGTGCTGCGTTCGGCCGAACTCTTACTTGCACCGGAGATGTTGCTCGACATCTTGCGCACGTATACTCTCTTCTCACGGCGATCGTCCACGCATGGTGGTTACTTGATCAAGATGATCCCCCGGTACCCGCAGGTCGAAGCTGTCGAAGCCATCGTGGCGCGGGTCCGCGATTCGCGCAAGCGCCAGGGACTCATCTGGCATCACCAGGGGTCGGGCAAGACACTCCTGATGGCGTTCGCCGCGGCACGGCTCCGCCAGCTCATGGACCTCGATGCCCCGACGATCCTCGTGGTGCTCGACCGGCTCGAACTCATCGAACAGCTCCAGGGCGAGTTTGCGTCGGTCGGGATCCCCAGCCTCAAGACCGCCGAAACCCGAGACGAACTGCGCAAGATGCTGAGCGAGGACGTCCGCGGAGTCATTGTGACCACGATCTACCGATTCAAGGACGCCGGCGAGTTGAATACCCGCTCCAACATCGTCGTCATGGTCGACGAGGCGCACCGTACCCAGGAGGGTCGTCTTGGGCTGGACATGCGCGAGGCCCTCCCAAATGCCAAGTTCATCGGACTTACGGGAACGCCAATCTCGACGGCCGACCGCAACACCTGGGAAACCTTCGGCGACCCCGCCGACCCCGAGGGCGTGATGAATCACTACTCGGTTGAACGCTCCATCGCCGACGGGGCAACTTTGCCGATTCACATCGAGACCCGTCTCGTCGACTTCCATATCGACCAAAGAGCCTTGGACGAAGCCTTCATCGAGTTGGCAGAAGGCGAGGGTCTCGATGAACGTGAGACTGGCATCTTGGCCAAGCGGGCTTCCCGGGTCGACCAGATCATGAAATCCCCTGAGCGTGTCGGAGCAGTCTGCGCCGACATTGTCGAGCACTACCGTGGCAAGGTTGCGCCACTCGGGCTCAAGGCGCAGGTCGTCGCCTTCGATCGCGAACTCTGCGTTGCCTACTACGAGGCCATCGCTGCCTTGCTGGAAGAGGGCGAGGAGGCCACGGTGGTTATGACGACCGCCAAGGGCGACCCCGCCGCGTGGGATACCTGGAGCCTCGATCGCGACCAAGAGGCTCGGATTAAGGACCGGTTCCGAGACATCGATGATCCCCTCAAGTTCGTCATCGTCACGGCCAAGCTGCTAACCGGCTTTGATGCTCCGATCGACGGGGTCATGTACCTTGACAAGCCGCTGCGAGCACACACGCTCTTTCAGGCGGTCTGTCGGACCAACCGTCGCTGGACCAACCCGAACACCGGCCAGGAGAAGTTGCACGGCCTCGTCGTGGACTACGTCGGGATGGGTAGTGAACTCGCAAAGGCCGTTGCCGTGAGCGACACTGCGGAGCGAAAGGCCTTTCCGGCAGAGGTGGACGAACTGGTCACGCTTCTCGGTGAATATGTCGGCGAGTGCATGGTTCGTTTCCACGGTGTAGACCGCAATGCCAAGGGGTTCGAGCAACTCTATGAAGCGCAGAACTGCCTGCCCACGCAGGCGGATCGGGATTCGTTCGCGGCGGACTTCATCCGGGCTGAGGGCCTCTTCGAATTCTTGTGGCCAGATACTGCGATCAGGCCAGTGGAGGCCGACTACAAGTGGTTGAGCCGGATCTACAAGTCGATCATGCCGACGGACGCCCCTGACAAATTGCTCTGGCAACGACTTGGAGCGAAGACGACGGCACTCATTAGCGAGTACGTGACAGGGTTCGAGGTCGACAGCCGAGGACTCGAGACCGTCGCCATCGATGCGGAGGTCTTCGAAGCTTTTCGTCAACTCAACCTCTTCCCAGATATTGACCCAACAATGCCGGAGCCGCCGACCATTGAGGACGTGCTCGGAAACCTAGAAAACCGTCTTCGCCGCAAGTTGGCCGGCGCCAGCGACCATCCGGTCTGGAGGAGCTTGGCCGAGCGTCTGGAGGATCTGCGCCGGTCTCGGGTTGACTCGGCTGCGGCCTCGGTCGAATTTCTCAAGCGGCTCCTTGAGTTGGCTAAGGACCTCGTCACCGCCGAGAAGGCTGATGAAGAGGGCCGACTTAGTGAGATCAAGGTGGTGGACCCTGACCGCGGGGCTTTGACTCAGATCCTCGAGGAGTACGCGCCACCCGATGTCCCAGTCATCATCGAGACCGTCGTCGAACGAATCGATCAGATTGTGCGACCAGTTCGCGGAACCGGCTGGCAGGAGAGCCAGCCGGGAGACCGTGAAGTACGCCAGCAACTTCGGCTTGTGCTTAGATCTAATGGCCTACCACCCCAGGGCGAGATATTTGATCGGGCGTATGCATACATCCGAGAGCACTATTGATGGATTCTCTGGAGAACTTCTCCTTGGCTGGAGTTGTTGCCCATCGGGGACTCAACATTGTGCCGGGTCCGCCACGTCCGGGCAGGCATCGCAACTCGTACGGTGATGGTCCCTTTGCCCGGCTGGTTATGCCCCGACTCCCTGTGGAACCCGGGGTTTACATTTGGCGGGTCAATGGCAACATTGTGTATGTCGGACAAACTCGCACGACTCTAGCGAAGCGACTCGGATCATTGGGATACTCGACAATCAGTGATTACAACACGTACGCGCGCGAACCGGGCAAACGAAACGGTGGCCAAGAGACCAATTGTCGGATCAATGCTCTTGCCAATGTGGTGTTGAATCAAGGTGCAGAGATCGAGATTTGGTGCCGCGTCACCAATTCGGATGAGTCTGGGCGGGCCGAATCGGAGTGGATGGATCTGCACGGCGTGCCGCCGTGGAATCGGCGCGATGAACGGACCTAATTGAGGTGCTCAGTCGGCAATGTGGCGCCCGAATGGAACCTACCTGAGTCATCGATTACCAGCTGGGGAACCAATATCTCGTCGAGTGGCCACACGAGCTCAACCTCAGGAGGCATCTTCATCTGTCGGCTCGTGAATCGCGTCCGCCATATTGTTATCACCAACTAGTGACTACAGATCGAGTCCGAAATCCTGGTTCGGCGGTACGAAGAGTTCGTCGGCTGATGGCACATACGCCGGCGCCTCGAGCTCTTCTTCAATGACTTCCAACGTGCACGCTCTCTGGGCGGCACTGAGGATGCGATTGCGTTGGGTGCTCTGCTCGTGATTGTCAATTGATTCGTAAAGGATGCTGTCAGGGATGTCAATACTCCATCGGTCAATGTAGGCCGCGCCGGTCGCAACTTCCAAAATCCAGTGCTCGTAGAGTTCAACCGTTCTAGGAGCGTCTCCGAAGGCTTGAACCCAGGTGTCACCACGATCAATAGCGATCGTGGCGAGTTCGCGGGCCCGCTGTTCGATAGCGTTGGCACGATCATTAAGTGCGAGAGCGACATCGGGGTCAGTAATCCCTCCGGTTCGGGGAAAGATTCCAGCGATGAGTTCTCTGGCTGGTGTGCTTGGGTAGCCCACGCCGGTCACGTAGCGATCGATGCGGTGGTGCAAGACACTGGCGATGTCGTCGGCATCGTCGAACGAGCGACCCGTCACCAGCATTGGCAGCTCGGTGTGAATATCCGAGCCCCGATTCTCCGCGTCTCGAAGCTGAGCGAGCAGCGCTGCGTACGCGGGAGAGGCCTTGGCCTGAGTGAACTCGGTGTCGCTGAGTCCCGACTGGCTAAGAACTTCGTCCCAGTGCCCACCGTCGGCCAGGGCGACGATGGTGTCATACTCGGCGACGAGAGCGGCGATGGACTGGGTCTGCGACAGACGGATCATGTCGGTGGCGGACACGTCGGCTCCCTCGTGGCGCAGCACGCCGGCGAGCACTTCCAGGGCGCTCGGGATCTTGCTGAGCCCATTGTGGCCAGTGTCAGGATCAGGGTCGTAGTGGGTATCCACGTAGAGATGGTTGGACTCTGAACCTCGCGTCAGGGCCACGTACAGCACTTCACGGGTAGTGGTGGGGCTCGCGAACGCGTGCGCGGTATCAACGGTGCGCCCCTGAGCACGATGCGCCGTCGACGCGTAGGCGAGTTCGACGTTCTTGGCGACGTAACTGGCTGGCAAGACGACCGAGCCGTGACCACTCGCCCGGGCGACGGTCATTGAACCATTTTCGTGCGTTGCCGAGACGGTCCACACGTCGCCGTTCTTGACCCAGCCCGTGCCCGTCGTGAGTCGTCGGTCGTTCTCGCGGGTGACGACGAGGTCGTTCACTCCAGCCGTCATGGCCCCGGCGACGTCGATCCCCTCTTCGGCGACGAATCCGCCGGTGACCCGAGCGCTACGGGCGCGAGCGTTGAGTTCGTTGACGGTCGCAGTGTCGCTGGCGAGCATCAACGAGTGCAGGCCACGATCAGTGTCGATCTTCCACGAGTCGTAGAGCGCGTCGAGCATGTCGTCACGGGTACCGTCTGAGATTCGCCCGTGCGTCGCGTAGGTGGCCAGAGCAGCGTTGGTGCCGAGGCGGACTCCGAGACTGGCCCCCTTCTCCCACGCTGCCTTGAAGCGGCGGACGTCCGCCAGCGTGGGAGCGTCCTCGCCGCGCTCGCGCACGAGGGTGCGGAACATTCCTCCGGCGTCCACACTGGAGAGTTGGGCCCCGTCGCCGACGAGGACCACCTTGGCCTGGGCGTCGAGGGCGGCCGACATCAGCTCATCGAGCGCGAACGTCGAGGCCAGACTGGCCTCGTCCACCACTACCAGTTGACCGGCGCGTAGGGTCCAGTGAGCCAGTGCCTCCTCGCGTCGGCGAATACCCTCAAGCAGTCGGAGGCTGGGACGACGTCGCGCGAGGGCGCCCAGGCGGGCCCTCTCGCGAAGTTCTCCGAGCTCGCGAACCCGCTGGCCGTGCTGGCGGTGCTCGTAGAGCCACTTGGCGAGATTGTCGGTGTCAATGCCCATGTCCTCGCCCAGGACTTCGGCGGCGGCGGCCGACGGCGCGAGACCGATTACCGAGCCGGCGCCGTGCTCAGCTTCCCAGGCGGCGCGCAGTCCCGCCATGGCCGTCGACTTGCCCGTGCCCGCGGGGCCCACAAGAAGATCGAGCGACCGACCAGAGGTCGTGATCTGCTCGACGCAGTGCGCCTGGTCGATAGAGAGCTTGAAGGCTCTCCCGGGGAGTCGTCGCTCGGTAATGGCGGCCACGGTGGCGCTCGCCACCACTGTCGCGTCGAGGCGCTGAGCAGCATCGAGCAGGCGGGCTTCGGCGTTGAGCAGCGTCGTCGAGGTGTAGAGCCAGTGGCCGCTTCCTTCGAACTTAGAGCTGCCGTCACTGCGCAGTAGGAAGCGTGGCGTGTGGTGCAGGTTCGGCGTGGTAATCAACAGCGCCTGGGTAACGGCCAGGTCGGTCGCGCGAGTAGCCGTGAGAATGCGCTCGGCAGGCTCGATAAAGCGGACACCCTGTAGCTGGCGAAAGACCTCTGCCTGGACGTTGGCCCGAGAGAACGTCGGGCGCTTGGTGCTCACGATGTCGAGTGCCGCGTTGGCGACGTCGCGCAGGATCTCGTCCTCGAACTCGGTGCTCGTGAATGCGAGTACGTCCCGACCTCCCAGCTCGTGGACCCACGACATGGGTTCGTCGTCGAGGTAGGGCGTGGCTCGAGCGGCCCACTCTTCGGTGAGGTCCCCGAGACCCAGACCCTTCTTCGCCCGTCGGGTGGAGAGGGTCGCGGTCTGGCGCAGTTTGAGCACTTCGACATCGGTGGGCGCGCGGTGGTGATCGTCCTCGAACTGTGCGATCAGACGATCCTTGGCGCTAACGATGGCGGTGGTGCGCTGCGAGAACTCATCCATCAGGCGCTTCGAGACCCCGGCCACTTCCCACTTCGGGGCGGTGCTGGAGCGCCGGGTGTGGGCGTCCCAGTCCCAGCCGAGTTCGCCGGTCAGTAGATCAGAAAGCACGCCCTGGTGCATCTCGGAAAGCATCACCGTTGAGGCGAAGAGTTGCCGGCTATCGAGGGTGCGCCAGACGCCGTCACTGGTGGCCTGGGCCCGGTTGAGCACGACCACGTGGTCGTGGAGTTGGGGATCGCCGTCGCGCGAATCGAAGTGGGTGAAGCTCGCCGCCACGACTCCCACGATGCCCTCCTCAACGCAGCCCTGCTGGCCCGTTCGTGTGTGAAACACCTCGCGCTCGGCGTAGGCGAGGACCTCGGCGATCGCCTTCTGGTGGCACCGGTAGATGACTTCGCGAGTCTCTTTGTCGGCCAGAGCCCAGGCCACCGACACGCTCTTGGAGGGGCTGAACGTCAAGTCGAAACCACCTACGGCCTTCGCGCTCGGAGCCCGACCAAGCAACTCGCCGGTGATCGGATCTGCGCAGTCCTGGAGCATCCGTTGGAGGTTCTCCGCGGTGACGGACTGCCCGACGGCGACGCCTCGGCCATTGTCGAGACCAACCAGGCCGGCTCCGAGAAAGACCCCCGGAGGGGTGCCGGTTTCGCTGTAGTAGCGAACGAGGTCCGACCTGTCGGTGCCTTCGGGACCGTCGCCAGCGGCGATTGATTTGAGCAGGTACTTGTAGCCTGCTCCGATGCTGAGACGTCGAATCGTCATCATGGGGTCGACGAATCCTCTCGGAATCGGCCCCTTGATGGGGCCACCGTATCACAGTGCCAGACGTGTGAGCACAACCTTCCAACGCCCACCTCCCGCGCACCCTCTCGACGAGCTCGACCAACGCGCGCGCCGATACGTGCAACTGGTGACCCAGTCGGCAAGCGGGTGCTGACATCTGTGTTGCCGATCGGGCGAAAAAGTCATGAAGATTTCTGCATTTTGTAAGAAAAGCAGAGGCAACGGGCGTAAACCAGTTGAAACCAAGAGTCAAGGTCGCCACGTGAACAGTCAATCCGATGAAGAGCTTCTTCGCCCTTTCGAGGAGTTCTATCGCCTTCACTTCACGGCACTTTCGCGGTACGTAACTCGTCGTCTCCCAGCTAGTTCGCACGACGAAGTCATTGCGGCGGCGTTCGTAGTTGCTTGGAAGAAGTTCGCAAGCGTGAAGAGTCCGTCGCTGCCCTGGCTCTATCGAATTGCGGGCTTCGAAGTAGCTCACGAGCGCCGCCGTCTTGGAAGAATGCCTCAAGCCGTTGAACTGTCCGACGTCAGCGTTATCGACAAATTTGCCCTCGAAGACGTGATGGACATCTCATCGGCGTTCACCCAGCTCAACGAGAGCGATCAGGAGGTTCTCCGTCTCCTCTACTGGGAAGATCTCACACGGCCAGAGATCGCCGAAATTCTTGGCTGTTCGATCAACACCTTGAACGTACGTATCCACCGTGCGCTCGAACGCATTCGCGGTGCAGTGTCCCGCGATGAGTTGATCACGAAGAACACTGATCAGCTGAATAACCCCTTGAAGGAGGACTCATGACTACCGACTACGTCGAAGAGGTACTGCGCGCCATCGATCCGGCAATCTCAGACTTAACTAACGTGACGCAATCACACCAAGACGAGATCTGGCAGACCATCGTTGCTTCGCTCGTGAAAGACTCACCACGAAATACTCAACGCACGCGCCATGCTCGGCGCTCCTGGAGTATCGGCGCTCTCGGCGCGTCAGCCGTCGCCGCGGCAACGCTGCTGGTCACCTTGGGCAGTGTTCCCACGAGTGCCGTTGCTGCCACGCTGAAGGTCGCGGCTGCGGCTGACACTCACGCCGCGGTGTTGCCGATGCTCACATCGGGCCAGTACTACTACCAGGAGGCGCAAGTTTCACTGGTCTGTCAGTTCGGAAGTCCCAACATGGCTCAGGGCGAACCGCTCTTGACCTACGTCGCTAACGGCACAATGCAGAGTTGGACCGCCACTGATGGTTCTGGCAAAGTAGTGATCACGCCTTCGGCCATCGGCGCCGGTGGCAGCCACTTCGCTACGCCAGCTGACGAAGCGCGCTGGATCGCCCTGGGCAAGCCCTTTATTCCGTGCGCCCTATCTGACTCATCGAACCGGCTCGGGGGCAACCCTGCTAACGCCAATCATCAAAGCGCCTACGGAGGTTTCGCCGCGACGGTGAGTGGATATAGCGGCTTTGGACTTTCATTGGCGTCGGCATCCCAGACTTCACTGCTGAACGCAACAACCAGCATCAACAACTTGCCTCAGAGCGCAGCGGCGATCTCGACGCTTCTCACCAACGGACAGATCGGCGCGGACGGCTCACTGAGTCCATCGCCCCAGGTGTGCCCAGTGCTCGACGGGTCCGGTAGTGCAGCCTTAGGTTGCACACCAAGCGAGCAGCTTTCGATTCTCGTGCAGCTCCTGCAACTCCCCGACGCATCAGCGAAGTTGGGTTCGGCCCTGTATCAGGTCCTGGAAAACCTTCCAGGCGCTAAGTTGGTCGGCTCAGTGACGACCGCTGACGGGAGCGCCGGCACCGCCGTGTTGGTTCCCTCGGGCGCCAACATGGCGTTCCAGGTAGTGATCGACCCAACGAGTGGTGCTCTCCTCTCGTGCTCGGAGCTTCTCACGTCGAACGGAGTCACGTCAACAATCGGGTTGATCAGTTACGGCCCGGTGCAAATTGCCCAGGGTCAAGGTGTTGCTCCTGCCGTCGCCAACCAACTATGAGGTCATTGCAAGCTCTTGCTGGTCAGTTCTCAGTCAGCAGGTGAAGGTTCGGCACCAATGTCGATCTTCAAGTCAATGAGACAAACCAAGGAGCAGCGAAATGAAAAGTTGGTACAAGAATCTATTCTTACGAGGCGTAGCCTCAGCCATATCCCTGCTGGGGTTGACGTTGATCGCGATACCGGAGACGAGTCCAGCCTCAGCATCGACAGGCACTTCGATATCCCTGTCGGTACCTCCGGTTCCCGCGGCGGGATCATCGATGGCGACGTGGCAGTCTTGGGCAAGTGCTCAGCAGAAGGCGATGGAGAGTGTAGATCCACTCGCGATAGCGACGTCGACACCAGGTTGCACGACTATCTCAGCAACTTTGGAGCCCGTTGTCTCGACGGGCTCGGCCGGTATACCGGCGGGAATCGTCACCGACGCCGTGGTGCTTGTTGGCTCGTGCACCGCAAACTCGACGAGCTCACCGTCAATTGGAGGGATCATCCCCCTTATTTCCTCCTACTGTCCAGGTATGAATGGTTGCAACTACAGCAGCGCCACGAACGGGTACGTGGCAGTGGGCACATACACATATGGCGGGAACTCCGCGTACATGGCTGCCGCTTACACGTACACCGCATCGGGTAGCGGCTATTCTGCTCACTCGGAGCTTGGAACGGTAAGTAGCGGATGCGCTACTGGCTCACTGGTCGCAAACAGTTCATCGGTTTCCTTGTCGACAGGTCAATACGTTGAGGTGATCTGGGGACCGCGCACCGGTTCGAGCACATGGAGCGGCACGGGTTGGCACTACAACGGCAGCAGTTACGTTGACCTCGGTACCGTCTGCGGCATGTGGTAAAGAGCATCGTCTGTCGAGTCGTCACGTTCTAACAGCGTCGAGGTCTGCACCTCCCAGGGCACACCTGCCCTGGGAGGTGCAAATGCAGTCACGCTGTAACTTCATCCCACCCCCGCGCACCCGCTTCTCGAAGTGGTGTGAGGTTGCTCGCATTTAAGGGGCTCGGTGGATTGGTGCGGGTGTCGCAATATCGTTTGAGTCGTCGAAACTGCACATCGGAACCGTTAGCGTCCGTGTGCACTTGGCGGCTCAGCCGAAGCCACGCGCGATGGATCTCCTCCTGCTTGTGGCCGTCGGCGTTGTTGTGGTTTCCGTCGCCACACGTCGGGAGAGTGTGGCCGGCAACGAGTCACACCGTCGGTCCCAAGATGCGTAAACGGAAATACTCAGCACCGTCAGGAACCGAGTATTCGGAACCCATTGCGGTGTGTCATTGGCCGGAACGAACTCAATGAAGCAGTCGGTAGCAAGATGTTGTGAATACGTTGTTACAGGATTCTGCTAGCGATAGACGAGGAGGTGGGACCATGACGACGAGCAGCATTCCGCGGCCGAGAGGGATTTCTGCTGAATCCTTTTTCCTGTCTCGTCCAAGTGGCGCTCTTTCAGTCAACGCTGCGCGTCAGTTGGCACTCATCGAGCTCGACATCGAGAGGCCCTGCCCATGATGAAGCGGCTCGCCGTAACGGTGAATCAGTGAAGGGGATCTGGCTGCGCAATATGTCGCTCGCGCTTGCGTGCGTCGCTCTAGGCGTCCCGCTAGTGGTCCAATCTCCAGGTGCCGCCGCCACGTCGACAACCGCTAATGCGACGGTGCCGTATCCAATGCTCGGCGCGAACCTCACTACCGAGTACGTTGCTGCGGGAACGCAACCATCGATCACCGTGACCGCGAGCGATCCCACTGATACTCCCAATACTGGAGTATCAGAGTACCTTTGGGGGCCTCTGCCAGTCCCGACGTCCGGTGTCTGCTCCACTCTCACGCTCGTTCAATTCGACACGGAGAGTCCGGGCGTCGGTGTCTATACCTCGATGATTCCCAATTTGTTAGGGACGGTAGTTAGCGCCAGCGGCCCCGTAACGATCGTCGGCCCCGTCGCCGCAACTGCGGGTTGTTATGGGTGGACTACGCCCATATCGGGGACCGCGGAATCAACTTCACCAACCACCACTACGACAACTACGACCAAAGTGCCGGCTGCCGCAAAGACGTCCATCACTTGCATGCGCGGTAGGACCACCAAGAAGGTGACGTCGGTGAGCCCGAAGTGTCCCAGCGGTTACAAGAGAGCCTCGACTATTTCGTGCGTCAAGGGATCAGCGACCAAGAAGGTGACGTCGGTGAGCCCGAGGTGTCCTCGCGGTTACAAGGAAAGGAAGGGCGCTCCCAAGTCACCGGTGACCACCACGACGACGACAATCCCAACCCCCACTTCAGGCCTTGCCTCGTGCGGGGACTGTGGAGTGGCGGCACTGATTAATGCCGACCGCGCCACTCTTGGCCTGCATCCATTGGCACTGATCAACAATGCCGCCGGCGTGGAACTAAGCGCCCTTCTTTTCGTGTCGGCTGCCGACGATCCGGGCATAGCGGCGTGGAACATTACGGCGACTGACACGCCGCAACAAGCAGCCGTAGCAGCCGTAAGTGCGTGGTGGGCTGAGGGGCCGGGGCTTGCCGTCGATGGGCACGGTCATTATGACGCGATCGTGAACCCGAACTACACGTCCATCTCCGTTGCAGTTGCGTTCCAACCAGCGGGCACTCCACTTGGGCCTTGCTGGGTTGTCGTCGCAGGACTCTGAACATCCCGGACAGGTGCTACTTAGTCCGTTGACCGGGCTTCACGTCGAGTGAATCAGTGCCCGCGTCAGTGGATCGACGTCGGGGATTGGTCGGAAGCCACGGCGCGGGGGGAGTGCTAACAACCCGCACTCGGCGCAGCGCGTCATAGGCCGCTCGGGTACCCTCCAAAGCCACTTCGATGCGACTCACGCCGCTCACCAGTACCTCGCACTGTGCTCGAAGCTCGGCGATCTCGCCGTGCGCGGCCTCCAGCTCGGCCTTCAGTCGCTCCACCTCACCGTCGGCAACGTAGGACCGGCCTCCCCTGAACGGTTCATCCAGAATCTCTAGTCCGGCGTTGTTGAGAGCGGCCACGCTCACGAAGATGCGCTTATTTTGATCTTCCCGGGGCTCGGGTATCAATGCACCGGCTTCGATCAATCGCCGCAAGGTCCCGTGCGACTTGTGGCACGCTCGGGCGGCTTCACTGAGAGTTAGAAGTTTCGTATCCATTGATTAATCATATCAGAGCAATGTTTGCTTGTAAATGATGCTATTTCCTGTATTTAGGTACTCTTCAAGGGGACTCGCAGGAGAAATCTTGAGGAATCTGGAAATTTGCCCTGCTTATGAGTATACATATGCTACTCTGCGTCACAGAAACTTCTAGCGTAAGGGGTGGGATGTCGCATCAGCCGAGTACAGGTAACAGAATTCATCTACAATGGATATGCAAAAGTTTACTCGTTCCATTCATCTGTGTAGCTATGCTCGCTGCGGCAATCGGTATCGCCGCCGCCGCGAACACGACAGGACCCGGTGACGGTACTTACGGCGGCTACTCCTCGCACTACTGGGGCGCCTACGTTCTCGACACCACCGACGGCACGCTCTACGGCTACTGCGTCGATCCCGGTCAGGCCAGCCCGGACAACCCGGCGATCACCCATGACACTTACACCGTCTCGGCCGTCTCCAACGCCTCGGAAGCAACGCTCGGTTGGCTCGCCGCCCAGACAGGCAGTGGCGCACTCGGTCTGAGTGCGGACAATCTCGCCGGCGGAATCTCGATGGTCGCGTACAACACCTATGGAGGCGGCAGCATTGACAGCGGTCCGGTGTCTGCGGCGTCGATCAGCACCGTAACCAACTTCATCGACAACTATCCCGGTACGTGGACCATTAGTGCGACGCTCCAGGCGGCGCCTGCGGGTGGTTACGTGGCCGGAAGGACCTACACCGGCGAGGTCCACGTCGCGGCCGGCAACGGCAGTGGTGTCCCCGACGTTCAGATCCTCAGTCCCGCCGTTGGCGGCGCGGGGGAGTTCAGCTCGTTCGCCTGGACGAACGCCACTACCGGCGGTGGCGGGAATGCGTCCTTCACGTGGACCGACGACAACGCCGGCGACTCCTTCTCCGCCAACTTCACTTCCCGGTACGGACTGCCTACGGGTGTCGCCGACCTTGGCTTGGCTCCGACCGGCTCGGGTGGTCAAACCATGCTGCTCGGAATTACGCGGAGTAACGCCTCAGCAACCGTTAGGGGTACGACTGCCACCGGAACCATCGTCGGCGCACCCGTCACGGTTTACTTGATCAAGGTGGCATCCGGTGACGCCACAGATACTCCAATAGCTGGCGCGGTCTTTAACATTGCCAACGCCAGCGGAACGGTGTTGTATACCGGTGTCACTACTCAGACAACTCCCGTTGAGATCGATACCTTGATCGAGCCCGCTAACAACGGTGAGCCGATGCAACCCGACACCGTTTACGAAATGGTCGAGACGTCGGCACCTTCGGGCTACACGGTTCCAACGGACAACGTGACCTCGTTTACGACGCCTGCCAGCGGAGGAACCATGACGGTCACGGTGGCCGACCCGGCCTCAGTGGTGACGCCGCCTCCGCCACCGCCCAATACCGCGTCGGTGTACATGATCAAGACTTCGACAGCTGATCCCACTGACACGCCGATCGCGGGCGCCGTATTCAACCTGGCCGACGGCAGCGGCAACGTGCTGGCGACGGGCATCACGAGCACGACGTCCCCGCTAGAGATCGACCAACTCGTGTCCGGCGGTATGACTGATGGCTCGACCTACGAGCTCATCGAGACGGCGGCTCCCGCTGGCTACTACATCGCAGCGAACAACGTGACCACGTTCACGATTCCCGCCGGCGCGACCACCGACGAGGTAATTGTCGCTGACGCACCAGTTCCAAGCCCAACGGTCGCGACGCAGGTCACTTTGGATAGCGGACTGCCGGGCACGGTCTTGAGCGACGTCGTCACGGTTTCTGGCGACGACGGAGAGGCCGGTGTCATCATCGGAACGTTGTACGGCCCGGTGGCGCCGTCCGCCACGGGAAGTTGCAGCGACCTGACGCTCGCCCAGTGGGAAGCGGGAGCAACCCAGACCTTCACGACCGATATAACCGGCAACGGTATCTACACCATCACCGGCCCGACTTCAGCGTCGGCTGGTTGCTACGGCTGGAGCGACACGATCACCCTGACTCCTTCGAGTACCACGGGCTCGTCCTCACCCACCTCACCCACGGAATCGACCGCCATCACCGTGCCGGTCTACTTCGTCAAGGCGTCGTCCACTGACCCCACGGACACGCCAGTTGCCGGCGCGGTCTTCTCGTTAGCCGACGCCAGTGGCAACATTTTGGCGACGGGCATCACGAGCGCAACGACACCCGTGGAGATTGATCAACTCGTGTCGGGAGGAATGCCCGAGGGCGCGACCTACGAGCTCATCGAGACCCAGGCTCCCCCTGGCTACTACGTTCCAACCGGCAACGTGACGACGTTCACGGTACCGATGGACGCGACCGCGTACACGGTGCTCTCCATGGCGGCCACGACGTCAATTGCGCCGAGCCCCAATAATGGCGTTCGCCCCACCGGCCAACTCTTCGCCGTCAGCTGTCCCAGCGCCACCACCTGCATTGCCGTCGGCATCGACAACTCTCAACAGGTCGCCACCTCCATTGGCACTCTGTCCGGTGGCACCTGGACCTGGAGCGCCGAGACCCAGGCCGGCAACGGCTACGGCGAACTCACCGCCGTCAGTTGTCCCAGTGCGACGTCGTGCGTCGCCGTGGGTTTCAACTCCAACCGAAACAACATCACCATTGCCGGCACTCTCTCCGGTGGCGCGTGGACCTGGTCCGCCGAGTCGCTGGTGCCCGGACAGAGTAGCCAGGGCGAACTCACCGGCGTCAGCTGTCCCACCACGACGACCTGTGTTGCTGTGGGATACGAAAGCAGTAACAACACCTACCAGAGCATCACTACCGTCGGCACTCTCTCCGGTGGCGCGTGGACCTGGACCACGCAGTCAGTCGTCACGCCCGACTCCACTGGCTACGGCCGGCTCAACGCGGTCAGTTGCCCCACTGTGACGTCGTGCGTCGCCGTGGGTTACGACGGCAGCCTTCAAAACGGCAGTAACCAGTCCATCACTACTGTCGGCGCGTTGTCCGGTGGCGCGTGGACCTGGACCACCGAGTCACCAGTTTCGGCTGACGCTTCCGGTGCGGGTTACCTCTACGGCGTTAGTTGTTCCACTGCGACAACGTGCGTCGCCGTGGGCTTCGACGCGGGCGCCCAGTCCATCACCACGTCGGGCACGCTGTCCGGGGGTAGCTGGATCTGGACAGCGGACACGGTCATCGTGCCGGACCCCTCCGGCTACGGCGAACTCACCGCCGTCAGTTGTCCCAGTGCGACGTCGTGCGTCGCCGTTGGCCAGGACCCTTACGATCCCATCGCCACCGTGGGTACCCTGTCGGGCGGCACCTGGACCTGGAGCGCGGAGTCATCCGCTGTCGGTGATCCGACCACCGGCACCGGCTACGACCGGGGCGTCAGTTGTGCGAGCGCGACGACGTGCGTCGCCGTGGGCTACGACCGAGCATTCGGAGGCATCGCCAACGTCATGGAACTCCCACAAGGGCCAGTCACTGCACCAACTGCTGCGTACACCGTGACGGTCACCGACCCGCCGATGCCCACGCCCGCGCTCTCGACGCAGGTCGGCGCACCGGTCGTGAGCGTCGCCACGACCGCCCTGACCGATACCGTCACCGTCTCGGGCGACGACGGAGAGGCCGGAACAATCACCGCGACGTTGTACGGACCGGTCGCGGCGCCCAGCTCGATGAGCTGTGTTGACGTGACCCTCGCGCAGTGGGAGGCGTCGGCGAGCCAGAGCTACTCCGTTGTTATCACCGGCGACGGTCCCGTGGTGATCACTGGTGTTGTTCCCAACTCGACGGGTTGCTACGCCTGGGCAGAGAGCCTCACGTTGACCCCCTCGAACGCGGTGGCGACGTCCCTGCCCACGGTGCCTACCGAGTCGTCGCTGGTGACGATCCCGGTGTCGTTCGTGAAGGCGTCAACGTTAGATCCCACCGACGCACCCGTAGCCGGCGCTGTCTTCACTCTCGAATCGAGCAGTGGCGTCGTGCTGGCGACGGGCCTCACGAGTGGCACGAGGGCCGTGGCGATCAATGTCCCCGGACTGTACTTCATGCAGGGTGCCACGTACGAGTTGGTGGAGGTCACGGCGCCCGCCGGCTACTACGTACCGACGAACAACGTGACGACGTTCGTGGTCCCCAGCGGTGTGACCACCGACACGGCCCTGGTGCTCGACCCCCCAATGCCGACGCCGAGTCTCAGCTCACAGGTGAGTGCGTCGGACCAAGCGCCGGGCACCCGTCTTACCGACTCGGTCGTCGTCAGCGGTGACGACAGCGAATCCGGCCTCATCCAGGCCACGCTGTACGGGCCCGTGACGCCGCCGGCCTCGATGAGGTGCAGCGATCTCACGCTCGCCCAGTTCGAAACATCGCCCAGTCAGGTCATCACCGTCGGGATCAGCGGCAACGGCACCTACAGCGTCACTGGTCCCGAGGAAACCGCGACGGGTTGCTACGCCTGGGCCGAGAGCCTGACTCTGGATCCGTCAGGTGCGGGTGCGTCGTCGTCACCCTTGGTAGTGAGTGAACAGACATTGATTGCGGTCCCGGTGACCCTCACCAAGGCGTCAACCACTGACCCGACCGGTACGCCTATTGCCGGAGCGGTGTTCAACCTGGCCGACGCCAGCGGCAACATTCTGGCGACGGGCCTCGTGAGTGGCACGAACGCCGTAACGATCAATGTCCCGGGTCTCTACTTCATGCAGGGAGCGACCTACGAGCTCATCGAGACCCAGGCGCCGCGTGGCTATTACATCGCGGGCAGCAACGTGACCACGTTTACGATCCCGGCGGGCGCGACGGCGTACAGCGTGCTCGCGACGGACCCACCTATACCGTTGCTGACACCGGCCTCGGTCGTGTCACATATCCGCACGAAGTATTTGACTCCCGGCGGCGGGGTGGCCGACAGCATCGACGTGGCCGTCGATGACGGAGAGCCCGGCACAATTACCGGCACGCTGTACGGCCCCGTGGCGCCGCCAGCCTCGATGAGTTGCGCGGACCTGACGCTCGCCCAGTGGCGGGTGGCGTCCAGCCAAGTGTTCACCGCCGTGCTCGGCGCCGACGGTACCGGCACGGTGCTCGGCCCGGTACCAACGCAGGCCGGTTGCTACGGCTGGGCGGAGACGGTGACGCTGACGGCCTCGGGGGCGACCACGACGACGCCGCCCACGTCGACGAATGAGCAGGCGTTCGCCAGCGTCAGCGGCTCGGGTAAGGGAGTGGGTGGAACTGGTACGGGTCACTCCACGACGAATATCAACACCGGTGGTGCGGTGCCGGCCGGGCTGAACAAGACGTTGCTGGCGAGCGGCCTGGCACTGCTTGCGCTGGCCGTGCTGTTGGTCGACATCGGTCGCAAGCGTCGAAACGCCAGGGGCCAGGAATGAGCATCCTTGCCCGAACGGCAGTGGCCTGTGCCGCAGTGGGCCTGGTGCTGGTGGGGGCGGCGGTCCTGAGTCGCCCCCTCGCTAGTGCACCACTGGTGAAGCACCCCTTCGTGCTCAAGAGCGCGGCCACGCTGCCCGTCCAACCTTCCGGTACGAAGGTAGTGGCCGATCACCTGGTGATTCCGTCGCTGCACGTTGACGCTGCCGTGGTGACCACGTCGATTGTGGATCACGAGTTGGTTATCCCGGGCGACGTGCACGACGTCGGCGAGTGGGGACGTCTGGCCAACGCGGGCACCACCATCGTCGCGGGACACATCAATTGGGTCGGCCAGGGCCCCGGCGCACTGGGCGGTCTCGCGAATATTGCGCCAGGGGCGACCGTGTATCTGGCCAACCGGGCGGGCGTCGTGAGCGTGTGGAGCGTCGTAAGTCTCCGGGCGGTCTTGAAGAAGGATCTGCCCCAGGCGCTGTTCGCGACGGGCGGAGCTCGCCGATTGGTACTGGTCACCTGCGGCGGCGCCTTTAACGCGGCGACTCACCAGTACGCCGACAATGTTCTCGCCACCGCCGTGCCCGCGCCGGCGCGTGAGATGAAGATCGCCACCGGCACCGACGTGCCGGGGCAACTAGCCGTGAGCGTGGCGCAGGACTTTCCTCCCCCTTGGCCTGCGCCACGCCCGCGGAACCCTTCGGTCAAGATCGCGGTGCGCAGGTGAAGAGAGTCGTGCTCTTGCTTGCGGTGCCCCTCGCGGTGTTCGTGGTGGCCCTCTTAGGCCTGGCCGTCCTGTTCGCCACGGTGGGCGGCACGGCCCAGGCCGCTGCGTGCACGCTGTCCACGCTGACGTCTTCGAAGACATCAACGACAACGACTACGACGACACCGTCCTCGAACGCGAACTGTGGCGCGGCGGCGATCGCCACCCTGCCCACTTCGCCGGTCGTCAGTGACGGCCTGCCCGCGAACTACGTGATGCCCGCCGACGCGACGGCGGCCGAGACCGTGGCGATCACCTACGCGCTGGCCCAGCTCGGCAAGCCGTACCTCTGGGGTGGTGCCGGTCCCGCGGCCTTCGACTGCTCGGGCCTCACCATGATGGCCTGGGCACGGGCCGGCGTGTCGCTGCTGCACTACACCGGCGATCAG
>PKXJ01000028.1:0-29721 GCA_003132305.1 Acidimicrobiaceae bacterium | reverse complement strand
GCGCAACAGAAAGTCAACCAAATAAAGGAGCAGCAGTGATTACACAACTCTTAGCAGCCCGGCTCGTGGCCAGCGGCGTGACCGTCACGCCGAACAGCACGGCGATTCCCGGCATCAATACCCTGTCAACCCTCGTGGGTTCACTGATGGCCTTTGGCCTGGTGTTATCGCTTGCTGGGTTCGTGGGGTGTGCGATCGTCATGGCGATTGGGCACCACAGCGCCAATCCGCAGTGGTCGACGAGAGGGAAGTCGGGGCTGATGGTGTGTCTCGTCGCGGCCCTGCTGATCGGTGGCTCGGACCTGCTGATCAACACGTTCTACGGCCTCGGCACGAGCCTCAGCTAATGAGAAACGTCTGGCGAACTGCGCGCGCGAAGCCCCTCGTCGCGGCCCTAGTGGTTGGGGTCGTGGTGGCTGTCGTGTCGTGGATTGCCCTCTCGGGTTCGTTCGCGTCACCGACCAAGGGAGCGACCGTACAACCCAGGACCATCACAACCAGCAATGCGGCGACGTACCACCCGCTACGGATCACTCCACCTGAGACGGCGGTCGAGCGAACGGTCAATCAAGCGCTCGAGCAGAGCTCGAACCTGAGTGGTCTCGCGGCCTTGGAGGCGTCGAGCTTTCCTTCCCCCGCCCCCGGCGCGGCGTTTCCGCCCATCGTGGCAGCGGACACCTCATCACCCTCCATGTACGCAATGGCGTTCACCCAGGAACTCTTGGACCTCGACTTCGCGACGACGACACGGAATGAACTGCTCGCCTGGGCGGGCTACAACAACGCCCCCAATACGACGATCGGCATACCCGCTTCGGCGCAGTTGAAGGTGCTCCCCGACTCACTCACGACGGGTCCTGCGACTATGCCATCGACCGCCCAATGGTCAGCGTTCGCGACGTCACGCACGGTCTGGCGCGTCAGCGGGCTCGTGATCTCCGTGAGCCCCACGTGGACCCAGGCCCTGAGCGCGGGCTGGGTGTCGGTCGACCCACTCATGGTGATCTACGACGTGTCGGGGGCGCTCACGGTAACGACTCCTGGCCACCCCGCAGTAGTGGAGTCGATCTCCTTCGGACTCACCCTCGGGGGAGCGTCGTTGCACCCCGGCTACGGCGCCGTGGCCGTGGACAACTGGACGGTCAACTGATGTGTAACTCCCTCAACCCCATCTGCGCCATTGCCGATTCGATCGGCAGCCTGGGTTCCACCGTCACGTCCTCGGTGTTCAGTAGCGTCGCGTCGGCCTTCGGGAACACCGCCGACTCGGCGATCAATTGGCTGTGGCAACAGTTATCCACGTCGACGGCGATCTCGCTCAGTGGCCCCAACTTCGAGCTCGACCTGGGCATCGTCGTGTCGATCGCGGTCCTGGTGTGCCTGGGACTGTTCGTCATTCAGACGGCGCTGTCGGCGCTGAAACACGACGCGGGCGGCATTGGTCGCGCCGTGCGCGGCTTAGTAATCGCCACCGTGGGCTGTGCGATCACCTTGGCGATCCTCGACGTGCTCCTCGCGGGCGTCGACCAGCTCTGCGTGGGCGTGGTGAAGATCGCGACCGGCGGCACCATTGCGACGCTCGGCACCAAGATCATTGGTGGCGCCGTGTTCACGACGGCCATTGCGAGTCCCGCCACTGTTCTCATCCTGTCGCTCGTCGCAATCTGCGCGGTGGCGGTCGTGTGGTTCGCGCTCGTCATCCGAAAGATGCTGATCATCATCACCGCGATCTTCGCGCCCCTGGCCTTCGCCGGGGGCGTCGCCGACCTCTCGCGGGGCTGGGTGCGCAAGTGGCTCGAAGCCATGCTCGCACTGGTCTTTTCCAAGCTGATCCTGATCATCATCTTCGTCATCGGGCTAGGGGTCTTGGGTGGCATGGGCTCACCGGCCGGGGCCACACCACTGACGGCGATAACCGAGGAGATCACCGGCCTGCTGATCCTCCTCGTTGCCGGACTGTCGCCGTGGATGGCGCTACGAATCGTGCACTTCACGGGCGACCACGTCGCCACNNGCGCAGATGAAGTATTCGTCGATGATGCTCGCAGGGAGCCGCTCGGGATCAGTGGCACCTCCACCCGGATCGGGTCTTGGTCCACTCGCCGCCGGTAACCCGTCGGCCGGAGCGGGGACCACCGCTAGCGCTGGTGCTGCGGCCAGCGTCGCCACGGGAGGCGCGGCGCTCGCGGCGTTGGCTGGTGTGGAAGCGGGAAGGAAAGCCCGCACCGCCGCAGCCGAAGGCACCCATCAGAGCACGGGATCCGCGAAGTCAGCGGATGGCGGAGCCAGAGCGTCAGGCGGCGTTCCGCCGGCAACCAGTGGTACCGGCCAGTCGCCAGTCGTGGAGCCGGGCACGCCCAGCCACATGGCCAGTGACTCGTCGGCGCCTCACACGACGCCTCACACGGCGCCTCACACGACGCCTCACACGACGCCCAGTTCCGCCCCACGACGCGTTGATGCCGACGCGACAGTTGCGCCATTGCCCCAGCCACGCGCGCCACGTTCGCCAATGCCACCCGCGACGCCACCGGCCGCACAGACTTCTCAGTCCGTACCGCCACCGCCATTTCCGGTCAGTCCTCCCGAATCGCGAAAGCAGTAGATCGTGACCGCCGCCACCTTCAGCCCGGCGACAGTGCGATTCGCCCGGCGCTCCACGCGCGGGATGATGCTCGGTTTTTCGGCCCTGCGCTGTACCGCGATTGGTCTGGCGGCCCTGACGGTGCTACTAGGCCTGCTCGTAGGGGGCGGGTGGGGCCTCGTCGTGAGCGCGCCGGTATGGACTGCGCTCTTGACTACCGCCTTCGTCACACGCAAGGGCCAGCCCCTCGTTGAGTGGATCCCCTCGGTGCTGCATTGGGCGGCGCGCGTGTCGGCGAAGCAGACGACCTACCGGGCGAGGGTGACCGTGCCCCGGCCCGCGGGCACGATGGCCCTGCCGGGCGACGCCGCGCCGTTGCGGTTCTACAACGATCCCGATACGGCTGCGTGCCTGCTGCACGACCCGCACCGCCAGACTCTGTCGGCGGTGCTCTGCGTGTCGCATCCCGCCTACGTCCTGCTGGCCCCGAGCGATCAAGTGAATCGGGTGTCGAACTGGGGGCGCGTCATTGCGTCGCTCGCCCAGACGGGCACGTGTTCGGTGCTGCAAATATTGGAGTCAACGATTCCCGACCCGGGCGCGAAGGTCGCCCAGTGGTACCAAGACCACGCCACGCACCGCGACGATTGGTCCAACGCCGAGTACCTAGCCCTGCTCGCCCAGTCGTCGTTCGGATCGTCCACGCATCGCACGACGATCACCATCACGCTCGACATGAAGAAAGCGGCGGCGGCAATTCGCGGCGCGGGACGGGGCGTCAAGGGCGCCGCCCACGTGCTGCGTATCGACATGAGCGTCCTCGAGCAGGGGCTGCGCGCGGCCGACCTGCGTCTCGACGGCTGGCTGGGTGAAGCGAGAATCGCCGCAACGATCCGCCAGGCCTACGATCCAACGACCGAGCTCGACGCCAACAGCCCCGGAGCGAAACTCGTCTCGGCGGGACCGGTGGCCCTCTCCGAGCACTGGTCGTACCTGCACCACGACTCGGGCTACTCGACGGTCCTGTGGATCAGTGAGTGGCCCCGGATCGAAGTGGCGCCGCACTTCCTGCACGCGCTCATCTTCGCCCCCGACATTCGCAAATCGTTGTCGCTGCTCGCCCGGCCACTCGGCACGGTCGAGGCTCTGCGAGCACTGCGCAAGGAGAAGACCGAAGCGATCACCGACGCCGGGCACAAGGCCAAGGTCGGTCAGGTGCAGGATCTCTCCGACGTCCAGGAGTACAACGATTTGCTGAAGCGCGAGCAGGCCCTGATCGGCGGTCACGCCGACGTGGAGTTCAGCGGCTTCATCACCGTCACTGCGAGCAGCGAAGAAGGACTGACACAGGCAGTGGCGCTCATCGAACGCTCCGCCGGTCAGTCGGGGTGCGAGACACGGGTGCTTTACGGGCGCCAGTCGCAGGGATTTGTTGTCGGGGCGTTGCCCCTCGGTCGCAGTGTCTTCTAACAGAAAAGGGGTAGTGAATATGTCACGACGCAAAGACAAGGCAGCACAGCAGACCGAGATTGAACGACTGCGGGCGGCGATTGCCACGCCATTATTGGCCCGAGTGCCCGGTTCGCATCACATCGTGGTCGCGTGTCCGAAGGGGGGCACCGGCAAGACCACCACGGCGGCGATGTTGGGGCTGAATCTCGCTGACGTGCGAGGCGAGATCGTGAGCGTCGTCGACGCCAATCCCCACATGAGTACGCTCCGTCGGCGCCTGGTGTCGCCCGCCGTGCCACCAACGCGTCCGTTCGTGGAGCTGTGCGCCCGAGCCCTCGACGAGGACATCGCGCCCGAGTGGTCCGCTCTGGCGCCCTACACCGACGTGGTCGCTCGGTTGCGTGTGCTGAGTAACCAGACGGCCGACCCCGCCGAGGTCGAGAGTCTCACCTTCGCGGAGTTCGAGGCCGGCGTGGCGTTGCTGCGCCGCGCGGCCCAGATCGTCATCTCCGACATGGGTACNNTACCGGCCCGATCCCGACGACTGGTCGGCCGTGTCGAACGGCCGGTTCGCGCATTTGGTGCAGGGGGCGATCGTGGCCATCGCGCCAGGTCGCGGCGACCGTGACCCCGCGGATCTCACCGCGCTGATCGACTGGCTTCGCGCCGTGTGCGGAGGCGGGGTCTTCATCATCAACAAGGACGATCACCTGGCGTTGGGCGATCTGATTGTCCCGAGCGCACTGCAAAGCGAAACGACAATCGCGCACCTCGGCGTGGCCGCCGCCGTGGCCGCGAGGTTCCCACAGGTCCAGGACTAGTCCGTGCTACCCGAGCTACCCCCGAGGCCAGAAGAGTGGAATCCCACTCCGCAACCGCCCGAACGTACGTGGACCCGACGGACGATCTGGATGGCGGTGGGGGCCTCACTCGCGGGGGTGGTGGCGCTGTTCGTGATTGCGGTGTTGATCCACCCCGCACTGACGCGCATCGTGTTCGAGTCGTCGCCGACCACTACGACAGTGCCTGCGACTACAACCACCACCACTGCTACCACAACGACAACGACGCTGGCGAGCCGTCGCCCGTCAACGCCAGTAGTGCAAACGGTGACGACAACGACGAGCCCGCGCGCGGTACATCAGATCAACGCATCAATCGACGCGGGTTCGTCCAGCCCCGGCGAAGTGATGGTGACCGTGACGGTCACCACGGACGCAGGTCACGTCAGCGGGACGATCTACGGGACCAGCACGTCGGGCAACGCGAAAGCAACCTTTGGCGGACCGGTAACCGGCGGCACCGCCACGTTCAACGTCACGCTCGCTCTCGAACTGCCCGCGTCGGTCTACGCGGTAGTGGTGTCGCCATCGGGCACCGTGACCACCTCAACGGTTCCACTCAGTTAGGAGTTGACATGACCAAACGAGACAAGCACTCCGTCGCCAGCCCTACGAGGGCACCGATCCCGCCGATCCCCGTTTTGGTCCAGGCACGAACGGAGCTCGAGGGGCCTCGTGCGCTCGCTCTTCCCAAAGTCCCCGGTCGCGTTCGCGTACTCACGCCGCACTCGGCGCAAACCAAGCCAGTACAGGCGATCCTCGACGGAGGAAAGTCACTCGGTGGCGCCCTGTACAGCGGGTCGGACACTTCGCGACGCGAGAGGCGCGCTGAGGCGCGCGCGGCGGCGCAGATTTCGATGGCTGACCGTGTGGCGGCCCGCGAACAACTCAAGGAGGTGAAGCAGCGACTGCGACGCGAAGCTGCAGCCGCCGCGTACCTGCCGAGAAACGGCGAGGACGGTGCCGACGCGCTGCGCACCTATCGAGCGCTGAAAGTGGAACCACACAAGGCGACGAGCGAAGTCTTGGCCGGCGCGTACCCGTTCCTCGCCGAGAGTGGCCTCGGCAGCCAGGGCATCTTGATCGGCCAGGACGCGTGGAGCGGCGCGGGCTTCGTCTACGACCCATGGGAGCTCTACCAGTTGGGGATTCTCACCAACCCAAACTGTTTACTCGCCGGCGTGGTCGGTCGAGGCAAGTCCACCCTCGCCAAGGCCATCGCGACACGTTCCATTGCCTTCGGACGAAAGTGCTACGTGCCCGGTGACCCCAAGGGGGAGTGGACCGCCGTTAGTCGCAGTGTCGGTGGTCAGGCCATTGAGCTAGGTGGCGGGACCCAGGCACGCCTCAACCCTCTCGACGAGGGCCCGAGGCCCGAGTACCTGATAAGTCAGGACGAGGTGCGCGAACCGGTCACCGACACAGCGTGGTGCGAGTTGGTGCAACAGCGCCGCCGCGATTTGCTGCGGTCAATCACCGAAGCGGCACTCGGCCGGCCAATGGCGCCGGTCGAGTCGACCGCGCTCTACGCGGCCCTCGACGAGGCGGTGCGAACGAACAGCGTGCCGGTCCTTCCCCACGTGGTGTCGGCGATGTTCGACCCGCCGGGAGACGTGATCGGGTCCAGTCGCGCGCAGTTGCTCGACGACGGACGCGAGGTGGCGCACGCGGTCAACCGGCTGGTCGACGGTGACCTCGGCGGGCTGTTCGATGGGCCATCGACAGTGCGCTTTGATCCGGATCTGCCCATGGTGAGCCTTGACCTCAGCCGCATTGCGGGCTCGGACGCGAAGATCGGCATGGTAATGACGTGCGCGAGTTCGTGGATGGAGGCGGCCTTGCAAGATCCCTCGGGCGGACAGCGTTGGGTGATCTACGACGAGGCGTGGCGGGTGTTGAAACAGCCCGCGTTGCTCGCACGAATGCAGAGCCAGTGGAAGCTCAGTCGGGCCCTCGGCATCGCGAACCTCATGGTGATCCACCGACTGAGCGACCTCGACGCCGTGGGCGAAGCCAACTCCGAGGCACGCAATCTCGCCCTCGGCCTGCTGGCGGACTGCTCGACCAAGATCATCTACGCCCAGGAGCGAGGCGAAGACACCAAGACCGGTACGGCACTCGGACTGTCCTCGACAGAGATCGACCAGCTCTCCAGCCTGGCCCGCGGCGAAGGGCTCTGGCGCATCGGCGATCGCTCTTTTGTTGTGCGCCATATCTGCACGCCGGGCGAGCTCGCCCTGTTCGACACCAACCAAAGGATGGTTATTAACCCCCGTGGGTTCAGCAATTCTGAAGCCTCTAACAGCGCGAACTTGAGGGTGGACGAATGACCGCGCAGCGCGACAGCACTGACCTTTACCTCGGCCTGATTTTCGGTGCCATCATCCTCTTCCTGTTTCTCGCCGCCGGTGGCTTACTCTCGGCATTCTTCAGCGGCCACGGGTTCCCTACGCACTACACGAGGGGAGCGATCACCGCATTCGCGCACGCCGGCGATCCGTCGCTCGCATGGAAGGTGCCGGTCGGTCCCGCGTGGCTGTACTGGACAATGACAACGATGGTCGTGACCGGTGGCATCGTGGGCACCGTGTTCGCAGTTCAGTTCGTGAAGCACGAGGGACACCGCAAGGCGGAAGATCCGACGCAGCTGCCTGGTCTCGCCGATCGGCGCGACGTCATCTTTGCGGCCGGAGCGAAGCACCTGCTGACCCGGGGCCCAGTCCTGCGGCCGTCCATTGTGAAGCCGGTACCGAACGAACTGGGGTTCTTTCTGGGGACAAGTCGCCGCTCCGACTGCTTCGCCAGTGTCGAGGACTCCATGGTCATTCTTGGTCCCCCGCGAAGCGGCAAGGGATACAACCTGGTCATCCCCTTCATCCTCGATGCGCCGGGTGCGGTGGTCACCACCAGCACCCGGCCGGACAACCTGGCCGCCACGATGACCGCGCGCGCGAAGCACGGTTCTGTGGCGGTCTTTGATCCACAGGGCCTCGCGAGAGGGGTAACGGGAGCGCTGCGATGGTCACCGATCAGGGGTTGTGAGTCCCCTCAGACGGCGATGCTCCGGGCGAACGCTCTATGCGCCGGTGCCGGCGCCGGAATCACCGACGGAGGATTCTGGATCCAGCAGACCAACACGGTGGTGCGATGCCTGCTGCAGGCGGCCGCCCTCGACGGGCGCACGGCAATTGATCTCTATCGCTGGAGTCTGTCGGCGCCGGCGGCCAGTCAAGCGGTCACGGTGTTAGCGGAGTCACCCGGCGCTGCCCCACTGTGGTCACAGGCCCTCGATGCGGTCATCACCGCGGATCAGCGCCAGCGCGACAGCGTGTGGTCGATCGTGAGCACGGTCTTTGGACCATTGGCCGATCCNNGCCCTGATCGAAGACGTGGTGGAGACCGCTCGCCAGGTAGCCGGCGCGTCGGTGGGAGCGCGGATGGACCCGCCGCTGGCCCTCATCTTGGACGAGGCGGCGAACTATCCGCTGCCGTCGCTCGGGGCGCTCATGAGCGAGGGTGGCGGCACGGGCATTGCCACCGTTGCGGTACTGCAGTCGCTGGCCCAGGCGCGAGCTCGCTGGGGCCACGACAGCGCCCAAGCGATCTGGGACTCGGCCATNNAACATCAGCGAGTCCACGCGCCAGCGGGGGATTCTCGACCCCAGCATGATCCGTTCCATCAAGGTCGGCCACGGCCTGTTGATGCTGCGCGCGGCCGCGCCGATCATGTTGACGTTGAAGCCCTGGACTGCGCGCGCCGACGCGGCCGAGTTGCGAAGGGATCGGGCCGCCGTAGAAGAGTCGCTGCGCCTGGGCGCGGCGACGAACGGGGGTGCCCATGCCTAGGCCCGGAACAGGCTTCACATGGTCCGTCGAGCGCGTCACCGACCCCGTCGTCGCACAGGTTCGCGTTGCGACGACGAGAGAGCCGGCCAGTCAGCGCAGCGGAGAAAGCGAGTGAGCATGAGCAACAACGACCTCCAAGAGCGCCAGCGCAGACTGCGCCAGGTTATGGGACACGACGCACCGGCGCCAGACGACGTGGCCGCTCCAGTTCACTGGCCCTCGCTCAGTCCAGTGGAAGCCGAGCGCGCGTGGCCGGAGCTGCGCGCGTGGGTAACCGCGCTGCGCGAACGCTACGAGGATCTCGACTACCACGTGATCCCGGCGTGCTGGTACGAGCACCCGGCCCACGTCGCCGCCCTGCAGGCCTTGAAGGATCACGAGAGGGTCGCCTACGACAAGACGGCGCCGGGATCTTCGGGCACGGATTGGCACCGGGCGTACCGCGACGTGGTGATCCTACTGCGCACATTTACGGGTCACCTCCAGTGCACGACGGCTGCGCACCAGCCGAGCCGTCCGGTCCCGGGAACCGACGAGGCGGCGTGGAAGAAGTTCGTGGCGGACGACATCGCGCGGCGACGTCGCCGGGCGACCGCCGCGGCGTTGGGTCAATCAGAGCAGTAAGCCCACCACCGGGCTAGAGAGAAGGAGACGGGTATGGCCGTAGCGACTACATGGACAGTGCACCACCGGTGCGGGCACGATCAGGACCACGACCTGTCGAAGAAGCCGCCGTCAGAGCGCACGGGTCTGGCGCATTGGCTGGGCCAGCGGGACTGCTCCGCGTGCTGGCGCGCCGGGCGCGGCGAGAACCAGGCCAGGGAAGAGTGGCTCGCCGAGCAGCGCTCCAAAGAGTCGACGGAGATTGACGTCTGGGAGCGCCGGACGCAAATGCCCGAGCTCGTGGGGACAGAAAAGGCGGTGGCCTGGGCGGCGCGCGTGCGCTACACGCTGATGGGCGAGGCCTACGACTGGCGCATCGATCGAGAGTGGTCCGAGGAAGAGTTCGCCGTACGGCTCGAATCACCGGCGCGCGAGCGCGCCAGCGCCTCGTGGTGGATTGACCAGCGCGACAGCGTCCCCGAGGATCTCGAAGAGCTGTTGACCGACGGCGCGTCAACGGGCGACGCGAGGTTCTCACCTGATGACGGCGATCCGGCATCTCCGGAGGTGGCGACGTGAAAGCCCGGCTTGGTGACAGTTTCGTGCGCCACTGCGCAGAGAGCGCTGCGTTGGCACCAGCGGGCGCGTTGGCCCGCACCGGTCACCCCGAAAGCCCGTTCTCCCCGTGCGAAGAGCTGCCAGGACCCGAAATGGGCGGAAACGGAGTAGCTGATGAGTGAGATTGTCGCCCTGACCGTGGAAGGCAAGGAGCGCGAGTACCGCGTCCTGGTTATCAACGGCGCGCCACAGTTGATTGGCTACGGCGTGAACCTGTCGAACGCCGACCTCTCCGGTGCCGACCTCCAGGGGATGGATCTGTCGTTCGTGAATCTGCAGACGGCCAACCTCTCGTTCGCCAACCTGTCAGGTTGCAATCTGTCCTTCGCCGACTTGACCGGCGCGCAGGCGACCGGCACGGACCTGCGGGGGTCAACCCTGCGCGGAGCGGTCACACTCGATGCGAGCCTGACCGGCGCCGACCTGCGAGGGGCGACGTACGACAAGCGGTCGGTTCGCGGCGCCTTCATCTGCGACGAGCTCACGCCGGAGTACTTGCGCACGCTGGGAATTCCTACGCCACTCGACATGGCGGGCTCGGAGGATTCGCTGACGCTGTCTGAACAGGCCGCCGAGTTGGAGGAGCAGATTTCCCTGCTCGAGGCGAAGGCCGCAGCCGCCGACGAGTGGAACAACAGGTTGGAGAAGCGCGAAGTCGAAGCCAACGGAGTGCCCGCTATGAGAGATCAGGACGGCGTCCTGGCGGACGCTCCCTCGGCGAATGTCTCGGCACTGCCCACCCAACCCAACGATTCACGAGGAGGTCGTATGCGCGACTATTCAGGACTGCTCGAAGGACTCAGNNCTCACGACCAGCGAGAAGTGGACGCAGTACCTCGACGTGCAGAGCAAGTTCCACCGCTACAGCCCCAATAACGTCATGTTGATCCTGATGCAGAATCCCTACGCCACGCGGGTGGCTGGTTACAACGCCTGGAAGGCACTGGACCACCAGGTGTTGGCTAAGGAGTCGGCCCTACGGATACTCGCGCCCATGAAGTACAAGAAGGACGACGCGCCCGAGGGTGAAGAGGCCCGTGAAATTCGCGGATTCAAGCTGGTGCCCGTGTTCGATATCAGCCAGACCGAGGGACCAGATCTGCCCGACATCGTGAGCAAGCTCGAGGGACTCGCGCCCGAGGGTGTGTTCGTCAAGCTGACCGAGTTCGCGCAGGGTATTGGTTTTCGCGTCGAGCGACCCGAGTCACTCGACAGCGGCGCGAACGGTGACACCACTCACTCGGAGGGGCGAATCCGAGTGGTCAGCACCAACTCAGAGGCCCAGCAGGCCAAGACGCTGGCCCACGAGATCGGACACGCACTCCTGCACGATCCAGGTGTTGAGGCGACCAATGAATTGGCGCGAGGGCTCAAGGAGCTCGAAGCTGAGTCCACGGCCTACGTCATCTGCACGGCGCTCGGCATGGACACCAGCGACTACTCCTTCGGTTACGTGGCCGGCTGGGCCGGGGGCGCCCCGGAGGCTATTCAGGGCATCAAGGCGTCGACAAGGCGCATCCAGAAGGCCGCAACGGCGGTGTTGAAGACCTTCGAGGTGGGTGAACCCGTAGTTGAAGTTACGAACGACGTCAGCATTGAAATGGTCGCTGAGCGCTCGGTTGACGTGGACACAATGTTTCGCACCGGCGAACGTCGGACGGAAGATCTCGTCGAGCTCGAGCGGATCCAAGAGTTCGCCGACGCGTCCGACGGACGTATCCAAGTGCTCTCGATCGATCTTCCGCTGCGCGACTCCCCAGCCAGCAACTACCAGCCACTCTCGGCGGCGGAACTCGACGTATTGGACTGCCCTGTCGATATGTGGCGCGAACTCGGCATCTGAAAGGAGATTGAGATGGCTAGAGACGTATCGCTCGTTGTGAGGTATCACCCAGATACGCGAACGTTCCAAACCGATCCGGACCAGACGGACGCGTACCTTCCTGATGGGCCAGTGTGGAACTACGAGACCGACCAAGCCGAAAGGGACTACGAACTCGTCAACGAGGCATGGCGACAGTTGAACGCGAGATTCGCGGCACCTGCGGACTCCACGCCGCAGAGTGCACGAGAAGGACTCGTGCTTGCCCACGAAATTGACGGACGTCCTGTCGGTCACGAAGTTGAAGTGGCAACCTCACCACGATTGCCAACGCCAGTGATAATCAACAACGTTGATCCGGTCTCACGCGAGACCCAGAGAATGGTATTCGGCTTCAACGATGGGCTGCCCACGATGGCCCTCTTTGTAGGAGACAGTGAAGAACCGATCTTGATAGATCGTGCAACGTTGCAAATGGCCGTCGAGAGCGGCTGGCCCGAACTGCGTAACCCAGTCGCGACCGATCCGACCGTAGAACTGTTCATTACCTGTGCCCTAACGATGGTTGATCCCGATTGCCAATTGGATATGGAACAGGTGCTGGACTTCAGTGACAGTGTCCGCCAGTACCTTGACGAACACCCGATCGTCGACATAGAGCACGATGGGCAACTGACCGACATGGCCCAAAGTTTCGTTGACGAATGGCAGGATGTGAATCCTTTTCCGATCGAATCCGCCTACCACCCGACCACTGACGCCGAGTTCGAAGTTCTCGATGCTGGCATTAACGCCAGCATTACCGCCGGCCAAGTGATTCAGTAGCGAAGGGAAATAGGCCATGGCAAACGACCGTTCGCTAAGCCGGACAGCCTATCTGAGAGCGCGTGTGGGGCCGTCTCGTGGATAGAAAACCGCTTGCTCAGGAAGTTTCGGCCGTTCGTGAGCGATCCAGTCGCGAATACGTCGATCGACCACTTTTGGACATCTCAGCGGCGGCTAGCCACCTCGGATGCTCCGAAAGGTTTATCCGGCGCCTTGTCCAAGAACGGCGTATTCCCTTCGTGAAACTTGCGGGAACCAGGGTGAGGTTCTTGGAGTTAGACCTTGACCAGTGGGTTGCCGGTCAGCGCGTTGAGGCAAGACGATGAGGCGACAATGCGTTGCTCGTAAAAGTGTTTCGCAGATACCATCAGAGCGAAGTAGAGGAGTCACACTGGCCATATACCATGGCAAGACCATGACAATAACCGTGCAGAAGACAGACCAAAGTTTTCGTGTCGCCGTTTACTGCTGCTCGAATACTGAGGGGCTAGGGGTCTGCTGCGGCCGTAGAGTGCTCACCTCGAAAGCCAGGGTCACGTCATGACAGGGCGAAGGCATTTCGGGTCGATCCGTAAGCGTCCGTCAGGTCGATGGCAGGCAACATATAGATACGACGGGCGACTTCACTCTTCAGGAACTTTTTCAGCGAAAGCTGACGCGCTTGCGTACTTGTCAACAGTCGAGGCCGATCTTCGCCGCGGTGCTTGGATTGACCCCCGGGCAGGACAAGTTACTCTCAGAACGTACGCCAACGAGTGGTTATCGCGACGCCCGGATCTTTCAGTGCGAACCTTAGAGCTCTACCAGTATTTACTTAGTAACCACATCTTTCCGACATTGGGACAAGTCACACTTGCTGGACTTGCACCATCGAAGATCAGGGGTTGGCACGCGGAACTGGCAATTAGGCACACCAGTACTGCGTCCAAGGCTTACCGGCTCCTTTCAACAATCATGCGAACTGCTGTAGCTGACGGTTTCATCATTAATTCACCATGCAAAGTCAATGGTGCCGGTACCGAACATGCAGCGGAACGGCCAATGGCGACTGTCGCAGAGGTGGACGCGCTCACTGCCGCCATGCCAGATCGTTTGCGACTGGTTGTACTGCTCGCAACGTGGTGTCAATTAAGACGAGGTGAAATTCTTGGTCTTAGAAGACGAGATGTTGATGTACTTCACTCCACGATTCGGATCGAGCAGAGTCGAACTTTCACCCGTGACGGAAGCTCACTCACTAAGTCCCCTAAGACTGCGGCAGGTCGTAGAACTTTGTCAGTGCCGGCAAATGTGATGGAACTGATAATCCAGCACTTAGAGCGATTTACGGTAGCCGAAGCAGACGCTCTTCTCTTCACAACTGAATCTGGAGCACCGTTGACAGCGAGCGTCCTTCAACGAGCGTGGTCTAAGGCCCGGCTCATGGTCGGACGCCCAGACCTCCATCTGCATGATCTGCGACACACTGGCTTGACATTGGCTGCAGCAACGGGGGCGACCACGGCCGAACTGATGCACCGTGCTGGACATTCTTCAGCCGCTGCAGCGTTGCGTTATCAGCACGCAACGCAAGATCGAGACCGAGTACTCGCGCACGCCCTCGAGGCTCTCGTGAGGCCCGCGAAGGTTGCCAAATTGAAGCCTCAGTCTCGCTGAATCAACGTGGACGGACTTCAATGTTTTGAGAATCTCTTGCTCGACTCGTTGAGAGTGGATGGCAAGGTCTCAAGTTACTGTGCTCGGCGAATGACTCGGAGTTGTTTCTAAGTATCCGGCAAGCATCTAGAGCAGGGCTCGGTGTTGGTGGACACATGTCAATTTAGAGCGATTGGGAAGCAAGATTATTGATTCGGCAAAGATTCCAATCCTTCAGGTTGCCTAACGACACTCTCAAAGTTCCAGTGTTATTCTCGGCTCGCACTTAGAGTACCCCCTCCCTTCTGTCATGTCCGATATGCCATTACCCCCTCCCTTCTGTCATGTCCGATATGCCATTACCCCCTCCCTTCTGTCATAGATCGCGGTATAGTTGGCAGCATGCGAGATGATGAGCTTCGTCGGAATCTAGCGGCAGCAAATCCTTGGTGGGGAGCCGCTGCCGCCCACCAAGACCCTGCCGCCGCGATCCAGGACCGGCGCTTACTGCGCGACCGGGCACAATACGATCTCGGCTATCGCTCCCCAATTCTTGCGGACATTGCTCGCCTGCCTGTCGGCGGAGCTCTTGTATTGCTCACTGGCCCCAGGCGCGTCGGCAAGAGCGTGGCTCTCCTTGACCTGGCAAGTGCACTGTGCCAGCGCGAGGATGTGAGCCCGTTCCAAGTGATTTACGTGCCGTGCGATGGCATGCAGGCCCGAGATCTGCGTCGGTCACTCACGCTGGCACGTGAATTGACCCGTCCAGTAGATATTGCGTCCTCGCGGCCTCGTGTCTGGCTACTGGACGAAGTAAGCAATGTATCCGGATGGACTTCAATCATCAAGGTTGCCCGCGATGGAACCGACCTCGGCGATGACACAGTCATTGTGACTGGAAGCCGGTGGCGAGATGGAGAAGATGTCGAGGGCAACCTGATGGCAGGCCGGGCAGGCTCCACTGGAGTACGAAGAAGTCGGCACTTGCTCCCAATGACCTTTCGAGACTTCCTTGTTGCCACACGATCTTCCCTCGCGCTGCCAGAGTCGATGCACCCCAGTGACCTTCAGTCTGCCCAAGCAAGAGCTACCCTCGAGGGCTTTCAGTTTCAAGTCGACGATTACGACCTTGCGTGGCAGGACTTCCTCACTTGCGGGGGTTTTCCACGAGCAGTGGCCGAGCACCGCAGGGATGGCGCCGTGTCAGGCGACTTTCTTCGTGACATTGCTGCTTCGCTACGCGGGGATATTCAACTGGATGGCGCACCGCAATCCCTGCCTCTTCTGTTGAGCCAACTTGAAACTCGATCGTCAAGTCCTCTCAGCATCGCGAACTTGGCATCGTCGCTTTCTTGGACGAGGGCCACTACGGATGGGCGACTCAATCGACTGGTTTCAAGTTTTGGCGCCATTTGGTGTAGGCAACATGGCGACTCAGGACAAATAGTCCAGGGATCGCAAGCGAAGCTCTATCTTGTAGACCCCGTTTTGTCCTGGTTACCCAGCCGACTTCGAGCGGGACTGCCAACACCCGATGTGACTCGTCTCACCGAAGAAATGTTGGGAGTCTCGCTCGCGAGAGCCATTGATTCGCTTGACGAAGGAAGGTGGGTCGCGGCCGACACCATCGGCTATATCAAGACAGATTCGGGGAACGAGATAGATCTATGTCCCGTCGATGTGCAGTCTCCTGGTGGACCTCGAACGTCGATACCTATTGAGGGCAAATGGGTGGACGCCGGCTGGCGAGCAGAAGCGAAGGTCTTGACGAACAAGTTCGGTTTTGGTGTTCTAGCGACGAAGAGCATCCTCAATCTTGACTATGACGTTTGGGCAGTTCCAGCGCCCCTAGTCGCTCTGCTCCTCGCGTAAGAGCCGCTTTGGGTGTCGATCGCGTCCCGTCGGGTTTGCCGGCGGTGCGAACGT
Organism: Acidimicrobiaceae bacterium; assembly: GCA_003132305.1. GTDB lineage: Bacteria > Actinomycetota > Acidimicrobiia > Acidimicrobiales > RAAP-2 > RAAP-2. The sequence goes on along the minus strand of PKXJ01000028.1, from coordinate 13,568 downwards.
CCTTATTGGCACGCTCTATATGTCTTAATTACTGATTGAGTGCGGTCGAACGGAAGAGCCGCAATGACTACGGCAGGAGGTCGAAGATTGCATCTAAGTTTCTGCATCCGACTTGCTCTCTTGCCTGTGATCGAGAGTGCGGCATCACGAGCAAACATTTCGGGCGCTTCGTGGGCGCTTCGTGGGCGCTAACGGGCGCGTAACACTGGACAATGTCGGTACGCAGTGGACACTGCTGGTCAATCAAAAGCCCGTGCAATCATTGGGTTGTACAGCAAAATCCTTGGAGCGGGCGACGGGAATCGAACCCGCGTTCTCAGCTTGGGAAGCTGATGTTCTGCCGCTGAACTACGCCCGCGTAGCACTCATCGTAGTTCCCTTCAGATTTCTACTCGGTGTCGCGGCGGCGGCCGCAATCAGACACGGATGAAGTAGAGAGTGGTGCTCGGGTTCGTCAGTCGCGGCACCATGCAAGCCCGTTAGGAATTCGTTCCATCGGCGTGGGGCTCGACCGTGTTGGGTTTGGTCACCGGCGTCTCCGGGGCGGAGTGTGGTCGACCAATGCCCGAGGCGAGCATCGCTGAATTGGGTATCTTCAAAATTCCGTCGTCAGTTCGAACGGTGACGTAGGTAAGTCCAATGCCCAGAACCTTGACGTCGAGTACGCCCACGACTCCCGAGCGCACGCGAATGTCGTCACCAACCACGAAGGGCCGAGCCACCAGTAGGACAATGGCGGCGAAAATGTTGCCGAGGCTCTGTTGCGCCGCGATGCCGAGAATGACGCCCGCGAGCCCCGCGCCGATGAGCAGTTGTTGGAGCGACACGCCCAGTACTCCTAGGAGTGCAAAGACAAGAATTAGGTAGCCCACGCCCGTTGCGACCAGGCGAAGGGTGGCGCCCGCGCCGATGTTGGAGTTTCGCGCGACCAGTCGGCCGAGGGCGGTGGCGAGGTGTCGAATGGAGTAAGCGCCAGCGATGACGACGACGGCGGCGGCGCTCCAGGCAATCAACTTGTCGTGGGTTGACGAGTGGGTGACCTTGCCAAAGCCTTTGCCGACGCCGACGGCCGCCACCGTGATGACGGCCGCGACGATCCCGATCAACCACTGGCGCTTCAGCGAGTGCTTCATCTGGAATGGTTTCCTCTTGCCACAGAAGTCCACTGTATAGAACCGGGCTTCGGTCCTTGCAGAGCCCGTGAGGCGCCTTCGATTATGCGACGCGACGGGCCGCGATGGGCTCACTCGAGAAAAGGCGTCACGGTGCCCAATTAGAGTTAGCCACGACAACGAGCCGACGAAAAGATCGATGACCATCAACGACAGCGAAGTCATTCGAACAGAAAACCTCACCAAGTTGTACCCCGGCATGGACGTGCCGGCCGTTGACGCGTTGAACTTGGTTGTCCGTCAAGGTGAGATCTTTGGGCTCCTCGGACCAAACGGTGCCGGTAAGACCACGACGGCGGGAATCTTGACGACGCGCGTGGTTCCCACGTCGGGTAGCGCGTTCGTCGCCGGCGTGGACGTTCGAAAACATCCGGCCCTGGTGAAGCAGGTCTCGGGCATCGTGTCGCAACAGAACACCCTGGACCGCCAGCTCACGGTGTGGGAGAACCTGTACTTTCACGGACGCCTCTTTGGCATCAACGCCAAGGAGTCACGCCGTCGCTCGGACGAGCTCTTGGCGCGGTTCTCTCTCTCGAAGTGGGCGAAGGCGTCGATCTACGCACTCTCGGGCGGCATGGCCCAACGACTCATGGTGGCGAGAGCGATCTTTCACTCGCCGGCCGTGCTCTTCTTGGACGAGCCGACGGCGGGACTCGATCCCCAGAGTCGCCTCGCGCTGTGGGACATGCTGAAAGAACTCGACCAAACGGGCCAGACCGTCGTGCTGACGACGCACTACATGGAAGAGGCCGATCAACTCTGCAATCGAGTGGCGATCATGGATCACGGAAAGATCCTCGCGCTCGACACGCCAGCCAACTTAAAGAAGAGCATCGGCGCCGACACCATCATCACCGTGAAGGTGACGAAGGACGGCGAGCGACTGGCCCAAGCACTGGCCAAGGAGATTCAAGGCGTCGTTGCCACGCGCGTCATGGAGAATGTGGTGTCCGTGCACGTGCAAGGCGGCGATCGCCTCGTGCCACGAGTCGTGAACGTCGCCGAGTCCGCCAGCGTGGAGATTCTCGACCTCGCCGTCGCGGAGCCGAGTCTCGAAACAGTCTTTATAAATTTGACGGGCAAGGAGTTGCGCGAAATATGATGACGGCGAACGTACAAACCGCACCGTCGCGTTCGGCATTCGACGCGAGTCGCACCGCACTCGGCGCACTAATTTTGCGGGACCTGGTCGTACTGCGCAAGACCTTTCGAGAGTTCGTGCTGCGCACGTTGATCCAACCCTTCCTGCTCTGCTTCGTGTTCCTCTTCGTCTTTCCCAAGATCGGCCAAGCGGTCGGTGGCGGCAGCGCGGGGGCAGCGTCGGCCTTTGCGACCGTGCTCGTGCCCGGCGTGGTGGGCATCTCGATCATGTTTCAAGGCGTCCAGTCAATAGCCCTCACCATGGCCCAGGAGTTTGGCTTCACGCGTGAGATCGAAGACCGCGTGCAGGCGCCGTGTCCGATCTGGCTGGTCGCCGTGTCCAAGGTCCTCTCGGGCGCGGTGCAGGGTCTCATCGCCGCGGCCATTGTCTTTCCCATTGCGTCGGTCGTTCACGCCGCGGGCGTCAAGGCCGACGTGTCGCTGCACTGGCTCCTGATTCTCACGCTCGTGCCGATCGCCTGCGTGATGATGGCAGCACTTGGGCTCATTCTCGGTACCTCGTTCGAGCCTCGCAACATTGGCCTGATGTTCGGTTTCATCATCTTGCCCATCACGTTTCTTGGCGGGACCTACTACCCCTGGACCCATCTCGCACCGGTGAAGATTGGCGGCTTTCACTGGCTCCAAACCCTCGTCTTGATCAACCCGCTCGTCTACGTCAACGAGGGGATGCGCGCGGCGTTCACCAACGCTCCGCACATGCACCTCTACGTGATCTACCCCGTCATGATCGGCTTCTGCACAGCGTTCTTGTGGCTCGGCCTGCGAAACTTCCGTCGTCGGGTTCTCTCCTAAGGCGCGACCAGTCACCTTCCGTCGTTCAAAGAAATGAACTTCTCCAAGCGAGTATCGTGACCTCTTAATGGTGCTCTCGGATCGGTCCATCAAAGAGGCGCTCGAAAAGGGCCGACTTATCATTGAACCCCTGGGCGAAGACTGTATTCAACCTTCGTCGGTCGATCTGCACGTCGATCAGTACTTTCGCGTCTTTCGCAACCACTCCCAACGCGTCATCGACGTGCGTGAAGCTCAGGAGGACCTGACCGAACTCATTGACGTCGGCACCGACACGCCAATGATTTTGCACCCCGGCGAGTTCATGTTGGGCTCGACCACGGAGCGCGTGGGCCTACCCGACGACATCGTCGGACGCCTCGACGGCAAGAGTTCGCTCGGTCGACTGGGCCTCGTGATTCACTCGACGGCCGGCTTCATTGACGCCGGCTGGGACGGACACATCACCCTCGAGCTCTCCAACGTCGCGAACCTACCGATCACGCTCTATCCCGGCATGAAGATAGGACAGATCAGCTTCTTCGAGATGACCACCTCGGCCGATCGCCCCTACGGGACGTCGGGACTCGGCTCGAAGTACCGAGGTCAGCGCGGCCCGACGCCGAGTCGATACTCGGAGAACTTCAAGAAGTAGTCGTGACGAACGCATCGACCAGGAGCGCGCGTTGTTAGCTCGAATCATTATTGGCCTCCTCATCACGATCATCGGCACTGGTCTGGCCGGTCAGCGTTTCTACTGGTTGTCGCGCCTCATTCGAAGCGGCCAGCCCGCGCCGCGGCGCTGGCAGGGCTTTCGCAAGGTCGCCGACGCCGAACTCACCGAAGTCGCAGGTCAGCGAAAGCTGCTTCGCTGGACCGTGCCCGGACTCGCGCACTTCTTTACGATGTGGGGCTTCACCGTACTGCTCACGACAATTCTCGAGTCGTACGGCGCGCTGTTCGATCGCGACTTTCACATCCCCTTGATCGGTCAGAGCAACTGGCTGGCCTTCGTGGAGGACTTCTTCGCCACGGCCGTGCTGGTGTCGCTCGTGGTCTTCGCGATCATTCGACTAAAGAACGCTCCCGCGAAAAAGCAACGCGCGAGTCGCTTCTTCGGCAGCCACACCAGAGCGGCGTGGCTGGTGCTCGCGATGATCGCAGCTGTCATCGTCACGCTGCTGGTCTATCGCGCGGCGCAGATCAATACCGGACATTTTCCGTTTTCGCACTTAAAGAACGAGGCCGTCGCCTTCGGGGTTCCGCTGAAGTCGTTCTACGCGCAACACGCGTCGTCGTGGGCGTTCTCCTCGAAACTGGTAGCGAGTTGGCTGGCGCCACTCGGTGTAGGTGTCAACAGCGTGTTGGAAGCGGTGTTTCTGCTCTTGAACGTGGCCGTGATTGCCGGCTTTCTGGTCTTCGTCTCCTACTCCAAGCACCTGCACATCTTTTTAGCGCCCATCAACGTGGGCGTCTCTCGCCGGCCCCGCGCGCTCGGCGGTCTCGATAAGACCCCCAACATGGACATGGATCAAGTCAGCGAAGACACGGTCTTCGGTGTTGGTCACGTCGAAGACTTCACCTGGAAGCAGATGCTGGACCTCGCGACGTGCACCGAATGTGGACGATGCCAGAGTGTCTGTCCGGCCTGGACCACGGGTAAACCGCTCAGTCCGAAACTCCTGATCATGGGCCTTCGCGACAACATGTTCGCCTCGGCTGATCGTCTGTTGTCGCGCGAGAGTGACGGCAACGTCGCGACGCTGGTGCCCACGACCATCGACCCCGACGTGCTCTGGTCGTGCACGACGTGCGGCGCGTGTGTCCAAGAGTGTCCCGTGGACATCGAACACGTCGACGCCATTATCGACATGCGTCGCTTCGAAGTACTCATGGAGTCGCGCTTTCCAAGCGAAGCCGGACTCTTGTTGCGCAACTTGGAGAACCAGGGTGACCCGTGGGGCCTAGGCGCGAGTAAGCGCACCGAGTGGTTGGCCGCCCTCGACTTCGAGGTGCCCGTCTTCGAAGGCGTCATTCCTGACGACGTCGAGTACCTCTACTGGGTGGGGTGTGCCGGCTCGCTCGACGAGCGCGGTCGTAAGCAGATCGTCGCGACGGCGCGAATGCTGCACCGCGCGGGCGTGAACTTTGGCATCCTCGGTCCGCGCGAGTCGTGCACCGGTGACCCCGCTCGGCGAATGGGTAACGAGTACCTCTTCCAAGAGATGGCCAAGGCCAACATCGCCACGCTCGACGGCGCCGGCGCGAAGAAGATCGTCGCGAGCTGTCCGCACTGCTTTAACACGATGAAGAACGAGTACCCGGCCCTCGGGGGCAACTACGAAGTGATTCACCACAGCGAACTCCTCAGTCACCTGGTCGCCTCGGGTCGACTCGTGCCGGGCGTCGGCTACCAGGGCACGGTCACCTACCACGACCCGTGTTATCTCGGACGGCACAACCGAGTCTTTGACGAACCGCGCGACGTGCTCGACGCCATTCCCGGACTCAAGAAGGTCGAGATGGGCCGCTGCCGAGAAAAGGGCTTCTGCTGCGGGGCGGGCGGCGCGCGCATGTGGATGGAAGAGAACATCGGCAAACGCGTCAACATGGAGCGCACGGAAGAGGCGCTTCGTACCGGGGCCGACATCATCTCGACGGCCTGTCCGTTCTGCATGATCATGCTGGACGACGCGGTCAAGGCGAGCGGCAAGGGCGACGAGGTCTCGGTCATGGACATCGCCCAGGTCGTCGAACGTTCCCTTCGTTAGAGCCTTTGCGCGGCGGACAAACTGTGGGTGTTCATACGCCCGAAACACGTTGCTAACTGTTTCGTAATCCTCACTTGTCACACTGAGTTCATCGTGAGGCCAGCGTCGCCCTCTCCATACCAGAAGGAGTGGACGTGCTAGAGGCAGCGACCAACATTCCCTATCCCCATTGGCTGAATCCGGCGGACAATACGTGGCAACTCGTCGCGGCCACCCTCGTAGGACTCATGAGCTTGCCCGGCATTGCCGTGCTCTACGGCGGACTGGTTCGAAAGAAGTGGATCGTCAACACGATGTTGATGACCTTCGCGGGCTTCTCGCTGACGCTGGTGGTGTGGATGCTCTGGGGCTACAACATGGCCTTTGGCGCGCTGTCGCACTTTGGAGCGACCGGCTCGTTCTGGAGCGGCTTCATCGGGCACTTTCAGCCGTTGTCGACGGCCAGCTCCGAGCAAGGCCAAGCCGTCTCGGGTGCGAACACCCTCATTCCGTTTCACTTCCCGACCGCGACCCTCGCGTACTTTCAGTTCGTCTTCGCCGCCATTACGCCGCTCCTGTTCATGGGGGCGCTCGTGGGTCGTCTGAAGTTCAAGGCGTGGCTGCTCATCGTGCCGCTGTGGATCACGGTGGTGTACTGCGTGAACGCGGCGCTGCTCTGGGGTGGCGGCTTCTTCTCGCAAAAGGGCGCGGTCGACTACTCGGGTGGGTACGTGATTCACCTCTCGGCCGGTGTCGCCGCGTTCGTGGGTGCGTGGATCCTTGGTCCCCGGCGTTGGCAGGATCGAGAGAACGCCTTCCCGAGCAACCTCATGATGGTCGCGGTGGGAGCTGGAATTCTCTGGCTCGGCTGGAACGGCTTTAACGGAGGTGATCCGTTCTACGCCGGAGCGGACGCCGCGTCGGCCGTGCTTAATACCAACGTCGCCACGGCGGCGGCGCTCTTAACGTGGCTCTTCTGGGACATGTTCCTCTCGAAGCAGAAGAAACCAACGTTCCTAGGTGCGATCAACGGCATGATCTGTGGTCTGGTGGCCATCACGCCCAGCGCTGGCTGGGTGAACGGGACGGGCGCGCTGATCGTCGGACTCGTGGCGTCAACGGTTGTGTGGTTCGCGTGGAACTTCCTCTCGAAGTGTCGCCCCTTCTCCAAGGTCGACGACGCCTTGGGTGTCGTCTACACCCACGGCTTCGCGGGTCTGACGGGCGGACTGCTGGTGGGCATCCTCGCCGACCCCCACATGGTCCAGTACGGCATCAAGGGCCCGAACTACAAGGGTCCCGGCAACTTCCACGTGGCCGGTTGGTTCTTCGGTCACTCGTTCCACCAACTCTGGGAACAGTTCCTCGCGGCCCTGTGGATCATCGGCTTTACCGCGGCGGGCACGGCTTTCGTCTTCTACCTCGTTAAGTTTCTCCTCGGAGGTCTGCGTGAGTCGGACGACGTACTGCGCGAAGGAGACATCGCGATACACGAAGAAGAAGCGTTCCCCGAGCCCACCTTTGGTGAGCCGGTCGGATCGGCCAGTCACACGCACGCTGACAACGTCTAAGGAGAGATCATGAAGCTAGTTACCGCAGTCGTTAAGCCCTTCAAGCTCGACGAAGTCAAAGTCGCCGTGAAGGAAGTTGGCATCACCGGGATGACCGTGACGCAGGCTCGAGGCTTCGGCCGCACCGGTGGTCATATTGAGATCTACCGGGGCAAGGAGTACGAGTTCGACTTCGTGGACAAGATCCGTATCGAGATCACCTGTACCGACGAACTCGTGGAAGAGGTCATCGACGCCATCGTCGCGGCCGCGCGCACCGACACGGTCGGTGACGGTATGGCCTGGGTCAGCGACGTCGAACACGTGGTGCGCATTCGCACCAACGAACGAGGACCCGACGCCCTCTAGCGAGCTCAACCGGCCTGACGCGCGACCGCCTCGGCGGCCCTGGCGGCGGTCTCGGCGTCGCCGAGGTAGTTCGCCGCCAGAACGTTGAGCTCGTTATCGAGCGTCAGGCGATAGGGGATGCCGGTAGGGATTTCGAGTTCGGTGATCTCGTTCTCGCCGATGTTTTGTAACACCATGCGAAGGGCGCGGATCGAGTTGCCGTGCGCGACGACGAGCACCGCGCCGCCCCGTACGCCTTCGGACTTCAAGTCTTCGCCGATCACGTCACGAAAGTACGGCGTCACGCGCGCGACGACGTCCTTCAGACACTCGCTGCGCGGGATAAATTCGGCCGCGACGTCGCGGTAGCGCGGGTCGTCTTTGGAGCTGCGCGGATCGCCCAGGGGCAGGGGCGGCGGCGCGACGTCGAAGGAACGACGCCAGCGCTGCACCTGGTCAATGCCGAACTCTTCGGCCGTCTGCTTCTTGTCCTTACCCGTGAGGTCGCCGTAGTGGCGTTCGTTGAGGCGCCAACTTCGCCGGACGCCGAGCCACGAACGATCCGCCGCGTGCAGGGCAATCTCGGCCGTGCGGATCGCTCTCGTGAGGACCGACGTGTGAAGAACGCGCAGATCGAGGTCGGATTCGCCGGCGAGCAGCTCCCCGGCGACCCTCGATTCCGCCTCGCCCTCGGGGGAGAGGTCGACGTCCTGCCACCCGGTAAAGAGGTTGAGATCGTTCCAAAGGGAGCGTCCGTGGCGCAGAAGTATGAGATCAAGCACCCTTCGAGCGTAGTCCTGAGGTTGGAAACGGCCCTGGTCGCCCCCACTAAGAAGCCTTCAGATCGAGGGAAATTACGTAGTTGTCACACTTCTTATAATTGTTCTTGACAAGAGGGGACTCAACTCGGTAAAATGCTCCTCGTAGATATTCTGGTTTCCCGGACGGTCCGGCCAGCCAGAGAGTGAAATAAGGAGTTTTCATGGCAAAGGCAGTCGGTATCGACCTCGGTACCACGAACTCGGTGGTGAGCGTGTTGGAAGCGGGTGAGCCCGTCGTGATTCCCAACGCCGAAGGCAGCCGCACCACCCCGTCGGTCGTCGGATTTTCCAAGACCGGAGAGGTTCTGGTCGGTGAAGTCGCGAAACGTCAAGCTATTACCAACCCCGATCGCACCATTCGTTCGGTGAAGCGCCACATGGGTGAGAACTGGAGCGTCGACATCGACGGCACCAAGTACACCGCCCAAGAGATCTCGGCACGCATTTTGCAGAAGTTGAAGCGCGACGCCGAGGCCTACCTCGGTGACACCGTCAGCCAGGCCGTCATTACCGTGCCGGCCTACTTCAACGACGCCCAGCGCACCGCGACCAATGAGGCGGGACAGATCGCCGGTCTGGAAGTACTGCGTATCGTGAACGAGCCCACCGCGGCCGCGTTGGCCTACGGACTCGACAAGGGCCCCCAGGAGCAGACCGTCTTGGTCTTTGACCTCGGTGGCGGCACCTTTGACGTGTCGGTCTTGGAGATCGCCGACGGCGTCTTTGAGGTGAAGTCCACCCACGGTGACACCCACCTCGGTGGTGACGACTGGGACGACGCCGTCATGGCGTGGCTCGTGAAGACCTTCAAGGACACCGAAGGCGTGGACCTCTCCGCCGACAAGATGGCGGTGCAACGTCTGAAGGAAGCCTCGGAGAAGGCGAAGATCGAGCTCTCGGCCGTGCAAGAGACGCAGGTCAACCTGCCCTTTATTACCGCGACCGCCGACGGCCCGAAGCACTTGGACCTCAAACTCACCAGAGCCAAGTTCAACGAGTTGACGGCCGAACTCGTCGAGCGCTGTCGCAAGCCGTTCGACCAGGCGATCAAGGACGCGGGTCTCACCCTCGACAAGATCGACCAGGTCATCATGGTCGGAGGATCAACGCGTATTCCGGCCGTTCAGGATTTGGTCAAGAAAGTTACCGGCAAAGAGCCCAACAAGAGCGTGAACCCGGACGAAGTCGTCGCCATTGGCGCGGCCGTCCAGGCGGGCGTGTTGAAGGGTGACGTGAAGGACATCCTCCTGCTCGACGTGACGCCGTTGTCACTCGGCATCGAGACCAAGGGTGGCGTCATGACCAAGATCATCGATCGCAACACGACCATCCCGACGAAGAAGTCCCAGACCTTCACGACCGCGGACGACAATCAGCCCTCGGTGGAGGTGCACGTCCTTCAGGGTGAGCGCGAGATGGCTTCGTACAACCAAACCCTGGGTAAGTTCCAGTTGGTGGGCATACCCCCGGCCCCGCGGGGCGTTCCCCAGATCGAGGTCACCTTCGACATTGACGCGAACGGCATCGTGCACGTCTCGGCGAAGGACCAGGCGACGGGCGCGACCCAGTCGATGACCATCACCGGTGGATCCTCGCTCTCGAAAGACGAGATCGACCGCATGGTTCGTGACGCGGAAGCCCACGCCGAGGACGACCGCACGCGTCGCGCCGAAGCCGAAGTTCGAAACAACGCGGACGGTCTGGTGTACTCGACCGAGAAGCTGTTGAAGGACCAGGCGGAGTCGTTCCAGGGCAGCGAGCGCGCGGACGTCGAAGGCGCGTTGGGCGTGTTGAAGGAGTCCCTCGCGGGCACCGACGTCGACGCGATGAAGGCAGCGACCGAGAAGTTGCTCACCGCGAGCCAGAGCTTTAGCCAGCGTCTCTACGAAGAGGCGGCCAAGTCCAACCAGGGCGAGCCCGCGGCACCGGCCAGCGACGATGACGACATCGTTGACGCGGAGATCGTGGACGAAGCGTGAGTGACGAAGTAGCAGCGAACGAGTCGGTGGTGTCGTCGAGTGACGACGCCACCGAAGCATTTGACGAGAGAAGCGAAGCCGAGCGCCAGCGCGACGAGTACTTGAACGCGCTCCAGCGTCTCCAAGCGGACTTCGAGAACTACCGTAAGCGCGTGGCGCGCTTGTCCCAAGAGGCGGCGACGCGTTCGGCGGGCGACCTCGTGTCGAAGATCCTGCCGGTACTCGACGCCTTTGACTACGCGCTGGCGCACTTTGCCAGTACTGAGAGTGAAGAAGCCGTTGCGCTGGGTCAAGCGCGAGGACTGCTGCTCGACACGTTGATTCGAGAGGGTCTCGAGCGTATGGACGACGTCGGTGCGTCCTTCGATCCTCAGATTCACGACGCGGTGGCGCACGTGGAAGACGAAGGGGAGAGCGACGGGCCAATGGTCGATGAAGTACTTCGAGCGGGCTACCGCTGGAAGGGCGTGGTGTTGCGTCCGGCCATGGTGAAAGTCAGGGGATAGTGAGGGTATGGCCGAACGTGAGTGGTTTGAGAAGGACTACTACCAGGTCCTAGGTCTCACGTCGAGTGCGACCGACAAGGAGATCACCCGCGCGTATCGAAAGCTCGCCAAGCAGTTCCACCCCGACACGCATCCCGGATCCGAGGACCGGTTCAAGGAGATCTCTGGCGCGTACGACGTGCTCGGTGACGACACCAAGCGCAAAGAGTACGACGAGGTTCGCCGCCTCGGACCCGCGGCCAGTGGACTCGGTGGGTCCGGGGGTGGTGGCTTCAACTTTCAAACGGGCGACTTCTCGGACTTAGGCGACATCTTCGGCGGACTCTTTGGCGGATCGAGGCGCCAACGCGCCCAGCGCGGCGCCGATCTAGAAACCGCCCTCCACCTGGGTTTTCGCGACGCCGTGAAGGGCGTGACGACGACCGTGTCGCTGTCGAGCAACGAAGCCTGTCACACCTGTAAGGGGACGGGCGGCGCGCCGGGTAGTGAGTTCGTGACCTGTGAGCGTTGCCAGGGACGAGGCGTCATCAACGACGATCAGGGACCCTTCGCGATGTCGAGTGTCTGTCCCGTCTGTCAGGGCCGCGGCGGTCGCTTCGCCACGCCGTGTCCCACGTGTCACGGGACCGGTCGCGAACCCTCGGCGCGTCGCGTGAACGTACGCATTCCCCCCGGCGTCGTCGATTCGCAACGTATTCGCCTGAAGGGCAAAGGAAATCCTGGCGCGCACGGCGGACCGGCCGGCGACCTCTACGTGGACGTGCACGTCACGCCCGATCCGCGTTTCGATCGTCGAGGAAGGAACGTCACGACGACCGTGAAGGTTCCTCTCACCTCGACCATGCTCGGCACCACGGTCGAGGTTCCGACCCTCGACGAGCCCGTCACGCTCAAGATTCCCGCGGGCACCCAACCCGGCACGACGATGCGGGTGAAGGGTCGCGGCGTCCCGGCCAGTGGCAAGCACGCCGCGGGCGACTTGCTCGTGACCGTCAGTGTCACCGTCCCCAAGAAGTTGACGAAACAACAGCGCGGCCTGGTGGAACAACTGGCCAGCGCACTGAACGAAGAGGTCCTTAGTGAGTGAACAGCCAGAACTCCACGCCGTCTACGTCATCTCGGTCTTCGCCCAACTGGCCGGCGTGCACCCTCAGACGCTGCGCAACTACGAACGCGGCGGTCTGTTGAGCCCCCAACGCACCAGTGGCGGGTCTCGTCGATTCTCCGACGAGGACTTAGTGGCGCTGCGTCGTATTCAAGAACTGACGAACGAGGGCGTAAACTTAGAAGGCGTGAAGCGCATCATGGCGCTCGAGGCTGAACTGGCCGAGGCGAAAGCCGCACTGGGTTCGCTCAACGACGAGGCGCGCGACAGCGTCGAACAGACGCATCGCCACTATCGACGTGACCTGGTCCCCGTGAAGAACGCGATCGCGCTCTTTGCCGGCGCGCGCCAACGCGAGCGCGGGAGCTCCTGATGGTGCTCGATCCCGCGCGCTGGACCGTCAAGACTCGCGACGCCTTCCAGGCGGCGACGACCCAAGCCGCCGCCGCCGGTAACCCCTACGTCACGCCGGCGCATCTGCTCTTGGCGCTACTCAGCCAGGCGGAGGGAATCGCGCGCCCCCTGCTCGTAGCGGCCGGTCTCGATCCGCTCAACGTGACGGCGTCGTTGAATGAACAACTCGCGCGCGAACCGCGCGCCGTCGGCGGGTCGCAGCCCGGTCTCTCGCCGGAGGCGCGTCGAGGCCTCGAACAGGCCGACGAACTTCGCCAAGAACTCAGCGACGAGTATCTCTCGGTGGATCACGTGCTCGTCACGTGGGCCCACGAGCTCGGCACGACGCGTGACGCGCTGCTCCAGGCACTGCGCGGGATTCGCGGTTCGACGCGCATCACGTCCGAGGATCCCGAAGCGACGTTTCAATCGCTGGAGAAGTACGGTCGCGACTTGACGGCGCTAGCGAGAGCCGGCAAGTTGGACCCGGTCATCGGGCGAGACGACGAGATTCGCCGAGTGATCCAAGTCCTGTCACGGCGCACCAAGAACAACCCGGTCCTCATTGGCGAGCCGGGCGTCGGCAAGACGGCCATCGTTGAAGGCTTGGCGCAACGGATCGTGGAAGGCGACGTGCCCGAGTCGCTGCGCGATCGAAGACTGATCGCCCTCGACGTCGCTTCGATGGTGGCCGGTGCGAAGTATCGCGGCGAGTTCGAGGAACGCTTGAAGGCGGTCCTGAAGGAGATTCAAGACGCGCAGGGCGACGTCATCACCTTTATTGACGAGTTGCACACGATTGTGGGCGCCGGCGCGAGCGAGGGCGCGATGGACGCGAGCAACATGATCAAGCCCCTCCTCGCGCGAGGGGAACTGCGAATGATCGGCGCCACGACCCTCGACGAGTATCGCCAGTACATCGAGAAGGACGCCGCCCTCGAGCGACGCTTCGCGCAGGTCTTCGTGGGTGAACCCTCGGTGCAGGACACGATCGCGATCCTGCGCGGGC
>PKXJ01000007.1 GCA_003132305.1 Acidimicrobiaceae bacterium | reverse complement strand
GTCGGGTTCCTCGCCAGTAACCACGCTCGCTACATCACGGGCGCCGTCATCGTGGTCGACGGGGGGCTCGCGCTCGGTCTCTAGTGACCTCGTGTGAGAAGACGATTGACTACGATGGAGCGATAGAAAAAGGGGTAAGACCATGGATCGCAACGAAGCTTTAGCGAAGTTCACTGAGGACACGGTAGAGGTCTTAGCCGTCGACCCGGCGCAGGTCACTCTCGAGGCTTCCTTCGGTGACGACCTGGGCGCGGACAGCCTGGACCTCGTGGAACTCGTCATGGCTCTCGAAGAGACCTTCGACATTGAAGTTGCCGAAGATGAACTCAAAGAGATCAAAACCGTCGGCGAGGCCTTCGAGCTGATCTACGCCAAGCTGTAGTGCGCGTTGCCGTCACTCCCTCGGGACCAGTACGGGGTCGCCGGGTAGCCGTCACGGGACTCGGCGCGCTTTCGTGCGCCGGCGAAGGAGTGATCGCACTGTGGGAACTACTCAATAAACCCCACGCGCCGAAGTCCAAGCGCATCGGCGACTTTGACGCTGCGCGCGTCGGTGGACCCAAGGAACTTCGCCGTCTCGACCCGTTTGCCCTCTACGCCCTCGTCGCCGCCGACGAGGCCTGGCGCCAGAGTGGTCTTGTCGGCCCTCTCCCCGACGCCGGCAGCATCGTCACGACCGGCATCGGCGGTCTTCAGTCGACGCTGAATCAAGGCGTCGTGCTCTTGCAAAAGGGTCCCGAACGGGTCTCGCCCTTTCTCGTGCCGATGATGATGCCCAACGCCGCGACCGCCGCCGTCTCCATGCGCTTTGGCCTGGGCGGACCGTGTGAAACGGTGACGACCGCGTGCGCGGCCGGCACGCACGCCATTGGCAACGCCGCTCGCCTCGTGGCGTCGGGTCGCTGTGACGTGGTCGTCGCGGGCGGCGCCGAAGCCGTCATCGTCGAGATTGCCGAGGCGGGCTTTCGCAACATGACGGCGCTCTCCACGCAGAACCTCTCTCGCCCCTTTGACGTCAATCGAGACGGCTTCGTCTTGGGTGAAGGCGCCGGCGTCCTGATCCTCGAAGAGTGGGACCACGCCCTCCGTCGGGGCGTGCCGATCTTCGCCGAGGTTCTCGGCGCGGCGTCGACGGCGGACGCTTACCACATCACGGCGCCCGACCCGAGCGGGGCCGGCGCGATTCGTTGCATGGAGCTGGCCCTCGCCGACGCGGACATCACCGCGAGCGACGTCTCGCACATCAACGCGCACGGTACCTCGACGCCGTTGAACGATCTCGCCGAAGCCATCGCGGTACACCGCGTCTTTGGCGACGACGCGCCACCGACCACTTCCAACAAGGGTCACCTCGGTCACTCTCTCGCGGCCGCCGGTGCGCTCGAGGGCGTCGCGTCAGTGCTGACGCTGCAAAACCAGCTCATCCCCCCGACCGCTGGCACGACCGATATCGATCCCGCGATCGCCCTCGACGTGGTGATCGGCGCCTCGCGCCCGGCCGACGTGGAGATAGTTCTGTCCAACTCCTTTGGTTTCGGTGGTCACAACGGCAGCGTCATCTTTCGACGCTTTCACGGCTAGCTACAACGTCCACTCATCGAAGTGGCGCTCCACGTACGTGTTGTCGTACGCCCAGCGCGCGTTGGCGATGAACTCCCCGAGCATCACCGGGTCCTTCACGCCGGGCGCGCTCTCGACCCCCGAGCGCACGTCCACGCCAAAGACTGGAAAGTTCTGTACGACGTCAACGACGTTCGAGGCGTTCAGGCCGCCCGACGCGATCACCGGGACGCGCGGACTCGACTCCAGGAAGAGTTCGAGTGAGTCTACGAGCGCCTCGGGTTCGTCGCTCTCGGGAAGCACCAGGCAGTCGACCCCGTTCGCTAGTCCGAGGCGCTCCGTGCCGTCGGGAACCATTCGCAAGACCGTGTTCACCCGCTCGGTAACGTAACTGAGCTCGTCGGCCGTGATGGGGCCGTCGATCTGCACGGCGCTGAGTCCGAGCGTGTTGGCGATCTCGACGATTCGCTGGGGCAGTTCGTTTCGAAACACGCCGACGGACCCCGCGCCTTGGGGAAGTCGACGAACGATGTCGTGCGCCGCGCTCACCGAGATCTGACGGGACGTCAACGCAAAATCGAAGCCGACGGCGCTGGCGCCAAGGCCAATGGAAAACAGCGCGTCGTCCTCCGAGGTGATCCCTGAGATCTTGATGTAGAGGCCCTCAGCCGTGAGTCGCACGTACTATCTCCATGATTGGTACGTTACTCACGCAAGACGAATCGACTCAGTCAACCTCTTCAACGCTGACGTCGTTGTCAGTTTGGTCACTGGTCGCGCCGAGCAGCGTGCGGTGCGCGACGCCCAACCCTTCGAGGCGACCGTTCGTCATCCACGCACTCGTCACGCCCTGGGGACCCGCGGGGCCCTTCGACTTCAAGTACTTGTCGACGATCGCGGAGTTGGCGCCACGCACGTGCACGAATCGCCACGGCACGCTCGAGCCCCGAGCGTCGAGTCGTCCGACCAACTCTTGACCGGTGAAACAGCCCTTTTGAAAGGAGATCGTGGCCGCCACGAACGATCGGCCAAAGCTGTGCGGCGTGAGGGCCAACGCGAATTCGCGCACGCCCGGCCAGTTGGCGCGGATCTGCTCGTCCAGCGTGGCGAAGGGTCCGTCGTCGACCTCTTCGACTTCGATGGTGCACTTCGTGCGAAGGAGGAATCGCTTCAGTCGCTTCGCCGCGACCTCGGCCAGTTCTCTGGGCACGATCACGTCAAAGCCGTCCTCACGCCGTTGCACGAAACAGCTCGTCATGACGACGCTGTCGGGCTCGAGGATGAGGGCCCAAGCACCGGTCCCACTGACCAGGGCCAGATCCTGGCTGAGCTGGCCCTGGAGGAAGGACTCCGTCTCGGGGCCGCGGGCCTTCAGCACCGACCACGCCAGCGTGTGCGTGGTGGTGTCGTTTCCAGTCGTACTCATGAACTATTACAGTATGCGCCAGCGTGGTGAAACCCGCCGCGATCGAGGTGGTCACCAATGAGCATGCAGACGGAACTGAACACCATCACCTCGACCATGACCGAACTCTCGACGCGCATCACCACCCTCGTCGAAGCCGAAGGCGACGCGATGCCCCCCGACGTGTTCGCCGAACTCGTCGCGGCGGAGCGCACGGTGGGTGCGCTGCTTCGACGCCTTACTCGCGTTGCCGGTCGAGCTCTCTAAGACCCACCGGTAGTGTCTGACCATGGCTTCTCCGTGGCGGTGCGTGCTTTCGTTGTCGCCACAACAGCGCCTCGACGTACTGAGCCTGCTCAATCGGTCGGAGGCGTTGCTAGGACGCGAAGCGATCGATGAAGGCCGTCGTCGCGCGGTCGTGCACGGCTGGCGCGCGCAACACTGGCTCTACTACGACGAAGGCGTCCTGACCAAGTACGCCATGTCGAGCGGCGACGAACACGCCATCGTGGAGATGTGCGGGGGCGACTACGACGAAGAGCTCCTCGCGCACCTTCTCGCGGCGCACGAAGTCGTCGACTGGTGGACCCGTGGTCCCCAGTCCTGTGAGTACGCCCACTGCACCGTCATACGCATGTTGCAGATGCTCCGCGTCAAACTGCCGGTGCCCGTCGACGACGTCCCGCCCGGTGCCGTCCTGCGCAACTTTGAAACCCGTCGTGACGAGGGCGCGTGGCTCGAACAGAACAATGCCGCCTTCGCGAACCATCCCGAACAAGGCGCGTGGCACCAACACGACCTCGACGAGCGAACGAACGAACCCTGGTTCGACCCCTCGGGGTTCCTGCTCCTAGAGATCGACGGGCGAATCGCGGCGTCGTGTTGGACCAAGGTCCACGAACTTCACCCCGACCGCTTCGGTGAGATCTACGTGGTCTCGGTTCATCCGGACTTTCAGCGCCACCATCTCGGACGCGTCATGGTGACCCAGGGCCTAAACGTCCTGTTTCGAAAGGGCGTCATGGACGCCGTGCTCTTCGTGGACGAGTCCAACGACGCCGCCAAGAAACTCTACGATTCGCTCGGTTTTCGTCTCGAACGAGAAGATCGACTCGTTCGCTTTTCTCGCAATTACTGAACGCCCACGAGATAGCCCACGCCAAAAGTAACGGCCGAGGCGAGCGACATGATGATCAACGCTCGCAGGGCCGAGTAGATGATGCCGCGCCTTGTAAAGTGACCGACCGCGGCGCCAACGAAAAGTATCGAAGCGCCAGCCAGGCCCACGGACCACCATATGACGTTGCCCGTCGAGATGACAATCCACGGCAGTAAGGGTATGAACGCGCCGACCGAGAAGAAGAGGAAGGACGAGAACGCCGCGATCCAGGGTGATCCCGTCGCCGAGGGGTCGATGCCGAGCTCTTCGCGCGTGTGCGTGCGAAGCGCGAGATCGGGGTCTCGCATCAAGTCGGTCGAGAGTCGATCGGCGAGATCGGCGTCGATACCGCGCCCGAGGAATATGTCGCGAAGCTCTTCACGCTCCAAGTCGGGATCGTCTTGGAGCGAGCGACGTTCCACGTCAATCTCGTACCCGTAGAGCTCCTTTTGTGCCCGCATCGAGAGGTACTCGCCACTGCCCATCGAAAAGGCGCCCGCCACCAGTCCCGCGAGTCCGGCGAGGCGAATTATGTTGTGGCCAGGATTGGCGCCGGCGAAGCCGAGGATGAGCGAGACGTTCGTGACCAGTCCGTCCATGAGGCCAAAGAGGGCCGCGCGAAAGCCGCCGCCACTGATCTGGCGGTGGTGCGGGGTGCTGGCGAGTTCGCTCACGCTGTGAGTCTACGACGGGGTCCGTAGAGCGATCAGTGATCAAGTCGTGAAAGATAGTGTTGCCTCGGAGGTACGCGATGACCACGCACGTGGACAGCATTGAAGAACTGACGAAGTTGGTAGGCACGCATCTCGGCTACTCCGACTACCGAAAAGTCACGCAAGAAGAAGTCAACCTCTTCGCCGACGCCACGGGCGACCATCAGTGGATCCACGTGGACCCCGAACGCGCGGCCACGGGCCCCTTTGGTCACACCATCGCCCACGGCTATCTCACGTTGTCCCTCATCCCGGTGCTGCTCGGCGGCGTCATCAAAGTCGACGGTGTCGCCATGGGCGTCAACTACGGTACGAATAAAGTCCGATTCACGTCGCCGGTTCCCGTGGGGTCCGAGGTACGCGCCGGCGCCACCCTCGTCTCGGTGGACGACATCGCCGGTGGCGCGCAGGTGACCCTCGACGTCACCGTTGAAGTCAAAGACGCCGCCAAGCCCTCGTGCGTCGCTCAAGTGGTGTACCGCTACTACCACTAACGACGTGACGAGTACTCCCCTGCCCCAAGGCGACGAGAAGACGCGACAGGTTCGCTCGATGTTCGACGCCATTGCCTCGCGCTACGAGCTGGTCAACAAGCTCATGACGTTCGGCCTCGACGGCCAGTGGCGGCGACGCGCGGTGAGTGACCTGCGACTCTCGCGAAACAGTGTGGTCTTGGACGTGGCCGCGGGAACCGGCGACTTCACTCGCGAACTGCATCGCCAAGGCCAGCGGGCCATCGCCACCGATCTCAGCTACAACATGCTGCACGCGGGAAGAGCGGTACGCCAACGCGTGCAGGCTGACGCGTCACGGCTCCCCTTTCGAAGCGCCTCCTTCGACGGGGTCACCTGTGGCTACGCGTTGCGCAACTTCACCGACCTGCCCGCGACCTTCGCGGAGATGGCGCGCGTGCTACGCCCCGGGGGACGACTCTCGCTGCTCGAGGTCGCCGAACCAGCGTCGGGACTCTTTCGCACGGGCTTTCGACTCTGGTTTCATAAAGTGGTCCCCTTCATCGGATCGCTCGTCTCGGACCGCGCGGCGTATCACTACCTGCCCGCGTCAACGGCCTACTTGCCACCGTCTCCGGAGATCTCGGCCATGTTGAATCGTGCCGGTTTTTCTTCGGTCAATAACCGCAGGGTGATGGGCGGACTCAGTCAACAGTTTCTCGCGACGAGAACCGCGTGAAGTTCCGTCGTACCTTCATTGAACCCGTTCGCCTCGACACGCTGCGGGCCCTCGGCGCCCGAGACGGCTGGCTCGTCGAGTCGCCCGACATTCTTCGCGTCGGCTTTGGACCCGTCGCCGACCTCATCCAACTCGACGGTGGTCTGCACTTACCCACTGACGCTACGACGGCGTTGCAACGACACGAACTCCACGGCGACGACGGTCCTTCGGGCACGGGCGTCGTCGCCTTTGCGACGTTGCCCTTCGACCGAAACGCTCCGGGAGAGCTGCAGGTCCCGGAGTTCTTGATAACCCAGTCCACGTCGGGTGACGCGTGGCTGACGTGCCGAGAAGGTTCCTCGAACTGGCGTGAGTGGTTCGACGCGGTGGCCCTGCCCACCCAGGAGACCCAGAGCCTTCGATCGCTCACGTATCAACCAACGCCCGAGGAGTACGCGCACAACGTGGCCCTGGCCGTGGAAATCCTTCGCCGCAAGGAGATCGACAAGGTGGTCCTCGCTCGGGCCGTGCTGGGATCAGTGCCCGAGCCCATCGACGCGGCGGCCATTGCTCAACGACTCCGACTCCGCGAGCCCATCTGCACGCTCTACAGCCTTCCCGCGAGCGAGGGTCGCCGCTTCGTGGGGGCCAGTCCCGAACTCCTCGTGCGTCGAACGGGCGTAGAGATTCAGTGCCACCCACTCGCCGGCACCATCACCCTGCCGCCGAACGTCGCGCCCGACGACTATCAGACCTGGCTTCTCGGCAGTACGAAGAATTTGCACGAGTACGGCGTGTTGGTCGACGAGATTCTTCGAAATCTCGCCAACGTCTACGACGACGTCTACGCGGATCCCGAACCCTCCGTCGTCACACTTCGAACGGTGGCGCACTTAGGTGCCTGGGTGAGCGCTCGCTCGAGTGACCTCGACACGGCGCCCGACGCGCTCGAAGTGCTGCGGATGCTCCATCCCACGGCCGCCGTGGGTGGCGTTCCGAGAGAGAGTGCGTACGAACTGATCTGTCGTCTCGAGCAACACGACCGCGGTCACTACGCGGGACCGCTCGGTTGGATGGACGCTCAGGGCGACGGTGAGTGGTGGATTGGGATACGCGGCGTCTTGGTGAAGGGCCGCGAGTTCGAAGCGTGGGCCGGCGCGGGCATCGTGAGTGAATCAGATCCCATCGCGGAACGCGAAGAGACGAAGGACAAACTCGCGAGTGTCCTGACGTCGGTGCTAGTTGACCGCGTGTAACGATTGACGCTGAAACGGTCGTTCAATCGCCCACTTCGTGACCAGAGCCAGCGCCTCCAGAACGATCGCGCTCGACATCTTTGACACGCCTCGTTGGCGATCCGAAAAGGAAATCGGCACTTCGATGATCGTCGCGCCGTGGCTGCGCGCGCGGTACGTCATCTCGATCTGAAAGCCGTAGCCGTCGGCCCGTACGGTCTCGTAGTCGATCTTCTCCAGCGCGGATCTGGCGTAGACGCGAAAGCCCGACGTCGAGTCGTTGACGCGAAGTCCGAGCACCACCGACGCGTACTGGTTGCCCCCGCGAGAGAGCATTCGCCGCGACCACGTCCAACGCGGAATCTGTCCGCCCTCGACGTAGCGAGATCCGATCACCACCTCGTATTCACGCGCCGCTGCGAGCAGTCCCGGCAGCGCGTGCGGATCGTGAGAGAAGTCGCAGTCAATTTCGACGAAGAAGTCGAAGCCTTGCGCCAAGCCCCACGTGAAGCCCGCGCGGTAGGCGCGACCGAGCCCGCTCTTGGTGTTGCGCTCGAGCACGTCGATCTGGCCTAGTTCGCTGCTCAGTTCACGGGCCCGGGCGGCGGTGCCGTCGGGACTCGCGTCGTCCACGACGAGTACGTGACACTCCGGCACGGCTTCACGCAGCGCGCGCAGCATCTCGGCGACGTTGAGAATCTCGTTGTACGTGGGAACCACGACCAGCGTGCGCATTAGGAAATCCTACGACGTGACCTAGACTTGGTCCGTCGAATTCCGCCCCCGCGGTGTGAGAACGTGACACGCTAGAGGTAGTCCTATGCCCGAAGCCGCCTCGAAAAAGCGCCTCACGTTGCCACGTGAGATTCGCCTAATTCTTAGTTTTGGCTCCCTGGTCTTCGTTGTTGGGTACCTCGTGATGCCCCAGTTCGGTTCGGCGCGATCGTCGCTGCCGCTGCTCGCCTCGGTGAACCCGATCCTGGTGGTGTTCGGCGTGCTCTTGGAAGTGAGCGCCATTCTCGCCTACGTCGAGTTGACTCGTACGGTGCTCTACCCCTACGCCCCAAGTCGCTACAACACGTTGCGGGTGAACATGGCCGGTCTCGCGATCAGCCACGTCGTTCCGGGCGGCACGGCCCCCGCGGGCGCGCTGGCCTATCGGATCTTCAACGAACTCGGCGTGCCCAAGGACACCAACGCCTTTGGCCTGGCCGCCCAGGGTTCGGGCTCGGCGGTGGTCCTCAACATCATCTTTTGGATCGCGCTCGTCATCTCCATTCCCCTCGACGGCTTCAACCCGGCCTACGGCTTCGCGGCCCTCGCGGGCGTCTTTCTCCTACTGGCCTTCTTCGGCACCATTCTTCTCATCACTCGGGGCCAACGACGAGCGGACGCGTGGCTACGCGCCATCGCGCGACGCGTTCCTTCGATCAATCCCGACGCGGTGTCCGCGCTACTGAGAAAGGTCGCCGATCGCATCACGCTGCTCATTGCCAACCGACGCAAGCTGTGGTGGGCCTTCACCTGGGCCGCCCTCAACTGGCTCTTAGACGCCGCCTGTCTCTGGGTCTTTCTCTGGTCCTTTGGCGCCGTGGTCTCACCGATCGATCTACTCGTCGCGTACGGCCTCGCGAACGTGCTCGCCGCGATTCCCGTCACGCCCGCGGGACTGGGCGTCGTCGAAGGCGTGCTCATTACCACGCTCGTGGGTTTTGGCGTGCCCCACAGTCAAGCCATTTTGGCGGTGCTCGCGTACCGTCTCGTGAACTTCTGGATTCCCATTCCCCTGGGTGGTTTGTCTTACGCGAGTCTGCAGTGGCGCCGACCCGCGGAAGTTACACCTGGGACAGCGAGCGCGACCGATCCATTGCCCGACGTTTGAACTCCAGTTGCGCGGAGAAGTTGTTCACCGGCTGGAGTCGGCGCCAACGACGATCCGTGCCGAGGACCCAGGTAAAGAGATCATCTCGCCACGTGATTTCAAAAGCTTCGAGCAGTTCGCTCTGCAGTGACGCGTCTTCGATGGGCACGAGGACTTCCACGCGACGGTCCAGGTTTCGCTCCATGAGGTCCGCCGATCCGATGTAGATCGAAAAGTCGGGATCGCCCTGTTGACCAAAGGCCAAGATGCGCGAGTGCTCGAGGAACTCGCCCACCAGCGAGTGAACCTTGATGTTCTCCGAGAGTCCGGCGACGCCCGGTCGCAAACTGCACAGCGTTCTTACGACCATGCGAATCTCGACGCCCGCAATGCTCGCTTCGTAGAGCGCGTCGATGATCGTGGGATCGGTCAGTCCGTTCACCTTGATGGCGATCTTGCCGAGCGGTCCACGGTCGCGCTGGGCGTTGATGAGTTCGACGACGCGTGAACGCGTGTTCAGCGGACTCACGATGAGCTTTTCGTAGTTGCCGATGCGCGAGAAACCGGTGAGAAAATTGAACAGTTCGCCCACGTCGTGACTGATCGCGGGGTCAGAGGTCAAAAGGCCGAAGTCTTCGTAAATTCGAGCCGTCTTGTCGTTGTAGTTTCCCGTGCCAATGTGCACGTAGCGCACGGTGGTGTCGCCTTCCGAGCGCAGTACCAGAGTGATCTTCGAGTGGGTTTTGAGACCCATGATGCCGTACACCACGTGCACGCCCGCGTCTTCGAGCGCTTTGGCCCACTCAATATTGGCGGCCTCGTCAAAGCGCGCCTTCAGTTCCACGAGGGCCACGACCTGCTTGCCGCGCTCGGCGCCGTGAATCAGTGACGCGACGATAGGTGAGTCACCGGACGTTCGATAGAGGGCCTGTTTGATGCCGACGACTTTTGGATCGAGGGCCGCTTGCGCGGTGAAGGCTTCGACCGAGTCGGTGAAGGACTCGTAGGGGTGGTGCAACAGAATGTCGCCTTCTCGAATAGCCGCGAAGACGTTACCCACGTGGTCGCCGTCGAGGAGGCGCTTGGGCGTGAGCGGCGACCAGCCTTCGCCCTTGAGGTCCGGACGATCGAACTTGTAGAGGCTCCACAGGTCGCTCAGTCCCAACATCGCGTCGGTGACGTAGACGTTCGACGGGTCGAGTTCGAGCTGGTCCACGAGCAACTTCAAAAACTCCTCGGACATGCCGCGATGAATCTCGACGCGAAGGGCCTCGCCGAAGCGTCGGCGCCGAAGCTCCACTTCGAGCGCGACCAAGAGGTCGTCGGCCTCGTCTTCCTCCAGGGTCAGGTCCGCGTTACGCGTGACGCGAAAGAGATCGGCGCGCCCGATCGTCATGCCCGGGAATAGCCGGTCTAGGTGGGCAACGATGAGCTCTTCCAACAGGCACCACTGCTCGGGGCCGGCCTGCAAGAAGCGCGGCAGCGAGTTCGGCACTTTCACGCGCGCGCTTCGTTCGTCGTGGGTCAGGTCGTCGCGCACCGAGACGGCAATGTTCAACGAGAGATTGGAGATCATCGGAAAGGGATGGCCCGGGTCGACGGCGAGTGGGGTGAGTACGGGGTAGACGTTTTCGTCGAAGTACTTGGCGAGTAACTCTTTGGCCTCGAAGTCGAGATCGTCGTGGTGAACGATGCCAATACCGCCGGCGGCGAGTTCGGGCAGAATCGAGTCGATCATGAGGCGATCTTGTCGCTCCACGAGTTCGAGCACGCTCTCACGAATCGCGGCCAACTGTTGACGAGGGCGAATGCCGTCAATCGACGGCGTCTGCACTCCGGCCGCGACTTTGTCTTCGAGACTAACGACACGAACTTGAAAGAACTCATCGATCATCTCGGCGAAGATCGCCACGAACTTGCATCGTTCGAGAATCGGCAGATTCTGGTCGTCGCCGAGGTCCAAAAGTCGCGCGCCAAATTCGAGACGTGAGAGTTCACGACTCGAGAACCTCTCGGGTCCAAACGACGACAGATCTATACCCAAGGCGGTCGGTTCCCTCTAATGAGTCAATAGTTTCTTACCATCGTACGACTACTGTTGAAACGTGGCGAAACACGCAAGCAACGAGGTTGCCCGAGCCAGTGCGCCGCCGCCGAGTGTTCAAGCGAACTATCGCTTCACCGAGTTGGGCCTCATGGCCCTGGCGTGGATTATCACCACCGTGTACTACGTCTTGGCCTCGTTGGGGGCACAGGGCAAAATGCCCCCTCGGTTTCTGTTTTTTCTGGGGGGAATGGTACTCATTTCACTCCTCATGCACTTTGCGGTCGTGCGCTACGCTCCCAACTCCTCGCAGGTCCTCTTGCCGATCGCTACCTTGCTCAACGGCATTGGTTACGTCGAGATCGCTCGATGGGACCCACCGTTGGCGCGCAGTCAGTCCCTGTGGTTTCTCGCGAGCGCCCTCGGACTCGCCCTCACGCTCAAATTTGTTCGCCACGTGCGCGACCTCGACCGGTATCGCTACCTCACGTTGGTCGCGGCCCTCGCCTTACTGGTCGCCCCCCTCTTGCCCCACGTCGGCACGACGGTCAACGGCGCGCGACTGTGGATCGACGTGGGCCCCTACGCCTTTCAACCGGTCGAGTTCGCCAAGATCCTCCTGATCTTCTTTTTCGCGTCGTACTTTGCCGCCAACCGCGAACTTCTCTCCATTCCCACCCAACGCCTGGGGCCCGCCAGGGTCGTGCCGCCAAAAGTGCTGGTGCCGATTCTCGCCGCGTGGGGTCTCTCGGTCGTTATCTTGGGCGCGGAGAACGACCTCGGCTTCGCGATTCTCATTTTCGCGCTGTTCATCTCCCTGCTGTGGGTGACGACGGGGTTAAAGTCCTACGCCGTTCTCGGCCTCGGACTGCTGATCGGCGGCGCGATCATTGCGGACAAGCTATTCGTCCAGGTGCAAGTTCGAGTGAGCGAGTGGCTCGATCCCTGGTCGGCCGCGAACTTTCACTACTCATATCAACTGGCCTATGGCTGGTTCTCGATCGCCGCCGGCGGCGTCACCGGCACCGGCCTCGGTCTCGGCCAGTCGGGCAACATTCCCTTCATCACGTCCGACATGATCTTCGCCGCCGTCGCGGAAGAGCTCGGCTTTCTCGGCGTCATTTTGGTGCTCTGTCTCTTCGCCGCCTTCGTGGGCGAGGGATTTCGCATCGCCCAACGAGCCACGTCGGACTTCGTGCGACTCACCGCCACGGGCCTCACGGCCCTCTTGGGCTTTCAAGCGTTCTTCATCATGGCCGGCATCCTTCGTCTCCTACCCTTCACGGGCATCACGTTGCCGTTCATGGCCTACGGCGCGAACTCGCTCATCGCGAACTATCTCGTGGTGGCCGTCTTGCTACGGATCTCCGACGAAGGGAACACCGAGAAACGCGGCGGCGAAATTGTCGCCGTCCATTTCACTCACGCGTAGTACGACTGGAGCACGTCCTCGGCGCAGAGAATCGGCGCCGGCACGCTTTGGCGAAGCGCCAGGGACAAGGCGTCACTGGTGCGACAGTCGAAGACTTCGCGTCCCCGGGGCGTCATGAGATCGAGTTCGGCGTAAAAGACGCCGCCCTCGTATCGAACGATGCGCGCCGCGATGACTTCGGCTTGTAAACGAGTCAAGATCGTCGTCATCAGTTCGTGCGTACTCGGACGACGACCCTCGATCGCGCTGTGCGCGTGCTGCAGTGCCGTGGCGTCGCTCAGGGCCAGGGGAACGACCAGGTAGCGAAAGGGCGATTCGGCCTCAAGTAAGTGCACGAGCGGTGAAGGATCAGTCAAGTCGTACAGCACTGACTCGAGGTGCATCACGCGAAAAGCGACGTCCTCAACGCTCGACGACGATTCCAGTTCTTCGCTCGATTCACCCGTTGGAACTACGTCCTTGGTAGCGGGTGCGTCATCACTCATAGGGCCCTAACCCTAACGGCCGACACGTCGCGAGACCGAGAGCACCATGCCGGCCGAGACGAAGAACACGAGTTCCGCCGAGCCGCCGTAACTGAGCAGCGGCAGCGGAATTCCCGTCACGGGCATGATGCCCATGGTCATACCAATATTTTCAAAACAGCTGAAGGCGAAAAATATGAACACCCCGATGCAGAGCAGCCGTCCCATCGTGTCCTTCGCGTTCTTGCCGATCACGAACATTCGAAAGGCCACGAAGGCCAGTAACAAGACGATCAGCACCGAACCAATGAATCCCATCTGCTCGCCGATCGCGGTGAAGATGAAGTCCGTCTGCTGCTCGGGGACGTAGCCGAGCACCGTCTGCATCCCGTGAAAGAGTCCCGCACCGTGGATCCCACCCGATCCAATGGCGCTCTTGGCGTTGTTGACCTCGAGAAGAAGCGCCGTCAACTTCGGATTCGTGGAGTTTTGATTGAGGAACGACACGAAGCGGTCGACTTGATACTTCTGCAAGAGATCGAGGTACAACGCCGCCGCGAGACCCAGCGAACCGAGAACCGCCAGCATGGTCATGAACCGTGGCGGCACGCCCGCGATCACCATCATCGCCGAAACGATCAGGACGATGATGACCGACGTGCCGAGGTCGGGCTCTTTCACGATGAGGGCCAGTGGCACGACCGCCATCAACAGGAGCCGCATGACGTCGTACATCTTGAGGCCCTCGGATCTTCGTGCGCAGAACGTCGCGATCGCCAGAATCAAAAACAACACCGTGAACTCGCTGGGTTGAACCTGAATCGAACTGCCAATGCTGTACCAACGTTGCGCGCCGAGGGCAGCCTTGCCGAGGACGAACACGCCCGCGAGCGCGAAGAGTGAACCCACGTAGAGCGGGGTCGCGGCAATTTCGAAGCGGCGATAGTCAATTCGTGAGACCACGTACATGGCAATGACGCCCAAAACCAGGAAGAATCCTTGGCGCTCGACGAAATAGTGCGGATTTTCTCCCAGGTTCACGAGCTGTTGGCGCGTCGCGCTGTAGATCGCGACGACGCCGGTCCCGCCAAGCAACAGCATTCCCCAAAAGAGTCCCAGGTCGAAAGAGTCCTTGGGGCGAAGTCGAGTGGACAGGGCGCTCAGGGTGTCACTCATTGGAGTGCCTCGAGAAGTTTTGCGCCATCTAAGGCTACGCCCCACCACCACTGCATTTGCAGCGCCGCTTGATAGGCCAACATCGCGAGCCCGTTCATCGTGCGACACCCCGCAGCTTCGTAGAGTTCTCGCCACGACGATTCGCGCGGTTCGTAGGTAATGTCCACCGCGACAGTCTCGTGATGCACGCCCTGTAACACCGCGGCTTCGAGACCGCGCCCCGCGACCGGCACCGTGTTCACCACGAGGTCAACCGGTCGGTAGACCAACGAACTCGAAAAGACGTTCTGGTACCGATGACACAGTTCCTCGACTTTGGCTTCGTGGCGCGCGTGAATCACGACCGAGGCGACGCCGTGGTGCACCAACGCGTCAACAATCGCGCTGGCGGCTCCCCCCGCTCCCAGTACCACCGCGTGCGCGTTCTCCACGACCAAACCGAACTCGGCCACCAGGGCGTTGATGAATCCTTCGCCGTCGGTGCTCTCACCGTAGAGAACCCCGTCGCGACGAAGGAGTGAGTTGACGGACTGCGTGCGCGTCGCGACGTCACTGCGTTCTTCACTGAGTTCATAGGCCACGTGTTTCAACGGGCTGGTGATCGACAGGGCGTCGAACTCGGTGGTGATAAGTCCGCGCAGTCGCTCCGCGTCATTGAGCCCGACCTCCACGCGCGTTGACGTGCCCTCGAGGCCGGCTAGTCGAAGACCCGCTTCGTGGAGTTGTGGCGAGAGCGAGTGCGCCACGGGCGAGCCGGCAATTCCAACGCGCCAGTTCACTCGAGACCGTTCTTGTGGGCGAGCTGCTCGTTCTTCAGTTGCTGGGCGAACGTCGTGGCGAAGGCCTCCTTGCCGCTCTTATCGATCAGGGTGAAGTAGAGCCACGTTCCCACGGGCGCGTGCAAGACGGCGTTGAGGGCGAATGTTGACACGGTGCAGATTGGCGTCGGCGTCAGTCCCGTGTTGAGGTACGTGTTGTAAGGAGTCACCGTCGCCAGCATGGCCCTGGTGATGGTGCCGCCGTCTTGTTGGAAGTAGTAGAGCACCGTGGAGTCCATCTGCAGTGGTCCACCGCGCGCCAGTCGATTGAAGATAACGCGCGCCACCTGGGGCATGTTGCTCGGGTAGTAGCCCTCTTTTTCGACGATGGACGCCGACGTAATCAATTGGTAGGCGTCCAGTCCATTGATCGTCGTCGACGGCGTGAGACCGACCGAGGTCGCCTCTTTCTCAAAGCCCCGAACCATCTCGTGCGCGAGGTCGAGGGGCGTCGTCGACGGCGCGATGACGTAGGTTCCCGCTCCGATGAGCCCTTCGAGGGAACTGCCGTGACTGAACGAGCTCGACGTGACGGCGGCCGTCGCGTCGGCCACGAAACTGTGGGCGAAGGCGGGACCCCTATCGCTCGCCACGTTGAGGGCGATCTCGTGCAGGGTCAGGCCCGGCGAGGCGATCACCACCTCGACGTTCGGCGCGTTGCCCAGAACGGAACGAACCTTGGCGAACGACGAACCCTGTCGAAGTTCGTAGGAACCAGCCTCGACCGGTGGCGTGCCTAAGACGAGACCGTCGAGACGAAAGGCGAAGGTCGACGCGATCACGCCCTTCGCGTGAAGTTCTCCGGCGATCGTCGAGAAGGAGTCGCCGCGGTGCACCGTGACGATGACCTCCTTACCCTTCCCGGCAAAGACTGGGTCGACCTGCAGCGCGAACCAAACCACGACCAGCACCACGAGGAGCACGACCCCGAGAACGAGACGGCCCAGTGGCCTAGTCGGCATGGTGGCCATCAACGTAGTTTTGCAGCATGATGACCGCCGCGGCGCTGTCAACGTGATCGCGGTGTTCTCTGGCCTTTAGGCCAGCCTGCGAGAGAGATCGCTGCGCTTCATAGGTGGTGAGCCGCTCGTCCCACTGGGTCACGGCGATCTCATCGAAGGCGTCGACGAGTGTTTGGAAGAGCGCGTCGGCCTGCTTGGTGCTCGCGGTTTCATTGCCCGAGAGCGCCACGGGTCGACCGACGACGATGCCCCCGACGTTCTCCTCTTGCACCAGTGTTCGTATCGAAAGAATCAGGGCGTCGTCGTTGGCGAGCGCCGGTCTTGGAAAAGCCAACGTCGCCGCCGAGTCCGTGATCGCGACACCACACCGCGCCGCGCCGGGGTCGATTCCAAGTAGCCGCGTCATCCCGTACTTAGAGCGCCCTCGCCGCGACCACGACCGCGTCGATGCCTTGGGGATCGCGTCCACCAGCGAGGGCGAGGCGCGCGGATCCGCCGCCGCCGCCGCCCACGTGGGTGGCCAGCGACTTCACCGCGCTCGAGGCGTCGAGGGATCCGTCGGTGGCCACGGCCAGTGAGACCTTGTCCTCGTTCTCTCCAACGAGTACGACGACGCGTCGTCCCCGGTGTTGGAGTTCTTGGGCCAGCGTGCGTAGCTGTTCGCCGGCGTAGCCGTCGACGCGAGCCACGATCGCGTCGCCGGTGCTTTGCGCGTCAAGTTCGTGGGCGAACTGCGTGAGCTGTGCTTGGCGCAGTCGGGCGATCTCTTTTTCCACGTCGCGTTGGCGCTCAAAGAGTCGCTCTAACGCCGGCACCACGTCGTCGCTCGACGTCTTTAAGAGCGTCGCCACCGAACCGAGAACCTGTTCCATTTCGTAGCTGCGACGATGCGCGCCCAGTCCACTCACCGCCTCGATTCGACGAGTGTTCGCGCCAATGGAGGACTCACTCACGACCTGAATCTGGCCAATGTCGCCGAGTCGATCCACGTGAGTGCCCCCACAGAACTCGAGGCTGTGGCGACCGGCGCGCACGACGCGCACGCGATCGCCGTACTTATCCCCGAAGAACGCGACCGCGCCCATCGTCTCAGCCTCGCGCTTCGACGTTTGAATGGTGTCCACGTCCTCGTTCAAGACCACGTCGGTATTGACCAGCGTGAGAATCTCCTTGGTCTCATCTTGCGAGAGTCCCGCGCCGTGCGAGAAGTCAAAGCGCAGACGATCGGGCCCCACGTAGGAACCCTGTTGACGCACGTGATCACCCAGGACCGTACGAAGTCCCGCGTGTAGGAGGTGCGTCGCGGTGTGATTGCGTCGGGTCGACTCACGTCGGTCCGCTTCGATGGTCGCGACGGCACTCTGGCCGGGTAACACCTCGCCGGTCAGTCGGCCGCGGTGCGCGAAGAGTCCTCCCGCGACGTTTTGGGTGTCGAGGACCTCGAAGCGACCCGTTTCGGTGACGACCACGCCGGTGTCGCCCACTTGGCCACCCGACTCGGCGTAGAACGGCGTCGTGTCGAGAAACAGCTCACTCTCGCCTTCCTCGCCAGCCAGTACCGCGAGCACCGTCGTCTCAATGCTGTAGCGCGTCACGTCACGACCGACGAACTCCGTCGCGCCGTGGCGCTCGATGAGATCTCGGTACTGCGCGTCGTCAGCCACGCGTAGCGTCCTCGCGCTCGCCCGGGCGCGTTCGCGCTGCGCGGTCATCGCTTCGTCAAAGGCGCCGCGCTCGACGCTCAGTCCCGACTCGGCGACGATTTCGTCAGTCAGTTCGATAGGAAAACCGTGCGTGTCGTGCAGCTTAAAAGCAACGTCACCAGGAAAGATGGTGGCGCCGCTCGAGACGACTTCGCGTTGCGCCTCCTCGAGCAACGAGAGACCGGTGCGAAGGGTGCGAGCAAAACCGGCCTCCTCGCGTTCTAAGACTTCGACGATCAGGTCACGATCTTTCACCAACGCGGGGTACGGCCCACCCATTTTTTCTATCGTCGCGTCGACGAGTGACGCCGACAGCGCACCCTCGGCGCCGGCGCGTCGCGCCGCGAGAACGGCGCGGCGAATGATTCGCCGCAACACGTACCCGCGTCCTTCGTTCGATGGCAACACGCCGTCAGAGACCAGCATCGTCATCGCCCGACCGTGATCGGCGATGCGTCGGATCGCCACGTCCATCGACTCGTCGTTGCCGTAGGTCGCCTTGAGAGCTCTCGAGGCGGTCTCGATCAGCGGTGCGAAGAGATCCGTCGCGAAGACTGACTCGACGCCGTTCAAGATGGACAGCGTTCGATCAAAGCCCGCGCCAGTATCAATGTTCTTCTTGGGCAGTTCGGTCAGCGAACCACCGGGACCTCTCTCGTACTGCGTGAACACGAGGTTCCAGAACTCGATATAACGATCGTCGCCGCCGAAGGCCGGACCGCCGTCGTCGCCGTAGGCCGGACCCTTGTCGAAGAAGATCTCCGAGCACGGCCCACACGGCCCCACTTCACCCATGGTCCAAAAGTTGTCGCCGTCGAGGCGTTGAATGCGATCGGGATGAATGCCGATGAGATCGCGCCACAGATCGGCCGCGGCGTCGTCGCTGACGTGCACGGTAATCCACAAGCGATCCGGGTCGATGCCGAGTCCCTCGGTGACGAGCTGCCACGCGTACGTGATGGCGCCCTCTTTGAAGTAGTCGCCGAAGGAGAAGTTGCCCATCATCTCAAAGAACGTCAGGTGACGTTGGGTCGTGCCGATGATGTCAATATCCGCGGCGCGAAAGCACTTTTGGATCGAAACGGCTCGGAGATAGGGCGGAGTCTCCTCCCCCGAGTAGTAGGGCTTGAAGGGCACCATGCCCGCAACCGTGAAGAGCAGGGTCGGGTCGTGCGGGATCAAACTCGCCGAGGGCACCACGGTGTGGCCGTTCTGGGCGAAGTAGTCCAGGAAAATCCTGCGAAGTTGGGCGGCTTCCACGAGAGTTACTCTACTGGCGCGGTTGGTTCGTCCTGGTGAGAGCGGCTCGTTCGCGAACGCCACTGCGCGACGAGTGGACCTTCTCGACCGTACGACGAGGGATTAAAAAACGTCGACTCGACGAGGGCGTCGGGTAGGTACTGCTGGTCGACCCAACCGTCGGGAAAGTCGTGCGCGTAACGGTACTCGGTGCCGTGTCCCAACAGCCCCGCGCTTCGATACGACGCGTCGCGCAGATGTGCGGGAACGTCCGTGAGTCCCCCGGACTGCACCGCCGTGGTCACGGCACCTAACGCGCGCGTCACCGAGTTGCTCTTGGGCATGAGAGCGAGCGTGAGTGTCGCGTGCGCGAGGGTGAGTCGAGCCTCGGGTAGCCCCACGAACTCCACCGCGCGCGCCGCCGACTCCGCGACGAGAAGCCCGAGGGGATCAGCGAGGCCCACGTCTTCGCTCGCGAGAATGACCAGACGACGAGCGAGAAACCGGGCGCTCTCCCCGCTCTCGAGCAACGTCACGAGCCAGTAGAGCGCGGCGTCGGGGTCTGAACCGCGTACCGATTTTATGAACGCGCTGATCTGGTCGTAGTGCGTGTCCGCGGACTGGTGGTAGAGCCGACCGTCTCTCGCACGAGCCACGTGACTGACCTCGACGGGTTGGCCGTGAGACTCCATCGTGGCGAGCACGATCGCCGTGTCGAGTGTCGTCAGCGCGCTTCGCGCGTCACCGTCCGCCGAGGACGTCACCGCGCGAAGCGCGTCGTCGGTGATCGTCGCGCCCCTGAGTTCCAGTCCGCGACGAACCAGCGTGGCGAGGTCTTTCTCGCCCAGTGGGTGCAGTCGCCACAGCGTTGATCTACTCATTAGGGCCGCGTTCACCTCGAAGTAGGGATTCTCGGTGGTGGCGCCGATCAGCACGACCTGACCGGTCTCGGTCGCGGGCAACAAGAGGTCCTGCTGGGCCTTGTTGAAGCGGTGCACTTCGTCGATGAAGAGCACCGTTCGCTGTCCGTGTTCGCCCAGGCGATCGCGAGCGCGCTGCAGGGCCTCGCGAACGTCCTTCACGCCGCTCGAAACGGCCGAAAGGCTCTCAATGACGTAGTCCGCCGACGCGGCCAGGATGCGCGCGAGCGTGGTCTTGCCGGTCCCCGCGGGACCCCAAAGAATCATTGACGTCAACTGCCGAGACTCCACGAATCGACGCAGCGGTCCGTCCGCGCCGACCAAATGGTCTTGACCCACGATTTCGTCGAGCGTGCGCGGGCGCAGTAGTTCCGCCAACGGAGCCGCGTCGCGCAAACGCTCGTTGACGGCGTCGTCAAAGAGCGACGTAGGTCACGAACCTTTGGGCGTGAAACGAAGGTGCAGGTCGCGCGTCTGACGTTCGCTAATGCTCTTCGGCGCGCCGGTCATCAGGTCGTTCCCGGACTGGGTCTTGGGAAAGGCGATCACCTCACGGATGTTCTCCTCGCCCGCGAAGATCGCTACTAAGCGGTCAATGCCAAAGGCGAAGCCGGCGTGCGGCGGTGCGCCGTACTTAAAAGCGCCGAGCAAGAAGCCGAATCTATTCTGGGCCTCTTCGTCACTGATGCCGAGCGCGCGAAAGATTCGTGACTGGATGTCGGCGCGGTGAATGCGCACCGATCCACTGCCCAGTTCCCAACCGTTCAGCACCAAGTCGTAGGCCTGCGAACGAACCTTCAGCGGATCGCTCTCGATGAGCGAAAGATCGTCGGGATTGGGCATCGTGAAGGGGTGGTGCGCGGCTTGGAGATTGCCGTCGTCGTCGATGCCTTCGAACAACGGAAACTCTGTCACCCAGACGTAGTGGTGTGGCCCCTCGCCTACGGGTAATGAGCCGAGCGTGACGCGTAGCGCCCCGAGGACCCGACAGGCCTCGACGTACTCGTCGGCGACGACGAGCACCAGGTCGCCGATCTTTGCCCCGTCCACGCTCTGAATCGCGGCCGCTTCACGCTCACTGAGAAATCTCGCCAGTGGTGAGTCGAGTCCTTCGTCGGTGACGCGAAACCACGCGAGACCCTTCGCGCCGAGACTCTTCGCCTGGTCGGTGAGATCGTCAAGCTTCGAGCGAGGCAAACTCGCGCCGTCCTCGACGCGAAGCGCCTTCACGGTCGGCGCGGCGAAGGCTTTGACGTTGCTGTTGGCGAAGATCTCCGAGAGGTCCTGCAGCACCATCTCGAAGCGTAAGTCGGGCTTATCGGTGCCGTAGTGGTCGAGCGCCTCGGCCCAGGTCATACGTCCGATCTCGCCCGGACGCACGCCCGTCGCCACTTCGGCGGCGTCGAGTACCGCCTCGGAGACGAAACCCATAATGTCGTCTTGAGTGACGAAACTCGCCTCGAGGTCGAGTTGCGTGAATTCGAACTGACGATCAGCGCGCAGGTCTTCGTCGCGCAAGCATCGCGCAATCTGAAAGTAACGGTCGAAGCCGCCCACCATCAAGAGTTGCTTGGCGATCTGGGGACTCTGGGGCAGAACGTAGAACTCGCTGGGATGAAGTCGAGAGGGCACCACGAACTCGCGCGCGCCCTCGGGCGTGGGCGCCCAGAGCAGCGGCGTCTCCACTTCGCAAAAGCCCTGCGCGTCCATGGCTTGGCGTAACGCCGCGTTCACCTTGGCGCGGAGGCGAAGGTTCCGCTGCATCTGATCACGACGCAGGTCCAAGAAGCGATAGCGAAGGCGAACCTGCTCATCGATGTCGACGCGATCGTCCAGTTGAAAGGGCGGCACGTCAGCGAGCGCGAGGACTTCAACCTGACAGTCACTGAGTTCGACCGCCCCGGTCGTCAATCGAACGTTGACGGTGCCCTCGGGACGCGGGGTCACGGTACCGGTCACGCGAACGACGTACTCGCTGCGAACGTCAACGGAACCCTCCACCACGGCCTGCAACACGCCCGAGCGGTCGCGAAGGTCCAGAAACGCGAGGTGTTCACCGTGTTCGCGTCGTTTGGCCACCCAACCACAGACGCTCACGCGCTCGCCCACGTGATTTTCGTTCACGGACCCACAGAGCAAGTCGCGCAGACTGGTGGCTTCAATTTCCCTGGGCATTGTCACTTCACTTCGTCAGTAGATTGGCGACCGTCGAAACGAGCTCGCTTTGGGCCACGCGCAGTTGCGTCTGCTCAAAGTCCTGGCTTCGCAGGTCCCTAATCGTAACCTCAACGGCGGCCAGTTCCTCGGGGCCAACGAGGACGGCCCAGCGGGCGCCGGACTTGTCCGCCACCTTCATCTGCGCCTTCAGGGATCGCTGGTCGTAGGCGCGATCCGTCGCGATACCGGCCTCACGCAGGCGCTCGACGAGGACGCTGACGGTAGCGTCACCGGTCGTGTCAACAACGAACACGTCGAGCGAACGCTTTAAGAGCTCAGTGTCAATTCCTTCGGCCGCGCGCGCGAGTAGTACGCGTTCGACGCCGATGCCAAAGCCGACACCACTCGTGGGCTTACCACCGAGCTCTTCGGCCAACTTGTCGTAGCGCCCGCCGCCACCAATCGAGTTCTGGGCACTGTCGAACGCGTCGGCGATGAACTCGAAAGTCGTGCGGTTGTAGTAGTCAAATCCTCGCACGAGACGCGGACTCAGCGCGCTCTCGATACCGAGGGCTTCTAGTCCCGCCACCACCCTGTCGAAGTGCGCGCGGCAGTCGTCACAGATGTGGTCGATCAACATCGGACCCTCGGACGTGACCTTGACACAGGGTGCTCGCTTGCAGTCGAGAACCCGCAACGGATTCTCGCGCCAGATCTCGCGGTGTTCGTCGCAGAGGTGGTCCTGATTCGCCTTTAAGTACTTGCGCAGCACTTTCACGTAGGTCGCGCGACAGACGTCGTGACCCATGGAGTTGATCAAGAGGCGAACTTGGCGGAGTCCAATCGAACGATAGAAGCCGTGCGCCAGGGCGATGACCTCGACGTCGACGGCCGGATCGTCGGTGCCGAGCACCTCGACGCCGAGCTGATAGTGCTGTCGATAGCGGCCCTTCTGTGGACGCTCGTAGCGAAAGGCCGGCGTCAGGTACCAGGCCTTCCAGGGGGTCGTGGGCCGGTGTTGCACGAACGCGCGAACTATCGAGGCGGTCCCTTCCGGGCGAAGGGCGTAGCGGCGCTCGGACCGGTCTTCGAAGACGTACATCTCTTTTTTAAAGACGTCGCTCTCTTCACCGATGCCCCGAAGAAAGACGCCCACGTCTTCGAAGATGGGCGTCATCACGAGCGAAAAGCCGTAGCGGTACGCGCTCTGGGCGAAGACGGTGACGAGACCCTCCCACGACGCGGACGCGGGGCCGAGTACGTCGTGCGTGCCGATGGGCGCCTTAAAGGGCGCGGCGGGCTCGCTCATGAGGTCTTGTGCTGACCCGGCAACTGTCGAAAGGCGTCAAAGACGCCGTCGACGCCCTTCAGCGCGGCCAAGAGACTCGACAGGTGCGTGGGATCGGCGAGCTCGACGTCAAAGATCATGCGCACAATGCGCGCGCCCGAGGTGGTCGAACTGCTCGAAATGATGTTGAGGTGATACTCCGCGACGACCTTCGAGACGTCCAGGAGCAGTCGCGAACGATCGAAGGCCATGATCTCGAGGACGGCACGGTACTGACCGCCGGAGGATCCGTCCCACTCCACGTCGATGATGCGCTCACCGAGTCGTTGCGCCAGGGCCACCGCGTTCGAGCAGTCGTCACGGTGCACCGACACGCCGCGCCCTTGCGTGATGAAACCCATAATGCTGTCGCCGGGAACGGGCGAGCAACAGCGCGCCAGGTGAATCATGACGTCGTCGAGACCCTCGACGTAGACCCCGGCCGTACGGCGCGTCGTGCGACTGGTGCGCGGCACTTTCGTGACCGTCGTGGGCATCTGTTCGGCGTCGCCCCCGCGCAGTTCACGGTCCAGGCGCTGGACCACCGCGAGCGCCGAGATCTGATCGCTATCGATCGACATGAACAAAGCGTCCCGGTCCTCTAGATTCATCGAGGCGATCACCGCGTCGAGCGCGCTCGAAGAGAGCGAGGTCGCGATCGGCAGACCCTCACGGCGAAGCGCCTTGGTCAGTTCTTCTCGACCACCTTCAATGGCGTCGTCGCGACGTTCGCGCTGGAACCACTGACGGATCTTGGACTTGGCCCTCGAGGACTGTGCGATGTTCAACCAGTCCCGTGACGGACCCGCGTTCTCGTTCTTGCTGGTCACTACTTCGACGACGTCGGCCGAGCGCAGCACGGTGTCGAGTGGCACCAAGCGGCCGTTCACCTTCGCCCCGACGCAGTGGTGCCCCACTTCGGTGTGTACCGCGTAGGCAAAGTCGATGGGCGTCGCGCCCTCGTTGAGAGCAATGACGCGACCCTTGGGCGTGAAGAGGTAGACCTCGTCTTGGCCGAGGTCGAGCTTCAGGGCCTCCAAAAAGGCGATGGGGTCCGTCTCTTCTTGTTCTACGTCGGCGAGACGTTGCATCCACGCGACTTCTTTGGCGGTGGCGCCCTCCTTGTAGCTCCAGTGCGCGGCGACGCCGAACTCCGCGCGGCGGTGCATCTCTTGGGTGCGTACTTGAACTTCCACCGACTTGCCGCGGGGGCCAATGACCGTCGTGTGCAACGACTGGTAGAGGTTGAACTTCGGTGAGTTGATGAAGTCCTTAAATCGGCCCTGCACGGGCGACCACAGGGCGTGAATGGCGCCGAGCGCCGCCCAGCAGTCACGCTCTTCGTCGACGATGAGGCGAAGGCCCACGAGGTCGAAGATGTCGTCGAACTCCTTGCCGCCGACGACCATCTTCTCGTAGATGCTCCAAAAGTGCTTCGGTCGACCGTGAACTTCCGCGCCAATGCCGAACTCGTCGAGCTTGGCGAGCAGCGTCCCCATCACCTCGGCGAGGTAGGTCTCGCGCTCGGGCTGACGCGCGGCGACCATCTGTTCGATCTCGGCGTACCGCTTAGGGTGCAGGGTCGCGAAACTGAGGTCCTCGAGCTGCCACTTGACCTGTTGGACACCGAGGCGGTGCGCGAGCGGCGCGTAGACGTCGAGCGTCTCTTGGGCGATGGCGCGCTGACGGGGCATGGGCATCACCGAAATGGTTCGCATGTTGTGCAGTCGGTCGGCCAATTTGATCAGCAAGACCCGCCAGTCTTGGGCCATGGCGATGAACATCTTTCGAATCGTGGCCGCCTGTTGAGCCTCTTTCGAGTCGAACTCCAGACGATCCAGTTTGGTCACGCCGTCGACGACCGCCGCCACCTGGGCGCCGAACTCACTGTCCAGCCACTCAATCGTGACCCCGGTGTCCTCCACGGCGTCGTGCAACAGCGCCGCGGCGATGGTGACCTCGTCGAGACCCAGATCGGCCGTTATCCCGGCCACCGCGATGGGGTGCGTGACGTAGGGTTCGCCCGTGCGGCGAAGTTGACCCTCGTGGGCGTTGATGGCGGCAATCCCGGCACGACGAATCAGGTCCACGTCGCCGTTGACGTGATGCTCGTTAAATCGCGCGATAAGGCGCTCAATCGAGCTCAGCAACACGGAGTCGGCGGTGGAGCGTGAAGTGAGACTAACCATAGGTTCAGCCTACCGTTGGGTCAACGACGGCTCTTCGACACACGATCTGGAACGTCACGCGAGTCACCAGTGCATCGTGGCAGATCTGTTTCGTCGGATCCGCCACACGAACTCACGCGGCACCCCCCATTTAATTCCGCAACGATCATGTGGTTCTACTAACCACCGCGAGCGCAGAACTTGGAGTTCTTGCCACCACGTCAATGGAGGGTAAGTTCTCTCGGTGCGGTGCACTCCAGAGCTGGATCGCGGGAGTTACTTCTTGGCCGCTTCGTAGTAGGGATTGGTGCCGGCCGCGTGGTCAGTGACGTCGATGACCCGAGTAATCTCCGGGACCGACTCGCAAAGGGCTACCTCAATCCCTTGGCTCAAGGTCACCGTCGCCATGCCACAGCCCGCGCATCCACCGCTCAGGCGGAGATAGGCGGCCTCACCTTCCACCGCGACCAGGTCAGCCCGACCACCGTGGGCCGCAATGCTCGGATTGATCTGTTGCTCGAGGACCTGTATGACCCTTTGCGCTACGTCTCCGCTGAGGTCGACCGGTGGCCCGGCCATTGCCGGGCTTGCGCCGGCGGGGCGCGGCGGCTGATTGGGGTTCTCGATGAACATGGCGCCTGCTTCGGCATCGGCTTTGACGTCGATAACCGAGCCGCGAATCTTGTCGGTGCTGTCAGCTGGCACCACTATCGTGAGCCCGCCACGTTCCTCGGACCAGTCATCGGGACCGGCGTCGCCGATCGCCTGGAAGTAAATGCCGTAGGTGTAAGCGTCTTTGCTTGAACCGGTGACTTCGATCCACAGGGCCAGTGACTCCGGATCCACCTCACTGGACCGCAATTCCAGAACCATCGCCAGCGCTGCGTCCGTCGCGTGCATGACGACGGCGCCACCTGAATCGATGCGGGTCACGGTGCCTCGTCTCGAGCTCGTCAGTTTCGGCCATCATAAAGGAGTGACCCGGATCTTGTTACTGTTGCCCACCGCCACCTACCGGGCCCCGGATTTCCTCGCCGCCGCCGCTCATCTAGGAGTCGACGTCGTGGTTGGATCCGAACATCGCCAGGCCCTGTCCGGCTCCATGGGTGACCGCGCGGTGCTGGTGTCCCTGACCGATGTCGCGGCCGCGGTCGACGCCATCGTGGCTCTGCATCAACGCAGCCCCCTTGACGCGGTACTAGCGGTCGACGACCCGGGAGTGGCGATTGCCTCTGCGGCGGCCGCCAGGTTGGGACTGCGCCACAATCCGCCCGACGCGATCGCCGCTACGAGGGACAAGACGATCATGCGCGCGCGCCTCGGAGCCGCCTTGCTACGCCAGCCCGCGTACCGAATTGTCCCGCCCGGTGGCGACGTCGTCGCGGCCGCGCAGCAGATCGGGTACCCCTGCGTGGTCAAGCCGGTGTCGCG
Organism: Acidimicrobiaceae bacterium; assembly: GCA_003132305.1. Taxonomy (GTDB): domain Bacteria; phylum Actinomycetota; class Acidimicrobiia; order Acidimicrobiales; family RAAP-2; genus RAAP-2. Next base: position 37,669 of record PKXJ01000007.1, on the reverse strand, counting down.
CTCGGCCAGCCAGGGGGTCATCCGTGTCAACGATGCCGTCGAGGCCGACGCGGCCGGCCTGCGTATTCGCGCCATGATTGCAAACTGTCCCGAATCCCTGCTGGTCGAGCGCTTCGTGCCCGGCGACGAGGTCGCCGCCGAGGGTCTGCTCACGGGGGGACGCCTGGAGGTACTCGCGGTCTTCGACAAGCCCGATCCCCTCGACGGCCCCTTCTTCGAAGAGACGATCTACGTCACGCCGTCGCGCCAACCTCCTGCGATCCTCACCGAGATCGAAACTATCGCCGCTCAGGCAGCCGCGGCATTGGGGCTTCACGAAGGTCCGGTCCACGTCGAGCTGCGAATTGGCGCCGGTGGCGAGGTGACCATACTCGAACTGGCGGCCCGGTCCATCGGGGGCTTATGCGCGCGAGCTCTGCGATTCGGAGCGGGGGTGAGCCTCGAAGAGGTGATTATTCGTCATGCCCTGGGCATGGGACTCGGCGGCCTCACCCGTGAACCACAGGCGTCGGGCGTGATGATGCTGCCGATCCGCGCGGCCGGAGTTCTCGAGCACGTGTCCGGACAGAAACGCGCCCTCGCCGTCGAAGGTGTGGTTGGTCTCGACATCAGTATTGCGCCGGGGCGCTCGGTGGTGCCACTGCCCGAAGGCGATCGTTACCTGGGGTTCATCTTCGCCCGTGGAACGACACCGCAATTCGTTGAAGCGGCCCTTCGACGGGCAGAGGCGTGTCTCGACGTGCGACTGTGTTGACCCACGCAAGGGATGCCCAGGATGATTGAAGTGATCGACAGATAGGCGAAGTTCAGACGGAGCACATCTCCAGCACCATCTGACCTCAGAGGTTGTAACGCCAACGGTCGAGCCTTCTGGTTTTGGTCATTTATTTTTTCTAAATCAGAGGCCGCGATCTTTCAGGAATTGCCACTACCTCATCGGGGCCCCAGGCTGTTGTTTCGCCGTTAGATTCCTGACCTCGGCCCTCTTGTGTGACATCGGTCACTGTTTGGGTACTCACATTACTTTGACGTCGCAACGCAGTTTGCGGGTGCGGTGGTACCAACAACGTACCCCTAGAGAGAGTCGCCGTCCTTTCTTAGGGAACGGCTTCGACGCCATCTTCACGAATGGGCAAATCGCGACAACAACACATCGGATCGGCGCACACCGTGATGCGAACGCCACGATCAACCAAGCAGCCACAGTCAGCGCATAGAATCACCATCAACTCCGATACTAGATAGTTCAATCCACAACAGGGTGACACCATCGCCTCGACAACGATGTCGGGTCCCAGTAGATCGTTACGGTCGGCCCTTGAAAGCCAACAGACATCTAACACTCTCGACTCGCCAGCCACTGCCCGTCGCAATCTCTCTTACGTTCGCGATCAATTTGTAATACCAGAGGACGACATCATTGTCGCTCGGACTCCCGGCAGTTCGAGTTTCCAATTCGTCGACGGTCACCACCGCGTTGCTGTTTCAATAGTTCGTGGTTTAGCCCACGTGCACGTTCGTCGGATCGGACTGAGCACTGGTGCGCCTCTGAACGGAACGTGACTCTACTTCTCATGGTTCTGGTTGAGAACGGACCGAGTGTGTCGCCACAAGACAACCCTCATTGGAGGATGCACTATAGAGTGTCGAGAGAAATTGGGCCGAAGTTGTCGGCTCCGTTTGACAACTTTGACGAGGAAGAGCATGTCGACTGTGAGCGTGGTTATTCCAAGTTTTCGTGGCGGCAGGTTCCTACGCGAAGCCATTGCATCGGTGCAAGCGCAAACGCTGACGGACTGGGAGCTCGTTGTTGTCTTAGACGGATGCGATGATGATCTTTCGGACATCGAACACAGCGATCCACGAATTCGAATATTTCGGCAACGAAATCGAGGTGAGTCCATTGCGCGAAACGTTGGGATTAGTCACACGCGCTCAGAGCTTGTCGCGCTTCTTGATGATGATGATCGGATGTTGCCCGATCGGCTCCTAGCCCAGTTTCGAGTGATGAGCGATGAAAACATCGGCTTCTGTCATACGCAGTTCCGCATCATTGATGAAAATGGGGTAATTACTGGTGCGGGAGAATCGAAGGATTTTCAATACCGCGATTTTCTCGGAGAAAACGGAGCAGTTCTCATTTCCACGACCATGATTAGAAAGTCGCTTATCCAAGAGGTAGGTGGCTTTAACTCGCTCCTTTTGCTTTGCGGAGATCTTGATTTGCTGTACCGCATCGCACGAGAAAGCGTGGTCAGTTTCTTACCCGAGGAGCTAACAGAGTACCGCAGACATAGCTCAAACTTGTCGCTGCCGGTATCAGGCGGCGAGCAATTGAAGCTGATCCTCATGCAGCATCTCTACATTTTAGAGCCCCGAGGTGAGGTCGATATTATGAAAGCGATCCAGCGCAGTTTGTCACTTTCGCCGACTGGTCGAGCGGCGCGCGCAATTCGTAATGCGCACCTAGCACGAACTCACCACCACTACGTTGCAATGCTTGGCTCACTCGGACTAGCGTTCTTGCTTTCGCCAAGAGTGACTCTGAGATTGGGCCTGCGACAAGCTCGCATTGATGTCTTTGGAAAGCGTCCTTCTACACCAACCAAGGAACCACGCACGGAGTCCCACTAGGTACCCCATTGTGATTGGGGAAGAAATTCCCGAGTACGTGTTGACGACGCCGGGACTGATGGAGTTGTTCCATTCACCTAGCGCCACGAGTTCCAGTCCTTCTCCGATACCAGCACTTCGAGTTGGATCTAGTTATTCATTATCACTCGAACCAACTACTTCGAGCAGAACTGCACGCCGCACCGTCGTACACGTCAGCACCATCAGAGCGGCGCGGCGCTCACGCTGAGCGAGGTCCTTCCGAGTGAGTTCGGATTTCATATAGAAGCTCCCCCTAATCCTGCTCTGGCTTGTCGACTTGATTCCTTCGAGCCAGCAATGCCAAAACTAAAAGTTAAACAACTCGGAGCAGTCCTCTCATTGGACCGTGCGCAAATTAGAACTAGAATTTTCTTAACTAAACTGACGAATTATCTTGCTAATTCGTGCGGAACGATGACGTTACGGGAGGGTCCGAAATGAGTGCGTCAGAAAGTCGCGTCAGCGTGGTGATCCCAACGTTCAATAGAAGGGCGTCGCTTGCCAAAGTCATTGATCCAGTATTAGAGGACGCGAGCTGCGGAGAGGTCATAGTCGTGATCGACGGCTGCACCGACGGATCATTTGAGTTTCTCAGTGAGTGGGCTCTGAGGGAACCGCGGCTTCGCGTTCTATTTCAGGAGAACGGCGGTGAGGCCAAGGCACGGCGAAGCGGAATTAAGGAGGCACGATTCGACACCGTCGTACTTTTGGATGACGATGTGAAAGCACATGCCGGACTCATAGGTGGCCACGCTCGTTCACATGTTGGAAGTGATCACCGACTTGTTGTGGGTTACATGCCCACGATTGTCCCCACGCCGCGAAGGTCAGGCCAAGCGACGACACTTCTGTATGGGGAGTACTACGAAGCCACTTGTCGGTTATACGAAAGCGACTCGAGTTCAATCTTCACTCATTTATGGGCCGGCAACATCTCCATTAGGCGTGACAATGCTCTGGCCGTTGCGTCTGACGCAGAAGGTCGACTTGGGTATCATGAGGACTTAAAATTTGGTCTTCAATGTCGAGATGCGGGCTTAGAGGCAGTCTTTCATCGATCTCTGTTAGCAGAGCATTCGCATAGTCGGACCCTGCGAAAATTCTCCGCTGAGTGCCAACGAAGTGGTGAAGCAATGGCGCGACTGATGAACGAGTATCCGTCACTTGAGGGAGATTTAAACTCGTTTTTCCCACTCTCCGAACAGCAGAGGCACGTTGCTCGATACCTTGGAACATCATTCGTCCGGCCACTATCAGCCGCGACGGTGATGGCAATTTCATACCTATCAGGTCGAGTAAGAGCTTGGAAAACGGAGACACGTTCGGCTCGAGCACTGCACGTGATACAGCTCTCCTTTGGATTCAACCGCGCCCGGAAAGTCTTACTTTCCAAAACATCTGAAAAGGCTCACTCGGGATAAATATGGACAAGTCGTCAACGGCGACTCCCCATGTAGTCCTTACCATGGGTCACTTGACTATCCCGGCGCCTTAGCGCCGTGCTTTAAGGGTTCCCCACGTTCTACGGCAGTTTCAGTGTCCCCAATGCCTTCGATCCGAAGAAGTGGAACGACTTTAACCGCGCGACGAAGTGAGCAACGTACTCCTCCGCCACAGCGCCGTCACGTCAACCAGCGTGCACCACGGTCAACAAGACCGAGATACTGACGAGGGCAGTCCCCAGAATCTGTAAACTGATTGATCCTTCTCGCAAGTCCTCAGTGCCGGGTGCAGGTTCACACCCGCGCCCGGCACTGAAGTCCTCCTTGTTAGTGACCAGAAGGGGTCCACACGAAGGTGCCCCAGTTGGTGTAATAGTCGCGGGCGCTCGGCGGGATGTACTCCGCCATCAAGAAGAACTGTCCGTTCCACTCGGCGCCGCCGGAGTAGTCACCCCAGCGACAGGTACTACTGCCAATAAACTCCGGGTAACACGTGAACCCGTCCTCGGGCGCGGAGCCCACTGTGGCCAGGCGGATGTTGCCGGTCGGCCCGGACCGCGGGTCGAACGCAATATAGCCCGGGCTCGGGTACTCGGCCGGTCCCGAGACGGAGAAGACGACGTAGCCCTGGCCCGATCCGTTGACGACGACGTCGGGATACAGGAGGTTCTGACTGCTGTTCACGTAACCCTGACCCGAGACTTGCACCGACAGGCCGTGCGAGTGCGTCGACGGGTTGAGGTTGAACCAGGCGATGCCGTCGGTCGGCGTCGGGCTGCCGACCCCCGTGTCCATGGCGCCGTACAGCTGACCGTTGGTGTAGGTCACTTGCTGGACCGCGTTGAAGTCAGCCGCAATGCCCGACGGCGACGTCGCGCCGACGGTCGCGCCCAGCGGCAGCGGGCCGTTCTTCTGAGTGGCGTTCGGCGGGAATGCGTAACCCTCGCTCACGATCTCGGTGGCCTGCAACGAGGGAACGCCGCCGTGGTTGAGCGCGTCGGTTCCCGTCAACGCGTAGACGATCAGGTGATTGTCGCTGAACAGATCCGAGTTGGACTCGACGAAGTACTCGGTGTTGTTCGCGTAACTGCCGTCCGGCGGCGTCGACGCGGGCGAGACGTGATACGGCCCGTTGTTCGCGCCGCCAACGCTGGTGCCGAAGGAGTCGGCGGTGATCTGATACCTCGCGACTGACGGCAGAGGGCCCCTATCGGCGGCGGTGGCCAGGCGCCACTTGGAGATCGCGTACACCACGGAACCGTTGTAGACGGCCCCCGTGACGTTTTGGATCGAGAATTCGTTCGTCGCGATATAGAAACCGTTCGCGTCGGCGCCGATCTGGTCATAGTCGCCAAAGCAGGGGCAGTCTCCAATGGGGTTAGCCGCGTCGGTCGTGTCGATGCTGAACACCGTGTAGTTGCCAAACGGGTTGTCGTTAACACTCACCGCGAGGTACTCAGTACTACTGGTGCCCGTGTTGATGGCCAACTCAGTGAAGAACCACCGTTGGGTCTGCGCGTCGAAGTAGCAGCGCGGGTCGGAGAGGAACGTCGTGCTGGACTGGTCGAACAGCGCGAAGGTGGGAGTCACGGGCAGCACCTGTTTTCCCGATGGCGTGTACCCCGAGAGAGCATTGTTGACTATCTCCACGGTGACGGTGCCATGGGAGTCACTCGGGCCCGCGCAGGTGCCCTGGTCGGGCGGCTCGAGGTCGCCCCCGTTGTTGACGGCAGCCTGCTGGGGTCCGCTGATCCCTTCGAATCCCGTCGCTTGCTTGTCGCGCTGCACCGAGATCGCGTTACCGGAGGCAACAGCACCGGCAGTGCTGATCGTACTGGCCCCAGCGAATCCGCCTTTGGCGAAGTCGACGGGCGGTGCGCCGAATCGCACGGCGGTCGGCGCACCGGCCAACGCGGCAGCGGCACTCACGGGGGCGGCAGCGCTCAGGTTCACCGTTCCCACCTTCTGCAGGGCCACCGTCGATGACGTGTAGGTCACGTTCGCCGACGGGTTTGACGAGCTGGCGAGGGCACTGGGTGAGGCTGCGGTTATCGCAGCCGGCACCGCGGCAATTAACGCGAGTGAAAATAATAGGCGTCGCACGGGAATTCTCCTTGTGGTCTCGTCGGAAAGATAACCCCAGGGACGGGCCCTCGCCGCTGCCGCGAACCATACCACGCTCGATGCCGCTCGCTAAGCCCTCGATTCCCGCAGTCCGCAGCCGCCACCTCGCCCCGACGGGAACCCGCACATCGTTGCGCGCCCGAAACTATTTGAGGAAAACTTATGCAGCCACTTCGAAGCAGAAGGGGAACTCTAAGCGCGGGGCACCGTTCTGTCCGGACTTAGCGCCGCTTGGGCTTGCGTGCGCGAGCTTGGATGGTCCCACTGGCGCCGCCCGAGCGCTGGGGACGGGCGTTCGACGCACTCGTCTGCGCCCCTTGCAGCGCCGCGCTCGACGCGGTCAACGTACGGCGATCCGTCCTCACGTTAACGCGCACGGCGAGATCACGGTAGCGAGGTTCGCGCTCCTTCATCCACGCGAGCAGCGGGCTCGCAATAAATATCGACGAGTACGCCCCGCTCATGAGACCCACGAAGAGGGCCAGGCCGTAGTCCCGCAACGTCGTCGCGCCGAGCAGATCCGCGCCAATAAGCAGCACCGAGAGCACCGGCAAGATGGCGACCAGTGACGTGTTAATCGAACGCGCGAGGGTCTGGTTCATCGAGAGATTGACCATCTCGCTGTAGGTGAGGTCGCCGCCCTTGAGGACACCTTGGGTGTTATCTCTAACGCGGTCGAAAACCACGACCGTGTCGTAAAGGGAATAACCGAGAATCGTCAAAATAGCGATGACGGTGTCCGGGGTTATCTGGAAGCCGAAGATCGAGTACACACCCACCGTGACGAGCAGGTCGTGCACCATCGCGATAAAGGCCGCAATGGCCATCTTGGGTTCGAAGCGAATACTGATGTACGCGACGACGGCAATGAAGAACACGATGAGCGCCTCGAACGCCTTGTTCGTGATCTGACCGCCCCAGGTGGGACCCACGTTGCTGGTGGAGACCTGGATGGGATTCGCGTGGGCGGTTTTCGCCATGGCGTCGACGACCTGAGTAGTCACGACCGCTTGTTGGCTCTGAGAGAGCGCGTTGATATCGGCGGTGACTTGGTACGTATCGGAGCCCAACTTCTCAACACTCGGATTGGTGAGCCCGGCTTTTTCGACGGCGTGGGTCATATTGAGAATGGACGTGTTCGGCGCCAGTACTTCCCACGAGCTGCCGCCCTTGAAGTCGATGCCGAGATTGAAGCCGCGAATGGCGAGTGAACCGAGTCCGAGCACGATGATGACGAGAGAGACGCTGAACCAGATCTTGCGTCGACCAACGAAGTCGACCGTCGTGAGTCCGTGGTAGAGGCGGCCGGCTCGACCGTAGTTCTTGGGGTCGACCGGAGCGAATGAGACGGTGTCGTTACTCACTCGGAGCTCCCGCGTGCAGACCAGCGGCCATCGAAAGCTTGGACGTGCTCGAGGACCCACGTCGCCCGAGCAAAACCACGAGCGGACGAGTGAAGTACCAGGTGATGAAGACGTCCATCAACGTGGAGAGTCCCAAGAAGAAGGCGAAGCCCTTCACGTCACCGACCGCGATGATGTAGAGCAACACCGCGGCGAGCAGACTCACTGTGTCGGCGGCCAACACCGTGCGCCAGGCCGAGCGAAAACCCCGATCGACCGAGGAGCGTACCGAGCGCCCTGCTCGGGCCTCGTCTTTCAATCGTTCGAAGTACACGATGTAACTGTCCACCGTGATACCAATGGACACAATTAATCCGGTAACACCAGCCAAGTCGAAACTGGGCGCGAAGGCCGTATGGCCGAGCGCCGAAATGATGGCCCACAACAGCGAGGCCGTCACGGCGAGTCCGAACACGATGACCAGGCCGAGCGCGCGGTAGTAGAGAATGGTGTAGAGCAAGACCAACGCGAGACCCGCGAGACCCGCACCGAGTCCCGCGACGAGGGCCGAGTGGCCCAGCGTCGGCGAAACGGTCACCGTGGTCAGCGCCTGGAGGCGCACGGGCAGTGCGCCGAAGTTCATCGCGAGCGCCAGCGTCTTCGCCGACGCTTCGGTGAACGAGCCCGATATCTGACCCTGACCGTCGAAACTGGTGAAGCTCGCCTGGTTGGGCTGAATGAGGGGCGCCGACTGGACCACACCGTCGAGTTCGATGGCGAGGAGTTGGTGGAAGTTTTCGGCGGCGACCTTGTCCCAGAGGGGACTGCCGGTTGAGGTGAGCGTGTAGTTCACGACCCAGGCGCCGGCCTGGTCCTGTTGCGCGATCGCTTTTTTGATCGAGTGACCCGTCAGCTCCGACTTTCCTAAGACGTAGCGAACACCGGGCTGGCCGAGAAGGGGCAAGAGCACCGTGTCCTGCGCGAGATCCTTCGCCGGTTTCGTCGAGGCGATGTCCGTAAACGCGGGATCGGGCGCGATGTTGACGGGGTTGCCGGTCGTCGTGTTCACGTTCAAGTTCGCCTCAGTGTCTTGGTACTGAGGTGCGCACGCGGGCAGCGGAGTTTTGACGAGCTTGGTACCAACGCCCGCTTCACAGAGCACGGGGCGAAACAGTAGTTGCGCGGTCTGGCCCACGGCGGCCAAAACTTGTCGCGCGTCCTTCACGCCCGGCACGCTCACGACCACTTCGGTGCCTTGAAGGTTGACCGTGGCGCCCGAGACGCCGAGTCCGTCGACGCGGTTCGTCAGAATCGTCACGACCTCTTGCATGTCGGCCAGAGACGCTTGAGTGGTTGGTTTGTAGACCACCGAGAGTCCACCCGCGAGGTCGAGACCCAACTTCGGCCCCCACCCCAGCGACAGCGTCGCCGCGAGTGATCCAAAGGCGATGGCGACGGTGAGAACGAGGCTGACGATCAACGATCGTCGTGAACCAACCTGTGGGGGCATTACTTCGCGTCACCTTCCGTCGGGTGATCGTCGGTGGACTCGGGCACGACCGGGTTGTAGCGGCGCGCGATGGCCGAGGGTACGAAGTCCAACTCCACCCCGGCGTCGGTACGCAGCGTGACGAGGTCGCTCTCGCTCTTGACGACGGTTCCCACGAAGCCGCCGATGGTCTGGGCGCGCTGGCCGACTTCGACTTTGCGACCCTCTTGACGCTGGGCCTTTTGCTTCCTCGAGCGAGGACGGAGATAGAAAAAGTACAGCGCGCCAAAGACGATGACGTAAATAATGAGAATCGACGATGAACTAGAGCCTGAAGCAACCAACATAAGGATTTCCTTCGTTAACGGACAGGGAAACTCTACTCGCTAGGCGATAAGCCTTTAGAACAGGCCGCCGTGACGTGGCTGAATCCCTAGGTGTTCGTACGCTCGCTCCGTCGCCACTCGTCCGCGCGGCGTTCGCACCATCAGCCCCGCGCGAAGGAGATACGGCTCATACGCGTCTTCGATGGTGAAGGGCTCTTCACCACAGGCGTGGGCCAGCGTGGTGAGCCCGACGGGCTGCGCAGCGAACTGCTCGCAGAGCAGCGTCAAAATCCTGCGGTCGATCTTGTCGAGCCCGAACTCATCGACACCAAAGAGTAGGAGCGCGTCCGTGGCGACGTTGGCGTCGACCTTCTCGTGTCCCTTCACCGAGGCGAAGTCTCGCACTCTACGAAGAAGTCGATTCGCGATGCGCGGCGTCCCGCGACTGCGCGAGGCGATGATGGCGGCGGCCTGGGGATCGAGTGCGACGTTCAACAACCCGGCCGATCGCTGCGCGATCAAGGTGAGTTCATCGACCTCGTAGAGATCGAGTTGGCCGATGAAGCCGAATCGGTCGCGCAAGGGCGCCGCGACGAGTCCCGTTCTCGTGGTCGCTCCGATCAACGTAAAGTTCGGCAGATCGAGTCGAATCGACCTCGCCGACGGTCCCCGGCCGATCATGACGTCGAGGCGCAGATCCTCCATCGCGGGATAGAGCACCTCTTCGACGGCGCGCGACAGTCGGTGGAGTTCGTCGATGAAGAGCACGTCGCCGTCTTGGAGGTCGGTGAGAAGCGCCGCAAGGTCCCCGGGGCGTGACAGCACCGGTCCCGACGTCACGCGAAAACCCGTTCCCATTTCACTGGCGACGATGCTCGCGAGGGACGTCTTGCCGAGTCCCGGTGGACCGGCAAAGAGCAGATGATCGGCGCATTGATGTCGAGCCCGGGCCGAACCGAGGACGACCTGGAGGTGACCGACCAGATCGCGTTGACCAACGAACTCCTCCAACGTCGAAGGACGCAGGGAGACCTCCGCGCGGCGCTCGAGTTCGCTGGCCTCGGACGTCACCACGTGATCGACCAGTTGCTCGAGGTTGATCTCTCGCTTACTCACGCGTGCCTCAAGAGTTGCAACGCCGTTCGAAGAGCTTCTGATTCGTTCGAAGGCAGCACCACGTCACGCAGCGCTTCACGAACTTCGTGGCTGGTGTAGCCCAGCGCGCGCAGCGCGTCGACGATCGCGGCGTCGACGTGCTCGGTGGGCGCCGACGGCTCGAAGGAGTTATCGGTCAAGACCTTTCCCTTAAGTTCGAGCACGATGCGACTCGCCGTCTTTGGTCCAATGCCCGAGATCGTCGCGACCTTTTTGGCGTCGTCGCTTTCGATCGCGAAGGCCAACTCGGCGACGCTCATGGTTCTAAGGGCTCCGAGCGCCGTCGAAGGCCCCACGCCGGGCGTCACCAGGAGGAGTTCGAAGAACTCTCGATCTTCGATCGTGTGAAAGCCAAAGAGTTGTAGGGCGTCCTCTCGCACCACGGTGAAGATAAAGAGTTCAATGAGTTCATCAAAGGGCGGCAACTCACTCGAGGCGACGTGGACCTCGTAGCCGACGCCCTGCACGTCGACGAGGAGTGCGCCGTTTTTCAGTTGATGCGTGACGCGACCGCTGAGCCAACCAATCACGCGCGACTGCCCAGGGGATAACGGCGTTCGGTGCGAACGATCATGAAGTACGCAATGCCGAGGGCCAACGCGTCCGCGGCGTCGGCCGGGCGAGGGATCTCACTCAGACCACAGAGCCTCGCGACCATGCCCTGCACTTGGGACTTACTCGCCGCCCCGTAGCCGGTTACGGCCAACTTCACCTCTTGGGCGGTGAACTGACGAACGGCGACGTCGTCACTTCCAGCGAGCGCGATCGCCACCCCACTGGCCTGAGCCACGGGTATCGCGGTCTTGGCGTTTCGTTGGTAGAAGACGCGCTCGACCACCACGGCGTCGGGCGTCGTCTCCTTTAAGAGCTCGTCGAGTTCGACGTGGAGCTGGCGCAGTCGCCGCTCGACGGGCATCTTCGGATCGGTTTCAATGGTGCCGGCTCGTACCGCTCGAAACGATTCAACGCCCTCGAAAGACCCTTCCACGAGACCGAACCCGCAACGGGTCAGTCCAGGATCGATCCCGAGTACGAACATACGTTCGATGTTACCCCGTCAGGGGTCCAAAACTAGGAATCAACCGTCGTAACTCGCCAGGAGTTCGTCGGGGATGTCGAAGTTGGCGTAGACGTTCTGCACGTCGTCGTGGTCGTCAATGGCTTCCATCAGGCGCAGAATCTTCTTCGCTTCCGACTCTTCCGTGACGGGAATGGTGTTCTGCGCCACGAGCGTGAGGTCGGCACTTTGGACCTTGAGGCCGTGCTTTTCCAACGCGTCGCGCACGAAGGCCACGTCGTGGGGCTCGGTAGTAACCGTGTAGTTCTTGCCGTTAGCTTCGTAGTTCTCCGCGCCGGCCTCCATGATCCACTCCAGGAGTTGATCTTCGTCGACGGGTCCCTCTACTTCCAGGACGCCCTTTCGATCGAACTGCCACGACACCGCGCCGGGTTCGGCGATTGCTCCCCCGTTCCTGCCAAAGAGGTGCTTGATCTCGGCGCTGGTGCGGTTGCGATTGTCGCTCAAGGTCTCGACGATGACCGCGACCCCACTCGGCCCGTAGCCCTCGTAACTGATGGCCTCGTAACGAACACCCTCGAGCTCGCCCGTGCCGCGTTTGATGGCCCGTTCGATCGTGTCGATGGGCACTGAGGCTTCTCTGGCCTTTTGAAACATCGTGCGCAGCGCAGCGTTGGTGTTGGCGTCGCCGCCCCCTTCACGGGCCGCGACCTCGACTTGACGAATGAGTTTGGCGAAAACCTTGGCGCGCGCGGAGTCCTTGGCGCCCTTGCGGTGTTTGGTCGTTGCCCACTTGGAGTGCCCGGACATAGTTCCTCCTGCCTGGAAAGGCTTGGCTATCGTAGCGAAAATTAGAGCGAGTTGAGAAAGAGCTGATGCAGGCGCGCGTCGCCGGTCAACTCGGGATGAAACGAGGCGCCCCAGACCTGGTGCTGGCGAACAAACACGGGGTGTTCGCCGAGGCCGTCACCGTGATCGAGCGTGGCCAGCACTTCAACGTCGTCGCTGTACGTTTCGATCCTCGGCGCGCGGATAAAGACCCCCGGTACGGTCCCGACGTCCTTTACTTCGAGCGGCGACTCAAAACTCGCGATCTGGCGCCCGTAGCCGTTGCGTCGCACCGAGAGCGACAACGCGCCGTAACTCCACTGGTCACTTCGCCCGTCGAGCACCTCGGAACTCAAGAGAATGAGTCCCGCGCACGTGCCAAAGACCGGCAGTCCTTGGCTGATTTTGGCGCCGAGGACGTCCTTCAGGCCCGAGGTCGTCAGGAGGTACGCAATGGTCGTGGACTCACCACCGGGCAGCACCAGTCCTTCGACACTGTTGAGGTCTTCAACCGTACGAACTTTGACGACTTCGCATCCGAGGGACTCGAGCATCGAGACGTGCTCGCCCACGTCACCTTGCAGTGCGAGGACCCCAACGCGTGTCACTACCAACCGCGCTCGGCGAGACGCTGCTCGAGCGAGGCCGTCTCCCAACCCTTCATGGCCGAACCGAGACCGGTCGACACTTTCGCGACGACGCTCGGGTCCTCAAAGTGCGTGGTCGCTTCGACGATGGCTCGGGCCATACGCTCGGGGTCCTCACTCTTAAAGATGCCCGAGCCGACGAAGACGGCTTCGGCGCCGAGTTGTAGCACGAGCGACGCGTCGGCCGGCGTCGAGATTCCACCAGCGCAAAAGAGCGGTACCGGTAGTTTTCCGACTTGGGCAACCTCTTGGACGAGCGCGAGCGGCGCTTGAAGATCCTTCGCGAGAGCGTAGAGCTCGTTCTGGTCGGCGCTGTGCAGTCGACGCATCTGCGCGTTAATCGTGCGCAGGTGTCGAACGGCTTCGACGACGTTGCCGGTGCCCGCTTCACCCTTGGAGCGGATCAAGCACGCGCCTTCGCTGATTCGACGCAGGGCTTCACCCAGGTTCGTCGCGCCACAGACGAAGGGTACGCTGAAACGCCACTTGTCGATGTGGTTCTCTTCGTCGGCCGGCGTCAGGACCTCGGACTCGTCGATGTAGTCCACGTCAAGGGCTTGAAGAATCTGCGCTTCTGCGAAGTGGCCAATGCGCGCCTTAGCCATCACCGGAATCGTCACCGCCGCCTGGATCTCTTGAATCATCAACGGATCGCTCATCCGAGCGACGCCGCCGTCTCGGCGAATGTCGGCCGGCACGCGCTCTAAGGCCATGACCGCGACGGCGCCCGCGTCTTCGGCGATCTTCGACTGCTCGGGGTTCACGACGTCCATGATCACGCCACCGCGCAACATGTCGGCCAGTCCGCGCTTGACGAGCGCGGTTGCGGTGACCGAAGGGTTTTTAGAAGAACTCATAGTTCCAGCCTAATGGCCGGGCTCTACCACTCTTCGAGGGCGCGCGCTCTCAGTTCGACGTCGTCGAGGTCACCGATGTCGCTCTCGCGCTGGTCACTCCACTGGTTGAAAAAGACCCAACGCCACTGGTCGTAGCCGGAGGAGGAGAAAAACGAGTCCGGGGCCAGCTGTTGACGGGCGCACTTTCGTAGGGCGCCGGCGAGACCCAGCGGGTAGCGAATGCTCGCGGCCGCGACCTCGTCGGCCCGGTAGGCCTTGCCACTTCCCGCGAGAACTTTGCGAGCGTCGTCACTGAGCGTCGTGACGCACGCGAGACTTTCTCGCTCCAAGAGTCCGAGGCGTTGGCGAGCGAGACAGTGCGCGACGACGCCTTCGAGTTCGATGAGTTCGAAGTCCTGCATCAGCGCACTGGTCACGTAGAGCGAGAAGTTGGCACCGTCGGGCACGAGCGCGGCGTTGTAGCCGGAGTCTTCAATGATGAACGCGCTCACGTGGTCCACCCCGAAGGTCGCCGCCAACCGGTCGAGGACGGTAACGAGACGTAGACGCTCGATGGAGTCGCCCCCCGGTGAAAACTGAGCGAGTAGTAACGCGCCGAGACTCTGACCGCGCTTGGCGTAGGTGTCCACGGCTCGACGAAGGTCCCAGGCGTAGACGAGAGCGACCAGAACGCCCGCGGCGGGCAACCACGGCACGACGGCGACGCCCGCGACGAGCGCGAGCGCGACGACGAGCGCGACGATGGTCTGAGGGAGACGGCGTCGAAAGGCGAAGCGGCGTAGGACACGCTCGTTGTGGTGGCGTTCGCTCGTCGAGGGTACGTAGGGGTTCTGCCACGTCGGATCGAGAACGGGCGCCACGTAGCGAGGCCCGCGGTCCCTCGAGACGTTAGAGCGGCGAGAGCGCGGTCGTTGCTTGGTTGCCACGCCCCAAGGCTACTTGGTGGCTTGAAAAAGTTTCCTCGCCATTTCGTAGCGTTCTTCGTACGCGTCCATCAGCGACGTCATCGACCAACGTTCGGCGTGTTGACGCGCCGAGGCAATGCTCGCCTCGCTCTCCCCCTCGAGCGCGCGAATGGTCGCCCCTTCGAGCGACGAGACGTTCCCGGGAGTAAACATGGTCGCGTACTGGCCACCCGCTTCGCGGTATCCCTCGATGTCACTCGCGACGACCAAGGTCTCGCTGGCCATGCCCTCGAGCAGCACGAGTCCAAAACTCTCACCGCGGGTCGACGGCGCGATGAGGGCGCTCGCGCGGCGAAGCCACCCTCGCTTCTCTTCGTCGCTGATGGTCCCAATGAAAACAATCCGTTGTGAGCGCGCCGCCAGCGCTTGGAGTCGAGCCCGCTCCGGTCCGTCACCCGCGATCACGAGCAGCCACGGCCTCTCACTACGAGCGTTGTGGTGGTGCGCCGCTTCAATGACCGTCGCGACGCTCTTACGTTGTTCGAGACGACCAACGAAGAAGAGCACCGTCTCCGAGGAACGTAGACGCGGCGTCGCGACGAATCGTTCCATTTCAAATCCATTGAAGAGTACGTCGCTCTTCAAGCCGCAGGCGTTCTCAATCGTTCGCGCGGCGGCCTTACTTACCGACACCGCGACGTCGAGGCGCGTGGCCAAGCGCTCGAGCAGAGGTTTGGTGAAGCGCAGCGCGGGGCCTTGACCGCTCCGATGAAACGTGCCGACCGCCGCGCGGCGGTGGGCGTGCAGCGTGGACCAACCCAGCAGTGGCGCGAAGGGCTCGTGAAAGTGCACGACGTCGGGGTTGAAGGCCTCGATGGCCTCTTTCGCTCGCCACGAGGCCAACGGCGAGATCGTGAGGGGTGCTTTCGATCCGTTCGCGGGAAACGACCAGCGCGGCCCGAGACGCAGCACCCTCGCCGGCGTGTCGTAGACCGCTTCGTCGTCCGCGTCGGGCGCTACGACCAGGACTTCTTTATCTCGTGCGCTCAGCACACGGCTCATCGCGAGGACTTGTTCCTGGACGCCCCCAAAGACACTTAACGCGTAGGGCGAAACAATCGCGACGCGTTTGATACTCATGACGACGCGAATCGAGGCTCGAGGACGTGCCACTGTTCGGGCGCGCGGCGAATGAGCCCCTCAAGCTCTCGGGTGAGGGCCTGGGTGACTCTCGTCACGTCGTCGCGCAGTCGTTTCGAACGTTCCGTGGGAATCGGTGGCGTCACGACGGCGAAGTGGTCGCGGCCCGGTCCGGCGTAACACGCGCAGGCTACGAGTGTCGCGCCGGTGCGCAGCGCGAGGGTCGCCGGCCCGGCGGGCATCGTCACGCGTTCACCAAAGAACTCGACCGGGACGCCGTTTCCTTGAAGATCGCGATCACAGAGCAGCCCCACGACCGCGCCTCGACGCAACGCCGACAAGAGCGTCGAACCGACGTGATCGTTGAGGGGCTCGATACGAATGCCGATGGACTCTCGCTTCTCCTTGAACCACTCGAAGAGTTCGGGCGGATCGAGCACTTCGGCGACGGCGGTCATGCCGAGACCCAGCGAGTTGAGAAACGAGCCGCCCCACTCCCACGAACCTATGTGCGGCAGCCCCACGATCGCGCCCCGGCCGCGCTCTTTGGCTTCTCTGAGATGCTCGAGGCCCTCGCAAATCGTGAAGCGGTCGTAGATCGTGGACTTTGACAGAGCGGGCAGTTTCGCGCCCTCGGCCCAGTACTGGCCGTAACTACGAAAACCGCGACGGACGAACTCGTCGAGAAGTTCTCCCTCCACGTGCGTTCCCGGCGCCGCGAGAACGTGCTCGAGGTTGTTGGAGAGATTCTCTCGCCTGACTTTGATACGCCGTCCGAGCGACTCCGCAATCGAACGCGCGAGAGCGACGTCAACGCGTTCGGGCAGTGCCTCCATTACGGCGCCCACGGTTTTAAAGAGCGCGACGCGCGCCTTTTTGGCCACGTCTAGTGACGCGAGGCGCGACTAAGACCTCGACGAAGGCGCCGACTGTGCTGGCGAGCACGAAGGTTCGACGTCGTGGAAGGTGCGGGACGCGCGGCCACCTGCCACACCCGCCAGAATCGTCCGCTAGCGGTCATCGCCGTCAGGGCCAACATGATCCAGAGCACGGGAATAAAGATGGGCGTGGCCAGGAGCCCGACCCCCAAGAGGATCATCCGTTCGGCGCGCTCCATGAGCCCGCCCTTGGCCACGAGACCCAGACTCTCCGCCTTCGAGCGTTGGTAGGAGATCATGAAGGTCGTGGTGAGTATCGCGAAGGGCAGTAACACGAGCTGACCGTGGTGATGGGCCGTTAAGTAGTAGGCGGCGCCGCCGAGGATAACGGCGTCGGCAATGCGATCCGCGACCGAGTCAAAGAAACTGCCACGCTGGCTGGCGCGGTGCGAAGCCTTGGCGACGGGGCCGTCGAAGAGGTCGTGGAATCCCGTCAGCGTCAACAACACAACGGCCCAGTAGTGCAAGCCCACGGCGATAGCCCAGGCCGTGGCGCCGGCGAAGACGAGTCCCGACGCCGTGAGAACATCGGCGGAAAAACCAACTCGCACGAGCCAGCGACCGATCGGCGCGGTCGTCGCGTCAACCGACTGGCGGAACTTGCCGTCGAACATCGACGCTATCGACCCTCTTGGCTCATGGTGGCGAGTCTACTTGTACCACCCGGTAACGCCGGGCTTAGAGGTGGGCGTGGACCTTGCGCCACGTGGACTGGAGCGACTCGGGCAGAACGCGAGTCTCGCCAATCGTGGTCATGAAATTGGTGTCGCCCTGCCAGCGCGGCAGTGCGTGCGCGTGCAGGTGCTGCGGTATGCCCGCGCCGGCCGCGTGGCCGAGATTCATCCCTACGTTCATCCCCTCG
Organism: Acidimicrobiaceae bacterium; assembly: GCA_003132305.1. Lineage (GTDB taxonomy): Bacteria > Actinomycetota > Acidimicrobiia > Acidimicrobiales > RAAP-2 > RAAP-2. Next base: position 19,940 of record PKXJ01000007.1, on the reverse strand, counting down.
GGGCCGTAGGCCCCCTTCAAGGCGCGCACGGTATCGCGCAGGACGAAGAAGAAGTCCTGGTACTCCTCGTCGTCGAGGTCTTCGAGCGATCCCACGTGACGAAAGGGCAACACCAAGAGGTGACCGGAGCCGTAGGGAAAGGCGTTGAGGACGACGAACGAGTACGCGGTCTTTTTCAAAACTCCGGTCGACTCGTCGACCGGCTCGGCGCCCAGTACACAAAAGACGCACTCGTTCGACTCCTTGTCGAGTTCGCCGGCGAAGGCACTGGACACGTACTCTTCGCGCCACGCCGCTGAGAATCGGTCCAACGGCACTAGGGCGCCTCGGGCGAGGCGTGACGTTCAATCTCGTCTACGAGGCGCTCACTAAAGACGCCCAGCGCCACGCCGCGCTCGGGATCGTTCGATCCGCGCGCGTTGACGCCCAGCGTCCCCTGGGCGACGTCGTCGTCACCGACGACCACGACGTAGGGAATCTTCTCGAGCTTGGCCTTTCGGATCCGAGCACCGAGCGGTTCACTGGCTTCATCCACGCTGACGCGAACGCCCTCTTTTCGAAGGAGGGCCGCCACGTCGTAGGCGTAGCCGTCGTGATCGTCACGTACGCCCAGTACGCGCACCTGCTCGGGGCTGAGCCACGTCGGAAGGTTCCCCGCGTAGTGCTCGATGAGAATCGCGAGAAACCGCTCGACCGATCCAAAGAGCGCGCGGTGAATCATGATCGGGCGTTGACGAGTGTTATCCGGCGCTATGTACGTGGCGTCAAAGTTCTTGGGCTCTTGGAAGTCCAATTGAATCGTCGACAACTGGTGAGAGCGACCGATGGCGTCGCGCGCCTGGACCGATATCTTCGGTCCGTAGAACGCCCCGCCGCCCACGTCGAGCACGAGATCAAGTCCCTCGGCTTGAGCAACGGATAACAGCGTCGCCTCGGCTTCGGCCCACTCCTCGTCGGTGCCCACCGCGTTGCCGGGTGGGCGCGTCGAGAGCTCCAAGTCGAACTCGCTCAGTCCGAAATCACGTAGAAGATCGAGTACGAACTTCAAGAGGCTCGCGAGCTCGTCGGCCATCTGGTCACGCGTACAGAAGATGTGCGCGTCGTCTTGGGTCATGCCGCGCACGCGCGTGAGCCCTTGCACGACCCCAGACTTCTCGTAGCGATAGACCGAACCGAACTCGAACATGCGAAGTGGCAGTTCGCGATAGCTGCGCTGGCGCGCCATGAAGATCAACACGTGAAAGGGACAGTTCATTGGTTTTAGGTAGTACTCCTGTCCCTCGTCGAGCACCATGGGCGGGTACATGCCCTCGGCGAACCAGGACAGGTGACCGGAGGTCTCGAAGAGCTCGGCCTTGGAGATGTGCGGTGTGTACACGAACTCGTAACCGGACACTTCGTGGCGCTGGCGCGAGTACTCCTCGAGCACGCGACGGATGATGCCGCCCTTGGGGTGAAAGACCGCCAGCCCCGATCCGATCTCACTGGGAAAGGAGAAGAGGTCGAGTTCGTGACCGAGTTTGCGATGATCGCGCTTGTCGGCCTCTTCGAGTTGCGTCAAGTGCGCTGCCAACGCCTCCTTGGACTCCCACGCCGTGCCGTAAATACGTTGCAGTTGCGGATTCTTCTCGTCGCCACGCCAGTAGGCGCCCGCGACGCGCGTCAGTTGGAAGTGCCCGAGGCGCGCGGTCGTGGGCACGTGGGGTCCGCGACAGAGATCAACGAAGGCACTCGTGTTCGAGTACGTCGACACCATCGTGCTGCTTGCCGTCTCGGCGAGGTCTTCCGCGTTACCGCCCCGGACGACGGCCTCGATGATCTCGATCTTGAAGGGTTGATCCTTGAAGATCTTGAGGCCCTCTTCGATCGAGTGCTCCGCCCGAGTAAAGGGTTGCTCTTCGGCGATGATGGCGCGCATTTCGGCGTCCACGCGCGCGAGATCATCGTCACTAAAGTGGTCGCCACCAGGAAGTTCAAAGTCGTAGTAGAAGCCGTCTCGAATAGCGGGTCCAATCGCGTAGAGCGCCCCAGGCCACAGACGCGTCACGGCTTGGGCCAAGACGTGAGCGCTCGAGTGACGAAGTACCTCGCGACCGTCCTCGCTCGCCGGGGTCACGATAGCGACGCGGTCACGATCAGCCAGTGACGTCGAGAGATCGGTCAGGAGCCCATTGACGCGCGCCGCGAGGGCGTCCTTCGCGAGGCGTGGCCCGATGGCTTTCGCGAGGTCGAGGGCGGTCGATCCTTCGCTCAGCGTGCGAGTGCTGCCGTCGGGTAGCTCTACGTTGAGGTCGTTCATGGTGGCCTTTCGCTGCCTACAGCGTAACGCCGAGCAACGACGCCGCCGAAGCGACGTGGGCGCCGGCGTACGCGGCGGCGTCGACGGCGCGAAGTGCCGCGGGCGTGTTGAGGTCGTCGTCGAGAGCGTCGCGAACGTCATCGAGTACCGAAGAAGCTCGACCCGTCGTCATCGTCGAACGCCACGTCGCGAGTCTCGACTGCGCGTGCAACAACAGCTCGTCACGCCACTCCCAGTCGTCGCGGTAGAACTGGTCGAGCAGCGAAAGTCGAACGGCCGCTGGCTCGGAGCGGCTGACGAGCTCGTGCACGAAGAGCAGGTTGCCCAGCGACTTGCTCATTTTGATCCCGTCGAGGGCCACGAGTCCCGTGTGCATCCAGTGCTTCACGAACGGTGCGCCGGTCACCGACTCGCTCTGCGCCGCCTCGCACTCGTGGTGGGGAAAGACGAGATCTCGCCCACCGCCGTGCACGTCCACCGTTTCGCCCAACTCGCGCAGCGCCAGCGCGGAGCACTCGATGTGCCAACCCGGCCGTCCGGCGCCCCAACGTGACTCCCACGCGGGTTCGTCTTCGAGTGACGGCTGCCAGAGAACGAAGTCCAGCGGGTCACGCTTGTTGGGATCGTCGGGTCGTCCGCCGTTGAGCGCCGCGAGTTCGAGCATCTGGTCGCGGCTGTCGTGACTGACCTGGCCAAAGCGTGGGAACTTCGACACTTCGAAGTACACCGAACCGTCCACTTCGTAGGCCAGTCCCAGATCGATCGTCTGACCGATCAGGGTCAGAATCTCGGGGATGGCGCCCGTGGCGCGGGGCTCAGCGTAGACGGGTAACAGATTGATGAGCTTCATGTCGCGCTCGAAGGTGACCATCTCCTGGGCGGCGAGATCGAGGTAGTTCACGCCCAGCTCTCGAGCCTTGCGAAGGATGTCGTCATCGACGTCCGTGACGTTGCGCACGCAGCGCACTTCGTGACCGGCGTCGAGGAGTCGACGAGTCAACACGTCAAAGGTGAGATAGACAAAGGCGTGTCCGAGATGCGCCGAGTCGTAGGGCGTAATGCCACAGCTGTACATCGTCGTGACGGGACCCGCCTCGAGGGGAAACACGCCCCGACGGGCACTGTCGTAGAGCTGCATCAGCGCTTGAGTCCGGCGAGCTTCACGTAACTGTGGGCCTTATGGCGAATATTGATCGAGACACACACGGCCGTGAAGGCTTCGACGGCGCTGGCGAGCGACATCGATCCCGCGACCACCGCGCGAAGGCCCGCCATGGCGTTGATGACGGCGGACACTTCTTCTCTGGCGTCGTTGTCATCCGAGAAGATAATGACGTCCGCGTCGAGATCACTGTCCAGATCTTCCATCTCGCTCGCGGGCAAGTGGTGAAAGGCGCCCACGATCGTGCTCTCGGGTAGGGCGAAGGCCAGTTGCGCCGCCATCGAACCGCGCGGCGCATAGAGCGGGACGAGTTCCTTGCCCTCACGAGCGAGTGCGCTGACCATAGAGATCACCGTCTTGTTCGCGAGTGAACTCCTCAGGGCGCTCACGGTCGAAACGGCGGAGTCCCAGGGTGTCGCGACGACGACGAGATCGCAGTGCGCGGCGACTTCGTTCGACGCGCCGCGCACGACGCCCTCTCCGCGCGCGAGCAGCGTGCTCGCGGTTACTTGCGCGCGCGTCTCGTCGCGAGAACCGAGTATGACGTCGTAACCGGCGCTCGCGAGACGGAGAGCGACGCCTCGTCCGGCCGGACCAGTACCTCCTAAAATGCCCACTGTCGTCATTGTCGTCCTCGTTGCTCGTAATGCCTAGAAGTACGCTAACAAGATGGCACTCCTGAGCGATCACCGTATCTTGGTTACCGGCGTCTTGACCGACGACTCCCTGGCCTTTGGCATCGCGAAGCGCGCCCTCGAAGAAGGCGCCACGCTCGCGCTCTCGGGCTTTGGACGCGGCACCTCGATCACGAGGCGCACAGCAAAACAACTCGGTGACGTCGGTGAGGTCATCGAACTCGACGTCACGGACCCGGCTCAGATCGACGCCGCCGTTCTAGAGATCGAGTCTCGTTTTGGACGCCTGGACGGACTGGTGCACGCCATTGGCTACGCCCCGGCGAGCTGTCTCGGCTCGGGCATGTTCGTGGCGCCCTTCGAGGACGTGTCCGTGGCCATGCACGCCTCCACCTACTCACTCGCCGCCCTGGTTGGAGCCTTTCGTCCGCTGTTGCAAAAGAGCACGGCGCTGGGCGGGGCGTCGGTGGTGGCGCTCGACTTTGACGGTTCGAGGGCCTACCCGATGTACGACTGGATGGGCGTCATGAAGGCCGCTCTCGAATCGCTCGGTCGCTACCTGGCGCGCGAAGTCGGCCCGGACAAGATTCGCGTCAACATGCTCGCCGCCGGGCCGATTCGCACCATGGCCGCCAAGTCGATACCGGGGTTCGCGCTCTTCGAAGAGACGTGGGGCGATCGAGCGCCGCTCGGCTGGGACGTGCGCGACGCCAGCGCCGTCGCCGACGCCGGCGTGGCCCTACTGTCACCGTTGCTCCGTGGCACGACCGCCTCAGTCATTCACGTCGACGGGGGCGCCCACGCGATGGGCTAGTCCTCTTGACCCGCGAACTGTGTTTCGTAGAGATCACGATAGAGACCGACCCGATCGTGTAGCTCCGCGTGCGTGCCACGCTCGATGATTCGCCCCTCGTCCACCACCAGAATCTGGTCGGCGCTGCGAATGGTGGAGAGACGATGCGCAATGACCACCGACGTGCGCTGATTCATCGTCTCGTCGAGGGCGCGTTGCACGGCGGCTTCGCTCTCCGCGTCGAGATGGGCCGTGGCTTCGTCCAACACGACGACGCGCGGCGACTTGAGGAGTAGTCGTGCGAGGGCGACGCGCTGCTTCTCACCCCCCGAGAGGCGATAACCGCGCTCGCCCACCACCGTCGACAGTCCCATCGGCAGCGACGCCACGAGGTCCGCGATCTGCGCGGCGGCGAGCGCGCGCGCGATCTCTTCGTCGGTGGCGTCGGGCTTAGCGAACAACAAGTTGGCGCGCAGTGAGTCGTGAAAGAGGTGAGCGTCTTGCGTGACGACACCGACCGTCGCGTTGAGTGACGCCGTCGTGGCCTCTCGAATATCGAGCCCGTTGATCGTCACTGATCCCGCGTCCACGTCGTAGAGTCGCGAGATCAACATCGAAATCGTGGTTTTCCCGGCCCCACTCGGACCCACGAGCGCGGTCATCGTGCCCGGCTTCACCACGAACGTGATGTCGTGCAGGACCGGGGTGCGCGGCGTGTCGTCAAGTCGCGCGACGGCTTCGAGGGAGGCGAGCGAGACGTCCTCCGCGCCCGGGTAGGAGAAGTCCACGTGATTGAACCGCAGTTCGGCCGGACCATCGGGAATGGTCCGAGCGTTCGGGCTCTCCTTGATCATGGGCTCAAGGTCGAGGATTTCGAAGAGTCGCTCGAAACTGACCATGGCGGACATGTAGTCAATGTTCAGGTTCGACAACTGCGTGAGGGGACCGTAGAGGCGCGCGAGGTACGCCGTCAACGCCACGACCGTGCCCACGGCTATCACCCCGTGCACGGCCTCGACACCACCGAAGCCGTAGGCGAAGGCCGTCGCGAGCGACGCGGTCAATGAGAGCGAGATGAAGAAGTACCGCTGATAGGTCGCTTGATGAATCCCAATGTCGCGCACCTGCGCGGCGCGCTGCTCGAAGGCGGCGCGCTCTTCATTAGGGCGTCCAAAGAGCTTCACGAGCATCGCCCCGGCAACGTTGAAGCGCTCGCTCATGACCATATTCATCTCGGCGTTCAACTCCATCCCGCGCTGAAAGAGCGTGCCCAGTTTTCGACCCACCCGTCGAGCGGGAACGAGAAAGACGGGCAGCAGTATCAGCGCCACGAGCGTGATCGGCACGCTCAACGTCAACATCACGATGAGAATGATGAGCACGAGGACGACGTTGCCCACGACGTTAGAAAAGAGGTCCGTGAACGCCTGCTGGGCGCCGATCACGTCGTTGTTCAGCCGACTGATCAGGGCCCCGGTCTGGGTCCTCGAAAAGAAAGCAATGGGCATCTCTTGAATGTGGCGAAAGACCTCGGCCCGCAGGTCGTAGATGAGCCCCTCGCCGATAATGGCGGAGATCTTTCGCTCGACCATCTGTAAACCCGCGTCGAATATTGCGAGAATCGCCGTCGCGACGGCGAGTCCAATGACGAGGTGGGCGCGGTGGTGATGAATGCCCACGTCGATGATTTCGCGTAGCAACAACGGCGACACCGACGAGATAATGGCGTCGAGAATGACGACGGTCAAGAAAAAAATGAGCGCGGGCCGGTAGTGCTTGGCGAACTTCAAGATGCGCGGCAGGGTGCCCTTTTTCAGCTGATGTTGGAGAATCTTGCGATCGCGCGACAGCGATCGCATCCCCATTCGGCCCGCGCCGCCCGCACCGTGCATGCTCATTAGAACTCCTTCGTACCACGCAGTGTAGGAAGACAATCCGACGCGACGAGCATCGCCATGTTCTACGGCCCGGCTTCGACGCGATTACGAGCTGAGCAGAACTACGCGGCGGTGATCGATGTGTTTGGCGCAGATTCTTGAAAGACCCAGAGTTGAAAAAGCATCTCTTCAAATGGTCGTTCGTGAAAGATGCGCACGACGACTTCTCGAACCATGCCCGCCAAGAGAAGCAGGTTTGACGCGTCATCGCTCGTCCAACGCCAGTTGGGGCAATCGCTCAACGTCGGCTCCTCCCACCCGTGTTCTCGGAGCAACGCTTCATCGCTTTCCGAAAGAAGTGCCTCGTCGCCATCGACGAAATCGACAATGTACCGATTCGACACCACTTCGGCGATGACGAGTCCACCATCAACGCGAAACTGCACGTAACGCCCGTACGTAAACTCCGCGATGGCCACGAGGCAGCGGGGATCGCGCAACATTGTCCCCAACAACTCGGGGAGGTTGGCGAGAAAGGATTCGACCGTCGCCGGAACCGACATCCTCTCACCGGTTAACTGCAGATGTCCCATGGCCACACCGTAGGAAGTGGATGTGACACTACGACGTGATCGCACTCGCCACGATGATGACGCCGAGGGTCATCATCACGCAGGCGCCAATCGTTCGAAGGACGACGAGTCGCGTAGGTGAGTCCGCGAGCCACTCCCGAGCGGTGCCCGCGATGACGCCCCACGTTGCGTCGCTACAAAAGGCCATCACGCTGAAGATGACCCCAAAGAGCAGTAGTTGCAACGTGACGTTGCCCTGGGAGCGATCGACAAAGTGCGGAAACACCGCCGCAAAGAAGACGAGCGACTTCGGATTCAATATCCCCACGACGAAACCCTGACGCACCACGACGACGTTCGAGGGTCGCTGCGCTTCACGTTGGGCCATGGCTCGCGCGTGCTCGTGACGGTGGCGCAGCGCGTCGTAGCCCAGCCACAAGAGATAGCAGCCACCCGCGAGTTGCAACACGACGGCGAAGACCTTGGAGTGCGCGAGCAGTGGCCCCAAACCAACCGCGACAATGACTGACAACACCAGGGTGCCCGTGCTGTTGCCGAGCACCGTCAAGACCGCCACCGTCCTGCCCCACGCCACGCCGCGGGCCAGGGTAAAGAGCACGCTCGGCCCCGGCACGATGATGATCGCCATTGACGCCACCAAGAACGTGGCGAGTTGTCCCGCGCTGATCACGACGAGAACCTTCGCACGAGTAGATCCATCACCCTCAAACTGGCGCCGATGCTAAAGCCGATGGTGGCGGCGAAGAACGCGGTACCGACGCCGACGGTCCCTCCCATGAGCCAACCAATCACGAGCACACTCACTTCCAACGTGAGACGGACGTAAACCACACTGACGCCAAAACGCCGGTGCAGGCTCGTCATCAGCCCGTCTCGAGGACCGGGCCCGAGCCCTGTCGTGAGGTAGAGGGCACTGCCCGCTCCGATCGCCACAACGGCGCCCACGACGTAGATGATTTTCCACCAAACGACGTGGGGAACCGCGAGATTGGTCGACACGAGGTCGAGGACGTACGCGATGATGACCAAGTTGGCCAGCGTGCCGATTCCCGGACGTTCGCGTAGTGGAAACCACGCCAGCAAGACCACGAGACTGATGACGGCGGTCGACCAACCGAGTGACCAGTGGGTGTGGCGAGAGACGCCTTGGGCGAACACGGTCCAGGGCGTCGCGCCCCACTGGGACTGGACGAGTAGACCTTCGCCCAGGCCAAACAGGGCGAGTCCGAGCACCAACGGCAACACCATGCGAGGTCGAAACGACCACGTACTCTTCGCTCGCCACGGGGTCTCGGGGATCTTGTGACTGAGCTTCATAGTCCGAGCAACGCTAGTCGCGTCTTATCGCGTCTCCGACGAGGCTGAGGGGCGCCCCGTTGGCCGGGTCCGCCGTAACTTGGTGACATGACCGCTCACGAAGTCCACTTCCCTGACGGGTTTTCTTGGGGCACCTCCACGTCGGCGTACCAGATTGAAGGAGGTAATTCGAACACCGATTGGTGGCGCTTCGAGCGCGCGGAGGGAACGGCCGCGGTGGAAGTGTGCGGGGACGCCTGCGACTCCTGGCATCGCTACGAAGAGGACCTCGACATTATTGCGTCACTTGGTCTCAACTCATTTCGTCTCTCGGTCGAGTGGGCCCGCATCGAACCAGCACAGGGCAACTTTTCGAGTGAGGCACTCGATCACTACCGAGCCGTCCTCGTGGCCTGTCGTGAGCGCAACATCGTGCCCGTCGTCACCCTTCACCACTTCACCTTGCCACTATGGGTAGCCGACCACGGCGGCTTCGAACATCCCGACATCGCCCGGTGGATGGCCAACTACGCCACCAAGGTCAGTGAGACGCTCGGAGACCTCATCGGTGTCGCGTGCACGATCAATGAACCCAACATCGTGGCGATTATGGGCTATCTGCTCGGACTCTTCCCACCCCAGGTCACCAGTTGGGAGCGCTTCGTCGCGGTGAACGAAACCATGCGGGCCTGTCACGTCGCGATGCGCGACGTTCTAAAAGAAGGGCCCGGAACCTTCCCCGTCGGACTTCCGCTGTCGATGCAAGAGTACGAAGCGCTGCCGGGATTCGAAGATCGACTGGACTCGTTTCGCGTCGAGATGGAGGACAAGTACTTACTCTCTTTGCGCGGCGAAGACTACGTCGGCGTGCAGTGCTATACGAAGATCATCCTTGGTCCCGACGGCATCGTGAATCTCCCCGACGGCGAGTTGACCGACATGGGCTACCTGTTTTGGCCCCAGAGTGTCGAGTACACCGTTCGCCGCGCTGCCACGTTAACGAAGGCGCCGATCATCGTGACCGAAAACGGTATCGGGACCCAAGACGACGCCCAGCGAATCCGCTATCTCACGGGGGCCCTCGAGGGTGTTCGTACGCTCTTGGGCGACGGCGTTGACGTACGCGGCTACTTCCAGTGGTCATTGCTCGACAACTTCGAATGGGCCTTGGGGTACCGGCCGAAGTTCGGCATCGTGGGCGTCGACCGATCGACCTTTGCGCGCACGCTCAAGCCCTCGGCGCACTGGTTCGCCGACGCCACGCGGAACTTCTTTACAACTGCGTGACACTACGCGAAACTTCTTTACAACTACGTGACACATTGGTCCTTCCGTCGAATTTCGGCCGTGTGGCCCCCTACGATTTGTGGTGAGAATTTGTTCGACAACTCCGTTTGCTGAACGGTTTCTCAGCCATCACCAAGGAGGCGGATCGTGCGCAGTCTTTCACTTCACCATCGAGGGAGACTCCTGGGCCACGTGGTCGGCTGGACCGGAACTTTCACCCTGATTGCAGGCCTCTTCGTCTGGGGACTACCCACGGGGCCGACCGCCGCGTTCGCCGCGACGACGCCTCCGTGCACCACGTCCAACCTCGTCATCTGGCTCAACACCGTGGGCAGTGGAGCCGCGGGAAGCTCGTACTACAACTTGAACTTCACCAATCTTTCCGCCCACTCGTGCACGCTCAAGGGCTACCCCGGCGTCTCGGGCGTCTCCTTAGCGAACCACCAGGTCGGAAGCAGCGCCGCTCGCGATAACGCCGTCGCCCCGGCGGTCATTACGTTGACGAGCGCCCGGACCGCGCGGGGGCTCGAGTCCGCGAGCACGCGCAACACGGCGACCGTAATACTGCAAATCACCGATGTGGAGAACTATCCCATGTCCATGTGCAGCCAGATCTCGGCGGCCGGACTTCGCGTCTACCCGCCCGGACAGAGAGCGTCGAAGGTGATCGCCTTTCCCTTCGCGGCCTGCGCCAAGGGTGGACCGCGCTACCTTCACGTCGAAGCCGTGCAGAAAGACGTGGTCTTGAACAAGTAGTGCGTGCAGTCGCTCGGTCGGCGCGATGCTTTTTACTACGCAACTAGTGAAATAGGGGACAATGATCGAGTTCTACTTCGACGCTCACTAGACGGCGTAAAGCGAGAATCGCGATTCGACACTTTCTCCCGGCGTGGCGCTCAGATAATGAGGACAACGGATACCGAGAAGTCCATTGTCAGTCCACTAGAATTGTCCGGTGACTCGCGATAGTGGTGGCAAAAATCTCGAGCCTCCCCAAGGAAAAATCGCCAATCACGATCGCTTGGTCGCCATGGGCGAGGCCGTGGATCGACGCCGCGGCACCGGACGAGGCAAGAGCTCGCGCAGCCGACGGCGCGTCTGGATACGACGATCAATCATCGCCGTAGGACTCGCCGTGGTGTTGATAATCGGAGGCGTCGCGGCCGACTACTTCTACCTCGGCTCACTCGTCAACAAAGTGAACGTGAACGGCCTTCAAAATGGCAGCGGCTCCGCCGAGAACATCCTGCTTATTGGCTCAACCAGTCGGTGCGCGCTGAAGGTGCAGAACAAGGCGTACGGACTGTGCTCGCCCCAAAACAGTGGCGTCAACAGCGACATCGACATGATTCTTCACCTCGTGCCGAGTACCGGATCGGTGTCGCTGCTCTCAATTCCTCGAGACCTCTTCGTTCCCAACGCACGAAAAATCGGCTCGAACAAGATCGACGCCGCGCTCTACGAGGGGCCCAGCCAGCTCATCGCGGCCATTGAAGAAGACTTCGCCATTCCGATCAATCACTACGTGGTGTTGAACTTTGACACCTTCGCGAACGTCGTGAACGCGCTCGGTGGAGTGAAGATGTACTTTCCCGTTCCCATCTTCGACGCCGAGTCGGGACTCAACATCGAACGAAAGGGCTGTTACACGCTCGACGGCTTACACGCCCTCCGAGTCGTGCGAGCACGCCACTTGCAGATTCAGCCCAATCCCTCGAATCACGACCCTCGATCGTGGCCCCTGGAGGCGCTCTCGGATCTGGCGCGCATTCGACGCACGCACGAGTTCTTGCGCGTGCTGGCCGAAAAGGTCGCGACGAGAGGACTCGGCAATCCCCTCACCGATCAGAACATCGCAACCTCGGTACTGCCGGACCTGACGGTCGATAGTGGATTCAGCGAAGGCGAGATGGTGAGCTTGGCTCGCACGTTTGCCCACACGAGTATCACCAACGTCCCCCAGTTCACGTTTCCCGTCACCAACGTGGTCACGGGGTCTCTCCTCTTCTACGGCTACTACTACGGTGACGTCGTCTTTCCCGTGCAGCCCAACGGACTCGACGCCGTGAATCAGATCTTTGACGTCAAGGCCGGCGTCAACTCGTTCACGGGCGCGGCGTTGCCGTCTCCATCGAGTCTGAAGATCACCGTGGAAAACGGCACGGGCGCCGCGAATCAGGCGGCTTCGATCGCGAACCCCCTGCGCGCGAAGGGTTTTGACATCGTCTCCACGGGTGACGTCACGTCGCCGGGGCCCGTCAGTGAATCGGTGGTCTGGTACGGCGGGCCTCCCCCGCCCGCGCACGGGAACTGGACGAGTCCCGGTCTCGCCGCGGCGCAGGCGGTGCTCGCGCAGCTACAAGGTCCGGCCATTCTCGGTTACAACCCGAAGTCCGTGACCCCCGGCGCCATCGTGACGGTGCAAACGGGAACCGGACTTACCGTCAAGCCGGCGCCCACCACGAAGACGACGAAGCCTCACTCGAAGTCTTCTTCCACCACGTCGGTGACGACCACCACCGCGTACGTCCCACCCGGTTTGAAGGGCAACGGCGACTTCACGGCACCAAGCGCCGTGTCACAAGCCCTCGCCTCGTACGACCCGAGATCGTGCAACGCGCCGGGTACGGGGCCTGGCCCTTCGTAACGTTCGATCGTCAAACGAAAGCTGCGGCCGTTCGACTATCTCTACTATCGGGCAAATCCGTATTTATCCTCACTTTCCGTACGTTCTAAAGGGGACTCGCCCTCGATAAGCAACGTAGTGAAGTGAATCTGCCCAGCGTGTAACCGAAGGGGATGCTCTCCAGAAATACGCTCAGACGGCTGTTCTGTGCTTTTTTGGGCTCTTCGCGGCCGCCGGAGTACGGTGTCCGCTATGTGCAGAATCGCCCGGATCAGACCAGGGCACGACAGATCTCGGTCACGCCGCCGGCCTTGGGTCACGACGAGGATCGTCGCGAGCACCCTCGTCGCACTAACTGCCTTTGGTGTGACGTTCACTTCCTTCGTGAGCGTCACGAGCGCCACGGCGGACACCTTGCAGATGTCGTCCGACAACCTCGAGACTGGTTGGTACCCGAACGAGCCCCAACTCGCGCCCTCGGCGGTCACCGGAGGTGACTTTGGCGAGCTGTTCGACACGCAGTTAACTGGAGCGGTCTACGCTCAGCCGCTGATTAGCCAGCCGACCGTGCTCGCCGTCACGGAGGACGACGACGTCTACGGGCTCAACGCCACGAGTGGCGCCATCACGTGGCAACGAAGTTACGGTCCACAGGCGGATCCACTCCTACAAATCGGTTGCGCGGATATCGGCGCGAACATGGGAATCACCGGCACGCCGGTCATCGACCCGGCGACCGGCACCGCGTACTTTGTCGCCGGGACGAGTGGCGGCACCGGAGGCGCTACGGAGTGGTTTATGGACGCCGTCAACGTACAGACCGGCGCGACGCCCGCGGGCTGGCCGGCGGCCGGGGTACCCATCCGGGGCTCCGCCGACGGCGACCCCGGCACGGTCTTTAATGGCCAATATCAGACCCAGCGCCCGGGACTGGTGCTCGTGAATGGGGTCGTCTACGCCGCCTTCGGCTCCCAGTGTGACTATGGCAGTTGGCAGGGTTGGGTCATTGGGGTGTCCGAAACCTCGGCCGCCATTACGACCATGTGGTCGAGCGAGACCGGTGTCGTCAACCCGCCCCCCCTTCATCCCGGTGGCGGCATCTGGCAGTCGGGCTCGGCGCCGGTGGTCGATGCTCAAGGAAACATCTACGTCGCGACCGGCAACGGTGACATACCTTCGAGTCCCAAGTCGGGTACCGACACCTCGGTGCACAACTTCGGCGAGGCGGTCGTCGAGCTCAGCACGTCCAGTGGCACACTGCATCCGGTCAACTTTTTCATCCCTTCGGACGCGAAAACGCTTAATGTCGTGGACGGCGATCTCGGCTCGGGAGGCCCCGTCGCCCTGCCGGCGAGCATGGGAACGCCGCAGGAGCCCCACGTCCTTCTGGACGTGGGCAAGGAGGGCATCATCTACGCCCTCAACATGAACGCCTTGGGGGGATACCAACACGGTCCGCTCGGAAGCGACGCCGTCCCCTCCGAGACTGGCCCGTACGGCGGCGTGTGGTCAAAGCCGACGGTTTGGCCCGGTGACGGCGGGTACGTCTACATACCAACGGCCGCGACGGTTGGTTTTCAGATGAACGCCGGGTCTCTCAACGTATTCCAGCGAATGGTCAGCGCCTCGGGGGCCGTGTACTTCCAGCGCGTCGGCGCCACGACGAACTCCGGTAACACGTTTAGCTTTGGCTCCGGTAAACCAATAGTCACTTCGAACGGCACCACTTCGGGCTCTTCGCTGCTCTGGATCATCCACGACGGCAATTTGAGTGGGACTGGTGCCCAGCTCCAAGCCTATAATCCGATACCTCAGAACCCCGGTCCGAACGGGACCCTCCAAGACGTGTGGAACTCTCCGACCTTCACTTCCTCGAAGTTTTCTGAGCCCGGCGTCGACAACGGGATCATCTACGTGGGCACCAAAGACGGCACGCTCCTCGGTTTCGGTCTCTTGTCGTCGTCGACGCCTGCACTCACCGGTGACAACGTCGACTTCCCCCCAACAACCGTCTCGCAGTCGATCAATGAGACGGCGACGTTCACCGCAACGACGTCGACCACCGTGTCGTCATTCACCCAGACCGGCTCCGCGTTCACCGTGGGCGGCCCCGACCAGACACTGCCCGCGTCGTTGTCCGCGGGCCAGTCGATTACCGTGCCGGTCACCTTCACGCCGAACGCCATTGGCGCGAATGCCGGAACGTTAGTGGCCAACGTCACCAGTGGCACCGCCGCGCTCACGCTGGGTGGCGATGGTTTGAGCGCGACTGAACCGATCAGCGCGACTGAACCGCAGAGCGTGACGCCCGGTGTCGCGGACTTCGGTCACCAGCCCATCGGTGGTTCAACGCAGTCCCAGCCCGTCACGTTCACGAACGTCTCCGCGAGTGCCGTTACCATCACCGGCTTCAGCGCTCCAGCGTTGCCCTTCGCCGTGACTGGTGCACCCGCCAGCGGAACGCTACTGGGTGCGGGCGCCTCGATCACCGTCACGGCGACCTTCTCGCCGCCGGGATCTTCTGGCGACTTCGAGAACGTTTTCGGCGGGGTGGCGACTCTTCATACCAGCGTGGGTGACTTTGGTGTGCCGGTCTCGGGAGCGGCCGATCCCGCCGCTCAAATTAATATCGTCCCGACAACACTCACTTTTGGTGACGTCGCGCTCGGTTCCTCCGCAACAATCAACTTCGACCTCGGCGACCAAGGGGGCCTTCCGCTCACGATCACTAAGTCCACGCCGCCGGGAACGAACGGCTTCGCCGCGCTCACCGACCCGTTTACGCAACTCGGCGCCGATGGTGGACAGCTCGCCCCTAACACGTCGATTCAGGAGTCCGTGAAGT
Organism: Acidimicrobiaceae bacterium; assembly: GCA_003132305.1. Lineage (GTDB taxonomy): Bacteria > Actinomycetota > Acidimicrobiia > Acidimicrobiales > RAAP-2 > RAAP-2. Next base: position 4,527 of record PKXJ01000007.1, on the reverse strand, counting down.
TCACGCCCACTTCGAGCGGGCCCGTCTCGGCAACCTGGCTCTTGGAAGGCAACGACGGAAGCGGCGTACAAACCGTCACGATGACCGGCACGGGCGTCGTGACGGCTCCCGGCGCGCCGAACCTCGCTACTGCCGTTGCTGGCGACGCCTCAGGAACGACGGGTTGGGGCGTCCCCTCCTCGAATGGCGGCAGCGTGATCACTTCCTACAACGTCACCGCTGCCGACGCAACCACCAGCAGTCACGGTGGACAGACCTGCACGACGACAGGCGCGACCTCGTGCACGGTGACCGGTCTCACGAACGGTGACCTCTACTCCTTCAGCGTTACGGCGACCAACTCTGTGGGTACCGGTCCCGCCTCCTCCGCCTCCAATTCGATTACCCCGGCGGCGCCTCCTCCACCTCCTCCGCCTCCTCCACCTCCTCCACCTCCTCCACCTCCGTCGCCGCCATCAACCGGAAGTGGCACTCCTCCCCCTGGCGTACAGTCGACACTCACGATCACCACGCTCCACGGTCGCGTGGGCTCGTACCTAACCCTCCTAACGAGCGGCGGTTCGGGTAGTGGCTTGGTGACGTTCGCCGCCGCCAAGGGCACGGCGGCTGGTTGCAAGATTTCCGGTAGTTCACTGCGCGCCACGAGCGCCGGAACTTGCGTCGTCATCGCGACCAAGGCCGGAGACGCCTCGTATCTCAGGGTCTCGTCGTCGGCCACCACCATTACGTTCGCGCCCAAGGTCTCGAGCGCTCTTCCCGCCGTCGTCACGGTGCTGTTTACAGCCAAGAGCAGCGCACTGAGCGCCCGATCGAAGGTAGCCCTACAAGCACTTGCCAAGCAGTTGAGAGCCGGCGCCTCGGTGACCGTCACCGGTTACGCGATGGGCAACACGGCCCTCGCGCAGGGTCGTGCGACGACGATTGCCAACTACCTGTGGAGCCGGGGCGCGGTTCTCGTGACGATAAAGAGCGTGACGACCGTCGCCGTCGATAAGGCCACGGTGACAACGCTCAAGCAGTAGCCAACGCGACGTAGCTCTCGTGGGCGTGCGCAAGACTCGGCGCCCCCACTTCGAAATGTCTCCAGTGCGCGTCAAAAAGGCGCTGGGGCTCGCCTGCGTGAGTCACCTGGTATGTCCCGTCGGCAATCAGAGGGTTTATTAGATGAGGCCCTTCGAGACGCCGCACATGGTTTTCAGTTCGAGTCTCTCGGCGTCTACCGCGCTGAACCGGGAGAGTTGATAGGAACGGCGAAGACGCCCGAAACTTTGCCTAACTCCTACCATCGCGGCCAAAGCTACAACTTTCGCTGAACGGCTAATGGTTAGTAGGAACTGTGCAGAGACAGGTTCTTGCGCAGTGGCTCACCATTGTTGCTGATTGGACCGATAACTGAGGAACCACGTGATGACGGCGACTACTGCACCTGACGTCAATCTCGCGACGTAGGCATTCACAATATGGATTGTCGCACTATTTTCCACGGAAATGGACCGGTAGGGACAGCGGACGTCATTAGTTCACAACCTGCGAGTGGATTGAAGAAGATTGGTTGAAAGGCTTTCCTCTGAACGAAAGACGGGGCACATCACTCGGTGGCGCCGTTGCACGCGACTGACCCTTACCGCTTTCCGACGAATGGCCTAATGACGGTACCATCAGGCTATGAGCCAGCCTTTCACTACCATTATCGAACCATTCAGAATTCACTCGGTCGAACCGTTACGCATGACCACGGCAGAGGAGCGTTCTTTCGCAATTGAACATGCTGGCTTTAACCTGTTCAACCTTCACGCCGAAGATGTTCTAATCGATCTGCTCACTGACTCTGGAACTGGAGCAATGTCTCGTGACCAGTGGGCCGCCATTCAACATGGTGACGAGAGCTACGCAGGTTCACCGTCGTGGTTTCGTTTTGAAGCCGCCGTGAAGGAATTGTTTCCTTTTCGTCACGTTATTCCAACTCATCAGGGCCGGGCCGCCGAGCGAATTCTCTTCTCGGTCGTTGGTGGACCGGGAAAGCTAGTTCCCAACAACACCCATTTCGATACGACGCGGGCAAATGTTGAATTCTCCGGCGCCGAGGCACGAGATCTGGTGATCCCTGAAGGTCACGACGCGGCAAAGATTCACCCCTTCAAAGGGAACATGGATCTCGGTGCGCTCGAGACTCTTCTCCAAGAGCGCGCGGCCACTATCCCTGTGGTCTTCTTGACCATAACTAATAACTCGGGGGGCGGACAACCTGTCTCGTTGGCCAATATTCGAGGCGTGAGTGAAATCTGTCGAAGGTACGGCGTTCCATTCTTCTTGGACGCGTGCCGATTTGCCGAAAACGCATGGTTCATCCATGAACGCGAAGAGGGACAATCGCAAAGAGACATAAGCGACATTGTCCGAGAGATTGCATCCTTGGCCGATGGTATGACGATGAGCGCTAAGAAGGATCCGTTTGGCAACATTGGTGGTTGGTTGGCCCTGAACGATGATGATCTCGCCGAGAAGTGTCGCAGCATGTTGATTTTGACCGAAGGCTTTCCCACCTATGGCGGGTTGGCCGGGCGAGACCTTGAAGCATTGGCTCAGGGTCTGAAGGAAGCGGTGCAACCCGACTACTTGCGCTACAGGATTCGCTCCACCGCGTATTTAGGCGACGCACTCGACGCAGCCGGAGTTCCCGTCGTGAAGCCCATTGGGGGCCATGCGGTATACGTGGATGCCAAGGCGTTGCTCAGTCACATTGCTCCGCTGCAGTATCCGGGTCAAGCGCTCGCGGTAGCCCTTTACAAAGCGGGTGGTATTCGAAGTTGTGAAATTGGCACAGTGATGTTCGGCCGTCAACCTGACGGTACGGAAACGCCCGCCGCGATGGAGTTAGTCCGATTGGCGATTCCACGGCGAACCTATACCCAGAGCCATATTGATTATGTGATTGAGGTCGTCACTTCGGTCGCCAAAGATGCTGCCTCCTTGCCTGGGTATCGAATGGTCCAAGAGCCGCAAGCCCTGCGCCACTTCACCGCCCAATTCGAACCAATCGCATAGCGGCGCTTTCTAAATTGACGTCGTCGCCACCGAGCAGGGGGGCCTGACCTTTCGTAAGGTCTAGTTGACAGGGTCTGCTCTCGATTGCGATCCCGTATCAACGCGGTTGGCTCCGAGTGACTCGAACTGAAAACGGGGTGAGGCGTTTCGAAGGGCCTTATCTAATGAGCCGTCGGCAAGCAGTGGGCGCTGCAGGACTGGAACCTGCGACCTCAGCCGTGTGAAAGTGTCAAGACATTTTTCACCAGACGATTCGACACGACGCCATACCACTTGACGAGGGACAATGGCACCGCAATACGACGTGAGAAAACTGCACGCGACGCGATTTGTGGAGCATTTTGTGGGGCACGATGAACGCAGCCCGTAAACAGCTGAGGCTGTAGATCACCTACACGAGAGCCTGTGAGCGTCGCTGTCCGCCTCTTGGACGTTTGCGGTACAACGTCGAATCTCACTCTCAGAATCGACTTAATCGGAGTGGCTAGCACAGCGGTCCAAGCCCCTACCTCATCCATTCATGAGCGAGTGGCCACTTGCGCGTCGCGTCGTGTCTGAGAAAGCGCTAGCAATTCGGACTAGCGGACTGCGCGTCAATCGGCGCGCGATTGTGCGCGAAAGAAGTCGCCAAGTGATGGCTAGCGACCGACGACCTCAACGATGCCGCTGGCGACGAGAGAACGCAGTGCACGAATGACTCTTCGTGTCGAGAACCGGGTCTCGGTCGATATGGTCTTAACTGACGGAAACGCGAGACGGGTGTCCTTGATCACGGGCCAAGCGAAACACACTCCTACCGCCACCTCGTCTGCGGTAATGACAATCGCGAACTCGGTGGTCCCTTCATCTTTGGCTGTGACCGCCATCGCGGTGGCAGCGAAGAATGGAGGCTGAATGTCGAAACTCAAGATACCTTTTGGGTCGCCATGAAGGAAGATTTCGAGACGCGGAACGCTGACCAATCATCTAGCGCCAACTCGAATCGATGGCTCGAACTGGCCCGCTCGCGCGAGACGATAGACAGTCTCGGCTGACAAGCCGATTCGACTTGTAGCGGTGGGTATCGAAATGAGATCAACGGCGACCTGTTCGCGATCGTTACGCGCGCTCATTGCTCATCACCAACCTAAGGCTGCTCGAGAAGAAGGCGTTCGGGCTGTGACCGCAACGCTTCACTCATGAAGCCGCCGATGGCGTCTTGGAAGCGAATCACTTTTGCTTCGCGTGAATGACTCACCGTCATCTCAGATTCCTCCCGCTCGCCATTTCTTATGCCACTTATTCGAATATCGGACCAAGGTCAATATCAAGATCAATCGCTTCGAGCTCGCGGTCGGAGTTCGGCCTGAAGGAGAGAACGGGTACGTTCGAGGCGTTGGCGGTCGCCCACCCTTGGTTAATCGCAATCTGTAGCGCCGAACGATCAATCAGAATTGGATCCTGGTCCTCCCCCACGAAGAGCGCCTGGTCGGCCCCGTCCCG
>PKXJ01000025.1 GCA_003132305.1 Acidimicrobiaceae bacterium | reverse complement strand
CGGTAGCAGTAACCGTAAGGTGACAGAGATGAACGTGACGCTGTACCGACAAGACGTTGTTCTCGAACGCCCGGTACGAGCGAGCAGGCAGGAGCACGCGAGGCGGTCCCGGCTCTTCTTACGTCTTGAAAACGACGGCGTGGTGGGCTACGGCGAAGTCGCGCCTCAGCCCGACGCGCTGAACGGTGACCCGGGCTTTGACGACGTCGTGAACGCGGTTGGAGCGTCGCTGGCGCTGCTCGCAGGCGTGGCGGCGCGTGAAGGGGCTCTACCGTCGTGGAGTCGCGTGGTGCGACTGAGCGCGGCGACGCCCGCGAGCAACGTCGCGACGGCGTTGGTGGAAATGGCGGTGCTCGACCGCGAACTTCGCGCGACGTCGCGCTCGCTTGGCGAACTGTGGACGCCACGATTCGACACGCCACGACAGGCCACGTTCTCGTTGTTGGACGACGGAACCGCGTGGGTCGTGGCGGACTCGCTGCAGCGAGTGCGCGTCAAGATCGCGCCGGGTCCTTTAAGCGAGCGAGCACTGGATCGACTCGCGCAACTGAGTGTTTCGGTATTGATCGACTACAACTGTTCGGCGAACGACGACGACGACGTGCTCGTCCAGGTCGAGCAGATTCGTGACGTGGCCACGATCAGCGCCGTGGAGCAGCCCTTCGCCGTGGGCAATCTCGTCGACCACGCTCGGTTGGCGAAACGACTCGACCTGCCGCTGTGTCTCGATGAGGGCGTTCGCTCCCTGCGTGATCTCACTCAGATCGCCAACTACGAAGCCGCGGCGATGATCTGTGTGAAGCCCGCTCGCGTGGGCGGACTGGCGAACGCGAGAACGATGTTCGCTAAGGCCGACGAGCTGGGAATGAAGGCGTACCTCGGCGGGTTCTTTGAGTCACCCTTCGCGCGCCACGTTCACCAACTACTCGCGAACAGCTGCGTGAACGAACCAAGCGATCTCGTGGACGTGGCGATAAGCGAAAACGGTCCTCGAGAGGTAGAGGCCGTGGCGTTCAGTTTCGGCGTCGAACCGTCGAGCGCGATGTTGGCTGACGCGCAACGCCTCTTCGTGAGCTTAGGAAGCGAGCCGTAGACTCGCGACTATGGGATCTCGGCTCGTGAAGCGCCGTCTAGCGGACGTACAACGTCAGTTGGCGCAGGCCCGCGAGAGCCTTGCGGTGCTGGAAGAACAGGTCGAAGTGTGGAACGACGCCCTCGACGACGCGAGAATTCGCGCACTGGTCTCCGAGACGCCGCTGCAGTCCAAAGAATACGATGAACTCTCTCGTCACGTGATGGTCGCCAACGCGGAGATGCAACGACGCTCGGGGGAAGTCCGAGAGCTCGTAACCGCGCGTGATGAGTTGCTGCGTGAATGGACACCGAAGGATGACAATGGATAAGCGTGTGGTGATTGCCGACGACGAGTCGATTATCCGTCTGGACCTCAAGGAGATCCTGGAAGGTGACGGCTACTTGGTGGTGGGCGAAGCGGCGCGCGGAGACGACGCGCTCGCGATGATTAAAGAACACCAACCCGACCTCGCCCTGTTGGACATCAAAATGCCAGGTCTCGACGGAATTGAAGTAGCTACGGCGTTGAAGGGATCGACGACCGTCGTCGTGTTGCTGACCGCGTTCAGTCAGCGCACCCTTATCGAAAGTGCCCGGGACGCGGGCGTGGCGGCTTATTTGGTGAAACCCTTTCGCAGCAGTGAGATCTTGCCCAAGTTGGCGGCGATTCTCAATCCCGCCGCCAGCGAGCCGCTGGTCACGCACGACGCGCCGAGCGCCGACGACAAGATTGAAACCAGAGAGATCGTGCAACGAGCAAAAGAGATGCTTATGGCCGAGCGCGGCCTCGACGAGCCCGCGGCCTTTGAGGTTATTCAACAGTCCGCCATGCGCGCACGCACGCGAATGCGCGACGTCGCGCAACAGATATTAAAGGGTGAGTTCGTTGGCTGAGGTTGCCGACCAGCGGCCACTCGTCCTGTTGGACGGAATGTCGCTGGCCTTTCGCGCGTTCTTCGCTCTACCGACGGACATTCAAACCTCGTCGGGTGTGGTCACGAACGCGCTGCACGGATTCGCGTCGATGCTGGTCTCACTGATTGGATCACAGAATCCCCGCGCCTTGGCCGTCGCGTTCGATCTTCCCGGCGGCACGTTTCGCGACAATTTGACCGAGGACTACAAGGGCGGCCGCGCCGAAACGCCGTCCGAGTTAGAGCACCAGTTCGACCTCATTCGCACGATGTGCGAAACCTTGCACATTCCCGTTCTCGGCGTCGAACACTTCGAGGCCGACGACGTGTTGGCGACGCTGGCGACCTGGAGTCGTGACGCGAAGATTCCCGTCGTCGTCGTCTCGGGCGACCGCGACACGTTCCAACTGGTCGAGGACCCCTTCATCAAGGTGCTCTACAATCGCCGCGGGGTGTCGGACTACTCGCTCTACGACGAGGCGGGCATCTTCGAGCGCTGCGGCATCGAGCCGGCGCGCTACCCGTTGTTGGCCGCGCTGCGCGGTGACACCTCGGACAATCTGCCGGGCGTGCCGGGCGTGGGCGAGAAGACCGCGGCGAAACTCTTCGCACAGTATCGCGACTTCGACGATCTCTACGCCCACGTCGACACCTTGACGCCCAAGCTGCGAGAGAATCTGGTGACCTACGAAGCTCGCGCTCGTAACAACGAGACGGTCATGCGACTCGTGCGCGACGTGCCACTCGACTTCACGTTGGCCGACTTGACCCTCGGCGGCTGGAACCGACAAGAGGTCGACACGTTCTTCGAGCGTTTTGAGATGAACACGATGAGTGCGCGCATGAACAAGTTGATGAAAGCGGGACTGCTTGGCGAACCGGCGGGTCAAAGTGAGTCACTGGCGCCGAAAGCTGCCGTCAAGAAATCTCCCACCCTCCAGCACGAGGCGTCCCTTGCGGCACTACTAAAGGTCACGGCGAATCCGGTCGTGGCTTTTAGTGACGAGCGTGTCGCGGTACTCAACGCGACGTCGGGCTCGATCGTGTTGGTCGATCTCGAGGAGTTCTTTAGCGGTGTGGGTGACGTGGCCTTCGCCGGGCACGACGTCAAGCGGCTCTATCGTCTTGGCGACGAACGAGCAGTGACGCTAAAGGGGCCCGCGGACGACACGTCGATCATGGCCTTTCTCATCGACGCCATTAGCGGACACTACGACCTCGCCGACGTGGCGCACCGGTTTCTGGGCGAGCCGATCACCGACGCGCGACCGTCGCTCTTTAGTGCGTCGAGTGACGAGACCTTAGAGCACGACGTTCAACTGATCGCGCGTCTTAGAGAAGTGCTTCGCGCCGAGATCGATCGCTGGGAGCTCAATCGAATCTACGAAGAGGTGGAACTGCCCCTCGTCGCGGTCCTCGCCCGCATGGAGGCGAGGGGTATTCGCGTGGACGTCGAACTGCTGAAGAAGATCGCCGACGAGTTCAGTACCGAAGCCAAAGAGCTCGACGCGGAGATTCAAAAAGTTGCGGGGCACGAGTTCAAAGTCAACTCGCCCCAACAGTTGCAGACCGTGCTCTTCAGCGAACTTGCTCTCACGGCCGTGAAGAAGATCAAGTCGGGATTCTCCACCGACGCCACCAGTCTCGAAGCGATTCAGGACGAGCATCGAATCGTGCCCCTGATCTTGCGCTACCGAGAGGTAGAGAAACTTCGTAGCACCTACGGCGCGCCGCTCATCAACGCGGTCGGCCCCGACGGAAGAATCCACGCCTCGTTCAGCCAGGTGGTCGCGCGCACCGGACGACTCTCGTCGGACAACCCCAACCTTCACAACATCCCCGTCCGTTCCAAAGAAGGGCGACGACTCCGTTACGCCTTTATCCCGAGCGAGGGTTGGTTACTCGCGGTCTCGGACTACAACCAGATCGAACTGCGCATCTTGGCCCACCTCTCGCAAGACCAGGGTCTGTTGGCGGCTTTCGCCTCGCACGAGGACGTGCACCGCACGATCGCGGCGTCGGTCTTTGGCGTCGCGCCCGAAGAAGTGACGAACGAACAGCGCGAACGCGCCAAGGCCGTCTCGTACGGCCTCGCCTACGGGATGGAGGCCTTCGGTCTCAGCCAGCGCCTCGGCGTTCCCGTTAGCGCCGCGAAGGAGATCATGAACAAGTACTTCGAGGGATTCCCGAGTCTGCGCAACTACTTGGACAACGTCGTCAAGGAGATTCGCAACCGGGGTTACTCGCGCACCGAGTTCGGACGGATCCGCCCCTTTCCCGATCTGGCGACGGCCGTCGGTCCCCAGCGCCAAGCCGCGGAACGCCAGGCCATGAACGCCGGCATTCAAGGACTCGCGGCCGACGTCTTTAAGTCGGCGCTCGTTCGTCTCGACCATCAACTGAGTGACGAGAAACTCGACGCGCGACTGATTCTCCAAGTACACGACGAAGTCGTCGTCGAAGCGCCCCCCGGCGAAAAAGAGCGAGTGAGCGAAATCATGATCGACGCGTTAACGAACGCGGCCACCCTCAGTGTGCCGCTCGAGGTCTCACTGAGTTGGGGCGAGAACTGGGCGGCCGCGAAGGGCTAAACGCCCGGGTGCTAGAGTTCTCACCTGGGTTAACACCGGCGACCCAGCCCTACTGACTAGTTAGATCCCGGTGTGGTCAAACGAAAGAAGTACGCATGTCGGAAGGCACGAGCCTCCTCTCCACCCAGCAGATGGGCACTTTTGATGAATCCGGGAACTACATCCCTCGCGTCATCACCGAAGACAACCTGATCGGCACCGACCTCACCGCGCTCGTGGGCGACAGCGTCCTCGAGTTCGAAGACGGCGACTTGGTCGTGGGCACCGTGGTCAAGATCGACCACGACGAGGTCTTGCTCGACATTGGCTTCAAGTCCGAAGGCGTCATTCCCTCTCGCGAGCTCTCTATTCGTAACGACGTCGACCCTTCGGAGATCGTGTCGATGGGTGAGCGCATTGAGTGCCTGGTCCTGCAGAAGGAGGACAAGGAGGGACGCCTCGTCCTTTCGAAGAAGCGCGCTCAGTACGAGAAGGCCTGGGCCAACATCGAAGAGTTGAAGAACCGCGACGAAGTCGTGAAGGGTGTCGTCATCGAAGTCGTCAAGGGCGGACTCATAGTCGACATCGGGCTACGAGGCTTCTTGCCCGCGTCACTCGTGGAGCTTCGCCGCGTGCGCGAGCTGCAGCCCTACATTGGCAAGACCGTCGAGGCCAAGATCATCGAACTCGACCGCAATCGCAACAACGTGGTGCTGTCGCGCCGCGCCTGGCTCGAAGAGACCCAGAAGGAACAGCGTGGTGACTTCTTGTCGAACCTCAAGCCCGGCGAGCGCCGTCACGGCGTCATCTCCTCGGTCGTCAACTTTGGTGCCTTCGTGGACCTCGGGGGCATGGACGGACTCATTCACGTCTCGGAACTTAGTTGGAAGCACATCGACCACCCCAGCCAGGTCGTCGCCGTCGGTGACGAAGTGGACGTTGAAGTCTTGGACGTCGACTTCTCCAAAGAGCGCATCTCACTTTCGCTGAAGGCCACCCAGTCCGACCCGTGGCAGGTCTTCGCGGACAGCCACGCCGTGGACCAGTTGGTCTACGGTCGCGTCACGAAGTTGGTGCCCTTCGGCGCCTTCATTCAGGTGGGCGAGGGGATTGAGGGACTCGTGCACATCTCCGAGATGGCCGCGCACCACGTCGAATCGCCCGACCAGGTCGTCACGGCGGGCGAAGAGCTCTGGGTGAAGATCATCGAGCTCGACACCGCGCGTCGTCGCATCAGCTTGTCCATCAAGCAGGCCGCCGACGGCGGTGAGGTCTCCGAGGAGTATCGCGAAGCCTTCGGTTCACACGCCTACGACAGCGAAGGGAACTACATCGGCTCGGTCGAATACGGCGAGTTCACGCCCGAGACTGAGGCGCAGGCCGCGTGGGCGGAGTACGCCACCGAGGTCGCCGCCAAGCCGGCCGACGCGACTGAAGTCGCCGAAGTCGCCGAAGTCGCCGACGTGACTGAAGCGCCCGATGACGTTGAGATTACGGTGACGGTTGACGTCACCGACGACGCTGACGCCAGCGAGCCACCAGCAGAACCTTCGTAGTCCGCTGCCCGCGGCGGCGGCGCTACTTGCGCGCGAGTGTCGACAGTGGGTAGTGACAGGCCACTTGGTGGCCGGTCGCGATTTCCACGAGTTGAGGCTCTTCGAGTGCGCACTTCTCGGTGGCGTTGGGACAGCGCGTGCGAAATCGGCAGCCACTCGGCGGATTCAAGGGGCTCGGCGGTTCGCCGCTCAGCACGTCGCCGTGAATCGGCGAGTCGGGGTCGGCTTCGAGCGCCGCGCCCAAGAGGAACTTGGTGTAGGGGTGTTCGGGTGACTCGTAGAGCGTGTCGGACGGTCCGATCTCACAGATCTTGCCCAGGTACATGACCGCCACGCGGTCCGAGACGTTTTTCACGACCGCGAGGTCGTGCGCGATGAACAAGAGCGTCAAGCCGTACTCGGCCTTCAGGTCCTCCAGAAGGTTCAAGATCTGTGCCTGCACGGAGACGTCAAGGGCGGAGACCATCTCGTCGCAGATCAGAAGCTTCGGTCGCATTGCCAGCGAACGGGCGATCGAGATGCGCTGGCACTGACCGCCCGAGAACTGTCGGGCGTAGCGGTTGCCGTGAGCGACTGGGTCGATGCCGACCTTGCTCAAGAGATCGTTCACGAGGGCCTCACGTTCGGCCCCCTCGACGGTCTTCCAGCAGTCCAGCGGCTCCGCGACGATGTCCTTCACTCGACGACGGGGGTTGAGTGAGCTAATGGGATCCTGGAAGATCATCTGCATGCGCGTTCGCAGATTGCGTAGGTCCTTGCCATTTTTCGTGGTGAGCTCGATCCCTTCGATTTCAATGGTTCCGCCCGACGGCTCGACGATGCGCATGAGCGCTTTGCCGGTCGTTGACTTGCCACACCCCGATTCACCGACGAGTCCGAGGGTCTCGCCTTCGAAGATGTCGAAGCTGACGCCGGCGACCGCACTGAGTTTGCGCCGGTGCGACCCAAAGGTGACCGTCAGGTCGCGGACCTTGAGGAGTGGTTGAGTGGTGTCGCTCACGCCGACACGCTTTGGGTCACGGGCAGGGGGTTCCAGCAGGCGAAGGTGTGGCCCGGGGCGTTGGCGTTTTCAAGTTCGGGGCGCTCTTGGCGACAGCGATCGGTCGCGAAGGAGCACCGCGGCGCGAAGCTGCAGCCCTTGGGCAGGTTGAGGAGATTCGGCGGTCGCCCGGGAATGGCGAGTAGTCGCGTGTGCGAGGGGTTGGAGACCTTGGGCGAGCCCTCGAGCAGCGCTCGGGTGTAGGGCATGCGGTGGTGCGCGAAGACTTCACGCGTCGAGCCCATTTCGACGATTCTCCCGGCGTACATCACGATGATCTGAGAGGTTCTCGTCGCGACGACGCCCAAGTCGTGCGTCACCAGCACGACGGACATCTTCATCTGCTCCTTCAGTTCTTCGAGCAGGTTCAAGATCTGGGCCTGAATAGTGACGTCCAGTCCCGTCGTGGGTTCGTCGGCCATCAACAGCTTGGGCGAACCGGCGAGCGCCGTCGCGATGACAACGCGCTGACGCATGCCGCCCGAGAGTTCTCCGGGAAAGACGTTGTAACGCACGGCGGGCGAGGGGATGCCCACGAGTTCGAGGAGTTCGAGGGCTCGGGCCTTGGCGGCCCGACGGTCCATGCCGAGACGCACGCGCAGGATCTCGTCGATCTGTTTGCCGATGCGCATCACGGGATTGAGCGAGGTCATCGGGTCTTGGAAGACCATGGCGACTTCGAGGCCCCAGATACTTCGCTTCGCCTTTTCACTCGCGCCCACGACCTCGAAGCCATCTAAGAGCACCGAGCCGCTGACGTCGACGTTGGTGCGCGGTTGCAGTCCCATGATGGTGCGCAAGAGAACGGTCTTACCCGCACCCGACTCACCGACAATCCCGAGCGTCTCGTTCTGATTGAGGTCGAACGAGACACCGCCGACGGCCGCCAGCGGTCCCGACGGCGTGTGAAACGTCGTCGCGAGATCCTTCACGACGAGAAGTTTCTGCTCCTGACTCACAGTTTGCCGTCGCTGACGTCGTAGTGGGCTCGCAGTCGGTCCCCAATGAAGTTCAAGCACAACAGGAACAGGCACATGGCGAGCGAAGGGAAGATCGCGAGCCAGGGATTCGTCTGCAAGATCGCAAGGCTCTCGTTAATCATGTTGCCCCACGACGGCGTCGGCGGATTCACCGAGAGTCCGAGGAACGCGAGCGCACCTTCGAGCGTTACGACGGTGGCAATGCCAATGAGGAGAAAGGAGATGCCAATCGGCGCGACGTTGGGCAGCAGTTCCTTCATAAGAATTCGTCGGTCGGTGGCGCCTTGGACCTTGGCCGCCACGACGTAGTCCTTGGTCGCGATGGTCATCGCGGCGCTACGAATCACTCGGTACACGACGGGAATCGAAGCAATGCCGATAACGACGATGATCTTGAAGAGCGATCGCGGCGTCCAAAACGAAAGCACCGCGATGGTGGCAATAATGGCCGGAAAGGCCAGAAAGACGTACATGACCGACGACAGGATCGCGTCGAACTTTCCGCGACGATAGGCCGCCAACATCCCGAGTGGTGCGCCGACGCCAAAGCCAATGACCATGGCGCCGGAACTGACCTCAATCGAGACTCGTGAGCCAAAGACGACGCGAGAAAAGATGTCGCGGCCGAGGTCGTCGGTGCCAAAGAGGTGGTGCAGTGAAGGTCCGGCGTTGATCGAGACGTAGTTCTGAAAGAGGGGATCTTGCAGGGGCAACACGTTGGCGAAGATGGCGGCGAGCACGTTCAGCGCGAGCCAACCCACGCAGATCCAAAAGAGGATACCGAGCCGCCTCTTCCTCTCGGGGCGGTCGTGGGCCGAGGCCTCTTCGACCATTTCGTTGACGTACATCATGGAGTTACTCACGGCTAATCCTCGGATCGACAATGTTAATGATGAAGTCAAAAGCGAAGTTGATCAAGATGACCCCGACGGAGACGACGAGCACGATGCCTTGCACGACGAGGTAGTCGCTTTGCCCAATGGACGTGATCAAGGTATAGCCCAGACCGGGAATGCTCAAGAGGTACTGCACGATGAAGCCGCTGGCCAGTAGTCCGCCGATGTTGACCCCGGCGGTGCCGAGGAGGGCCACCGACGAGGGACGAAAGGCGTGCCGCCACATGATGCGTCGTTGGCTGATGCCCTTGGAGCGCGCCATCGTGATGAACTCTTCTTGCAGGGTCGCGATGAGGTCACTGCGCAGGACCCGGTAGTACACCACGTAACTGCCGACCGCCAGCGTGAAGGCGGGGAGCGTAAGACTCTCGAGGTTGGTGATCCAGTCGCTGCTGAGAGAGACGTACGAAGAGACGCCCGTGTGCGGTACGCCGAGTTTGATAGCGACGAACAAGACGAGCAGCACGATGATGACGAAGGAGGGAATGGAGAGCAGGGTGAAGCTCCCGGCGCTGAGGATCCGGTCCAGCCAGCCGTCGGGCTTGCGCGCGCTGCGCATGGCCGTGGGAATCGCCACCGCAAAGGCCAGGATCTGACTGAGAACGATGATCTCCACGTCAATGGGCAGGGCCGCCCTGACCGTGCTCCACACCGACGTCTGGGTGATAAAGGACGTGCCGAGATTGCCGTGCACGACGTTCCTTATCCACACGAAGTACTGCTCGAGAATCGGTTTGTTGAGTCCGAACTGGGCGTAGAGTTTCGCCCGATTGACGGGACTGGCACCGGTGCCCAGAATGACGACGGCCGGATCGCCCGGTAGTAGGTGAATGAGGTAGAAGGCTCCGACCGTGATGATGAAGACGATGACGATCAACATGACCAGTCGCCGTACTAAATATCGAGCCAAAGTTCCCCCTCTGGGACCTGTATCGACATTAGCCAGCGCGGATGTACCAACGGGTACTACTCGCCGCGCCCTGACTGGGATGTGGGTGGCTATGAGTACCGTGGTCGTGTGAAAAGAGTTGCCCTCGCGGGCGGGATCGGCGCGGGAAAAACTGTCCTTTCGGATCGACTCTCGTCGTTGGGTTGGCCGGTCATCGACGCCGACGTCGTAGCGAGAAAAGTCGTGGAAAAGGGTGAACCCGCGTGGATCGCGCTACGTGACGCGTTCGGCTCCGCCGTACTCGCACCCTCGGGTGAGCTCGATAGAAAATTCCTAGCCGACGTCGTTTTTCACGACGCCAGCGCGCTTCGTCGACTGAATCACATCACGCACGGCTACATCGGCCCCGAGATCATTCGTCAACTCGACGCCACCCACGCCGCCGCCGTCTTCATTGCCCTGCCGCTCTTTCGCCCCGAACACCGCGCCGTCTTTCAACTCGACGAAGTGTGGGCCGTGCAGGTCAGTCCGGCGACGGCCCTTTCGAGGCTGTGCGCCCAACGAGGACTCGACGAAGACGACGCGCGTGCGCGCCTGGCGGCGCAGATGAGTAACGAAGAACGGGCGTTACTCGTCGATCGAGTGCTGTGGAATGACGGAACACTCGACGAACTCTACGCACAACTCGACGCGGCGCTCGGCGACCTGGGGATAGGTCGTGCCTGACTTTCTCGTCGAGTCGCTGTTCCAACCGGCCGGCGACCAGCCCACGGCGATCGCCGCGCTCACCCAGGGCGTGAGAGACGGTCTTCGCTACCAGACGCTCGAGGGCATCACGGGCAGCGGTAAGACCGCCACGATTGCCTGGTTGGTCGAACGCGTGCAACGTCCGACGTTGATACTCGAACCCAACAAGTCACTGGCCGCGCAGTTGGCCGCAGAACTTCGAGACATGTTGCCCAAGAATCGCGTGGAGTTCTTCGTTTCCTACTACGACTACTACCAACCCGAGGCCTACA
This sequence comes from Acidimicrobiaceae bacterium, assembly GCA_003132305.1. Lineage (GTDB taxonomy): Bacteria > Actinomycetota > Acidimicrobiia > Acidimicrobiales > RAAP-2 > RAAP-2. The sequence continues at coordinate 8,178 of PKXJ01000025.1, read as the reverse complement.
TTCCGCGCACCGACACCTATATCGAAAAGGACAGTTCGGTCAACGAAGAGATCGACCGGCTGCGCCACGCCGCGACCTCGTCGCTACTCACCCATCGCGACACGATTGTCGTCGCGTCGGTGTCGTGCATCTACGGACTCGGTTCGCCGATTGAGTACCGCGAGCGGATGTTGCCCCTAGAAGTAGGGGAGAGCTTTGATCAACGGGCCCTCCTTCGTCGTCTCGTCGAGATGCAGTACAACCGCAACGAGCTCGTGCTCGATCGAGGGTCCTTTCGCATGAAGGGCGACACCTTAGAAGTCCAACCCGCGTACAGTAACGAAGCCGTGCGAGTGTCGTTCTTCGACGACGCGATCGAGGAGATCTCGTTCTTCAACCCCGTAACCCAAGAGAGTCGAGGCAAGGTCAACGAGTTCACGCTCTTCGCGGCGTCGCACTACGCGGCGAGTCTCGCCACGTTACAGCGGGCCTGTCGGAGCATTGAAGTAGAACTCGCTGACCAGCTCGCCACTTTTCAAAGGGAGGGCAAACTCCTCGAGGCGCAACGCCTGCGATCTCGAACCGAGCACGACCTCGAGATGCTCGAACAGACGGGGATCTGCGCGGGCATTGAGAACTACTCCGCGCACCTCGACGGTCGCAAGCCGGGCGAACGCCCCTTCACGCTCCTGGACTACTTTCCCGACGACATGCTGGTCGTCATTGACGAGTCGCACGTCGCGGTACCCCAAGTGCGAGGTCAGTTCGCCGGGGACCGTTCGAGAAAGTTGACGCTGGTCGAGCACGGCTTTCGACTGCCGAGCGCGCTCGACAATCGTCCCTTGAGCTTCGACGAGTTCATGGAGATCGTGCCCCAGATGGTCTTCGTCTCGGCGACGCCGGGCCCCTACGAAATTGAACACTCCGATCAGATCGTGGAACAGGTCATCCGTCCCACCGGACTACTCGACCCCGAGGTGTTCGTCGCTCCCACGAAGAACCAGATTGACGATCTGCGGACCCGACTCGACGTCGTGATCGCCCGAGGTGAACGGGCTCTGATCACGACGCTCACCAAGCGCATGGCCGAGGATCTCACCACCTTTCTCGCCAAAGGGGGGTACCGCGTCCAGTACCTCCACAGCGACATCGACACCATTCAGCGCATTGAGATTCTTCGCTCGCTGCGACTGGGCGAGTTTGACATCCTGGTCGGGATCAACCTGCTGCGCGAAGGTCTCGACCTGCCGGAGGTCTCGCTCGTGGCGATCCTCGACGCCGATAAGGAGGGATTCTTGCGTTCGCGCAGTGCGTTGACCCAGACGATTGGTCGCGCCGCTCGCAACTCCAACGGTCAGGCCATCCTCTACGCGGACCGCATGACCGACTCGATGCGCGCTTCCATTTCGCTCACCGAGCGACGACGGCTGCTCCAGTTGGCCTTTAACGAGGAACACGGCATTGAACCCCAGACCGTCATGAAGAACGTGGCGGACATCTTGAATCGTTTGCGTAGCGAGTCACCTCGCGAAGTCACGTCCAAGGTGCACGGCATCTCCTCACTCGACGGGGTCCGGACCGACGATCTCAGCCTCGAAATAGCGCGCGTCGAGGAGGCGATGCTGCTCGCCGCGGGCGAGCTTCGTTTTGAAGAAGCGGCCGTTCTACGCGACACACTGCAGAACCTTCAGCGCCAGGCGCTCGCCACGAGCGACGGCCTGATAAGTGTCGAAGGACCGGTAGATTCCCCCTATGTCTAAGTCGATACGGGTCCAGGGAGCGAGGGTCCATAACCTGAAAAACCTCGCCGTGGAGATCCCGCGCGACCAGTTGGTGGTGTTTACGGGACTTTCGGGATCAGGCAAGTCCTCACTCGCTTTTGACACGATCTACGCGGAGGGACAGCGCCGCTACGTGGAGAGCCTTTCGGCCTACGCCCGTCAGTTCCTGGGCCAGATGGACAAACCTGACGTCGAGTTCATCGAGGGTCTTTCGCCAGCTATCTCCATCGATCAAAAGTCGGCGTCGAGGAACCCGCGTTCGACCGTGGGGACCATTACCGAGATCCACGACTACCTGCGCCTGCTCTTCGCTCGCATCGGCGTGCGGTACTGCCCCAACTGCGGCAAGGCCATCTCGAGCCAGACGCCCCAACAGATCGTCGATCAAGTGCTGGCTCGAAGTGACGGCGAGCGGTTTCTCGTCCTCGCGACGGTGGTCGAGGGAAGAAAAGGGGAGTACAGCACTCTCTTGACCGAGCTCGCGGGACAGGGATTTTCCCGGGTGCGCGTCGATGGCGTGGTGATGGAACTAAGCGAGCGCGACTCGTTAACGTTGGCGCGCTACGAACAACACACCATCGACGTGGTGTTGGACCGATTGACCGTGAAGAAAGCTAATCGTCAGCGACTGACCGAATCGGTGGAGTCGGCCCTCAAACTCACGAAGGGCGTCGTCAAGTTTCTCTTCCTCGACACCGATGAGATGGTGCAGTTCTCGGAGAAGATGGCGTGCAGTGACTGTGGGATCAGTTTTGGCGAACTCGCGCCGCGCGACTTCTCCTTCAACTCGCCCTACGGCGCCTGCCCGGTGTGCACGGGACTGGGCACGCGCTACGAGGTGGACCCCGACCTCGTGGTGCCCGACGCCTCGTTGTCCCTCGCCGACGGCGCCCTCGCGCCTTGGGCCGGCGCGCGCTTTAAGTACTTCGAGCGCCTCATCGGCGGCATCGCGACCTTGGGCGGATTCGACGTCGACACGCCGTGGGCGAAGTTGAGGGCCAAAGATCGAAAGCTCGTGCTCTTGGGCGTGGACTCCAAAACCGTTCCAGTTAAGTACAAGAACCGTTATGGTCGCGTGAGGAGTTACGAGACGACTTACAACGGCATCGTGGAGTGGCTGGAGCGCAAGCGCAACGAGGCCGACGGTGACTGGTCGCGCGAACAGGCCGAGCAGTTCATGCGCGAGGTAGAGTGCACGGCCTGTCGGGGCCAACGCCTGAAGCCCGAAGTCTTGGCGGTACGGGTGCACGATCGCAACATCGCTGACGTCAACGCCTTCACCATCGATGAAGCCATTGACTACTTCGACAAGTTGACGCTCACCAAGCGTGAACAGACCATCGCCCACCAGGTGGTCAAGGAGATCGTCGAGCGACTGACGTTCCTGCTCGACGTGGGACTGGACTACTTGACGTTAAGCCGGGCCTCCGCCACTCTCTCGGGCGGCGAGGCCCAACGAATTCGCCTGGCCAGCCAGATCGGGAGCTACCTCGTGGGCGTCCTCTACGTGCTCGACGAGCCCTCGATTGGGCTGCACCAGCGCGACAATCGACGCCTGATCGCCACCCTCGAGCGCCTGCGCGACCTCGGCAACTCGGTCATCGTCGTCGAACACGACGAAGAGACGATCCGACTGGCGGACTTCATCGTGGACATCGGGCCGGGCGCCGGAGAGTTCGGCGGCGAGGTGGTGCACGCGGGTACTTACGAAGCGCTCTTGAAGAACAAACGATCACTCACCGGCCAGTACCTCTCGGGCGCCAAGTCCATTGCCGTTCCCACGTCGCGGCGACTCGGTGACGGCAAACGGCTCACCATCAAGGGTGCTCGCGCGAACAATCTGCAGAACATCACGGTCGACGTTCCCCTCGGGGACTTCGTCGCGATCACCGGCGTGTCGGGTTCGGGCAAGTCCTCGTTGATCAACGCCATTCTCTTGGCGTCGCTCGAGCGCCAGATCAACCGGGCCAAGACCAAGGCCGCCGAGCACGACACGATCCTGGGCGTGAAGAACCTCGACAAGGTCGTCGCCGTCGACCAACAGCCCATTGGGCGAACTCCGCGGTCGAATCCGGCGACCTACACGGGGGTCTTCGACAAGATTCGAAAACTCTTCGCCGAGACCCAAGAGGCCAAAGTTCGTGGCTACCAGCCAGGGCGGTTCTCCTTCAACGTGAAGGGCGGGCGGTGCGAGGCGTGCGCCGGGGACGGCACCATCAAGATCGAGATGCACTTTCTGCCCGACGTCTACGTCAACTGTGACGTCTGCGACGGCGCGCGCTACAACCGCGAGACGCTCGAAATCAAGTACCGCGACAAGTCCATCGCCGACGTTCTCGCGATGCCCATTTCCGACGCGCTCGCGTTCTTCGACCGCCAGCCCTTGATACTGCGTCACGTGCAGAGCCTCGTGGACGTGGGACTGGGTTACGTGCGCCTCGGTCAGCCGGCACCCACGCTCTCGGGCGGCGAAGCGCAGCGCGTGAAGCTCGCGACGGAACTGGCGCGCCGCCCCACCGGTCACACGCTCTACGTGCTCGACGAACCAACGACCGGCCTGCACTTCGAAGACGTGAGCCGACTTTTGCTGGTGCTGCACCGACTGGTGGATCAGGGCAACACGGTGCTCGTCATCGAACACAACCTCGACGTCATCAAGACCGCGGACTGGGTCATCGACCTCGGTCCCGAGGGCGGGCGGCGCGGCGGTCTGGTGGTGGGCGAGGGCACGCCCGAGGACATCGCCAAACTCGAGACCGCCACCGGCACGGTGCTTAAAGAGGTGCTGGCCGGTAACGGTCGGGTCTAATGCTGGCGAAGCCTTCGGGCATTCCGCGCCAGAGCGGTTGCTACCTCTTTCGAAACGAGCGCGGCGCGGTGATCTACGTCGGCAAGGCGCGCGTGCTCGCTCAGCGACTCTCGAGTTACTTTCAGCACCGTGAGGGCCAGAGCCAAAGGACCCAACTCCTGATGGAAGAGTCGACGTCGGTCGAGTGGATCGTGACGCCCAACGAACTCGACGCGTTGATCCTGGAGAACGAACTGATTAAGGAGAATCAGCCGCGTTACAACATGCGCTTGAAGGACGACAAGAGTTTTCCCTTCGTCGCGCTCGATTCACGAACTCCCTTCGCGGCGCCCTACACGACCCGCGGCCAACACGTGAAGGGCGTTCGTTACTTCGGGCCCTTCGTCGACGTGAGGGCGCTGCGCGTGACGATGGACGAACTGCTCCAAGCCTTTCCCCTGCGGTCGTGCTCGAAGCACAAGTTCAACTACCAACAGCGCATCAATCGGCCCTGTCTGCTCTACGACATCGGCAAGTGCTCCGGACCCTGCGTGGGCGCCATCGACACCGAGGGCTATCAAGAACTCTCGTCGTCGTGGGCGCGCTTCTTCGAAGGTGACGTGCGGCAACTGCGCGACCTGTTGCAGCGCCAGATGGACGAGGCCTCCGCCCAGAAGCACTACGAGGCCGCCGCCAAGGCGCGCGACGGTCTCGCGGCTCTCGAGCGGGCCGCGAGCGCCCAGAGCGTCGTGCTCGACGACCACTCCAACCTCGACGTCATCGCGATCGCCAGCGAGGGTAGTCGCGCCGCGGTCGTGCGCTTTCGGGTCCGCTTCGGGCGGATCATTGGCCGCACGGTGCATCTCGTGGACCGCTCGATGGACGAAGACGACCGCGAGATTCTCGAGAACGCCATGACCGACATGTACCTCGACGCGGACGGAGTCCCGGGCGCCGTCGTCGTGGAGCGCGCCTCTCTCGCGACGCCGCTCATTACGCAGTACCTCAGTGACGTTCGCGGTAAAGCCGTCGAGGTCGTGGCCGCGCAGCGCGGCAAGCGTCGTCGCGTGGTCGATCTGGCCGTGCACGACGCCCAGGCCGTCATCAATCGTGACTCGCTGCGACGCCAGGCCGACCACAACGTTCGCTCGCGCGCCCTGCAAGAACTCGGCGCCGCCCTCTCCTTAGAGCAGCCGCCCTATCGCGTGGAGTGCTTCGACATGAGCCACCTCCAGGGCACCAACTACGTGGGATCTATGGTGGTCTTCGAAGACGCGCTACCCATAAAGAGCGACTATCGCCACTTCAACGTGAAAGAGGTGCTCGGTAACGACGACGTAGGCGCCATGGAAGAGGTGGTGCGCCGTCGTCTCTCGCACTGGGAGGAGCACCAGGGGAGCAGTAAGTTCCGCCGTCCCGACCTCATCATCATTGACGGAGGACTTCCGCAGTTGCACGCCGCCGAGAAGGCCGCGCGCTCGCTCGATCTCAGCGGACTCGTGGAGTTCGCCGCGCTCGCCAAACGTGAAGAGTTGCTCTATCGGCCGGGGAGTTCGGTACCCATCGCGCTCGAACGCGGCTCGGAGAGTCTCTACTTGGTCCAGCGCATCCGTGACGAGGCGCACCGCTTCGCCATCGGCACGCACCGGGTGCGGCGCAAGATGGAGATGACCCGCAATCCGCTCGACGAGATCGAGGGGGTGGGGCCGGGTAAGAAGCGCGCCCTGTTGCATGCTTTCGGCTCGGCGCGGGGGGTCTCTCGCGCCTCAGCCAGCGACCTGGTCAAGGTTGAGGGGATCAGCGCGGCGCTCGCCGAGCGCATCTTCGGATTTTTCCGCAAGGCCTGAGGGGCTAAGGACCGCGTATGAAGCACCTGCCCAACCTGCTCACCGTCGCGCGCCTGGCGCTATCGTTTCTGATGTTCGCCAGCCTGGTGACCATCGGGGCGGCCGAGCACGGCGCGCCGGTTCCGCCCGACCTCGGTCTCGGCTTGGCCTGGTTTTCGGTGATCGCCTTCGTGGTCGCCAGCGTCACCGACTATTTCGACGGCTGGCTGGCCCGGCGCTGGGGCGTGACCAGCCTGGCCGGCGCCATTCTCGACCCGATCGCCGACAAGATCCTGGTCTGCGGCGCCATCGTCGGCCTGATGATCGTTGGTCTGCCCTATATGTTCGGCGCGTTGGGCGGGCTGATCCTCTTCCGCGAATTCGCGGTCTCGGCCTTGCGCGAAGTGCTGGCGCCACGCGGGGTCAAGCTGCCGGTGACCTTCCTGGCCAAGACCAAGACCACCCTGCAGCTGGTGGCGCTCGGCGCCCTGATGATCCTCTGGTTCTGGCCCGCCTGGAACATACAGGTCCCACTGGACCAGCTGCGCTATGCCTGGGAAGCCGCCCAGATGCTGCTGGTCCTGGCCACCGGCGTCACCCTCTGGACCGGCGCGCAATACGGAAGCGCGGCGGCCAAGGCGCTCAGGACATAGACGGCGGCGCGGGCGGCGGCGGGTCGTCCGGCAGGGGGATGAACTCGTCGTGGTCGTGGGGCGGGAGCGGGATGCGGCCGGCCTTCCAGTCGGCCTTGGCCTGTTCGATCCGGTCCATCGAGGAGGAGACGAAGTTCCAATAGAGGTGCCGCTCGCCGAGAGGCTCGCCGCCGAGCAGCATGACCACGGACGGCTCAAGCGCCTTGAACACCACCGTTTCGCCCGGCGTGAAGACCAGCATGTGGCCGGACTCGTAGCGAAATCCCTCCACCTCGACCGCGCCGGAGACCAGGAAGGCCGCCCGGTCGGGATATTCCGCCGGCATCCCCGCTGTGGCGCCGGCATCCAGCTCCCAGTGCACATAGAACATCGGCGAATGGGTCTTCACCGCCGCCTTGGCGCCGAAGGCCTCGCCGGCGACCAGCCGCGCTTTCAGCCCATCGGTTTCGTAATAGGGCAGGTCGCTCGGCCCTGAATGGTGGGCGAAGGCCGGCGCGATCTCCTCCATCGACTCGGGCAGGGCGACCCAGGCCTGGATGCCGTTCATCAATCCGCCATGCTCGCGGATCAGGCCGTCGAAGCGCTCGGAATGGCTGATGCCGCGCCCGGCGGTCATCCAGTTGACCTCGCCAGGACGAATCTGCTGGTCGGTGCCGAGGCTGTCCTGGTGGCGCATCTCGCCGGAGAACAGGTAGGTGACGGTGGAAAGCCCGATGTGTGGGTGCGGTCGCACATCGGCCGAGCGCGGCACGCCGGCCGGCATCTCCACCGGGCCCATATGGTCGAAGAAGACGAAGGGCCCGACCATCCGCCGCTTGGCGAAGGGCAGGACGCGGCCGACCTCGAAACCGCCCAGATCCCGGCGGCGCGCGTCGATGACGAGTTCGATCATGGCTGGAGCCTCCTGGCCCTTGAGATAGGTGATCGCCGCGACGGGCGAAACCATGGCTATGGGCGGTTCGGCGTCAATGGGTTAAGGCCGGGCGGATGGCCGGGAGCACGATTCCGTACGATTTCGACGCCGTGGTCGTGGGCGCGGGCGCTGTCGGCCTGGCTTGCGGCTATGCACTGGCCGAGCGGGGGCTGTCGGTGGCCGTCCTGGAAAAGGGGCCGGTCATCGGCCAGGGGATTTCCTCGCGCAATTCCGAGGT
>PKXJ01000008.1 GCA_003132305.1 Acidimicrobiaceae bacterium | reverse complement strand
AAGTGACTGTCGAAGTCTTACAGGCCCACTATATGAACTCATCTTGCGTTACTGAACAGGCCCACTATATGAATCTGAACGTTCACGCTCGTGGACCCCAACGGTCGCGGTGCCCTGGAAGGAAAGTCGAAGATTTTCGAATTACTCGCCTTCTCGCAAACCACCCCTGCTTTGGTTCTGTAATACGTCGCGCATGGCTGCAGGCCTCACTTTAGGCCTCCGATTTCTGCAACACTGCGAACACGAGCAACGACGCCGCCTTGGACATGATTGAGCTCCAGCAAACCGTCACGATTCACTCGAGAACACCGTTCGACCAAACCGAAGAGAGGCGACACTAGACTTCGCTTCCAAATTCGACTGGTTGGCCCAACCGATGGTTCGCGATTTGACGAAGGTTCGATTCTTGCGATCCTTACCGACATCGAAACCGAGGGCGGCATATCCTGGGAGTCTCTTTCGGTGCATCCGTGCGAGCACTGGGCTCTTAGCGTCGACGTAATCGTGGACTTCAACGGATGACTTTCCATCCAAGGGTCGCAAAATCCGGCCAACGTACTGGACAACTCTTCCTCGAAAGGCGATTGGGAAGGCCATGAATACCGTATCGAGCGGCGGACAATCAAACCCTTCGCCAAGGAAGCTGCCGGTCGCCGCGAGGACGAGCCCGCCTCGCTTGGACGCGTCGTCCAGGTCCGCCATGACCTTGGCACGAGCCTTCTTCCCCATTCCGCCTTGAAGGACGAGAGGGGTGATTCCCCTCGCGGTGAGCGCCGAGACGACCGACGAGAGATGCTCAGTCCACTGCGTCAAAACGAGACAGTTCCTGCCATTTGCAGCTGCGGTAACCACGTCGTCGCAGATTGCCTTCGTTCGGTCCTCGTCATCCACCAGTGCGCGAAATAGCTCCTGGATGTGCGTGAGGTCATCGCTCACTTCAAGATTCGTCTGGTGCACAATGAGTTCTCGGCTGAAGTCGTTCTCTGCGTCAACCTTCTCATCCATCCGGTGGCGAATCGGCCCGCAATACATGTTGATCAGGCCCTGGAGTCCATCGCGCCGGTAAGGCGTAGCGGTTAGACCGAGCCAGCGACGGGCGCGGATCTGCTTGACACATCGCTCGAACGTCACGGCTGGGACGTGATGGCATTCGTCAACGACGACGAGGCCGTAACGGCTCGACATCTCGTCGAGATCCTCGCGTCGAGCGAGACTTTGCGCCATCGCGATGTCGACGATGCCGGTGGTCTTGTTCCGACCTCCACCAACCTGGCCAATCTGCTTCGAGGTCAAACCAAGATGGGTTGCCAATCGCTCAGTCCACTGCTCCACCAGCGGTTTGCGATCAACGATGATCAGAGTGGGTCGTCGATGGTGCGCAATGAGCGCGCAGGCGACTACTGTCTTCCCGGCACCGGGCGCGGCCACCAGAACGCCGAGTTCGCGTGCGCTTAGTGCGAGAAGTGCAGCCTCTTGATCCTCACGAAGTTCAAAGGTTGGCGCCAATTCAATCTGCTCGGGATCCGGTCGACTCTCGTGGATCACCAAATGACTCCCGGCTTCCGCCACGACACTGGCCGCCTTCTCCGTGAGACCCCGGGGAAGCAACAGTGACTCGAGGGTCTCACCGTAACAGCGGATCATTCTCGGCGTATCCCACGTCGAGAACCTGAGCCGCTCCTTCTCGTAGAACGCCGGGTTGTGCAGTGAGGCCAGATGCTTGAGAGCCGCGAGCAACGCCGGTGGGAGACCAGATCGCTCGATCTCCAACATCGCCGCCGCGACGCCTATCACCGCTTCGGGCATCGCGATGGAAGCGACTTCTCGAGAACGCCGAAACGTCCTTTCTTCGGGTCCCGCTCCCACCGCTGGCGCGGTCGCGAGAATCGACTCGACTTCAGTCTGCGAGATCCGCTTGATTGATGAGAGAAATGCCCACTGGTCCTCCACCGGCTGCATGGTGCCAGGGTCAAGAAATGAGGTCGTCCCCCGATCTCGACATTCCTTTTGCAAAGGTAATGCAATCAAATTGCCGAATGACCCCTTCGGCGTGAAGTCCTGCGCTGGGAACAATCGGTCATAGCTCGCGAGATCCAACTCTCCTCGAAGATTCATCGCTTCACGGAGCAGCAGAGTGCCGAGTCGTCGAGCGAGCGTTGCTGACACAGTGTCACGAAAGAAGATCCACACGTGTGCGCCGTCACCCGAACGCGAACGCTCGAGCGCCGAGGTTATTCCCATCGACTGCGCGGAGTTGAAGTATGCGAGCGCGTCAAGCGCCCAGCCCGGCCCGTCGAAGTCGCACACAATAAGGCGGCAACTGTCGTCACGGAGCAGCGGATAGAGACCGACGTGGATCTTCCCCGCGAGGTGATCGGCGATCACGCTCTGCGTCAGCGGTAGATACTCCTTATTTGGAGACCGCGCATTGGCGAAACCACCGTGCACCGCGGGCGACCAACCGTGCTTGCTAGTGCGTTCACTTTCCCACCTGACTGCATAGACATCGTCGCGACCCACGAAAAGTGCGCGGAAGAATTCAACCTTCGCCTCAGGTGACGCTGTGCGATCGACCTGAAAGAGCGGGGAGGCAAGTTGTATATCCACGCTTTGGCGAACCTCCAAACGCTTAACGGTCCCGGAGGATTGCATTCCAAGGATTCCAGCCAGCCGGTCATTCTCTCGCTGCAAATCCGCGATTTGGTGGCGAAGTTCGCCAATAATCTGGAGCTCTTCATTGCTCATTCCAGTTCCAACGCTCGCCCTGTCGTGGACGCACGGCGATAGCCCGAATGATATGACATCAGGCTATTTGTTGCGTTTACAAGGAAAGTATCATAACACGACAAATACCTTTTGTTGTGTTAACATTATATCTCATGGAGCTCAACAACTCTCGACGAGGCCGCCCACCGCGCCAGTCCGTTTACCAGCGACTAAACGAGGCGGTCGCCGAGTTGCGCGACCGTATGGGGGGCTTGCCCTCGCCGACTGAGGCTGAGGACATCTGGACATCGATCTGGTATCAAGAAGCGCACCAATCGACCGCCCTTGAAGGCAACACGCTCGTAATCGAGCAAGTTAAGGCTCTCCTGGCCCAGGGCCTCGCGGTCGGCAACAAGGAACTTCGCGAGTACATGGAAGTGACCGGCTACGCCAACGCTGCGAAATGGGTCTACGGCCAGGCACTCGATCCCGGCGAATGGGCCCCTGACGCTCCAGTCACGTTGACAGAGGTCCGTCACGTTCACGAACTCGCCCTGGGACCGGTGTGGGACGTCGCGCCCCACCTCAGCGCTACAGAAGAAGAACGGCCTGGCAGTTTTCGCCGACACGACATTGCGCCATTCGCGGGCGGGATGGTGCCTCCCTCTTGGGTCGAAGTCGAAGCAGCGGTAGCGGACTGGGTGAAGTCGTTGTCATCTATCAGTTCCACGGAGAACCCGATCGAGTCGATAGCTGTCGCCCACGCTGCTTTCGAGAGGATTCACCCGTTCCTCGACGGCAACGGGCGTACCGGACGTCTTCTGCTCAACCTCGTCTTGGTTCGCATGGGTTACCCGCCGGTGATCATCTACAAGCGGGATCGAAGCAAGTACCTTCGATTCCTGCAGCGGGCGGACGAGGGCGACCCTGGTCCTCTTGGTGAGTTGATCGCGCGCGCGATTACGGACAACCTTTACCGCTTCGTTGTTCCTGCCGTGGCCGGACCGAACAGATTGGTTCCTCTCGCTGCATTGGCGACGAAAGAACGCAGCGTCATTTCGCTCCGAGCAGCAATCGAACGCGGACGACTGCGAGCACAGAAAGGTCCGGGCGGCCAGTGGCGGAGTACTCGGGCTTGGGTTGACGAATACGTGGTGAGCAAACACCGGCGAGATTAGACAACCACCCTCACAGTTGTCAGGGCAAATTAGGCCGAACAAGTTGGCGACGGTGCGCTAGCAACGCAGCGGTATCTCAGTTCGCCAGCCCTCGCCTCGCGCCATACGAGCGTTGAGGCAGACCGATGGAACCGACAGGCCTCATTGTAGGCCTCATATTTCCGCAACACCACGAGACCAGACCGACACCATGCAACCATTAGCAAGCTTCTTTTAATCCCAAGGTGCCGGGATCGAGACCCGGGCAGGCCCACCAAACAATGTATTAGTTCGGTTCCTAT
>PKXJ01000019.1:83699-84167 GCA_003132305.1 Acidimicrobiaceae bacterium | reverse complement strand
CGCTCGAGCAGCTTCGCCAACTCGCGGTTGACCTCGGCGCGACATGGCACCAACTTGACGCCGACGAAATGGTGACTGCCCTCATTGACTTCGCCCAATGCCAACAGATCACCCAGATCGTGATCGGCTCCAGCCAGCGATCTCGTCGCCGGGAGATCTTCGGTGGGGGATCGACGGTTCGTCGACTCACGCGCGCGGCGAATACCAAAGGGGTCGATGTGCACATCATCGCTCGACGCGACGACCAGGAGATGGTTGGGACCATCTCGTAGGACGCGCTCGAAAACGGGCTGGTCGAGAGCATGATTTTGTAAATATCGCAGCCAGGGATCGTCCATTGCGCGGTGTCAAGTTGACCGGAAAGGACCGTACGATGCTAGGAATCGGAGGTTTGGCAATGAGACGTACCTTTTTTGGGACGATAGTCGCACTTTCCAGCATGGCAGTCGAGACCGCTGTCATGATCCC
>PKXJ01000019.1:83158-83619 GCA_003132305.1 Acidimicrobiaceae bacterium | reverse complement strand
AGAACTGGGTGGCGCTCGGGGTGTACGCGGCGGTAATGGTGCCAGTTTCTCGAGTAGTTGCCAGCATGAACTCTGCCAAGGCTGAGGCCCGTCGTCAGGGGCGTGAGATTAGAGAGCTTTTCGAAATCTCCCACCTTCTCGTGGAGGACAAATCACTCGGCGTGCTTCTCTCCTCGGTGGTCACGACGCTTGCCGAGGTGTTCAGTGCTGACCAGGTTGCTCTCATCCTTCCCGAAGGCGAGAAGTTGGAGGTGGTTGCTTCGGCGGGCGAGCNNGGCCTGCTCGTGCTCTCGGGTATGGCTTCAGTTAAATACGAACGCGAGCCGCTCCTGCTCTTCGCCAACCAGATCGCCCTCGCGGTAGAGCGTGTGCAACTACGCGAGAAAGCTCTCCAGGCCCGACTCGCTGACGAAGTGGCCCTGCTGGCAAAGACGCTCGTCACGGCCGTCTCCCACGACCTT
>PKXJ01000019.1:0-83143 GCA_003132305.1 Acidimicrobiaceae bacterium | reverse complement strand
CTCGACATGAGCCGTATCCAAGCCGGCGTACTTCGGCCACGTTGTTCGGTGGTGTCGCTTGAGGACCTCGTGACCGCCGTCGTCGACGAACTTGCCCCGCGCGGTTATGTCTTGTGCGTGGAAATCCCTGATGACCTACCTCCCATCGACGTTGACGTTGTGCTCATCAGTCGGGTACTGGTCAATCTGCTTGAAAACGCCATTCGTCATAGCCCGAAATCCGCACCGATCACGGTGCGCGCTGCGTTGACCAAACAGCATCTCATTGAAGTGACGGTGACGGACAAGGGTCCGGGCGTGAGCAGACAGCGGCGACACGAGATTTTCGAACTGTTCGCCCGTCGCAGTGACGACGCCGGCGCCGGACTTGGACTCACGATAGCGAAGACCTTCATTGAGGCTCACGGGCAACGAATTTGGGTGGACGACGCGCCCGGGGGCGGTGCCAAATTCTGCTTCACTCTTCCTGTCGCTGCCGACCTTTCTGAGGAGCCACGCCTTGCCGCAAATTCTCATTATTGACGACGACCCCGATCTACTCAGCGTGTGTCGCGTTGGACTCGAAGCTATGGGACACACACTTCACACCGCCGAAACCGGTGAAGAGGGGCTTGTTGAGGCGGCGGTCTTCCCCCCGGACGTCATTGTCTTGGACCTTGGGTTGCCCGACCTCGACGGGCTCGAAGTGTGCAAGAGGATTCGTAGTTGGAGCAGTGTCCCGATCATCGTGCTCTCTGCCGACGGATCAGAAGACCGCAAAGTGAGCGCGCTCGACGAGGGAGCGGACGACTACATGACAAAGCCGTTTGGAATGCGCGAACTCAACGCGCGTCTCAACGTTGCTCTGCGCCATCGTTCAAGCGACAGCGGTGATCATCCTGCCGAGGTTGTCGTTGGGCACCTTCGTCTTGATCTCATACATCACGAAGCGACGCTCTCAGACGAGCGTCTCGATCTCGCGCCCAAGGAGTTCGAGTTTCTTGCCTACCTTGCGCTCAATGTCGGCAAGATCTGCACACGCCGAATGATCTTGGAGAACGTGTGGGGGCCTGGGTACGGCAACGAGTTCCACTATCTAAAGGTCTATGCGTACCGGTTGAGACGCAAGCTAAACGACGAGAAGGGCCTCTTCCTGCAGAGCGACCCATCGGTTGGGTACCGACTCGCGCAGCCGCAGTGACTCGGTTCGATCTTGGCAAGAGGTCCTTTAGAGCGGTGACCCCTTGTTTGACGTATATGTGAGTTCATCACGCACTGCTGTTTGAGTCACTGACCTCTCCAAGTCCTCCAGCCCGAGGACGGCGTGCGCGAAGCGCCAAGCCGTCCGTACGGGCTACCTGAGTGATCATCAAAATCGTTGTAATACCTGCAATTTAAAAAGTATTTGGACTCGTCACCAAAAGTTGTATCCCGAAATACGAAAAAAGTGTGGCTACTTAAGTAGAGGGCGAAATTATCGCTCCTCTGCTAAGGAGCACCATGAGACTGCCCATTGACACCGGAACCGTGAAGTTTGCGGTGGCCGGACCCGCTGAACCCGTCCTCGACTACGAGACTCGAGCGCCGAAGTTGGGCGAGGCGAAGGTACAGGGGTTCTCCACAATTGACGGTGAGCAATTGAATTCAATTGATCGCATATTGCGACCTTTGGGAGTGTTCATTGAAAGTTGAGGTCACTTTATGACAGGACGAAGGCACTTCGGTTCGGTTCGCAGACGCTCTTTGGGACGCTGGCAAGCCACGTACTGGCACGAAGGATGCCTCCACTCCGCTGGTACGTTTCCGACCAAGGCTGACGCGTTGGCGTACCTTTCGACGATGGAGACGGATGTTCGTCGTGGTGCGTGGCTCGACCCTCACGCGGGACAGGTAGCGCTAAAGGCGTTCGGGAACGAATGGCTCGAACGTCGCCCCGACCTCGCTGTTCGTACGAGGGAGCTGTATCGCTACCTCCTCGATCGTCACATTTTTCCTGCGCTCGGGCACGCGACTCTCCTAGGATTGGCACCTTCGAAAATTCGCGGTTGGCAGGCAGAACTTTCTTCCAGGCACGCCAGCACGGCATCCAAGTCATACCGGTTGCTCTCGTCAATCATGAGAACCGCAGTCACGGACGGCCTCATCTTGGTCTCTCCGTGCAAAGTAGATGGAGCAGGTGTCGAGCGGGCCGCCGAGAGACCCATCGCTACCCTTGGTGAAATTGACGCCCTGGCCGAAGCGATGCCAGAACATCTGAGTCTCATTGTCCTGCTTGCTGCGTGGTGTCAACTCCGAAGAGGTGAGCTCCTAGGTTTACGTCGACAGGATATTGATTTATTTCATGCAACGGTCCAGATCGAACAGAGTCGAACGTTCACCATGAGCGGAACGTCTCTCGTCAAGACCCCTAAGACGCTCGCGAGCAAGCGAACGCTCGCGACGCCGGGACATCTCATAACGGTGCTAAAAGAACACCTTGGGAGATTCACAGGTCCCTCTCCAACGTCATTGGTATTCAATGGCAAAACCGGGATTCCACTAACGAGGAATGTGCTTCAGGTGCCGCGGCAGCGTGCGCGGGCCAAGGTAGGACGTCCGGACCTACATTTCCATGACCTACGTCATACCGGTTTGACTTTGGCCGCGGCAACGGGCGCCACCGCAGCCGAACTCATGCATCGGGCAGGGCACTCCTCGGCGTCAGCAGCGTTGCGGTACCAACACGCCACAAAAGACCGAGACCGGGCGCTCGCGGACGCACTGGAAGCTCTCGTAAGCCCGGCCCCCGTGATTTCAATGAATCGAGACTTACGTGCGCAGGAATAAGTGAATCATCGCAGGCGTGCGTCGGCATGCAGCACGTAATTAAATGCTTGAGTTGGTTCGTTCGAATGTGACATACGGGAGGTATAACGTTGAGAGTGAGGAGCCCTACATGACGCCCAAAGAACCACAGGACACCGAGACCAACTCAACGAGTCCTTTTGAGATCAGTCGCCAGGCAGCAGCCCTCAGTCACCTCCTAGGCGAAATCGGATTGTCGAGTACTGAGCAGACAACTTGGTGGAATTTGGTCGCTCAACCCGATTTGGGAAATCGAACGGCGACACAAGCATGGCTCGACGGAGACACCGTTGCGGTGAAAGCGCTCGTTGAAGGTTGGTACGAAGCGACAGAATCCGCGGCTAATCGTGCGTCAAGTTCTACGGAATACCTCGAAATACTTCGCAAGAAGCTCGCCGAACTCAACAAGGGTCCCTTGGGTAACAGTTCAATTCGACAATCCGCTTAGCGTGCCGCTTCGAGAAAGGTCGGCCCTCTATGAATGGGGCCGTCGAGAGAACCCCCCATATTTGACTTGGCAAATCGTCAATCTCTGGATTGAGAGACTCGAATTGTCGCCATGGCAAGCTCCCAGCACTCCATTTCCAGAGTTATCCAATCTGCCGCAATACGAAGTTCGAGTAGCCGAAGTCCCGAACTCCGACGGCGTGGAGGTTTTTTATCGGAGAGAATTCATTGGCGAAATTGTCGACTTGATTTGGGTTGGACGACTTCCGACAAATTAACTGTGACGTCACACAGCCTCGAAGCCATGGTCAACCGCTGATGGGACTGAACAGTCACGCTTCGTCGAGCGATTGACACGAACTCGTTGGGCGTTTGTTGGGCGTTAGTGGGCGCGTAACAGAGGTCAAAAATGGTTGATTGCGGACAGCCGCGGATAAGAACAACGTGCGCAATCATCAGACATCACAACGAAAACCGTGGAGCGGGTGACGGGGATCAAACCCGCATGGCCAGCTTGGAAGGCTGGTAGAGGGTCTCACCGTGACCAGCCCTTACCTATGGTGAACAGGGATTTGACCTCTCGCTGGTGGTCATCGTTTCTCACTGTTTCGCGGACTTGCGCGGACAAGCCACGGACATCACAATGACAGCGAGAGCACGCCCCCCCTTGCGCGAAGTTGTGAACTGGGTCGGGGGGACTGCGCGAGTGTCGAAAACACCACCCCAAACTTCCGCCCCGAGAATGCCAACCCGAAGCCACGTCCTCTTTGCTTCGTGGGACGCTCTCGAGCCTTTGTCTTGTTACTTACTCGTCGACTCGATGGTGATCACCAAAGTTCCGGTTCCCGTTAGTTGGACGTCGCCAGAGACAATGCAACTTGATGAAGGTGCTGGCATGATCAGTGGCTCGACAACGGGCAATCTCAGCGTCACTTGTCCGCTCTTGCTTCCCACCCCTCCGCCGTTCTCCGTGCAGTCGAGGTCCCAACTCACTAACGCACTTTGCGATGGTGTCGCGGAAAGCGCAAGAACGATTCGTGAGGGATTGTTTGCCGTTCCACTTGCCATTGCAACTGCGTAACTACCTACGGCCTTTCCAGTTCCGACCATATGCATACCTGAAACCATGGTCGGCGCCTTGCAAACGCATGCGATGTAACTGACGGATTTTCTTTTAACCGTATGGCGAAGAGTCTTTTCCACGTAATTGGTCTTACAGCTCTTTGCTGATCTCAGTGCGTAGGTCGGGTGACCTAAGTCGCCCTATTTATAATTACTATAAGAATAAAGCAGAGTAATTCTATAAAATGCCTGGTCTACACGTAGAAGACCTGATCTCAGGAGTAGACGACACCGAAAAACTCGTCGCAATGGCGCTTAACACGAATTTGGGCTCTCCATTTAACCGGAGTAGTGCTGGTCAGCGGTCCTCGATAAACAATGATTCTAGTCAGAGGAATTCGTGTCCTTTGAGCCAGAATCAAGAGTGAAACGCTAGGTGATAGCGTGATTGATTTTTCTGAACCCGACGTCGAAGGGAAGCACGAAGGTGGAGAATTCGAGACCTCAGATAGGAAGGGACGTTCTCGTATCGGTTTCGCCATACTTACCATCAAGTTCGTATGCCGGTCACCGGTTGTACGGCCGGCATTTGGACGCGCTAGCGCAATATTTTGACACTTGGGTGCTCTCTCCTGAGGTGACTTCAATTGGGAGTGGTGATCGTCGATGGCAGGTCGTACCTTTAAGCCAGAGGTCCTTTTGGCGAGGCTGCCTACCGGTGGCGCGGCGTATTGTTTCCAGCGTAGCGATAGTTTTGACTGGGCTGGCTATACGCCCGTCGATGCTCGTCAGAAGTGGATCTCGGAGAGCGAGGTCGCTGATTAAGTCCGCTGGTGTTGTGGAACTGCAATGGACCTCTGCCCTCACTCTTATACCAACGGTGCGGCAGTTGAATTCGTCCGCGCTCGTCGTGGGGTACTTCCACGAGGTTGCGAATGATCCATACCGACGCATAGTGAACGGGTCATCTCCTCGGGCTATTGCGCTGCGACGGATCTACAAAAGTGAACGAGCCGCCGAAATCAAACTGTTGAATGCGCTCGACCTCGCGGTAGTCCTAAGTGACAAGGATGGTCACTTGCTTGAGCATCTCGGATTTCAAGGCGAAGTCTTTGTCGTTCATCCGCCTATTGAAGTCGCCGGAGTTGTTTCTGAACTTCATCCCGGAGAAGTGGTTACGTTTGCGGCGCACTTTGGCCGACCCGAAAATGCTGACGGCGCCCGTTGGCTGATTGATGAAGTGTGGCCATTTGTTCTGAGTGCCATGCCAAACTCGGTGCTAAAGATTGTTGGGGCGAAACCACCTCGCTGGCTTTTGCGCAGGGAGTCGCCAAACGTCCTTATCACGGGGTGGGTTCCGAATCTCAATACGTATCTATCGGAGTCTCGTGTCGTAGCCGTGCCACTGCAGAGCGGTGCCGGAGTGAAATTTAAGATTCTCGAAGCGATGGCGCACCATGTGCCTGTGGTATCCACGGTTGTAGGAGCGGACGGCATCGCTCAAGTTGTTGGAGAAGATAGTTTCGTCGCCATAACGGATGATCCGAAGGAATTCGCATCTTCAATTATCCGCGTAGTTGGCGACGATGCCCAGTGGCTGGATATCTCGTCTCGTGCTCACTCGGCAATATTGGAGCACTACGATTTTGGGGCCACGGTGGCATCGCTCGCCGAACGATACAGAGTCGGTCGTCGAGGAACGTAATAACTCTTGCGTTATGGTCACAACATACGCTCCTAGGTCTTTGGAGCATTTCCCTTTTTCTGATGCCATCGAGACGTTAGCCACCAGTTGCACCCGCTCGGGCAACTGCTCCGCTGGCCGTTCGAGTAGAGCAGCCAGGGCCAAGCCCAGGTGTCTCTTGGCCTCGACACGTTGCCTTCTGTCCGAGTCTGACATACTCTCGAACATGGGCGTTCTTTGGCGGTTACTGGCACCAAAACCTGTGAAGCGCATTCGTCGAGCAGCTCACCCCGTTCGCGTCGTGAAGCGAGTAGTCACACCAGCTCCGGTGCGGAAGGTGAAGCGTGCAGCATGGGGCGTCGTACACCCGATTGAGAGGACCGAGCAGGGCACGCGTCACCGGCTGCTGCCATGCGTTACCAGCACGCCACCGAGGACCGTGACCAGGTACTTGCAGACGCTCTCGCGGCCCTTGCGAAGGGTGCAGAAATTGTCGATTTGAAACCTCACGCGGACACCACGCGGACAAAGGCGCTATCGAACTAATAGACAGAGCAAAAAAACATGCTCTGACCAGAGAGCGGGTGACGGGGATCGAACCCGCATATCCAGCTTGGAAGGCTGGAGCTCTACCATTGAGCTACACCCGCGTGTCTTGTTGAGACTCGGAGAACCATTCTAAGCGACGCGATTAGCGTGACGGGGTGGAAGAATCACTCTTCGAACTGGTCGGCGGCGAAGCGTTCTTCGAGCAACTGGTGAACGCGTTCTACGACGCGGTCGAGCTCGACGCTACGTTACGTCCGATGTATCCAGAGGACCTCACCGGGCCGCGGCGACACCTGACGCTCTTTCTCGTGCAGTACTGGGGCGGTCCCGGTACCTACCAAGAAGAACGTGGTCATCCGCGCCTAAGGATGCGACACGTCCCTTTTCGCATCACGAAGAGCGCTCGCGACGCGTGGCTCGTGGCCATGGGAAGTGCGCTTTCGAGTGTGCGAGACCAACTGAGCGACGAGCAGTATGAAGAGTTGACCTCGTACTTCTTAATGGCCGCGGATCAACTGAGAAACGTCTAGGTTCGACACCGAGGTGCCCTGACAACACGCCCTCCGCGTAATCTCGTCGTGAACTCTTTACGCTGGAAGGATATGGGTAGGCGAGGCCTCTTCCGCGAGGGTGAAGTGACAGTCATTACGATTACGCCCGTATCGCGCGGCGTCGTGCGGCCCGTTCTGGTCACGATGACGACGATCGCCCTCATTGTGGTGGGGGCGTCACGGTACTCACTGGTGCATCGTTTCGAGGAATGGCTGGTTCTCATCTTCGTTGGTCCTCTCGCGTTCGTTACCTTGACGAGAGTCTGGCGCTGGCGTTCGCATAAGGTCCACGTGACCAACGACCGCGTGATCATTGAAGGCGGCGTACTTCGACACCAGCGAACGTCGATAGAAATGCGTGACGTCTTGGCGACGCGGGTGGACCAGCGCGTGAGCGAACGCCTGACCCGACGGGGCTACGTCTATCTCGAAATGTCCGCTGGACCGATCGCGGTGGGATTCGTGCGCCACCCCAGCGCGCTCTGTCGACTCATCGACGCCGAGCGCCTGGTTGGTGAAAGTTACTCAGTTCCTATGGACACCGTCTTCACGTACGAAGACCCCGACCCCTATCTACTCGAAGTGCGCCCCGACGAGTGGCAGCGACGCCGCCACGAATGAGCG
The DNA here is from genome assembly GCA_003132305.1 of Acidimicrobiaceae bacterium. Taxonomy (GTDB): domain Bacteria; phylum Actinomycetota; class Acidimicrobiia; order Acidimicrobiales; family RAAP-2; genus RAAP-2. Next base: position 75,403 of record PKXJ01000019.1, on the reverse strand, counting down.
TTTGATTATTCCAGTACGGTGAGGTCGTGACCAACCGGTATCGCTGCAACGCGTGCGGCAATTTGACGCGTTTTGACGTGGTGGAGACAACGTCAGTGCGGGCCTTTCATCACTACAGCGTGGGTGGTGAGTTGAATATTGAAGAGCCCGAGGTCATCGCTCACAGCGTCGAATCGGTGATGTGCCGCTGGTGCGGACACGGACGTGGCGTCGAGGTCTTCACCGAGTCCTAGTGAGCGACTTTCACGTCCACTCCTTCGACGCCCCCCGCGAGCGACCGGCGCCCAGCGTGCTTCGCGGAAGATCGTTGAGCGGTGACGATCTCGTTCTTGAACTGAGCGAGCTCACGTTGGTCGTCGCGATAAAACCAAACTGCGACGGTTGTGGCGACTTCGTGCACGGTGAACTTCACGAATTGGCAGATGTGAACGTCGTCGTCGTGAGCGCCACTCGAGGTGACGAGGAGTGGGACAACGCCCGTCGAACCGTTGTGGTGGCGCCCGATCTCTTTGACGAACTCGATATTCGCTCTGCTCCCTTCTACGTCTTGATCGATCCGACGAGTTCGCGGGTGATCTTCGAGGGCGTGATCTTCGGTCCCGCGCAGGTGGCCAGCGAGATTGCGTCATTTTTGAGCCGTTGAGATGTAACACGGGCTTGTCAGAGTGTCTTCATCGGAAAAGAGGGACCATCATGACCAAGGAAATTGAACTTTCGATTAGTTGTCACGAGTGCGTACGGCGCGGAACACCCGACTGTTCAGACTGCCTGGTCACCTTCGTGCTCGGCGAGACGCCCGATGAGTTGGTGATGACGGCGAAAGAAGTTGAGGTCGTGCAACTCTTCACCGCCGAAGGTCTGTTGCCGACACTGAAGTTCCATCGGGCGCCGAACTAGCCGCACCTCGGTGAACGGTGGCTAGCGTGGTTCCATGGCCCGCCACCTCCTGGTGACCAACGACTACCTCCCGAAGACCGGCGGCATTCAGGTCTACCTTCACGAACTGTGGCGACGACTGGAAGATGGCCGCGCGGTCGTTGTGACGGCGTCGTCCGACGAACACGCCAAAGAGTTTGACGCCTCGAGCAACGTGGTCATCGAACGCGTCGAAAGTTCGACGTTGTTTCTGCCAACTTTTCGGACCCTTCGAGCGATCGAAGCGGCGATTGAACGCCACCAACCAGATCTCGTCTTGCTCGACCCCGCGTGGCCCCTCGGACTCTTGGGTCCGCGACTCTCTCGGCCCTACGGCGTGATCCTGCACGGCGCGGAAGTCGCCATCCCCGGGCGAATTCCAATCGTCGCGTCGTCACTTCGCTACGTCTTGAAGAACGCGGCGGTGGCGATAGCGGCCGGGCCGTACCCCGAAGGTGAAGCTCGGCGCAACGCCGCCGAACAGCTGTGCACGATTATTCAGATTCCGCCCGGCGTCGACACCGCGCGCTTCACGCCGCTGAGTGACGCCGAGCGAGCGTCGGCGCGCGGCCAGTTCGGCATTAGTGACGATGAGTTTCTCATCGTGTCGTATTCGAGACTCGTGCCGAGAAAGGGTATGGACACGTTGATTCGCGCCAGCGCTCGACTACGCGACACCTATCCGAAACTTCGCGTCGTCATTGGCGGCTCGGGTCGCGATCGCGCTCGACTCGATCGTCTCGCCACGAAATTGAAAGCCCCGGTCACCTTTCTGGGCCGTGTCGACGACGAGACGCTGCCGCGTTGGCTGGGCGCGGGCGACCTCATGGTGATGGACTGTCGCGCTCGTTGGTTCGGCTTAGAACAAGAGGGCTTTGGCATTGTGTTCGTTGAAGCCGCGGCGTGTGGATTGGCGCAAGTAGCGGGTCGATCGGGCGGAAGTCGCGACGCGGTTCGTGACGGCGTGACGGGGGACGTCGTGGGCAACTCGCACAACGTGCGCGACCTCGTTGAAGCGATCGAGGGTTTGATGCTCGACGACGAACGACGATCACGCTACGCGCGTCAAGCGCGCGCGTTCGCACTCGCGAACTTCTCGTGGGAGTCGCTCGCGAGCGAACTTTCGACAAGACTCGAACCCTTTGACCACTTCAAACCCGTAAAGTTCGCGGGCCTAGGGTAAAGAGCTAGGGAGGTGCAGTGACCCAGCGAACGACGGAGTCGATGGCGGTTAGCGCGCCGCCCGAGGTGGTCTATCGAGTCGTCACCGACTTTGAGCACTACACCGAGTGGGTGAGCGATTTGAAGAAGATCGAAGTCCTCGAGCGCGACACCACCGGGCGACCACTCGAAGTCGAGTTTCGCGCGGCGGCCTTTGGTCGCTCGACGACCTACGCGCTGCGCTACGACTACAGCCGTGCGCCGGAGATCCTGTCCTGGCACCAGACGAGCGGCGACCTCACGGCGATGCTGAACGGTGAGTACCGATTCGAGCCCCGGGAGAGTGGCTCGCTGGTCACTTACGACCTCGAGGTTGAACTCCTCGTGCCCATTCCCTCCTTCATCAAATCGAGGGCGGCCTATCGAATCCAGAGCCAGGCCCTACGCGAACTCAAAGCGCGAGCCGAGCGCGAGCGATGAGCGACGTCGCGTGAAACTCGGCGTCCTGCTGCCGACCTTTCGTGACAACGCCAACGACGCCTTCGCCACGGCGAACGACGCCGAGCGCGCGGGACTCGACGGCGTCTTCGCCTTCGATCACCTCTGGCCCATGGAATCACCCCAACGTCCCGCGCTCGCGCCCTTTCCGGTGCTCGCGGCCATTTCGTCGCGCTGTCCTTCGCTCTTTCTTGGTCCGTTGGTGGCGCGCGTCGGACTCGTGGGAACGACGAAACTCGTCGAACAGTTCGAAACCCTTAACGCGCTCGCCCCGGGCCGAGTGATCGCGGCTCTTGGCACCGGCGACAAACTCTCCAAAGCCGAACAGGTGGCCTACGGCCTCGGCTACCCCCCGGCGAGTGACCGTCGCCAACTGCTGCGCGACGCGATCGAGGCGTTGTCACCGTCCCTGGAGGTGTGGTGCGGCGCCGGGTCAAGCCAGACCGATCAACTCGCGAGAGAGCTCGGGGTGGTGATCAATCTTTGGGGCAAGGAGACGTCGGTCGTACGCGAGGTCGCAAGAACTGGTCCGGTCAGCTGGGCCGGACCCCTCAACGAGAACACCGCCGAAACGCTCGACGCGCTCGAGAACGCGGGCGCGACGTGGGCGGTGGCGAGTGTGCCACTAAGAATTGATCTGCTCGAAGAGTGGCGTCGGTCTCACTGAGTTACTACGGTTTATAGATGGAGTTCCGCCGCGTTACGGGTCTGCCGCCTTACGTCTTTGCCCAGATCAATGGATTGAAGGCCGAGGCGCGCGCCCACGGCCGTGACGTCATCGACTTTGGCTTTGGCAACCCCGACCTGCCGAGCCCGGACGTCGCCGTGGCCAAACTCGCCGAGGCGGCCCGCAACCCGAAGAACCATCGCTACAGCGCCAGTCGCGGGATTCCGAACTTGCGACTCGCCATCGCTAATCGTTACAAGATGCTCTTCGACGTGGACCTCGACCCGGACAGCGAAGTCGTCACGACCATTGGCGCCAAGGAGGGACTGACGCACTTGATGTGGGTCCTACTCGGTCCGGGCGACTCGGCCATCGTGCCCACGCCGAGTTATCCGATTCACTTGGCCGGTCCGGGTTTCGCCGGTGCGAACGTCATCACCGTGCCGATGGTTGACCCCGGGGCGAGTACCAACGATCCCGGTGACGACTTCTTTGGTGGACTGGTCGAAGCGTGGCAACGGGCGAGCGTCAAGCCGCGCGTCATCGTCGTCTCGTTTCCCCACAACCCGACGAGCGCCTGCGTCGACTTCGCGTTCATGGAACGTCTCGTCAACTTCGCCCTCGAACACGAGGTGGTGATCTGTCACGACTTCGCCTACGCCGATCTCGGCTTTGACGGCTATCGTCCGCCATCCATTCTCCAAGTGCCTCGCGCCAAGGAGTGCTGTGTCGAGCTCTACACGCTCACGAAGTCCTTTTCCATGGCGGGCTGGCGTGTGGGTTTTCTGGTCGGCAACGCCGAGATTGTGGCCGCACTGACGAAACTGAAGAGCTACCTCGACTACGGCACCTTTCAGCCCGTGCAGATCGCGGCGATCGTGGCGATGAACGAAGCGGTCGACTACCCCGAGCAACTGCGCATGATCTACCAGTCGCGGCGCAACACGCTAGTGGAAGGTCTCCATCGAATCGGGTGGGACGTGGTGTCGCCACGAGGGTCGATGTTCATCTGGTCGCCGATTCCCGAGCCGTACCGCGAGATGTCGTCACTCGAGTTTTCGAAGTTCTTGATCGAAGAGGCCGACGTCGCGACGAGTCCGGGCGTGGGCTTTGGCGAGGGCGGCGACGGACACGTTCGATTCGCCCTCATCGAAAACGAGTTGCGCACGCACCAGGCGGTGCGCAATTTGAAACGCGCGCTCACGAAACTCGGTTGAGCCCTAGGGCAGTCCCGCGCCGGGCACCGCGACGTCGGCGACTTCGATCGTTCCTCTCGTGGTACTAGCGATCTTGAAGCGATCACTCGTGGGGGCGCTCATCACGAAGAGGGTCGAACGATTCGCCCCGCCCAACATGCACGCGAACGCCGTCTGGGTCGTTTCGACGACGCCGGTAATCTCGCCGCCTTCTTGGACGCGAAGACACTGACGGGTGAGCGCGTTCGCGAGCCAGATCTGGCCCTCGACGTCGAGGCACATCCCGTCGGTGGCGACGAGATCCAACTGAGCCCAGACGCGGCGATTGGCGAGGGTGCCGTCGGCGTTGATGTCAAAAGCCGTCAGACAATAGGTCATGGTCTCGCCGACGATCAACGTCTTGCCGTCGGGCGTGATCACCGTGCCGTTGGGAAAGGCCAGGTCGGGAACGACTTGAAGGACCTCACCCTCGGGACTCAACACGACGAGGTTCGTCGTCGGCGCAGGCGACGCGATCATTCCGGCAGCCCGGACGTCACGCAACATGACGTGGAGATCGAAGCCGAAGTTGCCCACGTAGCTCACGTCGTTCGCCGAGACCACCATGTCGTTGGCCCAGAAACCGCAGTAGGGCGAGATGTCGCACCAGAGCGACGCGACACCCTCGTGGAGGCGCAACACCTGGTGATCGGTCATCGAGACGCAGAGCAGGTCACCGTTCCTCGTCCAACCGAGGCCCGACGGCTGGCCCGGCACGACGTGTTCGAGGCGTTCGTCGGCGCCCGCTTCGTCGAGGGAGTAGACGCCGTGACGATAGAAGTCCGAGTACCAAAGTCGCCCTTCGTGCCAACGGGGCGCCTCGCCAAAGGCCAGGCCCTCATGAAGTACGCGCGCGACGTAGTTCTCCAACGTTCCCCGATTCGCTGGCTCGAACCTACTCCTAGGCCCGTTCGAGCGCGCGAAGCCAGGCCCCGTAGCCGGCGTCGACGACAATGGGATCCTCCGGACGAAATCGTGCCGCGCACTGCCAATGTTCCGCGAGATCGTCGAGCGACGACCAGAGTCCTACTTCGAGTCCGGCGACGCTGGCCGCGCCGCGCGCCGTGGCTTCGAGGGTGGAACTGCGCAGCACGTCGACTCTCGAGTTCGTGGCTTGGAGTTGAAGAAGTAAGTCCATCGCCGCCGCGCCGCCGTCAGCGCGAAGTTCCTGCAGTTCGAGCCCGCCGTCACGAAACGCGTCGGTCATCGCGCGAACTTGGTAGGCGAGCGCCTCAATGAGCGCTCTGGCGATCTCGCCCCTACCCACGCCACGGCTCAGTCCCGTGATCGCGCCGCGCGCGTCGGGATTCCAAAAGGGCGAGCCGAGTCCCGTGAAGGCCGGCACGAACTGTACGCCCGCCGAGTCGCTGACCGAACGCGCGAGCGACTCCAGGTCACTCGACGCGTTGATGAATCCAAGGTCGCGCAGCCACTGCACCGCGGCACCCGCGACGAAGGCCGAGCCCTCGAGCGCGTACGTCGTGGGTCCGAGGTCCCCGAGGGCCCACGCGACGGTGGTGAGCAGCCCGTCCACGACGCGGGGCACCGCGTCGCCGGCGTTCGCGAGCAGAAAGGCACCGGTGCCGTAGGTCGCCTTCACCAGCCCGGGCGAAAAACAGGCCTGGCCGAAGAGCGCCGACTGTTGGTCACCTAAGACCCCGGTGACGGGTACGCCCGCGAGTTCGGGCACGACCTCGCCACTCACGACGCAAAAGTTGCTGGCCGAAGGTCGAACGCGGGCGAGCATGGTCGGCGACACGCCAAAGAGCGTCATCATCACCGGTGACCAGTCGAGCGTCTCGAGGTCCATGAGCAGCGTTCGCGAGGCGTTCGAGGGCTCGGTCACGAAAACGCCACCCTCGACGCCACCCGAGAGTGTCCACATGAGCCACGAGTCGATCGTCGCGAAACTCGGGCTCAGTGCGTCGTCGGCGAGGCCGCGATCGAGCATCCACTTCATCTTCGTCGCCGAAAAGTACGAGTCGAGCACGAGTCCGGTCGTCGTGCGAACAGTCTTGGCGTGGCCCTGTTCTTCGAGTTCTCGACAGAGCGACGCGGTGCGACGGTCTTGCCACACGATGGCTCGCTGGAAAACCTCGCCACGTTCGCGGTCGAAGCCGACCGTTGTCTCTCGTTGATTAGTGATACCGAGAGCCTTGATCTGGTGACCCGCGCCGAGCACCCGCGAGGCCACGTCGCGAAGGGTCGCCACGGCCAATCGGGCGATCTCGTCGGGGTCGTGTTCGACCTCGCCCGGCGCGGGAAAGTACTGGGAGAGCTCGAGGTAGGACTCATCGACGGCGCCGAGATGGGGGTCAAAGGCCACCGTTCGCACCCCGGACGTTCCGGCGTCGAGGGCGAGGACCAGCTCCATTCGCGTCAGGTTATCGAGGGAACCGAGGGCGATATTGGGCCCTAGACTGGGTATCCGAGAAATCTGCAAAAGTTGTCAAAAATATAGTTGACAAGTTGTAATTACAGTGCTGTAATAACACAGCATCTTGCGATGAGAAGTGGCGTAGCCACTACATCTTGTGGCTAGGGGAGATTGGGGACACTAACCTTGACTTCTCGACCTCACGTCGCCGGACGCGCGTTCTTAGTGTCGGTTAGCGGAAAGAAAAGAGAGAGAAATGGCCATCGCACCTCAGCGACTCGGGATTGGAATTCGTCGCTTTTTTACCACCGAGGATCGTCATCCCTACGACGAAGTCGTCTGGGATCGCCGCGACGCGCGTATCTCAAACTTTCGTGATGGATCGGTCGCTTTCGAACAGCTCGAGGTTGAAGTGCCGTCAACGTGGTCGTTCAACGCGACGAATATTCTCGCCCAGAAGTACTTCCGGGGCGCGCTCGGCACGCCCGAGCGCGAGACCTCACTCAAGCAGGTCGTCGACCGCATCGTCGACACCGTGACGACCTGGGGCGTCGAGCGCGACTACTTCGTTGACGAAGAAGAGTCCGAGACGTTCCGCGCCGAACTGAAGCACCTACTCATTACCCAAAAGGCGGCCTTCAACTCGCCGGTCTGGTTCAACATCGGCGTGAAGGGCGTTCCCCAGCAGGGCAGTGCCTGTTTCATCCTCGCCGTCGAGGATTCGATGCGTTCGATCCTCAACTGGTACACCGAAGAGGGCATCATCTTTAAGGGTGGTTCGGGAGCGGGCGTGAACCTCTCCAAGATTCGTTCCAGTGCCGAAGCGCTTGAGGGTGGGGGCACCGCGAGCGGTCCGGTCTCGTTCATGCGCGGCGCGGACGCTTCGGCCGGCACCATCAAGTCGGGTGGCAAGACTCGTCGCGCGGCGAAGATGGTCATCCTCGACGCCAATCACCCCGACATCGAAGAGTTCATCTGGTGCAAGGCCAACGAAGAGGACAAGGCGCGCGTGCTGCGCGACGCCGGTTTCGACATGGACTTAGACGGCAAGGACATCAACTCGATTCAGTACCAAAACGCCAACAACTCCGTGCGGGTCTCCGATGAGTTCATGGAAGCCGTCCTCGCGGACGGTGAGTGGAACCTGACCGCGCGCCACGGCAACGCCACGATTCGCACGTTGAAGGCTCGCGACCTGTGGCGCCAGATCGCTCGCGCCGCGTGGGAGTGCGCGGACCCGGGCCTGCAGTTCGACACCACCATCAACAAGTGGCACACCTCGTCCAACACTGATCGCATTAACGGCTCGAACCCCTGCTCGGAGTACATGCACATCGACAACTCGGCGTGCAACTTGGCCAGCATCAACTTGATGAAGTTCCTCGGTGACGACGGTCACTTTGAGGTCGAGGCCTTCAAGAGTGCCGTCGAGGTGCTCTTCAGCGCGCAAGAGATCATCGTGGGCGCGGCCGACTACCCGACGGAGAAGATCGGCGAGAACTCTCGTAAGTTCCGCCAGCTGGGTCTCGGCTACGCCAACCTGGGCGCCTTGTTGATGGCCTCGGGACTGGCGTACGACTCCGACGCCGGACGGGCCTGGGCGGGCGCGATCACGGCGCTCATGACGGGCCACGCCTACGTCACGAGTGCTCGCACGGCCGGCCGTATGGGCCCGCACGAGGGCTACGCGGACAACGCCGAGCCCATGATCAACGTGTTGCGCATGCACCGCGACGCGTCGTACCAGATCGACGCCGACTTGGCGCCGGCCGAGATTCTCCAAGCCGCGCAGGGCGCGTGGGAAGAGGCCGTGGACTTAGGCGTTCGTCACGGCGTTCGCAACGCGCAGGCCACGGTGCTCGCCCCGACGGGCACCATTGGCCTCTTGATGGACTGTGACACGACGGGTATCGAGCCCGACCTCGGACTGGTGAAGTTCAAGAAGCTCGTCGGCGGCGGCAACATGTCGATCGTGAACCAAACCGTGCCGCGCGCGCTCGACGTGCTCGGCTACACCGAGGACGAGCGCGACGTCATCATTGCCTACATCGACGAGCACAAGACGATCGTGGGGGCCCCGGCCCTGAAGTCAGAGCACTTGCCGATCTTCGCGTGCTCGATGGGTGACAACACCATTCACTACTCGGGTCACGTGCGCATGATGGGCGCCGTGCAGCCCTTCATTTCCGGCGCGATCTCCAAGACGGTGAACATGCCCGAGGACGCGACGATCGAAGACGTGGAGAACCTCCACCTCGACGCGTGGCGCCTCGGTATCAAGGCCGTCGCGATCTACCGCGACAACTGCAAGGTCGGCCAGCCGCTCTCGACGGCGAAGAAGGACGGCGAGGGCCAACGCGCCCCGGTCAGCGAGTCCGACGTCGACGCCGCCGAGATGGTCGAGCTCTACGCCCAGGTCGCCCGACTCGAGGCCGCGCTCGAGCACGCCCGTGACGAGGGCGCGCACGTCGTGGTTGGCGCAATACGCGAACGACTACCTCGTCGTCGCGTCTCGTCGACGTTCGCCTTTCGCGTGGCGGACTGCGAGGGCTACGTCACCGTCGGCCTCTACGAGGACGGTCGTCCCGGGGAGGTGTTCATCAAGGTCGCCAAGCAGGGCTCGACGCTCGCGGGCATCATGGACGCCTTTTCAATCTCCATCAGTCTCGGTCTTCAGCACGGCGTGCCGCTCGCGACCTACGTGCGCAAGTATCAGAACATGAAGTTCGAGCCCTCGGGCATGACCGACGACGGCGATCTTCGCATCGCGACGTCGCTGGTGGACTACATCTTTCGCCGCTTGGCGCTCGACTACTTAAGCCCCACGGAGCGTGAGGAGCTCGGTGTCCTTTCGACGAGTGAGCGCATTCAGCCCACGTTGCTCGACGTCGCCGAGCAGGCGACCCCCACGATCAACCTGCCCATCCAACAGTCCCTCATCGAAACGAACGTGGAGCCCACGACGACCAACGAAGCGCCGAAACTGATCAGCCGCTCCGAGCAGCGTGACGCGCCCATGTGCTACCAGTGCGGTAACGTCATGCAGCGCGCGGGCTCGTGCTACGTCTGTTCGACCTGCGGCGCGACGAGTGGCTGTTCGTAATGTCACGTTGCACTCGAACTTCAGTGGGAAGTGCACGCGAACTTCAGTAGAGCCGAATCCGAACTTCAGTGCTATCGCCTGGAAGTGCAGCAGTGTCGCGTCTCATTTGCTGACTTCGCGTTGATGGCGTTTCTGCCCTAGCCGCCCGCGGTCGGCTTTTGTATCGACAGCTACGCGTTCTACAGTGCGCCAGCGTTTTCGATCTCTATCGCCTCGTTGTCGCCCGCTGGCGTGAAGCCCAACACCTGTGCGAAGAAGGACAGCTCCGCCTCGGCGGTGCGGATGATGTTCTTGGCTTCACGAAAACCGTGCTGCTCGCCCTCGTAGGCCACGTAGGCAAAGGGAACCCCCTTGTCGCGCAGGACCTTGGTCATGGCGTCGGCCTGGGCGGGGGGCACGACGGGATCTTCGAGTCCCTGGAACAAGATCATCGGCGTTCGTAGCAACTCGGTATGGAAGATCGGCGAACGCTTCTCGTAACGTGCACGGGCCTCGGGCCAGGGGCCGATGAGCCCATCAAGGTATCGTGACTCAAACTTATGGGTGTCCTCGGCCAGCGCCCCCAGATCCCCCACACCGAAGTAGCTCGCTCCGGCGGCGAAGACATCGCGGAAAGTCAGTGCGCACAACATGGTGTATCCCCCGGCACTACCGCCGTGAATCAAGAGCGCCTCCGGATTCGCTCGACCGCTCCCAGCGAGGTAGAGCGCGGCGTTGACGCAGTCGTCGAGATCGACCACGCCCCAAGCACCCTTGAGACGTTCGCGGTAAGAGCGCCCGTACCCGGTGCTACCGCCGTAATTGACGTCCACAACGGCAAACCCCCTGCTCGTCCAGTACTGGATCGAATAGTTCAACGCGGCACTACAACTCGAGGTTGGCCCGCCGTGGCTCGCCACGATGAGCGGGGGTGCTTCACCTTGCGGCCCATCGAAGTCCCGATTAGTGGGGGCGTAGTAGAGCGCGTGCGCCGTCAGTCCATTCTCGGTCGCGAACTCAATGGGCTGGGGCACCGACAGATACGCCGGGTCGACGGTATTCACGAAACTCGTCGCGAGAACCGTCTCAGCACCGCTTCTGAGGTCAACGCGCACCACCGCAGCGGGCTTGTCAGGGGAGGCAACGAGGCCCACGAAGTCGACGCCGTCGGTGGCGACCGAACCGACGATGGTCCAGTCGATGGGTACCTCGCGCATGCCTGCTGAGTTCAAGACGCCGAGGTGACTACCGTCCGACGCTTGCCAGGTGGTGACGAGTGACCCGTCGACCAGGGGTGCGTAGTTCGTCAACCCAAAGACCCATGCGGCGCGACCAAACTCGCTATCAAGGGGATACAGCGCCACTGGCTCGGTGGGCGTGTCGCGGTAAAGGTTCCACCAGTCGGAGCGGTCGGACACGAAGACTAGTGAACCGGTGGCGTCGTATCGGGGCTGAATAACGGACTCGTTGGGATTGCCGACAACCACACGACGCGAGGTCACCTGGCAATGCGCGTCCAGTTCGACTTCGTACAACACGGTCGTGTCCCAGGGCATGTTGGGGTGGTCCCACGCCACGTAGGCCAATCGGCGCCCGTCCAGCGAGAAGGTGGGTGAGCTGAAAAAGTCGTGTCCTTCGGCCACTACCGCCGGCTCGCCGGTGCCGTCGGTCGCTATGACCATGATGTCGTTGACGACCGCGCTCTCGTGACGCTCACGAACACACACCAGAAACTTCCCGTCGGGACTAACCACGGGATCGGCGTAACGCCACGAGCGCGGCGAAGGTGGCTCGGCCGTCAAGGCGACGGGCTCCCCACCAATTTCGATTCGATAGAGACGCTGGTCGTTAAAGTTCGAGAAATAGACGGTCGAACCATGCACGGCGTAACAAAGGCCGCCGTACTCATGAGCCAAGGTTCGCGACGCGAATTCAGAACCGAACACATCGGCGCTGACGCCATCGGAACCTCGGCGAACGAGGACATTGCGCCCCGCCTCGGTGGGACGTGACTCGATCCAGTAGTACGCACCGGCCTCAACCAGTGGAAAACTCAAACCCACCACATCGCCCACCAAGAGTTGACTCGTGACCGGCGAGGTCCAAGATCCGAACGCGGAATGGTTTGCTGTCATGCCCTACGATAACCCTGAGCGAAATCGATTTGCACCCCCAGCGGCATTCGAAGCCGTGCCGTCACCTGGGCGGTGAGGCGGCATAACCTCGTTGGTCAATTGCGCGGAGTCCCGTGGGATTAGGGCCAAATTGCTCGAGGCCCTGGACGCAACTCGGACTGCATCTCAGATGCAACGAGACACGTTGTGGCTCGTATCTGCCAATATCTCCACGGAACGCCGGGTCCTCGGTACTAATTGGCTCGTGTCCCACACTGGCGGTCGACGCCACACCTCCGTATTGAATTATGTCTACCTGAATCTCGGACGCAACTCGGACGGCATCTCGGATGCAACTTGACGGTAGTTGTCAATTTGCACTCGAACTTCGGTGGGAATATCACTCTTCCTGCAGTAAGGTCGCGCCCCAACTTCAGTGGAATCGCATCGAAGTGCAAAGGGATTGCCTTTCAACTTCAGTGGGGTTGTAGCGAGGTTCTGTCGATCAGGTATAGCGAAAGGAGCCTGACCTGGTTTTCCGGACACCGAATCTGAGACGATATGTCTCGGCGGGTTCATGGAGTCAACGCAACGCTCGGCCGTGGCGGCGGCGACCGGATCGTAGTATGCGGTCTATGAACATCATCGTCACGTCATTGAAAGGCGGAGTCGGGAAGTCGACGACGTCGATATACCTCGCCGCCGCCGCCGTTGAGCGCGGTTACGACCCGGTCACCGTTATTGACGCCGACCCTCAGGCGTCTTCAGCCGAATGGCTCGAGTTGTGGCCCCTCGCTGGGATCACTGTCGTAGAGGCCCCGTCCGAGCGCACCGCGACCCGGGCCATTGGTCGAGCCGAGGGCTTAGTGGTCATCGACACGCCTCCGGGAAACGAGCGGATCACCCAGTCAGTTGTCGCCTTGGGCGACGCCGTCGTGATACCGACGCGCGCCGGCGGAGTTGAGTATTCACGAGTGCTCGCCACGCTCGAGTTATGCCCCGTTTCGATACCGAGGGGCGTCGTGATCTGCGCCGCGCGGCTCGGCACGAACGATCTTGAAGCCGCGATTGCTTGGTGGAAAGAGCAGAAGGTCGAGGTCTGGGGAGTGATCCCCGAACGCGTCGGCATTGCCGCCGGGCCCGAAGCGCGACTTAACCGCGAGGGCCTGGAGAACTACGACGGGGTCCTGCTTCGAGCACTACGCGGATGGCGCTAAAGCGCGACTGGTCACTGGAGTGAACGGGAGAAAAACTCGTCGCCTCTTGCGACAAGGCTTCAGCGCGTACTGGTGACACACCTGCCAAGCGATGACGTTGAGACCCTCAGGCATTGCAATCGGGATTGCGCCCAGTTCCATTCCTCCTTCAAAGAGTTGTTTAAGTAGTCGGGTTGCCGTAGACATTTCGGTACGCGAAGTCGCCCACCCCTTCGCCACACTTGTCAAGCGGCGAGTTAAGGAGAAGCGCAAGGTCACAGAAGCCGGCGACGTGGGCCCGGAACGCGCCGCACGCCGACTCTGGCGGTTCGGAGCCACTTCGAATCAGGGCACGTTGCCCACGAGCACGGTCCGCTCGGTCTCGAGACGCAGTGGTCACTGTCGGCGCCGTCGTCACTGGGCCCACGCCGTTGTTTGTCGCTAGGAATCGAGGTTGGGACTAAGGACCCTGGCACGGTGGTCGGCGACACGAGAGAGTGGGTGAGGAGGTCGTTATGGACTTTATCGATCGTGCCGACGCGGGACGTCGTCTCGCCGCGAGACTGCAGCACTTGCGAGGCGACCAGGTAGTGGTGCTGGGCCTGCCGCGGGGCGGCGTGCCGGTCGCCTACGAGGTTGCCAGAGCGCTGGACGCGCCACTTGACGTGATCGTTGTTCGTAAACTCGGCGTACCCTTCCAACCTGAACTGGCCATGGGCGCGATCGGCGAGGAGGGCGTGCGCATTATCAATGAGGAGGTCGTCCGCATCACTGGTGTCTCCGCCAGTCAGTTGGACGAAGTGGAAGCTCGCGAACGCACCGAGCTCGAGGTTCGGGTCCGGCGCTTTCGCGGTGACCGGCCGCCGATTGCGTTGGAGGGTCGCGTCGTGGTGGTGGTCGACGACGGCATCGCGACTGGATCGACTGCGCGCGCCGCGTGTCAGGTTGCGCGTGCGCGCGGCGCGGCGCGCGTGGTGCTCGCGGTGCCGGTGGCCCCGGCGGATTGGCGAGGCCGATTTGGCAAGTTTGCCGATGAATTGGTGTGCCTGCGCACGCCTGATCCGTTCTACGCGGTCGGGCAGTTCTATGACAACTTCACCCAGACCTCTGACGAAGAGGTCGTCGCCTGTCTCGAGCGTGCCGCTCGACCTGTCCCGCGGGCCGCCACGACGAGCGCGACAGGCAACGATCCTCCTTCGCGCGATGAGGAGGTCGAGGTCAGGGCTGGTCCGGTCCAGCTTGGCGGGCACCTCACTCTGCCCGAGGACGCCATTGGGGTGGTGGTGTTCGCTCATGGCAGCGGCAGCAGTCGCCATAGCCCTCGCAACCGCTACGTCGCCACCGTGCTCAACGAGGAGGGACTCGCGACGCTGTTGTTCGATCTGCTCACTGTCGAAGAGGAGGCCGATCGGGCCAATGTCTTTGACATCTCGCTGCTGGCCCGCCGTCTGGTGGACGTCACCAACTGGTTGCGCGCCGAGACTTATCTGGCTCACCTGCCGGTCGGCTATTTCGGCGCGAGCACCGGCGCTGGCGCAGCTCTGTGGGCTGCGGCCGAACCGGATGCCGACATCGCAGCGGTGGTTTCGCGGGGCGGCCGCCCAGACCTCGCCGGTCCTCGCCTTGGCGAGGTGGTCGCTCCGACGTTGCTGATCGTGGGCGGTGACGACCACGTGGTCCTCGACCTCAACCGGCAGGCGCGGGCCCAACTTCGTTGTGAGAGCCGTCTGGTCGTCATTCCCGGAGCGACGCATCTGTTCGAAGAGCCCGGAACGCTGCAAGCCGCGGCTGAAGCGGCTCGAGACTGGTTCACGGGTCACATGGGAGCCGCGGCCAACGCTCTTGACGGACAATGAAGCTCGCGCTCTCGGGTGACTCGATGCTCGGTCGCAAGGTGGCCGAGCGCCTGGTCGTAGACCCTCCCGGTGCGCTCTTTTCCAAGGAGGTCGTCGCCGTCGCTCACGAGGCGGATCTGTTCANNTTGCCGAGCTCTGGTTGAATCAACCAATTCGTAACTTGAATTGGCATCTGCGGACGGGGGTGCTCATGTCAATTGGACGCAGCTCGGATTGCGTCTCGGATGCAACTTGACACGTGAGCGAAAAATGGCGAGTCGTCGAAGGGCCGCGGCGTAGCTGGACGCCGACGAGTAACTAACTGAGTGGCTGGCGCGGGCGCCGGTGGGGCGAACTGTGGCTGGCGAGGGTCTAGTGCTGGTTGTAGCGAACCTGGCAGGACTGACCGTCGGCCAACGTGATGGTGAAGGTGAACACGCTGTTGCGCGATAGTGCGCGCACGCTCACCCTTACGATCAACACTTGACCGGTGTCGCGGGTTACGACGGCCGTGGTTCCGGCGTGGCTCGTGACGCGAGGATGGCCGTAGAACCCGGTGCCGTGAATGGCGAGCGTCACGGTCCTTCCCGCCACCGCGTGGCCACTGATGGACGTCGCGGTCGGCACGATCAGTGGCGTCGTGACGACGAGCGTGAAGGAGAACTTCCCGAGGTCTCCCGAAGGGTCGCTGTTCGTGCCCGCGGCGCGGTAGGTTCCCATGGTTAGCGCGCCGCTCGTCGTGACGAGGCCGCTCGCGCTCACGATCAGTTGGGGAGTACCGTTCGTCTGGACGTAGGTCACGACGCCCAAATTGGCGCCGACGTCGAGTTGGTTACTGAACGTCGACGAGTCGGTCGTGAGGGCTGACCCCGTGGTGGGAGCGCGTTGCACGAGGGCTCCCACTTTCAAGGTGAGGGTGAAGGTGCCCTTGTCGCCGACGGGATCGCTCGTGGTACCCGTCGCGACGTAGGTACCGGCCGTTAGCGCGCCGCTCGTCGTGACGAGGCCGCTCGCGCTCACGATCAACCGGGGAGTACCTCTCGTTTGGACGTACGTGACGGCGCCGTCGCCGCCGGTGACGCTCAGTTGGTCGCTGTACGTCGTCGATCCACTGGCCTTGACCGAGGCGGTCGTGGGCACACTCTGGATTAACGCGCCGACCTCGAGGGTGAGACTGAACGTACCGGTGTCGCCGGAAGGATCGCTGGTGGTGCCCGTCGTGACGTACGAGCCCGGGATCAACGTTCCACTCGTCGTGACGAGGCCACTCGCGCTCACGACCAGCTGAGGGCTACCGATCGTCTGGACGTAGGAAACCGCCCCGGCGTTGTTGGTGGAGACGATTTGGTTGCTGAACGTGGCGGAGTTAGCCACCGACGTCGAGGTCAGCGTGGGCGTGTTCAACAGTCCACAGAGGTAGTCGCCGTCGTAGCCGAGCGAACCGTACTGGATCATCGCCACGCGTCCGCCGGTGAACGAGGCCGAGCCGCAGCCCACTTCCGCCGACGCGACCGAGCCAAAACCCGGTATCCACACCGGCACCGGGGGGACCGTGGACTGGGAGCCGCCGGTGATGACCTTCCACTGCTGCGACGTAGAGTAGACCCCGACTGAGGTGATGCCGATGTTCTCGAAGGACGCGAGCATGCCTTCGATCGATGCTTCGTCGTAGGTGCCCGTGGCCACGCTTCGCCCGTACTCGATGCTCTCCCACATGTTGCCGGTCTCGACGTCGAGCCACCACGGCGCCGTACGGGCGTCCGACGTCGGCGAACTCGACCCGTTCGCGTTCTCGGCGTTGACGGCGTTGGCGAACGCGAGTCGCGCCGCGTTCCAGCCGTAGTCGTAGGAGCAGGCGAAGGAGTTCGCGCCCGCACAGACTTTGGGCGTCTGTTGACCCGTCGGCCAGTTCGACGTGTTGGCCGGACCTGGATTGTCGGTGTTGGCGTAGAAGGCCGGCGCCGGGTTGGCGGCGCCCTGGGCCCAGGCCAGCTCTCTCGCGAGACACTTGTTGGCGGTGAACGTCGATCCGCCGTTCACGCCCACGACGCCAAAGCCCGGCGACGGGGGTAGCGCTTCAGCACATTGGGGAAAACTGATGTCGAAACCTATCGACGTCGGAGCGACTGGCGTGCTCGCCCGCGCGGTGGCCACGGTGGCCACGAGTACGACGGCAGCCATGACGGCAACGAACGAGGACTTCGTCAAGAGAGAATGCACGCGGCCTAAGCCTAGGAGCGTTCGGCGACTCGGTCGAAAGAAAGTCCTTACACCTTGCTGAGAGTGGACAACCTCGAGAGGAACTTACGCGGCGTGAGCGTTGAATTTGGCCCCCTGGTTGACAAAAAGAAGAAAGTCGACATTCAATCTGATTTATGCCGAGCGTTCGATTCTCCCAATTACTTATGGTCGTGGCGAAGATATGGCTCGCGCGTCACTTCGAGGGACCAGATCGCGACGGGACGTAGAACGTCGTCGCCGTAGGAGAAGATCTCGTGGTACGCGCGCGCCACTCGCTCGTGAGCCAGCCCCCTCGACCGTCGTCGTGTTTGAACTCGGATCGACGCAAGACCTCGAACCAGGCCATGAACTGGTCGTCGTTGGCGGGATCGACGCGAAGGAGTTCCACGACGCGAACCTAGAGAAGGGACGACGTCTAGAGCGCGGGCTCGGCGCGACCGTCGGCGCTCGCACTGATGTGACGGCGCAGGTTCATCATCATGGCCCCTCCGAGAAGGGCCGTAAGGCCGGTGCCGATGGGCCACCAGTTGCCGAGGTGCACGCTGAAGTAGAGCGCCGTGATCGCGGGCGCCAACGTGCCCGAGATGCCCCACGAAAGTCCCGACGCGGCGTTGTAGCGACCGCGCAGGTGCTCGGGCGCGATGTCGTTCACGATGGCTGAACTCACGGGCTGGAGCATGGTCTCGCCGATCGCGAAGACCACCATGGCCAGGCACAACATGGCAATCGACGCCGCGGCCGGCAGGGCCAGCGTCGTTTCAAGAATCAGCCAGAAGATGAACCAGAACGCGGCCACCACGCCCATGACGCGCGTTCGACTCTTTCCCTCAATTCGATTGAGCACCCAGAGTTGACAGAGCACGATGGCGGAGGTGTTAAAGAAGTAGATGACCCCGATGGCGTGAACGGAGAGTTTCAGATTGTTCACCACGAAGAGACTGAGTCCCGCGTCGAGGGATCCGTAGCCACCGATCATGAGAAAGATTGACGCCACAATGTAGCGAACAAGCCGGGTATCCCTCATGACTTCGCGCCAACCCTCGGCGTTCTTTACGGGATCGTCGTGGTGTTCCTTGATCGGTCCACCGAGCTTGCGAAGTGACAGGTAGTAGAGCGCGGCAACCACCGTCACGCCGGCGTTGAAGATGTAGAGCATCACGAAGGTGTCGGAGTGTTGGAGATTCACGGCACTGGCGGAGATGAGTCCGCCAAATCCAATGCCGAGGTTGACGAGCATGAAGTTAAAGCCAAAGGCCCGTTGGCGGTGGGCGGGTGACACGAGGCGCACCAACATCGTGCTCGATGGTCCCCAGCCCGCGCCCCCGAAGACCGCAATGAAGAGGGCGGCGAACACCGCCTCTTCGCGGGTGTGCGCGATCGCCCAGAAGACCAGGGCGATCGCGTCAGCCCCGTACGCGAAGAGGATCACGCGAATTGGCCCCAAGCGATCGGTCATCGATCCCCACAGCGGAGCGCTCGCTATACCCACGACCGCCGAGAGGGCGAGCAGCAACGTCGCGAAGCTCGTTGAGAATCCGCGCACGTTGTGCAGGTAGATGACGAAAAGCGAGACCGTGAGGCCGTTGCCGATGCAGCCAATGAACGTGCAGAGGAAAAAGCGACGTAGGGGACCGCGAATCGACGAGCGAAAGTCAGTAGGAACGAGGTTGTCAACGAGTTTCACGAGGTCATCAGGCTACATGAGTAGCATTGTGCGACGAATCACAAGTGTGGTGAAGCGACTTCGACATCGAGAGTTAGGGTTGGGTCGTTTGCAGTGCGCTAAATGGAGAGGTATTACGACTTGAGCACCCGAGTAGCCAAGAGCCGAGTTGACCTTCTAGAAGAGATCACGCCGGACGTCGTGCGCCTCTACGACCGACACATGGAAGCGCCGCGTCTGTGGTTTCCTCACGAACAGATCAACTGGGGTGAGGGCGAGAGTTTCGACACGCGTCCGTGGTCGCCCGAGGACTATCCCCTCAGCGAGGGCGTGCGGAGTTCGATCTTCGTAAACCTCTTGACCGAGGACAATCTTCCGTACTACACCGACTCGATTCTCGAGCACGCGCCCAAGGGCCACCCCATTCGCGAGTGGACCTGTCAGTGGACGATGGAAGAGAATCGCCACTCCATGGTGATGCGCGACTGGGTGCACATCAGTCGATGCATTAATCCCACGACCCTAGAAGAAGGCCGTCGGGTGCAGATGCAAAAGGGTGAGGTACCCCATCCGGCCACCTTCGCGGAACTGATCTCCTACGTCTCGTTTCAAGAGCGCGCGACGCAGATCGCGCACCGCAACACCGGCGCGAAACTGCCCAAGGACGACAAGATCGGGAGAAACGTCTTAGCGCTCATCGCCGGCGACGAGACCAAGCACTACCTCTTCTATCGCGACCTCGCCCAGGCGGCCTTCGCGATCGATCCATCGGCGATGATGATCGCCGTGTCGAAACAGGTGAGCACCTTCGCCATGCCCGGTACCGGCATTCCGAGTTTCACCCGCCACGCGGTGCGTATCGCCAAAGAGGGAATCTACGGCCTCGGTCAGTACTTGGGCGACGTGTTGACGCCGGTACTGAATCTCTGGGACATCGAACACTTAAAGGGCCTCAACAAAGAGGCCGAGATCGCGCGCGTGGACCTGGTGAACGTCAAGGCGAAGATTGCCGAGTCCGTGGAGCGCATGGCCCACAAGGCGTCTTTAGTCAAGACGTCACTAGGCGCTTCACGCTAACGCCGCGCGGAGAGTTCACTCTTTCGTGTTGGCGACGGCGCGAATGTAGTCCTCAAAAGCCTTCTGTTGAGCTTGGACCGCGTGAACTCGGCGTTCGTGCATCGAGCCTCCGCGCACGAGGACGTAGACGAGACATCCCGCCAAGGGGAGAAGAAAGATAAAGAGTATCCAGAGGGCCTTCGCCGGTCCGCTCAGGTCGTGGCTACTAAAGATGTCCACCATAACGTGAAAGACGAGGATGATCCAAAAGATGAACACGACGAAGTACAGCGTCGAGATGAATACGTCGAGTAGGGGATAGTTCGAAGCCAACATGGCGGTCCTTTCAGTGATCTCTAGCGCGAAGTGTAGAGTCTGCGCGCAGTGCTGATCGACGTTTCTTCTTAGTGGTGAGGGCTTCCTCGGCACCGTAGTGATCTGGCAGTGTGTCTAAGTGACGAACTTGATCTGTCTAGGATGTCGAGAACACGGGGGTGCTTGGTGCGCAGTGTCAGTGAAGCGATCGCGAATGTCTCCGCCGCGGGACAACCCTTTGAAATCATCGAGGTGGAGCACGACGGCGTAACGAATCGAGCCTTCAAGAACGCACCCGCGACACTGCGCCAGCTCTTTGATCTCGCCAGGGGCGTCGAGGAAACCTTCCTGGTCTACGAGGACGAGGAGTGGACGTTCGCCGAGGTGATGCGAGAAGTCGACGCCCTTAGTGACACGCTCGTGCGCCACTTCGGAATCAAAAAGGGCGATCGGGTGGGTATTGCGATGCGCAACTATCCGGAGTGGGTTATCTCCTTTGCCGCCATCATTTCCGTTGGCGCGATTTCGGTATCGCTGAACGCGTGGTGGACTGAAGACGAGCTCGACTTCGCCATCAACGACTCGGGACTAGCGCTCTTTATCGGTGACTCCGAACGCATTCTTCGAGCCAGCGAACCGTGCGCGCGCGCGGGCGCGCGGCTCCTCGGCGTTCGACTCAATGAGAACGCGACCTACGCGGACGGCGTCGAGCGCTGGAGCGACGTCGTGGTGACGGGTGTAGCGATGCCCGAGATTCAAATAGACGCCACTAGCGACGCCACGATTCTCTACACCTCGGGCACGACGGGTTTTCCTAGGGGCGCGGTCTCGACGCACAGCGCCATCTGCCAGACGATCATGGCGTTCTCATCCGGCGCCGCCATCGAAGCCGCCCGTCGTGACGGCGACGAAGAGGGCAGCGGCCAAGCGCCGTGCTTCATCTTGATCGTGCCGCTCTTTCACGTCACCGGGTGCGTTCCCGTAATGCTGTCGTGCTTCACGTGGCACTTCAAACTCGTGATGATGTACAAGTGGGACCCCGAACGCGCGCTGGCCCTCATTGAACGTCACCACGTCACCAACTTCGTGGGCGTACCGACCCAGGCCTGGGACCTCATCGAGTCGCCCAGTTTTTCCAGGTACGACACCTCTTCACTGACGGCGGTGGGCGGCGGTGGCGCGCCGGCGCCGCCGACGTTGGTCGAGCGCGTGGAACACTCCTTTAAGAGGGGCCGGCCCAACTTGGGTTACGGCATGACCGAGACCAACGCGTACGGGCCGGGCAACTACGGCGACGACTACGTGAGTCATCCCACCTCAACTGGTCGGGTGCCCACGATCGTGATGGACGCCGACATTCGTGACGAAGCACTGAACTCACTGGCCACGGGCGAGAGGGGCGAGATTTGGCTGAAGTCCCCGACGTTGATTCGCGGTTACTGGCGTAACCCCGACGTCACCGCGGACACGATCCGTAAGGGCTGGCTGCGAACCGGCGACCTCGGACACGTGAGTGAGGAGGGCTTCCTCTATGTGGATGACCGCGTGAAGGACATGATCATCCGCGCCGGCGAGAACGTCTACTCGGCCCAGGTCGAGTCGGCGATCTACGAGCATCCCGCCGTCTACGAAGCCGCCGTCTTTGGTCTTTACAATGAACGACTCGGCGAAGAGGTGGCCGCGGCGGTCATGATGCGCGACGCGACGTCGCTCACCACTGGGGAGCTGCAGGCGTTTCTTTCGTCACGGCTCGCCGCGTACATGATTCCTTCGCGCGTCGCCTTTACCCGAGAGCCGTTGCCGCGCAATGCCGCGGGCAAACTCCTGAAGCGCGAGATGCCCGCGCTCTACTTTCCCAACGCCGTTTGAATCGCGCGACCGGCGTACTCGGCCACGTTGACCTCGTTGAGGTCTCCGGGTTTGAACCACTGGGCCTGGTCGGTGGTGCCCGTGACTTCGTCGCGTAACTCTCCGCCATCCAGCGAGACGGTGTAGAGCACGCGCACCGTGTGGATGCGGTCGCCGTTCGGGCGTCGACGAACGTCACTCGCGACGTCGAACAGAACGGGATCCTTCACGCTGAGGCCGGTCTCTTCTCGAAACTCGCGCAGGAGCGTCTGTTCGGGGGACTCGCCAAAGTCAATGCCCCCTCCGGGCAGCCACCAGATCGGTGGGTTGATCTGGGCGCTGCTCGAACGCACGAGAAGGACGTGGTCGTGGTGCACGAGGATCCCGTAGGCCCTCACGCTGGTGTGTTGTTTGCTCATCGGTCCTTTTTCGTCCTCACTCGATTTGCTGGTTCGCCGCGAGACGCGGACCTTCGAGGAACGTCCGTTGACAGTCCTCGCTGCAGAAATAGTAGGTCAACCCATCAGCGCCAACAGCCCTTATCGCGTTGTTCGAAGCGACGTGCATCGAACAGACCGGATCAATCTGGTCCCCGTTCACGTCTTCGCGCATCGAGCGAGTGTCGGACTCGTGGTCGAACTTATCGCGGCAGCGAAGCGAGCAGAAGTAGAAGGTCTCGCCGTCACGTACGAGCGTCGCCGCGGGCGACGAGGTGTCGACGGTCATCCCACAGATGGGATCGGTCGCCGCCCGCGCGCTCCTCTTGGACGAGCGAACGAGCCACCACGCGCCCCCGAGCACTAAGGTCGCCAGAACGTTCAAGACGAGCGTCGCGCCGAGGGGGAACTCGCCGTTGAGGGCACGAACGTGGTGACTCGCGGGAATGAGACCCGAGACGTGAAAGATTCCATTCACTACGAGTCCGCCGACGCTCATAACGAACCAGAGCAGGGCGAAGAGTCGCCACGTTGACGCGCCACCGTAGAAGCGGCGATAGATAGCGAGCAGCGGCAACGTGATGAGGTCGGCGAAAATGAAGGCGACAACGCCGCCAAAGGCCACGCCATTCGCCCAGAGCGCGGCGGCCAGGGGAATATTGCCGACGGAACAGACGAAGGCGATGACCGCCAAGAGGGGCGCGAGCAGCGCGTTCTCGAGCACCGTCCACGTGCCGTGCCCACTCACGAAGAGGTGGCCCCACCAGGCGGCCGGCACGTGCACGCTGAGAAAACCCGCCACCAAGAAGCCCGCGAGCAGCTCTTTGCGGAGCATTGTGAGATCGCCCCAGGCGTAACGAGCGGCCAAGGAGACGTTGTCGCGGTCGCGTAGTCTCTCTCGCCACGTCGAGCCCGCCTCGACTTCCGCGGGTGGCGAGTCCAAGAGGACGCGATCTTTCAACTGCTGTTGGCGCCGGGCGTTGAACATGATCCGCGTCGTCAAGGCGAGCAAGATCACCATCACGACGCCGCCGACGAATTGAGCGAGGACGAACTGCCAACCCAGCAAGAGATAGAGCAACACGCCGAGCTCGATGACGAGATTGGTCGACGCCACCATGAAGATAAGCGCGTTGCTCCACGACGCCCCTCGGGCGAAGAGTGCGCGCGACATGGCACTGGCGGCGTAACTACACGATGACGAGAGGACGCCGAGCAGGGTCGCTTTCGCCACCGACGTTGGTGAGTTCGTACCCAATTGGGCGCGCAGCGCGTCGCGAGGTACCAGACTCTGCACGAGCCCCGAGAGGCCAAAGCCGAGGACGAGGGGCCACCACGTCAACCAGATCATGGCGAGGGTCTCCCTGAATCCCACCGCGAACCAGTGCACGAACGCGGGGGCGGCGCCGATCATGTCTTAACGCGTGGTCGGAAACCCGAGGTCGATCTGCGACTCCGGCGGCTGGGGCCAGCGAGTGGTAACCACCTTCGCGCGTGTGTAGAAGGCGAAGCCTTCGGGACCGTAGATGTGGGCGTCGCCAAAGATCGAGTCCTTCCATCCCCCGAAGGAGTAGGCCGAGATCGGCACCGGGATTGGCACGTTGACGCCGATCATGCCGACGTGGACGTGGCGAGAAAAGAGGCGCGCTGCGTTGCCGTCACGGGTGAAGATCGCCACGCCGTTACCGTAAGGATTGCGGTTCACGAGTTCGATGGCGTCGTTGAACGTCGCCACGCGCGCGACACCGAGGACGGGTCCAAAGATTTCGTCGTCGTAGGCCTTGGTGCCAGGTCGTACGCCGTCCAAGAGACTCGGTCCGACGAAGAAGCCCTCGCGACTTTCCAACGTGGTGCCGTCTCGAACGACGGTGATGTCGTCGTCCGGAGCCGAGGTGACGTAGCTCACCACGCGATCGAGGTGTTCCTTGGTGATGAGTGGACCAAAGTCACTGGCGGGGTCGTCGCCGGGTCCGACCTTTAAGCGATCGAGTCGTTCGGTGATCTTTTTGATCAATGGATCGGCGACGTCGCCCACCGTGACGACCACGCTGATCGCCATGCAACGTTCGCCCGCGGAGCCGTAACCCGCGTTGATCGCGGCGTCGGCCGCGACGTCGAGGTCCGCGTCGGGCAACACGACCATGTGGTTCTTGGCACCCCCGAGGGCCTGAACCCGCTTGTGATGCCTACTGGCGCTCTCGTGCACTGCTCGAGCGACGGGTGTCGAGCCCACGAAACTGACGGCGTCGACCCCGGGGTGCTCCACCAGCGCTTGGACCGTCGTGGCGTTGCCCTGGAGCACGTTGAAGACCCCGTGGGGTAGGCCCGCTTCCTCAAAGAGTTCGGCCAATCGAATGGAGACCGACGGGTCACGCTCGGAGGGCTTCAAGATGACCACGTTGCCGCTCGCGATCGCGTTCGCGCTCATCCACAAAGGCACCATGATCGGAAAGTTAAAGGGCGTCACGGCCACGACGACACCCACGGGTTCGCGCGTGGAGTGCACGTCGACGCCATCGGCCACCTGATCGGAGAAGCCGCCCTTTAAGTGCTCGATGAGTCCGCAGGCGTACTCAACGTTTTCGAGTCCACGCGCGATCTCGCCCTTGGCGTCGGCGAGCGTCTTACCGTGCTCGGAGGTGATGAGTGCGGCGAGTTCGTCGGTGTGTTCGACGAGCAACTGTCGAAGCGAGAAGAGAATGTTCGTTCTCCTCGAGAGCGTCGACTGACCCCACTCATCGGCCGCCTTCGTGGCCACGTCGACCACGTTATTGATGAACGCGGGTGAGGGGATTGGAACGCGCGCGGTGACCTCACCGGTGGCGGGATTAAAGACGTTCAAGTCGCCGGACTCTTCGACTCGCACGCCGTTAATGAAGTGGGGAACTGTTCTCATGGGAGACCTCTTTCGCAGTGCCAATCTACTGTTTGAAGTCTTTTGTTCGTTAAGGTTGCTCCATGGACCCTGCTGACGAGGGGCGAGCGCTGCGCGGCGCGGCGTCCGTAGAACCCTTGGGCGCCGGGCGTTTCACCGCGACCCTCTCGCCGGTTTACACCGTGGTTGGACACCCCCACGGCGGCTACTTGCAGTGCGTGATGGCCAGTGGCGCGCTCGCCGGAGCGAGCGACGAGGGTGCGACGCACCAGCACGTTACGGCGATTACGACCAACTTCGTGAACCCGCCGAGTCTCGGTGCGGCCGAGCTTCGAGTGGTGGTCCGTCGCGTCGGACGCGGCGTGTCCTTCGCCAACGTCGGACTCTTTCAAGACGACGTGCTTTCCACGGAGTCGCTCGTGACTCTCGGCACGCTTCGTGACGACTCGTCCGTTCGCTACCAATCGGCCGTGACGCCCGTCATGGACGCGCTCGAAAAGTGTCGTCAGTCAACGGGAAGCGAAGGGATCAACATCATGAGAGTCGTGGACCTGCGGCTCGACCCGTCGTGCACGGGATGGTGGAGCGGCGAACTCTCCTCCCAAGGCGAGGTGCGCGGATGGCTTCGACTGAACGACGGTGAGGCGTCGTGGAATCCGTGGAGTCTGCTCTTCGCCGGTGACGCCCTGCCTCCGTCGACCTTGCCACTCGGCTCCTCGGGCTGGGTGCCCACGCTGCAACTCTCGTCGTTCGTGCATCGCGTGCCCGTGGGCGAGTGGCTGCGCGCGCGTCAGTGGGCAGTCGTCATCGCGGACGGTCTGCTCGACCAGCGCTGTGAACTGTTCGACGATTCCGGTCAACTCGTCGCGTCGTCGTCGCAGATCGCTATGGTGCGTCTACCGGGTGGTCCCTAGGCCGTGTCGGGCGGCCGGCGGGCCAACGATGACGGCTCCTTGTCGATTCGATCTCGCCTGACGATTCCCGCCGAGGAGATTGCAATTCGTGTGACCACTTCGGGCGGACCGGGCGGACAACACGCCAACCGGTCACTCACGCGCGTCGTGGCAACTTTTCACGTTACTGAGTCACACGTCTTGAGTGAAGCCGACAAGCAACGCGTGAGCGACACTCTGGGACCCGTCGTGCGCTCGAGCGCGAGCCGGTTTCGGTCCCAACGACAGAATCGCACGGCCGCACTCGAACAACTGGCGGAGAAACTCGCGACGGCGCTGGCCCCGCGCACGCCGCGACGTGCCACGAAACCCACTAAGGGCGCGAAAATTCGTCGAGTCGATGAGAAGAAGGCTCGGGGCCGGCTCAAAGTGCAGCGTCGCCGTCCGCTCGAGGATTAGCGCAATCGTTCTAAGTGGTACGTGATCGCTTTGAGCGCTTTGTGCATTAGCTCGTCGAGGCCGGGGTCATCGTCTTCGTGGGGACCACGAATGGGCGTCAGTGACGCGTAACCCGCCACGAGAAGCGCCCCGTCTTCGTCGGCGTCTTCATCGCTGACGTCGCCCAGTTCGGGAGTCGCCGCACCGAGACGAAGGGGCAGTTCGCCCTCGTCGCTCAGCGCCTCACCCCCGGCGAGGGGTCCGGCCGCCTTGATGAGACCAGCCATTGAGATGCGCCCGCGCCGCACGCCCTTCAGTTCCGAGGCCGGCAGGTTGGGCACGTTGAGGTTGAGTAGCGTGCGCGACGGCGCGTGAAAGAGTTCGTCGAGCACCTCAATGGCGACGGCCCCGGCGGTGTCGTAGTGCACGTTCTCACCCCACTGCACCGAGACCGCGAGTCCCGAGAGGCCGAGTTGCGCGCCCGTCAAGACCGCGCCCACCGTGCCCGAATGCAGGACGCTTCGGCCCACGTTGGCCCCGGCATTGATCCCCGAGACAATGACGTCGGGCTGGAAGTCGAAACTGCCCAGGGCGCCCAGGATGGCGCACAGTGCGGGTGGTGCTTCGAGCCCGTAGGCGACGATGGACTCGGCGTCCGCGATGCGGTGGCGACGGTACTTCACCGTCGGGCGATCAAAGACGTCTCCGACGGCGGAGGACATGCCCGAGTAGTTCCTATCGGGCGCGACGATGATCGCCTCACGCACCTCGCCCGAGGGTGTCTCGTCCATCCATCGAGCGACGCGTCGGGCCAACACCGCCATGCCCGGGGCCAGGACGCCGTCGTCGTTCGTGAGGAGAAGTCGCATACCTCGAACCCTAACTGTCCTAAGTTACGTACCAGTGAAAAGAAAGCAAACCAACTGATGCTGCCCTCGGGTGAACAGATCGCGATCGCGCACGGTGATCAACGTGCCGTCATCACTGAAGTGGGCGCGACGCTTCGCACTTTTGTAAAGGGTGGTGTCAGTGTCGTCGAGGGCTTCGCGGGCGAAGAAGTTCCCACTCACGCGCGCGGCCAAGTACTCTTCCCCTGGCCCAATCGCATCGGCGACGGCGAGTGGACGTTCTCCGGACGCGTCGCTCGGTCCACGATCGATGACGTCGAACACGCCACCGCCTCCCACGGTCTGGTTCGATGGCGACCCTTTCGAATCGAAGCCGTCAATCAAAACCGCTGCGTCCTCTCGCTCTTGCTCCATCCAACCCCAGATTTCCCCTTCTTGAGTGAGATCAGCGTCGCCTACCATCTCGGCTCGCTCGGTCTGACCGTCACGACGACCGTCACTAACTGCGACGAGGTTCCAATTCCCTTCGGCGTCGGGTTCCATCCCTACCTTGCGGTCACGACGACGACCATCGAGGGTTCGCAACTGGAAGTTCCCGCCAGGGCTTACGTCGCGGTGGACGATCGACAACTGCCGACCGGCGAAATTCTCCCGCTCGCGGGTCATCAACTCGACTTCTCCAAACGCAAGTCACTCAGTGGTCACGAACTCGACGTGACGTACACCGAACTGGTGCGTGACGACACAGGGCTGGCGGTGGCCACGCTCGAAGACGCTCACGGCGGCGAGATCGAACTCAGCGTCGATCGCAACTTTCCGTACTTTCAGGTGTACACCGGTGATCAACTGGAGAAGGGCCGTCGACGCACGTCGGTGGCGATAGAACCAATGACCTGTCCACCCGACGCCCTGCGCAGCGGCAAGGACGTCGTTGTCTTGGAACCGGGTCAGCACTGGGCCGGTTCGTGGCGTCTTAGGCGCAAGTAACCGTGACCTCGCGCGTCGTTCTCGTTACCGGATCGACCAGCGGCATCGGGCTCGCGACGGCGAAGCGCTTCGCGGAGAGCGGCGACACCGTGGTCTTTAACTCCGCGCGCAGTATCGAGGCGGGAGAACACCTCGCCGAAGCGACCCCCGGCTCCTACTACGTGCAAGGCGATATCGCCGTCGCGGAAGACTGCCAGCGTCTGATCCGTGAGGTGCTTGAGCGCTGCGGTCAGTTGGACGTGCTCATCAACAACGCGGGCGCGACCAAGGTCATTGCGCATCACGATCTCGTCGCCGCCAACGTTGACGTGTGGCGTGAGGTCTTTGACGTCAACGTCTTTGGCACGTGGCAGCTCTGCGTCGCCGCGATGCCCGCGCTGAAGGAGAGCCGGGGATCGATCGTGAACGTCTCGTCTATCGCTGGCGTGCGACCGACGGGTTCGTCGATTCCCTACGCCGCGTCGAAGGCCGCGTTGAATCATCTAACGACATTGCTCGCCAAAGTCGTCGGGCCTGAAGTGCGGGTGAACGCCGTCGCGCCGGGACTCATTGACACTCCCTGGACCGAAGACTGGGACGCCGTACGAGGGTACGTGCGTTCGGTGGCGCCGCTTCGACGAAGTGGCACGCCCGACGACGTGGCTGACGTCATCGTGGCGCTCGCGACGACCTCGTACGTCACGGGTCAGATCGTCGTGGTCGACGGAGGACTCACGATCGTGGCCTGACGCGGCGTCGGGGGTAGTGCCAGACGACAGAGAAACGACAGAAGCGAAGTGGCCGGACGGTAGATGAGGCGGTCGATGAGCGCACTCGTGCGCACGCCGAGGAGCTCCTGTGCCCACGGGGGAAGCAACGACCAGGCGCTGCGTACGAGTAGTCGGTGGACGAAACGCTGCGAGCGACTCTTCGCCACGCCGTGGGTAATGAAGTCACGCGCGACTACGCCGTCGGGACTTAGTCGGAGCTCGTGGCGAAACGTCAACAGCGCGGCGTTGAGTTCGCCCACGGTGCGCGGCGGGTCCAGCACGCCGATGTCGAGCGCCACGTGAACCATCTCCGCGACGTAGCCATTGGCTTCGTCGTCGCTGAGACGCTGGGCGCCAAAGCGTTGGTACGAGTTGAGAAACATGAAGAGTTCAGTGCAGTGCACCCACAACAAAAGATGGGGATCGTTGGCGTCGTACGCTCGGCCGTCGTCCCCGACGCCGTGGACGAACTGGTGCACGTTCAACACGCGCTCAATGGCGACGTGAGCTGACTCCTTTGAGCCGAAGGTCGTCGCGCCAATGAAGTTGGCCGTCTGCAGTAGTCGTCCGAAGGGGTCGTCTTGGTAGCGAGAGTGTTGCGCGACACCGGCCATCGCGAGCGGGTGCAGCATCTGAAAGAAGAGCGAACCGACGCCGCCCACCAACATTGAAGGTAAGTCCCCGTGAACGATCCGCGTGACGCCGTGGACGTCGCTGTACGCCACCTTCGGATCATCACAGCGCGCCGGGGGGTCCTTCGAGAGACCGGCGGCGCGACGGATCGAGACGTTCGCGCGTTGGCGTAGTCGCTGAAGCGAGTCGCGGTACCACGTGGCGATCAAGGTGTTCTCCTTAAAGTTTCCACTGACACTTTACGTTGCGCCTCTTTCAATCCGTCCAGTCGTCTGCGACACTAGAGAGATGCCGCCGGTCATGCCCCTTCGTTCCTCTTCGACGGAGAGTGACGTTGAAACTGAGGTCTCAGTCATTACCGAGCGACCGTGGAACGTCATTGTGTGGAACGATCCGGTAACCCCGATGACCGTTGTCGTCGTGGTGTTCAAGCGAATCTTTGGTTACTCGAACAATAAGTGCACGCACTTGATGATGACCGTCCATCACGAGGGTCGCGCCAACGTGTGGTCGGGTCAGCGCGAACGGGCCGAGTCGTACTGCGTGAAACTGCAGGTGGCGGGGTTGCAAGCCACCGTGGAGCGAGACGCCTAGTGCCCGGGAAACTCTTTACTCGACGACGAGACGGCCGGATCGAAGTCCGTCTCAGCGACGCCGGACGAGGCGTCATTCGCGAGGTGTTCGCCCACGTACTGGCGGCCGAACGCGACCCCGGCCACGAGTGGCATCTCTCGCTGAACGCGCCCATTAATCCCAGCAGTGACGACGACGACCCACTCTCGTCGCTCGCTCGGCAGAACGAAATCGCGACGAACGCCGAGCTCTCGGTCATGACGCTGAAGGAACAGTATTTGACCGACGCCGAGGCGTGGGCGTGGCTGAGTACTCTTCAAGTCGCGCTTCGTTCAACGGCCGTCGTGAATGGAATCTTGAGCGACGAAAAACTCGAATCGGCGGCCCCGGAACTCTTGGAGGACATTCGAACGATGCAGCAGTTCCTCTTTGAACTGGCGGCCTGTTTCTAAGTCGTCACTAAGAAATCCCCCGGGGCGGACGAGTCCTTGCTGAATAAGGCGCGAGGTCAATCCCCCCTAAGATTTACGCCATGGTTATCTTTCGACGTACTGCTCTTCATCTGTCCTCGCTCGCGCTCCTCTCGGGCGCACTGGTGGTGGGCGCTCCGTTGGCGGCGCACGCGTCGGTGACGAATCCGACGGTCGCCTCAATCATTAAGGCGGCCAAGTCCGCGATCGTGAAGGAACGCGGCGTGCACGTCGTGGTGTCCACCTTTTCAGGGAAAACCGAAAGTTCGGTCGTCGCCGACATAGGCACGACGAGTGGCACCGAGACCGTGGTGTCGGGCAACGAGAAATTTACGATCACGGTGACCCCAAAGTACGCCTACTTGAGCGGAAGCAAGACGGGCCTCGTGACGTTGATGCAGATGACGGCGGCGGAACAGAAGAAGATCGGCAAGTCGTCCATGTCGATGAAAGAGGGGTCCACGTACTACAAAACCTTTAAGTCGAATTTGACGTCGGGAACGACGTTCGCGTCGTTGCTGCCCGCGCTGAAGGGCACCACCCTTCTCGCCAAGAGGGATAAGAAGACGAACGGATATCAACTCAGCTGGTCCGTGAAGGCCACGAGCAGCCAACCAAAGACCTCGACCGTCATGACGATCTCCGCGGGAACGAGGACCCTCCCGCTGAAAGACGCCGTCACGACGTCATCCGGAAAGAGCAACACGACCTTTACCAAGTGGGGAGAGACCGTCCGCGTGAAGATTCCCACGTCGACAATTTCCTCCACCAAAGTCATTCCGGGGGGCTGAGGCTCGTTTCGACCATACGGCGCCCCCGTGACGCTAAGAAAAGCGCCAATCGACCTACCAGTTGGACTTTGGCAAGTTCGCGGCGACGGCTTCGGCGATCGCCATGTACCCCTCATTGTTCGGGTGAGCATCAGGTCCATAGGGCGGCGGTTGGCACATCCACGTTAACTGGCAGATCTCGATGACGTTCTCAGGGATGACGCCCACGTTGTCGATCGTGACGCGGGTGCTGTCATCGTTCTTAAACGCCGCTGGAATATTCGCTACGGACACGTTCGCGGCGGTGTACACCTCGTGCAGAGCAGCATTGAAACGATCCATGGCGAACAGTGTTTGGGTGGCAAGTTCTGGACCGGCGATGGCGTTGAGGTAGTCAGCGAGGAAGGGGTCCTCGTACTCGAGACCAATAAAGCGGACCCGCGGACCCGCCGCCTGGGCCAAGTCCTTCAAAACGATCGGAAGATCCTGAACCACGAGGGCGGTCTGCTGGGCGGCGCAGGCTTCGCCGACGGTCAGGTGTGAAAGGCAAGGTCGAACGTTGTTAAGGCCTAGGTCGATCGTGACCACACCAGGGAGACCGTGGTGGCGTTTGAGGTAGCGAAGAGACAAGGAGAGTTGCGTGGTGGGCGGGGTGTAACAGCGATCACCCTTGACGGTATCGAGCATTGATTGCACCGTCTCGCCCGGACAGCCCACGTGCCAGAGGTCCAACGAGACGCCTCTCATCTTCTCAATCATCACGAGATCGTCGGCGTAGCCCACCAGTGTTCGGTGACCGTTGTGCGTCGCCACGCCGGTCGGTTGCGTCCCGGTCGACGCGGATCCACCGATAGCAAGGTAGAAAGCTTCGTGCGCCGTCCCCGTCGACTTGACCGGCGTGATGACCGACGCGGTTCGCCCCGCAAAGTACGCCGCCACGATCAAGGCGAGAATCAAAAGAGTAGAGAGAACTAAGTTCACGGCGCGGCGCATGTTCGGGGCTCTGTCGCCGAGCGCCCACGCGCCCGGTCCTACCTTCTTGCCCTCGCTCGGCGAAACGAACGCGCGACGTCGTCTCGTTCTCACTCGCACTTCGCCAACTTAGTTTTTTCACCGCGCCACGCCGGACCATTCGATCTTCTCGCCGAGTGAATCAACGCATCACCGGGACCATCCAGAGCCGAGAGCGAAGCCGCGTAGTGCCGGGCTCGCCGACGACGAAGTGCGGAGAATTTTCGGTCTTCGGTTCATATCGAGGGCCACAATGTGCATAAAACATAGACTTTTAGGGATTGAGAGACGAAACAGTATCGTTCCGGAACGATATGGTATCGTATTGTGCATGGTTACCGAGAGTCCCGGACTAACGAGCGAAGAAGCGTTGACGGATCGCCACGCCGGCGGTCGCCATCTCGACGCTTCTCGTGACGACGCGCTACGAAGTGCGGCGCTCCAACTGCTCGCCACTATTGGCTACGACCGGCTCACTGTCGACAAAATTGCGGCCTGCGCCGGCGCGGGAAAGGCGACGATCTATCGCCGTTGGTCCGGGAAGGCGGAGTTGGTCGTTGACGCGCTGACGTGTGAGAAGGCGAGCGTTCCGACGCCGAACACGGGCACGCTGCGGGGCGACCTCGCCGCGCTCGCCCAACACGCCACCGAGCGGGAACGTCAGATGGACACCCAAGTGATGATCGGACTCGTAAGTGCGTTGCCGCACGACGCGGAGCTTCGAGAGGTGTTTCGTGAACGGCTGGTGGAGCCCCACGTTGCCACGTTGACCCTCATCTTCGAACGAGCCGTTGAACGCGGGGAGATTGCGCCAATTGAAAATCTGGACACCATCGTGTCGATTTTCCCGGCGCTCGTACTTCACCGACTCCTCATCCATGGCGCGGCGCCTGATCAGGCGTTCATCGAATCCGTCATCGAAGGGGTGATCCTGCCGCTCGTGCTCGTAGGGTCCAAGGTGACGTTGCCCATTGAATCACCACTCTCGCAGTACTACGAATAGAAAGCGAAAGAATCAATGTCGACAACGGATGTCTCGGAACTCTCTCACAGCAACACCGAAGGAAAGCACCTCGGCCTCGCACTGGCGGTGATCTCCGGTGCGCAACTCATGATCGTGCTCGACGCCACGGTCGTGAACGTGGCGATTCCCACGATTCACCACGCTCTTAATTTCTCGCCCACGAACCTTGAGTGGCTCATCACCGCGTACTCGCTGACCTTCGGTGGCCTCTTGCTCTTTGGTGGGCGAACGGGCGACCTTTATGGCAAGCGACGGATGTTCATGATCGGCATTGCCATCTTTGCGGTGTCGTCGCTTGTGGGCGGACTCGCGACGAACGACCTCTGGCTGATCATTACTCGTGGCTTGCAGGGCATCGGCGGCGCGATTGCCGCGCCCACGGCGTTGTCACTCATAGCGACCAACTTCGCCGAAGGTCGTGAACGCAATCGCGCCATGGGTGTCTACGCCGCGATGTCCGGTGGGGGCGGCGCGGTGGGTCTTCTGCTCGGTGGCATTCTTACCAGTTACGTGTCGTGGCGTTGGATCTTCTTCGTGAACGTCCCCATCGCGGCGGTCGTCTTACTCCTTACGCCACGAGCGCTCAACGAATCAAAGTCGACCTCGGGTCACCTCGACGTGCCCGGAGCCCTCACCGTCACGGCCGGCATGCTCGCCCTGGTCTACGGACTGTCGAACGCGTCGAGCCACAGTTGGGGGAGTACCTCGACGCTCATCTCGCTGGTCTCGGCGGTCGTACTGCTCACGGCCTTTGGGTTCATCGAACGGCGAAGCAAGGAGCCGCTGATGCCGCTGAGCATCTTCAAGAACCGAAATCGTTCGGGTAGCTTCGCGATGATGCTCTGTATTGGCATCGCGCTCTTCTCGATGTTCTACTTCTTGACCCAGTATCTCCAGAATGTGTTGGGTTGGAGTCCGATACGAACGGGCGTGGGCTTCTTGCCAATGACGGCAGGCATCATCGTGGCGGCGGGACTCGCGTCGCGCTACGTCGGCAAGATTGGGATTCGCGTTCCGCTGCTCGTGGGCCCGGCGGCCGCGACGATCGGCATGTTATGGATCACTCGAATCACGGTCACGAGCAGTTACCTCGACATTCTCGGCCCGCTCGTCGTCATCGCCCTCGGGATGGGTTTCTCCTTCGTTCCCCTGACGCTCGCCGCCGTCTCTGGTGTTGAGTCGAACGAGGCGGGACTGGCGTCGGCACTCTTGAACACTATGCAGCAAGTGGGTGGCGCACTGGGTCTCGCGGTGCTGGCCACGGTCGCGATCGACGCCGCCAATGCCAAGTTCCAGTCGCTGCATCAGACAACCATCCTCGCGAGGAACGTGGCCACGACGCACGGTTACACCACGGCCTTTCTCTTGGCCGCTGGCATCTCCTTCCTCGGTTTCTTGATCTCGCTGATCGTCATCCGGGTGCCCACGCGTGCTCCCGAAGCCGCGAACGTTGCAACCACCGCCGTGAGCCATTAGGCGAAATCATCTTCGCGACGAGGGTAGTCACTGCGCGCGATGACTACCACTTCACTGGGCACGGGTCCAGGCTCATGGTACAGTTCGAATAGAAGTGTCGGAAGGGCGAATCCCCGGCGTGATTCACACCAAGGTTGAAAGTCCCAAGAAGTTCCCAACGGAAAGGCGAGAGTTATGCGTACGTTGTCAACGATCAGGCGGATTCGAATCGTACGGGTCGAGACCCCTGATCGAAGTTCCCCCGTCCGGCGACACGGTTGGCGGCCCCTGGCCCTGGCCATCTCAGTCATGGCCCTGGTCGGCCTCTCCGCAGCCCCAGCGCTTGCGGCAAGTCCCGGATCGAGCACGGGAACTATTACGGTGGCCGCTACAGCGGTCTACAGCGTGACGGTGAGCCCGTCTTTTTCGTTCGGCATCTGTACCGCCAACGGCGGCGCCCCCTCGACTGGGAGCACTCTTGTATTCCCCAATGGGTACTGCTTCAGCGGCACTGCCTCTGGGAGTGTCTATACGGCTGGTGTCACGATTACCAATACGGGTGCGGCCGGCCACATAGACGTCAATGGTGCCAACGCGGATCCGTCTGACCTCGGAACCCCGTGGACCCTGTGCGGCCTCGCCACGACCACGCCCTGCCCCAGTGGTGGCGCCACCCCGGGAGCGAACCAGTTCGAGATGACCACGTGGGGCGACCCTAACGGTGGCAACGCATACACAACCCTCTCCAACTCGCCCGTATGTGACATGGCTTTCGATGGCGGCACTTCCGGAGGATGCTCGGCCACCAGTGGAGCGTCGCAGATCGAAGGGCAAAACATGGTAGGTCCTGAGTCCTCGACTGATACATCGAGCACGTTCACAACGACGCTCACTTGGACCGCGGGACCCTCCTAGGTAGCACGCGAGAGACACGGGAGTACTCGGGATTCAATCTGCAGTGTTCGACGGTCTGATCAATCTTCTGGAGGAAGATTCGATGGAACAGAACCTGGGCCCCCTATGAAACAGGACGGCATTCTGCACGTGAAGAAGTCGTCCCGCTATTTTCTTCTGCAGCCGCTCACCCTGCGAAGTGTCGGCAAACTTGCCATTCCGATGGTCGCCGTGGTGGGTCTCTGGGCTTCCCCAGTATCGGCGACTCGTCATGGCGGATCGAGTACGGCCACTATCCACGTGATGAGTCCCGTGAAACCCGTCGTCTCTTCCGTCAAACCGAACGCTGGACCGACAACCGGCGGCCAGGCCATCAACATCGCCGGCACCGGCTTCGTCAAAGGAGCCAAGGTTGAGATCGGACAGGGTAAAGGGGCAGGGCCAACCGCCATCGTGGCCTCCCACGTGGTGGTGGTTTCGAGCAAAGAGATCTCCGCAATCACCGGCGGCCGGGCTCGGGCCGGGAGATGGGACCTGTTCGTCATCACGGTGGGAGGAACGAGCGCGATCAACGACGGTGATAAATATCGCTACGAGGGCGGCGGTACCGAGCGTCTTCTCGCTGGGCCGACCTGGCGTAGTCCCGTGACACGTCACGCCTTCTCCATTAGGGCTCCCCGGACAGCGGTGCCATGGTGGACCAGATAATCTCGGACCAATCAAGACGGTCCGATTCGAGGTCCCGAGTCGCTTTTCTATTCTTGGTTGCCTCACTGGCTCTAGGGATCGTCGACCTAATGAGCGTTGGCGTCGCCCAGGCCGCCGGTCCAATCGGTGTGGGCATCCAAGCCGAGCCGCTTCAGCTCGCCACAACTGCCCAGCCCGGACACAACTACCACTTCCCGACCGTCTACGTGATCAATAACGGAACACAGGGCGTCATTGCAAGGTTCACCGTCGAGCCGTTGAACAAAGGGGCTGAACACGTCCTTCCGGCGTCGTGGATCTCCTTCCCAACCGCCAAGGTTCTGTTGCGGCCTGGGGAATCAGCCCACATCCCGGTGAGCCTTCATGTGCCCCGAGGCGCCGCCACCGGCACCTATCTGAGTGACGTGGTCGTCCACGCCATCTCGAGCGGTACTTCTTCTGGGGTTTCGACTCAAATCGCAGCAGCTGCGGCCACCAAAGTCGAGTTCACCATCTCAACCAAAGCAGCACACTCGGCCGATGGCATCCCCACATGGGTACTTCTTGCGGGTATCGCGTTAGCCGTGTTTCTCCTGCTATTTCTCATTTGGCGAAGCGGTCTTCGGCTCACCATCAAGAAGCCGTCGCCCTAACTCCTGCGCCATTCGAAACTGCCTACAAGACGTCTATTGGACGTGACGAGGGTGACTCCCGCCTGGTATCCACTGAGGAAATCAGCTTCGAGCGAGACAGCTTTGTACGAAGAGTAAACCGCCGGCCACCTCGTGAGTGGCCGGCGGTCTAGGTCAGGTGCTCAGCTTCAAACTAACTACTACCCATCGACGTCGCGTACACCACCGAGTTGGATTGAATCGTGTCGCGGTACCAGTGATAACTCTTCTTGGTGAGTCGTTCACCCGAGGGAAAGTCCACCCAGACGATGTCGAATCGTCGAGAGTAGCCAAAGGCCCACTCAAAGTTGTCGAGCAGACTCCACACGAAGTAGCTCTGCACGTTGACGCCCGCGTCGATCGCGTCGTGCACCGCCGAAAGGTGCTCCAATCACTCGATACGAGCGGTGCGCCAGTTCGAACTACTGGCTTTTTCGCGCAGGCAACGATGGCTTCCGCCAACGCCTTCGAACTTTTTGCGAAGTTCGCGTGGTGTGTGAAAATGTACGACTCCAAGCCCTTGAGGCTCGTCAAACTCGCCTCGACCTTCAAAATCGTGACGATCTCATTGAGGATCACTTTCGTCTTGGCGTTGGGCGCCTCTGATGCCAACTTCTCATAAAGCGGCAGGAGCGACTTGGCTCACTTTCGGTAACTCGTGGTGGTCACCGCTGAGGGGGGAGCGACCGGATGGTAGGTGAACATCGTTTTGCAAAAGGCGCTGGTACCTAGAGCCGAACTACTCGGCACCGAGACGCCGAGCGAAATGACCAACGTGGCCATGACCACGCCAGTGGCCAGTGCCGTTCTTGAAGTAGCGACCAGACGCCTGGTTCGAGTGAACACGGTAACCCTCCCTTGTAAAGAACGTCACGGCGAAGTCCTCCGCGTTGCTCTTTGTTGGAGCCATCCCTCTGGCGCCGACACCGTCTGTCTAACAGGTTGTCCCCACGAATGCCAGCGATGCCGAAGCCAATCGAGCCCTAGAACTACCCGTTCACGAGAGTGCTCCAGAAGTTCGTGGAGAAGCCCCGTTGGCGGTCGTCACCTCGACGGTGCGCTGATTGGCGTTCTCGCAGAAGCGAAGCAAAATATGTACGAGTGGTACGCTCGCGGTTCTATGCCGACGATACGGGTGGTCTTAGCGGAAGACAACGCGTTGCTGCGCGAGGGGATCTCGCACATGATCGACGTCGAAGAGGAGCTCGATCTCGTGGGCGTCGCCGCGGATCTCCCCGAGCTGCTCGCACTCGTGGTCGAGCACGAACCCGACGTGGTGGTGACCGACATACGGATGCCCCCCACGGGCACCGACGAAGGCATCCAGGCCGCGTCGTGGATTCGCGAGAACCGGCCCACGATGGGCGTGGTGGTTCTCAGTCAGTACACGGCTCCGGCCTACGCGCTGGCTCTCCTCGAGGACGGCTCGGCCGGGCGAGCCTACCTACTGAAAGAGCGCGTCGCGGGGGCCCACGAGCTGTCGCGAACGATCCGCGTGGTGGCCTCGGGGGGGTCGGTCATCGATCCCAACGTGGTCGATGAGTTGGTTCGAGCCCGAGCGAAACACCCCAAGTCCGATCTCGAGTGGCTCACGCCGAGAGAGTCCGAAATTCTGGCCGAGATGGCCCAGGGCAAGTCCAACGGCGCCATCGCGAAGAGTCTCAGCGTCTCAGAACGGGCCGTAGAGAAGCACTCGAACGCAATTTTTTCGAAGTTGGGGCTCTCCGAAGAGCGTGATCTCAATCGCCGGGTGAAGGCCGTACTGGTCTATCTCGGCGCGCAGCCGGGAGGCTAACCCCACCTCGGATTTGGTGGCACCTCTCTGTTGTTCACCTACTTCACGTGAAAGAATTGACGTATCGTGGCTCCCTCCCTCTCCGTCGTTGTGGTCGATGACCAGGCTCCGTTTCGCCTCGCCGCGCGCGCGGTCCTTGCTCGTAGCAAGGGTTTCGAGCTGGTGGGCGAGGCTGAAAACGGCGTCGAGGCCATTGCCCTAGTGAGCGAGTTGCGTCCGGACCTCGTCTTGATGGACATCAATATGCCCGAGATGGGGGGCATTGAGGCCACGAGACGGATCGTCGCCGACTACGCCGATACGTTCGTCATTTTGTGCTCGACCTACGACGTTTCCGACCTGCCGCCCGACGCCGCGACCAGCGGAGCGCGGGCCTACGTCAACAAGGAACACTTAGACGCAAAAACGCTTCGCCAACTCTGGGACGATCGCGATTCGGACGGTTCGTCGAGCTTTACTGCGCTCAGTTGAGCGGTACGGAACCACGGATGGTGGTGCCGTGACCGACTTGAGACTCCCATCGCACCAATCCGCCGATGGCGCCGAGTCGGTCGGACATGTTGACGTAGCCGTGGCCCTGGCGAGCGAGCCGAATATCGAAGCCCGGACCGTCGTCGGCGACTTCGAAGAGTAGCCCTCCCGACTCTTCCCAGATCCGCAGATTCACGTGGGACTCAGGCGCGTGCTTTCCGGCGTTCTGCAACGCCTCGAGACAACAGAAGTAGACGGCGGCTTCGACGTCGCTCCCGTAGCGTCCTATTCCCACGGTGGCCAACTCAATGTCGAGCGGGCTGCGATTGGACACCGCGCGCAACGCTTCACCAAGACCACTGTCCACCAGCAGGGGCGGATAGATGCCGTGGGCGAGTTCGCGCAGTTCCTTGATGGTGTCCTGCACGGCGACACCGAGATCTTCGAGCATCTTCACCGCGGCTTGGGGGTCTTCGACGACGACGTCCTTCGTGAGCCGGAGGTTCACCGCGAGGGCCACGAGGTGCTGTTGAGCGCCGTCGTGCAGGTTCCGCTCGACCCGGCGGCGCTCGGCGTCACCACTGGCGACGACGCGCGCCCTCGAAGCGCGCAGTTCGTCGGCCTGTCGGCGCAGTTCGTCGAGCGAACTCTGCAGCGCCGTGTCCAACTGGGCGTTGTGCAACGCGAGGGCCACCTGGCGAGCCAGTTCGGTGAGGACGCGATCGTCTTCTTCCCTAAAGGCCACGGCCCCTTCCACTCGCGTCACGACAATGATCCCGAGGAGTTCACCGCCGTGGCTGATCGGTGCGACGCGCAGGGGCGCGTTCGGGCGCCCGGCGCTCACTGACGGGATCCACACTGACGCCCACGCGTTGCCCGAAACGCCGGCGCGCGCGATGACCGTTCGTTCGTCGCCCGACACGGCGAAGGAACGCTTGGCGACGTCGGGCGCCGAAACGGCAAGCTCGAGAATCTCGCCCGTACCGGTGTAGATCTGCGCCGACGCGAGGATGAGCGTTTTACGCAGTGACTCAACAAGCTGAAGCAGCAGCTCGTCCATGGGAATGGCTCGCGTCAATCGAGTCCCGAACGTTCGAACGACCTCGTCGGGCGCTTCACGCGCGCCGTAGGTCAAGCTGTTGGCTACGCGCTCGAAGCGACGTCGAAGCGAGAGGTAGGCCAAGACCGCGGCCGCGGCCGCCACCATCGACCACCAGAGGACGGCGCGTGCGCTGGAAACAGTGGGAGCCTTGCCGAATCCTCGCAGGGCCACCAGGTACGACGCCGCCATGACGACGACCATCCCGAGAGCCAGTAACAGATGAACGAGGAAACGGTCGAGGCGCGAAGCAAACTGACGCGTACCCGCCACGAGGCCGAGTGGCACGATCGCGAACGCCCCGATCAACGTGACGGCCACTTGAGTGGGCCACGCGACGAGCAAGTGGAGCGTGCCAATGACCATCGCGACGACGGTCGCCAGTACGACGCCGGCGGCGAGACCCTGAACTCGTTGACGCCCGGCCGCCGACGCGCCCGCGTAGCGGACGTGCACGGAAGGCAGCGCGGAGAAGATCGCTAACGTCCA
The DNA here is from genome assembly GCA_003132305.1 of Acidimicrobiaceae bacterium. Taxonomy (GTDB): domain Bacteria; phylum Actinomycetota; class Acidimicrobiia; order Acidimicrobiales; family RAAP-2; genus RAAP-2. The sequence continues at coordinate 33,931 of PKXJ01000019.1, read as the reverse complement.
CACGAGGGCCACCGGCCACAGGGTCAGCACGCGTCCCGTCGCGGCGAGGAATACCCCCACGACCAACGCAGCCGCGTACCACAGCGCCGCGGTGATCTGACGCGACCGTATCTCGAGTACACCGTCGGGCAGCGAGAGCAGGACGTGCATCGACACGGCAAGGGCGACCAGCGCGATGATCGTGGCCATATTGCGAGCTATTCCGTGCGAACCGGGGCCGTTGACGTCGGCGAAGCGGTTCGCCGTCATGGCGCCCGACGCGAAGAGCGCTCCGAGCGAGACGAGCCAGCCCAGTTGACGCGCCCGAGCGAGCGTCGCGAGTCCCGCCCCGGCCCAGCAGATAATCACCACCGCGCTCACGATCCACAGTGCGCGGTGGCCGACGTGCGACGCGGTGACCAGGGAGACGACGATGAGCGCCAACGTGCCCAGGGCCACGATCACGCCCACGACCATGGGTCGATCGTCGGCACTCGTCACGGTGACGACCGGACCGGCGTCGAGGCCGCTGACGTGGATCGCTCCTTCTCCGGCGCGCACGCTCAGAGCGATCCAATCGTTGTTGCCGGTCCACCGGAACCCATCGCGGCGTCACTGTCCGTGACGATTCGCCCGTCGCGCATCGCGAGCACGGTGTCGGCGGCGGCGGCGACGTCCGCGTCGTGGGTCACGAGGATTATCGTCTGACCCGCGGCGTGCAGGCGGTTCAGCAACTCGATGACCTCACTGCCACCGGCGGAGTCGAGGGCACCCGTTGGTTCGTCGGCGAGCAGCAGCGTGGGCTCGTTGGCGAGCGCGCGCGAGATGGCGAGGCGTTGGCGCTGACCACCCGAGAGTACGCCGGGCATTACCGACGCCTTGTCGGCAATGCCGAGTAGATCCAGAAGATCTCGAGCTCGCGTCTCCGCAGCTTTGCGACTGCGTCCCGCGATGATCGCGGGCAGGGCGACGTTTTCCAGCACGGTCATGCCTTCGAGCAGGTTGAAGAACTGAAAGACAATACCGATGTGACGTCGGCGAATGAGGGCGTGATCGTCTTCGGTCCCTCCCGTCATGGACTCGCCGGCCACTTGGATCGTTCCTTCGTCCGCCTCCTCGAGACCAGCGATCAAATTGAGAAGCGTTGACTTGCCACATCCGGACGGTCCCATCAGCGCGACGAACGTGCCGCGCGAGATCGTGAGATCGACTCCTCGCAACGCGCGCACCGGCGCGATCTCCGCTTCGAAGGTCTTTCGCACGCCGTGTACTTCGAGCGCGGGCGCGCTGGTGTCTTCGGGGTGGGTCGTCGCGTCGGTTTTGGTCATGGTCAAGACTCCTGTCTCTCGTTTGCTACTTGTTGATTCACATCGGTATCGAGGCCGGGTGCTACGTGCACGAAGGAGAGCACCTTGTAGGCCACGACGGGCGTGTCGCGACCCTTGACCAGTTGCTCGTCGAGTTTCACGGTGGAGACCTCGCAGGTCATTGCTCGCACGGTAGCTTCTGACAACACCGTCTCACCACTCGAGGCGAGTTGCTGAAGACGTTGAGACAGGTTCACCGTGTCGCCGACCAAGGTGTACTCCAGGCGCTCTTCGGAGCCGAGCAGGGCCGCCGCGGCGATGCCGGTCGACAGCCCGAGGCCCAGTCCGAACGCGGGCAGTCCTTCGACGAGCCAGCGCTCATTGATCGCCGCTTGCAGCGCGTGCATACTTTCGGCGGCGGCGACCGCTCGGTCGGCGTGGTCGATCTGGGGGAACGGTGCACCAAAGACCGCCATCACCGCGTCCCCGACGAACTGCATTACCGTTCCCTCTTCACCGAGGATGGCCTGATTCATCGCCGCTCGGTGGGTGTTGAGTTGGCCGGCCAGTTGACTCGGATCGGCGTGCTCGGCGATGCTCGAGTAGGAACGGATGTCGCTCATGACGACGGTCACCTCCACCCGCTCAGTCTCACCGATGTGGCGACCTTCGAGACGAAGTTTCTCCGCCAATCTTCCGGGCAAGAGCCGCGACAGCGACTCGCCTTGTTCTTCGCGGTCGACGATCGCCTGGTGCAACAGTCGTAGTCGGTGCAGCGCTCCCTGATTCCCGGCGCTCACCCCTTGGGCCAGTTTCAAGAAGACGGCTTCCACTTCGGCGTCGACGGCTTCGGGCGGAAGCCCGCGTTGGGCCGCGATGGCCTTGATCGGTTTACCCTCAGCGACGAGTGACAACAGGGCCTCCTCCGAAGGCGCGAGCTCACCCTTGGACGTGACCGGACGAACGAGGGCCTCGACGATAGCGGGATCGAGTGCGGTCCCTCCGGTCGCCACGACGCGAATCGCGTCGATCAGTTGGTTGCCCTCGGCGATGTGGTCCTTCAAGAGATAGCCGTAGCCCGCGGACCCTTCGGCGAGCAACGACACGGCGTATTCGGGATCATCGTACTGCGAGAGGATCACGACGCCAGTACCGGGGTGCCGCTTGCGAACTTCCTTCGCCGCGTCGATACCCTCGCGGTTGAACGACGGTGGCATGCGGATATCGGTGACGAGCACGTGAGGCTCGGTGGCGGCGGCGCCCGCGACCGTCTCGTCGTAGTCCGCGGCGACACCAACCACCGTGAGGTCGGGATGACGATCGATGAGTGCGCGCACGCCTTCGCGCACAATCAGATTGTCGTCGGCGAGAAATACTTTGATCGTCCCCGCGTGCGTGTCGTCGTGCTCAACCATCTCAGGTACAGTTCTCTCACGAAATGAGCGTCGACAACAGGGGGCAAACCTCCTCGCCCAGGGGGGTGCTAGAACCACCCCCGGTCATCGGGTCAGCACCCTTTTCGCCCTTTCCGCGACTGACGAGCATGGGCACATGAAAATAGAGAGTTCAGTTACGTCACTGTCGTGGATCCCCTCCGAGGCAATTGTGGGTGGCACGCGGCTTGCCTTCGACGCGGGAGTAACGCACTACGACGAACCGCCACCCGATGAGTTAGGGGACCTCGGTGAGTTGCGCGACGCCGATCGCTTTCGCTTCGCTAACTACCTCGGGGCCTGGGTCGAGGTGCGCGCTTCGGGGGAGATCGCCAACGCTGGCTACAGCGGCGCGGGCATGATGGGCACCACCACCCTTCGCGTCGCTGGTCTGCGTTACGTATTCCAAGCGGTCGCCCTTCCGGACCTTCAACACGAGATCGAGTACGGCGACGGTTGGGTTCGCTTCACCCAGACTGCTGGTGGTCGTACCGGAATGCCAGCACCGCGACACGTACGACGAGCTCCGTTCGTTCAGTGGCAGGCACCGCTCGCGTGGACGACCCTCACGCTCACTATCCACACCAACGGAAAGACCGAGGGCGCCCTCGTCGGGGCCAGCCGGTTTCCTCGGCACTGGGTCTACGACCACGCCGGTCAACTGACGTCGAAGTCTGGACTGATCGACTTCAAGGACTGGTACGCCAAGTCCTTCGGCAAGAAGACGCCGTGGGGTAGCCAGGACTCCGAGGCCTTCGTCACGGTGGTTGAATCCGCGCTCGAGCGTTCGCTCTCGAAACAAGTGATGTCGGGTGCGGCGAAAGTTAGGATTATGAACGTGGGTCCGGGAACTTCCATCGTGCGCCAAGGTGAAACGGGCTCGGACGTGTACTTGATACTCGACGGCGTCGTGCGCGTAGAAGTGGATGACGTGCGTTTAGCCGAGTACGGTCCGGGCGCACTACTCGGGGAACGGGCACAGCTCGAAAGTGGAACGCGCACGTCGACCCTCGTGGCCGTCACCAAATGTCGGCTGGCCTCGGTGCCGGCGAGCGCGCTCGATCGCAACGCGCTCGAGCGACTTTCCACTGGGCACCACCGAGAAGATACGGACGCGGGCTGATCGGGTGCGGGTTCACTTCCTCGGCGTGCGAGGTTCCACGCCCGCGTCGGGCATCGACTTCGTGCGCTACGGCGGTCACACCTCGAGCGTCGCCCTCACGCTCGACGACGACGAGGCTCCCACGCTCATCCTGGACGCGGGGACGGGAATAAGGCGCTGCACTTCGCTCTTGGATGGCAAGGCGTTTCGCGGCACCATCTTGTTGAGTCATCTGCACTGGGATCACCTTCACGGACTTCCGTTTTTCTCGGCCGCGGACAATAACGACTCGCGCGTGTCGGTGGTGGTGCCCGACCAAGAAAGTGGCGACAGCGCGCTCGACGTCATCGCTCGAGGCATGTCTCCTCCGCACTTTCCGGTCTACCCCGACGAACTTCGTGGTGCGTGGACCTTCTCGAATCTCTCGCCGGGAGAAGAGCAGATCGGGGGCTTTCACGTGACGACGAGGGAGATCCCTCACAAGGGCGGGCGAACATTCGGTTACCGCGTGAGCGACGGACACTCCACGATCACCTACATGCCCGATCACTGCCCGAGTGAGTTGGGAGATGGCCCCGATGGCTGGGGTGAGTACCACGCCGAAGCGCTCACTCTCACCCAGGACACTGACGTTCTTATTCATGACGCGCAACTCCTGTCCGAGGAACTCGCGGCGGAGGCGTACTTCGGTCACGCGGCCGCGGAGTACGCGGTAGGACTCGGGCGACACGCTGGCGCCGGAAAGGTGGTTCTCTTTCACCACAAGCCCGACCGGACCGACGACGCCCTCGACGAGATAGAGCAGCGCTTCGCGTCGGAGAAAGAGGTCGTCGTCGCTTCGGAGACGATGGTGTTCGAACTTTGAGTTCGAGTGGCGCAAAGGGATTGGACGCAGTCGTCGTCGGTTCTGGACCGAACGGACTAGCCGCCGCGTTGGTCCTGGCGCGAGCTGGCCTTAGCGTCGAGGTGTTCGAAGGGGCGCCGACGCCTGGTGGGGGATGTCGAACCGAAGAGTTGACGTTGCCCGGTTTTCACCACGACGTCTGCTCGACTATTCAGTCGATGGTGCCACTGTCGCCCTTTTTCTTCGAACTCGGACTCGAACGACGCGGCCTTCGTCTACTGTCACCCGAAGTGGCGTTCGCGCATCCCTTCGACGGGGGACGCGCGGCGAGCGTGCACGGCACCGTGGCCGAAACGGCCGCCACGCTCGGCGCCGACGGCGACGCGTACGCCCGGCTCATGGGTCCGCTCGTGGACGCGACAGCAACGCTCGTGCCCACGGTGCTCTCGTCGCTGCGCTCCATCCCTCGACGCCCAATTCCGATGGCTCGATTCGCCATGGCCGGGGTTCCGTCGGCCGCCCACCTCGTTCGACGATTTTCCGCGGACGCGAGAGGCCTCTTCGCCGGCGTGTCGTCGCACGCCATGATGTCGCTCGATACGCCGCTCACCGCGGCCTTTGGAATTTTTCTCACGGTGACGGCCCACGCCGGAGGGTGGCCCCTCGTCGAAGGGGGCAGCAGCGGTCTCGTTGACGCGCTCGTCAGCGAACTGCAACGCGCCGGTGGAACGCTGCGCACCGGTCAGTGGATTCGAAACATGAACGAACTCCCCGCGGCTCGAGTGACGCTCTTCGACACGTCTCCCCAAACGCTCGTCGCCGTCGCGGGTGAACGACTCCCCGCGCACTACGTCAACGCCGTCAGTCGATTTCGTAACGGTTCGGGCGTGTGCAAAGTTGACTGGGCTCTGTCGGGTCCGGTTCCGTGGTCGGCTCTCGAGTGCCGGCGGGCGGCCACAATCCACGTCGGAGGAACGTTCGAGGAAGTCGCGTTGGCCGAAGCCGACGTCGCGGCTGGTCGCCACGCCGAGAAGCCGTTTTGCATTGTCGTGCAGCCGAGCGTCGTGGATTCCTCGAGGGCCCCTACGGGTCAGGCCACGTTGTGGGCGTACTGCCACGTGCCCAACGGTTCCACCGTCGACATGACTTCGCGCATTGAAGCGCAGATCGAAAGATTCGCGCCGGGTTTTGGCGATCTCGTGCTCGCTCGCAGCACCATCACTGCCGCGCAGTTCGAACAACACAACCCGAACTACGTCGGCGGTGACATCAATGGCGGCGCGGGCACGCTTCGCCAGACGATCTTTCGACCGACGATGAGATGGAACCCGTATCGCACTGGTGCCCCGGGACTCTATCTCTGTTCCTCGTCCACGCCACCCGGTGGCGGAGTGCACGGAATGTGCGGGGTTGGTGCCGCGCGCGCGGTCCTCCATGATCTAAAAGACGATCCGGTTCGCTAGCGCGTTCGTGTCGCTCATGTCGCTACGTCGATTGGTTGCGCGAAGGCGTGGCGTGACGAGCCAAAGAGCGCAGCCCCTTCGTTCGGGACCATTGGAACCGAATGAGAAGCCTTGGCCGCAATCCCTGTTCACCTCGACGGCACGCACGAGGGCAGGTTTCGGAACGTTTCGAAGCGCGCCGTCAAGGGGTACTAGCACGAGGTGCGACGGTATGGTCAACTACCTAGCGTCGTAGCGCTAAACAGACGAGACTTCCCTCAACGTTCGCCGGTTCGCCCGTTCCTGGAGGCAGTGGTTGTCATGAGTCAAGTACTGCGCGTTGCCTGGTACCGGTTCCGAGCCGGATTCGCTCGCCAAGTTGCCGGTTACTTGAGCGTGGTGTTGCTGATCGGATTGATTGGCGGCTTGGCGATGGCGTCAATCGCTGGGGGCCGACGGACGCAGTCTTCGTATCCCACGTTTCTCGCGAGTACCATCCCGTCAAATATCGTCGTTTCGGCGAGCGCGCCTCACGGCGGCGCGGTCACTGACGTACAGCTCAAATCCACAATCCAACATTTGCCATACGTGAAACGAGTTGAGAGTGTCGTGGGACCGAGTTTTCTTCCGATCACCGCGAAGGGTCTACCACGGACGAACATCGCGGAGAACGTCTTGATCGTCAGCAGTTTAGACGGCATGTTGTTCAAGCAAGACCGGATCACCGTCGTTAAGGGACGAGCCGCGAATCCGTCAAAGATCAACGAAGTGGTAATGGACGCCGCCGCCGCCGAGCTGTTCGGCGTAAGAGTCGGAGGCGTCTTTTCCCTGGGCTTTTATACCAACGCGCAGCTCAGCCAGTCGGCCTTCGGTACGGCTGGCGTGGTGCCCAAACTCCGAGTTCGCGTCAAGTTGGTGGGCATCATCGTGTTCAACAACGAGGTGTTTCAAGACGACATCGATAAAGCGACAGGCTTCGTCGTTTTGACTCCGGCGCTCGTACGCCGAGCGGAGACAATCACCAAAGCGGCGGCGACGCCCGTCCTCTTCGGACTGCAACTAATGAACGGGAACCGGAACATCACCACGGTCGAACACGAACTGATTGCTATCCTTCCGCCGGGATCGACCTACGAATTCCACGTGACTTCGCACGTGGTGTCTCAAGTGGAGCTCGCCCTTAAACCAGAGTCGGTCGCGCTCGGCGCGTTCGGGCTGATCGCCGCGCTGGTGGCGCTGGTCCTTGCCGCGCAAGCTATTTCGCGGCAACTGAATCGAGGGGACGACGATCGTGAGGTGATGCGAGCCCTCGGGGCCAGCCCGCCGAATACGATCGCCGATGGACTCATAGGGGTCCTCAGCGCAGTGGTTCTCGGTTCGTTGCTCGCGTTCGCGGTCGCGGTGGCGCTCTCACCGATAGCTCCATTGGGACCAGTGCGCGCCGTCTACCCGAACCCGGGATTCGCCATCGACGGGACGGTGCTGGGCTTCGGATGTGTGTTGTTGGTCGTTGCCTTAGGATCCGTAGCGATCGTGCAGTCCTTTCGCGGAATGTCGCGTCGGGTCGCTCGGAAGCGACAGGTTCCAATCCGGCGTTCGGCCGTTACTCGTGGTGCCGAGGCCGCTGGAATGCCGGTGTCCGGCGTCGTTGGCGTCCACTTCGCTCTTGAACCGGGCAGGGGTCGCACGGCCGTGCCGGTGCGTTCGGTACTCGTGGGCTCGGCGCTCGCGGTCGCCTTGGTCGTGGCCACCGTCACCTTCGCGAGCGGATTCAGCACGCTGGTCTCGCATCCCGCGCTCTACGGTTGGAACTGGAACTACATGCTCAATCCAAGCAATGACGTCCCGCCCGTGGCGTTGGCGATGCTCAATCACGATCCCAACGTGGCGGCGTGGTCCGGTGACACCGTCAGCGACGTGCAGATCGATGGCCTAAGCGTGCCCATGCTGATTGGCAGTTCCCGGCCAAAAGTCGCGCCGCCGATTCTCTCCGGCCACGGTCTTCGCGCCAAGAATCAGATCGTCTTGGGTGCCGCCACTATGGCCTTGTTGCATAAGCACGTGGGCGACACGGTCGTCGTCACGTACGGCACTGCGAAGGACGCGCCCGTGTACGTGCCACCCACGACGCTGGTGATCGTAGGCACGGCGACATTTCCAGCGGTGGGTTACTCCAGTTTCATTCTCGACCACACCTCTATGGGCACGGGGGCTCTTCTCTCGTCCGCCGTCGAGCCGCCGGCGTTCCAAAAAATCTTATTGAGCCCGGATCCCAACCTCAATGGCCCCGAGATCGTCCTCGTCCGATTAAAACGCGGAGTAAGTGCCAAGGCCGGCCGAGCCGATATGCAACGAATCGTCACGGCCGCGAACAAGGTAATGGCCAAGGACCCTCAGGCGTCGTACAACAACGTCAGCGTCAAGGGCGTGCTTCGTCCCGTCCAAATTGTCAACTACCGAAGCATTGGTTCAACCCCGATCGTCCTTTCACTAGGACTGGCACTGGGAGCGATTCTCGCGCTAGGTCTTACGCTCGCCGCGTCAGTCCGTCGGCGCCGTCGAGATTTGGCCCTCCTGAAAACTCTTGGATTTACGCAACGTCAACTTGCCGCCGCCGTCGCGTGGCAGGCCACCGTTGCCGCGGTGATCGGCGTTGTCGTGGGAATTCCCGTGGGCATCGTCGTCGGTCGCGAACTTTGGACTTTGTTCGCTCGCAACATAGACGCGGTACCTTACGCCACGGTGCCGGTCTGGTCCGTGGTCCTCATCGGCGTGGGGACGCTTCTCTTCGCCAACCTCGTCGCGGTGTATCCCGGACGAATCGCGGCCCGTATTCCTGCAGCGCTGGCCCTTCGAGCCGAGTAGGCGGAGTTCCTAGGTAACCGTGGACGCAACGAAGAACTTGAGGGAAAACGACGAAGGGTTCGAAGAAGAAATGTGAAGCAACGTTGCTGCTCACAGAGAGAGAGGTGCTAACACGATGGCAACCGGTGAGGCTGCCGCCTTGTTTGTCCGAGTCTCATCAGTCAGTCTGACGATAACGGAAAGGTTGAGTCGCGCCGGAAGGGGAGTGCTGTCGTGAACGGACGAGTCCTGCGCGTCACCTGGTACCGGCTCCGGGCTACGTTTTCTCGACGCTGGGGTAGCTATTTGAGTGTGGTGCTGCTTATTGGGTCGATCGGAGGTTTGGCATTGGCGTCCGTCGCGGGGGCTCGGCGCACCGAGTCGTCGTTTCCCACGTACCTGGCGAGTACCAACCCGTCGACCATCGATCTCTTTAGTAGGTATGAAATCCCCAGTCTGGGAATCAACACTGGATACAACGCTCAAGCGGCCAAGTTGATTGAACATCTTCCCCTTGTCAAACGCGCGGTGACCGCCATCATCTTCGACGGCAACATCGACCTCAACTCGGTGAAGGGAACTCGTTCGCACCTGTCGGCTGGCGAGAGCCCTCCGACCTTCATCGGCAGTTTGGACGGGGAGTTCACGAAGATGGACCGCGTCACACTCGTCGCGGGTCGCTTCGCGAATCCAAATCGGCCCGGCGAAGCGATCATGAACGCCGAAGCTGCGAAAGAGGGAGATGTACACGTCGGCTCGGTCATCCAGATCCCCTTCTACACTGACGCGCAGCTTCAGTCTCCGAAGGCCAGCAAACCCTTTCTGATCGCGAAGGTGAAACTGGTCGGTGTGTTCACTTCAAGTGATTTGATCGTCCAGAGCGATAAGAGCGCACTCGGTTCGAGCGAGGTGATTTTCTCGCCGGCCCTGACGCAGAAATTGGCGCTCAAGTGCGCCACCGGTACCGAATCGTATCTACAACTCGTAGGAGGTGACACCAACGCCAAGCGGGTGCTGGCCGAAGTGTACAAAGCGGATCCTGTCGCGGCACAGCTCCCTGCCCAAGTCACGTCGAGCGTCGTGCCCACAGTCCAACAGGCGATATTGCCTGAGGCCACTGCGCTCGGCGTCTTTGGCGCCATCGCCGGACTCTCGGCTCTACTGATCGCCGGGCTCATGATGGGACGTCTCGTGCGTGTTGGCGTGGAGGAGACGGGCACTTTGCGAGCGTTGGGGGCCACTCGGGCCACGATGCTCGGTGACGAGTTAATGGGAGTGCTCGGCGCACTGTTTGTTGGCGCAATGTTGGCAGTGGCCGTAGCGATGGCGCTGTCCCCGCTCACTCCTCTTGGACCGGTTCGTGCGGTCGACCCGGACTCGGGGGTGGCCTTTGACTGGTCGGTGTTGGGTTTCGGCTTCCTTACTTTGATTGTTGTCCTGGGAGCGTTTGCCGTGAACCACGCCCGGCGCGAACTTCGTCGAGTCACGTCGCGCAGGATCGCCGAAGCGTGGAAGCCCGAACCCCGCTGGTTACGCTCCGCCGCGGTTTCGGGACTACCGATATCAACCGTGACCGGCCTGCGATTCGCCCTCGATCCCGGTCAGGGTCGCAACACGACACCGGTGCGTTCGGCGATGTTAGGTGCGGTGCTCGCGGTGACAGTTCTGGTGACGACCATTACGTTTGGAGCCAGTCTCGACAGCCTCGTGTCACGTCCCGCGCTCTACGGATGGAACTGGAACTACGCAATGTTGTCGAGCTTCGCCGGAGCGGAAGATCTGCCCGCCGCTCAGACCGCCGCGCTCTTGAATCACGACCCGGATATTCAATCGTGGTCCGGCGTTAATGTCGCCGGGGCCAAACTCGACGGTCAGCGCCAAGAGATCTTCGCAGAGAAGCCAGGTGCCCCCGTGGGACCACCCCTACTTTCTGGACACGGGCTTAAGGCTGCCAATGAGATCGTTCTCGGCCCACAGACCTTGGCCCAACTCCATAAGCGCCTTGGCGACACGGTCACGTTGAACAACGGGTTCAGCAAGCCGACGAAACTCGTCATCGTCGGTACGGCGACGATGCCCGCGATCACCGACGCAGGAATGGGATCGGGAGCGGTCGCCTCGACGAGCGAGTTTACCGCCGCGCTACTCAATCTCCAAGGTGCCACTATTCCCGGGCCCAATCTCATCCTCGTTCGCGTCCGACCCGGCGTCAACCTAGCGGCGGCTCGACGATCGCTCGAGCAGATCAACACGAAGATCAACGCGATTCCCGCAGCCAGTGGGTTAGCGGGTGGCGTCATCTCGGTGTTGCGCCCGGCCGAGATCGTCAACTTCCGTTCCATGGGTACGACGCCCGCCGTCCTCGCCGCGGGCCTCGCCGTCGGGGCCATCGCGGCACTGGGCTTCTCGCTCGCGGCGTCGGTTAGTCGGCGCCGACGAGTGTTGGCGCTGTTGAAGGCGTTGGGCTTCACCCAACGACAACTAGCGGCATCTATTGCGTGGCAGGCGTCGGTGGCGGCGCTTGTTGGCTGTGTGGTGGGAATTCCGCTCGGCATCGTCCTCGGCCGTGATCTTTGGCTACTCTTCGCCGGAAGTATTTACGCGGTACCCCAACCCACGGTGCCGATTTGGTCGATGGTCTTCGTGGGTGTCGGCGCTCTCGTCTTCGCGAACCTCGTCGCGGCCATTCCCGGGAGGTCGGCGGCGCTCACGCCGGCGTCGCTCGTGCTTCGAGCCGAGTGACTGGTCACCTTCGTGAAGGAACGAATGCGCGCCGGGACTCGTCGGGGCAGCTAAGCGACCTTCGCCGTAGCAACGCGAGGGGCCTGATGACGAGGAGTGCCAGTACGACGTCAACAGATGCGGTCATCTTGGTGTCAAAGCGACCCGCGAGGTTCGAGCTTTTCATGAACATCGCGTATGGAGGTATTTGCTGAAATGAGTCAAATGCTCCGCGTCGCTTGGTACCGGTTCCGAGCTAGTTTTGGCCGTCGGTGGCCCGCCTACCTGAGCGTGGTGCTGCTGATCGGCTCCGTTGGTGGTGTGGCCATGGCGTCGATCGCGGGGGCGCGCCGTACGGAGTCGTCCTTCCGTCAGTTCCTGGCCAGCACCAATCCCTCGGACTTGGCTCTCATCACGGCGATCTACCACCCCGAACCCACTGGGTATGACGCGCGCCTGATTCAAGAGATTCGCCATCTGCCACACGTCAGGCGCGTCGAAAGCGAAGCTGGTTACGAGGCTGAAGAAGTTGGACCCAGTGGTCACGCGGTCCAGAGCGCGATGACGGGGAGCGGGGTCGCGCTCTAGAGCAGCGTCGACGGCGAATTTTTCAAGATGGACCGTCTCGTCGTCACCAGCGGTCGAATGCCCAATCCCGACCGTCGCTACGAAGTCGCCGTGACGGCCGACGCGGCACGACTCCTTAGAGTGCACCTCGGCTCAAAGATTCCCCTCGGCGTGGTCGGCGACGTTCAGTCCACCACGAACTGCCAGAAGTGCAAGCCGACGTTCCACGCCGTGGTCACGGTGGTTGGCATCGTTACCACGAGTGCCGGACTAATCGTCGACGACGCGGACCGTAGTCCGACCATCTTTGCGACCCCCGCCTTCACCAAACCACTGCTGCGCTGTTGCGCGGATCCGACGATCTCTTTTCTACAGATCTCGGGAGGATCGCGCAACGTGGCGGCGGTGGAAACCAAGATCGCTCCGATCTTGCCTCGCGGACTACCTAAGCTCTTTTCCCCCACGGCGTCGGTCTCCGAGGCCGTCGCGCAACGAGTAATAAGTCCTGAAGCAATTGCCTTGGGCGTCTTTGGACTGATCGTGGCCCTAGTCACGCTGATCATCGCGGTCCAACTCCTCGGACGCCAGTTGCGACTCGGTACCGATGAACTTGAAGTAGTTCGCGCTCTGGGAGCGGGACCCACGACGACCTCGGTCGACGGGTTGATCGGCGTCGTCGGGGCCGTGGTGGTGGGCGCGGTGGTCGCGGTTACCGTCGTCGTGGCGACGTTGACTTTCGGCTCGAGCCTCAACACGCTGGTGCAACGCCCATCGCTGTACGGATGGAACTGGAATGTGGTCATGTCGGCGGCGGGCGGCGTAGGAGTCATGCCGCTGAAGCAGACTGTCAAGGAATTCAACGCCGACCACGATGTTGCGGCGTGGTCGGGCGTCGACTTTGCCCAGCTACAGATCGACGGCAAGACGGTGGCCGTTCTGGGAGAAAGTCCGGGCGCGGCCGTGGCGCCACCCTTGCTGAGTGGTCACGGGTTCGACTCTAAGGGCCAAGTGGTTTTGGGCTCGGTAACACTCGCGCAACTGCACAAGCGCGTCGGCGGCACGGTTCGAGTGAGCGACGCCGCCGGCAAATCGACGACGCTGCGGATCGTCGGTACGGCCACGTTTCCCGCGATTGGTGGCCAACAGCACACTGAACTTGGCACCGGCGCCTTACTCGACTACCGACTGATACCAAAGAGCGCGAGGAATCTGTTCAACCTTCCGGGCGGCGGTCCCAACGCCGTCTTCGTACGGCTGAAGACCCTCACCAACGCGGGGGCTCTCGCTCGATTGAACAAGATCGCGCTGGTCCTTCAGCGCGCGGCCATGGACTCCGTGGGTGTCGTTGGCGTTGAGCGTCCCGCTGAGATTGCCAACGCTGGCACGCTTCGAGCCACTCCGTTGTATCTGGCGTCGGCCCTCGCCGCTTCGGCCGTGGTGGCACTCGGACTCACGCTCAACGCGTCGGTTCGTCGCCGGCGCAGGGACCTGGCACTTTTGAAAGCTCTGGGTTTCACGCAACGTCAGTTGGCCGCCGCGGTCGCCTGGCAGGCCACCGTGGCGGCAGTTATCGGACTCGCGTTTGGGATACCGATCGGCATCGTCGTCGGACGTGAACTGTGGACACTGTTCGCTCGAAGTATCAACGTGGTGCCCGAACCTACCGTGCCGGTTCTCTCCGTGATCCTCGTGAGTGTCGGCGCGCTGGTATTCGCCAACGTCGTGGCGCTGCTGCCAGGACGCAGCGCGGCTCGAACGTCGGCCGCTCTCGTCCTTCGTGCCGAGTGACGAGAACGTAGATTGACGTTTACGCCGTCATAACACTTTGACATTTTGCTTCACGCCACTAGCACTGGGCCACTACCAACTCTTAGAGCGGAGGCCAGTGGCTGGGTCTACTCTGGGGGTCATACGAGCCCAGCGTGAGTAAGGGGAGACCATGAGCACCCTCAAGAACCGGCCGAACACCGTACTGCTCGTCGTCGACGTACAGAATGGTGTCGTCGAAGGAGCTCACGAGCGCGACGCGGTCGTGGCGAACATCGACAGCCTTGTGGAGAAGGCGCGCAAGGAACGAGTCCCCGTTGTCTGGGTTCAGCACTCCGACGAGCAACTTGCCCCGGGGAGCGACGTCTGGCGGATCGTGCCCGAGTTGACTCCGGGCGTCGCCGAGCCGCTCGTCGCGAAGAACTACGGCGACGCCTTCGAGGACACGAACCTCGAGACCGTACTATCGGACCTCGGAGTAGGTCGACTGTTCGTCGTCGGCGCGCAGACTGATGCGTGCATCCGTTCGACACTCCACGGCGCGTTGGCCAGGGGGTATGACGCGACCCTCGTCAGCGACGCCCACACAACAGAGGACCAGACGGAGTGGGGGGCGCCGCCGCCCGACCAGGTCATTGCGCACACCAACTTCTACTGGACCTACCAAACGGCGCCCGGACGGACGGCCGGCACGGTCGAGACCAAGGATGTCGACTTCGCCGCCATGTCCTGAAGCAAGCGAATCACGGCGAACTTTTGGATCACCTCGATGACGATGAAACCATCCCGGATGACGCCGAGCCGGTTTCACGGCGACGCGCGATGATTAACGTTCCAAGAGACGACCTTGAGGACGCCAGGGGTGGCGAGCACTTCAGCAAGATAGTTCCGGGTTGCGACTGGGCAATACGATGCTCCAATTAGGGACGGAAGGCAACAGGTTATGAGTGAGTTTCTTGGCGACAAGGAAGCAGGGGCCCAATCAAAGTTTGAGTGGCGACCCGAGGACGTCACAATCTTGACTCCGGAGGAGGCCGCGGCTGCGGAGGCTGAGTATCAAGAACTGCTGGTCGAAATGGATAGAGAAGCCGCAGAAGGAGAAAATGGCTGAAGGCCATTCGTCCTACTGAGTTCTTCATTTCTCTCTTCGGAACGGCTCTGAAGTGGTACGTCAAGTTCGGCAGTACGGGCATCTAGAGATCCGCTTCACCGATTTCAGCCGGTTCTGCTCGTTACGTCGCGTGGGCCGACTGGCGTTGGCAATGCCTCTTGGTGCGTCGGCCGGGACTTGAACCCGGAACCAGTTGAGTAAGAGAAGCTTTCAGATGGTTGCGCCGAGTCGGTCTGGCTTTGCAGTGTTGCAGAAATATGGGGCCTAAAATGAGGCCGGTGAAGGCGCAGTAGTCCTCAATCCGTACGGCAATCTTCAAGTTCGGAATGCTGCACTTCGCGTGCGGGTTCGCGTCGGGCCGTGGTCGTCTCGCAATTCGCGGTCAATTTGTACTAATCGGCGGACGCTCAATCGGGTCTATGAACTTGTCATATTCGCGGACTCGCTTCTGAGTATGTCACTTGGCATCGGGCCCGAAGGAGCGGGGGCCCCGCTGAGATACGGAGGCTGAGCAATCGCTAAACATGTTTGCGCTGACGCGCAATCGACCTCAGTGACGATTCCCAGGCCTGTCGGGAGTTGGGAGGACGACCAAGTATGACCACCGTCTGACGTCACGAAGATCTCGCCAGTACTTAATTTTGCGTTCGTCACAGACCTCTGGAAACCTGAAGCTAAGCAGTTGTTGATCGACGAACAAGTGATTGATGTGAGTCCATTGTCCGTAGAAGGAGTCGCCGTAAACACACTCTCGAGTTGCCAGGTTGCGCCGCCGTTCGAAGTCGCAAGCACCTCTGGCGAACCGGTCTTGGCTCCGAGATTCGCAACATCGACCGTGGCATAACAGTTGTTCTCGTCGGGACACGTGAGAGATGACACGTGTCCCGGGATGTTCGGAATCCAATTCGAAGACCACGTCACACCAGAGTCGGTGGTCCGGAACTCAAGCATTGATGTCAACTGAATTCCCGACGAGTTGCCCGCCGCCAATACCATCGCAATACCAACGCAGACGTTCGAGGTTGAGCATGTTGCCGTCAAGGGCTGCGCGTTGGACCACGCCGGTGCCCCTGTTGGTGTATTACTCCAGGGCAACAAAGTCGAACTCCATGTTTGTCCACCGTCCTGCGTTCTCATGACCACTGTCCTATTTGCACCCAGAAGAGGATCAATCAAGGGCTGTTGAGGTTGATCAGACGGGACCGTTCCGAAGCCGATGCACGATTCAGAGTTGAAGCACTGCAGTTGCGTAAGCGAACCTTGTAACCCTGTGAGCTGCGAATCGAGAGCGGAGTCCTGTCCGGTCACGGGTGCCATGGGAACCTGCAGAACTGTCCACGTCGTGCCTCCGTTGGACGTCGTGAGCATCTCCTGGATGGTCCCTACGGCCGAGTAATCCGTGCCGCCTGTCTGCGCGCCAACCATGCAGTTGTCGGCGTCAAAGCACGATAAAGGAGTATCCAGCGAGTTGCCGCGAGGAATGGAGATTGACGTCCAGGTCAATCCTGCGTCATTCGATCGATAGACGTAGAACGTTGGCGCGAAAGCTGAGGTTGACGAACCAATCTCGACCTGGGATTCCAAATAACAGACCCGTGCCGTCGCGCACGTCATCTCATCGAGGCCCTGAGGGCCGCCGGTGGAGGCGAAATTCTGCGCAGGTCCCTGGTCACTGATCAACCGCCATGTCACATTGCTGAACGGGCCCGTGGCACTCGAATGAGGCACCGTGTTGGCGGTGACAATGGTCGTAATGACAATCGCAAGCCCTACGAGCAAAGAGAACGCAGCCGTCAAAGTAACTCGTCGCCGCAAGGGAACAGATGTTGCGCCCGACTTCATCAACCATCGTGTGAAGTGGCGCGCTCTCTTGGTCGATTCCAAATGTGACTGGAGCGTTGACCATGCGTCGTCAAGTGAAGGACCAGAGTCCGCAGTTACGGGATTGGCGAACCCAAGTTGCTCGATAATCAGTTCTGTACTCATTGATGTACTCCTTTTTGTGTGGGTGGGTCGTCGACGAGAGACATTTCGTTCTCAAGTTTTTTGAGTGCGCGGTGATAACGAACGTTCACCGCATTTGGAGTCAGACCGAGTACGTCGGAAATCTCATTCCGACTCAATTCGTCCCAATGCACGAGACGAAGTAACTCTTGATCTGAGGGATCAAGACACGCCAATGCCTGTCGAACGGCGGAGCCGTCGAAACGGTCATCTGGTGTGTCAGAGACATTCTCGAAAACCACAATCTCGATCTGGTTGACAGCGCGGTTCAATTTCCGTGCAGTATTCGAAATTTCATAATGCGCGATTCGAACTAACCAAGGGAGAGATGGCTCACTGACTTTTTCAAACTTCTTCCATGCAACAATGAAACTCGTGGCAACTACGTCGTCTACTCGGGACTCGGGTACTCGACGTGCGACGTATCGACGAAGCCATCGATAATTGTCGCGAAAGAACAATTCGAACTGCGTGCGCCTCTTGGCTTCGTCAGTGTGAAAATTGGTAGCCATCACCCTCTATACGTCAGCAAAAGGTCTCAGAATTACCGAACTGTGAGACGACCCCTTTGATCAGGAGCAAGACGATATTGAAGTTGTGAGCGCTCCATGGCTGCGAACAAGAGATCAAATCTGCGACTGTCGAAGAATGGATGCAGAACTATCACGTCGGGCATCCGACTCCGATGGATTACTTCCCGGCGCCGTGACGCCGTATCCGATGGCGAAATTACAGCGACATTGTTGAAATCTGATTGGGTCGGACGTCAACAAAGAGGTAAGAAATGGTCGCGCCAACAAGTGCTCCGGCGCAATTGAGAATCAGATCACCTGTGGTTGATGTACCCCTAGTAAGCAGGTACTGCAACAGTTCGACGCAAAGTGAAGTCGTCAGTCCGGCCGCCACCGTAACCCAAATCTGTCGACGAACTAGAAGTTGCAGCGAGATTCCGAAAGGTACAAAGAGCGCAACGTTTCCAAATAGCTTGATCGCCATAAGACTCTTGCTGACATTTGAATATTCTCCACCGGCGAACGGAATTAACACAACTTGCCGAACTTCATGTCCACGCACACCAAATCGAAGAAGTGTGAATGTAACAATGACCGCGATGGATCCGACGAACAGAATTATCCAAAACCCGTTGCGAGCAATCGTGCGCTGACCGAGAAACGTAGATACCAGAGCGAAGAGCACAGCGGTGAAGAGCGTAACGAGTGCGACGATCAAAGAATATTGAATCTGCTGGGAGTAATAGGTCATGGTTCGTGAGGACTCGTGTCCCAATCTCGTTGCCGCATTGATTGAGGGAACATCGGCACTTCAACTCTTGACACTCCATCAAGGTAGTCGCACAATCGTGTGCCGTTTCCAGATCATTTCGCTGGGCACTTTGCCTAGACGCCAGTGAAAGGTTGCAGATGTGTTGCGTCGGGCCACCGACGCTGCTCTATTCTCAGTCAACGGTTCAGCGATTCGACGTGTAGAAGTCACTCGAACTCAGACCACGTGACGGTCAAGCCGCCAGTGGAAGGTGGCAGACCTGTTGCGTCGGGCCACCGACACCAGCAGCCTGCAGTGCCTCGAGACCTTCCTCGATCAGATCAACCTGGCGTCACTCTCTCCGCGTCAGAACAGAAGACGATTGGGAACTACTGGGGCATCTCGCTCAGCACGTTCAGGTTGGTGAATTCCGGAGCGCCGTCAATGCTCTCCATCATCGTTGCCCTCATTGCCTTCAGCCCCTCTTCGCGTCGCGGGTCATTCTCTCGTGCGCGTGCCTTCTCCTCACTCTCGAAGAGGGCCAACATGAGGAACCGACTCGGGTCATTCTGATCCTGCATCGCTATATGGCGCACTAGGCCCGAATCGGGTTGTTCAGCCGCCCGCAACTGGTCGATCATCTGCGTCAAGCCAGCTTCCTTACCGGGCTTGAATCGCATGGTGATTAGTTGTGCCCACATATGGAAGACCTCCCAGGAAAGGTAAATGGAACCCTACTGTCTTCAAGGACCGTCTTTCTGTCTTCAGGGACCGTCTTTCAGAACATTCTCAGCCTTAAACCAGCGATGGTTGCCCGTCGAGAGCTTCGTTCGCCGCAAGATGACGATCCTGGGCCATTCCCCGCTGCGCGCAGGCGACCGATAAGGGGACCCGGTCTCGGCCTCGGCCTCGATCCTCAATCAAGTGCCGGTGGCGTGAGGCGCCAGTGGATGGTGTCACTCCTATTGCGTCGGGCCTTTGACACCGCGCAGTTCTCAGATCATCCCTAAACGGCACCTCCGAAATGCTCTTCCGACGACCTTTCATCGCCGAGGAGAGGATAAACGATTGAGACGGTCCCAATGATTCGGTCCACGCCTGTCCCGACGGACCGAGTTCCGTTCTCCTATTGTTCTGACAATCGAAACGCTCACCTTCCTCTTCACGGACATCGAAGGCTCCACGGCGCTACTCGCACGCCTCGGCGCGGAATCCTACGCCCGGGCACTTGGCGAGCACCACGCGATCGTTCGTGGCGCCCTCGCTGCCCACGGCGGCACCGAGGAAGGGACGCAGGGCGACTCGTTCTTCGCGACGTTCACCTCGCCGAGCGCGTGCGTCGCCGCCGTGCTCGAGATGCAGCGTCACCTGGCCGACCACGAATGGCCGGCCGGCGAGCAGTTGCGGGTCCGCATGGGCGTGCACGTCGGGGAGGCAGCGGAGGAATCCACCGGCCTCGTCGGCTACGAGGTCCACCGCGCCGCCCGGATTCGGGCGGTCGCCCACGGGGGCCAGGTGCTCCTGAGCTCGGCCGCGGCCGGGCTGGTCGAGGACTCGCTCCCTCGAGACGCCGCACTGCGCGACCTCGGCACGCATCGGTTGAAGGATCTAGGACGCCCCGAGACCCTCTTTCAGCTCGAGGCACCAGGACTGCGCGACCAGTTCCCGCCGCTGCGCTCGCTCGACAATCCCGAACTTCCCAACAACCTTCCGGCCTCCCTTAGCCCGTTCATCGGTCGCACCGCGGAGGTTCGAGAGGTCGTCGGACTCCTCGGGACGGCACGCCTCGTCACCCTCACCGGCGCGGGAGGGTCGGGCAAGACCCGCCTCGCCCTGCAGGCTGCCGCCGAGCTGCTCGACGGCAGCGGGGAGGGTGTGTGGCTCGTGGAGCTGGCGCCCATCAGCGATCCCGAGCACGTGGCTCGGGCCGTCATTAACGCCCTCGAGATCCGAAGCGACGCAGAACGTGAGGACCGAGAGGCTCTGCTCCATGCTCTCAAGGACCAGCGGTGTCTCGTGGTGTTCGACAACTGCGAGCACCTGATCGACGAGGTCGCAAAGCTCGCGGACTTGATCGGCAGGTCCTGTCCCAAGGTCTCGATCCTCGCAACGTCGAGAGAGCCCCTGGGCGTCGACGGCGAGGACGTCTACCGCGTCCGGTCGCTCACGCTGCCGCCGCGCGTCGTCGAGGGCGCCGACGACCTGCTGGGCGCCGAATCGGTCGACCTGTTCGTTGCGAGGGCGCGCTCGCTCGACAAGGGGTTCAGTGTGTCCGACGAGAACGCCGCGCTCGTCGGAGCGATCTGCCGGCGCCTCGACGGGATCCCGCTCGCCATCGAGCTCGCCGCCGCCCGCCTGTCGTCGATGTCGGTCCAGCACCTCCACGACCGGTTGGACTCGCGGTTCCGGCTGCTCACTGGTGGAAGCCGCAATGCGCTCCCGCGCCAGCAGACCCTCGCCGCCACCGTCGCCTGGTCCTACGATCTGCTCGTCGAGTCGGAGCGCGAGGTGCTGCGACGTCTGGCGGTCTTCGTCGACGGGTTCACGCTCGAGGCGGCCGAGGCCGTTTGCGCGACGGACGCGGTCGACGCATTCGACGTCGGCGACATTCTTGGCTCCCTGGTGAACAAGAGCATGGTCTTCGCTGAGCGCACCGACACCTCCCTGCGCTACGGCATCCTCGAGACCATTCGCCAGTTCGCAGCCGAGCAACTGCTCTTGGTCGACGGGGAGGACGCGTCGCTCGAGCTGCGGCGCCTGCACGCCGACTACTTCAAGGACGCGTGCACCCGGATGGAAGACCAACTGTTCGGCCCGCGGCAGGGGGTCATCTTCAAGCAGCTCGACCTTGAGTGGGGCAACGTGCTGGGTGCGCTCGGACACCTCGTCGACACCCAACGAATCGAAGACGCAGCCGAGCTCGTCGTCGCGGTCGATCGGTTTCTCAGGAGTCGCTTCATCCGCGAGCCCTTGGTCCTCCTGCGCGGAACGTTCGACCAGATCGGACCGGAACACGACGTCCTCCGCGCGCGTGCCCTTATCGCCTTGGCAGAGAGTACGGTTGCCGAACGCATGGCTGGCCGCGCGCCGTTCGTCGACGCGACGACGTGCATGGAGGCGGTGCAGACCGCCCAGCGCCTAGGGGACCGGCGCCTTGAGGTGCTGGCGTGGGGCGCCGTCGCGGTGACGCAGTGGGCGGTGGGCGATGAAGACGGCCAAGCAAGCGCCGAGACCGCTCTCGCGGACGCACGCGAGACGGGCGATTCTCGCCTGGTCGGGGATGCCCTGTCTTGGTTGGCCTTGCAGAGGCACCGCGGAGACCCCGACCGTTTGGCGCTCTACGAGGAAGCGCTCGAGCACCTTCGTCGTGCGGGAGACCTGTTGGCAGTGAGCCAATTGCTTACGTGGCTCATCATTGAACAAGACTCCGCGACCTACGAGGATGCGATAGAGACGCGGAGAATACTGCACGAACAGTTGAAGATCTCCGACGAGCTTGGCACCAACCAAGCCAACGAGGTCCCCGTCATCAATTTGTCGCTCACTGAGTGCTACCTCGGCAACACCGATCTGGCGGATTCCCTTGCGCGTTCGGCAACTCGTCAGAGCAGACGGATTGGACGGTCGCCGGCCACCATGCTCTGGCCGGCGCTGGCACTCGGTATATGTGCTGCACGACGCGGGCAGTACGAGCGGGCTGCGGAACTCCTGGGCGTGGTGGAGTCGTGCGAGCAGCCCTGGTACGACCAATGTGGTGATACGTGGCAATCCTCTGAGCGCCAGATGCAAGAAGAGTCCAGAGCTCAGATCACGGCCGCCATTGGTGACGTGGAGTACGCCCGACTCTCCGCCTCGGGGCGAGCCCTTTCCTCTGACGGCATAGTCGACCTGATGCTCGAGCGCGGAGAGCACAAACCGAGCTGAACCGAACTGGCCACATGCTGACGCTGGCCGACATCCGACGTGCGGGCCTCGGCACTCGAGCACCCCGTATCGCCGGGTACGAGTCGCTGCACCCAAGGACGGATTCTCCAGTTGGTGATTCTTGAACTCGCCTTAACGACACCAAGCAGGCTTCGCCGACCAGTCGCCAATGAATGGATGCAGACCTGGCACGTCGGGTCCCCGACACCAACTCCAGTCAACTAGCTAGCCGCCAGTGGCTGACGGCAGATCTGTCACGTCGGGCCTCCGACACCAGCAGTCTTCAAGTACCGACTCGTCCCCCGCCAAACGACCACTCCGGATGCCACGCGCTACATCTGTCGAGGTAGGAAGACAACAACTTCTATGGACGCCACACATGTACCACGGACAGTGCAACCCGTTCGGGTTCGTCGGGAAGTTGGTCACCGAAGATCTCGCTAAGGAGGCTGTGGACCACGGGGTGGAGTCGATCCTCCGCAAATCTTTCCCAATCCTCCTCCGTCTCCCATAGGTCGATGTAGCGCAGTCCGCCCTCCGGTCGCTCGGTGGCGACATGCACGATGAGACCTTTCGGTGCATCTTCACCTAAACCGGCAACAATCCGCTGGTAGAACTCGGCGTTTATAGGGACATCTTGAGTGAACGCATAAGTCATGGTTACAACTCCTCATAGTTAATCCGAAGTAGAATCGGATTAATTATGAACGCTAGACACGCAAAAGTCAAGAGTTACTCATATGACGTCGAACTTCGACGGGAACGGTCCGCCGAGACGAGGCAGCGAATCGTAGAAGCTGCTCGCGAACTGATCCTCGAAGACGGATACCGAACGACGACGATGGCGGGGATTGCAAGGCGGGCGAGAGTGAACGTCGACACCGTCTACGAGTTGGTCGGACGAAAGCCTATTCTCTTGCGTGAGTTGATCGAACAAGCGATTTCCGGCGTCGATCACGCGGTGATTGCCGAGGAACGCGGTCACATCATGGCGATGCGTCGGTCCACAGATCCAGTCGAGAAGCTGACGATCTACTCGCACGCCATGAGGAAAACGCACGCGCGGCTGGCACCGCTCTTTTTGGCATTACGCGATGCCTCGTCCACTGAGTCGGAAGCACGGGACGTTTGGCGAGAGATCAATGACCGACGAGCAGTGAATATGCGTAAGTTCATTCGTGACTTGCGTCATGTTGGAGGTCTTCGCTCAGACCTTTCCATCGAATCGGCTGCTGATGTTGTCTGGGTTATTAACAGTCCGGAGTTGTACTCGCTCTTTACGAAGGAGCGTGGTTGGTCACCAAAGCACTATGAGCGCTGGCTGGCCGATACCATGTGCCGTCTTCTAATCCCTTAGGCCTGTGTCAATACGTGAATCGGGGGCAAGAGGTTATCGCTGAAGTCGCGAATTGAGCCTCGCTAAGCGCCGATGCCTGGCATCAAACCTGTCACGTCCGGCCTCCGATGTCTCCAGTGTGCGAATCGTGATTCATCAATAATTTCCGCAACCACCGTGGGCGCGACTGAGCCAGCCGGTGGTAACTCCATCTTCTGGCGCTATAGCCTGACGTTCGTGACGCTGCCGCTGCGAGAAGGTGTTCGAGCTGTTGTATTGGACGGCGAAGATCGGATTCTTCTAGTGCGATTCCAGTTCATCGATGGAGCGCTATGGGCGACGCCTGGTGGAGGAGTCGAGCTGGGTGAGACGCCGGAATTGGCCATCAAGCGTGAGCTCCATGAAGAGGTCGGCCTAGTAGATATTGATCTCGGTCCCGTGATCTGGGAGCGGACTCACGAGTTCCCCCTGTCAGAGACATTTGGAGGCCAACGCGAGAAGTTCTTCTTGGTACGTGCACCAAAGAGTGTCATCGAGCCGTCGTTCTCGGAGCAACAGCTTTTAAAGGAGGGTCTGACCGGATCTCGCTGGTGGACCTTGCAAGAACTTCGAGAATCCCGAGGTGAACGATTTGCACCCCGTCGATTGGCGTCACTGCTGGAGTCATTGTTGGAGCATGGTTCACCTCAAGAGGTAGTCGACGCCGGCGTCTAAGTGCTGAGCGTGGGCTTAGAGAGAAAGTCGCCAATGTAAGGTGGCATTTCTGTGGCGTCCCGCCATCGATCCCGCAACCTTTTTGAAGCGGATCGAACTCAGGAACCACTGTGCAACGTGAGTCATCTAGGATTCTTGCAACAACAAGTTCTTGGTCGCAAGCGACAGGACGGAAATTGGCACGATGAACCAGGTGGCGAAGGTGTTGAGCATCCAAGAAATGCTCTATCCACATATAAAATGCTTTGGTTGCGGCCATGCGAACCCTAAAGGATTCCATCTTCGAAGTTATCGCGAAGGTGAGGTAACGGTCGCTGAGTTCGTACCATGGCCTGAGCACGACAACGGATTTGGGTTTGTTAATGGCGGCATCATCTCAACAGTGCTGGATTGCCATACCGCAGCAGTCGCGATGTGGGAGGCGGACCAACACGGTTGGCAGGCCGCTGATGGAGCTCCAATTCCTTTCATTACTGCCGGTTTTGATGTTCGGTTTCTTCGTCCAACTCCTCTCGGACCGCCTTTGCTGCTCGTGGCTAGTGCGGTGGAGATTTCGGAGAGAGCCATAGTCGTCGATGCGGAACTCAAGGTCGACGAAAAGACGAGAGCGACGATGAGAGCGAATTGGGTTCGATTTCGGCCCCGGTAGCGACTCAGGGTGCGAGTGCACGCTGTTAGATCAACACCTGAGAACGCGACTAGCGGGTGCGTTCAGGGCTGACATTTCAAGGCGCCAATGCGAGGTTGCAGGTCTATCTATTCTTCCTTCGACACGAGTCTCAGGCTTCAATCCGCCAGTGGCTGGTCGCAGAATCGTTGCGTCGGTTCTCTGACGCTAAGAAGGCGGCGTCTGACAACATGGTGGTGATATTGAGGTGCGCCAAAAAGGGGGACGCCATGCAAGAGCCACCTCGGCCTCGAATCGGGAAACCGGAGGATTCTGAACTGATCACGGAAGTTGTGACATTGTCGTTCGTCGCCGACCCGCTCTGGAGTTGGGCAATGAGTCGAGACGATAAACGAAATCACCACAACTCGCTGATCTGGGCGCTCTTCGTTGATGGAGCTCTTCGCTATTCGAGTTCGTGGATTTTTGGAAACGGGGAGGCGGTATCAGTTTGGATTTCGCCCGGGGGATCGGAGATGTCGGCGGATCAAGAGAGTCGACTCCGCGACTGTGTCAACGAGACTCTCGGTGACAGAGCGAGTAGGTTCTTCGATCTTCTCGCCCAAATGGAAGATTCTCATCCCCGTGATGAAGATCACTTCTACCTGAGCCTCCTCGGTACCTATCCCAATTCTCGAGGCAAGGGCGTTGGAATGCAACTTCTCTCTCACGATTTAGATCTGATCGACGCTCAGCACCGTGCGGCGTACCTTGAATCTTCGAATCCGAACAACGACGACAGGTACCAAAGCGCCGGATTCGAAGCCTTCGGTCAGTTTCGAGCACCCAATGGCGGTCCCACGGTGACGACGATGTGGCGCTCGGCCCGATAATTGGGAACCTCGGTTTTGGCCGCCAGTGATTGGTTGCAGACCTAATGGGTCTGTCACGTCGGGTCACCGACACTGGTAGTTGGCGGGCTCTTTAGAAGTGACCGAACTGGTGATTTGAGAGAAGGGAGCGTCGAATTACGTCCATCAGAAATGACGGGGCGCACGCTGCGGCTCGGGAACGGACCTCGAACCTTCAATCAGTCGCTCAAGGGTCAGAGCTGCTTCGAAATTCGCTGGTATAAAATGAAACGTACACCAAATCAAAGAAAGCAGGCCGACATGCCTACACTTCATATCGAGCATGCAGTGCCGAGCTTCGACGGTTGGAAGAAGGCATTCGAAAGCGACCCGGCCGATCGCAAAAGATCGGGAGTTCGTCGCTATCGCATCTCACAGTCGGTGGACGACCCCAACTACGTGATGATTGACCTGGACTTTGACACGATCGCCGATGCTCGCGGACTGCTCGCAGCAATGGAGAAAGTGTGGGCCGGTCCGGGCAAGGCGTTCATGGTAGATCCGAAGGCCCACATAGTGGAAATCACCGAGAGTGTTGAACTCTGATTGCACGAAATTGATCCGGATGAGCGGTCCCAGAGATCGTGGAGCAGGGTGGATCACGCCTTGGGAATTAGTCGGCCTCTGAGTTGAGAACCACTAGAAGCTGGGGCAACTAGCGAATGTCAATTACCGAGCGATAGCCATCAGCCTCCAGTGGCTGGTAGCAGATTGATGACGTCGGAACTCCGACACCAGACAAATGTTAAGAAACGGCGTGGGGCGCGTTGACTTCGGTACTCCTCACTTGTCGTCGGACTACGGCTGGACGACGGCATGGAGTTGGATGTACTCCGTCGACATGGCACTTGAATCTGGAAGCTTTGGCTTGACGTTCGCGTTAAACCACGCCTCTTGCTGGGCTTGACTCTCCCAAACTTCGCCTATGCCGAATCCGTTGGGCGTCGGATACGCGATGTGGATGATAAAGCCGGGCTGCTTCTTCACAAGTTCGTGGAGTCCGGGGGCCATCTGGTCGTAGGTTGCTTGATCCATTCCGGTAGCTGAAATCCTAACGAGCACGGCCATTGGGTCTCCATTCGTAGTGGGTAATGCGAGAGAACGCTACACCTATTCCGTGCACGTCTCAGCGGAGAATGGGGAGGCGATTCTCGCAGTATCGATGCATTTCTTTAGCGCTCGTTCGGCGGCCTACAACGACAGGTCTCGGGTTGATTCTCGACAGCCTTCGGCGCGAGGTTGCGTAACGGTCAGGTCGTCCTCGCGAACAGACACGCACTCAGCCCAATGCCGCGGAAGATCCCTTAGGACCTTCGGACCCTTGAGGCGATCGTGCATGAGGCGCCAGAGGGGCTGCAGATCTGTTGCGTCGGGCCACCGACACGAGGAATCTTTGATTCCTTGAATCTCAGTTCCTATCGAAAACACGAAGGGGCAGACTTTTCAAGACGCAGTTTGAGGGTTCGGTGATTCAGGAAGTGTACTGATGTTCTCGCGACGGTACTCAACCGCAAATCGGCGAAGTTTTCAGTTGATCCAGCATGGCACGAGTGGGTCCGCCGAAGGAAATTTAGTTGAGCGATTCGTCGGGCTGAGATTGGTGAGCGGTCACATACTTGACATCGGCGTCGCCGTCAGCCCGGGAAGTAGTGACGGAAAGAACAGCACGAGAGTAGCGATGACGAGCAGAGATACGCCTACTAGGCGCGAGAACGATGTTCCGTGTCGCCACACCTTCTCGATCAAGATCACCCCCGCGAGCGCGACCATCACGGGAATGTTCATAGCGCCGACGGCAACCAGCACGATCATGAGACCCCAACAGCAACCGACGCAGTACAGCCCGTGGTGGATTCCGACACGAAGATCGCGTAGCGGACCCTTATAGCTCGCGTAGTGGAAAAGCGAACCCAGCGGTGTCCGGCAATGACGGAGGCAGGCCCCCTTCAACGGCGTTAGTTGGTAGACGCCGGCCACCGCGAAGATTGCGGCACCGACCCATCGAACAGTGCCGGGCGAATCGTTGGCGAGCCTGCCCGCACCCAACAACACGACGTAGACGACGGCACCGAATGCCACCCACGCACAAAGGTAGCCCGCGAGGAATGAGGCAACGCCGATTACGCGATCTTGCGAACTCGGTCGAGCGGCCACCGAGCGAATCCACACGATAGCCATTGGCGCCACCGACGGGAACATCATGGCGGCCATCATGACGACCCAGATGGGTAGGAACGTGGCCAGGGACATCCCCATCGTGCCCGGTCCGACGTTCATCGTGGCCGCCCATGCGATGGTCGCGCCCCACGCCAGCGCCGCGAGGAGGCATAGTCCAATCCATCCAGGTAGGAGTTGGCGCAGCGGTATCCCCAGCGGTGAACTCGCGTTCGCGCGGGTCTCAGCCTTCGTACGCAAAGTCCGTGACGAAACTGTTGGTGCCCGAGAACTCTGCGTCCCAGTGGTCGTGGTAACTGTTTGCGCCGGCCTTCGCTTGGGTCACGGGTTGAGAGACGGCGCCTAGGAGAGGGTTGGTAATAACCGGAGGGTGCGAGCCGTCCATGCCCACCATCTCTTCAGACTCCATCGAAAGCACGGCTCCCGCCGATGCCTTGAGCGAACCACCGTTGCGGCTGAACGAAATTGACGCTGGCGTGACACCCGCAACTTCTCCGATCAGCGGACCCAGGGCGGCGAGATGGCCACCAGCGCCGCCCGAGAAGATTGCGCCCAAAGCTTCGGACTGCTCGAGGGTCGCACGATCATCGAGATAGAATGCGACCTTCCAATTGCCATCAGTCATCTTCTTGGGTGTGTGCACCGCCATCACTGCGTTCAGTCCCGCGAGGTCGACACCCTCCTTTTGCCCCTCCGTTACGTGCCAGGCGAGCAGCAAATCACATGCATCGTTCGTCGCCGCTCCGAGCCAAATGCAAGCGCAGCTGACGTCGCAATTACACGTTTCGAAGTAGTCACCTTTGACTGAGAAACTCATCCCTATTCCCCCTATTTCGCACACTGCAGTGCGCCGTGCGTTGCCCTCGTCTTGGACTATAGGTCGGTCGAGGTAGAGATTGTCATAGAATTTTCTCGACCCATCATTGAAATCGCCATTGGACGGCTGGTGACGCCGGACCCTACTTCAGAAGTTTCCAGGTTCTTCCAGTGAGGGCTCGATAGATGTCGTGTCCGGAAACGACGTGCCAGGCTTCGTGGGCGCGGTACGTTGCAATCACACCGTTCGTTCCATACTTGACTCTGGGAACATCTACCCTTTCGCGTCTTCCGTCGCTGCTCTCGGACAGTGTTCCGCCTTCGTGGAGTTCCCAAAGAAATTGTCCCGTCGAATCGACCGCAGCATCTAAACCGACCCCCTGCACGCCAGACATCTTCTGCCAGGTGGCTCTGCCGTTGGCTCTCTTGTAGAGAACCTTGGACCCCGGGTCATTGGGAGGCCCAAGTTCGCAGTAGGTGAGGAGTTTGGTGCGCCGGCCGGGATTTGAACCCGGAACCTGTTGATGAAGAGTCAGGTGATCGACTTACGCCCGACGAACAGAAATTGCGTACGCGCTGATCAGTTGGCACGCTCGCCGTTGACGAGTGAGCAAGGTTTGCGTAGGAATGCGTCCACTGAGGAGAAGAATTATTGACAAATGTGTTGACGTTTGGAAGACGTCAAGAAAACCAACAACTAAGGCTGAGGTTCGAATCCGGCGCAAGCGCTGGCCACTCCAAGAAATTAGTCCGGCTAGATGGAGACCCCGAGCTCCGGTTATGATCTTCACTGCTGCTCGCAGCAGTGAAGATCGGCGACCAGCGCGGCGCGCGGCCGGCCCGGAAGGGATGGAAATGATCGACCCGATGAAGAGCACGCGCAGGTGGTGCTCGGCCAAGAGGGGCGTAGCCACGCTAGCGGCCGTCGCGCTTGTGTCCGGGGGGATGGCGCTGCTCGTCCCCTCCACTGTCGGCGCCTCGAGCGCTGTTAATACTTTCACCGTCAAGGGCGCCTACAGCGGCACGCTGAAGCTGTCACCATCGTCCCTTAACTGTATCTTCGGGAAGTCCTACAGCGGCAAGTCGTACCTCGTCACCCTGTCGCACATGAAGGGGACCATCAAGGGGGCGGGGGCGGGTCCCTGGGCCCTGTCGGCCTACGTGCCCAAGCAGGGGACAACCCATGTGGCGAAGGCGGATGTGCACTCGCTCACTGATTCGTCGTTCCAGAACAACGGCGTCCCGATCACCGAATTTGTCGAGACATCGGGCACTGTGACCTACCACGGATCAAAGGGCTCCATCAATCTCACGGTCGAGCGCCACGTCGTTGGCAGCACTACGTACAAAGGTGCGGCCACGGTCACCGGGAGCTGGAGCTGCTGACTTCTTGCCCCTGAAGAGCTCGCCGTAGGCGGACCCGCCGTCGTGATCTACTTGGAACTATTCGGGCCGGGGCCCTTCCTGGTCAAGTCTCGACCATCAGTCCGGCGATTTTCTCGAGATTGTGGTTGAAGATGCCGTGGCCGCGCCGGGTGCGGGCACCATTGATCGCGTCCATGCGTGTGCGGTTCCAGCCGAGGTCGCGTTTGAGGCAGAAGGTCCGTTCTTCACTGCCGGTCCGCCTCCACCAGTCTGCGAAACGACCTCCGTCGCTCGAAGGCTCGTCGCGTGGTACTGGGTTTGCCCTCGGCCGGCCGGTGTGGAGCGGGACTTCCGTTCGATGAAGGCGATCGACTTCGATCTGCGCCCGGTGCACCACTACCTCAAAGACCGCGTTCGCGCGCCCGCCTTCTTGTGCATGTTGTCGACCAACGTCACCTTCCATCTGCGCCGGACCCTCGCACCGCTCACCTTCACCGAGACCTCAAAGCCACTACACATCGACCGGGTCACTTCGGCAACACGCTCCGCCGCGGCACGGAAGAGAGACGTCCCAAAAAAACGCCGACGGTGAATCCCTCCGCGTCTATCGCGAGTTGATCGAACACCTCGCGACGTTGACGCGTAACCACATGCGCGTCGTCGTCGGGGCGGGCGTCGAGTTCGACCTACTGGCTACGCCGACGCCGACCCAGCGGCGGGCGTTCGAACTGCTGGGCGTGCCGGTGCCAAAGACGCTCATATAGACAGAAGGGGTGAATTATTGTGGCGCAAAATACCTTGTCAGGATACGTCGGCCCGGTCATGCAGGGGTAAGTTCGACTTAGTACCCCACGACCGCGAACACACGCAGAACGGCGAGAGTGCGGCGTCGTCACCCAGATCTCAGACGCGTCGTCCGTAAGCGTCGCTGCTGCCCGGCTAGGTCGGGAAGGGACGACAGTACGACCATGAGCCGGAAAGCTTGACGGGCTTGGTGGCCGCACCGGATTGCAACGCCACGCCGGACAGCGTGCCGGCCGGCACCGCACCGACGCTGAAGGTGCCGGCGCCACCTCGGCTCTTGATGCTGATGGTGCCCGACGAACTCGTCCAGAGATAGGTCTTCGCACCGAACTCGAGGGTGAGGGTCACCTTGGCATTCTCATTCACCGCACTGACACTCTCACTGGCGCCGTCACGATCGACCGACACGAAGAGCGTCCCGGCCTTCTCCGCGACGGACTTGCCGTTGAGTTGAACCTTGCCGGCAGCGAGGTAGATCAGAACCTGCGACGTCGTGTTCTCCTGAATCTGGCAACCGACTTGCGGCCCTCCGAACTTGTTGGTCATCATCTTCGGCATCGAAAGGCTCCCTGAGACCTGCCCGGTCATCTTCACTTTGCCAATGGTGCTCGCGGCCACGGCGCTTGAGGTGAAGAGCGCGAACGACGCAATCACCGCGGCGCAGGCGAGCGACGTTCTCAGTACATGGTTGTTACGGGGCAGTGTCTTCACAGACTCCCTTTCTCGGCCAACGTGAACCGGATGGTGCGAGCCTATCCGTCACTGACGGATCAGGATAACTCCGAAAACGCGACTTTGGCAAGCGCCGTTAGCGTGCGTGCAGGTATCGGTCGCGCGGCACATGCTATCGAACCTGACACGACAGTGACGCAGCAACGGCCTGCGCGACGAGACAAGCGGGCACGACCCGGTTCATCTCTTGAAGCCGTTTCGTCGGGTCCTCGAATCGATGCAAGGGCACCTTAAGGTGGCCGATCAGCATTAAGTTTGTAGCATGTCGAGATCAAGATCAGCGAATGGGAGAGCAGCGGACGTTGCCGCTTGGCCGCGTGCCCACACGCGAGCCGGCGCCCGTCCGCATCGGTGGGCACGGGCGGTCGCAATCCTGATCGGCATGGGCGGTCTCACCGGCGTCATGTCAATGTCCGTCGCTGGCTCGGTCACCTCCGGCTCGACCATCTACGTGGCCAACCTGGCCTCGCACGACATCACGCCGATCGACGCTTCGACCGGCATCGACGCACACCCGATCGGGCTCGGAGCGCTGTCTCCGGTCGCGCTCGCTGTCGCACCGGGAGCGAAGACCCTCTACGTCGTCGCGGTCGGAGGCGATGAGCACGGATCACCGGGCAGCGTGGTCCCGATCGCCACGGCGACCCACAGACCGGGCAGGCCGATCGCCGTCGGTACCTCCCCGCAGGCCATAGCGATCACGCCGAACGGCAAGATGGCATACGTCCTCAACGGGATCGACGCCGCCACTACGCCGGCGACGACGCCGGCGACGGTCACGCCGATTGATCTCGCGACGGGCACTGCACTGCGTCCGATCAAGGTGGGGACCCTTCCGTTATCCATGACGATGTCGCCGAACGGCAAGCTCCTTTACGTTGTGGATTCGCGCCAGAGCAACCCAGGCGAGCCCAGCGCAATCACGCCCGTCGACACCGCGACCGATACCTCCGCGCCGGCGATCAAGCTGGCCCGGGATTTGGCCCCGTTCTCCGTGAGCGGGCTCGCGTTCAAGTCGAACAGCGTGACCGCCTATGCGATCACCTCGTCGGGGATCGTCCCGATCAACACGGCGACGGGAAGTCTCGGCAAGGCCATCGGGCTTCGCACCTCCACGCCGGTGGCGATCGCGGTGACGCGAGATGACACAGCGATCGCCGAGGTTGGCGTGCCCGTTACCGCCCTCGAACAGGGGTCGCGCTACGCCAACAACAACACGCTCGCGCTCTTGAGCACGGCAACCGGAGTCGTTCGCAAGGTGGCCACGCTCGGAGATGAGCCCGGCGCGATGTCCTGGGAGGTCGCGATCGCGCCAAATGGTTCGACCGCCTACGTGCTCGCCACTAAGTCGAGCCCGAGGGAGAGCACCGTCATCCCCGTCGATCTCGCGACGGGCACTGCCGGAAAGACGATCGATGTGGGACGTAACGCATCCATGCTGACGATCAGCCCGAACGGCGCCACTGTCTTTGTCCTCGACAGCGGCACCTACGTCGGTGTCGGATCACCGCACAACACACCCGGCAGGGTCATCCCGATTGCCACGTCGACGGGCACTGTCGGCAAAGCGATCACAGTGGGGCTCGCACCGTCAGCGTTCGCGATTACCCCCACAGGCCAGAAGCGATGAAGTCAGCGGCGATAAGGATTGCCCTGAGTTCAAAATGCAGTTTGCGGGTGTTGTGATATTGGGGATGCCAGGTGCACCAGCGCTCCCGCGACATCGCCGCCAATGTAATGGTCCTGTTAAGACGGTGGCCGAGTTGGCCGAGCAGATGCGGTTTGCGAAGCCTCCCACCGAAGACGACGTAACGGTGCTGCCTGACGGTCGTCGACTCGACTCAAGAGAGGCGCTCAAGGCGTGGCTTATCGAAGTCGACGCGATTCGGGCGTCGGAGGCCGCAACCGATGCCTTCAACAAATGATGGTCCCGAATTCGACCTGTCTCGACTGATTCAAAACTTTCAACGCCGTCTTCGTGGCATCGAGGACGCTGTGTTTTTCATACTTCAGAGATGTCTGCAGTTCGATTGACCGTGCTCGAGATCGTGGCGGACCGACCTGGCGCTATCGGTTTGAGTGGGTTTCTATACAGACACTTGTTCATCTAAAGATTATTGACTCTGGGGACTGACGCCAACCTTCGTATTCTCACTCATTCAA
>PKXJ01000029.1 GCA_003132305.1 Acidimicrobiaceae bacterium | reverse complement strand
TACTGAGTAACAGAACATCCGTTATCGATCTGTCTAGGATCAACCGAGATAGAACAAACTCCTGGTGGGCCGCCCGGGTCTCGATCCCGGCACCTTGGGATTAAAAGTCCCCTGCTCTTCCCGATGAGCTAGCGGCCCGGTGCATGGCTTTCTTCATCTGCAAACTGAAAGCCACCGACCAGTTACTTTACTCCAGGGCGAATGCCGTCAAGGCTGTCTTCGACTACTCGAAAAGTCAGGGCTTCGACTTCGACGTCAGCTAAGTGCCTCGACAAGAATGTCGTCGACGAACAGAGCCCATCGGGGTTCTGCGCCGAACCCTCCGTTCTCGAGGTGAAGAAGAATGAAGGCTGACGCGGTAGCTTTCTTGCTGGCATCAGAGGGAGAGTTGTCAGCCTCGCGAAGTAGACACGTGGCTTGAACAACGTGCATGAGATCAGTGAGAAGTCGGCGGAAGTTCGGGTCAGACCGGCTTGAATCTATAAGGCTCTCGAGCAGTCCGGGCTGAAGTGCGCTCAGCGAGTGAAGGATCTGTTCGACTTCGCGAGAATACTTAGTCGATACCAGCGAGAGCTCCTTTTCGATCCACTGATTCATAACATCTAGAAGTTTTAGACGAACACAGTCTCGACGCACCTGGGCGCAGAGGACGTTGTGGGTTCCTTCCCAACTCTCAAAGACCACAGCGTCACGATAGAGACGAGGCAGAGGGGAGAATTCCTCAATCGTGCCGTTGCCGCCTAGCACCTCAATTCCCTGGTGGACTACGTCGGACGCCGCGATTGACGTGACGTACTTATTAGCGTTCACCAGAAACCGATGAACGCCCGCGTCGCTTTCTGTGGCCGTACCTTCGTCGATTCTGCCCACGAGTTCAGTCAGCGCGAAGGTTGACGCAAGAGCCGCTGAGGTCTCAATTTTCATCCTTGCTAGTTGTTCACGAATGGCACGATACGACGCAATCGATACGCCGAACGCCGTGCGGTGAAGCGCGAAAGAGGATGCTTCTAAGTACGCGCGACTCATAATCCCGGCGGAGCCGACGGCGTTCAGCCACCTGGAAGTATTGAGTAGTTCTTCGACTGCGACGTGAAATCCCTCGTCTAACTCTCCAATGGGCCACGCCAGCACGTCGTTGAAGTCAATCTCGGCCGAGGCCAGTATTCTCGTACCCAGTTTGTCCTTCAAGCGACGTAGACGAAAGCCATTGGGGGTGGCGCCGTCGAGTGAACGCGGGACAACAAAGCAGGCCAGTCCCTTCGTACCGGGTCCCGCGGAGTCGGGGCGAGCTGTCACGGCAAAGAGATCCGCGTCGGCGACAGAGCAGAACCACTTCTCACCACTGATCCGCCAAGCGCCAGGTACCTCCGGGTCTAACGTCGCCCTGGTGACGTTCGCGCCAACGTCGGATCCTCCTTGCACCTCAGTTAGGAACTGAGAACCTCGCAGGGCCTTCGACGAGTCAGTTTCGGTGAGGCCTTTCAAGTAGCGCTCTTTGATCATTGGAGACGCTCGGTGCTCGACTGCTCTTCGTAAGCCAATGGTGCAGACAATGGGACAGGCTTGGCCGCCCTCACCGACGTGCGAGAGCAAAAAGAAGAGCCCGGCTACTTCGAAGGCTCCCTCGAAATTAAGTGCGGTACCGAGCATGCCCGATGCCCACGCCGCGCGCGCGGCTTCTTCGTGAGCGGGGTGAAATTCGACTTGTTCAACGTGGCGCCCTACTTCGTCGAACGAGCGCAGTTTGGGGAACTCACGATTTCGTTCCTGGGTGTGGACCGCTGGTTCGATTATCTGGGCGACGTCGCGACCAAAGTTCGTGAGTTTCTCTTCCAGAAGCGCCGTAAGTGGCTTGCCCATGCGTAGTTCCAGCAGTGACCGGAGTTGGGGCACGGCAGTGAAGAAATTGGCGGGTTGGGACTCCTTCCAACTGATGAGGTCATCGCGTCCGGGTTGTTCCATGGTCTTCTCTCGTCTCGTCTCCCCATTGGCAGAGTACCCACTTCGTGAGCGACGAAAATGACCCCGAGGAGTCCGTCGTCGAAACGTCGCGATGAGGGTCAACTAAGTCTGACCACGTGCCTGACCTCAGTAACGAAAGCGTCGCCGCGATCGAAGTAGGAGAAGACGACATTTACCAGACGCGACTTACGCAGCGCTTCGAGTAAATTGGGTTTGCCTAACAGCTGGCGAGTACCTCAGTGTGGACGAGATTGAAAAAACCGTCTGGGTCGACCGCCCACTCCAAGAACGCCTCAGCGATCTGGTTCAGCTCAACTTCAGTCGTCAGTTCGTGCTCCAAGCTCTGGCGCGCGAATTCACTCTCTCGAACTCGGTCAGCCCAGAGTTGTCCCCACCACGCGCGCTCTTGGGGCAGGTAGTACGTCCAGTTCGACGTTGTAACTTCCAAGGAGGAGAATCCGGCCTGTCGTACCCACGCGTGAAGATGTCGCCCCGCGTTGGCGTCAACATGGTTTATCCTGGTCAGCCCCTGGTAAATGTCCATCCACCGATCGAGACGAGGATCATCCGGGGACCAGCTGAAAGCAGCGTAGTCGCTGTCGCGTACGGCGAGCAGGCCCCCACCGCGCAAGACTCGGCGCATCTCGGAGAGTGCGGCGCCGGGATTGCTTAGGTGTTGCAACACTTGATGCGCGTAAACGACGTCGAACGATTTATTGTCGAATGAAAGGCCGTACACGTCGCCGACTTCGAAATCGACATTGTGGGCGTCACTGTCGTGCAGTGCACGACGAGCGATCTCGATCACTTCTTCGGAGATGTCAATACCGGTGACGTGACCCGACGACACCACTCTGGCCAGGTCGATCGTGACCGTTCCCGGCCCGCAACCCACGTCCAACACGTGGTGCGCAGGTGTCAAGTGGGGAAGGAGAAAGGCCGCAGAGTTCTGTGCCGTTCGCCACCGGTGGCTTCGTAGTACTGATTCGTGGTGACCGTGCGAGTATCGATCCGGATTTGGCATGGTGACAACTATTGCAGCCCGAACGTCACTACTCTGGGGATTCTTGGGCGAGCCTCAAGAATGGAGGAAAACCTTCTTCGGGCGACAAGATGAGACTCGGAGTCTTGATACCAGGTCGGAGGATTCTTGCGGGAGTTCGTTTTGGATTCGACGGCGCGGTGATCAGGGCGTTTCCGCGCTGCAATGACCCGCGAACGCCGCCTCAGTTGAGGTGTCGATAACACTCAGGATTGGCTGCGAGGTGAACCTCAACCGGCAACTAATTGACAAGCGTCGAAAACTGCGATAGAAACTCTCACAACCGCAGGAGACCATACGAGGCCTGCGGTTACGTCATTTATTTGGGGGGAAGAGTGGCCCAGTTCTGGTTGGCATTCGGCTTCGGCCTTGTCACGGCCTCGGTACTCGCGATCGCGGCCGTCGGGCTGAGTCTGCAGTTCGGTATCACGAACTACATCAATTTTGCCTACGGGGACTTCATGGCCCTCGGTGCGTACTTTACCTACGCCCTGAACTCCGAATTCCTCCACTTGAACGTCTGGATAGCGCTCGTGGGCGGATCCCTCTGCATGGGGCTCTTGGCCGTGCTGTTCAATCACTTTCTTCTCGGTCCCTTCGCCCGGCGGTTCAATAAGACCTTCTACGTACTGATCGTCACCTTCGGTCTCTCGCTCATCATCTTGAACGCGATCTATTCGATCTGGGGAGCAAACGTTCGCGCGTACAACATGAAGATCGAGCAAGTCCTGCACATCGGTCCCTTCTTGTTGACGAGGAACCAATTGATCGTCATGGCCATCTCGGTGGTCATGATGCTGCTCGTGCACCTCATGCTGAAGACCACCCGACTCGGCAAGTCGATGCGCGCGATGTCCGACAACACCACGCTGGCCATGACGAGCGGCATTGACACCCGCCGCATCACCACCATCACGTGGTTTCTGTCAGGGACCCTCGCCGGTCTCGCGGGATCGGTGCTGGGCATCACCGAGGGCAACGTCACGCCGGCCCCGGGTGAACTGTTCCTCTTCGTGATCTTTGCCGCCGTCATCGTGGGCGGCGTGGGAAGCATCTACGGAGCGATGGCCGGAGCGGTGCTGATTGGACTCGCCACCGAAATCTCCGCCGCCTTCTTTAACGCGTCCTACAAGCTGGACGTCGCGTTCGTCATCTTGATACTGACCTTGTTGTTCAGGCCCAATGGCTTGTTTGCCCGGCCCGGAAGGGCCTAGGCATGCCCGCGTTTTGGTACTACGTCTTCACCCTCATCTTTTTCCTCTTCGACTACTTCATTTTGGCGATGGGCCTGAACATCCAGTACGGCGAAACGGGAATCCTCAACTTCGCCTACATCGGGTTCGTCGCGATTGGCTCGTACGTCACGGGTGCGGTGAGTCTGCCCAGTTCCGCCGGCACCGGTCAGCAGTACATCCTCGGCCTGTCATTGCCGTTTCCGATCAACCTGATCATCGGGGGACTGGCGGCGAGTGCGCTAGCCCTCTTCGTGGCATTGATTACTCTGCGCCGATTGCGCACCGACTACTTGGCCATGGTCTTGATCTCGCTCTCGCTGGTCCTCTGGGACCTCATCAACAACTACGTGCGCTTGTTCAACGGCGCCGACGGTCTGTACAACGTTCCCGAGCCCATGGCCAGCGTCTTCAAGCTGACCACCAACTCCTTCGTGCCGTTTTTCGCGGGCGTCACGGCCGCCGTGGCGCTCATTCTGTGGTTCTTGATGAGTCGGATCACCCGCTCACCATTGGGGCGTACGTTTCGGGCGATTCGCGACGACGCGGACGTCGCGGCGGCACTCGGCAAGGGTGTCTTTCGCTACCAGCTGACGTCGATGTTGATTGGCGCTTTCTACGCCGGCATCGGCGGCGGGTTGATCATCCAATTCGGTGGCTCGTTCAACACCTCGGCCTGGCTACCCGGCGAGACGTTTGTCATCTTCGCGGTCATCATCGTTGGCGGGGTGGGCAACAACTTGGGCCTGCTCGTTGGCGCACTTCTCGTCGAGACGTTGTTGATCCACCTACCAGCCTTCCTACCCGATATACCGGGGCACCCCGAATTGATCCAGTACATCGACGCCATGCTGATCGGCATTCTCCTCATGGTGATGCTCTGGTTCCGTCCCCAGGGAATGATTCCCGAGCGAGTTCGCCGCAGTCCGCTGCTGTCGACGTTTTCGAAGTCAGACGGTCAACAAGTGGTCGTTCCCACCTCACCGTCTTCAGTGATGACGGCGACGGATTCTGCGGCGTTGCGCAACGTTGACGAGAAGGACGAGTCATGACGACGCGTGATGAGATGAACTCCCCGGTCGATCAGGTCAACGAGCCGATCCTTCGTTGCCAGGACATCACCAAGTCGTTTCTCGGCGTCAACGCCGTCAACGGCGCGACGTTCGACGTTCCCAAAGGCAAGATCACGGCGCTCATCGGTCCCAATGGCGCGGGCAAAACGACCGTCGTCAACATCATCTCCGGCGCGATGAAGTGTGACTCCGGCACCGTGCACATGGGTTCAACTGACGTGACGAATTGGGAACGGTACAAGATCGCGCGCTTGGGCCTCATGCGAACGTTCCAGTTGTCGCGCGAACTCGGGGGTCTCACGGTGCTGGAGAATCTCCTGGTCGCGCCCAAGGTCCAAGCGGGGGAGTCGCTGTTCAACATCTTCTTTCGCCCGCGTCTCTTGAAGCGCGAGGAGCGTCAGAACATCGAGCGCGCGACCGAGATACTGCGCACGTACGGTCTCTACGAGCTTCGAGACAGTCTGGCGCGCGAGCTCTCGGGGGGCCAGAAGAAGTTGCTCGAAATCTCGCGGGGCGTCATGGCCTCACCCAGCCTCTTCTTGCTCGACGAGCCCATGGCGGGCGTGAACCCGGCGCTCATTGAACGCATCGGCGGCTACATCCTCGACATGAAGCGCCAAGGCATGACGGTACTCATGATCGAACACAACCTCAACGTCGTGGAAAAGATCTGTGACAACGTGATCGTCTTGGCGGAAGGGCGGACGCTGGCGACTGGTCGCCTCAGCGAACTCCGTGCCAACCCCGAAGTGGTCCAGGCGTACCTAGGAGAGATCATCAATGCCGGCCCTCATAACTGAAAATATCACGGCCGGCTACGGTCGTACGCCCATCATCAACGACATATCGCTCTCGGCCGACGTGGGCACCATCACCGCGATCATCGGGCCTAACGGTGCGGGGAAGTCGACTTACGCCAAGACCCTCGTGGGGGTCTTGCGCGCGGTGACGGGGCGAATCGTCGTCAACGACCTGGACATCACGAAGATGCCGGGTCATCTGATTCCGCGCAACGGGCTGGTCTACGTTCCGCAAAATGAGAACGTCTTTACGAACTTGACGGTTCGCGAGAATCTAGAAGTCGGCGGCTTCGCCGTTCGAGGAAACACCGACGCCCGGCTGGAAGAGATTCTCGACATCTTCACCGACCTGAAGAAGGCCCAAGGCAAGAAGGCCGGGTACCTCTCAGGTGGTCAACAGAACCTGTTGGCGATCGCGCGCTCACTCATGGTCGAGCCCACGGTGATTGTCCTCGACGAGCCCACCGCCGGACTGTCGCCGGCCTACACCGACGTCGTCTGGAACCAGATCGATCTCATCGCCAAGTCTGGCACCGCGGTGTTGGTGGTCGAACAGAACGTCGAACGTGCCCTCGCGCACGCCGATTTCGTGCACATCTTCGTGGCGGGTTCCAACCACATGCACGGTCCCACGTCGGAGATCGCCAAGCACGACCTGGCCGCCATCTTCTTGGGTCGAGCGGAGGCTACGAGTTCGTAACAGTGGGAAATTCCCACGGGCTTGAAGTAAATGAAAGTAACAAAAGGAGGAAGTGCCGAATGAAATCTATTAGGAAAATAGCCGGTCGCCGCGGGGGTGCCAGAGTGATGCTGGTTCTGGCCATGGTGTCAACGCTCGCCGGTATTGGCTTGACGAGCGGCACCGCGAGCGCGAGTAAATCGAAGACGAAGCTGGTGGTCGGTGGCATCTTTCCGTTTACGGGAACGAAGTCACTGCTCTCGAGTTGGGGAACGCACGGCGTGGCCGTGGGTGTCTACGAGATCAACCACAACGGCGGTGTCTTGGGTGACCAACTGAAGAGCGTCTACGTCGATGACGCCGCGGACTCGGTGGACGTGCTCCCCGCGTTTCGCAAGTTGGAGTTGAGCCACCCGAAGGTCATCGTCGGGCCGTTCTCACCAACAATTGAAGGGATCATCAACCAGTTCCAGCCCAATGACGTCGTGGACTTCATGGTCGGTGGACTGACGACTCTGGACAACATGAAGCAGAAGTTCGTGTTCCGCACCTCCTCGTCCGACTCCAACGAGTCGATCGCAATGGCGCAGTACGCGATCAGCAAGGGTTGGAAGACGGCGTCGTTGATTTTCGACAACTCGGCGAACTCCCAGGGCTTCATCGCGCCTCTCGAAGCGGCCTTCAAGGCGCTGGGCGGCACGATCCAGCAGAACATCACGCTCACCCCCGGTCAGTCGTCGTACAGCTCTGAACTGACATCGGCGTTCGCGGGAAAGCCTCAGGTCATCTTTGACTCCATGGACACCCAGACGGCCGCCACGTTGTTCTCGGACGGTCAGCAGCTCGGTTACATGTCGACGCCGTGGATTGGTGACGACTTGCAGTCAGCACCCCAAGGTGCCTACGCCAAGTCCTTTGGTCCCACCGCGTCCACCGACTTGACGGCGGCGCTGCCGGCGACACCGACGACGGCGGACGGCGCGTACAGCCACTTCCTCGCCGACTACCAGTCGGTGTGGAAGACCACGACGATATTGCCCACGACGTTCAACGAGTACGACTCGATCGTCATCGCGTCGCTCGCCATGACCATGGCGAAGTCCACCGACCCGAAGGTCTGGGTGAAGGACGTGACGAAGGTCGCGGACCCACCGGGCGTCGTGTGTGGAACCTACGCCACGTGCGTCAAGTTAATCAAGCAGCATAAGCAGATCAACTACAACGGTGCTTCTGGCAGTGACGACT
Organism: Acidimicrobiaceae bacterium; assembly: GCA_003132305.1. GTDB lineage: Bacteria > Actinomycetota > Acidimicrobiia > Acidimicrobiales > RAAP-2 > RAAP-2. The sequence continues at coordinate 34,267 of PKXJ01000029.1, read as the reverse complement.
TCAACAAGTTTCACAATGTCTTCAGTGGCTTCCAGATGATCGGTTTTGACTCCAGCCTGAGCAACGTGACCCGGGCGTACGTCACTCCCGCCCAGCTCGCGGCCGTTGTGGCCAAGGAGGGTTAACAACGAGGTTTGTACCTGTTCGCCCGGTAGGGGATGGTCAGCGGCTCGCGCCGTTGGCCATCCCCCACCGAGTTGTTGGCGCGACAGAACGTTGAACAGTGTTGACGTGGTGCGCAAGACGCAATCAATCAGTGCGGTGCAAAGTAGCGCCTGGCGTTGGACGATGCCGGGCCCCCACGTGAGGAACGAATCGTGACCGAATTGCTTGGCGGGATACGAGTGCTCGACCTGACGACGGTGCTCGCGGGGCCGTTCGGCGCGTACCAGTTGAGCTTGATGGGCGCCGACGTCATCAAGATTGAAGTCCCCGGCACCGGCGACGTCGCGCGAGAGTTCGGAGAGGATGAGGTTTTGAAGTCCGCTTCGATGGGTCCCTCATTTCTCGCACAAAACTCGGGTAAGCGCTCGATCACGGTGAATCTCAAGAGTGAGCAGGGCGCCGAGGTGTTTGAGCGCCTCGTGCGCTCTTCGGACGTTCTCCTGGAGAACATGCGACCAGGGGTCCTTGCTCGTCTCGGCTTCTCGTGGGAGCGAATCAGTGAGATCAATCCCCAGATCGTCTACTGCGCGGTCTCGGGATTCGGTCAGACCGGGCCGCTCGCCGAGCGCGCCGCGTACGACCAGATCATCCAGGGCTTTGCCGGCATGGCCTCGGTCACCGGTCTGGCGTCGGGCGGTCCGCTTCGCGTCGGCTTTCCCATCTGTGACGCCCTGGGCGGCTTCGTCGCCGCGATGGCGATCTGCGCGGCGTTGGTGCGGCGATCGATGGAACAGACCGGATGCTTTCTCGACGTCTCCATGCTCGAGACGGCGCTTACCTCGATGAGCTGGGCGGTCTCCGAGCAGCTCATCAGCGGTCGCTCCGCCCTTCGACACGGCAACGACAACGCCGCGTCGTCTCCTTCGGGGACGTTCCAGGCGAGTGACGGACCCGTCAACATCGCGTCCAATACGCAAAAGCAGTTCGAGTCGCTGTGCCAGGTCTGCGGTCGTCTCGATTTGATCATCGACGAACGGTTCCTCAACCGAGCCGACCGCAAGCGAAATCGCAGCGAACTCACGCGCGAACTGGAGTCGGCGCTCAGTGCGCGAAGCGCCGAGGAGTGGGAAGCGATGTTGGCCGACGTGAGTGTACCCGTTGGTCGACTGCTGAACGTCGAACAGGCCCTGAACCAAGAGCAGATAAAAGTGCGAGGACTCGTGCACGACGTCGAGGTCAACGTGCCGGGACGACCAAGCGTGAAGGTGCTCGGAAGTGGCGTGCACGTGGACGGACACACGTTGGCGCCGTCGCTTCCCCCGCCGCGACTCGGTCAGCACACCAACACAATCCTCAGTGAACTCGGCTATTCCAAAGAGGAGATCGAAGCTCTCCGTGACCGGGAAGCCATCTGATGACACGAATGACTGGCATGCTGTTTCAAGAAGAGAGAGTGGAGCCGTGACGCGCCAGAGTTCCTATCCCAGGGTCGCCATCATCGAAGAGGGGATGCGCGAAGGGATGCAGATCGAGAGCACGGCGATCACCTTGGACGCCAAGATCACGTTGCTCGACGCGCTGTCGCGCACGGGCCTGGAGACCATTGTCGTCGGCTCCTTCGTCAGTCCCAAGTGGACCCCGCAAATGGTCCAGATCGACGAGCTGGTCTCACGGTTCACACCCATGGCGGGTGTGACGTACACCGCGCTCGCCCTCAACGAACGGGGTCGTGAGAGGATGCGAAAGTACATGCCGCCACTGAGCGAGCCCTCGGGGTCCCCCCGGACGTTCGTTCATCTCTGTGACGTCTTTGTTCGCCGCAACACCAACCGGTCGCAAGCAGACGAAATCGCCGAATGGCCGGCGGTCATCGAACGAGCGGTGAACGCCGGCGCTCGCAGTGCCGGCATCGCGATCAACGCTGCATGGGGCTCGAACTGGCTCGGCCCCTTCGACGAGGAGTACCGGATGTCGATGCTCGAGCGCCAACACGAGCTCTGGAGCGCGGCGGGCGTCACAGTCGACAAGGTCTGGATCGGTGACCCGATGGCGTGGAACATGCCTGATCAGGTCGCGTCGCAACTGCGCGCGATTCAAGATCGATGGCCCGAGATTGAGACGGTGCACCTACATCTGCACGACGCTCGCGGCACGGCGTTGCTGTCCGCCTACGAGGCGCTCAAGGCCCTCACTGCAGACCAGACGCTGATCCTCGACACCTCAATTGGGGGCATGGGCGGCTGCCCCTACGGTGGTCACGGCCGCATGACGCGCATGATACCGACCGAGGATCTGGTGGATCTGTTGAACGAACTCGGCGTCCCCACCGGCGTCGACCTCGGTCGCCTCATCGAGGCATCGCTTCTGGCCGAAGAGGTCGTGGGACATTCGTTGTGGGGCCACGTGACCAAGGCGGGTCCGCGACCACGCGGAGACGCGCTCTTTCCAATGGACTTGCCCTTCATCGAGACCGAGGAGCAAGCCCAACACTTTCGTCTGGGTTCGCGCGCGTACGAAGGAGCGCGGTCACCGTGGAAGGAACCGATCGTGTCGCGCGCCCGGGCAGGGCTTCGACTTGATTCGAAGGGAACACATGGCGCTCCTTGATCTCGCAAGCGAGGCGACGCGAATGTCCGATTGGATGTTATGGCGGCGGTAAATCGCATTTCGACCTCGAGTTCGATGCGCTCGCTCGAGCGCTCATTCGACATACTCAGCATTCTTCGGCGAAGTCGGGTCCCCATGCGACTCACCGACATCGCGTTGGAGTCCGGTATTCATCTCGCGACGACCCAGCGGATCCTTAGTGTCTTATTGCAGTATGGCTACGTCTCTCAGGAGAGGTACGGCTACACGATTGGCGTCACGTCCGTCATAAACGGCTTCGCGTTCCACGTCACCAACAGCCTGAGCCAGATATCGCTGTCGATCTTGCAAGAGTTGGCGGGCGCGAGCGGCTTCATGTCGTCACTCTCGATCCGAGTCGACTTCGCGCAGGTGAAGATTCTTCGCGTCGAGGGCAACGCGCCCGTTCGCTACCTGTTACCGCTGGGTGAGCCCACACCGCTCTACCTGGGGGGCGCCAAAATCCACACCGCCGCGCTGACGCCCGAAGAAGTGACCGAACTGATGGTCGACGTCCCAGAGATTCGTCTGGCGAGCGGTCAGGTCGTCACGCGACAGGAATTTGTCGAAAGCCTGCAAGTAATCCGTGAACAGGGTTACGCCTATAGCAATAGCGAACGTGAACTCGGTGCCGCCTCGGTGGCGGTGCCCGTCGTCAGTCAAGAGGGAGCCGTCGTCGCGTCACTGCAAGTTTCTGGCCCCACCGAAGACTTGAACGAGAGCAAAGCGGAGTGGTGCGTCGTCGAGCTGAAACGGGCGAGTACCGCGATCACCAAACGACTGCCGTGAGGGCGACCTGTAGACGAGCTGACGACTGGCCGTGCACTGCGAAGGACCGTGGGCTGAGAACCCCTGCGACGGCCCAGTGTCGGGCAGGCTGGCGCCGAAAGGAATCGAGTGATTGACCATAAAGTGCGCGTCTATAGAAGTGACGAAGAACTCCCTCGGACTCAACAGCTGGCGTGGAAGATTGCCGAAGCGGCGGTGGACCCCGTCGCCGCAACTGATGAGGTCACCGACATGGTGATCAACCGTGTCATTGACAACGCGGCGGTCGCCGCCGCGTCGCTCCTTCGAAGCCCGGTGGTCGCCGCACGGGCGCAGGCCACCATGCACCGTTTTTCTCCGGGCAGCACCGTGGTGGGTACGACGTTCGACGTTCGTGTCGCCCCGGAATGGGCAGCGTGGGCCAACGGGGTCGCCGTGCGCGAGCTCGACTTTCACGACACCTTCTTGGCCGCCGAGTACTCGCATCCGGGCGACAATATTCCCCCAATCGCGGCGGTGGCACAGCACGTCGGTGCCGCTCGCGGGTTGACGGGCGTCGAGGTCGTGCGAGCGATCGCCACGGCCTACGAGATACAGATCGCGTTGGCGCGCACGATCAGTTTGCACGAGCATAAGATTGATCACGTCGCGCACCTCGGACCCAGTGTGGCGGCGGGTCTTGGAACACTGCTCGGTCTTAGCGAAGAAGTGATCTACCAGGCGATCGGTCAGGCGTTGCACACAACCACCGCGACGCGCCAATCACGCAAGGGCGAGATCTCTACGTGGAAGGCCTACGCCCCGGCGTTCGCGGGCAAGGCCGCCATTGAAGCCGTAGACCGCGCGATGCGCGGTCAGACATCGCCGGCACCGATCTACGAAGGCGAAGACGGCGTGATCGCGTGGCTGCTCGACGGGCCCGAGGGTTCCTACACGGTTTCCTTGCCGGCCCGAGGTGAAGCGAAGCTCGGCATACTCGAGAGCTTCACCAAGGAGCACTCCGCCGAGTACCAGGCCCAGGCGTGGATTGACCTCGCGCGCAAGCTCCACTTTGAACATCCCGAACTACTCGATGGTCGACAGATCGAGAGCGTCGTCATCCACTCCTCCTACCACACGCACCACGTGATCGGCTCTGGCGCGAACGATCCGCAAAAGTTCGACTCGAACGCGTCGCGAGAGACGCTCGACCACTCGCTACCGTACATCTTCACCGTGGCGTTCCAAGACGGTTCCTGGCACCACGCCGACTCGTACGCGCCCGCACGAGCAGCGCGTGCCGATACGGTCCAACTGTGGCGCAAGGTGAGCACCGTGGAAGATCCCGAATGGTCTCGTCGATACCTGTCCTCCGACCCGAGAGAGAAGGCGTACGGTGGGCGAGTCGAGATCGTCCTTTCAAACGGCACGACGATCGTTGACGAGATCGCCCTGCCGGACGCCCACCCGCTCGGGGCGCGACCGTTCGCTCGCGAGCAGTACGTGGCCAAGTTTCGAACTCTGGCCAACGACGTGCTCGAGGACGAAGAGATCGAGCGCTTTCTCGGTGCCGCGCAACGTTTGCCGGCCCTGACGGCGAACGAATTCACTGAACTCAACTTCAGTGCGAAGCCAGGTCTTCTGGCGTCGGTCCCCGAACCCGAGGGGCTGTTCTGATGCTCCAATCACTCGTCACCGCGGCGGAGAAGCGCGTGCGACTACGTACACGATTGGCGACGGGCGATCTGCTCGTCGTGCCGGGAGCGTTCAATCCTCTGTCCGCGAAACTGATCGAGCGCAAGCACTTCGACGGCGTGTACGTGTCGGGCGCGGTGCTCGCGGCGGATCTAGGTCTGCCCGACATTGGCTTGACCACGTTGAGCGAGGTCGCCGCGCGAAGCGCCCAGATCGCCCGAGTCACCGATCTTCCGACCCTGGTCGACGCCGACACCGGATTCGGCGAGCCCATGAACGTGGCGCGAACCGTGCAGGTGTTGGAGGACAGTGGGGTCGCCGGACTGCACCTTGAAGATCAGGTCAATCCGAAGCGCTGTGGTCACCTTGACGGAAAACAGGTGGTCGATGAGGGAACGGCCATTCGGCGAATCCGGGCCGCCGTCACCGCTCGGCGTGACTCGAATCTGCTCGTTATGGCCAGAACGGACATCCGAGCAGTCGAAGGTCTCAGTGCCGCCGTCGCGAGATCCAAGGCCCTCGTTGACGCGGGGGCCGACGCGATCTTTCCCGAGGCGATGATGGACCTGCACGAGTTCGAAACGATCCGCGCCGCCGTCGACGTTCCGATCTTGGCGAACATGACCGAGTTCGGCAAGAGTGCGTTGTTCACGACCAGCCAGCTGGCCAACGTTGGCATCAATATCATCATCTACCCGGTCTCGCTGTTGCGTCTGGCAATGGGGGTCGCCGCTCGCGCTCTTGAGGCCATCGAAACCGAAGGAAGCCTCGCCTCGATGCTCGACCAGATGCAAGATCGAGCGGAACTCTACGACCTGCTGGACTACGAGTCGTACAACGCCTACGACTCATCAATCTTTAACTTTGACGTGCCGCGTTAATTCGAGTGTTTTCCGTAGGTCGGGCCGCTTGCATCAGCTCATCCGGGCAGACGCGCATGGGGCAAGTACGATGTCGCCATGCCAGAGTTCACTAACGACAGTGTGGTGGCCATCGAGTCCACGTTGAATGACGTCGATCGGGCGCTGGAGCGCCTTCGCCTCGGTACGTATCGGACGTGCCAAGTCTGTTCCACGCCGATCGATGGCGCTGACCTCGAAGCGAACCCCCTGCTCGCCAACTGTCGAGCTCACCCCGAACTCGCGTAGTGCGAGAAAGCGAGAGCCCGGTGGCCTTCGCCACCGGGCTCTCGCTTTCTAGGTGAATTGGACTACTTCTTCGTGGCCCAGAAGATCTCGGCGATGTCGTCAATCTGCGCTAGCAAGTTGTCCGCGACTTTGACGTCGTTGGTCTTCTTCGCGTCGCCAGCGGTCTTCGTGGCCATCCAGAAGAGGTCGTGCAGGTTCGGGAACTCCTTTAAGTGCTCGACCTTGAAGTAGTCGGTCCAGAGCACCCAGAGGTGGTGCTTTACGAGTTCGCAGCGCTCTTCCTTGATGAAGGCGGCGCGCACCTTGAAGTCGGCGTCGCTCGACGCGTTGTGCTTCTCCATGCACCCCTTCACGGACTGCGCTTCGATGCGGGCTTGGGCCGGGTCGTACACACCACAGGGCAGGTCGCAATGAGCGGAAGCCACCAGCGGCGTCGTTGATGCGTCGAGCAGAGCATTGAGACGGGTAAGCAGTGTCATAACGGTGCCTTTCGATAGGTGCGCCCAGCGATATTCGAACGCGATGTCAATCTGCAGGATAGTCACAGTGCTCAGGTATCGTTTCGCCGTGGCCCGGATCCTCGAGTTCTTCCTGCGACGTGTGACCGTCGAGGGGTCGTCGATGGCGCCCACGTACCTTCCGGGCGAACGCCTGACGGCACTTCGCCGGTGGCGTCGGGTGCGAAAGGGTGACGTGGTGGTAGTTCGCGACCCGAGGAATCCGTCGCGCTGGCTCTTGAAGCGCTGCGTGTCGACGGTCGGCTCGTTGTTGGATCTACGAGGCGACAACGTCCAGGCGTCCACGGACTCGCGCGATTTCGGTCTGGTGCCCACGCGCGACGTGATCTACATCGTCTTGGCGTCATCTCGATAGCGAAACGCTGCCCTATTAGTACGTGATGGTGATTCGTCGAGCCGGACCGTCGACCGTCATCTGTCCACCGTAAGGAACGACGTACTGAGGGTCGGTGTGGCCAAAGTCCGGACCAATCACGACGACGGCGCTGGGATTGTAGGTAGCAACTGCTTGAAGAACGGCGTCGCGCTGGTCGTTGCGAAAAGCTTCTCGGGTCGCGGCGTCGTTCATTCGGTCGTGGCGCCACGCCTTGGGTTTCGCGACGACTATGGCGTCAAAGCGTTGGAGAAGCCCTCGTTCGCCGAAGTTGCGAAGCATGTAGAACACCTCTTCATGGGAGGGCATGTCTTCGGACGTCTCTACGAGTAGGACGCACCCGCGGTACGCCTCGACGCGCAGGATCCAGCGGTTCGCGGCCAAGTTCCAGTGCAGAATTTCGAGATTGCCGCCCCACGTCGGCCCGCTGACCAAGCGATCCGCGTTGTGCCAGTGCCAGCCGCTCTCTTTCGTCGTGGGAAGCGCGGAGTTCAACGTCGCTCGGTCCGACCACTCGGGCGACAAGTCCGTGAACTCCTCGACTGGTTTTAGCTCAACCGTGTCGTTCGTAAAGAGTGCCGAGCCCAGCGACGCCAAGGACAGTGGGTGTACGCCGCCGGCTCGAGCCAAGTGAATCAACGTCGAGCCGCCGTGGTAGCCGACGATGCCGAGGTTCCAGAGATAGTTCAAGAAGTTGGTGTTGTCGCTGTAACCATAGAAGCGCTTGGGATGCGCCGCCAAGACGTCGGGATCCAGGTACGGAAGAATCGTGATCTGGTCGTCGCCACCAATGGAGGCCATGACGGCGGCGATCGAATCGTCACCGAAGGCCTCCATGAGGTCGCGCGCGCGGTCCTTGGCTGAGGCGCCGAGTTGCAGGGTCGTTGGGTACTCGACTGGTTCCAGGCCGAGTTGGTCGCGAAGCACTTGCAGTCCGATGTCGTGCACCTCGGGATAGACGGCCGGGCCGGCCCACGACGGCGACAACATTGCCACACGGTCACCGGGTTTGACCGCGGGCGGCGAGACCAGCTTGGGTCTTTCGGTCGGGAGCGGGAGTGACGTCATGGCTTCTAGTGTTTCAGATTGTTCGACAACGCGGTGCTTCCTTGGAGAGGGAAACGCTGCGCGCGGCCTATGGTTTTTAGGGCCAAGTCTCTCGAGAAACGTTGACCGGTAGAATTCGTCTATGGCTCGTCTCGCCGTTCTCTCCTATCACACGTCGCCCCTGGCCCAGCCGGGTACCGGTGACGGCGGGGGCATGAACGTCTACGTTCGAGAGCTCTCGAGCGCGCTGGCGCGTCTCGGACACGAGGTCGACGTTTACACCCGGCGCGACAACACCCAGGTGCGCGACATGGAGTTCGTCGAACCGGGCTTTCGCGTGCACTACGTGACGGCCGGGCCGGCCACAGCGCTTGACCGCGAGGGACTGACGGAGTACGTCGGTGAGTTCACCGACACCGTGAAGACCCTCTTTCGATGTTCGGGCACGCCCGACGCGATTCACGCCAACTACTGGCTGAGCGGCCTCGCGGGACACCGGCTGAAGCATGAGTTGAACATTCCCCTGATCATGACCTTTCACACACTCGAGCGAGTGAAGGCCGACACCTTCGAAGCCGAGTCGGACGATCGCGCCTTCCAAGAGGCGGCGATCGTCGCCTGTGCGGACGCCGTCCTCGCCAGTTGTGACGTCGAGGCCGCGCAGTTCGTCCGTCTCTACAACGCCGAACCATCTCGCGTGCACGTCGTGCCCCTCGGCGTGGAGCACGCCTTCTTCTCTCCCGGCTTCCGGCCCCAAGCTCGTCGCGCCCTCGGACTCGATAGGGACGCCATCATGTTGTTGTTCGTCGGGCGTCTTCAAGAGCTCAAGGGCGCGGACTTGGCATTAGAGACGCTGATTGAACTACGCCAACGCGGACGTCACGCCATGCTCGCCATCGTGGGGGGACCTTCCGGACCCGACGGCAAGGCGACCTTGGAAAAGTTGCACCAGCGCGTGGCCGAGGCGGGGGTCATCGACCAGGTGACGTTCGTCGCGCCGCAGGCTCACCAACTGCTCTCTTCGTGGATGCGCGCGGCCGACGTGACGCTGGTACCCTCGCGCGCCGAGAGTTTTGGACTGGTGGCCCTCGAGTCTTCGGCCTGTGGCACGCCCGTCGTGGCGAGCGATGTCGGCGGGCTGTCAACGTTGATTGAAGAGGGCGTGACCGGCTACCTCGTGAGTGAACGCGACGTTGCGCGCTGGGCGGACGTCGTGGAACTCGCGCTCGACGCCAACAGCGCCACCTCACTTTCGAACGCCGCCGTCTTGCGCGCTCGCCGCTACACCTGGCGACGCGCCGCCGAGTCACTCGCGGCCCTGATCGATCAGCTCGCCTCAGAGAGTCTCGTTCGCTGTTAAGTGACGCGCGCACCCCTCAGTGACGCGGACGCGGCCTCGCGTCTCAACGAAACCCTTCACGAATGGTCCGCACTGTGGAACGCCAGTTCCTTCGTGGGCGAGATCGAGCACCAGGACGTGCCCGACGACAAGGGTCACTTTCACTGGTTGATTCGACTAATGGGTGAAGAAAAAGACGTCATCACGCTCTGGCTCTCGCTTCGTCAACGAACGGTCTTCGCCGAAACGGAACTCATGCCCGCGCCCGAAGAGAATCGCGAAGAGCTCTACCGGTACCTGATGGTGAAGAACCACGAACTGCGCGAACTACATCTGGCCATCGGGCCCGAAGAGGGGATCTACCTCGTCACGCAAGTGCCCATCCAAGAACTGACGGTCGAGCGACTGGACGAACTCGTCGGCGCGACGGTGACCTACGTCGACGAGATCTTTCCGACGGCGATGACGATGGGACTGGGTTCGGTCTATCGACGCAGGAAGGCACGTTGAGACCAACCTTGTAGCGTTACACCGTGGCTTTCAAACTCATCATCATTGGCGGCGGTCGCATGGGATCGGCCCTGGCCGAAGGACTTCTCAGAGCGAAGTGGTGTACGGCCAGCGAGCTCGCGGTCGTGGAAAGCGCGCTCGTGCAGCGTGGCGCACTGGAGACACGACTACCTGGCGTCGTGGTCTGCGCGTCGATCGAACTCGCGGAGGTGGACGCCTCGACGGGCGTCGTCTTGTGCGTGAAACCCGATCACGCCGAAAGTGCCGCACGCGTCGTGGGCGCGACCGGCGTGACGCGACTTCTCTCGATTGTGGCGGGCCTCTCCACGGCGCGCCTGGAAGCGGTCTTTCCCGGTCCTGTCGCGGTCATTCGTTCGATGCCCAACACGCCCGTGCTGGTTCGAAAGGGTGCGAGCGCCATCGCCGGGGGATCGAACGTCACGAGTGACGACCTCGACTGGGCGGAGTCGATTCTGAGCGCGGTCGGGATCGTCGTGCGCGTGACCGAGCGCAACATCGACGCCGTGACGGGGCTCTCTGGCCCGATGCCGGCTTATCTCTATCTCGTCGTCGAAGCGCTGATTGAGGCCGGGGTCCACCAAGGACTTTCGCGCGAGGTGTCACGCCAGCTCGTGGTGTCCACGTTCGAAGGATCAGCGGCGCTACTAAGTGAGACAGGGGAGTCACCCGAAGAGCTGCGAGCCCAGGTCACCTCACCCGGCGGAACGACCGCGGCGGGTCTACGGGTACTTGAATCTCGCGCTGTTCGTGCGGCGTTTCTTGACGCGGTTGCGGCGGCGGCGGAGCGAAGTCGACAGTTGGGTCGCTAAAGAACCCTCTACTAATGTGGGGAGATGGCGACGCCGCGACTTCGCTCGAAAAAACTCTCCGAACCGACCATCGCGCGTCTGCCCGTCTATCAGCGCATCGCCGAGGGCTGGTTTCAGCGTGGTGAAAACAAGATCGACTCGAAACAGATCGGTGAACTCGCGGGCGTGACCGCGACGACCGTTCGCCGAGACCTGGCGGGCCTTGGTTCGTTTGGCACCCGGGGTGCCGGTTACGACGTCAATGTTTTGATCGAGCGCATCGCCGAGGCGCTCGGCCACGACCGACTGTACGACGTGGTCGTGGTGGGCATTGGCAATCTCGGGCGCGCGCTCGTGAACTCTTCTAACTTTCTCATCCGAGGAGCCCGTCTCGTGGCGCTCTACGACAACGATCCCGCGATGATCGGCCACGAAGTGGCCGGGCTCGTGGTCCAGTCGCTCAATGAGCCCATGCCTCCCGCGACCGTGGGCGTCATCTGCACGCCCGGCAGCGCGGCACAAGAAGTTGCCGATCGCATGGTGGAAGCCAACATTCACGCGATTTTGAACTTCGCCCCACAAGTCGTGACGGTGCCACTCGGCACCGCGGTGCACTACGTGGACTTCTCCATTGAGCTGCAGATCCTGATGTACCACCTCAATAACGGCACTGGTCCCTTGGGCGGGGGACTACTGCACTCAATAGGCATTGCGAGCACCAATCCACTGCGTGGGTCGTAGCATGACAAGAACCTCGGAGGCCAAGTGGCATTGATATCGGTAGGCATTGATTACGAGCACGCCTCGCTCGACCTCTTGGAACGGGCCACGCTACCCGAGCACGAGTGGGCGAAGATGCTCCGAACGCTCGTCAGCCACCGAAATATTCACGAGGCCGTTTTCGTGTCAACGTGTCTACGCACCGAAGTCGTCGCCGTCATCGACCGCTTCCACGGCGCGATCGACGAGATCACCGAGACCCTGGCCGAAGCGACGGGACTTTCGTCGAGTGAGTTCGAAGATCGACTGACGGTCAACTTCGAACACGACGTCGCCACCCACCTCTTCAGCGTCGCCGCCGGCCTTAGGTCGGTCGTGCCGGGCGAGTTCGAGATTCTCGGCCAACTTCGCCGCGCGCTCGAACTGGCCGTGGAAGAGCAGAGCGCGGGCAGCGAGGTGACCGACATCTTCCAGCGCGCGATCGCCTCGGGACGGCGCGTGCGTGCGGAGACCTCAATTTCGAGAGGAACGACGAGTTTCGCGCAGGCCGCGGCGTCGGCCGCGATCGACGAACTCGGCGACGAGTTAGCGGGCGCCCACGTCGTCGTCTTAGGCGCCGGTCAGATGGCGAGTGGCGTCGTGAAGAGCTTGCTCGCGGCCAGGCCACCGCTCGCGAAGTTGACCATTCTCAATCGGACGATTGAGAGAGCCGAGGGACTCAAGAGCGACGTCCATGACGAACGAGTTTTCGTCGATTCCCTCGAAAGCGCCCCGACACACCTTCGCGGAACTCGCCTCGTCGTGAGCGCTCTCGAAGTCTCTGCGCCGGTTCTGGCTCGGGATCACTTTGTTGCCGACGAGGGTGAGACGTTGATTGTCGATCTGGGCGTGCCGCGCGCCGTCGCCAGTGACGTCAACGATTTGGCTCACGTCCGACGAATTGACATCAGCGATCTTCGCGACCGAGTGGAACGGGCACTGGGCGATCGTCGTGAGTCAATGGACGCGGCCGAGTTGATCGTCGCCGAGGACGTTGAGCGCTTTCTTAACGATCAGCGAGCCAGGGGCGCCGCCGTCATCGTTCGAGAACTGCGCGAGCACTTCGACGAAGTGGTCGCGGGCGAGCTCTCGCGTCGCGGTCACGACCTCGAAGATCTATCGGTTGAACAGCGCGAAACCGTTGCGTCACTCGTCCGTTCAGTCGTGGCGAAGATTGCTCACCGTCCCACCGTGGCCCTCAAGGAGGCTGCTGGAACCGACCAGGGGACCCGACTCAGTGAGGCGACGCGCAACCTCTTTGATCTATGACGCTTCGCCTGGCGACGCGTCGCTCGCCGTTGGCCCTGATTCAGGCGCGCTACGTGCAAGGTCGCCTCGCCGAGCATGGTCGCGAGAGCGAGTTGGTACTCGTTGAGACCAAGGGTGACCGCGAGGCGGGTCTCGATCTCGCGACCATGGGCGGCGAAGGCCTCTTCGCGGTTGAAATTCAGCGGGCGTTGCTCCACGGCGAGGCGGACGTCGCTATTCACAGTGCGAAGGATCTTCCGAGCTCAACGCCCGAAGGACTCGCGCTCGTGAGCGTGCCCGAGCGTCGCGACCCCGCCGACGTTCTGGTGGGCCGCTCGCTCGCCGGCCTGGGTCCCGGGGCCACCGTCGCCACCGGTTCGCCGCGTCGTCGCGCGCTGCTGCTCGAACGTCGCCCGGATCTTCGAGTGGTGCCGCTGCGGGGAAACATGGCGACACGACTCGCCGCCGCCGGAAAGAACGGCGTTGACGCCATCGTCGCCGCGATGGCGGCGGTCGAACGGTTGGACGAAAGTGGTCTCGTCAGTGAACGACTCGATCCCACGTGGTTCGTTCCCCAAGTCGGTCAGGGCGCGCTCGCTCTCGAAGCGCGGGTCGACGACGACGAGGTGCGCGAAGCCCTTTTGTCGATCAATGATGAATCCGCGCTGAAGGCCGTCGTGGCCGAGCGAGCGTTCTTGGAAGAACTAGGCGCCGGTTGTGCGATTCCGGCCGGCGCGAACGCCGACGTCGACGGCGAGACGTTGACACTGCGCGGGGTCATGATCGCGCCCGACGGCGCGAAGAGCGTGCGAGCTGAACTCGTGAGTACTAATCCCCATCAACTAGGAAGTGACCTCGCGCGTTTGCTACGCGACGATATGGGCGGCGGCGCACTACTGGGTTGGGAGTCGTAAGACTCGTGCACGTCGTGGTGACACGAGAACAGGGATACAACGACCCACTCACGTCATGGTTACCCGAGGGGGTCACCGTCAACGAAGTCGCTCTCACGACCACGCGGTTCTTCGACGCGAGTGAAGTTCTCGCGGCGCTTCGAGCGAGCGATGACTACGGCACGTTTCGCGCGCTCGTCGTCACCAGTGCGCGCAGTGCCCTCTACGTGGCCCTGACCCGAGAGGGACTCGTCGACGGTGGAACGGTGCTGAGTGTGGGATCAGCCACGGCGCGTGCTCTCGAAAGTGAAGATATTGATGTCGACGTGGTGGGCGACGCGGGGGCCGTCGATCTCGCTCCCGAGATCACCGAAGGGCCGGTGCTGCTGCTCGGGGCGGCCACGATGCGCGATGATCTCACCGTGGCACTTCAGTCGAGAGGCGTGAAAGTCACCCCGCTCACTTGTTACGAGACGCTGCCCGCCGTCCTCACCACGGATGAAGAGCGGATTCTGCGCGCAGCGGACGTCGTTTTTATCGGCGCGCCGTCGGCGTGGCTCGTCGCAAGGGCATTCATTTCGGCGAACTCGTGGGTCGTGGTGCCCGGCGCGACCACGGGTGAAGTGGTGCGACGCCAACACGAACGCGTGATCGAAGGTTGGGGACCAGCACTGCGAGAACATTTACTCGCTCTTTAGCGCGGGCCTGGAAACGCCTCACAAAGGGCGCAATAGGCTGGACTCGTGTTTCCCGCTCAGCGCCCTCGTCGCCTTCGTCGCACGCCCGCAATTCGCCGGCTCGTGGCCGAAACGACACTGTCGCCCAGTGATTTCGTCGCGCCCCTCTTCGTCGGCGAAGGCCTGAGTGAACCCAAGCCCATTCTCTCATTGCCGGGACACTTTCAGCACACGCTGAACTCACTCCACGACGAAGTGAAGGCCCTGCAGAGCGTTGGAGTGAGCGGCGTCATTCTCTTTGGCGTTCCCGAGACCAAGGACGAGTACGGCAGCGGTGCCTGGAACCCGAAGGGTGTGGCCCAAGTGGCGCTGCGATCGTTGCGCGATTCCTTCGGTGACGACATCGTGCTCGTGGCCGATCTCTGTCTGGATGAGTACACGACGCACGGCCACTGTGGCGTACTTCGAAGCGACGGCACCGTTGATAACGACGCCACGCTCGAGCTCTACGCTCGCGTCGCGGTGGCTCAAGCCGAAGCCGGCGCGGCCGTCGTGGCGCCGAGCGGCATGATGGACGGTCAGGTCGCCGCTATTCGCGGCGCCCTCGATAAAGCGAGTTACGACGAGACGATCATCTTGGCCTACGCCGCGAAGTACGCGAGCGGACTCTACGGACCCTTTCGTGAGGCCGTCGGGGTCGAGATCGAAGGCGGCGGTAATCGCACGGCCTACCAGCAAGACTCGAGGAATCGCCGCGAAGCGTTGCGTGAAGCGCGCGCCGACGTCGAACAGGGGGCCGACATCGTGATGGTGAAGCCCGCCATGACGTACCTCGACGTCGTGAGTGATCTGCGCCGCGAACTTGACGTACCGCTCTGTGCCTATCACGTCAGTGGCGAGTACGCCATGGTGAAGGCCGCTGACGCGAACGGATGGATCGACGGCACCGCCGTCGCGATTGAACAGCTGACGGCCATACGCCGCGCCGGTGCGGACTTCGTGTTGACGTACTTCGCTCGAGAGCTGGCCGAGGAGCTGAGTCGTTGAGTTCGAATCAGGCGTGGTTTGATCGAGCTGAAGTCGTGATCCCCGGAGGCGTCGACTCACCGGTGCGGTCGTTCCGTTCGGTCGGGGGGACTCCCTACACCGTCGCCAGTGGCGAAGGCGCCGAGGTCGTCGACGTTGAGGGGACGCGCTACCTCGACTACGTACAGTCCTACGGCGCGTCGCTCCTCGGTCACGCTCACCCGACCGTCGTATCAGTGTTGCGAGAAGCCGCCGCGAAGGGCACGACCTTTGGCGCGCCCACGCCCGGCGAGGTGTTGCTGGCCGAGGCGATGACGGAGCGCGTTCGTAGTCTCGAGCAGGTTCGTCTCGTCTCCTCGGGCACCGAAGCGGTCATGAGTTGCGTACGACTCGCCAGGGGTTTCACCGGTCGCGACGAGATCGTGAAGTTCGACGGCTGCTACCACGGTCACTCGGACGCCCTGTTGGTCGCGGGCGGTAGTGGCGTCGCGCAGATGGGACTTCCCGGATCGGCGGGCGTCACCGCGGGGGCCGTTCAGGACACCGTCGTGGCGCCGTACAACGAGGTTCCGACGCTCGATGACGGAGTCGCGGCGGTGCTCGTCGAGCCGGTCGCGGCGAACATGAACCTCGTCGCGCCGCTGCAGGGATTCCTCGAAGGACTGCGCACCGAGTGCGACCGCGTCGGCGCGCTCCTGATCTTTGACGAGGTCATCACGGGCTTTCGCTTGGCCCAAGGCGGCGCGGAAGAGTTCTTCGGGGTCACGCCCGACCTCTGGTGTTTTGGCAAGGTCATCGGCGGGGGACTGCCGGTCGGGGCCTTTGGCGGATCGAAGAAGGTGCTTTCGTCACTCGCGCCGTCGGGACCCGTCTACCAAGCGGGCACGCTTTCGGGCAATCCCTTAGCCACCGCCGCGGGCGTCGCGGTGCTCGACCACGTGACCCCGGACGATCTCGCGATTCTTAGTGAACGCGTCACGAACTTCGCCAGTGAACTCCAAGCAGCGATTCGTGACGCCGGACTCTTCGCTTTGGCGCCGAGCGTGGGCGCTTTGATGGGTCTCTACCTCGCCGAAGAAGAAGTGAGTGTTCCGACGAACTTCGCCGAGGCGAAGGTGCTCTGTGAGAACGGACTGTACGGAAAGTTCTTCCACGCCATGTTGGAGCGAGGCGTCGCGCTTGCTCCCGGCGCGTACGAGATTCTCTTCGTCTCACTCGCGCACACCAGGGCGGATTTGGAACGGACCGTCGGCATTGCCGCGGAGGCCGCCAAGGCGGTGACGGCGTGACGACTTTGCGAAGTGAAGACTGGTCGGTGCGCCCGTCCTTCGTCCCGAACGGACCCACGTCGCCGGTGGTGCTCCTTGCGGACGACGCCGGCCTCACGCAACTCGCGGGCATCCCGGCCGTGGCGTGGCAGACCCCCTGGAGTGAGATAAGCAATCTCGAACTCGTTCGTTTCGCTTCTCAGATGGCGCTCTTTGGCACGGTCGGGGGCGTGCGTTACTGCTGGCGCCACCGTGAACTCACGGACTTTGAAAAAATCCGGGCTCTCGTCTTGGAACACGGTGGGGTCGTCACGCATCGCCGTCGCCGCGTTGGCGTGCTCGTGATTGTCGCGATCGTGGTGCTGGTCAGTTTCGCTGGGGGCATCGCGGCGTGGTTCAATCGCGGGAGTGGCGGCGCGAAAGAACTCGCCGACGCGAGGGCCGTGAATCTCACCTTGAAGGACCTGCCGAGCAGTTGGTTCACGTCGTCGAACTCGGTGTTGGACGCGCTCGTCCCGGCCGCGGGCGTCGTCTACACCTCGACGACCACGACCGCGCCCGCGAAGAACTCGAGTTTCGACACCGCGGCCCAGGTCTTTCAGACGTGCCTCGGCGTTACCAACAAGAGCGACCGCGTCTACGGCGCCGCCGGTCAACAGTCCGACTATCAGGTCTCGTCACCCGTCTTTAACACGAACTCTCTCGGGGGCATCGAACTCGCGTCGACGTCGCAGTACTACCACACCACGACGATGGTTCGCAAAGACACGAAGGAGATGTCGAGGAAGAATTTTGGCGAGTGTTTTGTCGATTCGAGCGCGGCGCTCATTCTTTCGGGTCTCGGTGCGACAAACTCCGGCACCCCCGGGGCCACGAACTGGCAGCCGGTGACCTTCACCAAGGGCTACTCGCGCGGTGGCGTGGTGGCCTTTCAGGTGCCGGGGGTCACGACCAAGTTGCAACTCGTGATGGTGATCATCACGAAGGGACACTACGAGATCACGCTCAGCGCCCTCGTGGGATCGTTCGCGAAGTCGCAGAGTCTCTTGGCGAACATCGTGAACACCCTGCTCTCTCGCACGAGCACCTCGACGTCAAAAGTTGTTTGACGCGGCACTAGCGCGCGAGCGTCGACTCGCCAAAGACCAGTTCCCACGCTTGATCGGGTATGGCCTTCGCGAGGCGCGACACCGCGCGGTAACCGATCTCCGCGGGACCCTTGTCGTCGTTACTCATGAGGTTCGCCATCACGGCGAGGAGCTCGTTCATTACCGGTGCGACGCGTAGTCCCATTCCCACGCAGGCCGCCAGGATCCTGGGCTCAGAGATCAACCGGACGAAGCCGCGCGCCACTTTGAAGTAGTCGCCGTAGGCCCCCTGCAGGCGCTCGTCGTAGAGACGAAGCGCCGAGGGGTCGTTGGCGAGGAGTGCTTCACCGAGCACCGACGCCGCCAAGCGTCCCGACTCGTAGCCGTAGGCGATGCCCTCGCCGTTAAAGGGATTGACCATGCCGGAGGCGTCACCAATGGTGAGGGTGTTCACGCCCACCCGTGGACCGATCGAGAGCCCCATCGGGAGTCGTCCGCCCGTCGGTGGTCCCAAGCACGTTTCGTCGCTGAGGCCCCACGCGTCGGCCACTTGCGCGACGAAGTACTCCTGAAGCTTCGTGGTGTTGACGCCCTTCCACGCCCCGCTCGTCGAGAGCAGCCCGACGCCGACGTTGACGCGGCCGTCGCCGAGGGGAAAGATCCAGCCGTAGCCGGGAACGACCTCGCCGTTCGTGTCGCGAATGTCGAGGTGCGAGTCGATCCACGGTTCGTCGTGGCGATCACTCGTGTAGTACCCGCGTAGCGCCATACCCATTGGCCAGTCGCGATTGCGCGTGACGCCGAGCTCTCGTCCCAAGCGCGAGTTCTGTCCGTCTCCGATCACCAGGTAGCGTCCTCGGATCTCGGTGGAGGCGCCGGTGTCCTTGTCCTTGACGACCACGCCCGACGCGCCCACGAGGCCGCTTTCCTCGCCCGGGACGGGTTCGAGGAGGTCGAGCGCCTCGACGCCGTTCAACACGGCCGCGCCGTATTTGGCCGCGTTCTCCGCGACCAGTCCGTCGAGATTAAAGCGGGTGATGGTGTAGCCGTAGTTAGGAAAAATCGGGTGCTCGGGCCAGTTCATCTCGAGCGACGCACCAAAGCCGAAGGCACGAAGACCGTTGTATTTATGGCCGTTCGCGGCCACGATTCCTTCGAGTCCCATCTCGCTCAGCTGGTGGACCGCGCGCGGCGTCAGGCCGTCACCACAGGTTTTTTCTCGAGGAAAGTGTTTCTTCTCAATGAGACAGACCGACCAGCCGGCGTGGGCCAGCCAGTACGCGCACGCCGAGCCCGACGGCCCCCCGCCAACGATGACGACGTCGTAGATCGTCTCTTTGGCGACCACGTCACTGAGGCTTTTCACGCGTCAAGCCTACGTCGTGGCCAGAGTGCCTCAACCGTCGAAAGGGTCTCGCGAGGTCTGGTAGAAATAATGGACGTGGACCAGTACTTACCAATACTGGGGCTGCTCATACTCGGAGTGCTCTTTGCGTCGGGATCGTTTGTAGCGTCGGCGTTTCTGGCGCCACGCAAACGACCATCGGACGCGAAGCTCGCGCCCTACGAGTGTGGGATTGTCCCCGAGATCGAGCCGCCACAACGTTTTCCGGTGCGCTTTTACCTCGTGGCGATGATCTTCGTGATCTTCGACATCGAAGTCGTCTTCATGTACCCCTTCGCCGTGGTCTTTCGCCAACTTCGTGGCTTTGGTCTCATTGAAGTACTGGTCTTTTCCGTCGCCGTCTTTGGTGCGCTGCTCTTTTTGGTGGCCGAAGGGGCCCTCACCTGGGGACCGATCAAGCACTTGGTACCGGGCATGCCGCCCCGTACGAGTTCTTCGACGATTGTGCGCATTGGCGCCGACGAAAAGGAAGTGGCGTAGTGGCCTTCGAAGATCTCCAACACAACTTTCTTACCGGCCAGGTCGAAGACCTGGTGCGCTGGGCCCGGCGGGCCTCGGTGTGGCCGGCGACCTTCGGTCTCGCGTGTTGCGCGATCGAGATGATGGCGGCGGGCGCCGCGAACTACGACCTCGCGCGCTACGGCATGGAGGTCTTTCGCAACTCGCCGCGCCAGGCCGACCTCATGATCGTGGCCGGGCGCGTATCCCAGAAGATGGCGCCGGTTCTTCGCCAGGTCTACGACCAGATGATGGAGCCCAAGTGGGTGATTTCGATGGGCGTGTGCGCGTCGAGCGGTGGCCTCTTTAACAACTACGCCATCGTGCAGGGCGTTGACCAAATTGTCCCCGTGGACGTCTACGCGCCGGGGTGCCCTCCGAGCCCCGAGACCCTCATGCACGCCATATTGACCCTCCACGAGCAGATCCGCACCGGCGAGATCCTCCAGCGGCGCCACGAAGGTCGCCCCACGCACGTAGAAGACCAGTCGAACGTCTGGACGCCGGAAGTTCCCGTGGCCGTAAGGGTGGGAACGCCGAAGTGATCCCGCTTCCTCTTACGGCCCCCCCAGGCGTCGTTACCGCCGACGTGCTGGCGAGCGACCTCGGCTGCTTTCCGACGCTCGAAGAGTACGTGCCCCTGGTGCGCTCGTTCAAAGACGACGGCTTCGAGATGTGCGTCGATCTCTGCGCCGTCGACTACCTTGAGCACCTGGACCGTCCACTGCCTGAGGGCGTTAGCGCCACGCGTTTTGAGATCGTCGTCAATCTGCTCAGTCTTTCGAAGAAACAGCGCGTGCGCATTCGCGTGCAAGCGGGCAACGAAGAACCCCGCCTCGACACGCTCTTCGATCTCTATCCCGGCACCGAAGCCATGGAGCGCGAAGCCTTCGATCTCTTTGGCGTGCTCTTTAGCGGCCACCCCGACTTGACGCGCATCTTGATGCCCGAAGACTGGGAGGGTCACCCCCTGCGTAAGGACTACGCCGTTGGCAAAGTTCCCGTGCAGTTCAAAGAAGCGCCAGGTCCCCGGTGAGTGATCCCACAATCCGCGTCGCCGAGCGCGTTGATCTGCTCGCCGCTGAAACGTCCGAGGGCGCGCAAGGCCTACAGCCGCGAAAGAAGACGACCACCGACGAACTCGGTCGCGAGGTCGGCGCCGTTCTTCGCCAGAGCGGACTGACGCTCGATCCCAACGACGTCGACTTCGAACGCCGCGACGACGAGACGATGATTATCAACATGGGGCCCGCGCACCCCTCGACCCACGGGGTCCTTCGTCTCATGCTCGAACTCGACGGCGAGTTCGTGCTGCGTACCAAGCCCGTCATTGGCTATCTGCACACCGGCATGGAAAAGACCGGCGAGGTGCTGAGTTACGTCCAGGGCGGCACCAACGTGACGCGCATGGACTACGTCAGTCCCATTGCCAATGAACTGGGCTACTCGATGGCCGTGGAGAAGCTGCTCGGCATTGAAGTGCCCACCCGCGCCATCTGGATTCGCATGATGATGTCCGAACTCAATCGCGTCGCGTCGCACCTGGTGTGGCTCGCGACGAACGGCATGGACTTGGGCGCGACCTCAATGATGATCTACGGCTTTCGAGAGCGCGAGTTGATCCTCGCCTTCTTCGAAAAGACCGCCGGACTGCGGATGAACCTCAACTACGTGCGACCCGGCGGGGTAGCCGCGGATCTGCCCGACGGCTGGGAAGACGACGTGCTCGTCATCTGCGACACGATCTACGAGCGGACCTTCGAGTACGACGAACTCTTGACCGGTCAGCCCATCTTTCGCGGTCGCATGATCGGCGTCGCGCCCATCACCGCCGAAGAGGCGTTGGCCCTCGGCGTGACGGGTCCACTCCTTCGCTCGACGGGCGTCCCGTGGGACCTTCGTCGCTCGATGCCGTACCTGGCCTACAACGAGGTGGAATTCGACGTCATCGTCGGCACCTTCGGCGACAACTTCGACCGGTACGCCATTCGCCTCAACGAAATTCGTGAGTCGCTGCGCATTGTGCGCCAGTGCATCGAGAAGATGCCGAGCGGCGACTACCGCAGCCAGGACCCCAAGGTCACGCCGCCGCCGCGCGCGCGAATCGACGAGTCGATGGAGGCGTTGATTCACCACTTCAAACTCTTCACCGAGGGTTTCCAAGTGCCGGCCGGCGAGGTCTACAGCGCCATCGAGTCGCCGCGCGGCGAACTTGGCTGCTACCTCGTCGCCGACGGGGGACCCAAGCCGTACCGGATTCACGTACGCGCGCCGAGTTTCGTGAACATGCAAGCCGTGCCACTCTTGATGCGCGGCGGATCGGTCTCGGACGCCATCACCGTCATCTCGTCGGTCGACCCCATCATGGGCGAGGTGGACCGGTGAGTCACCTGCGCGTCGAACTTCGCCAGCGCGCCGAAGAACTCGTGGCGCTCTACCCGCGACCTCGTTCGGCGATGTTGCCGTTGCTTCATCTCGCCCAAGAGCAAGACGGCTACGTCAGCGTCGAGGGCATCGCTGAAGTCGCCGAACTGACCGGCACGACGCCGGCGGACGTGCGGGGCACGGCCGCCTTCTACGACATGCTCCACCTCGAGCCCGTCGGCAAGTACGTCGTCGGCATCTGCACGAACATTGCCTGTCTCTTGGCCGGGGGATTAGAGCTGCTCGACCACGCCAGTTCGACGTTGGGGTGCTCGGTGGGTTCAACGTCGGACAACGGACTCTTTACGCTGGAAGAGACCGAGTGTCTCGCCGACTGCAACTTCGCGCCCTGCGTGCAGGTGAATCACCGCTTCGTTCGAACGACGACTCCCGAGACCTTTGACGGACTTGTCGGTGAACTCAGAGAGGGACGTCGCGATCACGACATTCCCGTCCACGGCACACTGCTACGAGTGCGTCGAAGTGGCGGCCTGCACGCTTCCAAGAGTGAGATCGCTACCGAGCGCGAAGAGGCGAAGGCGGCGCGGGCGAAGCGCGAAGGGGAGAAGAAGTAGTGGCCACCCTCGAAGCCCCCCGCATCGTCACGGCGCGTACCGGGTACGACGACTCGTTCACCCTGGCGCGGTTTCTCGCGACGGGCGGCTACGAGGGGCTTCGTAAGGCCCTCACGATGTTTCCCGAGGACGTCGCGCTCGAAGTCGACGAGGCCTCGTTGCTTGGTCGGGGGGGCGCGGGCTTCCCGGCGGGTCGTAAGTGGTCGATGTTGCGTAAATCGCCGGTCTCGTACCTCGTCGTGAACGGTGACGAGTCCGAACCGGCGACCTTCAAGGATCATCTCCTCCTCGAACGCGATCCGCACCAAATCATCGAGGGCATCATCATCTCGGCGTACGCGCTGCAGGTAAGTCAAGTGTTCTTTTACGTGCGCGGCGAGTTCGCGCTCGGACTCGAGCGGGTCCAACAGGCCGTCAACGACGCCTACGAACACGGCGCGCTCGGATCAAAGATCTTCGGCTCGGACTTTTCCCTCGATATCGTCGTGCACCCGGGCGCGGGCGCGTACATCTGCGGTGACGAGACGGCGCTCTTGGAATCACTCGAGGGCAAGCGGGGCTTTCCGCGCATCAAGCCGCCGTTCTTTCCCGCGGTGAGCGGACTCTACGGCGAGCCCACGGTCGTCAACAACGTCGAGACCATGTCCAACATTCCCTGGATTGTGTTGAACGGTGGCGAGGCCTTCGCGGCCCTGGGCGCCGGTCGATCGACCGGGACGCGGCTCTTCGCGCTCGCGGGCCGCGTGAAGAATCCCGGCGTCTTCGAGGTCGAGATGGTGAAGAACACGTTTCGCGATCTCATCTATGACCCGAAACTCGGCGGCGGGCTGCTCGACGGCCACACCATCAAGGCCTTCGTTCCCGGTGGGGTCTCGGCGCCGTGGTTCGGACCGGAACTGTTGGACACGCCCCTCGGCCAAGACGAGGTGGGCGAGAAGGGCTCGATGCTCGGGTCGGGTTCAGTCATCGTCTTTGATGAAACGACCTGCGTGGTTCGTGCCGCGTGGCGCATAACGAAGTTCTTCGCTCGGGAGTCCTGCGGTGAGTGCACGCCGTGCCGTGAAGGTTCTGGTTGGATCGAACGCGTGATGTACCGAATGGAGCACGGTGGCGGACGCGTCGAGGACCTCGAACTTCTGCTCGATCTCTGTGACAACATCGCGCCCGGCCTCGGTTGGCCGCCGCAACAAACCACCATCTGTCCGCTCGGTCCCTCGATCCCTTCGTCGGTCACCCGCGCCATTTCGATGTTCCGCAGTGAGTTCATTAGCCACGTCCAAAAGGGAGGTTGTCCCTTTGACTGACGTCAAGTCCGGTGTGACTATCTCCGTGAACGGGCGAAGCCTCGAGGCCGCGCCCGGTGAGTTAGTGATTGAAGCGGCCGAACGCGCGGGTCACTACGTGCCACGATTCTGTTACCACCCCCGTATGGAACCCGTGGGCATGTGTCGAATGTGCCTCGTCGAAGTTGATGGCCCGCGCGGCGCGACGTTGCAACCGGCGTGCTACATCAAAGTGCACGACGGCATGACGGTCGTCACCGACTCGGAAAAGGTGAAGAAGGCCCAAGACGGCGTGTTGGAGTTCCTCCTCGCGAACCACCCACTCGACTGCCCGGTCTGTGACAAGGGTGGCGAGTGTCCCCTCCAAGATCAGACCCTGACGCACGGATCGGGCGAGACGCGTTTCGTTGAAGAGAAGCGTCACTTCGTCAAGCCCATCGAGATCGGCGAGCTCGTGCTGCTTGATCGCGAACGGTGCATCCAGTGCGCGCGCTGCACGCGCTTTAGCGCCGAAGTGTCGGGTGACACCGAGATCGCCTTCTCCGGTCGCGGCGATCAAATCGAAGTCGCGCCGTCGCCGACGACACCCTTCGACTCGACCTTCTCGGGCAACACCGTGCAGATCTGTCCGGTCGGTGCCTTGACCGCCAAGCCGTACCGCTTCAGCGCGCGCCCCTGGGACTTAGAACAGGTCGAGAGCACCTGCACGACCTGTGCCGTCGGATGTCGGGTGGCCGTGCAGTCCTCGGGCAATCGACTCACGCGCGTGCTCGGCGTCGACAGTGAGCCCGTGAATCATGGCTGGCTCTGCGACAAGGGCCGCTTCACGCTTGACTCAATCGACGGCAACGAGGCGTCGCTCGATCCCCTGAGCGCGGCGTCGCGCCTTCGTGAACCACTCGTTCGCATGAACGGCGTCTTGACGCCCACGACGTGGGGCGAGGCGCTGGCGCGCGCGGCGACGATCCTTCAAGACGCCGCGCAGGTTCCCGGCGGCGTGGGCGCCATTGGCGGCGCCGCGCTCACCAACGAAGGGGCCTTCGCCTGGGAGCGTTTCGTTCGTGGTGTGCTGGGTAGTGACAACCTCGACGCGCAGTACGGCGACGGACTCGACGGCGCGCTGATTCAGGCCCTCCCGAAGGCCACGATCGACGAAGCGGCGAACGCCCGCGTCGTCGTGACGTTGACGGGAGACCTGCGCGAAGAACTTCCCGTTCTCCTCTTACGTCTAAGAGAGAACTTCATCAAGCGCGAGAACGCACTCGTCGAGTTCGCTTTTGCGTCGAGCGGGCTGCACTCGCTCGCGAGAGTCTCGATGCCCGTTCGCCCCGGCGAGGCTCACCTCGTCGCCGAGGCCCTCACGCGCAGCGACGGCACCGTGTTGAAGGGCTCGAACGTCACCGAGAGCGAACTCAACGAAACTCGTCGTCTACTCGGTGAAAGTGGCGAAGGTGTCGTCTTTATCGTCGGACGTCCCAACTTCGCCGAAGACGCGGGCGTCATGGAGCGCGCGATTCGCGTTCTCGCGGAGAAGTTCACCGCGGCAAAGTTCCTGCCGGCTCATCGTCGAGCGAACGTCGTGGGCGCGCTCGACATGGGTCTTGGACCAAAACTTCGTCCGGGACGCGGTTACGCCGCGAACGACGAGGGTCGCACCACTCTCCAACAACTAGAAGCCCTTCGAACGGGCGAGCAAAAGGCCGTGCTGCTCTTGGGCTGTCTGCTCGGTAATGTGCTCGACGTCGACGGCGCGAGCGCGGCCCTCGAAGCCGGTGGTGTGGTCGTGGTCTCGGGACACGGCGGGAAAACGCTGGCCTACGCGGACGTGGTCTTGCCGGCCGCGGTACAACACGAGCGCCACGGCACGGTCACCAACATCGAAGGTCGCGTCACGGCCGTCACGGCGAAGATCGTCGCGCCCGGGTCGGCCTGGTCCGACGTCAACATCGCCGCCGAACTGGCCGAGCAGTGTGGCCAGAGCTTGGGACTCTTCTCCGACGTCGAGTGCGCCAAAGTCATCGAAGAAACGGTCGGCTACCCCGCGCTCAGTGTGCTGAACGACGTCTCCGACGAGGGCGCCGTGGTGGGCCGTGACAGAGAGCGCGTGGAGCGTCGACCCCTTGACCCCATGGCGTTTCCCGGTATCCGTTCAACGAACATGGCCGGACTCGGCGAGTTCTCGGGCGCCGTCGCCGAAGAAGAGGCCAGCCCTTCGCCGTCGCCGATCGGCGCCACGTTGAGTGAGATCTCGGCCGGGCGCGGCGTGGAGGTTCCTGCGTTCGACGCCTACGCCCTGGCGCTCAACGTCTCACGTCATCTCTACGACCACGGTGTCGCGGTGCAGGGGTCGCCCGCGCTCGCGAACCTCGTCGCGCGAACGACCGCGTACCTCAATCACTTCGACCTTGATCGGCTGGGTCTCGTGACCGGCGACGTCGTGGACGTGACGGGTCCCACGGTCACGCTGAGTCTGCCGGTCGCGTTGAGCGACGAGACGCCGCGCGGCACGCTCAACGTCGTCTTCGCGTCAATCGATGAGAACGGTGACGACACGTCGCGCTCGCTGGTGGACCCGTCGAGCGCTATCACCCAGGTGAGGTTGAAGACCAAATGAGCTGGCTCTCCACGATCGATCCGCTCTTCGTTCACGGCGTCGACGGCTTTGGCGTCGTGCTCTTGATCGTGGTGGTCAAGGTCATCGTGGGCTTCGCGGTCTTGATGGGCTCGGTGACCCTCATGATCTGGTTCGAGCGCAAGGCGATCTCCGACATGCAGAGCCGCATCGGGCCGCAGCGTTGGGGTCCCTTTGGCATCTTGCAGACCTTGGCCGACGGCATCAAGCTGTTTTTTAAAGAAGACCTCTTGCCGGCCGAGGCCGATCCCTTCGTCTTTAAGTTGGCGCCCTACCTCGCCTTGGTGCCCGCCCTCATTACGTTCTCGATCGTGCCGCTGGGTGGGACCTTAGACATCGCGGGCCATCGAGTGATGCTCCAAATCGCGAACCCGCCCATGGGCATACTGGTCCTGCTCGCGATGTCGGGGATCTCGGTCTACGGCGTGATGCTCGCGGGTTGGGCGTCGGGATCCAAGTACCCGCTCATCTCGTCGGTTCGCGCGAGCGCGCAGATGATCAGCTACGAGGCGGCGCTGGGCATCACGATCGTCACCATCGTGCTCGTGACGGGATCGCTCTCCACCCACGACATCGTGACCTCCCAGGCCCACGGCATCTGGCACTGGAACGTCATACGTCTCGGCTTCGTCCCCTTCGTGATTTTTTGGATGGCCATCACCGCCGAACTCGGTCGGCCGCCCTTTGACGTCGTCGAAGCGGACAGCGAACTGGTNNTCATCGTGACGCTCTTCTTTGGCGGCCCGGCGGGATGGATCCCCAACATCTCGCATCTGCGATGGATCTTCCCGATTCTCTGGTTCTTACTGAAGACCGTGACGTTCTGCTTCTGTTACATCTGGTTCCGCGCGGCCCTGCCGCGCTTTCGTTACGACCAGGTCATGGACCTCGGCTGGAAGCGTCTCATTCCGCTCAGCCTTGGTTGGATGCTCGTCGTGGCGGGTTTTCTCGTGCGCCCGGCCTACGGTTTCATCATGGCCGCGACCGTACTGCTGGCGTCGGTCGTGCTGGGTCGGGCCTTCGAGCTCGGTCAAACGAGAGAGACCGGCGCCGATTCAATTCTTCCAACCGTCGGCGAACGTCCCCTGCCCGGGGAAGTACTGCGGTCGTGGACTGAGGGGGAGGAGTAGTGGCGAATCCTCTCAACTTCTTCGGGGGCTTCAAGCTCACGTTCCAACACCTCGCGCGCGCCCCGGTCACGGTGAGCTACCCCGAAGAGAAGCGCCCGAAGCAACCGCGCCAGCACGGTCGCCACGTCCTCAATCGTTACGAAGACGGCATGGAGAAGTGCATTGGCTGTGAGTTGTGCGCCGGCGCGTGCCCGGTGAACTGCATCTACGTACGCGGTCTCGACAACCCGCCCGATCACCCGGTCAGTCCCGGCGAGCGCTACGGCTACGTCTACGAGATCAACTACTTGCGCTGCATCCACTGTGACCTCTGCGTGGAGGCCTGCCCCACCCAGGCGATCACCGAAACCAAGATGTTCGAGTTTTCCTTTACCAATCGCGCCGACGCCATCTACACCAAGGCCGAACTCGTTGTCGACGACTACGGATACCCGAAGCACCTGCCCTGGGAGGATTGGCGTGACGGCGAAGCAGACATGAGCGGCGGATGGATGCGCGCGACGTCTCCCTCGGGTGACGCCTCCTACGAGGGCGTCGTGCAGTGGACCGGCGACCTCGGCGCGGGGGTGCGCGCGCCCGAAGCCGGTCAACACGGCGAACGTGACGACCAAGCCACGGGATCGAAGCAACTTCGCCGGGCGTTCTTTCGTCACCTTCAGCCCGAAGACGTCAACGAGGACCAGCGTGGTCTCCAGGGAGTGATGACCAGCATGCGCGACAAGATGCCTAAGCGCCACCGGGGGAGTCACTGATGTTCGCGGTCGCCTACTCGATCCCGGCCATCTTGGTGTTCGTCACCTCGGCGCTGCTCATACTTGTCGGCGCGCTCGGCGTCATCGCGGTGAGAAATCCCGTGCACGCCGCGATCTGTCTCATCATGACGCTCTTTGGCGTCGCGGTCGCCTTCGTGGCCCAATCGGCGGACTTTCTGGCCGCGGTACAGATCATCGTCTACGCCGGAGCGATCGTGGTTTTGTTCTTGTTCGTCATCATGTTCCTTGGTGTTGACCGCAACATGCACGTGAGCGTCGAGCCTCTCGTCGGCCAGCGCGCCTTTGCCGGCATCGGCGTCGTCATTACGATCG
The DNA here is from genome assembly GCA_003132305.1 of Acidimicrobiaceae bacterium. GTDB lineage: Bacteria > Actinomycetota > Acidimicrobiia > Acidimicrobiales > RAAP-2 > RAAP-2. Next base: position 5,360 of record PKXJ01000029.1, on the reverse strand, counting down.
CCGGGCTCATTACCCTGATGGCCACGTCGCACTGGGTGACCGGCGCGACCTCGGTGTCGGGGTCCGCGCTCGCGACCGGCCAGGCCAACGTGAAGCAACTCGGCACGGCGGTCTTTACGACGTACCTCTTCGCCTTCGAAGCTACGGCCGCTCTGTTGATCATCGCCGTGGTGGGCGCGGTACTGCTAGCTCGACGCGAGCGCGCCACGCTCGACGAGGAGGTGACGTCGTGAACGTTCCCGCCGCGTGGTACCTAGTACTCGCCGCGGTGCTCTTTGGCATCGGGGCCTTCGGACTCTTGACGCGCCGCAGTGCCCTGATCATGTTCATGTGCGTTGAGCTGATGCTGAACGCGGTGAATCTCACTTTCGTGACGTTCTCGCGCACGCTTTCGGACATCTCCGGTCAGGCCAGTGTCTTTTTCGTGATGGTCGTCGCCGCCGCCGAAGTGACCGTGGGACTGGGCATTGTGGTCGCGGTCTTTCGACGACGGTCCTCGACGTCGGTTGACGAGTTGTCAGAGCTAAAGGGCTGAGATGGCGCACGTCGCAACGTTGATCCTTCTTCTGCCGCTCGTGGGCTTTATCTTCGTGCTCGCCAACGGTGCTGGCCTTAAGGAACGCTACGTGGGCGCCGTCGCGACCGGGGTCGTCGCGCTTAGCTTTGTCGTGAGCGTCGTGGTCTTCGTGCTACTTTTGCATCGTTCGAATCGTGAAGTCACGGTACATCTCTTCAACTGGATTCCCGTGGGCACGCTGCACGTGCCGGCGGCTCTGCTCGTCGATCCCCTCTCGGTGACGATGTGTCTCTTCGTGACGGGGATCTCCGCGCTGATCCACCTCTACTCCATTGGCTACATGCGCGGCGAGAAGGACTACCGCAAGTTCTTCTTGTACATGAACCTCTTCGTCTTTTCCATGCTGCTGCTCGTACTCGCCAACAATTTGGTCCTCACCTTCGTCGGTTGGGAGGGGGTCGGGGTCTGTTCGTACTGGCTCATCGCCTACTACTTCACGAAGGACGCCGCGGCGTCCGCCGGGAAGAAGGCCTTTCTCTACAACCGCGTCGGTGACATTGGACTACTCATCGCGATGTTCCTGATCTTTAACCACGCGCACACCTTGACGTACTTGGGCGTCTTTAACGTCGCGGGCTCGCTCTCGCCGCCCGTCGCCACGTTGACGGTCCTGGCGCTCTTGCTCGCCGCGACGGGCAAGAGCGCGCAGATCCCGCTCTTTAACTGGCTGCCCGACGCCATGGAGGGCCCGACCCCGGTGTCGGCGCTGATCCACGCCGCGACCATGGTGACGGCCGGGGTCTATCTGCTCGTTCGCATGTCGCCAGTACTCACGATGTCGCCCGACGGACGAGCGACCATCGCCCTCATCGGGGGATGCACCGCCTTTGTCGCGGCGACCATCGCCACGTCGCAGAAGGACATCAAAAAGGTCCTGGCCTTTTCGACGGTCTCGCAGATTGGCTACATGGTATTGGCCGTGGGCGTGGGCGCGTACTCGGCCGCGATCTTCTTGATGGTGGCGCACGCCTTCTATAAGGCGCTGTTGTTCCTGGGCGCGGGTTCGGTGATCCACTCACTGAACGGTGAACAGGACCTGCGAAAAATGGGTGGGCTACAGAAGTACTTGCCGCTGACGTTCCCGACGTTCCTCGTCGCGTGGCTCTCCATCTCGGGCATCCCACCCTTCTCGGGATTTTTCGCCAAGGGCGACGTCCTCACCAAGGTCTTCGAACACAACAAGGCGCTCTGGTTGCTCGGCGTCGTGACCGCGATTCTCACCGCGTACTACATGACGCGACTCTTCGTCTTGACGTTTCGAGGGACCGAGCGCTTCCGCGAGGACACCGGTGGTCACGACCCCCACGAGTCGCCCTGGGTGATGACGTTGCCGCTCGTCGTGCTCGCCGTCCTGGCGGTGTTGGGCGGACTGATCAATCTGCCCTGGGCCCACTCGAGTTCACTCGCGGGCTTCCTGAACCCGACCTTTGGTTTCGTGCCCGCGGTGGCCTTGTCGAGCACGGTCGCCCAGTGGGGCCTCGCGCTCGTTGACGTGGCCGCGGCCGTCTTTGGTCTGCTCGCGGCGTACTCGATCTGGCGCGGCGTCTCCGAGTCCCCGCGATTCGAGTCTTCGTTCCTAGAGCACGTCTGGCACTGGGACGACTTCTACGACGCCACGATTGGCCGCCCGCTCACCGACGCGGCACGCTTCAGCGACGACGTCGTAGAACCCGAGATCATTGACGGCGCGGTCAGTGGCGTCGGGGTCGCTATACGCAGAAGCGCCGAGGGACTTCGCAAGGTCCAGTCGGGCTTCGTTCGTCAGTACGCGCTCGCGATGGTGCTCGGCTTCGCGGTCATCATTGTCTATCTCGTTGCGAGGATTCACTAAGCATGCACTCGTCGATCTATCTCCTCTTGCTCATCGTCGTGCCCCTCGCCGGGGCGCTCGCCGGGGCGCTCGTTCGCAAGACCGAAGGTCTCTCGTACGCGGTCGGTGTCGGAACGGCGAGCGTGGAGATGGTGCTCGCGGTAGTCGTCGCCGTGCTCTACAACCCCCACGTCAAGAACGCGCAGACCTTCGACTTCGCGACGCGCCACGTCCTGTCGGCGCCCTTTGGTCTCGCCTACGACGTCGCGGTCGACGGCATCTCGTTGTTGATGGTCGTGCTTACGGCGCTGGTGTTGTTCCTGGCTCTCCTCGGTGCCCGCGACAAGCGCCGCGAAGCGGCCTTCGTGGGCTGGCTCTTGGCGCTGACGTCGTTCACGATGGCGAGCTTTCTCAGCCACGACGTGCTCGAGTTCTTCATCTTCTTCGAGCTGACCCTCGTGCCGAGCTACTTCATCATCGCCGAGTGGGGCGGGGTGCAGCGCGCCAAGGCCGCGCTGAAGTTCTTCATCTACACCTTTAGCGGTTCGGCCTTCCTGTTCATTGGCATCTTGTACCTGGGCTTTTCCAACCAGCACCAGACCAGCGGAGCGCTGACCTTCTCCGACAGTGCGCTGTCCGCGACGGCGATGACTCACGGGACGGCCGTCTGGCTCTTCATCGCCTTCGCGATCGCCTTTGCGGTCAAGTCCCCGATCTGGCCCTTGCACACGTGGTCGCCGATCGCCTACGCCGAAGCGCCGACGGGTGGGTCGATCGAGCTCTCGGCGTTACTTGCGAAACTTGGCTCGTACGGACTGTTGCGCTTCGCCGTGGGGCTCTTTCCCTTGGCGCTACCGACGATGCGACCGATCATGTTGACGTTGGCGGTGATTGGCATCTTGTACGGCTCGTTGATCGCGTGCGCGACGCCAGACTTAAAGCGCCTCGTGGCCTACTCGTCGGTGGCTCAGATGGGCTTCATCACGCTTGGCATCATGACCGGATCGAAGATTGCCTTGGTCGGCGCGGTGTTGTTGATGTTCAACCACGGGGTCATCACGGCCGGCTTCTTTCTCATCATTGGCTTCATCGAACAGCGCCGCGGCTCGTACCAGATCAAGGACTTGACCGGTCTGCAAGGTCCCGCCCCCGTGATGGCCGCGCTCTTCACCGTCGTGATGCTGGCCTCGATTGGCCTGCCGGGACTCTCAGGTTTCGTGAGTGAGTACCTCATTCTCATTGGCACCTTTGGTACCCACGCCTGGTGGGGTGCAGTCGCCACGACGGGTGTCCTCGCCGCCGCCGTGTACCTCCTCTGGGCCTACCAGCGGGTCTTTCACGGTCGCGCCGAAGGCGCCAACGCGTCGATCACTGACCTCAACGCGAAGGAGCGCTGGGTCCTCGTGCCGGTCGTCGTGTTGATCCTCGCGCTGGGTGTCTTTCCCAAGCCCGTTCTTGATCGCATCACGCCGTCGGTGCAACAGCTGATCCACCACGTCGCGCCCGCGGGAGTGAATAAGTGAACTTCCTCGCGACCACCACGCTCGTCGTCCCGAGTATCCACTACCTGGCGTTACTGCCCGTCCTGACGTTCTTCGGCGCGTCGCTGGTGCTGCTGCTCATGAGCGCGCTCGTGAACAAGAAGGTCACTATCAACTGGGCGACGGGTATCACGGTGGCGACTGCCATCGCGACCCTCGTCTACGCGTTCTTCCAGTGGTCGTATATCGCGCAGCACGGTTCGACGACGACGGTGGCGCACGCCATCGTCCTTGACGGGTTCTCCGTGGTCGGCAACGTCGTGATCGCGGCAAGCCTCTTGCTCTCGGCCCTCGTGGCGCACGACTGGGCCAAGCGCGAACGCGTCGCCGGTGCGGACTTTCACATCCTGGCGCTGGCCTCCAGCGCCGGCGCGATCCTGATGGTGCAGGCCAACGACTTGATCGTCATCTTCCTCGGTCTCGAGATCCTCTCGATCGGTCTCTACGTGCTGGTGGGCTTCGATCGCCACCGCGCGACGTCCGCGGAGGCGGCGCTGAAGTACTTCCTTCTCGGCGGCTTCGCCTCGGCGATCTTCATCTACGGCGCGGCCCTGGTCTACGGCGCGACCGGCTCGACGAACCTGTCGACGATCTCGTACTTCTTGGGTTCGAACGTGCTGCTCCACCCCGGCCTCCTCTACGCCGGAGGCGCCTTGTTGCTCGTCGGCTTCGCCTTCAAGATCGCCGCCGTGCCGTTCCACCTCTGGTCGCCCGACGTCTATGAGGGTGCGCCCACGCCGGTGACCGGACTCATGGCCTCGATCGTGAAGGTCGGCGCGTTCGCGGCATTGATCCGGGTCCTCATCTCGGCCCTCGGCACCCAACTCGATACGTGGCGACCGATCCTGTGGATTCTCATCGTGCTCACGACGCTGGTCGGCGCGTCGCTCGCGGTCGTGCAGCGCAACGTGAAGCGGATGCTCGCGTACTCCTCGATCAACCACGCCGGGTTCATCCTGCTCGGCGTGTGGGCCGGCACGATTCGGGGCACTGCGGCGACGCTCTTCTACGTCATCACCTACGCGCCCATCGTCGTCGCGACGTTCGCGATCGTGACGCTGATCGGCGGCGTCGGCGACGATCATCACTCGATCGAGCGCTACCAGGGCTTGGCGCGACGACAACCGTGGCTCGGCGCCGCGCTCGCGGTACTGCTGCTCAGTCAACTCGGCGCGCCGCTCACGACCGGCTTCTACGCGAAGTTCGCGGTGCTCGCCTCCGTCGTGGACGCCGGCGGGGGAGCGTTGGCGTTGATCGCGTTGATTAGCGCCGCGATCGCCGCCTTCTTTTACCTTCGCTGGGCGATGGCGCTGTACTCCGATGACGGCCCCGAAGGGACCCGCGTTGTGGTGCCGCGTCCAACGGCCGTCGTCATTGGCTTCGGTGTGCTGGTGACGCTGGTCTTCGGCATTTGGCCCGGACCGCTCGTGAC
>PKXJ01000014.1 GCA_003132305.1 Acidimicrobiaceae bacterium | reverse complement strand
GCCACACGACGTGTCATCTGACGCCTTCCGGGTTTCGGATCGACGAGCGCGCCCGTCCCCCGAAGCACTCTCCTGGGCAGTGTCATCACTCGGGGATGGTGGAAAGCTCGTCAGCGTGCGCCCGCTGGTGGGTGGGATCTCGTCGGCGGTGCACGGCCTCGTCATCGCGGACCGCCGCGGCGGGCGGTCGCGGGTGGTCATGCGGAGATGGTTGGAACCCGAGACAGAGTCTCTGGTTAAGCGGGAGGCGGCAGCGCTGACCGGTCTCGCTGCGACGGGGATTCCCGCACCGGCGCTTGTGGCCGCGGATCCGTCCGGCGACAACGCNNCTTGCTCATGTCGGGGCCCAGATCCACGAGGCTCAGATCGAAGTGCCGCCATACGAAGACGGGATCAACCTCTCGGGGTTGGCCTCGAATTCGTTTGCTTGGTCAACTCGCCCGGATGCCTGGAAACACGCGAGGGGGCTCCTATCGGGTGAGACGGCGCCCTCGAATGACGTATTCCTCCACGCAGACTTCCAACATTTCAACGCGCTGTGGTCGCGACGCCAACTCTCCGGCATCGTTGATTGGACTTTCGCCGCGATCGGTCCCAGGGAGTTCGACACCGGCCGGTGCCGCCTAAACCTTGCCGTACTTTTCTCAGTGGACTGGGCCGAAACTTTCCGTCACGCCTACGAAGCCGAAGCTGGTGTGGCGCTCGATCCGTGGTGGGAACTGCGTTCGTTGGCGTCATACGGACCGGACTGGCCATCGTTCATACCGTTGCAGGTTGGAGATCGAGCCCGCGTTGACGTGGCCGGCATGCATGCGCGTGTCGACGCGTTACTCATGAGCATCTTGCAAAGGATGTAGTTCCACGGAGTCGCCGATATTCATGATCAATGGTCAAGCGGCGACGGCAAGTTCTCCAACTGGCACTTCCTCACTGGATGCAAAAAAGGAAGCTTCGCGAGATGGAGCTCCACCAGTTGAATTAATCAATGGCGACGGTCTTTGCGGTCTCTGGAAGGATTTTTCTCTTGGAGTCGAAACGGTAATTCGTCCTGTAGAGGATATTCAGCTTGATCTTGACTTCTTTAACCAGTTCTGAGGCATCAAGTTAGGCGCAAGGGGCGTCTCCGACCCGTAGAAAGCCATTGCTTTTACGTAGTGATGTGGCCACATTAATTAGGTGCAGTTTGCGCGTGACGTGATCAGGGCCACGGAGCGATTGAAACCACGCCACTCGACCAACTGCAGCTACTTAAGACGACGCTCTACCTAATAAGACTCTGAGCACCGCCTCGCGCGACTACGAGATGAACCTCATGGAGGGCGTCATCGCGAGCAAGAGATTCGGCCCGGGCTGGGGACCACCCACCAAGGCCGTAGTCGAACTCAAAGATGGCTACTACTCCGAAACCGATGCCGGTTGGTAGATCAACTCCTCGGGATTCGTCAAGTATCAGGGGAGCTTTTACCTATCCACCATCCTGAGCACGTACAACCCCCACGAGACCTACGGCATCGACACGCTCACGACAATTGCTAATTTTATTTGGAAATACTTAAAGTCGTGAGCGTCCGCCGGGTTACGGCGGAATCAAGAGTCCGTGTCGAAGTGCAATCGAGCTGTAACAGTAATGAGAGGGAAGTGCAGAAATGATCCCCCTTCGCGTTCCCGATTTGTTGGGCGCCGACGAAACGCGCTACGTCAAACGAATCGACGGATCGTAAAGCCATGCTGACTCGCCTGCTACGCACGTACCTGCGTCCCTACTCCCGTCAGATTGTCATCCTCGTTGTGCTGCTGGTGGCCCAGACCGTGGGGAACCTCTACCTGCCCAATCTCAACGCCGACATCATCAATAACGGCGTCGTTGAGGGACACCTCCACTACATCTTGAGTACCGGCGAGGTCATGTTGGTTCTCACGCTCCTGGTCGGTGTGTGCGCGGTAATAGCGGTGTACTGGGCGTCTCGAGTCGCCATGGGAGCCGGCGCCGACATCCGAGAAGCGGTCTTCACTCGCGTGCAATCGTTCTCTGCCCGGGATATGAATCATTTCGGAACCGCGTCGCTGATTACCCGCAATACCAATGACATCCAACAGATTCAGTTGTTCCTGCAAATGGCGCTCACCATGATGGTTATCGCTCCCATCATGTGTGTCGGCGGCATTATCCTGGCGATTCACGAAGGCGCGCAGCTGTCGACGCTCCTTCTGGTGGCCGTGCCCGTTATGGGCGCATTCATCGGTCTTGTCATGGTCAGGGTCATCCCGCAGTTTCGGTCCATGCAAATCAAGATCGACCGAATCAATCAGGTGCTGCGAGAGCAGATCACGGGCGTTCGAGTGATCCGCGCGTTCTTGCGCAATAGGTCTGAAGCCGATCGATTCGCCACCGCCAACGCCGAACTAACCGACACCGCACTTCGGGTGAACCGTATCTTCGCCCTCGCCCTGCCCGTAATGATGGTGATCCTCAACCTCTCGAGCGTCGCCGTCGTGTGGTTCGGCGGCCGATTGGTCAGCGAGGGTTCGATGCCGATTGGCAACCTCACGGCATTCCTTACGTACATCCTGCAGATCTTGTTGTCGGTGATGATGGCCGTGATGGTCGCCATCCTCTTACCGCGCGCGGCGGCGAGCGCGGAACGCGTAAAACAAGTCCTCGATACTGTTCCAGAGGTCAGTGACCCGCCGATCCCGATTAGTCCCACCGCGATGACCGGCCTAGTGAAGTTCGAGCAAGTGACGTTCGCGTACCCGGGCAGCGAGCGCCCCGTACTCGACGACCTCTCCTTCACGCTCGAGCCCGGCAAAACGAGCGCAATTATCGGAGGCACGGGTAGCGGCAAGACCACGCTGCTCAACCTCATCCCTCGGTTCTTTGACGCCACAACCGGCCACGTCATGGTGAACAACGTCGACGTGCGAAGCCAAGAGCAGGAGGTTCTATGGAGCTCGATTGGCTTCGTTCCCCAAGCCGCGTATCTGTTTAGCGGCACCGTCGAGAGCAATATTCGCTTCGCGCGCCCGGACGCCACCGACGCTCAGCTCTGGCGCGCCCTCGAGATCGCTCAGGCGCGTGACTTTGTCGCGGCCATGCCCGGAGGGTTGGATGCCCCCATCGACCAAGGGGGCACCAACGTCTCGGGAGGCCAGCGCCAGCGCCTGGCGATCGCCCGAGCACTCGTGAAAGAACCGCGAGTGTACCTCTTCGACGACTGCTTCTCGGCCCTCGACGCCGCCACCGATGCTCGACTACGCGCCGCACTAAAAGCGGGCACCCAAGATGCCTCCGTCGTCATCGTGGCCCAGCGCGTCAGTACCATCATGCACGCCGACCGGATCATTGTGCTCGACGACGGACGCGTCGTGGGCATGGGTACGCACGCTGAACTTCTCACCAGTTGCGATCCCTACCGAGAGATCGTGGTGTCTCAGCTGGGCGAAGGTGTCGCGACATGACGATGGGACCGATGAGCGTGTTGCGCGGCGGAGCTCAACCCGCGCAAAAGAGCAAGGATTTACGAGGAACCGTGCGCCGGCTTCTGGCCAGACTGGGTCCCGAGCGTTTCAAATTCGTGTTGGCCCTGTTTCTCGGCGCGACCTCCGTCGGGTTCGTGGTCTCGGGTCCAGAGATCCTCGGGCGAGCGACGAACGTGCTGTTCAACGGCATCGTGGGCAGAGCGCTGAAGCCCGGAACAACCAAGGCCCAGGCGATCCAGCTACTCAGGGATCACGGTCACGGCCAGATCGCTTCGATGATCGCCGGGATGAACATCACCCCAGGAGTCGGTGTCGACATCAATGAGCTGGGCCGAGTCCTCGCTCTAGGCGCACTCGTGTACTTACTCGGCGCCGCCTTCAGTTACTTCCAAGGCTTCACGATGGCTGGCTTGACCCAGCGCGTCATGTCGGGAATGCGCCGAGACGTCGAGGCGAAGTTGAGCCGACTGCCGCTGCGATACTTCGACAGCCATCCCCACGGCGACGTCCTTAGCCGGGTCACCAATGACATCGACAACCTCACCACCACGATCCAGCAAGGCCTCAGCCAGCTCATCACGTCGGTACTCACGATCGTCGGGGTCATGGGCATGATGTTCTGGATCTCACCCCTCTTGGCCGCGGTGGCCGCCGTCACCATCCCGCTCGCACTAGTGGTCACGTTGCTCATCGCGAAGCGCTCGCAGGTTCAGTTCACCGCCCAATGGAAACAGACCGGCGCCCTGAACGGTCTCGTCGAAGAGACCCACACGGGCCACGAACTGGTGCAGGTGTTCGGACAGAGCGGTGCCACGATCGACGAGTTCGGCCGCCAAAATAAGCTGCTCTACCGGGCAAGTTTTCGCGCGCAGTTCCTCTCTGGCATCATCCAACCCTCCATGCAGTTCATCGCCAACATCAACTACGTGGTGATCGCGGTGCTCGGTGGATACCGCGTGGCGTCCGGTCTGCTCTCGCTCGGTGCCGTGACGGCGTTCATTCAGTACTCGCGTCAGTTCACGATGCCCATAACCCAGATCGCCAGCCAGATGAACATGCTGCAGTCGGGTATCGCCTCGGCCGAGCGCGTGTTCGAATTCTTAGACGCCGACGAGGAGGACCCCGACGTTGCACGCGCGCCGGACGCCAGCCCACCAGTTCGCGGGGCCGCCAGCGTGAAGTTGGAGAAAGTCTGCTTTCGCTACGAACCCGACAAGCCGCTCATTGAGGACTTCACCCTCGACGTGGCACCCGGCCAGACGGTAGCAATCGTGGGACCCACCGGCGCCGGCAAGACCACAATCGTCAACCTGCTCGTGCGCTTTTACGAGATCGATTCCGGTCACATCCTCTTAAACGGCGTCGACTACCGTGACTTAACTCGTGACGAAGTGCGCAGCGCCTTCGGCATGGTCCTTCAAGATGCCTGGATGTTCGCGGGCTCGATCCACGACAACATCGGCTACGGGAAACCCGGGGCGACCGATGAGGAGATCGTGGCCGCGGCCAAGGCCGCGCACGTCGACAGCTTCGTGCGCACTCTGCCCGATGGTTACGCCACCGTACTGGACGAGGACGCGTCCAACCTCTCCTCGGGACAGAAGCAGCTACTTACGATTGCTCGAGCCTTTCTCGCCGACCAAAGCATCCTCATTCTCGACGAGGCCACTAGCAACGTGGACACTCGTACCGAGGTTCTCATCCAAGAGGCAATGGCGCGCCTACGAGAGGGCCGAACCAGCTTCGTGATCGCGCACCGGCTCTCCACGATCCGTAACGCGGACACAATCATCGTCATGGACCAAGGACGGATTGTCGAGCAGGGCGACCACGGCGAACTCATGGGCCAACAAGGTCTCTACTACTCGCTCTACAACAGTCAGTTCAGCGGAGTTGCGACCTGAGGAAACCGAAGCAACGGATGGTGCGCATTGAAAGGGGTCGCTGTGAGGTTGACGTTAACCATGCTCTTCTAGCCTTCACCCAATCGCGAATCGAAAGTCTCGTCAGGGCGAGCAAGTTTGGATCGCTAATCGGAGTTCGGGTCGGCTGACGCTCAACGAACAGATCGACTACATGAACAAGCTGCGCAATCAGTTCCCTATTCCACCAATACGAGTCGTTTACACCAAAGCAGGCAATCACCTCACAAGTGCCACTGTCACAGATGAACAAGCGGTGATAGATCACAAGCTCTACTGGGGGCAGTGGCGACGGTGGACGAGGCTTTTTATCTGACAGCCGTTCTTAACGCGCCACTTCTAATAGCGAACCAAGTCTCGGGCGTCCCTCCTTCGGAAATAAGCCATTTCCCTGGTCTCTCACACTCATTTCACAAATCAGGGCGAGAGACTTGAGTCCGTACATGGCGATCCCTGAAGCCCTTGTCTTGAAAGGATCGCCATGTACGCTTTCGAGACAAGGATTTTAGGACAGGTCGCTGTAGCTGTCGTTCTGAGCATGGGCCTCACGGCAGGCGCGGTGGGCATCGCCTCTGCGGCAACTCACCCGGCCAACACCACCAGCGCCAAGACCGCCAAGACAGACGCGTTCCGGACCTGTTGCGTCGGGTCTCCGACACCACAGGTTTGGTACACGCGTGTAGCGCGCCTTCTTCGAGATCCCAAGGTTTCCTTACGCGTTCGATGTGCCATTGACGCCGGACACTGGGCTACCGGTGAGCGTCAGAACTACGTCCTGTTCAACCGAGGGAACACCAGCATCCGAAGCAGATTTCGTAAGTTCCATCGTGCCAACAGCACGGCAGTCGGCGTTACTTACGCAGTACACCGGATAGTCGGTCGCGTACTGTAGCGACGCGTTGGGCGGCGCCGGTAGTGGTTCAGGGGTCCACGTAAGACCTCCATTGCTGGTCGCAAGCATGACCGCTTGGACGGGTACGTAAGGACAACTCCCGTTACATTCACTCTCGATTAAATCAGCTGAAGCCCAACATTGTGTGTTGGTGGGGCACGAGATCGAATCAAAGTTCATGGGAACAGATGTGTTTGGTGACGCCAGTCCGGTCGCCGGAATCGCCGTCCACGTCAGACCCCCGTCGTTCGTCACCAACTCTCCACTTGCCGTCTGATAGCCGTTGGTGTCGTTACTGGACTCGATGGACACACAGTGGCTGTCGTCAGAACACGACATGAGTCCTGACGTCGCGGTCATTGAGGGCGTTGTAGCCGACGTCCACGTTGCGCCTCCGTCAGTGCTGTAGATCATCGACGCCAACTCTTGGCTGCTGGGTCCAAATCCTTCAGTACCGGCAGCGACGCAGCGTCCATTTGAAAAACAGTCGAGAGCTGGTTGATCGTTCGAACTTGGAAAGAAGGATGGGGGCAACGCCGACGTCGTCCAGCTCTGACCTCCGTTGGCCGTGAAGTACGCGGTGGGTGTGGGGCCAGTAGGTGTTTGCACGAGACCAATCGTGGCGCACTTCAGCGTTGTTGCGCACGACAGGAAGACTGGCAGTTCGTTGAGTCCCGGCATACGCTGTGACGTCCAACTCACTCCGGCGTCGGTGGTCGTATACAGCGATGGATGTGTGTTGGTGTTTGGTACGTCGCCCACCACCAAGCAGGTGTTGGCGGTCGGGCAAGAGAATCCATAGAAATAGGTTCCGTCTCCGGGTGCCAACGATTGTTGCCAGCTCGCTCCTCCGTCATGGGTAACTGAAATCACGCCTTGAGAGTTCTCGTGAACATTCCTATTGTCGACACCGGACGAATAGCAGGTAGTTGACGTCGGACAGGTGAGTTGCAAGGTGAACTGTTGAGTTGTGGGGAGAGGCCCGGAGGCCGAACTCGCCTGCCAACCCGATTGAGAGATATACCCGGCGAGACTCCACGCCCCTGGGGTCGGCGTCGAGACGCTCGGCGTGGTGTTCGTTCGGGGTGCGCTGGAGTGACCAATAGCAAGAGGTACGGCAATCGCAGCAGCAAGGAGAACGGCCAGCACCGTCAATATCGCTGGCCTCTTGACTTGACCAAGTGGCATCGAAACGACTCGGCGCGTGGCCGATTCATGAGTGCTCGAAACCCTGGTAGCACTCTCGATCGCGGACGAGCCCAAAATCATTAGAGCGTCGAGCGGGTTGGGATCTGGGATGCAAACCTCGAGCGCCGGGTCGGCTTCGACAAGTAGTGATTCAATGTTCATGGCAATTGCTCCTTTGGTGTAATCGGTATCGATGAGGTGTCTTTGGAAAAATCCGCCGAGGGTGAAGAGAAACCCAATTTGGTTTCGAGTCGAGCCTTCGCCTTCTTGATGCGTAACGCGACGGCGTTCACCGAGCATCCGAGAACCGATGCTGCTTCGACATGGCTAAGTCCGTCCCAGTAAACAAGGACAATGACCTCTCGATCAAGGGGTCGAAGCTCTTGGAGCGCCGCTCGCACTCGGAGATGAAGCGAATCCACTGCGGTTTCTAGAAGCTCAACTCGATTGGGCTGGGCCCCAAGGTGCGAGAGCAACTGGAGCCGGTGCGACCATCGACGGTGATGTTCGAGCAGGCACTTGTGGGCGACACCAAAGAGCCAGAGGCGATCCTGGGGGGCTGGGGGAAGGTCACTAATTCGGCGCCACGCTGTGGCGAATACCTCTGACACGACGTCAGAAACGTCCGAAGACGAGTGAGGAACGCGTCGATAGACGTAGGCGTAGATGGGCTTGTAGTTAGCCTCGTAGAGCGTCTCGAACTTCGCATAATTTTCCCGCGAAACTTGAGGCGTCACCATCTGTACTTCCTAGGCGAATTCACACTCACTACATGTCGTCAATGTGGATGAATCTGTCTACTAAGTCAAAATTTCTTCATTTCGAGGTCAATTTCCATCGAGCTTGACTTGTGACTCGGGTCGCTCGAACGGGCGACATCGCCCGACGAAATCTCCAATTCGCAACTCGCCCTTCAATTATCAGTCGGAAACCTCTCGCATCAGTTCTCAGACTGAGAGAGTACGTTGGACCTCATTCCCGGTGCCGGGACTCGACGAACTTGTGGTATTCCAGTTGTGTCGGGTCTTCGACATTAGAAATCTCTGATACTTACTGCACGCCGTTACCATGGCTTCAATTTCTACAATTGTGAGGAAGGTAGACCAAGTGCTCTCGACAGGCCGATCACTACCTCTCCGAATCATCGGTGCTTGTGCCTTCGTCGTTGGAACTTTCTTGTGTCCTCCGATAACAAGCAGTTCGGCCAGCGATCTTCACAGCCCACTTCTCACTGGCGAGCGATCGATGGCAATGAGCGGACGGAATATTTGGGCAGCCATCGACTCCTACGTTGCCTCAGGAGTGAGCGAGTTCAACGCGAACACTGGCATGCCTATCCGCCTTGTAACGGCGAAGGTCGATCACGTGCGTTCACCAAGTGGAATTTGCATTAGCGATGGTGACGTCTGGGTAACGAGTGGTTACGACGGTTCGGTTGCTGAACTCAATTCTCGTGACGGATTAATCGTCCGTGTGATTGATAGCAAGGCTTACCATCTGGAGGGCGCTTCCACTATTACTGCGGATGGCGAACATTTGTGGGTACTGAATCCCGAGGAAAGCTCAATCACCGAAATTGAAGAGAAAAGCGGCTCGCTCGTTCACGTCATTCACCTTCTGGGCGATTTACTAACGGCCCAACAGGTCTGGGGACCAAACCAACTCGTTTCGGATGGACGCCACGTATGGGTGAGCAATGTATCAACGAGCGCCGATACGGTAATGGAACTCAACCCCCGAACTGGCGCGATAGTCCGTTCGGTAAATATGGGCTCATCAACCCCCAACTCAACCTTTGGCCACTTATTTCTGGGGGGGTCCCATCTTTGGGTGACGAATTCGAATGGAACTTCGCTTACGCTCTTGAACGCGACAACGGGATCCGTTATCCGGGATTACGACCTGAAGGCTGTTTTGCAAGACGGAGAAAACGCTTTAGTTCAAAGTGGTTCCGAACTTTGGGTCACCGGTTATCTTCCGAATGTCGTCGAATTGAATTGGCGAACTGGGTCGATCACGCGCGATATTCGACTTCCTCACGATGTATTCACCACGATGGGGCCCGTTCTCCTGAGCCGTAGTCGCGTCTGGTTTCCCGTTATCTTTGCGAACGCTCCTTCAGTCGCGAAAGATACTGGTGTTATTGAGCTAGACGCCCGCAATGGTTCGATCGTGCGAACGTTCAAGTGAGAAGAAACACATTCCTGTCTGCTTGCCATTTAGGGCTTCTCGGCTACAAGGGATGAACGTTCGCACTCCTCCTTTCAATTGCTCGGAGCGACGAAGTCGCTCGCCAGCGGATCTACCGAGTCAATCGCCAATGCTTGCTAGCCGACCTGTCACCTCGGGTCCCCGAAGATAAGGCCGATCGAGCGACGTTCAACATAATTCAATCCGTCAAACAAAACAGCCGGGCCCAAGGCCCGGCTGTTTTGAAGTACTTCGAAACCGCTCGTTACATCATCCCGCCCATGCCGCCCATGCCGCCCATGCCGCCCATGCCGCCGTCGCCCATGGACGCGCCAGCCGGTTCAGGCTTGTCGGCCACGATGGCCTCAGTGGTGAGGAGAAGTGCCGCAATGGACGCTGCGTTCTGCAGCGCCGAGCGCGTCACCTTCGCCGGGTCGATGACGCCAGCCTTGACGAGGTCTTCAAGGACCCCCGTCTCGGCGTTGAGCCCCACCGAACCCTTGGCGTCGGCAACTTCACGCACCTTGACGGCACCCTCGAAACCAGCGTTTTGGGCAATGTGTCGAAGCGGCGACTCGAGGGAGTTCGCGACAATGCGCGCGCCCGTAGCCTCATCGCCGCTCAATGTTCCGACGAGTTTGTCGACGGCAGCGCGTGCTCGAACGAGTGCGGTGCCCCCGCCGGCGACGATGCCTTCGTCGATCGCCGCACGAGTGGCGCTGAGCGCGTCTTCGATGCGGTGCTTCTTCTCTTTCAGTTCAACCTCAGTGGCCGCGCCAACCTTCACGACGGCTACACCACCGGCGAGCTTCGCGAGGCGCTCTTGGAGCTTCTCGCGGTCCCAGTCCGAGTCGGTGTCTTCGATCTCGCGCTTTAGTTGCGCGACCCGACCAGCAACGTCTTCCTTCGTTCCGCCGCCGTCGACGAGGGTTGTGGCGTCTTTCGTAACAACCACGCGACGAGCCTTACCGAGTAGGTCCACGGTTGCACTGTCAAGCTTCAGACCGATCTCATCCGAGATCACGGTGCCACCAGTGAGAATCGCCATGTCCTGGAGCATGGCCTTGCGGCGCTCTCCAAAGCCCGGCGCCTTCACGGCCACGGACGTGAACGTACCGCGAATCTTGTTCACCACGAGTGTCGCGAGCGCTTCGCCCTCGACGTCTTCCGCAACGATCAACAGCGGACGACCAGCTTGCATGACCTTCTCGAGCACGGGCACGAGATCGTGTACGGCCGAGATCTTGTTACTGGTGTAGAGGATGACGGCGTCTTCCAGAACCGCTTCTTGACGTTCGGCGTCGGTGACGAAGTAGGGCGAGAGGTAGCCCTTGTCGAACTGCATGCCTTCGGTGAGTTCGAGCTCGATGCCAAAAGTGTTCGACTCTTCGACCGTAACGGTGCCGTCTTTGCCAACCTTGTCGATAGCGTCCGCGATGACTTCACCAATGGCGGAGTCCGCGGCCGAAATCGTGGCGACTTGGGCGATCTGTTTCTTACCCGAGACCTCTTGGCTCTGGTCCGCGATGGACTCCACGGCGGCCTTCACGGCCTTTTCGATCCCGCGCTTGAGACCCGAGGGACTCGCGCCGGCCGCGACGTTGCGCAGACCTTCTTTGATCAGAGCTTGGGCCAGCACGGTCGCCGTCGTCGTGCCGTCACCGGCGACGTCGTTGGTCTTCGTGGCGACTTCTTTCACCAGTTGGGCGCCCATGTTCTCAAAGGGGTCTTCGAGTTCGATCTCGCGAGCAATCGACACCCCGTCGTTGGTGATGGTGGGAGCGCCAAACTTCTTGCCCAAGACGACGTTGCGTCCCTTGGGCCCGAGGGTGACCTTGACGGCGTCGGCCAACTTGTCCACGCCGGCTTCGAGGCCGCGACGGGCGTCCTCGTCAAACTTCAATATCTTTGACATAAGTCTTCTTTCATATTCAGAGGGAGTGACGAGCCGAGCTCGTCACGAGCTACTTGGTAACGGTCGCCAGTACGTCACGGCTCGAGAGAATCAGCAGATCCTCACCGTCGACGGTGATCTCGGTGCCGCCGTACTTCGAGTAGACGACGGTGTCGCCAATCGAAACGCCGGTCGGGATGATCTCGCCGGTGGAGTCGGTGCGGCGACCGGGACCGGTGGCGAGCACCTCACCCTGCTGGGGCTTCTCTTTGGCGGTGTCGGGAATCACCAGGCCCGAAGCCGTGGTGGCCTCAGCGCTGTTGGGACGAACGACGATGCGGTCTTCTAGTGGGTGCAACTTCATTCTTCTTGCCTCCTGAGCAATTAGCACTCGATACTTGCGACTGCCAATTTAGCAGCCAGCGGTCCGGAGTGCCAACAGAGATTCCCTGCGGCCCTAACCTTCACTCGTGGCCCTCAGTTCCGTGCAGCGTCGCGACTTGCGGCTCCTAGCTACCTTTCGAGGAATCTCCTTCCTGGGCGACGCAATTGCCCTGATCACCTTGTATCTGCGGGTAGCTCACGGGGGCCAGGGCTGGATGATCGCCGCACTTTCGGTCGCCGGCGCCTTGCCCATCGTCGCGCTCGCGCCGATCGCCGGTTACGTCGTTGATCACGTGCCCGCGAAGGCCTTTCTGGCCTTCCTGGGTGGCGTGGAGGCCCTGGTCTGTGTCGGGATCGGCCTCTGGCACGGTGACGTCGCGACCATTGGCCTGATGGCCCTACTCACCTGCGGGGTCGCGTTCTCGATGCCCGGCTACTCGGCACTTTCGCCGACGGTGACCGGCGAGGAGAACGTGGCGATTGGCCAATCGACCATTCAGTCGGTGCAGGGCATCGCGGTGGCCGCCGGACCGGCTATCGGCGGTCTGTTGGTCGGAGCAGCCGGTACCAGTGTTCCGCTCTATCTCGACGCGGTGAGTTTCGCCCTCGCGGGACTGGGCACCCTCTTCCTTCGCTCCGATCGCCGCCCCCCGGAGGAAGCGGCGAGCCTCGAGAAGTCCAAACGAAACCTCGGCGCGGGCCTTCGGATCGTCCTTAGCGACCCGCTCATCCGCCCGGTGGTCGTCCTGGTCACCGTGATCATGGCCGCCGTCGGAGCGCTCAACGTCGTGGAGGTTTTCTTCATCACGCGAACGCTGCACGCCAGCGCCTTCTTCTACGGACTCGCCGGCGCGAGCTTTGGTGGGGGCAGTGTCGTGGGGGCGCTCGCATCGAGGCGCCTCAAGCAAGATCCCGTCGGGCTCATGCGCACGTCGCTGGCCAGCATCGCCGTCATTAGCGTCATGCTCGGCTCCGTCGGACTCGTGTACCACGTCGTCTACGTCTTTCCGTTGATAGCGGTGTCGGGTGTCGCCGTCGGCGTGGTGAACGTGGCCGCGACCACGCTCTTCGCGGTGCGAACGCCCGAAGCGGTTCGCGGTCGGGTCTACGCCACCATCGGCGCGGTGTTCACCAGTGCCGAGATCGGCTCGATGGTCCTCGGCGGCGTTCTCCTGACGGCCTTGGCGCCACGAACCATCTACCTACTCGCCGGTGTCATCACGACGCTCGCGGTGGGCGTCATTGGACCACTGGAGTTGCGCCGGAGTCGCCGAGTTCACGGACGAGCACTCGAGACTCAGGGCGACTGACGCTCCACCCGCCACGACGATCCCGCGGGCAAGTAGATCACTCGATCGTGGAGTCGATCCACACGGTGCTGCCAGAACTCAAATCGTCGTGGGGTGAGACGATACCCGCCCCAGTCGTCGGGCCGGGGAACGTCACGACCTTGGAACTCGAGATCCAACGCTTTGACTCGATCTTCGAGGATCGCGCGACTCGCGAGCGGCTGGCTCTGGTGGCTCGCGTGGGCGCCGAGCTGGCTGCCTCGTGCCCGGGTCGCGAAGTACGCGTCCGACTCCGCCGACGTCATTTTCTCGACCTTACCCTCAACGCGGATCTGGCGACCGAGGGGCTCGCAGTACCAAAGTATCGCCGCGCGGGGATTGGCTTCGAGTTCTTGGCCCTTGCGCGATTCGTAGTTGGTGTACCAACCAAAGGAGGTCTCGTCGTGATGGCGAAGCAGCACCATGCGCGCGCTCGGCGCACCATCGGATGTCGCGGTCGCGAGCGTGACCGCTTCGCGCTCGAGTATCAACCCCGCCGCCTCGTCGAACCACCGACGAAACTGCGCGAAGGGGTTCGCGTCAACGTCAGTAACGTCCAGGGGAACCCATCGCTCGCTCACGACACGTCCGCCAACTGCCAGTTAGGACGAGCCGAGAGATTCAACTGACTCGGTACGCCGGTGGAGAGTCGATACAGTCCCGCGGCGGCGACCATGGCGGCGTTGTCGGTGCACATGGCCATCGTAGGCAGGTGACACACGAGGCCAAACTCGCTCGCCAGTTGCGTGACGCCCGAACGGAGGGCCGAGTTGGCCGCGACCCCTCCAGCGAGCGCGACTCCCCTTACTTCATAACGCTCGAGCGCTTGGCGAAACTTTCGCAGTAACTGTTCACTGAGCGCGGATTGAAAGGAGGCCGCGACGTCTTCGAGTGAGATCTCACGGTGCGCCTCGGTGGCGCGAACCACCGCGGTCTTAAGACCCGAAAACGAGAGGTCGAAGTCGTCGCCGATCATCGACACGGGAAGTTTCAACGCGGCCGGGGATCCATCTTTGGCCAGTCGATCGATCTCTGGTCCACCGGGGTAACCCAGTCCCAGCCAACGCGCCACCTTGTCGTACGCCTCGCCCGCGGCGTCGTCGATCGTCTCGCCCAGCACTTCGTGCTGTCCGAGTCCACGTTGGAGAACGATCAGACTGTGACCACCCGAGACCAACAGCGTCATCAGGGGCCACTCGAGACCACTCGACTCGAGGAGTGGCGCAAAGAGATGGCCCTCGAGGTGATTCACCCCAACGAAGGGCACGCCCCACGCGAGTGCCAAGGCCTTCGTGGTCGAGAGCCCCACCAACAAGGAGCCAATGAGTCCCGGGCCACTGGTCACCGCGAGAGCGTCAATCGCTGGATCACTCGGATTAAGGCCGACGTCGTCGAGAGCGCGGCGAATGACGGGACCGATCGTCGTGACGTGCGCTCGACCGGCCAGTTCGGGGACCACGCCACCAAAGGCGCGGTGTTGATCGATCGAGGACTCCACCACCGACGAGAGAACGTGAAAGTTCTCGTCCACGACGGCGGCCGCCGTCTCGTCACAGCTCGTTTCAATGCCGAGGACCAACGTCACTACGCCAGCGTAGGGCGAGGACTTTGCGGCTCAGGCGAGATCGGCCCAGAGAACCAGGGCGTCTTCGTTGGTGCGTTCGTAGTAACTCTTGCGCACCCCCACCGGTGCAAATCCAAAGCGGAAGTAGAGCTCTTGCGCGCGCGTATTCGAGACGGCGACTTCGAGCGTGGCGCGTTGGATGCCCCGCTCTCTAGCGACGCCCCACGCCTCTTCCATCAACGACGTGGCGATCCCCTGACCTTCGTGACCGGGCAAGGTACCAATGGTGTTGACGTGCAGTTCCTCAATCACGTACATCACGCCCAGGTAGCCGACGATCTTCTTGTCTTCGATCGCCACGGTGTAGCGGCGAGCCTCCACGTTCGTGATCTCGTCGAGCAACATCGACCTCGTCCAAGGTTCGGGAAACTGCGCTACTTCAATCGAGAGTAGTTCTGGCACGTCGCGCCGTTCGGCCTCTCGTATGGTCCACGAAGGACTCACGAGGGTCGTTCGCGCGTCGTGAAGTTCGCCACGGCGTCCGCTTCTCGCAAGTACAGCGGCACGATCTGCGCTTCCGGTGGCCGAAACTCACCGAGGCGCGCCGCTGCGAGAGGTGGAGGCACTCGTTGATCAAAGATCGAACCGTTCGAGAGGCCGAGAAAGACGGTCTCGTAGCGCGCGACCCCGTCACCGGTGAAGGTCACGGGGTCGCCACTCTCCGTCCATTCGTCCACGACCGTCAAGGGCAGTGTCACCGACGGCTCGCTCACTGCGGTGACGTCGCGGTCGAGGTTGAACGTCTGCACAAAGACTTCGCCACGCCGACCGTCGACCGCGCTGACGAGTGTGCCGCGAACGCCACTAGCGCGCGCACCGTGCGCGAGTAGTTCGAGCGAGGTCACGCCGACGAGATCGGCGTTGGCCCCCAGGGCAAAGCCAATCGCGGTCGCGATGCCCACGCGCAGTCCGGTGTAGAGACCGGGTCCGCGATCAACGACCACTCGGTCGATTTCCTTTGGGGTCAATCCCGATTGGATGAGGAGATCACGAATCCCGGGCGTCAGGGCTTCAGTGTGGTGTCGCTCGTCGTCAACGACAAGCGACACCTCCGCGCCCTCGGTCGTACGCAGAGCCATCGCGCACGCGGGCGTCGCGGTCTCGATGGCGAGAATGTTCATCTCTTCGCCCAGCGGTCAAGCTCTTGGCTTCGGCCATCGGCTAGCGCGCCCGTGACGGCGAGCGTGCGACCTTCGTTCTCGTCAATCGTGAATTCGACGCGCATCACGTCGACACCAAAGACGGACGAGGCGATCTCCCCCCACTCGACGAGGGCGACCGCGGACTCTTCGACCAGCTCGCCAATCGCGAGGTCCAACACCTCGGCGACACTTCCGACACGGTAGACGTCGGCGTGGTGCAGCGTGGAAATTCCTCGATCGTTCACGCACTCGTGTTCGCGAACCATGGTGAACGTCGGACTCGTGGCGCGTTCGACGACGCCGAGTCCGCGCGCGACGCCCTGCGCGAAGGTGGTCTTGCCCGCGCCCAGTTGGCCCGAGAGCAAGATAACGTCGCCTGGCCGCAACACTGACGCGAACTCCTCGCCGGCTACCTTCGTGTCCTCGGCCGTCGCACCGTACCTTCGCCAACTCACGCCGTCTCCATCAAGCGACGGATGACCCCGAGGTCGCCACGCATGACGTCGACCACGCTCGGGCCACCGCGCAGGGCCGCGGCCGGGTGATAGGTCGGAACGCCCTGGATCTTGCCGGAGCGATAGACGTGTCCGTGCACCTGGCCGATACCCGACTGGTACGCGAAGATGGCGCGACCCGCGGTGTTGCCGAGGGTCAAGATGAAGCGCGGTGACACCCGGTCCAACTGTTCGATGAGCCAGGGTCGGCACGTCTCGATCTCCTTGGGCGTTGGCGTCCGGTTGGCCGGCGGACGACACTTGACGACGTTGGTGACGTAACACTCCTCCCGGGTGAGGCCCACCTCTTCCTGTAGCAACGCGAAGAAGAGCTTGCCACTCGGTCCGATAAACGGCGCACCGCCCTCATCCTCGGTACGACCGGGCGCTTCACCCACGATCATGAGTCGCGCCGTCAACGGACCCGAGCCGATGACGACGCGTTGGCGGGTGGCCGAGAGACCACAGCGCACGCACGTCGACATCCCCTCGAAGTCCGACACGACTCAGCCCACGAGCACCCGCGGCACGCGGGCCCCGATGCCGCAAAGGATCTCCCACGTAATGGTGTTGGCCCACGAGGCCCAGTCCTCGGCCGTGATCGCCTCGGCGCCTTGACGCCCGAGGAGAACCACGTCGTCACCGGGAGCGACCACGTCGTCGCCTACGTCGACGAGCAGTTGGTCCATGGTCACGTTGCCCGCGAGTGGGTAGCGCTTGGCGTTAATCAAGACGTCAGCACCGGCCTCGAAGAGTCGACGTGGGTAGCCGTCGGCGTAGCCAAAGGGTACGGTCGCGACCGTGGCGTCGTGTTCGAGCGCGCGACTACGGCCGTAGCTCGGACGCTCTCCCGCCAAGACGCGTCGAACCGCGACGACCTGCGCGCGAAGCGACAGCGCGGTCTCCAGTTTTAGATTCTTCTCCTCGAGTGCTCCCGAGAGCCAACCCTCGGGGAGATACCCGTAAAGAGCCAAGCCCACGCGCACCATCGATCGACGTGCTTCGGGGTAGCCGAGCGCTCCGGCCGAGTTTGCACTGTGCAGGACGCGCGGCGCCACGCCACGCTTGGCGAGCGCCGCCACGACGTCGTCGAACAACTTGATCTGAGCGCGCGTAAAGGCGCGATCGTCGGCACTCGAGCCGTCGGCCACGCTGAAGTGTGTGTACAGACCTTCGAGGTCAATGGCTGGCGAGGCCCGCAGCAGATCGACCACCTCGTCGACCTGGTCGGGCGCAACGCCCATTCGGTGCATGCCGGTGTCGACCTTGACGTGCACTCGGTGACGATCACCGAGCTGCTCGGCGCACGTGACGGCGGCTTTCGCTCCCCCGAGTGAGCCGATCGTGAGGGTGAGTGAGTTTGTTAGGGCGTCGGGAATCGTTTCGGGGGGAATCTCCGCGAGGAGCAGAATCGCGGTGGACACGCCCGCGCTGCGCAGTTCAATCCCCTCGTCAACGATTGCTACCGCCAGCGAGTCCGCGCCCCCGTCGAGCGCGGCCTTCGCGGCCAGGGGCGCGCCGTGTCCGTAGCCGTTGGCCTTCACCACGGCACAGAACGACGCGGTGCCCATAACCGACTTCAGTGCACGAACATTGTGCGCAATGGCCGAAGCGGAGATCTCCGCCCACGCGGGACGACGTACGCCCTCAACGGGCACGGGACTCGTCTTTCAACGATGAACCCACGACGAAGGCGACCGCCGTCACGCGCGTGTGCGTCATGGAGAGGTGCAGGATTCCGACGCCCGCCGCTCGAGCGAGTTCAAGGGCCGGTGCGTGGAGCACCACGCTCGGCGCACCCGCGTCATCGGTCGTCACTTCGATGGAGCGCCACGGCGCCGCGCCGATGCCGACTCGAAACGTCTTCAGCACGGCCTCTTTCGCGGCGAAGCGCGCCGCGAGCCGTTCGGGCTGAGCGTGGGCGTCACGGCGTTCGCCGTCGGTGAAGAGGCGTTCGGCGAGCCGAGGGTGACGTTCGAGAGCCAACGTAAATCGAGCGACGTCCACGAGGTCGACTCCGACGTTCTGTGTCGTCACTACTCCACCGTCACAGTTTTCGCCAAGTTGCGCGGCCGGTCAATGTTGCGACCGAGTCCTCTCGCCATGGCGTACGCAAAGAGTTGCAAGGGCACGACGTCAACCATGGGCGAAAACATCGGTTCGGTCGCGGGCACGCGCAGTACGTAGTCGGCGATCGCGTCAATGGACTCGTCGTCGTCGGTCGCCACCGCGACGACGCTCGCGCCGCGCGCCTTCACCTCGGCCAAGTTCGACAACATCTTTTCGTGCATGTGAGGGTCGGTGACGACGGCAACCACGACGACCCCGGGTTCGATCAGCGCGAGGGGCCCGTGCTTGAGCTCGCCCGCGGGGTAGCCCTCCGCGTGCAGGTACGAGAGCTCCTTCAGTTTCAGTGCTCCTTCGAGGGCGGTGGGAAAGCCTACGTGTCGACCGAGAAAGAAGAAGTCCCGAGCGCCGAGGAGTTGCTTCGCGACGTCGCCGACGCTGGCGCGCCGCTCCAGGACCGTCGCGACCTGATCAGCCACGGCGTTCAGTCCCTGATAGTACGCGTCGACGTCGCTCGAAGGCAGCGTCTCACGAAGTTGAGCGAGTCGGAGAGCCAAGAGTTCCAACGCCGCCACCTGAGCGAGGAAGACCTTGGTGGAGGCGACGGACACTTCAAGCCCGGCGCGAGTGTAGATAACCGCGTCGGACTCGCGAGCGAGTGAAGAGCCCACGATGTTCGTTACCGCCACCACTCGAGCGCCCCGGCGCTTGGCCTCGCGAATGGCTTGAATGGTGTCGATCGTTTCGCCGCTTTGCGAGACGCCAATCACGAGCGTTCCGACCTCGACGATCGGGTCACGGTACCGATACTCACTGGAGATGTCGACCTCCGCGCTAAGTCGCGCCCAGCGCTCGATGGCGTACTTCGCCACCAGTCCGGCGTGGTGTGAAGTGCCCGCCGCGACGATCACGACGCGATTCACTTCGCGGAGCTCCTCGTCGGGGATTCGTAGTTCGTCAAAGGTGATCGTGCCGTCACGTCGACGCCGATCGAGCAACGTCGAGCGCAAGGCCTCGGGCTGTTCGTTGATCTCCTTGGTCATGAAGTCGTCGTGACCGCCCTTTTCGGCCGTCTCTAGATCCCAGTCGATGGTGAGTTGGTGCAGTCGCACCGGCGCCCCTTCGAGGTCGATGGCGCGAAAGCCCTCGGGAGCGAGGCGCACGATCTCGTCGTCGTTGACCGCGTAGAAGGACGTCGCGCGATCGAGAATGGCGGGAATGTCGCTGGCGATATACGTCACGCCGGGCGCGGTGCCCACGATGAGCGGCGAGACCCGTCGCGCGGCGACGATCACGTCGGACTCGCTCGCGTCCATCGCCGCGACCGCAAAGGCTCCGCGTACCACGAGCAGACTTCGACGCACGGCCTCAATCAGTTCAAATCCGTTGGCGCGGGACTCCTCAATAAGGTGGGCGAGCACTTCAGAGTCGGTGCGAGAACTAAAGACGTGGCCACGCGCCTCCAGCTGTTCCTGGAGGTCTGCGTGGTTCTCGATGATGCCGTTGTGGATGATAGCGATACTGCCCGAACAGTCGAGGTGCGGATGGGCGTTCATGGTCTCGGGGCCGCCGTGGGTGGCCCAACGGGTGTGGCCCATACCCGAAGAAAATCCCGTCGGTGCGAGTTCACACTCTTCGCGCAGCGCCTTCACCGACTCGGTGCCTACCGCAGCGCGCGCCCGCCAAGTCTCGCCGGGACGCACGAGCGCGACGCCGGCCGAGTCGTAACCGCGGTACTCCAAGCGTGCGAGCCCCTCGAGCAGTGTCGCCAGGGTGTCGGAGGATCCAACGACCCCGATAATGCCGCACATGTGGCCAGTCTACTCGGGCAACATTTACGCTCTTTCGAGCGAAGTCCTACGTACCGTAGAGCGACTTGAGCCGTTCGGTGAAGACCTCAACGAACTCGGCGTTCAACGCTTCGATCATTATTCGAACCAGCGGCTCCGTGCCCGAAGGACGCACGAGGAGGCGAACGTCGTTGCGTTCGACTTCGTAGACCACTAAGAGTTCGTTCAAGAGCGCTTGAACCTCGTCGTCACTGAAGTGTTCGATCGACACGCTAAAGAGCTCTTGGGGGACGCGGCGCCACGCGGCGCCCGCGAGTTCGGCCAACGGCCCCCGTCGAACGAGTAGTTCCGCTAAGAGCAGACCCGTGAGGAGACCATCGCCGGTCGGGGCGAGGTCGCGGAAAATTACGTGACCCGACTGTTCACCGCCCAAGATCCACGACTTCGCTTCGAGCGCCATCAACACGTTGCGGTCTCCGACGTCCGTCTCTTCAATCTCGACACCCGCGAGGTCGAGCGCTCGATAGAGCCCGAGGTTGCTCATGGACGTGACCACGAGGCCACCGCCGAGTACGGCGCGTTCTTGACGATCGAGCGCGAAGAGCACCATCAGATCGTCGCCGTCTCGAACGGTGCCTTCGGAGTCCACCGCGATCAACCGATCGGCGTCACCGTCGAAAGCGAGGCCGAGGTCCGCTCCGGCGACGCGAACGGCCTCGACGAGACTCTCGACGTGGGTCGAGCCAGCGCCCTCGTTGATGTTGCGACCATCAGGCTGGTCGTGAATGGTAAGGAGTCGAGCGCCGGTGGAGTCGAAGAGTTCGTGGGCGATGTGAGACGCCGCGCCGTTCGCGCAGTCCACGACCAAGGAGAGCGTCGAGAGGTCCGCGGGGGCGAGCTTGCGCAAGTGCGTCAGGTACTCGTGCTCGGCCGCGTCGTCGATCGCCACGGCCTCGAAGTCGTTCGACGCCGGGCTTTCCGCGACGTTCAAAGCGCTCTCGACGGCCGCTTCGGTGGCGTGATCGAGTTTGGCGCCACCAACACCCAGAACCTTTAGACCGTTGTCGTAGTACGGGTTGTGCGACGCCGACACGACCACGCCAGCACCGCCGCGCTGTTGGGCGATGACCGCGACGCCCGGCGTCGTGAAGTAGCCGAGGTTTACTCCCTGGGCTCCGCCGTCACGAAGTCCCGCGAGTACCGCACTGGCGAGCGGCGGCGAACTCTCTCGAGTGTCGTAACCAACGAAGACCGGAACCGAGAAGACGCTCGCCACGGCTCGTCCGAGTCGGTACGCCAGATCGACGGTGATCTCGTCGCTCGCGCGACCGCGAATGCCGTCCGTGCCAAAACGCACGGGCACGACCATTAGCGCTTGGAGTACTGAGGGGCCTTGCGCGCCTTCTTGAGACCGTACTTCTTGGTCTCCTTCTTGCGCGAGTCGCGGGTCAGCAGTCCGGCCTTCTTCAGAGAAGGGCGGACTCCCTCGTCGAGCTTCAAGAGCGAGCGCGAGATGCCGAGACGAAGGGCGCCGGCCTGACCGGCGACGCCGCCGCCTTCGATCGTGGCGTCGATGTCGTAGGTCTGTTGCGCGTCGATGAGACGAAGCGGCTCCATCACCATTTGACGGTGCGTCGCGGAGGTGAAGTAGTTGTCAAAGGCACGAGAGTTAATTGTGATCGTGCCGGTACCGGGACGAAGACGAACGCGCGCGACGGCCTCTTTGCGACGCCCGGTCGTTTGCGTAAGAGGGATGGTCACGACTTCTCCTTAACCGCGGCGAATCGCCGAAGTGTCAAAACTCTTTGGCGCTTGCGCCACGTGGGGATGCTCGGGACCGGCGTAGACGAACAACTTGTCCATCTGCGCGCGACCGAGACGATTCTTGGGCACCATGCCACGAATCGCGTCGACGACGAGCTTCTCGGGGTTGGTGTCCATCAAGGTCTGCCAGGACGTTGCTCGAAGGCCGCCGGGGTAGCCCGAGTGGTGATAGTGAAAGTTCTGCGCGGCCTTGTTGGCGGTGACGACGACCTTGTCGGCGTTCACGATGATCACGTAGTCACCGGTGTCGACGTGAGGAGCGTAGAACGTGCGGTGCTTGCCGCGAAGCAACGAGGCCGCGACGGTGGCGACACGCCCGAGGATGAGGCCCTCGGCGTCAATGACCAGCCACTCGCGCGTCAGCTCACTCGTTTTTGGTGAATACGTCTTCAAGGTTCTTCCTTCAGCGAAATCATCGGAACAGCCCCAACGGGGTCCGAGGGGACTCTCCATCTTACGAAACTCCAGCCCGGTAAGGCAAGTTCTGTCTTTCTGACCCCCAAAAACATAATTCCGTCTCGTCGGCACCGAGGGGCCGTCGGTGACGACCCAGGCCCTTACAGTGCACTTTTGTCGACTTTTCCGATGGCCAGCAGCCGTCGGACGTTACTCCGCCATCCACTGACGACCGTCGATAAGCTCGCGGGCCGCGTCGAGGTGCCCCGCGTGACAGGCCGTCTCCGTGATCAAGTGAAACAAGATGTACTCCAGGTCGGGAATCTCCCACTCTCCCCACCAGTCGTCGCGTTGCGCCGGTGGCGTGTTGAGCGGAGTACTCATAATGATCTTGTTGGCGCGTTGTACTTCATCTCGGTAGAGATTGAAGACTTCCTCGCCCGTCTCGCTGGGCCCGACTTCCCACTCGCGATTGTTGTCCAAGGAGTTAATTTCGAAGTAGTCGAGTGACTCGCCCGCCACGATGCAGCGCAGCCAGTAGTGCTCCACCCCAAGAGCCAGATGCTTCACCATGCCAAGACAGCTCCACCCCGAGGGGAGAGCGGGCCGACGGAGTTGCTCATCCGAGAGACCTTCGAGGATCCCGAGAACGTGTCGACGCTGGCCGTCGAGCGTCTCCACGAGGTTTTGTTTCAAGTCGCTCACCGCAGAATCGTAACGTGACGACGAGGTGCGTGCGAGGGCCTCACCAGATCGTCACGCGCGAAGAGGGATCGAGCCAGAGTGCGTCGCTCGGCGTCACCTCGAACGCCTCGTAGAACTCGTCGATGTTGCGCACGATCTGGTTACAGCGGAACTCGGCTGGTGAGTGCGGGTCGATGGCGAGGCGCCGCTCGATCTCCTCCGTTCTCAATTGATCCTGCCAAGCCTGCGCCCAGGAGAGGAAGAATCGCTCGGCCCCGCTCAGGCCGTCGATCACCGGGGGCGTTTCGCCGGCGAGCGAGAGCAGATACGCCTTCCACGCAATGCCGAGTCCGCCGAGGTCGCCAATGTTTTCACCAATGGTCAGAGCGCCGTTCACGTGGAGCTCTGGCTTCTCGCGCGGCGCGACGGCGTTGTACTGGTCGATGAGCGATCGGGTCCGCTCCTCGAAGGCCGCGCGGTCTGAGGGTTCCCACCAGTCGGTGAGACGTCCTGTACCGTCGAACTTCGAACCCTGGTCGTCAAAGCCGTGGCCGATCTCGTGTCCAATCACCGCGCCGATGGCGCCGTAGTTGGCGGCGTCGTCTCGCGCAGCGTCGAAGAACGGCGGCTGGAGGATCGCGGCGGGAAAGACGACCTCGTTAAACCCGGGGTTGTAGTACGCGTTGACGGTCTGGGGCGTCATGAGCCACTCGTCGCGGTCGATCGGCTTTCCGATCTTGGCGAGTTGACGATCAAACTCGAAGACGTTCGCCGCACGCACGTTCGAAATCAAGTCAGTGGGATCGACGACGAGCGACGAGTAGTCGCGCCACTTGACGGGGTAGCCGATCTTCGGCGTGAAGGCGTCCAACTTCTCGAGCGCGCGCCTACGAGTCTCTGGACCCATCCAGGCGAGCGTCGAAATACTCTCTCGATACGCTTCGACGAGACTCGCCACCAGCGTGTCCATGCGCGCCTTCGCCTCGGGCGGGAAGTGTCGCTCCACGTAGATCGCGCCCACCGCCTCGCCCATCGCGCCTTCGACGAAAGCGACGCCGCGCTTCCATCGTTCGCGTAGCTCGGGGGCGCCCGTGAGGGTCCGGCCATAGAAGTCAAACAACGCTTCGACGAAGTTCTTCGAAAGGTAGGGCGCGTCGTTTCGGATGATCTGCCACGACAGCCAGTCCTTCCAAGCGTCAAAGTGGGCGGTGTCAAAGAGTTCGCCCAACGTAGCGGTGAAGCTCGGTTGACGAAGTACGACGTCGTCGAACGCACCAACGGGTACGCCGAGGTTGGTCGACCATTCGTCGAGACTTATCTCACCCGACTCGCTCGTCGAAAGCCCCTCACGAAAGAGATCGGACGCGGCGGCCCACTTCCTCAGGTTGTACGTCTTTTCATCGTCGCGCGAAGCGACGTTGTCCCAATGACGACGCGCAATCTCGGTCTCGAGAGCGAAGACTCGTTCGGCACGGCGTTCGGCGTCGCTCAGCCCAGCGAGCTCGAACATCCGACGCAGGTGCACGACGAAAGCGTCGCGCACGGCGGCGAAGTGCTCCTCGCGGTAGTAGCTTTCGTCGGGCAAAGAGATGCCGCCCTGTTCGAAGAACGCGACGTAGCGCTCGGGATTACCGGGATCGCTGTCGACGAACACCCCGTAGAAACCAGAGAGTCCCAGGCGCTGCATCTCTCCCACGCAGGCCAGCACTTCAGCCATCGAAGCTAACGTCGCGACGTGATCCAACGGGCGCCGAAGGGGCCCTGCGCCGAGCGCTTCGATCCGTTCCTCGTCGAGAAAACTGGAGTAGAGGTCACCAAACTTACGCGCTTCAGAACCCGCTGGCGCCGAGCGCGCTTGTTCGACGATGTCGCGGACGGCCCGCTCGGCCTCCTCGAAGAGAATCATGAACGTGCCGTACTCCGCCTTATCTAAGGGGATGGGAGTGCGTTCAATCCATCGCTCATTGACGTGGCGAAACAGATCGTCCTGTGGACGAATCGTGTCGCTCAGTTCGGTGATCGCTATTCCTGACGGGAGCGGCTCTTCAACCATGGCGTGCAGTTTACCGAGCGCGACGTGGGCACCATCGACCTGGCGCGAGCGACCGTCGTACTGTTCTATCGACCTTCACCGTCGTCGTACGCGACGCCCACGAGTGCCAGCCCACCCGCCGGTGCCGCCTGAGGGAGTTGATAGCGGCTCAAACTCTCGAGACGTTCTTTGACGATCTCTTCTGAAAGCTCACCCTGGCCCACGGCGACCATCGTCGAAACCAAACATCGCACCATGTTGTGACAGAAGGACTGCGCACGAATCGTCAAGCGTAGGACCGGCGCGTGACGCGCGCTCATCACCCACTCGTCCCCTAGTCGTTCCCACCGCGCGGTGAGAACTTTTCGAAGCAGTGGCTCGTCCGCGCTGGAGTTCGTCGGTCGACGACAAAAGGCTCGAAAGTCGTGAGTGCCGACGACGTTCTTGGCCGCGCGGTTCATCGCCTTAAGATCAAGCGGCCCTTCGACCGACCACGACCACGAGTTCGTGGACTCGAGTCCCGGAGGTTTCGACTCGAGGACCAGGTAGCGGTACTCACGCCACCTCGCGGAGAATCGAGCGTGAAAGTCACTACTCACCGGGACCGCTCGCAGAATCTGTACGCGACCGCGAAGCTGCTTGTTGAGCGACGTCACGAGACGCTCGCTTTCGAGCGAGCGAACTTTTGTCGCCACCGGCAGGTCCACGTGGACGACTTGATTGAAGGCGTGCACGCCAGCGTCGGTACGACCGGCACCTACGATCATTGGTTCTTGTTCGAGACGAAGTGTTTTGGCGAGCGTGGCACGAAGAAGTCCCACGACGGTGTCGTGTTGGGGCTGATAAGCGAAGCCACTAAAGGCCTGGCCGTCGTAGGCCAGGTCGAGGCGCCAACGTTGCGTGGCGCCTAGCGGATCAGACGAACTCAATGCGCGCCATCGGAGCATTATCGCCCTGACGCGGCCCGAGCTTCAAGATGCGCGTGTAGCCACCGGGACGGTCGGTGTAGCGAGGCGCGATCTCGGCGAAGAGTTTGTGGGTCATGTCCTTGTCGCGAATGAACGCCACGACGCGGCGCTGGGCGTGGACCGATCCCTCGGGCGAGTTCTTCGCGGCGGTGACGACTTTTTCCACGATGGGGCGAAGTGCCTTGGCTTTGGCCTCGGTCGTCACAATGGACTCCGCGGCGATCATCGAGGCGACGAGGTTGCCCATCATCGCCTTCTGGTGCGCGGAGTTCCCACCGAAGCGCTTACCTTTCGTTGGAGTACCGCGCATGCCTAGTCCTCTACTCGCAGTGAAAGACCGCGCTCTTCAAGCCGGTCGTTCACGTCCTTCAGCGACGTCGCACCAAAGTTAGTGATCGAGGTGAGGTCGCGCTCAGTGGCGTTGACGAGTTGGGCGATCGTGTTGATGCCCGCGCGCTTGAGACAGTTGCGCGAACGCTCGGTGAGACCGAGCTCTTCGATGCGGATGTCGAGTTCGCTCGCGGCGGCCTGGGCACTACCCACGTCACCGAGTTCGAGTGAAGGCGCCTCTTCGTCGAAGCTCGCGATCAGATCCACGAGTGAGCCGAGCGTCTTACCGGCCGAAGCCAGTGCCTCACGAGGTGAGATCGATCCGTCGGTCTCGATGTCGAGGACGAGGCGGTCGAAGTCCTTGCTCTGCTCGACACGAACCGGCTCGATTTCAAAACTCACGCGACGAACGGGAGAGAAGATCGCGTCGAGGGGAATGACGCCAATGGTCGAAGAACCCTTGTTACCTTCGGCGCCCACGTAGCCCTTGCCGCGCTCCACCGTGAGTTCGAAGGTCAGAGCGCTCTTGGGTGTCGTGAGGTACGCGAGGTGCAGATCGCCGTTCAAGATCTCAACGTCGGCCGTCGTCGAAAGATCGGAAGCGATGATTTGACCCTCGCCCCTCTTGTCGAGGCGAAGCGTGACGGGCTCGTCGGAGTGCACGCGAATCAACAGATCCTTCAGGTTCAAAGTAATGTCCTGCACGTCTTCCTTGACGCCTTCGATGACGCCGAACTCATGCAACACGGCGTCGAACTTCACGCGCGTGGCAGCGGCGCCGGGAATCGATGACAGCAGGGTACGACGCAGCGAGTTACCGAGCGTGTGGCCAAAGCCGGGGTCGAGCGGGCCAATGCCGAAGGACTGACGGTTATTGACTTCGTCGCCGAGGGCTTCGATGGTAGGTCGTTGGATAATCAACATGGGGACTCCTAGGGGTATTTAAAAAGATCGGTTATTTGGAGTACAACTCGACGATGAGTTGTTCTTGGATCGACTCGTCGATCTGCTCGCGCTGGGGTACCACGCGCACGGTGACGCTAAAGCCATTTTCGCCCTTTTCGAGCCAGCCCGGCACACTGCGGTCCAACACGTCGAGGTTGCGCTTGACGTTGAAGTTCTCACGGGTGGCGACCTTCAAGGTAACGACTTCGCCGGGACGAACGCGGTACGAGGGAATGTCCACGCGCTTGCCGTCGACACTGACGTGACCGTGGCGAACGAGTTGACGCGCCTGGGCGCGCGAGGCGCCCCATCCGGCGCGGTACGTCACGTTGTCGAGACGGGTCTCGAGGAACTGCAACAGATTCGTACCGGTCATGCCGGGGCGACGGTTGGCCTCTTCGTAGAGGTTGCGGAACTGTTTTTCTAAGATGCCGTAGATGCGGCGGGCCTTTTGCTTCTCGCGCAGCTGGGTCAAGTACTCCGAGCCCTGGCGCTGACGGTCGCGACCATGCATGCCGGGCGGAAACGCGCGAACGCGGCGGTCCGAGTTCTCGGCCACGGGGCACTTCAAGGTGAAGCAACGCTCGCCCTTGAGATAGAGCTTGGTGCGCTCACGCCGACAGAGTCGACAGACGGGTCCGGTGTAACGAGCCATAACTCTTCCTTAACCCCGACGTCGCTTCTTAGGGCGACATCCGTTGTGCGGCAGTGGGGTGACGTCCTTGATCGCCACAACTTCAATCCCCGCCGCGGCGATGGAACGAATCGCGGTCTCGCGACCCGAGCCGGGACCGCGAACCAGTATGTCGACTTTCTTCACGCCGTGCTCCATGGCCGCGCGCGCGCACTTTTCTGCGGCTAACTGCGCGGCGTAGGGCGTTGATTTGCGCGAACCCTTAAAGCCAACTTGGCCCGACGAGGCCCACGCCAACACGTTGCCCTCGGGGTCGGAAATGGAAACGATGGTGTTGTTGAACGAACTCTTGATGTGCGCGACTCCGAAGGCAACGTTCTTACGTTCCTTTTTACGGGTCTTACGAACCGTCGTGGGCTTAGCCATTACTTCGTTACCTTCTTCTTGCCGGCGACGGTGCGCTT